>CAVZNB010000039.1:0-19530 GCA_963776535.1 uncultured Acidobacteriaceae bacterium | reverse complement strand
CTTGCGGCGATGGTGACCATGGAGTGGCTGATGTCGAGGCCGGTGATGGCATAGCGGCCGAGGCGGGCGAGTTCGACGCAGAAGTAGCCGGGGCCGGGCGCGACTTCAAGCACGGAACTGCCCTCGGGGAGTTGGGCGGAGATGCGGCGGGCAAGGTCGACGTACTCCTTCATCATCTCAGCTGTGTTGGCGGCGTACCATTTGGCTGCAACGCCTTCGATGCCGCGATCGGCATGGGGCTTGCGCATGGCGAGGGTGGTCATGATGTTTTCTCCATTGAATTGGGTGTGAGCGATGCTTCGCGCGAGCGCGGGCCTACTCGCAAAAGACGCGGACCTTGGTTTTGTTTCCTTCGCTGCCATTCACATCTACAGTCAGGTCTTCAAGGTGGTCGATCAGCTCTTCAAGGTTCTCCGGCTTGATCTGCGACAAAGTCAGCGGGACGCCGTGCTTGTTGAGAGCGTCGTCGAATTGCTCGTGGGCCTGGGCAGGAATGAGGCTGGCCAGGCGCACGCCGGCGCGCAGCAGTTGCATGGGCACACGCACATTGACTGTGGTTGGGCCTTTGAGGCCGGTCATCTCCTGATCTGCGTCGACCAGAACACGGAGATATTTGGCGCGGGTTTTGGCTGCGCCATTGGAGGGGTTGCCGGGAGTGGTGGCGCCCGGTTGCTGGCCGGCGGTTGTGGCGGGGCCGGGTTCGAGGGCGGCAATGAGACGCTCG
This sequence comes from uncultured Acidobacteriaceae bacterium, assembly GCA_963776535.1. Lineage (GTDB taxonomy): Bacteria > Acidobacteriota > Terriglobia > Terriglobales > Acidobacteriaceae > Telmatobacter. Next base: position 18,806 of record CAVZNB010000039.1, on the reverse strand, counting down.
GCTTCGTCGGCGGTGATTTTGCCGGCGGCGAGCATTTCGAGGATTTGGCGGCGATCTTCGTTCATTTCGATTTCTCCCGTGAGCGGAATTGGGGTTGCGATTTGGGTTTCCCACGCTTTTCACGATGGGTCTGTGAAAAGGATGGGGGCACCCGGCTTTTTGGTCTACAGAATGCGGACCAGGACGTGGTTGCCATCGGTTTGCACGCGGATGTCGGTGCCCGGCAAGCTGGAGAGGATTCCCCAGCAGAGAGCGATAATGCTCCAGATGTTGGTTCTGGCGGCGATGGCTACGGCGACCAGCACCAGGAAGATGATGGGCGAAAGCAGGAGGACCGGGATCCAGAGCAGGAAGAGCGGAAACCAGAGCCGGGGCATGTGCCAGTGCGGGGTTTGAATGCCAATGACGGCGAAGTTGGGAGTCATTTGAGAGCCTCCAGGGCGCGGATAGCCTGGTCGGCGGAAAGCTCGCCGGTTTTGAGACGGGAGAGGATTTCCGCGCGAGAGGGCGATGGGTCGGTTTCAACGAAATGGAGCTGGGCGGAGATGCGGTTGAGGCGGGCCTTGATGGTCGGATAGCTGACGCCGAAAGTCTGCTCCATCTCCTTGATGGAGCCGTGCGAGCGGAGAAAGGCGACGATAAAGACCTGGTCTTCGAGGCTGAGGCGCGCGAGTTCGGGGAGGGTAAACTCGCCCTCGACGGCGATTCCCTTCTCCGGGATGCGGACGCGCTCGACGACGAGCGAGGCTCCCTGGGCGATGCGGAGAAGTTCCTGCCAGTCGGAAGCGGGTTTGGAGGTTTGATCCATGCGGGGGTGTTCTCGTTTCTCAAGTACGAGAATAACAATAATTAATTTTATTACTTATTGCAAGATATTTTTTAAGTTATTTAATTAACCGACCCGCTCATATCCATATTTCTTACCAACCGGAGTCATCTTTGTCGTCTTCGTCGGGAGCGTGAGCGATGCGGGTGAGCTCGCCGCGATCAAGCCAGATGAGGAAGCAGTCGCCGCAGGAGTCGACGATGACGTTGCCGGGGCCGGCGTAAAAATGGGTCTCCATACGCTTGTGGCACTGGGGGCACTGGATGGTGCGCTTCAGGTCGCCGGAGTCGGGAGGGGTTTGGACGGCCGGCTTGTCGCGGTTGGCGCGCAGAGCTTCGATCAGGGATTGCAGCACGGGCATGTGCAGGAGCAGGCCGTGGCACTGGGTGCAGTAGAGAACTAGTGATTTAGCGATGCTGGCCTGAACCAGCGGCACAGAGCAGATGGGGCAGGCCTTGGTAAGGCTGCCGGGGTCGGGCTGCTCAGCGGAAACCTCGACGCTGTCATCTTCCTCACCGGGATAGAAGACAGCGTGGCAGTAGTCGCATTTGTAGCCAGCGGTGTCCGGTCTTGGAGTGATGGGAGCACCGCATTTGGGGCAGGTCATTGCGGCTTTCCGCATTCCGAGCAGAACTTAGCGCTGGCGCCAATGGGTTTGCCGCAGTCGACGCAGAATTTGGCGGCGGCAGCAGCGGGTTCGGCGACAGCCGGCGTTGCTGCGGGCGCTTTAAATGAGTTGGCGAAGACCTGGGCAACGGCCGCGCCGGCACCAAGCCCCATGCCCATACCTGCACCCGCGCCCAGGCCAGAGCCGCTGCCTCCACTGGGATTGGCGGCGGCCAGGTCGAGCGACTCAGCTGCGGCGTACTGTGTATAGCGCCCCACGTCTCCCACCATCTTCATGCCGATGCTCTGGTCGAGCATCTTGGCGAGTTCGTCGGGCAGGGAGATGTTTTCGACGACAAGCTGCGTCATTTCCAGTCCGAGGGCAGCGAAGGCTGGCTTTGCCTGCTCAACCATCTTTGCGGCAAGCGTGTTCTGGTTGGCGGCGAGGTCGAGGAACGGCAGGCCGCTGGCGGCGAAGGTCTCGGTGAGGTGGGCGAGAATGGTGTCGCGAAGCTGGCCTTCGAGGTCGGCGGCGAAGTAACACTCGCGGGTGCCGCTAACCTGGTTGAAAAACACCTTCGGGTCGGCGATGCGGTAGCTGTAGATGCCGAAGCAGCGCAGGCGGATGGCGCCGAAGTCCTTGTCGCGGACCGTGATGGGCGTGGCCGTGCCCCACTTCTGGTCGATCTGCTGGCGCATGGAGAAGAAGTAGACCTCGGATTTGAAGGGTGACTCGAAGTCCTTGCTCCAGTTCATCAGGTTGGTGAGGATGGGGAGATTGCGGGTATTGAGCGTGTGCAGGCCGGGGCCAAAGATGTCTGCGATCTTGCCTTCGTTGACGAAGGCGGCCGCCTGCGACTCATTGACGGTGAGCTGGCCACCGTTCTGGATCTCCAGGTCCTGCATGGGGTAGCGGAAGGAAAGGATGCCGTCTTGCGGCTCGTCCCACTCAATGACGCTGATGAACTGCTTGGATAGGAAATTGATGAGAGTCACGTGGTTCTCCTGCCGAAACCGTAGCATGGATAGAAAGCGGCAGGGTATAGCACAAAGGGGACAGCCCGGTGGACTCTGTTTGGGTGAGCCGGGCGATTACCAAATGGGGACGGACTATTTTCAGGGTTTTCCGGAACCGGTGCGGCTGGCGCGTTCGACAAGTGCGGGGAGGGTTCCACGTGGGAAAGTGGTGGACTGGCGCACAACGAGGTGGGTGCGAATGTTCCACTCGGTCCTGGCTGCCCTGGGATGGTCTTGCTCAACGCCGGCGCGGAGCGCCTCGACGGCGGCGGAGGCAAGGTCTTTGCAGGACATTTGCACGGTGGTGAGCGGGGGCAGCATGAACTGCGCGAGGTGAATGTCGTCGAAGCCAACGACAGAAATATCCTGCGGAACACTGTGCGTGGTCCTGTAGAGGGCATGAAGTACGCCGATGGCGGTCATGTCGTTGGAGCAGAGCACGGCCGTGGGAAGCTCGGGAAGGTCGATGAGACGCTCCATCGCGGTCATGCCGCCTTCCATGGTGTGATCGCCTTCAGACATGTGCTCTGCGGGCACGGTGAGGCCCAGTTCAGCCATCGACCTGAGGAAGGCATCGCGCCTGGCGAGGGCGGAGCGCAGACGCAGGGGACCGGTGATGAAAGAGATGTTGCGATGACCCAGCGCGGCCAGATGCTGCACGGCCTGGCGAATTCCTTCGGCGTAGTTGACCTTGAGGACACGGATATTGGGCAGGTTTGGGCCGGCATCGACAAAGACCAGCGGGAACTCGCGCTCCACGAGCTTTTGCACCAGTTCTTCTTCAATGCCGAAGGTCATGACGGCGACGCCGTCGACGTTGCGCTGCAACATGCGGCGAATGAGGGATTCGGTGCGCTCGGGCGAGTAGTTGGTGGACCCGATGAGGACTTCATAACCCTGCGCGACGGCCAGGTTCTCAAACTCCTGAACCAGCTCAGGGAAGAAGGGGTTGGTGATCTCGGAGACGATGAGGCCGAGCATGCGGCTGCGGCCGGAGACCAGCGCGCGGGCCTGGGTATTGGGCAGGTAACCGACTTCTTCAATGGCGCGCCAGACACGCTCAGACAGCGCCGGATCGACGGTGGGAATGCGATTGACGGCGCGCGAGACGGTGGCGATGGAGACGCCAGCGCGACGAGCGACATCGCGAATGCTGACAGCTCCGGGACGGCGGTTGGGATTGCTTCTGGGCACGCTCACGGGTAAAACGATTGTACGCTTACCGGGTGTTTCTCAGAGGAGCGCGCGCGAAAAAAGTTGTCGCAAGCGGCGTGAAAGATGCAGGTTATGGAGAGTTCTGGGATGGAGAATGGGTTTAACGCAGGAGAAGAAGCGGGATGGGAAGAGCACTTCTGGAAAGCGTTTCCCGTCGCGCATGCGGGGAAAGTGCGAGGTAATGCGATTTATGGGTGGGTCTGGCCGCCGGCGGCAATCTCCAGAGCGTGACGGACCAGGGGCAGGATGGATGCGAGGCTCTCTTCCGCGCCGCGCAGGCTGCCGGGCAGGTTGAGGATGAGGCTTGAGCCCTTGAGCCCGGCCACTCCGCGCGAGAGCCAGGCATAGGAGTTGCGTTGGGCGCCGTGAAAGCGCATGGCTTCGGCCAGGCCGGGCGCTTCACGATCGATGATCCGGCGGGTGGCTTCGGGGGTACGATCGCGAGGGCCGAGGCCCGTGCCGCCGACGGTGAGGACGAGAGCGGCGCCGTCAAGGGCGAACTGTTCCAAAGCGGCGGCAATGGCAGCTTCGTCGTCGGCGAGCAGAGCGGTAGAGATTTGCGCGCTGGGCCATTCAGCACGGAGCAGGGCGGCGACGGCAGGGCCTGCGGTGTCTTCCAGCAGGCCCTGGGAGCAGCGGTCGGAGATGGTGAGCACAGCGAGGAGCATGGGGATGATTGTCGCTCAATTCGCGTAGATGACGTGGATGGTGCGCAACCAGGCATCTACGGCTTCTGGCCAGGTGGTTACCGGATCTGCGGTGCGGCGCAGGCCGTAGCCGTGGCCGCCTTTTGCGTAGATGTGCAGCTCGGCGGGAACCTTGGCGTTCTTGAGGGCCTGGAAGTAGACGAGCGCGTTCTCGACGTGGACCGGATCGTCTTCGGCCTGCACGAGGAAGGTGGGCGGGGTGTCGGCGGTGGGGACGATGTCGGGATTGGGGGCGAAGTTTTTGTCCGCGAGGGCAAGATAGCCCGGATAGATTACGACGGCAAAGTCGGGACGGCAACTGAGCTGGTCGGCGGCATCGACGGGGTCATAGAGGCGCTTCTCGAAGTGAGTGCTGATGGCGGCGGCCAAATGCGCGCCGGCGGAGAAGCCGAGGACGCCGATGCGCTTGGGATCGATGCCCCATTCTCTGGCATGTTCGCGAACCAGGCCGAGGGCGCGCTGCGCGTCCTGAAGCGCGGCGGGGGACTTGGGGTAGGGGCCGGAGCCGGGGACGCGATACTTGAGCAGGACACAGGTGACGCCGATGGAGTTGAGCCAGTCGCAGACTTCGGTGCCTTCAAGATCGATGGCCAGGATGCTGTAGCCGCCGCCGGGAAAGACGACCACGGCTGCGCCCGAGTTGTAGCCTTTGGGCGAGTAAAGAGTGAGCGTGGGGATGGAGACGTTGCCGAGGCGCACCACCGGCCGGCCGGCGATGAGGTTGTCTTTGGCGGTGGTGGTGTCGGCTTCGGCGGGAGGGTTGGCCGGCGCGCCGGGTGCGGTTCCGGGCCACACCGGCAGAGTGACATGGCCGGGAGCGGGCGGCCAGCCGGAGGGTTGTGCGGAGAGGCTTGGGATGATGGTCAATGCAGCACCTAAAAGGGTAAGGCTGATTCTGGTCATGGCGGGAGTTCCCCAAAGAACTTCGCAAGGATGATTGCAGCCGCAGGTTGTGGCGTGCAAATCGCGGGTGAAATCTGCGGGGCGAACTCCATACGGGGTGTTGCCTGGATTAGAATTCCGACTTCGGGCTACAGCGCCCAAGTGAGTGTGGGGGAACGATGAATCATCTGAAGCCAGATTCCCAAGTTGATCGATCTCTCGCATGGCTGGGGCACCCCAGGGCTCTCCCCAGGATGAGCAGGGCCGGGTGTTTCGCGGTGCTGCTTTTGCTGTTGCCTGCTTGCCTGGCCGCTCAGTCAGCCAATGCCGGAGAGCCCTCATGGGTGGGCGATTCCCCGGCGACAGAGCCCGCTTTGGCTCGCGACCTGTCAGCCAGGCTGGAACGCAGGCAGGTTGCACGCGCCATGCAAAAAGTGGCGGACTGGCAACTGGCGAGAGCGTCGCAGGGCTTCGACCAGGACTGGACGTTTGCGGCGCTTTACGCGGGGTTCATGGCGGTGCCGGATGCAGCCGGCGGTGAGAAATACCGGGATGCGATGCTGACGATGGCGCGAGGCTTTCACTTTGAGCCGGGCCCGCGCGTGGCGCATGCGGACGACATTGCCATCAGCCAGACATATCTCGACCTGTATCTCCGATCGCACGACGCAGCGATGCTGGCTCCGACCAAGAAGCGCGTGGATGCGGTGATGCTGCTGCCGGACAATCCGGAGCAGCCGCTGTGGTGGTGGTGCGATGCGCTGTTTATGGCTCCGCCGGTGCTGGCGAAACTGGCGCGGGCGACCGGCGACCGCAAGTACCTGGACTTCATGGACCGCGAGTGGTGGATTACGTCGGGGCTGCTCTACAGCACGAAGGACCACCTGTACTTCCGCGACAAGAGCTTCCTGAACGCGCACGAGGCGAATGGAAGCAGCGTCTACTGGTCGCGCGGGAATGGGTGGGTTTTTGCCGGGCTGGCGCGGGTGCTGACGGAGATGCCTGAGGACTATCCGAGCCGGTGGCGGTACGTGGCGCAGTTCAAGGAGATGGCGGAGGAGCTTGCGTCGCTGCAAGGGGCGGACGGGCTGTGGCGGCCGGGGCTGCTGGATGCGGACGCCTACAAGCTGCCGGAGAACTCCGGCTCGGCGTTTTACACGTACGGGTTTGCGTGGGGCATCAACGCGGGAATTCTCGATCGGAAGAAGTACAGGCCGGTGGTGGAGCGCGCGTGGAAGGGACTGCTGGCCCACGTCTACGAGGATGGGCGGCTGGGATGCATCCAGCCGATTGGAGCGGCGCCGGGGGCGTTCACGGCGCAATCGAGCTATGTGTTCGGGACGGGCGCGTTTCTTCTGGCGGGGTCAGAGGTTTACCGGCTGGCGCGTTGAGGGGCTGGCCGATTCCCTGCCCCGGCGGGCGCTCCTGCGAAGACGCTCTAAGGTACATTGAAGGAACGGAGCGCATCCCCCGTCTTTCAGGCGCTCTGATTCCTGGGAGGGCCGATGCAGATACTTACTTTGATTGCCGGCGTGCTTTGCCTGTTTGCCGTGCTGCTGGATGCCTTTCAGACCATCATTCTGCCGCGGCGGGCGACGGGACGATTCCGGCTGACGCGCATCTTCTATATCGTCACGTGGAGGCCGTGGGTGTTCTTCACCAAGCGGCTTTGCCAGACGCGCAGGCGGGAGACGGTGTTCAGCTACTACGGGCCCATGTCGCTGATTTTTCTGCTGGCGGTGTGGGCGGGGGCGATGGTGGTGGGCTTTGCGCTGATCTACTACGCGCTGGGCAGCCCGTTCAACGACAGCACGATGGGGCCGGGGCTGCGCTCGGACTTCTACGTGAGCGGGACCACGATCTTCACGCTGGGGCTGGGAGATGTGACGCCGCACAGCGGGTGGGCGCGGGCGGTGGTGATTCTGGAGTCGGGCACGGGGCTGGGACTGCTGGCCGTGGTGATGGGCTATTTTCCGGTGCTGTACAGCGCATTCTCGCGGCGCGAAGTGAGCATCTCGCTGCTGGACGCGCGGGCCGGTTCGCCGCCGACGGCCGCGGAACTGCTGCGCCGGCACTCGTACGAGGGCGGAGAGCAGGCGCTGGCGCTGCTGCTGGTGGAGTGGGAACGCTGGTCGGCGGAGCTGCTGGAGAGCCACATCTCCTATCCGCTGCTGTGCTACTTCCGCTCGCAGCACAGCAACCAGAGCTGGATCAGCGCACTGACGGCGGTGCTGGACACCTCGGCACTGCTGATTGCCGGCGTGCGAGGGCCACGAGGCGCGGCAGGCGCAGCTGACCTTTGCCATGGCGCGGCATGCGCTGGTGGACCTGGCGCAGATTTTCTCGCTGGCGCCAACGAGCCATGCGCCGGACCGGCTGCCCCAGGCACGCTACGACCAGCTTTACAGCCTGCTGTGCCAGAGCGGGGTGAGCGTCTGCCGGGACGGGCACTCGTACGAGCGGCTGCGGGAGATGCGGGCGCTTTACGAGGGCTACGCGGAGACGCTAAGCAACTATCTGTGCATGCCGCTGCCGCCGTGGATTGCCGACCAGCCGCACAAGGACAACTGGCTGGCAGTGGCCAAGCTGCGGGCGCAGACGGAGGCTGCCAGCGCGGGTTCGGTGCAGGCCGGGCAGAATGAATTGCCTGTCCAGACGATCGCCGGGCTGGTGGACGACCACCACGACTTTTGAACTGCAAGGGTGCAAGTGGGCGCCTGCTTTCTGGATGAAGGTCTGGATGAAGGAGAAGTCGTGGAATCCTGCCATCCTTTGTCCCAATATGGCGCTTTTTGCCACTTTTTAGGGTCTAACCGCATTGTTTTCATGGGGCTGGAAGAAAAGGGTGGGGGAGGGGTGGGGTCCAGAGAGAATAAAAGGCGAATCTTGGGCCATTTTGATGCGATCTCCATCGCTTAACTCCTCAATCCCTATAGTGCTCGCAAAGCGCGAAATACTATGCAAACCTCCCGCGGAAATCTGCGGCCGCGCTGGCGCGTCATGATTTTTTTGGCTTCCTGCCCTTCGCCAACGCTCCAATTGTTTTGGGATGGGCGAGTGGAGTTCGCCGAAAGGGTCTCTTGGCCGCGTCCCTCCAGGACGCGGGGGGCTTCATTGGCGCTTTCCCCGGGTTGCGCTGCGCTTACACGGGGCTATTGTCGTCCCGTCCCTCTGGGACGGGCACCTGCGGTGGGGAGGACGGCGCTGGCGTGCCAGTAGGGTTTGTGGCTTCCCACCCATTTCACGATGGGGCTGTGAAATGGATAGGGCACCTGGCACTTGTTCCTTGAATCCGCCCGCCCGCAAATTTTTTCGGGGTAGGATAGCAACTAAATGATTAGTTATACGTCTGTAGAGGCAGAGAGTAGTGAAGACCGCTTCGAAGACCGCTTCCCCGGACTGTGAAATCAGAATGCCTCCAAAAAGATCCAACACGTTGACGCCGGCCGAGTTAAGGCTCATGAAGGTTCTCTGGGACCGGGGGGAGTCGACTGTCGCGGAGATGGTGACGGCGACGGCGGACGAGGGGGAGCTGGCGTATAACTCGGTTCTAACCACCATCCGGATCCTGGAAAACAAGGGGTACGTGAGCCACCGGCAGGAGGGACGGGCGTTTCTGTACAGCTCCGCGGTGGGCGAGCAGGAAGCCGGGCGGTCCGAGGTACGGCATGTGCTGAAGAGGTACTTTGGCGACTCGCGGGAGCGGCTTCTGCTGTCTTTGCTGGGCGATGAGGAGATTAGCCCGGAAGAGCTGAGGCGACTGAAAGAGGCCATTGCGCTGGCGCCGGACGATGGGCAGGAAGACGCCGCAGTGGACGCGAAGGACCAAGTTCTGGAGGAGAGCTAGCGTGGCGTCACAGAGATTCGCGGCATTTGATGAGAGCAGCTGGTGTGTCGAGAGCCTCGGAAATGCAGGTCCTTCGACTCACCACCCCCAGGCTGAAAAGCGCCTGGGGCCCCGTTCGCTCAGGATGACAGACCATTTTTTAGCAGGAACAATGGAGGGGCACTAGATGGAAGCGCTCCTTCATTTCACTTCGTCCTTTGCTGCTGTGGCGGCAGGCACGCTGGTATCGGCGATTTGGGAAGGCGCGGTGCTTGCCGGGTGCGTGTTTCTGTGTCTACGGCTGATGCCTGGGTTGAGCGCGGCGGCACGGTCAGTGGTATGGCTGAATGTCTTTCTGCTGCTGTTGGCGCTGCATTTTGTGCCGGCGATGGGAACGCATGGGACGGTGGGGATTGGCGAGCGGCATGCGCCTTTCGAGCTGGGCCTGGAGTGGAGTGTTGGGATTGCGGCAGCGTGGGCGGCGCTGGCCGTTGTGCGTGGGGTGCTGCTGGCGGCGAGCGCGGTCCGCGCCCGAGAGCTGGCGCGGCGGGCGACTCCGGTTGCTGGAGACGATGCGCTGGGGACGCTGCTTGAGGTGAGAACTGCGGGCGGGAAGCTGAGGCGGGCTGCGGAGCTTTGCACTTCAGAGGAAGTGGAACGGCCGAGTGTTTTCGGGTTCTTCCATCCGCGCATTCTGCTGCCCCCGTCGCTCAAGGAGCGGTTGACCGAGGCTGAGCTGCGGCAGGTGATGATCCACGAGATAGAGCATCTGCGCCGGGGCGACGACTGGACCAACCTGCTGCAAAAGATTGCGCTGATGCTGTTCCCGCTGAATCCGGCGCTGCTTTGGGTGGAGCGGCGGCTGTGCGCGGAGCGTGAGCTGGCCTGCGACGACAGCGTGCTGCGCTCGAGTTACGGACGCAAGGCGTATGCGATTTGCCTGACGCGGCTGGCGGAGTACTCGATGCTGCGGCGCAGCCTGTCTCTGGTGCTGGGCGCGTGGGAGCGGCAGTCGGAACTGGTGCGGCGGGTGCATCGGATTCTGCGACGGCCGAATGAACGGATGAGCGCACGGCGATCGGTTCTGTTGACGGCCTGCCTGATCGCGGGCGTGCTGGCGGGCGCCGCGGGTCTGGCGCGCAGTCCGCAGCTGGTTAGTTTTGTTCCGCAGGCGCAGGAGACGGTGCAGGCACAGGTACTGCCGGCCGATGAGATGCGCGGAGCGAGGGCTGAGCTGATGGGTACAGCTCATGCGCAGATGGTGAAGGCGGTGATGGGGCCCGGCTCGCAGCAGGGGGCGCAGCAATCGTTTGCGGCGGCGAAGCCGGTGCACAGGAATGCCGTGATGCGCAGCGCCAGAAGGCCCGCGGCCGAGCAGCAGCAAACCTGGGTGGTAATGACGGAGTGGAGTGACAGGGCGGCCGCTCCGCAACTGGTGTTCGCGGTGGAGCATGGGGTTCGCACTTCCCCGATTCGGAGCTCCGATGAAGACGCCAATCGGGTGCAGGACATTCAACCGCGTTATGCGGCCATTCCGTTTGCGAACGGCTGGCTGATCGTACAGATTTAAGAGCAACGGGCACGGCGCGTGGCGTTGCCCAATTCAAGACAACTCTCAACAGGAACAAGGAGAAAAAGAACCATGAAACTAGCAACTAATCAATTAGTTGGTATTGCAAAGATGGTGGGCGGCTCCGCGGCAATTGTGGGGGCTTTTGCCCTGGGCGCGGCGCTGTATGTGGGCCACGGCAATGTGCACGCGGCCACAGCCATCGATGACAACAGCGTGGAAGCCTTGACGGCTCTCGACCGCGCGATGGAAGCGGTTGCGGCGCGGGTTACGCCGGCGGTGGTGAACGTGGCGGTGACGGCGCGCAGCAAGGACGAGGCGGAGATCTCCGGAGGACAGATGCAGGGGCTGCCGCCGGGATTGCAACAGTTCTTTGGGCAGTTGCCGCAGATGCAACAGCAGCAGCCGCAGATTGAGCACGGCGTGGGGAGCGGCATTATCATCTCGCCGGACGGTTACATTGTGACCAACAATCACGTGGTGGATGGCGCCACGGACATCAAGGTGACGCTGAACGACCGGCGGGTGCTGAACGCAAAGGTGATTGGCGTGGACAAGCTGACCGATCTGGCGGTGATCAAGGTGAATGCAACCAACCTGCCGAGTATTACGTGGGGCGACTCGACCAAGCTGCAGCCGGGACAGACGGTGCTGGCTTTCGGCAGCCCGTTCGGGTACTTCCAGTTCTCAGTAACGCGCGGGATTGTGAGCGCGGTGAACAGGCCGAATCCCTACTCGGACGATCCGCGCAAGCCGGGCGACTTTATCCAGACGGACGCGGCGATCAATCCGGGCAACTCCGGTGGCGCGCTGGTGAATGCGCACGGCGAGTTGGTGGGCATCAACACATTCATCATCTCGAACAGCGGCTCGTTTGCGGGCGCGGGGTTTGCGATTCCGTCGCAACTGGTGCGCGCGACTACGGAGCAGTTGATCAAGAACGGCAAGGTGGAACACGGGTACCTGGGGATCAGCATGAACGATGTGACACCGGCGAATGCGCAGTTCTTCAATCTTGAGGATGCGCGCGGGGCAATTGTTGCGCAGGTGACACCGGACTCGCCAGCCAGCCGCGGCGGCGTTCAGACGGGCGACGTGATTACCGCGTTGAACGGGAACAAAATTGACAACGGCAGCGCGCTACAGGTTGCAGTGAGCGAAATGGCTCCGGGAACGAAGATTGCGCTGGGCGTGGTGCGCAATGGCAAGCCAGAGACATTGAACCTGACGGTGGGGCAGTTCCACGGCAACTCCGAAGTGGCCAGCAACGACAGCGAGGACGATGCGCATGGCGCGAAGACTGGCAAGCTGGGCCTGGCGGTGAGCAACCTGACGGCGGATGCGCGGCAGCAGATCAATGCGCCTGACCAACTGCACGGGGTGGTGGTGGAGAGTGTGCGCCCGGCAAGCCCGGCGGACGATGCGGGGATTCAACCAGGAGATGTGATTCTGGAAGTGAACCGCAAGCCGGCGGAGTCGGCAAGCCAGTTTGCCCAGGAGGTGCACAGCAACCAGGATGGGAAGGCGCTTCTGCTGCTGGTGTGGTCGAAGGGCAATGCGAGCTACCGAACCATTGAGCCGGCGCAGGATCAGCCGCAAGGGTAAGGAATGGGCCCCGGTGTTTCTGAAACGATTGGAAGCATTCGTCGAGAGCAAGAACCGAGCCTGAGAGGGCGAAGGACTTTGCCGATGAAGACGAAGTGACTCAGTCGGGGACTGGAGCACCGGGGTATCTGGCCCGCAGAGAGCGGCTGGGGAGTGCGCGAAGCCCATGAATCACCCGGAACGGATGCCGGTCACAATTCCTGGACATTCGTCGCACGCTTCACAGGCGTCTTATTCGTCTACCCCTTTCGATCAGAGGATGCACGGACAACCAACTGCGGCTGAAGGATGAAGGTCTTATTCCTTGGACGCGTCTTGGACTCCAGGAGCGACAGCGTCAACCGCCCAGTCCGATTTCCGATCTGCTCGGTTTGTTGATCGATGCTGGAAAGAGGAATGCGCAACTCTGCGTCATAGTGGAGGTTTCCGGAACCAATGACAGCGATATCTTCAGGGACTCGCAGGCCGGCATCGAGAATGTGATGAATGGCTCCGATTGCCATCGGATCGTTGAAGCAGAATACGCCGTCTGGACGAGGGTTGAGCGAAAGCAGCTGCTTCATTAGTTCCGCTCCGCTTTCCTTGCTATGCACATCCGCCATGCGCGGCGTGGAGATATAGCCTGGCAAGGGAAAGAGCTTGTGCGCGGCCAATGCATCAAGATAACCCTTGAGACGCCCGATGCCGGGACTGCTGTCAGGACCACGCAGGTGAGCAATCCTCTCGCAGCCAACCTGGATCAGGTGTTCAGTGGCTAATCTGCCAACTGCCTCGTCGTCCGTTCCTACAAAATTGGCATCCAGTCCGGAAAAGCGGCGATCGATGAGTACGAGCGGCGGGCCCTCCTTCTGGATGCGTTCGAAGAGCGCCGGCTCCTTGCAGGATGAAGCAATGACCAGCGCGTCCAAGCGGCGCGCGAGGAGGCGGTCGATTTCATGTGCTTCCAGTTTGGGGTTCTCTTCCGATGTGGAGATGGTGAGGCAATAGCCCTTTTTCAGGAGCACGCCTGATAGAGATTTGGCGATCTGAGCGAAGAATGGATGCAGCAGATCGGGCACCACCAGACCCACCAGATAGGTGCGTCCGGTAACCAGACTCCGCGCAGCGAGGTTTGGCGTGTAGTTGAGTTCTTTTACACGGTCGAGGACCCGTTTCCGAGTCTTTTCTCCAATGTCCTCGTGGTTGCGCAGGACCTTTGACACCGTGACCACGGAGACTCCCAGATCACGTGCTATGTCCTTCATGGTCGTCGGCATAGCGCCAATATACAGCATGACGGCGGAGTCTGCGGTGAAGGGGAGCCCGTTGAGCGCGGGGTTGCATGCAGGCTTTTTGTCGGGCGCGGTGCAGACCTGAAAGCGATGGGGTTACGCATTTGAATTATGCGTAACCCCACGTGTTGTTGTAGCCGTAGTTTCGATCCGCGCTAGGAGCAGCCGCTGGTGGAGCCGCAGCTCATGCAGCGGTAGCAGCTACCGTTGCGAACCATGATGGCTCCGCAGGTGGAGCAGCTGGGCGCATCGCCCATCTCGTACATCTCGCGCATGGCTTCTGAAGCGTGGTAGATACCACGATCGTGGAGTTCGGGACCGTGGGTGGGGCTCCACCCCATCGACGAAGACCTGTCGCTGGGGACCCCGGGGCTGGAGGTTGAGGAGGCCCGGGGCTGCGGCTCAGGCGCAATGCCGCCGCCCGCGTTCGTCTGGCCAGTGACACTGTTCAGACGCCTGGCCACTTCCTCGGCAAGCCGGGCAAGATGGTCCTGCGAGGAGCCGGCTTCGTCTTCCGGATCGGGGATGAGGCTGGGCGAGGCGGGCAGCTGCGGCGCCTGCGGGGCCAGGCCGGCGAACAGCGAGAGCTGGGTGCCGGAGAGGAAGCGCAGGTTGAGCCAGCGGAAGATGTAGTCCATGAGGCTTTTGGCGTAGCCGATCTGCTCATTGCCGGTCCAGCCGGAGGGCTCAAAGCGGGTGTGGGCAAACTTCTCGCAAAGAACCTTGAGGGGCACGCCGTGCTGCAGGGCCAGCGAGATGGAGGTGGCGAATGCATCCATGAGGCCGGAGACGGTGGAACCCTCCTTGGCCATCTTGATGAAGATCTCGCCGGGCTGGCCAGTGGGGTAGAGGCCTACAGTGATATAGCCCTCGTGGCCGCCGACAGAGAACTTGTGGGTGATGGAGGCGCGCTCCTCCGGCAGCCGGTGGCGCACCGCGCGGGGGGGACCGTTGGGGTCCTGCGCGGAATTCCTGGGTTGACTGCTCATCACTGGGGATGCAGCAAGAAGCGGCACGGCGGCAGCCTTGGCGATTTCATCCAATGCAGACTGGAATCCCGCGGCCGCCGCAATCACATGTTTGGCGGTAACCTCGAGCTTTTCGCCGATCTTGGCTTCGAGCGCCTTGACATCGGCTTCGGCAGGGGCCTGGTTGGCGGCCAGATGGGCCAGCACCCGGGTGCCGACAGCGTCCAGAGCCGAGGGCTCCTTCCTGGCGTCCATGCTGGTATTCAGCGGCTGCGTACCCTTGGAGCCGTCGCGATAGATAGCAACGGCCTTGATGCCCTGACGCCAGCTCTCTGCGTATGCCTCGGCCACATCGTCCACACTGGCCTCATGGGGCAGGTTGACGGTTTTGGAGATGGCGCCGGAGAGGAACGGCTGGGTGGCGGCCATCATCTTGATGTGGCCCATGTATTGGATGGAGCGGGTTCCCTTGGACGGCTTGAAGCTGCAATCGAAGACAGCCAGGTGCTCGGGCAGGATGCCGGGCGCGCCTTCAATGGTGCCGGTGGCGTCGATGTAACTGACGATGGCGTTGACTTCGTCGTTGTCATAGCCGAGCTTGAACAGCGCCGCGGGCACGGTGTTGTTGACGATCTTGATCATGCCGCCGCCGACCAGCTTCTTGTACTTGACCAGCGCCAGGTCGGGTTCGATGCCGGTGGTGTCGCAGTCCATCATGAAGCCGATGGTGCCGGTGGGGGCGAGGACTGTGGTCTGCGAGTTGCGATAGCCATACTTTTCGCCGAAGATGAGCGCGGTGTCCCAGCTTTCGCGGCTGGCGTCGATGAGGCTGTCAAGCTGCGGCACGCTGAAGGGCTCGCCGCTCTGGCGCGACTTGCCGATGTTGTTCACCTCGGCGCGATGCATGCGGATGACGTCAAGGAACGGTTCGCGGTTGACGTAGAAGCCGGGGCAGGCGCCGCCCTGGCGCTCGACCGACGCGGTGAGCGGAGTAGCGGAGGCGATGGGCGGGCAGTTGGCGGCGATGACGGCCGATTGCAGATAAGCCTGGCCGCACATGATGGCGGTGAGTGCGGCAGCCAGGTCGCGGCCGGCTGCGGAGTCGTAAGGCAGACCGAAGGCCATGAGCAGCGCGCCCAGGTTGGCGTAGCCCAGGCCCAGCGGACGGTAGTCGTGGGAGTTGCGCGCAATGGCTTCAGTGGGATAGCCCGAGTTGTCTACCAGGATCTCCATGGCCGTAATGACCGTAGAGATGGAGTGCCGGTAGGCGGCGATGTCAAAAACACCGGCCGCGTTTACGTACTTCATCAGGTTAAAGCTGGCCAGGTTGCAGGCGGAGTTGTCCAGGAACATGTACTCGCTGCATGGATTGGAGGCGTTGATGCGCGCCGTGTTCTTGCTGGTGTGCCACTTGTTGATGGTGGTGTCGAACTGCATGCCGGGATCGCCGCAGAGCCAGGTGGCCTCGGCAATCTTCTTCATGATGTCGCGCGCTTTGTAAGTGGCTACGGGCTCCTTGGTCTTCACAGAGCGCGTGGTGAACTCGCCATCGTTCTCGTAGGCGCGCATGAACTCGTCGCTGACGCGGACGGAGTTGTTGGCATTCTGGAAGAAGATGGACGAGTAAGCTTCGGAGTCCGGACCGCTGCCGTCATAGCCGGCCTTGATGAGCGCGAAGGCCTTGGCCTCTTCCTTGGCTTTGCACTCAATGAACTCCATGATGTCCGGGTGATCCACATTGAGGATCACCATCTTGGCCGCGCGGCGGGTCTTGCCACCGGACTTGATGACGCCGGCAAAGGCGTCGAAGCCGCGCATGAAGCTGAGCGGGCCGGAGGCCTCGCCACCGCCGGAGAGCATTTCCTTGGAGCCGCGGATGGTGGACAGGTTGGTGCCCGTGCCCGAGCCCCACTTGAAGAGCATGCCCTCGGTCTTGGCCAGGGTCAGGATGGAATCCAGCGAATCTTCCACCGAGTTGATGAAGCAGGCCGAGCACTGCGGATTCCGGTAGCCTGTCGCCGCGTACGTTACGCCGCCTGTCACCGGGTCCCAGTGCCAGTTCTGTCCGTCGGTGCTGTTGCTGCTGGTGTTGCTGTGCTGGATGGTCGGCTGCCGCGGAGAAGCTTATGGAGGTATTTAGATTTGGGATGCTCTACAAACCGCAGACTGCAAACGCTCTTCGTGATTAAGCTTCTCCCGAAACGGAAAAATCGTTTTTGTTGTTTATTGGTTGAATGCCTGCGGCGCGCTCAAAGCGCAAAATACGCAAACGCGAGCTTGACCGTTTAGTCGGGCCGCCAAACAAGGCATCGTGCCAGTGGCCGCCCGGCAAACAACCAAGCGCAGTCCGCACGAAAAAAAAAGGCAGCGGAAGAACGTGCAACTTTAGTAGTTCTTCACTTGCAAAGTTCGAATAAAAGCGCCCTCTACGCGGGAGCCTTTCCTGTTTTCTTCTTCGCTACTGGCGCTGCGCAGCCGGTGCCGTCTTCTTTACAGATCCGCATGGATGATGGGGCTGAACACTCAAAACCCAAACCCTTCTTCACTCCAAATGTTGCGCGGGGGCACTATCAAAACATATTGGTATGGAAACAGAAGCAAAGTTGAAACTCATCGCGGATGAGCGGTAATTGGAAAACCGGAGCGGCGCCATGGCGATTGGTGCGGTGGTGCGGAATGTCACCCATTCCAGGGGTGCGAACGGTAAACTGGTGGGCGTGCGCGTCGTAACCTGTGGAACTGGAGCCGCGCGCAGATTACCGTGGGTATGAGCATTCGAAGGCTCGCCCGAGGTCCGGCCAGGTCGGG
This sequence comes from uncultured Acidobacteriaceae bacterium, assembly GCA_963776535.1. GTDB lineage: Bacteria > Acidobacteriota > Terriglobia > Terriglobales > Acidobacteriaceae > Telmatobacter. Next base: position 1,505 of record CAVZNB010000039.1, on the reverse strand, counting down.
TGCTGGTGAAACCCACCACAGATTGAAAGCAAAGGAAGACAAAGTAACTATGGGGGTGGGCGCAGACCCACGTCTGTACTTTTAGGGAGTAAAAATATTATAAAGTAAATATCATAGAGCCTGTAAGCGTGCGCCCCCTATTATTTTGATGAAATACATTACCCTGCTACTTCGTAACTGAGCTGACTGTTACACGCGAGAAGATTCTGAAGCAAATACAGAGTGCATAGGCGTAGTCGTCTTGAAGCGTGCTGGAATGCATTCACTAGCCAGTAAAATTAGGCTGAAAAACAAAGCTAAAGCAAAACAAATAGCTGCCGACGTGATTGGTAAAAGCAGAACGTTGGCTAATGGCTTGGAGGCTGCTTCTATAGGCATGGTTAAATCAGGCGCTTAAGATGCTTACATAGTGTAACCTTGATGTCTAAAAAAAGCGCCCTAGGTCTGGCCCACCCAATATCGAGATTCGGCAATGTAGTGGGAGTACCCGGGCCGAGATCTGGCATGCTGGGGTCCCAGTGACGGTCCGGCCCGGTCGGGTGGTGCCAAGCCAAACTAAACGAAAAGAAAAACACGAGGCTTAGCACTCGGCAGGCGCGGGTCCGGCCAAACGGTCCAACAGAGGTACCGACGGTCGCGTGGCGGTCGGAAATTCGAGCCGGACAGGCCGTCGAAGTTGCGCGTCGCTGGTATGGATCCGGCTTTTATTTGACGAGTGCAGCCAAGATGTCGAACGAGCTCGGCACTTCGCGAGCCAAGCGTAGGGGCAAGACCGGCAAACGGAAAGTTGGCCGAAAAACCATCATGAGGCGAAGAACTCGGATACACTTAATGCAACGATTTGTGTAACAGAAGCTGGATGAGGAGGATGTCGGTAGGCATCGGAAGAATACGGAGAGGGGCCAGTTCGACAGTCGCGGTAGGCGCTAACGGAGCTGGAGCGACGTTGGATGGGAAGAGGACAACGCTGAAGAATGGAGCGAGCCTGAGACGTCGTAGGTGAAGAAACTGCCGGGAATGATGGTGCGTAGGTTGAAATCGGAGTCGAGAAATTACCAAGGTCGGCATTCTGGTTGTTGTGATCAGTCAAAGTTCATGTATACTACCCTAAGGGTCCTGGGTGAATATTTACAAAATTGTCATGAATGGTCCGGCAACATACCAGTCCCCGTCTGCTCCAAACGAGGACGCACGGTCACGGGCAAGCATGGTCGTCGTGCCATAACTTGCTCGAGCCGCGGGCCCAACTTCTGGAGATTCGGCAAAGACTAGTGTGTGTGCAAAGGTGGGCCCTACCCCAACGCATCCCAAAAATTAGCTGTAACTCGCGGCGGTGCGCTGCGCTCAAAACGAGTGCGGACGCGCGAGGCCACGACGAAGGCGAAAACCCGTCTCTGGATTGGGCATATAGAGGGTGCAAGCGGCAGAGCCCAGACCACCTCAGCCACAGCCGAGTGGACGACACCCTCCATATGGCCAGTCCTGTGCTTGCCCACGGTCCAAGT
>CAVZNB010000038.1:0-49662 GCA_963776535.1 uncultured Acidobacteriaceae bacterium | reverse complement strand
ACCCACCAGCATGATGTGTGCAGCACCAGCAGCAGCAGCACCAGACTTGTTGCTGCTGGTGCCCCCCCCCCCCCTCCACGCTTCCTCCCCCCCCCCCCCCCCCCCCTGTGTGTGTGCGCGCGCGCAGGCGCACCACGCGCACCAACCACCCACCACCCACCCACCCCGCCGCCACGTCCGCCGCCCATGCTGTCTTGGCCATCCTCTTCAACGCCAGAATGCCCATCTGCTTTTCTTGTGCCTTCTTCAGAGTATGCGGGCCAACCCCCGCCTGCGTAAACAGTACCCAGTTCACCGGAAACAGAATCGTGTCAAATTTGTAACGGTCCATCGCCGCCAGCGCCGTTTCCGCCGAGTGCACCGAGAACCCGATGTAGCGAATCTTCCCTTCCTTCTTCGCCGCCTCCATCGTCTCAATCGCCCCGCCCGGCCCCAGCACCTTGTCCAGGTCCGTCATCTTGTCAGCGCGTGAAACTGGTAGAGATCCACGTGATCCGTCTTTAGCAGCCGCAACGACTCTTCCAGGTGCGCGCGCGAATCGTCCTTCATCCGCCCATCGGTCTTGCACGCCAGAAAGCAGTTCTTCCGGTACGGCGCCAGCGCCGGTCCCAGCCGCTCCTGCGCATTCCCGTAGCTCGGCGCAACATCGAAGTAGTTAATGCCCCGGTCCACCGCCTCGGCCACAATGTTGTTGGCCGCGCCGGTCTCCTCGTTCATCACCACAATCCCGCCAAACCCGATGATCGACAGCTTCTCGCCCGTCCTGCCCAGCGTCCGCCGCGCAATCGGTTGGGTTGGTGTTGCAGCTTTCAGTTGTGTTGTGGATGCAACGGCCGCGGCCGTCAGCCCAGCCTGTTTCAAAAATTCACGGCGCTTCATAGTCTCCCTCCAGAACATGGAATTCGACGATCGGCGAACAGGAATATTCTTGCACAGCTTCAGAGAACTCAGCTGTTCAGAAACTTGATCAACCCTGCCGGCGGCGTCACATGGGCAATGTAGAACCCGAACAGCACCAGCAACCCCACCACCATCCCCACCGCCAGCCGCAGCCGCGTCTGGAAGACAGTGCGCGGCGAACCCAGCCTCGGCACCATCGGTGCGGCAAAGAGCAACCCGCAACTAAACCCACCCAGGTGCGCCATGTTGTCGATGTTCAGCCCGGAATGCAGGAACATGTTTCCGCCGCTGATCGACAGCCCCAGCACCAGGTTCAGCGCCGCAAAATAGATCACTGACTTGCGCAGCTTCTTCAGCTCAAACGGAGGCACCGGCAACCGGTTCGACTTCAACAGAACAATCAGCGCCCCGGCAATCCCGAACACCGCTCCCGAAGCTCCTGCCCCTGCAGGAAAAAACACCCCGCCCGCCCCATCGCGGATCGGCCAAAGCCAATTCATGTCTGTTGAAAGCAGATTCCCCGCCGCCCCGGTCAGAATGTAGACCGCCAGCACTCCAACTGATCCCATCAACGGCTCGGCCAGCAGTCCCAGGTTCCACAGGCACCACATGTTGGTGGCCAGGTGCAGAATGCCGACGTGCACGAACATTGCCGTGACAATCCGCCACCACTCCCCGTTGATCAGTACCGAGCCGGCGTTATTCGCTCCAAAATGCATCAACTGCTCGGTTGTCGGGCTGCCAATGCTCACCCCATTCGCCACCATGACCAGAAACACCGCGCAATTAATCCCCACCAGCAGGTAAGTCGCCGGCGCGCTCGCCCACCTTGACCTGGGTCTGCGCACAGCCTGCGGCTGCTGCGGCGGCGGCATCTCTGCCCCCGGTGGCAGTATCTCGGGTTCGGGCATCGGCGAGTAACTTCCCATCCTCTAACTTTAAAGCATTCCCCTCCACCCCGTAACTTCACCCGTCCCATTCGGGCTTGCGCCCAATAAATCCCCTCCCCGCAACCCTCACCCACCCCAAAACTCCGATGTACTCTGGAGTTTGGCCCCGCAAATCCGCAAACCGTCTTCCACCATTCGAGGAGTGCCATCATGACCGAATCCCAGACTTCCGCCAAGCCCATCCGCAGAGCCCTGTTAAGCGTCACCGATAAGACCGGCCTGGTCGAGTTTGCCCAGGTCCTCGCCGGATTCGGCGTCGAACTCGTCTCCACCGGCGGCACCGCCCGGGCCCTGCGCGAAGCCGGCCTCACCGTCGCGACATCAGCGACCTCACCGGCTTTCCCGAAATGCTCGACGGCCGCGTCAAGACCCTGCACCCCAAAGTCCACGGCGGCCTGCTCTACATCCGCGGCAACGCCGAGCACGAAGCCGCCGTCGCCGCCCACGGCATCCAGCCCATCGACATGGTCGTCGTCAACCTCTACGCCTTCGAGAAAACCGCCGCCCAGCCCGGCGTCGCCTTCGGCCACCTCATTGAAAACATCGACATCGGCGGCCCCTCCATGGTCCGCTCCGCCGCCAAGAACTTCGAAGACGTCGCCATCGTCACCCGCGTCGCCGACTATCCTGCCCTGATCGAAGAGCTGCAAGTCCAACAACGGCGCCCTGAGCCGCGAAACCCGCTGGCGTCTCGCCAAACAGGCCTTCGCCACCACCGCCGCCTACGACACCGCCATCGCCAACACCTCGATCGCATCGCGGACGCACCCGAACTCCACGACCCGCCGCACCGAACGCCAGCCTTCCCAACCACACTCCGCATCAACTTCCCTCTAGCCCAGTCCCTCCGCTACGGCGAAAACCCCCATCAGCGCGCCGCCCTTTACGCCGACGGCTCCGGCCTCGGCATTGCCGTGCAACCCCAGCTTCACAAGAGCGAGCTTCGACCTCGACGCGAACTCGCCCAGGAGTTTGATGACACGTTCGGCAGCGTCATCGGCATGCCGTCGACGCTGACGCCGCCTCCGAGATTGCCAAGCTCTTCGTCGAGGCCATCGCCGCTCAAGGGCTTCCGGGGTGAAGGCGGGAGCGGCGATGGCTTCGACGAAGAGCTTGGCGATCTCTGCGGCGGCGTCGGCGTCGACGGCGCGGTTGATGCCGATGACGCCGCCGAAGGCGGAGACGGGATCGGCGGCGAGAGCTTTCTGGTAGGCCTCAAGGACGGTGGCGCCGGTGGCCGCGCCGCAGGGGTTGGTGTGCTTGACGATGATGACGGCTGGCTCATCGAACTCCTGGGCCAGCTCCCAGCAGGCGTCGAGGTCGACGAGGTTGTTGAAGCTGAGTTCCTTGCCCTGAAGCTGGGTTGCGCCGGCGATGCCGAGGCCGGAGCCGTCGGAGTAAAGGGCGGCGCGCTGGTGGGGGTTTTCGCCGTAGCGCAGGGACTGGGCTAGCGGGAAGTTGATGCGGAGGGTGGTTGGGAAGGCTGGTCGTGTCCGGGGCGGCGCTGGCTCTGCAGGCGCGGGTGCGTCGGCGATGCGGTCGAGCGTGTTGGCGATGGCGGTGTCGTAGGCGGCGGTGGTGGCGAAGGCCTGCTTGGCGAGACGCCAGCGGGTTGCGCGGGTGAGGCCGCCGTTGTTGGCTTGCAGTTCTTCGATGAGGGCGGGGTAGTCGGAGACGCGGGTGACGATGGCGACGTCTTCAAAGTTCTTGGCGGCGGAGCGGACCATGGAGGGACCGCCGATGTCGATGTTTTCAATGAGGTGGCCGAAGGCGACGCCGGGCTGGGCGGCGGTTTTCTCGAAGGCGTAGAGATTGACGACCACCATATCGATGGGCTGGATGCCGTGGGCGGCGACGGCGGCTTCGTGCTCGGCGTTGCCGCGGATGTAGAGCAGGCCGCCGTGGACCTTGGGGTGGAGGGTCTTGACGCGGCCGTCGAGCATTTCGGGAAAGCCGGTGAGCTCGCTGATGTCCCTGACGGTGAGGCCGGCTTCGCGCAGGGCCCGCGGCGGTGCCGCCGGTGGAGACGAGTTCGACGCCGAAGCCGGCCAGGGCCTGGGCAAACTCGACCAGGCCGGTCTTGTCGGTGACGCTTAGCAGCGCTCGGCGAATCGGCTTGTTGCGGAAGTCTGGGATTCGGTCATGATGGCACTCCTCGAATGGTGGAAGACGGTTTGACGGATTTGCGGCGAGCCAAACTCCAGAGTACATCGGAGTTTGGGGCTGGGTGAGCGGATTGCGATGGAGGGAGATTCATTGGGCGTAAGCCCGAATGGGACGGGTGACAGTTACGGGGTGGAGGGGAATGCTTTAAAGTTAGAGGATGGGAAGTTACTCGCCGATGCCCGCAACCCGAGATTCTGCCACCGGGGGCAGAGACTGCCGCCGCCGCAGCAGCCGAGGCTGTGCGCAGACCCAGGTCAAGGTGGGCTATCGCGCCGGCGACCTACCTGCTGGTGGGGATCAATTGCCTGGTTTTCTGGTGATGGTGGCGCACGGGGTCAGCATTGGCAGCCCGACCACCGATCAACTGATGCACTTTGGCGCGAACAACGCCGGCTCCGTGCTGATCAACGGCGAGTGGTGGCGCATTGTGACCGCCATGTTTGTGCATGTGGGCATTCTGCACCTGGCCACGAATATGTGGTGCCTGTGGAACCTGGGATTGCTGGCCGAGCCGCTGATGGGATCGGCGGGCGTGCTGGCGGTCTACATTCTGACCGGCGCGGCGGGCAATCTGCTTTCCACGGCTGGTGAATTGGCTTTGGCCTATCCGCGATGGGGCGGGCGGCGGTGTTTTTTCCGGCCGGGGCAGGAGCTTCGGGAGCGGTGTTCGGGATTGCCGGGGCGCTGATTGTTCTGCTGAAGTCGAACCGGCTGCCGGTGCCTCCGTTGGAGTTGAAGAAGCTGCGCAAGTCGGTGATCTACTTTGCGGCGATGAACCTGGTGCTCGGCCTTTCGATCAGCGGCGGAAACATGTTCCTGCATTCGGGGCTGAACATCGACAACATGGCGCACCTGGGTGGGTTCAGTTGCGGGTTGCTCTTTGCGGCGCCGATGGTGCCGCGGCTGGGCTCGCCGCGCACTGTCTTCCAGACGCGGCTGCGGCTGGCGGTGGGGATGGTGGTGGGGTTGCTGGTGCTGTTCGGGTTCTACATTGCCCATGTGACGCCGCCGGCAGGGTTGATCAAGTTTCTGAACAGCTGAGTTCTCTGAAGCTGTGCAAGAATATTCCTGTTCGCCGATCGTCTAATTCCATGTTCTGGAGGGAGACTATGAAGCGCCGTGAATTTTTGAAACAGGCTGGGCTGACGGCCGCGGCCGTTGCTTCAACAACACAACTGAAAGCTGCAACACCAACCCAACCGATTGCGCGGCGGACGCTGGGCAAGACGGGCGAGAAGCTTTCGATCATCGGGTTTGGCGGGATTGTGGTGATGAACGAGGAGACCGGCGCGGCCAACAACATTGTGGCCGAGGCGGTGGACCGGGGCATTAACTACTTCGATGTTGCGCCGAGCTACGGCAATGCGCAGGAGCGGCTGGGACCGGCGCTGGCGCCGTATCGGAAGAACTGCTTTCTGGCGTGCAAGACCGATGGGCGGATGAAGGACGATTCGCGCGCGGACCTGGAAAACTCGCTGAAGCTGCTAAAGACGGATCACGTGGATCTCTACCAGTTTCACGCGCTGACCAAGATGACGGACCTGGACAAGGTGCTGGGGCCGGGCGGGGCGATGGAGACGATGGAGGCGGCGAAGAAGGAAGGCAAGATTCGCTACATCGGGTTCTCAGTGCACTCGGCGGAAACGGCGCTGGCGGCGATGGACCGTTACCAATTTGACACGATTCTGTTTCCGGTGAACTGGGTGCTGTTTACGCAGGCGGGGTTCGGGCCGCAGATTCTTGAAGAAGGCGCAGGAGAAGCGGATGGGCATTCTGGCGCTGAAGGGCATGGCCAAGACGGCATGGGCGGCGGATCAGCGGCAGAACCATCCCGAGCCGAAGTGCTGGTACCAGCCGGCGGCGTTTCCGGATGAAGCTTCCCTGGGACTGCGCTGGACGCTGGGACATCCGATCACGGCCGCGATTCCGCCGGGGGATGAGCGGTACTTCCGGCTGGCGATGGATGTGGCGCAGAACTACAAGCCGCTGGAAGCACATGAGGAGCAGGCTCTGCTGCGCGGCGCGCATGGGCTGGAGCCGATCTTCCACCTGGGGAACGACGTCTAGTGCGGGGAGTGCTGCCAGTTCAGTGCTGCCCTACCGGACAGCGGTTGCGGCGAACTTCTTGACCATGGCGAGCAGCAGCTTGCGGTCGCTCTCGTTGAGGTTGGAGGAGTAGCGGCGGATCTGGGTGAGGAAACGCAGTTCCTCGTCGGTGAGCTTCTGGGTGTTGAACTGGTGGCCGAACGAGTCGTCGGCGAAGAACTGGGCGATGGGCAGGTCAAGAGCCAGGGCAATCTTCGACAGCGTGTCGAGCGAGGGCACGGTGTGGCCGTTCTCGACGCGCGAGAGATAGCAGCGCAGCAGGCCAGTCTTCTTCTCGATATCTCCCTGAGACAGTCCCTTCTGCAGCCGGTGAGCACGAATTGTGGTGCCGATCTTCATGGCGAGTTGGTTGTCCTGTCCGCTGCCGGCCCGGGGGTTACTTGCTTGGCAGCAATCAATTGAGTATTGGCTTAATAGTTAACATGCGCGGCGGAGGAATGCAACAGGAATTCTGGGCATTTTTCGAGGGGAGGTGCTGGGCGGGCACGGAGGCGAGTGAGCGAGTCAGCGAGTGGGCGGAGGTTCGGACCTTAGTTAGAGGGATTTCCTGAGCCAGGCAAGGCCTTCGACGGGATTGTCGTTGTAGGGCGGGCAGGGCTCGAAGCCGAGTTCGAGATAGAGGCGGTGCGCGGCGGCCATGGAGGCGGGAGCGGTGTCGAGGTAGACGGCGGTGCGGGCGGCGGCAATGGCGCGCTGGAGGACGGCCTGGGTGAGAGCGCGGCCGAGAGCGAGTCCACGGGCGACGGGACGAACCCAGAGGCGCTTGAGCTCCCATGCATGGGGGTCGACGGAAGGTGGAAGCGCGCGCCAGGCGACAAAGCCGGCGGGTTCAGGGCCGACGTGGGCGATGAGGCTGCCGCCACCCTGCTCGATGAAGCTAAACGGCAGGCGGGTGGCTTCCTGTTCGAGAGACCCGAAGCAGAAGCGGGCGGCGCCGGGCTGGGCGACGACGAAGCGGCCGTATTCCAGCAGGAGTTCACGTGCCTGAGCGAGCGTGTCCTGGGAGGAATTCGGAGTGAGTTCCCGGAGAGTGAAGGCCGGAGCTGCGGCCTGGGGCGAATCCATGATTCAGTTTATGACGGGACGCGCGGAGTGGCGAGATTCCGGAAGCCGTAAACCTTCGCTGGGCTGGAGCGTCTGATTGAGTACGAGAAGGAAATGCCTGGGAGAGCAGATGCGGCTTGCAGCCACAAGTGCGTTAGCGGCGGGGATGATTGTGGCTGGCTGCGTGGCGGCCGGGGCGCAGGCTCCAGCGAGGCACAGCAGCCGGCGCCGGCTGCCGCGGCTCAGGCGGCACCGACGCAGACTGAGCCCGCACAGGCAGTGGCTGTGCAAGTGGCGGCAGGGGGCAGGCTGCATGGCGTGGTCAAGAGCGGCAACATCCCGCTGCCCGGCGTGACCGTGACCGCGCAGAACACGCTGACCGGGAAGCGCTACTCGACGACCACCGGCATTGACCGGCGCGTGGTCGCTGACCATTCCGCAGAATGGCCGCTACGTGATTCGCACGCAGTTTGCGGGCTTTGCGCCGGGCTCGCAGGAGGCGGTGCTGAACGCGACCAGCCATGACCAGACGGTGAACTTCGATTTGATGCTGGCCTCGCGGGCGGCCGAGCAGCAGGCGCGGGAAGGAACGGAGAACGGGACGGGCGAACGCATCGGCAGCGCAGGCGATCCAACAGATTGGCGGGGAACGGAGCGCAGAGCCTGAGCCTGATGAGCGCGCTGGCGGCGGATACGGAGACGCAGGCGGGCACGCCGAGCGCGGGCAGCGGGGCGGCGCTGCCTTCGATTGCCGGCAACTCCGACTTCGGCGGCGATTCGGTGGCCATCAGCGGGCAGCAGGGGCAGGTGAGTCCGCTGGCCGGCCTGGATATGGACCGGCTCCGCGATGCGATGGAGACACTACGCGCAGCAGGGCGGCGTTACCGGGCGGACAGGGCGGGGGACTGTTTGGCGGGGGTGGTTTTGGCGGTGGGGGCGGATTTGGCGGGTGGTGGGTTCGGCGGCGGAGGGTTTGGCGGCGGCGGGCGCGGCAACTTCCGCGGCTTCAATCCCGGCCAGCCGCATGGCGCGATCTTCTGGATCGGCAGCAACTCGGCGCTGAATGCGGAGCCGTTCTCGCTTGCACGGGCAATCGCAGGAGCAGCCGCCCTCCGGCAGCAACCGCTTCGGCATCACGTTCATGAGCGCGCCGTATATGCCGCATCTGACCAAGCCGAGCGGCAAAGACACGATCTTCCTGACGCTCACCGGCACGCGCAGTTCGAGTCCGCTGGATGAGTACGCGACCGTGCCCACCGATGCGGAACGCGACGGGAGATTTTTCGGCGCGCGGGCTTGCCGGCGATCTACGATCCGACGACGGGCACAGCAGTTCAGTTCCAACGGCGTGGCCGAACGTGATTCCCGCTACGCTGCATCTCGCAACGCAGGCCGCTGGCGCTGCTGCAATTATTTTCCCCGAGCCGAACCTTGCCCGGCGACACGCAGAACTATCACCTGCTGACGACCGCGCAGTCGAACTCGACGCAGGCCGGCGTGCGCTATATGCGCAGCCTTGGCACGAACGCCACGCTGCCTTGGTATGGGCGGCCGCGGCGGTGGCGGCGGCGGACGCAGGAACGCAGAACCAGGGGCTGCGGCAGAGCATCAACTTCAACTACAACTGGAGCCACTCGGCCTCAGACAACGTGAACATGTTTCCGCAACTGGGCGGCAAGACGTCGATCGACTCGAACTCGGTGCAGGCCGGCTACACGGTGGGCTACCACAAGTAACCAACATCTTCAACGCCAACTGGAACCGCAGCAACAGCCAGACGACGAACTTCTTTACCAACGTGGACGGATGTTGCTACGCAACGCGGCATCCTTGGGCCGGGCGGAGCGGCGCTGAATGCGAGTCCGCTGAACTACGGCCTGCCCAACGTGATGCTGAGCGACGTTCACCGGGCTGAATGAGCAGCAGCCAAGCTTCTCGCTCTCGCAGACCATCTCGCTTTCCGAGACGCTGAGCTGGATTCACGGCAAGCACAACCTGCGCTTCGGCGGCGACTACCGGCGCGTGCATCGCGACTTTCTTGGCGGCATCGAATGCGACCGGGAGCTTTACGTTCACCGGCTTGTTTACGGAGGACAGCGGCGCGACCTACGGGGACCGGTTCGTCGCTGGCGGATTTTCTGCTGGGACTGCCGCAGGAGACCAGCATCGACTCATCGGTGGCCAAGAGCTATCTGCGCGACAACGTGTTCGATGCCTATGCCACGGACGACTGGCGCGTGCTGCCCATCTCTCACGCTGAACTACGGCCTGCGCTACGAGTTCTTTGCGCCGTATACGGAGAAGTACGGGCACCTGGCGGATGTAGATACGAACCCGGCTGGGGAGTTTACCAACGTGGCCGAGGTGCAGGCCGGCGGAACTGGCGCATCGAGCGGGACGCTGCCGGCTTCGCTGGTGTTTCCATTCCGCGCGGCCTTTGCGCCGCGGGTGGGGCTGGCGCTGCGGCTGCCGAAACAGACCGTGCTGCGGGCCGGGTTTGGCATGAACTACACGGTGGGCGAGTACGCACGTTCGCCACCACGATGGCGCACCAGCCGCCCTTTGCCAATGAGCAGACCAACGAGGTGACGCTCAATGCGACGGACAACGGCGCCCCGCCGTGCATTCAAGCGGGCAGTTGCTTCACGCTGGCGGAGGGATTTCCGGCGCCGGACGCGACGGGCAACTATGCGCTCGATCCGCATTATCCGCTGCCTTATGTGCAGGCGTGGAATCTGGATGTGCAGAAGACGCTGCCGTGGGGTGTGGTGCTGAATGTGGGCTACAACGGATCGAAGGGCAACCATCTGGATATCGAGAGCGCGCCGCGCGCTACTCCGAGCAGCCCGGGCACCGACCCAACGAGCCTGGTGTTCACCTACGACCAGGCGGCGGCTTTCTCGAAGTTCAGCGCGGGAACGGTGCGGGTGAACAAGCGGCTTTCCAGCGGCATTGCGCTGGGCGCGAACTACCAGTATTCGCACTCGATTGACGATGCGGGATCGGTGGGCGGAACCTCGGCGCGCGTGGCGCAGAACTGGCAGGATCTGAATGCAGAGGAGGGTAACTCAAGCTTCGATATGCGGCACCAGGTTAGTGGGACTTATCTCTACGAGTTACCTTTCGGAAAGGATAAATGCTGGGTTACGAGCGGGACGGGCTCGCACATTCTGGAAGGATTCTCGGTTTCCGGAAGTTTTACCTTTGCAACCGGCGAGCCACTTACGCCGACTTACCTGGCGGCGACAGCGAATGTGGCCTGCGGGACGGCGGGATCGGGGCGGCCGGACCGGGTGCCGGGAGCTTCGTTCACCGCGGGCGGGGGCACGTTGAAGGAGTGGTTCAATCCTGCAGCGTTCACGACGCCGGCATCGGTGAATGGCTATCCCTGCGCGGCGTTTGGCAATGCTTCGCGCAATTCGATTGCGGGGCCGGGGACGGTTCAGAACAATATGTCGCTCTCAAAGACGGTGCAGTTGGGCGATACGCGCAGCATGGAGATTCGCGCCACGGCGAACAATGTCTTCAATACGGTGCAGTATTCCGGAGTGGGCACGAATGTGGCGTCGCCGACCTTCGGGCAGGTGACTTCGGTGGGGCAGATGCGGTCGTTTCAATTTACGCGAGGTTCAGGTTCTAGTGGAGTTCGCGGAGTTAGCCGCGCTGCGCGCGTGTTGACGGAGTACGCCAGTTAACGCGGCAGGGGTGGAAGGGAAGCAGATGACGGGTTGGGGGCAAAAGATCGGGGCGGGAGTTGCGGCGCTGGCGCTGACGCTGCCGGGCGCGCAGCCGGGGTGGGCGCAGAGCTTCGATCAGGGGGCGGTCAGGATTCGAGCAGCCAGGCACCGGGTGCAAAGGTGTCAGCTACGCCGCAGGGCGGCTTTGTGCTGAAGATGAACGGCGAACTGGTGCTGACCAACGTGGTGGCGCGCGACGCGAAGACCGGCGAAGTGGTGCACGGGCTGAAGCAGAGCGACTTCAGCATCTACGAGAACGGCAAGCAGCAGCAGATTGAGACATTCGACTTTGAGAGCGTGGACATGGCCACGCCGCTGAACGAGGCCACGGTGAGCGGGCTGGCCGCGGGCGCGAACGGCAGCGGGAGCAAGGCCGTGGTGGTGGCCAAGCCGGAGGACCTGCGCAATCACCGGCTGATTGTGATGTTCTTCGATCTGACTTCGATGCAGCCGGAGGACCTGGACCGCAGCGTGCTGGCGGCGCAGGATTTTCTGCGGACCAAGATGCAGCCGGCGGACCTGGTGGCGCTGGTTTCGCTGGGCGACACGCTGAAGGTGGACCAGGATTTTACCGCCGACAAGAACGCGCTGATCAACGAAGTGGGCGTTTACAACGGCACCGAGGGGCAGGGATTTGCGCAGGGCGCGACGGCGAACTCGAACCAGGTGGAGGATACGACCGGCTACACGCCGGACGAGAGCGAGTACAACGACCTCAATACGGATCGCGAGTTGTTTGCGCTGCGCGCGGTGGCGAAGATCTCTGGAAAAGATTACGGAGAAGAAGTCGCTGCTGTATTTCTCCGGAGGCATTTCGCGCGACGGCATTGAGAACCAGGCTTCGCTGCGGGCAGCGATCAATGCGGCAGTGCGGGCGAACCTGGCCATCTACAGCGTGGATACGCGCGGGCTGCAGGCGATTATCGCCGCTGGGCGATGCGTCGACGGGAAGCCTGCGCGGGACCGGCGCGTACAACGGCGGCGCGCTGCTGAACAACATGAACGCCAACTTTGCCACGCAGGAGGTGATGGCGACGCTGAGCATGGATACGGGCGGCAAGGCGTTCTTCGATTCCAACGATTTTGCGCCGGCATTTGCGCAGGTGGAGCGGGACACGTCGGCTTATTACGCGATTGGATTCCGCTCGACGGATCCGGCGCGGGACGGCAAGTTTCGCAAGCTGACGATCAAGATCAACCGGCCGGGCGTGAAGCTGGAATACCGGCCCGGCTACTATGCGCCGGCGGACTTCAAGCACTCGGGCCACGAGGACCGCGAGCGGGAGCTGGAGGAGCAGCTGGCCAGCGATTTGCCGGCGACGGACATGGCCGTGTACATGGACGCGATGTACTTCCGGCTGGATGAGAATCGGTTCTTTGTGCCGGTTTCGCTGATTGTGCCGGGGTCGCAGATTCCGTTTGTGAAGGGCGGCGACAAGGACAAGGCGACGCTGGACATTATTGGCGCAGTGATCGACGAGGTGAAGCGGCCGATTGGCCACGCGCGCGAGACGGTGAAGCTGAATCTGGATCCGAGCTTGCAGGCGCGGCAAAAGAATATTCGAGTACACGACGAGCTTCAACCTGCCGCCGGGCAAGTACCAGCTGAAGTTTGTGGTGCGCGAGAACCAGACGGGGCGCATGGGCTCGTTTGAGGCGGACATCACGCTGCCGGATATGAAGAAGAGCCCGCTGAAGATGAGCTCGATTGTGCTGGCGTCGATGCGGCAGCCGAGCAAGAGGCAGAGCCCGCTGGTGCGCGAATGGCGAAGAGTATGTGCCGAACATCAGCCATGTCTTCCGCCAGGACCAGCACCTGTATCTGCTGTATGAGATTTACAATCCGGCGCGCGAGAAGGCCGCTGCCGATGCGCCGAAGGGAACCAAGCCAGGGATCAACCTGCTGAGCAGCCTGGAACTGATTCAGGGTTCGACGAAGGTGTACGAGACGCCGCTGGTGCAGGCCAAGGCGATCAACGTGGAAGGGCGCGACGCGGTGGCGATGGAACTGGATGTGCCGCTGGCGGGGCTGAAGCCGGGACCGTATGTGTGCCAGTTGAATGTGATCGACGACGCGGGCGGAAGCTTTGCGTTTCCGCGGTTTGCGGTGCTGGTGCGGGCGCCGAACGCGGCAGCGCCTGGGACTCAGCCGGCTGGGGATGCGTCGACTTCCGGCGCAGCGTCGGGCGTAAATCCATAAGGGCAATGGCGGCAGGCGGAGGCGCAGCAGGAGCCTCGCTTGAGGTGGTAAGCCGCGGTGAAGACGAGATACTGGCCATCCATGTAATAGTCTTCAGGCTCGAGCGGCAGATGTGCTGCGGCGGACGGGGAATTCTGCTCCATTCCTCTATTTTCTCCTGAACGGGCTGCTCGCGCGGAGAGCGGCGGGAGGCAATGAGTAAAATTGAAGCATGACAGTATCCGCCGAGGATCGCGCGCGCCGCATCAAAATCATTCTCTTTGATGTGGATGGAGTTTTGACGGATGGAACGATCTGGGTTTATCCGATGCCTGTGGCGCTGCCGGATGGGTCGGTAACGACGCGGCTGGTTGAGCCCAAGGGGTTCAATGCGCATGATGGCGCGGGGATGACGCTGGCGCGGCTGGGCGGGATGAAGGTGGGCGTGATTACCAAGCGGATCAGCGAGACGGTGGCGCTGCGGGCGCGCGACCTGAAGATGGAGTTTGTGTACCAGGGGCAGACGTTCAAGATGCAGGCGGTGTGCGAGATTGCGAAGAAGGAAGGCGTGACGCTGGAGGAGATTGCGTATGTGGGTGACGACGTGATTGATCTGCCGGTGATGCGCGAGGTGGGGTTGGCTGTGGCGGTGGCCAATGCGCGCAGGGAAGTGAAAGCCGAGGCGCATTTCGTAACTCCGCATGCGGGCGGCGCGGGCGCGGGGCGGGATGCGATTGAGTTTATTCTGGCGGCGAAGGGCGTGCTGGAGAAGTGCATAGCGGCTTCGATTGATGAGAGCAATCCGCTGCCGGCTTCGATGGACATTGGCAAGGGCGGAGATTTGAAGTAGGGCGAAGCAATTTTGGGTTGCAAGATTGCATTCCCTCGGCGGCTAAAGCCGAGACTTAATTCTGGCGTTCTGCGGCACGACTAAAGTCGTGCCCTTTCAAAGCAACGGGTTGATCGAAGATGGTGCGTGATTCCAAAAAAGCGGTGGTGTTGTTGAGCGGGGGGCTGGACTCGGCCACGGTGCTGGCGATTGCGCGCGGGCTGGGGTATGAGCTGTATGCGCTGTCGTTTTCGTACGGGCAGCGGCATATTTGGGAGTTGGAGGCGGCGGCGCGGGTTGCGGCGTCCATTGGGGTCAAGCAGCATCGCGTGGCGAAGATCGATTTGCGCATTTTTGGAGGGTCCGCGCTGACGGATGAGATCGCTGTGCCGAAGGGGCGGTCGACGGACGAGATGGCGCATGGGATTCCGATTACGTATGTGCCGGCGCGGAACACGATCTTTCTGTCGTTTGCGCTGGCGTGGGCGGAGGTGCTGGGCGCGAGCGACATTTTTATTGGGGTGAATGCGCTGGATTACTCAGGCTATCCGGATTGCCGGCCGGAGTTCATTGAGGCATTTGAGACGATGGCCAACCTGGCAACGAAGGCCGGGGTGGAAGGCAGGCAGGCGTTGAAGATTCATACGCCGCTGATTGCGATGTCGAAGGCGGAGATTATCCGGAAGGGCGTGGAACTGGGCGTGAATTATGGGCTGACGAGCAGCTGCTACGATCCGTCGGCGGCGGGCGTGCCGTGCGGGGAGTGCGACTCTTGTTTGCTGCGGCGGAAGGGATTTCGCGAGAACGGGATTGAGGATCCGCTGGTTTACCGAGCTGCGAGCTTCCAGCTTCCAGCTGCCGGCTTTTAGCTCTCAGCTTTCAGCGTGTTCGTGGCGATGTCACGGGTTGGATCTTTGCAAAGCGAGCGAGCATGTTGCATCGGAGATTCGCGGCATTTGTTGAGAACGGCAGGCATGCAGAGAGCGTCCGAAATGCAGGTCCTTCGACTCCCTTCGCTCCTCCACCCGATCGACGAAGACCTGTCGATGGGGACCCCGGTTTCGCTCCGGTCGCTCAGGATGACAAAGCATTTTTGATAGGGATTTTAGAAGCAGGATATTAGCATCTAGAAGCTAGTAGCGAAGAGCTGACAGTTGAAAGCTGGTTCCGATGAGTTACGCGGTGAAGGAAGTCTTTTATACGTTGCAGGGCGAGGGGGCGCAAGCGGGGCGCGCGGCGGTGTTCTGCCGGTTTGCGGGGTGCAATCTGTGGTCGGGACGCGAAGAGGATCGGGAGAAGGCGGTCTGCCGGTTTTGCGACACCGATTTTGTGGGTGTGGATGGAGAGGGTGGCGGAAAGTTTGATTCGGCAGAGGATCTGGCTGCGGCTGTGGAGCAGGCCTGGCCGGGAGGATCGGGGCGGGGCAAGAGGTTTGTGGTGTGCACGGGCGGCGAGCCATTGCTGCAACTGGACGAGGATCTGATTGCCGCGCTGCATGGGCGCGATTTTGAGATTGCCGTGGAGACGAATGGAACGGTTGCGGCGCCGGCGGGTGTGGATTGGCTATGCGTGAGCCCCAAGCATGGCTCGCGGCTGGTGCAGCGCCAGGGAGACGAACTGAAGCTGGTGTATCCGCAGACGGGATTCGATCCGCATGAGTTTGTGGGGTTGGGGTTCCGGCATTTCTTTTTGCAGCCGATGGATGGGCCGGACCAGGGCGTGAATACGAAGCTTGCGGTGGAGTATTGCATGGAGCATCCGCAGTGGCGGTTAAGCTTGCAGACGCACAAGATTTTGGGGATTGCGTAGGGCGGTTCTGGATATGTTGTTGTGGAGGCGGCGTTTCGTTGGGGATGCTGCGAATAGCGGCAAATTCGAGGGCAGGTCCCCGAAGAGCTTCCCTCAGAGGCTAAAGCCCGTTGATTATTTTCAGACGTTTGCGGCACGACTGAAGTCGTGCCCTTTCAAGACCCGACGTTCGGCACAGGCTGTCAGGGGGCGGTGTAGGGCGAGAGGGTTACCGGATCGTTGTCGGGCTGGACGAGCCAGACCTTGCGGTCCTTGTAGTAGTTCATGAGCTCCTGATTGCTGGCGGGGTCCATCTCGCGCGCCCAGATGATTTTGGCGTGATCGATGTCGGGGGCGTTGTAGACCCATTCATCCAATGAGCTGTGATTGGGCGCGTAGCGGACGAGGATGAGCTGGTTGCCGGGCAACTGGTTGAGCCGGTCTTCGATGTGCTTGCGGGGCAGGCCCATGCGGCCGGGGCCGTGCCACGTGGAGGCCCAGGACCCGCTGGGCCACTTGGCGAGTCCGATATGGAGCGGTTCGGCGACGAGGCGCAGCGCGGCAAGTGCGATGCAGAGGGTGACGACGAAGCGCTGGAGTCCGAGGCCGACGGGGTTTCCGCCGGGCTTCCACTGGCGGAGATGACGCATCATCTGCAGTCCGAGCGCGTAGAACGCGGGAGTGATGGCGGCGAAGTAGTGGGGGATGAGCCAGGTCTCGACGATGACGGCGCAGTAGACGACGGCAATGCAGACGACCAGGAAGCGGATGCGGCGATCGAGCAAGGCGCGGCGCAGCATGATGAGCGGCGGGAGCAGGGCGAAGCCGGCGAAGAAGAGCAGCATGCGCAGCGGCTTGAAGAAGAAGGTTTCCGCAATGAAGCCGCCGGGGGTGTGCAGGTGCATGGCGGAGCCGAGTTCCTGGTTGACGTAGAAGTCGCGGATGACTGCGTGGTGGTAGACGGGCAGGGGACGCGGGGATTGCCAGATGAAATAGGGAGCAGCGGCGTATTCGGCACGGTCGACGGTGTAGGGCAGGGTGCGGGGATTGCCGAAGGCGCGGTAGTCGTAATAGCCGAGCCAGGCGACGGCTGCGAGAACGATGACGAGCGGGAGCGCGGTGCGGCGAGCGACGAGCGCGAGCGAAGGGCGGCGCTTGCCGAAGAAGATCCAGCGGGCGAGAAGGATGGCCGCGAGCAGGCAGAGGAGCAGGCCTTCATAGGGGCGGCTGAGGGCAAGGATGCCCGCGCCGACGGCCATGAGCAGGCTGTCGCGCAATCGCGTGTGGCGGATGAAGCGGGGCAGGCCTCCGAGCAGGAGCGCGCCGCCCAGAGCGGCAACCGCGCCGCCGCCGGAGTAGGTGTTAATCCAGTAGCTGAAGAGGCTGATGCGCAGGATGGCGATAACGCCTCCGAGCAGAGCCCATTTGGGCGGGAGCCAGGCTTGCAGCATCCAGCAGAAGGCCGCGCACATGAGCGCGTTGATAAGTAGGAGCCCGAACCAGGGATGGCCGCAGACGACTTTGCCGGCGGCGAGGATGAGGCCCTGCGCGGGAAAGTACATGGACACGTAGGTGGGCTGGAGGGTGATCTGGATGCTTTCAAAATGGACCCACATGGCCGGGGTGGGATTGGCGAGGCGGCCGAGGGCGAAGGTGTTGGCGGAGAGCAGGAAGCTGAAGTCGTCTTGTACGAAGGGCAACGGGATGGGACAGAAGGGAAGGATGGTGAGGCGCAGGAGAAGCGCGGTGACGCCGACGGCGAAGACGGAGAGGCGCTTTCTGCAGGCGAGGCGGGAGAAGGCTCGCTCGATGCGCGTGAACCAGGAAGAGCCGAGCCGGGGAAGCGCGAAGGCGACGGCGAAGGCGATGGCCGTAAGGCTGCCTTCGATGAGCATCATGGAGGGG
Source organism: uncultured Acidobacteriaceae bacterium (assembly GCA_963776535.1). GTDB lineage: Bacteria > Acidobacteriota > Terriglobia > Terriglobales > Acidobacteriaceae > Telmatobacter. The sequence continues at coordinate 32,058 of CAVZNB010000038.1, read as the reverse complement.
CCGTTGTCTGGGGCGGGGGCGACCATGGGCTAGGGGCCTGCCTGCGCCGGGGTGGGCGGATCGACCGGAACCGGGGGGCTGTCAGGGTACTGGAAGATCACGTGACAATTTGTGAATGCTGACTCCATACGTTCCGGAACGGTTCCGCAGAAAAGGTTGGTGAACCTGTAGCCGGCCCGGAACAAGGTTCTGTATTTGGGGTGGTCCAAACTGATCGGTGCTTGTGGGCCGTGGTAAGTGATCTCGACCACCACGATGCGCGGGTGAGACGGCAAGACGGCCTTGAAGCGTTCCTCGCTTGAATCGCGATCGCTCCACCACCAGAATGGATACGGAAGGTTAATGAAAATATTATGGTCGAAGTAAGGCAGTATCCCGATCGAATCGAAGGAATGAATGACAGGGTCGTCCAAATCGGTGACGGCAATTGTGGCGCCATGCTGCACGTACGGGCGGAGAAACTCGGCGGCAGCGCGATCCGGGGAGTACGCGTGGTAGTGATCGAACGCAATGGCGTAGCCGGACCAGAGAATCTGCGTAGCGATCATGACGGCCAACGCGGCTCTGCCGGCTAACTCATATCGGGATGAGACGCTTCCCGGCGCGGGCCATGTGATCCATGCCAGGCAAATCACGAGAGGGACCAAGAGTCCTGCGTGCCACCAATTGACGTGTATGGCCCCGGAGAAGGCGGCAAAAAGCAGCACCGGCAAGAGATAGATGAGGCTGCGCCGGGCACGGAAGCAGAGTGCAATCGCGATCCAGAAGGGGATGGACAGGAACCAGGGCTGGCAAATGCCTTCCACGACAGATACAACGGCGTTTTGAATCAATGACCGCGATTGGCCGCGAACGTCCGATATGCGGTGCAGGAAGTCATGCGGCGGCCAGGCTGTCCAGAGTGCAAAGGCACAAAAGCAGAGCAGAATAAGCGAGAAGAGCAGGAGCTGGCTCCGGCGGCCTGGGTTGCGGATGTCTCCGCAACGAATCCGCCCAATGACGTACACCAGTGCGAGTCCAGCGGCGATGACCGCGGCGTGAAGCGACGCATTGACCAGTAACCCCAGCAACACAGCCATGAGGAGAGGCCGCTTCTTCCAGCAGATGGCGACCATGAACAGCAAGGGGGGTACGAGTACATAGTTGCGCGCCACGACGGCGTATTGAAACACGAGGAAGTATGTGAACGGGAGCGTCAGCTTCAGGTAACGGGGCAGCGGTGACTTGAAGATGAGCAACGAAGCGGCTGCAACCGCGATGGCTCCGCAAACCCAGTGCAGGCCCGCATAGCTGACGTGAGCGCAGTTCAGGATCCAGAGCAGGAAATGCCAAAGGCCGGGGGATGCTTCGTAGCGAATGAAGGTCTGGAAGAGATCGTGGAGAGACAGGGTTCGCGAAAGCTGCCATCCCTGCGCTTCATCTACCCATGGCTCGTGATAAGGAATGGCAAACGCGACCAGCGCCGCGAAACAAGACAGCGTACACCATTCCGGCCAGGGGGAGTGTGCGGCGCGCGGTGCGTTGGTTGTGTCTGGATGCAAGTGCACCCCCCTCTTTCTCGATGCGATTCGGGAATCCTTGAAGGAGGTCTTGTTCCCAACCGCGCATTCCCTCAGGGCTAAAACCCAAATAATCTTGATGGCCTGTTGTAGGGACTAAAGTCCGTACCCTTCAATACCGCGCCCCCTTCAAGACCGCGGGTTGTGCAGAGGTTTCCTTACAGCCATTGTCGCGCGCAGAAGGGCGGCGTCGCCACCGGATTCTGCTCCGAATGACCAGCGGTGAACCAAAGAAGCGAAGAGGCGTCAGGAGCCTTACTGCACGTGGGAGTAGTAGTGCTGTGTGATTTTTCTTCCACGCGCGCCAAAGATCGAGGAGTGAAAGATTCCGGTCTTGTGGGCGACGAAGCGGACGGTTGTGGCGAGGACGCCGAGGCCATACTCCACGCTGCGCTTGAAGTTGATGCTGGAGGCTTCCTCGAAGTACTTTGTGGGGCAGGAGATTTCGCCGATGTTGAAGCCGAACATGACGGCCTGCGCGATCATCTGGTTGTCGAAGACGAAATCGTCGGAGTTTTCAAGCAAGCGGAAGCTTCTCCAGGAGTTCGCGCGAGAAGGCGCGGAAGCCGGTGTGATACTCGGAGAGCTTGACGCCGAGGAAGAGATTCTGAAAGGCGGTGAGCATGCGGTTGAAGACGAACTTGTAGAGGGGCATGCCGCCCTTGAGCGCGCCGTTGCCGAGGATGCGCGAGCCGAGCACCATGTCGTAGACGCCGCTGGAGATCATGCCGGCCATGGCGGGAACAAGCAGGGGCGTGTACTGGTAGTCGGCATGGACCATGACAACGATGTCCGCGCCCGCGGCGAGAGCTTCGCGGTAGCAGGTCTGCTGATTGCGGCCATAGCCGTAGTTGGAGTCGTGAACGAAGGTCAGTACGCCGAGGCGGCTGGAGAGAGCGGCGGTCTGGTCCTTGCTGGAGTCGTCGACAAGGATCTTGATGTCCACGACGTCGGAGAGTTCGCGGACCGTCTTCTCGAGGGTCTTTTCGGCGTTGTAGGCGGGCATTACGACCGCAATGCGCTTTCCATTGATCATGATTCCAATCTCCTGGATGGTTTCAGTTCTTTAGCGAAGACGCATGAATGAGCGCTGGGGCCGTGCGATTGCCCAGGGTACTGGATACGGAGTGACGACAGCCGGGAGTGTATCGGGTTCCACCAGCCAGACCTTGCGGTCCGCATAGTAGTGCATTAACTCCAAATTATCGGCTTGATCCATCTCTCTTGCCCATACGACTTTGGAGCTATCGATGTTGGCGGCGTTGTAGACCCATTCGTCGGTGGGGTTGTGCCGCGAGGAGTAGCGGACGAGGATGAGCTGCTTGCCGGGGAGGTTTTCCAGGGTGGATTGGACGCGGGCGCGCTCGGCGCCGAAGTGACCGGGGCCGTACCAGCAGTCGAGCCAGTTCGAGGGGGGCCACTCCGGCGAGGCGAGATGGAGCGGTCCGGCAAATGGACGGATGGCCGCGAGCAGCAAACAGGTGGTTACGGTGAGGCGAACGATGGTGGCTCCGACGGGCTGTCCACCGGGACTCCAAACGCGGAGGTGGCGCATTGCCTGGAGACCGATGGCATAGAAGGCCGCAGTGAATGGGGCCAGATAGTGGGGAAGGAGGAAGATCTCGATCACCATGCCGCAGGCCAGGACGAGCACGCAGTGAAGCAGGAACCGGATGCGGCGATCGCGGAAGACGCGGCGGATCATGAGGAGGGGAACGACCAAGGCGATGCCGGCATAAAACTCGAAGGTCTTGATGACTTTGAACAGTGTGTTCGGCAAGAAGCCCGCAAAGGAATGAACTTTCATGAAGGCCGCCAGTTCGACGGATTCATAGAATTGGCGCATTGCCTCGTGGCGATAGAGCGGGGCAGGACGGGCGGGCTGCCATACGAAATAAGGGGCGGTAGCGTAGGCGGCGCGATTGACGGTATAGGGCAAGGTGGTGGGGTTGCCGAAGACGCGGTAGTCGTAGTAGGCCATCCATGCGCCGGCAAGGATCAAGAGGGCCAAAGGAAGAGCGCTGAGGCGGAGGAGCCGTTCAACGGGGGGGCGGTTTTTCGCTGTAAAGAGCCAGTGTCCGAGGTAGGCCGCAACGGGGAGGCAGAGAAGGAGCCCTTCGTAGGGCCGGGTGGTGGCAAGCAGGACAATGCCGATTGCGAGCAGGAGAGCATCGTGGAGGCGGGTGTTCCGGGTGAGCCGCGGGAGCGCGCCGAGCACGAGTGCGCCGCCGAGCGCGGCGATTGCGCCGCCGACCGAGTAGGAGTTGATCCAGTAGCTGAAGAGCCCCAGGCGGAGGATGGCCAGGGCGCCGCCGAGCAAGGCCCAGTTGGGCGGTATCCATGCCTGAAGCATCCAGCAGATGGCGGCGCACATGAGTGCGTTGGCGATGAGGATGGCGAACCAGGGGTTTCCAAAGAGGACTTTTCCGGCAGCGAGAAGCAAGCCCACGGAGGGAAAGTACATGGACATATAGGTGGGCTGCATGCTGATGTGGATGCTTTCAAAGTGGATCCACATGACCGGGGTGGGGTTTGCGAGCCTTCCATGGGCAAAGGTGTCGGCGGCGAGCAGGAAGCTGAAGTCGCCGGGCATGAAGGGGAGCGGAATTGGGCAGAAGGGAAGCAGGAGGAGGCGCAGGAGGAGGGCTGCAGTGCCGACAGCGGCGACAGCCCACCTGCGTCGACGCGCCAAGCGGCCAAAGACGAGCTCGACGCGCGAGAAGGAGTTTGAAGCAAGCCTTGGAGCCAGGAAGGCGGATGCGAATCCAATGACGGTTAAGCCGCTTTCAATCAGCATCAATGTGACACTGTTGTCATCCGAAGCTGAGGAAAGGATCATGGCGCCTGGTGACCGCAGAGCCTGCGGATGCCTTCAGGGGAGCCTATCGATTGAGCAGAGCGCGGGCGTATGCCGACTCAGACTCGATTCCCCGTCACACTGAGGACAGGATACCCGTTCTGAAGAAGGCTGGATGAAGAAAGCAGGGCATGTACCAGCCAGCTAACTGCCTGTTGGCAAATGCCCTGCGACCAGATGGGGCCGGGATGGCGGAAGCCGATGCTGGACCCGCCTGGCCAGGAACGATCCCCATAAGACGGAGAGCCCGCCGCAGAAGAAGATGAGCAGCAGAGCGGGGCGTCCAGGGCTGCGCGTGGGCGGCTTCACTCTCTGATTGCAGGGCTCGCTGATGGGATTCTGACTTGGAAGGGGCGTAGTTTCATTTTACGAGCTTGCATTGAAAAAGGAGAGAACGCGTTGGGCGAATGATCTGCCCTGCGTTGCTCTCCTCATGTGGTGCAAATCTGCTGATGCAGAATCCTGAATCCGGCTGAGGTAGGTCAGGAGAAAAAAGCAAACTTGTGGTGCGCGTGCAAATGGCCGGTGGGTCCGGCCGGTATTCCGATGTGTCCGACGGCGGAGCTAGCTGATGTAGCTTCCGAGCGTGGAGCTGATGCCCTGGAAAGAAGCGTTGAGGCCTGATGCCAAAGATTGCATTCCGGCGGTGGCGCCGAAAGCGATCAATGCGACAACCAAAGCGTACTCGCCCAGGTCTTGTCACTCTTCGTGCTCGGCTAAAGACAGGAGCCTGGTATGCAACTTGAGAAGCAAAGTCTGCATAATGTCTCCTATTTTCGATTTTGATGTCTCGTGCCTGGCGTGTGTTGAATGCCTGACCTTTTCAAGGGAGAGCACGCGCGGTCACCGGGTGGGGTGTGCGTGGCTCTCCCGCGAAAGGACGAAACTGCGAGTTGAGCTGTTCTGTCCTCAGCGGGACCAGAAACTAGCTGATGTAGGAGCCGAGTGTGGAGCTGATGCCCTGGAAGGCACCGTTGAGGCCGGTGGCCAGAGCCTTCATGCCGGCGGTGGCGCCGAAGGCGATCAGAGCAACAACCAAGGCGTATTCAACCAGATCCTGACCCTCTTCGCGGCTAGCCAGATCCTGGAACTTGACATACAGCTTGAGCAGCATGGTGTTCATTGTGTGTCCTCTCCGTTTTTGATTTTGGCGCGGATTTGTAGTAACCGGTGTTGCAAGGGAGAGTCCGCGTGGTCAACCGTTGTAGTGTTGTGCGGCTCTCCCATCAAGGAGCGAAACTACGGTTTTAGCTGTTTTGCCCTCACTGGGAGCAGAAACTAGCTGATGTAGGAGCCGAGTGTGGAGCTGATGCCCTGGAAGGCGGAGTTCAGGCCGGTGGCCAGAGCCTTCATGCCGGCGGTGGCGCCGAAAGCGATCAGAGCAACAACGAGGGCGTATTCAACCAGATCCTGACCCTCTTCGCGGCTGGCCAGATCCTGGAACTTTACATAGAGCTTGAGCAGCATGGTGTTCATTGTGTTTTCTCTCCGTAAGGGTGGGTGAGACAGCGGTTGGAGGAACCCTTTGCGGGGGAGAGCGCAATCTCAGCGGCGATGCTGTGCGCCTCTCACCCGCGAAGGAGTGAACGTGCCGGGCTGTTTGTCCTCGCGGGGACGAAAAACTAGCTGATGTAGCTGCCGAGGGTGGAGCTGATGCCCTGGAAGGCAGAGTTGAGGCCGGTGGCAAGGGCCTTCATGCCTGCGGTGGCGCCGAAGGCGATAAGAGCGACGACCAAGGCGTATTCAACGAGATCCTGACCCTCTTCGCGGCTGGCCAGATCCTGGAACTTCACATACAGCTTGAGAAGCATGGTGTTCATAGTGTTTTCTCTCCGTCAGTTGTGTATCCCAGCCTCAGCCGGGGCACACAACCTATTGCAAATGGCGTGCCAATCCTTGTCTGGGAAGTTTTCTATAGGAATCAACAAGATACATAAAGGCGTTTTGGAACGAGCGGAGAAAGCGGTGTATACGGCTGTATACACGCCGAATTGGAAAGAGAGGCCTCGTATACATGACCTGAAGGTAAGTTACCGAAAAATGGAGACTTGGACCGCTCTGAAAGCGGAATGCCGCGTGCTAAGAAGGTGGCGACCGAGCAGTCCGGACCCGAGAATAAAGCCTGCGGCGGAAAGTAGAATAGCGTTCATGGCGAGCAAGACCGATGTGCCGGCGGACAAGGCGCAGTACGACGTTGCAGAGTTCTCGATTGCATTGGTGAGTGGCCTGACGCTGGCGATTACCGCGCTTTTTCTTTGTGTCGCGCCGCTGACGGGGCAGATTGCCGGCGCCCGGGATTTCGTAGTGTACTGGGCGACCGGGCAGCAGCTTGTGCACCATGCCAACCCTTACGAAATCGATGCGATGATGCGGATTGAGCGGGGCGCAGGGCTACCCCCCGAATATGGCGTTCTGTTCATGCGCAATCCGCCATGGGCATTGCCGCTCACGCTTCCGCTGGGTTTGCTGGGGGTACGGATTGGCGCCCTAGTGTGGTCGTTGCTGCTTCTGGGTTGCCTGTGGGCTTCCGTGCGCATGGTTTGGCAGATGCATGGACGGCCGAGCAGGCTGCTCAACTTTCTTGGCTACTCGTTTGCGCCGGCGCTGGTTTGCCTGATTGTTGGACAGACGTCTCTGTTTGCGCTGCTGGGGCTGGTTCTGTTTCTCCGGCTTCACCAGACGCGGCCGTTTGTGGCGGGCATGGCGCTATGGCTTTGTGCGTTGAAGCCGCACCTGTTTCTGGTGTTCGGCGTAGTGCTGCTGGCGTGGGTGGTGGTGCGCGGCTGCTACAGCGTGCTGCTGGGCGCAGCGACAGCCCTTGCGGCAAGTTGCGCGGCGGCCTGGTGGATTGACCCGACGGCATGGGCCGACTATGCGCACATGATGCGGACCTATGGAATCGAGAATGAGTTCATTCCGTGCTGGAGCGTGGTTCTGCGGCTTTGGGTGAGCCCGCAGACGATGTGGCTCCAATACGTGTTGCCGGCGCTGGGCTGCGGCTGGGCGCTGCTCTATTTCTGGAAGCGCCGCGATGTGTGGGACTGGACGCGGGACGGCAGCGTTCTGTTCGTGGTTTCCATTCTCTGCGCTCCCTATTGCTGGGTGTTCGACCAGGCGGTAGCGATGCCGGCCCTTTTGCATGGGGCTTACCTGAGCAGGTCGAGGGCGCAGCTGGTGTTTCTTGCGCTGTCGAGCGTGGCGATGGAAGCGGCACTGGTGAAGGGAGTCAAACTGCCCTCGCCGTTCTATCTATGGACTGCGCCGGTATGGGTTGCGTGGTATCTGCTGGCCGTGAAGTTCAGGCGCGATACGCAGGGAACAGAGCAGGCCGGCTAGAGCGAAGGCGAGCCGGGGCACGCGCTTCCGACAGCGGGAGAGAATTCAAGTGTGTCCCCGGTCTGCGTTTGCGTTGCGAGGATTGTGCCGGCAGGCAGTTCCAGGATGGAGTGGGCCGAGAGACATGCAGACAGGCGCCAGGGAGGAACACTGGAGCGGGTCTTACGGACGCGATTCTTGCGGTCCAGGTAGACCAGGTCGATGGGGAATTGCATAAAAAAAGTGTGAACCGACTCGCAGGGTGTGATCCACAGCCCTTCTCCGGGCGCGAGACCTTTGCGGCCCAGCAGCCCTCTATTGCGTTTGGGGCCGGTGTCGGCGACCTCGAGACGGGTGGCGAGGACGGTGCCGCGGGAGCAGTTGGAGACGAGCAGGCGATCCTCCGCGGCGGGTTGCCGGACCGGGGTGATGGGATGTCCAATCTTCTGGTGGCTGCTTGAGAGATTCATGCGGTGAATTCAGATCCTTTCACGCACAGGTTACGGCAAGCGCGGGAAGAGAAGCTTCGAGCGGATCGCAAAATGGAAGAGCCGGCAAATTGCCGGCCCAGCCCACTCAAATCGTATCAGGAAAGAGAAGTGTTGCAGAGGAGGGAGGCCGGCCGTCTTTTCAGACGGCCGGCGTTTGAGTTACTGAGGCGTTGTGGGAGCCGAGGTCGGGGCCGAACTGATGCCCGTGCCAGCCGACCCGAAGCCGCTACTGCCCTCGATGACCAGAGGGGCCTCAGGCTTCATGCTTTGGATGAGCGTCTCAACCGGTATGGATGCCGGCGCGGGAGCCTGGGTATTTGCCGGGGTCTTGGCATCAGGGTTGTTCATCGGAATGCCGGAGTTGGTGGGCAGGAACGCTTGCGGGTACTTGAGCGCGGGCAGGGCCGAACCGGCGGGGATGGGAGAAACGATCTCCGGGGTGACGATGACGATGAGCTCGGTATCGGTCTTGGTCCTTTGCATGGACTGGAAGAACTTGCCGAGGATGGGAATGTCGCCCAGGAAGGGAATCTTCTGGAAGGTTTCTGTTTCGTTTTTGCTGAGCAAACCGCCAACGACAAAGCTCTGACCGTCGGAGAGTTCGACTTCGGTTTTGACCTTGCGGGAGGTGATGGCGGGCACTTCGAAGCCGGAGATCTCGACGGCGTTGGTGAAGTCGAGAGCGCTGACTTCCGGGGCAACCTGGAGGCGAATGGTTCCACGGGGAGTAATGGTGGGAATGAAGTTGAGCCGGATTCCGTACTCCTTGAACATGATGGTGATTGCGGATTGGCCGCCGGAGGATGCCTGGGCGACCGGGTAAGGATATTCGCCGCCGGCCAGGAAGCTTGCTTCCTTGCCGTTGACAGCCATAATGTTCGGTTCGTCGAGGACCTCGACCAGGCCCTGGGTCTCAAGAGCCTGAATGGTTGCCCCGAGATTGAGTCCGGGGAAGAAGGCAAAGAGGTTCAGCTCGTTGCCGACAGTTGCTCCCGACGGCGTTCCTGGACCGGGCAAGCTGACCGAGGGAGGAGTGAACTGGCCGGTGGATGCGGTCGCGATGGTGTTTCCGAGGCCGGTGCTGAAGACGTTAATGCCGAGCTGTCTTTCCTTGTTGCGATCGACGCTGGCAAAGCGCACCTTGAGCAGGATCTGGGGGTCGGCATCCGGCACGTTGACATTGAGCAGGTTGACGACCTTGCCGCCGGTGGAGGCGATCTGGACAGCGCGTGCCGAGCCGCTGAGATCCTTGACCGTGCCGCGCAGGAAGACCGAGTTGTTCTCGGAGGTGACCTTCATGGGCTGCCCGGGGAGCTCGATGGCGAGTTCGCGGCGGATGGCGTCCAGGTTATCGGTGGAGACGGCCGAGCTGGGGCGCACTGTGACGTTGAAGAACTGCCGTCCCCCGCGCCGGTCCCAGATGATCAGGCTGGTTTCACCGGGAGCCTTGCCGTTGACGAGGATCTCTGTCGGGCTCACGGCGGAGGCTTCGGCGATGTCGCCCAGGCCGACGGCGACCCGCGCGATGGGACGCGCGGTGTCGATCAGCAGGGTTTTGCCCACTGCGACCGCGACCTCGTTCGTCGAGTCTTGAACAGGCACCGCGCCCGGAAGGGAAGCGGTTGTGGGGGTCTGGGCCGTTAGCCCGGACTCAGCGCAGATGAAAACAGAAAGTGCGCAGATGCATGCGATGGATAATCCAGTGTTAGCTCTCACTGTTTTGCCTCGGGAGAACCAAATTTTTCTTCACTCCGCTTGGAACCGTTGATGACTTCGATGGAGAAAGGTGCAGGTGCTGGCGGGGCTTTTTTGACGGCTCTGGCGACGGTGTGGACCGGCGGTGCGATGTCTTTATCTGCAAAGATGTTGCCCATGGCGGTTCCGGGAACCGGCATTGTTTTTGTGTCGAGCGGGTTGCGCAGGACGAGTTGGATTTTGACGCCGTTACTTGCCAGGCTGAGAGTCTCGGCCTGTTCCGGCGTGACCAGCAGGTTGACGACCTGGACTTGCTGGGGCTTTCCTTCGGCATCCTTCTGAATGTTGACGCCGGCGGAGAGGACCTGAATGTTCTGCAGGACCGTTTTAACCAGAGTTCCGAGCATCGCCTCGCGGGAGCCGGGAGCGTAATTGACGCCCGGGGGCGTGCCGGAGACCAGCACATCGACGTGCATGCCAGGAGTAACAAAGCCGGCAACACCGACGACTTCATCGACCTTGACGGCGATGGCTCTCATGCCGTCGGGGATGGTGGCAGCCAATCCGCCGCCGGAACCGACCGGAGCAAGGCGGCTATCGAGGATGGGTTCGCCCTGATAAAGGTCAGAGATGACGCCGCGACCGACGAGGCCATTCCTGTCTTTATCGAGGATGGCTCCCTTGGGCGGTGTTCCATCAATGTCAACGGTGGTTAGGTCCGATGCGGCGAGAACGGTTCCAAGCTTGATGTCGGCTGCTGCGGCAACCACGCGGGTGGTTGCAGGATGAGCTGCCCCCAGTCGGTTGCCGATGACGCGATACACCAGGAAGGCGCACGCGCCAGCAATGACGAAAGCCAGGAGTAGGATCGTCAGTAGTCTTTTATTCATGTTGAAGCCTGATTGAACTGGCTACCCGGCCAGCTCCGCCTTTCTGTTTCCTGGGCATGTCCGCACCCATAGAAACAAAATTCCAAATTCACGCCGAACCGGGGGTTGGGCGACTAATAGCCAAACAAGTTCAAACGCGAGTTCAGTGTAGCCTCTGATGAGCTGATATATAAGGAAGGAAGAGCAGCAGAAATAGTGCGGGGTATCAAGAGTGCTATGAGGCAGATAGGTGCCAAAATGGGACAACTAAGGGCTAGAATGAAGTTCTGAGGGGGTCTCCAGAGCCTCTTCCGTGTTCGGCTTTCAGATGACTGCAGGACGAGTCACTAACCCAGTGAACGAAGCCGCGAGGGCGCGCATGAGGGAATCGATCCGAACATGAATTCATCGCGCACGATCACATTATTTTCGGAGCGGCCGGAGCTAACCCAGCGGCCATCGTCCTTTGTCGTTTCGGTGGTTGCGCACGCCGCGGTTCTGTCGCTGCTCTCGTTCGGGATTATTTACACGCCGGAGATGAACGACCGGATCGTGGGCAAGCGATATACAGTGCGGCACCTTGACCTGCATACGCACTGGGAGCAGGCAAAGGCGTCTGGAGGCAAGGGTGTCGCCTATCCAGGCCCTGTTGCGACGGTTCACAGGCCGGCGCCGGGAGACAAGGCAGGCGCTGACGAAGCGGCAATGCGGGAGACCGCGAATGCCGACAAAGGGCCGCAGACGCTGGTTCAGCCGGATATCTCAGAGCCGGTCAAGCTGGTGGTAGAGACGCCCGTTCCGACGGTGGTGATCTGGAGCCCGAAGAAGGACCAGGTGAAGCAGCTGGTTGCGCCCTTGCCGGAGCCGGCGACAGCTTCAGACGTGAAGCCCTCAGCCAATGCACCCAACCAGGAGATCGACCTGGCTGACGTGGGGGTGACGTCGACGAATCACACGACAGACAAGCTGCCGGTTTTTCCGACCACGACATCGCCTTTGGTGGTGCACGGGCCCAAGATGGTGCAGATGGCGCCGGTGACGACCTCGGAGTCGCAGGAGCTTCCAACGCCGGCGGCGGTGATGTCGATCTCCGATTTGACGATGCCGGATGGAACGGCGACGCTGCCCCCTGTGAACCAGACGACCGAGCAGAATGAATCGGAGGGGCTGTCGGCAGGGAATGCGTCCCGTGGCAACCGCTCGAACCGGCCAGGGGGAACAGGGATGGATGCGGCGGCGGGCGACGGGGAGATCCGCCCGGCGTTGCGGGCGACAGCAGTGGAAGCAAGGCTGGGAAGGATGCCGGATCCGGCGCGGGCCAACAACTGACGACAGCACACTTCACGCTGCCCAAGGATGGCCAGTTTGGAGCGGTGGTGGTGGGGGCGTCACTGGAGGAGAAGTATCCGGAGATGTCCGCAGTATGGAACGACCGGGTCGCGTACACGGTTTATCTGCATGTGGGTCTGGCAAAGAGCTGGATCCTGCAGTACTCGCTTCCGCGCGCCGGGGATGCGGCCGTGGGGGGCAACGTGACGCGCCTGGAGGCGCCGTGGCCATACAACATTGTGCGGCCAAATATCGCACCGGATGCGATCAACTCCGACGCGCTGCTGGTGCACGGCTATGTGAATCAGGCAGGACGGTTTGAATCGCTGGCGATTGCATTTCCGCCGCAATTTCCTGAGGCTCAGTTTGTGCTGGACTCGCTGAAGCAATGGCAGTTCCGTCCGGCATCGCAGAATGGACAGACGGAGCGGGTGGAAGTGCTGCTGATTATTCCGGATGAACCGGATGAGCTGCCGAATGCGCAGCAGAATGAATAGAGCGGTTCTCCAATTCACGTGGAGTTACCGGGGTCGTGAAGGGTGGCTTTTTCCTTAAGAAAAAGCCACCTGCTGTGGAGTCACTCAGGGCGCGGGAATTGTGGAACCGCTCCTAGAATGAGGTTTCCGGTATTAATCGGACCGTCAGCAGATCGTTGGAGATTGCGCCGAAGATGCCGGCGATGTCCGCGACTGCGGCGCCAGGAGACAAACAGGCGCTGCTGGAGCCGCTCTGGTTGTAGTCGGAGTAGAAATAGACGGTTTTGGCGGTGTTCGGCGAGGCCATCTCCGACATGACCTGGCAGGGAGTGATGCTGGGCTGCGGACCGGTAGTGTCTGTGGTGCAACCGGACGACTCCGAACCGTAGGCGATGGCATAGATCAGGGTGCCTTGCGCCTTGGCATAGTTGGCTGCCGCTACGGCCTGCTGGCACTGATCGAGAGCCGATGGGTAGTTGGTGATGGAAGAGGTGGCGCCTCCGCCGCTGGGCCACGCGTTGTTGTAACTCACGGTGGTGCCGCTGACAGTCTTTGAGGCCATCTTGCTCGAAGACGCGTTGGCCTCGCCGTCGGTGAGGATGATCATCATGTTGATGGGCGTGGCGTTTGAATCGGCTGCTACTTCAGAATTGGCCTGGGCGGTGAGAGCTGCCTGGGCTGCGTAGATGACGCCGGCGTAGTAAGTGCCATCGCCGCCGGGCGCACCCATGCCGGGGCAGGAATGGCCGCTGCTGTTGACGCCGGCGCCAACCACCATGGGCAGGTCGGTGCCGGTAGAGAGAGATGTTCCCGAGTCAGTGGATTTGTAATTGCTCAGGAACGGCGTGATCTGGTAGTCCGCGTCGGTGGATGTGCTTGAGACGGCATAGGTGGTTGCGCCGATGGTGGGGAAAGAGTAGACGGGGATGCTGGGGTTGGTGCCGCTGCAGTTGTAGTCGTCGTTTACCTCGTTGGCCTGGACATTGGGGAAGGTGAAGATGGCCACCGAGTCGAGGGCGTTCTGGGCGACGCCATTGGTGACCGTGCCGCACCCCAGCGCGGTGTTGCAGGGGGAGAGATCCTGCAGCAGGATCTGGACGCCGTTTTCAGCGCAGGCGATTCTCTCCGCGCTGCTGCCGTTCACGGTGCAGTTTGTGTCAACTGTCTTCATGGAAGCCGTGGTGTCGAGGATGACGGCGATGTTGGTGGGCTGGTTTCTGGCGCCAACAATGGCCGCAGAGGCGATGGCCGAGATGGGCATCCGGCTGATGCCGAAGATGCGGGCGAAGAAGGTGGGGATGTACACCTGCTCGGAAACCTGGATGGCATTTGCGCTGACGGTTGCGCCGCTGGCATTGGTGGTGGACATGCACTGGGCCTGGGTAATACCGGTGACGCAGGCAAACTTTGGATAGCCTGGAGCGATGGAGACTCCGGTGAGGTCGCCAGCGGTATTGTAGCCTCCCGCGATTGCGCTGAAGTTCTGGGCAATGGTGGTCGGCGAGGAGTTCTTCAGGCTTTGCGCGCCGGCCAGAGCCGCTGCATCGGTAGCTGCCTGGAGCTGACGCTGGACGAAATAGGCATGTCCGATGTCCATGACGAAGGCGCTGACGCCGAGAAACAGGCAAAACATGAAAGCAACCCAGGGAAGCACCTGTCCGTGCTGTTCCCTGAGCAAACGCTGGAAGAGAGACTGGTGGCTTATTTTCATTGGACTAGCTCCGTGGTTGAGGCCGTCATGACCGCGTTACTCTGCGAGAAGATCGTGTTGTATCCGATCAAGGTGAAGGGATAGGTGGCGGTCACCGTTACGTTGGTGCCGGACAGTAGATTGGCTGCCGCACTGGTGCAGGACGTCGTGCTTGCGGGCACGCCATTGAAGGAATACGTGAAGGTGAGGAGGGACGAGTTAAGCCCGGGCGCGGCGGCGATGACCGCGCTGGAAGCTACGGAACATGGGTCTGTGGTGAGAACCGAGGTGCCTGAGTCATGTCCGTACACAGCAACCTGCCGGGCTCCGATGCCGACGGCATTGGTGAGTTCGAGGTAGTTGTTCATGGCTACGCCGAAGATCATGATGCCGGTGGTGACGAGCAGCAGGGCAGGCAGAACGAGAGCGAACTCGACCATAGCCTGTCCGTGTTCGCCACTGCGCAGCAGAGCGCGGAGCCGCCGCCGGGGGGAGGGGGGCTCGGCAGGGGTCTCCGGCGCTGCGTGGTGGCGGTTCACAGCGCGCAACAGCGACGCTGTGACTCCACGGGATTCGATTTGAGACTTCATCTTTCTTCCTCCGTGCACTGTTGAATTCGACCTTTTGGATCAACAGCGCCTTTTACAGCAATTGGTGCATCTCGTGACCCTCTCCGGTTTCTAGCGCTGGCTCTTGCGGAGCCGTTGCAGGAACCGGTCCAGGGCCTTGCGATCTGCAGCCCCCATGGTGGGGTCATCGTTCTTTTGCAAGACAAACTGCAGACCGACGCCGTCCTTGCCCCAGCGCACGGCCCGGGAGTGGACGCAGATGGTACGTTCCGCGACTTCCGCCCCAAAGGCAGTATTTTGCAGTGTCATAAGGATGAGTGTTCCGGGGTACCAGCGTTCCTCAGTGACCACATACAAACCGGTTGAACTGATGTCTCTGATCTCATGGGCCTGCGGGGGTCCGCCGGTCCAGTAGTAGGCAGCCAAGCCGGGTGCGGGTTCGCGCGGAGCTTTTCTCGGATCCGGGGACCACCAGCGCTCGAGCCATCCCCGGGGCGGTTTCACATTTTCCATGTCCGGCTGGATGAGGCCCATCAGGTGAGTCTGGCGGGTGGCGGGCGCATCGACGGGTTCGGTGCGGCTTTCCAGTTCGAGCAGGCCAGGTCCGCCGCTCCAAAGGGGTTTTTCCCGGAGCAGGACAGCGCTCTGCACAACGGGAGTAGCGGGACGCACGGGCGCTTCTTCAGCCGGGGGCTTGCTGGAAATGGGGGTGGGACGCTTGATGGGAATGGGAGCGACAGCGGGCCTTGAGGCAACCGCGGCTCCGGCTGCTGAGCCCACACCGGTGAAGCGCTCGAGGCGCTCCTGCATCTCTTCTGCGGCGCACAGCACCAGTTGATCGCCGGATTGAGTCTGCGAGGAATAGATCGAATGGGTGGGCAGAGCCAGAACGCTTGCCGGTTGCGGCGTGGCAGCATTGGCACGGAAGACGGGGTACGACTCGACGACATCGATGACGCGGCCATCCTGATCCAGATAAAGGAGATCGAGGGGGACGCGAATGCCCCATTCGGGGAGCCCGCGGAAGGGCGTCAACCAGAGACCTTCGCCGGACTTGAGGGCCAGCGACGAAATCCTGTCCTTGAGCTTTGCGAGGGACAGGTCAGCGCCCTCAACCTCGAGGCCGAGGAAGCATTCGCGAGTCTGGTTATAAGCGCAAAGTTTCCGTGATTCCATGGTGTCTCCCGCCTTTTGCATTCTCCCGGCGGCCGGGTCCTGATCCGAAATTCTTGTGAACCCCTCGAGTTTTTCAGTGCGGTGCATACAGCAAGTCCTTTCTCAGCGATTGCCGGGAGAAGAAGCTTCCCGGCCTGGCCGGCACGAGAGAGACCCTGCGGATCCCCGCACGAGGGCGCACTCCACCGATCCCAATCTCGCAACAGCACAACGGGACACTCATCGTTCCAGCGGCGAGATCCCGTGCGAGCGGGAAAAAATACTGGCTGGTGAACTCCGCTCAAATTCGGCGGCGCCACTAACCGATGGTCATGGGCCGTACTACTTGATCCGAGTGCGGCGACGCTGGATTAAGATGACCAGCACAATGACGAACAGAACGCCGGCGACAACCCGGATAATCGTGGTACTGTCCATTGCAAATCCCCCTTCGTATAAGAACGTGTTTCTTCTGCTTGATTTTCCCCGGCCCATTTCCTCGCAGATGCGGCGAAGGGCAGAACTGGAGACATTGGCTCCGGCCGGCAAGGCTCGCAGAACTTAGGGCGCTGCCGGGCTGTTGCGCTACCGCGTCACTTGACCTGAGTGCGGCGCCGCTGAATCAGAATGACCAGTACGATCACGAACAGAACGCCGGCAACAATCCGGATAATCGTGGCATTGTCCATTTTGACTTCCCTTTCTGAGAATAGACGATGGTTGACGCTCCCCCAGGCTGCTGAACGTGCTTGCAACACGAGGTGGCATGGCTTCCGCATCCTGAGATCCGCGAGGTTGACTGGCGGGGCGCTTGCTACGACAAGCCCCGCCAGGAGGACCGCACAGACTTGAGTTAGCTGACGCGCGAGCGGCGGCGCTGAACCAGGATGCCAAGCACGACGGCGAACAGCACGCCGGCAACTACGCGAATAATGGTGACACTGTCCATACAGATCCTCCTTTCCTCAGTGGTTAAAGAGCGTTTTGAACGAATCCATCATGATGATGACCGCGGGTCCCAGAACGACCAGGAACAGCGACGGAAAGATAAAGAAGACCAGCGGGAAGATGAGCTTGATCGTGGTTTTCGCCGCAGCCTCTTCGACTTGCTGAATGCGTTGGGTTCTCAGGGTGTCGGAGTGGGTCCGCAGTGTCTTGCCGATGCTGGTTCCGAACTGTTCGGCCTGAACCATCATGTTGACAAGCTGGCGGATACAATCCACATCGGTGCGATCGGCCAGGTGTTTCCAGGTATCCTGGCGCGGCCGTCCGGCGCGCTGCTCCAGCACGACGACGTGCAATTCATCGCAAAGCTCGGGCTGGGCGTGGGCCAGTTCCTCGGAGCTGCGAACGGTTGCCTGATCCAGGCTGAGCCCGGCCTCGATGCAGATGACGAGCAGATCGAGGACATCGGGGAGCCCGCGGCGAATTTTGCTTTGGCGCTTCTTGATCTGGCGGCCCAGCCAGAAGTCCGGGGCCAGGAAGCCAAGGCCCAGGCAGACGGCGTAAACGAAGAAGGGGCTCAGGGAGCCGAGGCCGGTGACCAGAGCCACGGCGCACAGCAGCAACGGAACCACAACCTTGGAGCCGTTGAAGATCTTGACCGTGGACTCTTTGCGGTAGCCGGCGCGGATGAGGCGCTGCTTGACGACGGAGACTTCCTGCTGGCTCTTGGGCAGCACGCTGTCGAAGTGCGTGACCACTTCGCCGATCGAGAACCCGGAGGCCTGGAACGAGTCCATCAGGGTCTTCGGTTTGGCATTCGGGTTGATCACCTCGGAGATGCGCTGCAGCATGGCTTCCCGATAGAACAGGAGCAGCCCGCCGCTGGCGATCAACAGAAAGATGACAAGAAACGCAATGATCGAGATTCCCATAAGATCCTCAGATGTCCATGTTGACGATTTTGCGAATGATCAAACCACCGACGACGATCATTGCGGAGGCCGCGTAGAGCAGCTTGACGCCGATTTCCCGTTTCCACAGCAGGCTCATCATGTCAGGGTTGACGGTGTACAGGGCGCCAGCCAGGGCGATGGGGAGCAGGGTCAGGACCCAGCCGGTCATACGGCCCTGGGCGGTGCGCGTCGCCACTTCGCGGCGCAGGCGGAAGCGTTCGCGGATTACGTGAGCTGTCTTGTCGAGAACCTCGGCAAGGTTTCCGCCGCTTTCCTTCTGGATGAGGATTGCCGTGCAGACAATCCTGAGGTCCTGCAGGGGCACGCGGTGGATCAGGTTTTCCATGGCCACTTTCAGCTCCAGCCCGAAGTTCTGTTCTTCGAAGCAGGTTCTGAATTCAATGCCGATGGGATCAGTGCACTCGCGGGCAACCATGCCCATGGCGGCAATCAGGCTCTGGCCTGCGCGCAGGGCGCTGACCATCAGGTCGCACGCTTCCGGCAGTCCCTTCTGGAATGCGTCGAAGCGCTTGCTGCGCTTGAAGAGCACGAAGCCGATGGGGGCGAATGCGACGGCGAGGCCGACCAGGGCGCTAATGAGCAATGAGCCGGTCTTCCAGTGAATGACCAAAGCCGGGGCGGCGAAGCAGGCTCCGCACATGGCGAGCAGGCTGCCGGCGGTCCACTGGAGGTTGGCCTGGTGGATGAGCGCCTGGAGCTGAGGCCCGAGTTCGAGCTTGCTGAGCCTGGTATTGATCCAGGGGATGGCGCTGAACTGCTCATTCTTACGCAGGTTGACAATCTGGTCGCGCATCTCCTGGCTTTCTGTCGCCAGGGCCGATTCGAGCGTGGCCTGCACCTGCTTGGCTTTTTCAGAAGCCCCGGAGCCGCTGGCGTAGAGGAGCAAAGCGGCAACCGCGAAGACTCCGACGAATATCAATAGAACAATCGTGCCCATGATGGTCTCCCTCCTTTCTGCCTAGTAGTTGACCGGCGTTTCTTTTTCGAACAGGCTGGGCGGCAGGATGATGCCGGAGACGCGCAGTCTTTCGAGGAACTTGGGGCGGATGCGAGTGGGCTGGAAGGCGCCAATCACCTTGCCGTCGGGTCCAATGCCTTTTTTGTTGAAGGTGAAGATTTCCTGCATGGAGATGATGCTCTCTTCCATGCCGGTAATTTCAGAGATGCTGGTCACCTTGCGCGAGCCGTCGCTCATGCGGGTGGCCTGCACGACGATGGTGATGGCCGAGGAGATCTGCTGGCGAACGGACTTTTCCGGCAGGTTCATGTTGCCCATGGCCACCATCGACTCAAGTCTGGAGATGGCGTCGCGGGGGGTGTTGGCGTGAATGGTGGTCATGGAGCCTTCGTGGCCGGTGTTCATGGCCTGGAGCATGTCGAAGGCTTCTTCGCCTCTGATTTCACCCATGATGATGCGGTCGGGGCGCATACGCAGGCAGTTGATGAGCAGCTGGCGCTGGCGGATGGCTCCGTTGCCTTCAATATTCGGCGGGCGAGTTTCCAGCCGGACCAGGTTTTCCTGGGCGAGGCGGAGTTCGGCCGCGTCCTCGATGGTGACCAGGCGCTCGTTGTTGGGAATGTACTGCGACAGGATGTTCAGGAGCGTGGTTTTACCGGAGCCGGTGCCGCCGGAGATGACGATGCTGATGCGCGCCTTGACGGCGGAAGCAAGCAGTTCCATCATTTCGGCCGAGATGCTCTTCAGCTCCACCAGGGAGTTGGCGGCCAGGGGGCCGGTGCCGAAACGGCGGATGGAGAGCGAAGGTCCGTCGAGTGCGAGGGGGGGGATGATGGCGTTGACGCGCGAACCGTCGGGCAGGCGGGCGTCGACCATGGGCGAGGACTCGTCAACGCGACGGCCAACGCGCGAGACGATGCGGTCGATGATCTGGAGCAGGTGGCGATCGTCGCGGAAGGTGGTATTGGTCTTCTGCAGGAGGCCGCCTTTTTCAATGAAGACGTGGTCCTTGTCGTTGACCAGGATGTCAGAGATTTTGGGGTCACGGAGCAGCGGCTCGAGGGGGCCGAGGCCAAAGACTTCGTCGAGCAGATCGGCCTGAATCTTCTCCTGCTCGTCGAAGTTCAGGGGCACGCGCTGGTCTGCGATGATCTCCTTGACGATGCCGGAGACGGCCTGGCGCGCCTGGGTTGAGTTGACGCGCGAGAGCTTCTCCAGATCGAGCTTGGAGATCAGGGTCCGGTGAATTTCCGCTTTGTAATTTTCCAGATTCAGCAGTTCCACGTTGCACCTTCCATCGAGACGGATCGTTCCTTAGCGGGAAGCGTCATCCGAAAAGTCTGAAGCCTTTCTTTTTGGGTTGCGTAGCGCGCTGGCCGCAGATGGAGGTTGCCATCTGGCGGATGAGGCGTGAAATGGGGGAATCGCCCAGGGCCAGCGGCGTCGCGGTGTTCTGCATCTGCCGGACCGCGGGATAGTCGTTGGGGATCTTCCAGTTGGCCGGCCGGGTGAGCGCCTTGGTGATGGTCTCGTCGGAGACGCCGAGGGCGCGCGGCTCGTACCGGTTGATGACAATCTCAAGCTTGGGGCTGCCGACGGTGAAGAACTGGCTGATGAGCCGGTTCGAATTGCGGAGTTCGGGGATGCCGGCCTGGGTGACCAGATAGATGGTGAAGGCATCTCTGAACAGGGAGGTATCTGTCAGGTCGAGGCGAGCACCCACATCGACGATCACGTTGTCGAACTCCTGGCGGGCGACGGAAATGAGCTTGTCGATCGCCTCGTTGGTGGCGTGAAACTGAGGAAACTTTCCGGGAGCGGCCAGCACGGAGACTCCGGAGCTGTGCTTGATGAGCAGTTTGTTCAGGAAGGCACCGTCCAGCCGGTCCGCTTCCTGCAGAGCATTCACGGTGGAATACTCGGTAACGATGCCGAGGTTAAGCGCGACGTCGCCCAGAGGCAGATCCAAGTCAATCAGCAGAGTGCTCTGGCCGGACTCCATGGCCAGGGAGACGGCGAAGTTGCAGGCCAGCGTGGTGACGCCGGCGCCGCCTTTTGCTCCGAGAAATACCAGCAGCCTGCCGCCTGTCTTGCGAGGAACCCGGGTTGCCGAGCGGCGGGCGGTGGCGCGCACCAGCGCTTCAGCCATGGTGGCGTGCGCAAAGGGCGGGGTGAGAAACTCCCGTGCGCCGGACCTCATGCAGCGAACCAGCAGGTCCGGATCGGGCTTGGAGGAGTAGACCATCACCGTGGCCGCACCGTTGGCGCAGATGCTCTCGACCAGTTCAAGGGCGTATTCGGGGTTGCTGTCCAGGTCAATAATGATGACGTCGTTGCGCTGTTCCACCAGACGGGGCACGTCGTCCAGGCTGGGCGGATAGGCGGAATACTCGCGCACTTCGGTTCCGCGGCAGAGCAGGAGGGCGGTGGCTGCTTCCTTGCGGCGCTGCTCGTCGGGGCCGATCAGGGCGATCGACAAGGCCTCAGAGCCTACAGAATCCGAAGAAGACGATTCGAAGTAGTTGGAATTGGTCGGATTCATTTTTGTGCTGCTCCCTGCCCCGTGCGCCGTCCCGTTCGTGGCCGTCAGGAATTGATAGGTTGTGTCCGATTCAGCCATGTATCAGTCCTGGTGCTTAGTGTGCGAAGAATGAAATCAGCGTTCCGATGGCAATGGCCGGAGCGTAGGGCATTTTGCGGCGAAGGTGATTTCCGGCGCCCTTGAACAAGTCCTTCAGGTAGCCCCGGAACAAGGCCCAAACCAGCACCATGATGCCCCCTGCCATGGCGGTGACCACTAAAGCAATGAACAGTTGATTGGGGCCGATCCAGGCCCCGATTGCGGCTGCGAGCTTCACGTCGCCAGCTCCCATGCCGCCCATCCAGAAGAGAAAGCCGTAAATCAGGAGTCCGAGTCCCAGGCCGGCGAAGCTGTGGCCGAGGCCATGCCAGCCGTCGTGCATGGCGGAAACCACGAGTCCAACCACCAGGAAGGGGATGACAAGCCAGTTGGGAATACGCCGATTGCGCAGGTCCGTGAAGGTCGCCACGGAGAGAACAATCAGTGTTGGCCACCAGGCAATGGAATGCATACTTCAAGCTCCTCATTCCCTTCAGCCTTCAGGGAACACGGTGATCAGAGCAATTGTCCAACCAAATCGAAACCCACCCAAGCGTTTTGAATTCATATAGTTAACACGATGGGACTGGAGAGGGTGTACACGCCTGTTTACGGCTTTGGGAGAGGGGTGGCGCGGGGCGTATACAGTTGGCCAGGTGCGCTCTGGGGCGGCGCCATGGCCAATTTCGGGAACAAAAGCGGCAGATCGGCGATGGGCGCGGTGACGAACTGGTTGCCGTTGCGGTCGATGCTGGTCAAGTCCTTGGCGGGGATCAGCTTTTCGACTTCATCGAGGTACTTTTTGTAAGCGGGATTGCCCGCGGGCAGCGGGAACAGCACGAACCGGGAGAAGCCGCCGGCGGGAAGTCCGGAGAGCAGGAAAGTGTCGCGGCCGTGCATGGCGAAGATGCGCGTGCCTTCAGTCAGGCGGGCCTCAGGGTATTCGATGGTCAGGTAGCCGGGCAGGTAATAGCCGGCGTGGCGATAGCCGAGGAAGTGATTGTCGAAGGAGACGATCAGCAGGTTGCCGGGGTTGCCGATCTGGGGTATTGCGGTATCAGCACCCTGGAGTTCCGCCTCGAAATGCCGCACCGAGCGGAAGGAGAAGTAGGCAGGGAAATCCAAGAAAATAAAGATGTTCGTCAATGCAACGGCAGCGATGAGAGCCAGCTTGAGCGCTTTTCTCCAGGAGGCATGGTCGTACCAGGCGGCGGTCCAGGCGCCCAGCCAGACGCAGGCCGGGGCGAACACCAGGAGCAGATAGCCGCTGTTGACCAGTTTGAGAAAGATGAAGGTGAAGAAGCAGAGCGCCGGGACGATCCAGACGGCGGTGAAGAGCTTCTTGTTTTTTTCGGCCGGAGTGGGGTTGGAAGCGGCGCCCAAGGGGGCCAGAGAAGCGGCTCCAAAGCACAGAAAATAAATGAAGACGATGGTCATCGCGCGGGCAACGGAGGTGACCGGCGAGGAGTTGAAAACGGTGCCTTTGGAAGGCACCATGAGCCACAGGGAAGAGAGCGCTCCGAAGTAGGCGGCGAAGCCTCCGCTGGCCCAGATCATGGGCAGGAACCAGGCGCCAACCGTCACGGCGAGCGCGGCGACTCCGAGCAGGATCTTCCTGAGCGGGGCATGAAGCAGCGAGAACAGGAAAAGGGGCCCGAGAAACAGGATGGAGGACGGGCGGACGCCGGCAGTCAAGCCCAGAACGATGGCGGTGGGCAGGATGAAGCTGCTGTTTCCGCGGTAGATGCGCCAGCACAGGGTGCCCAGCAGGGCAGAAGCGGCCGCCTCCACGATGTAGGTGAGGGCTACGGTTCCGTGGAACCAGGCCAGCGGCGAGAAGAGGAACAGCAGTCCTGCGAAGGTTGCGGCACGAGGGCCGAACCACTCGAGCGCGAGCCTGTAAATGAGCACCACACAGGCCACGCTGGCGAGGATGCTGAGGAGCACGAGCGCCAGGTTGGGATCGTGGACCAGGTAGTTCAAGAGCCGACCCAGGCAGATGTAGAGAAAGTAGCCCGGGGGGTGGGGCTGGTGGACGCGCGGGTCGAAGCGGTTGATGCCGAGGGCGAAGTTGACCGAGTCAAGGTCGTACAGATCGTGGCTGCGAAGGGCGAAACGGCTGATGGCTACGGCTCCGGCCAACAGAAACAACTCCAGTTTTGGCCGAGAGCTCACACTTGCACTGTAGCAACTGGCAGGCCATTGGGTGGCGTTGGCGGTGCTCAATACGAATGGAGATAGCCCGGATAGTTAACTGGGCCGCGGACGTATAACACAAAAGTTGTATGCGGCGGGGTTTGCGCCGGTGCAGTTTTGCGCGGACAGAGACCCCGACACCAATCCTCCGGACTTTTCGGACAAGATACTGGGAATGAGCGCTTTATCGAGCAGAACGCGGTGCCCGGAAGGGCATCCAGCAGGTGGTGCATGCGCTCCACGATGCGAGGATTTGAGGGGGCAATGCACCCTTCGTCCGCAGCGTCTGTTACTAAAGCTGCATTGACCCCGTACTGCCCGGCTCATAAATTGGATATTGGAGATTCCTGTCCACTTGTGTTTTTCGCGCCAGCGGGCTGAACCCCAGCGGGTGTTGACGATGAACTGTGTCTTGAATCACGACACTAGTTACCAGTTGACACTGGGCATGCGTTACTAACGTTGCATGAACCTAACGCAAAACAGGCATTGGCATGTGATCCGCCGATTAAGGATCATGATGAAACGCAGCCGAACACCATTCATTGGTATGGAGTGGCTGCACCAAGTGGGAAAGGTCGCCCATTCATGATCAAAATTGGACTGTACTCAGAAGATCGCACACTGCACCCTCTTCTTTCGTCTGCCTTGGGAAAAGAGTTTCTGGTCCATTTGAAAGCGGATCAGGAAGAGATGAACGACCTAGTTCTGGCCGGGGAATGCGATGTCGTGATTCTGGATTTGAACTCCAATCATGAGTCGCTTCAGGAGCGCATTGGTTTTTCGCGGCGTTTGATCGCGGCGAATGTTCCAGCGGTTGTGATGGCTGACGATGGCCTGCGCTCCACCGCATTCGAACTGGTGCGGACCGGCGCGTTCGGCTACTGCCGCCGTCCCCCTTCGATTCGCGATCTGAAGACCATGCTGAGCCGGGCCTATGAGAACTCGCTGCTGAAGCGGCAGCTGGAGACCGTGCAGCATCGCATGGAAGAACCGGTCAACTGCGACCGGCTGATCGGATCGAGCTCGCAGATGCGGCAGGTCTACCAGATGGTGCACCGGGTGACCAATCTGAACGCGGCCGTACTGGTGACGGGCGAGAGCGGCACCGGCAAGGAATTGATCGCCAGGGCCATCCACAATATGGGCTCGCGGTCGAAGAAGCCGTTTGTGGCGGTCTCCTGCGGCGCCATCCCCGAAACGCTGATTGAGGCCGAACTGTTCGGCCATGAGAAGGGCGCCTTCACCGGCACGGTGGGAGCGCGCGAGGGCTACTTCGAGCAGGCGGGCGACGGCACGCTGTTCCTCGACGAAATTGGGGATCTGAGCCTGTTTACGCAGGTGAAGCTGCTGCGCGTTCTGCAGCAGATGGAGTTCAGCCGCCTGGGCAGCAACAAGCTGATTCCGCTGCGGGCGCGGTTGATTTTTGCTACGCACCGCGACCTGACCCAGCTGGTGGCAGAGGGCAAGTTCCGCCAGGACCTTTTCTACCGCATCAATGTAATGCGGATCGAGTCGCCGGCGCTGCAGGAGCACCCGGAAGACATTCCCCAGATTGCCGATCACTTTCTGCGCCACTATTCGCAGATATTCCAGAAGCCGATGGATTGCATTGAACCGGACGCGATCAACATGCTGCAGAGCTATCCGTGGCCCGGCAACGTGCGCGAGCTGGAAAATGTGATGCAGCGGGCGATCATCCTGTCTCCCGGACTGACGGTCCGGGTGGAAGACCTGGCGCTTTCGCTTCCTGAAGAAGAGGGCGTCGATAACGAGGATGTTGTCGATATCGCGGATTATCATCCGGCAGGTTCCTTCGAACGGCAGCTTCGCGACTACAAGATCAAGCTGGCTGTGACCGCGGTCCGGGAAAACAACGGGAACAAGACGCTGGCCGCACGCAAGCTTTCGATCTCCCGCGCTTATCTGCACCGGTTGATCCGCCTGGCCGAACCCGACCAGATCTTCGAACTGGCAGAGACGGTGAACGCCTAGCCTGTTGTCAACAAGTGTCCGGGCAAACGAGCAGGTATTGAGGACTCAACGCTTTTCCAATTACTGTTGAGGGAAACCACCGGCATGAGGTACATCTTCTTCTCAGGAAGGTGCGCCTTGCTCGATGCCAGAGAGACCGCGCGCATTGGAAAACCGCTCCAACTCAGCGAACAAGAGCTTGCTGCGAAGAATTTTTACATTTCAGGCAATGCTGGCCAGCGTGCTGCTGATCCTGGCCGTGCTTACGGTGCGCTCGCGCTTCGACGATCCGGACCTGTGGTGGAACCTGAAGACGGGCGAGGTGATCTGGACCACGCACACGATTCCAGTCACCGATTTGTTCTCGTATACGACCAATCATCATGCGTGGATTCCGCACGAGTGGCTGGCGCAGCTGGTCATCTACGGCGCCTATAAATTTGGCGGCTTTTCCGGGTTGGAGTTCCTGCTGTGCGCGCTCACGGCCATCCTGCTGTGGGTTGGCTACGCGCTGTGCACACTCTATTCCGGCAACTCCAAGGTGGGCTTTCTGGGCGCTTTGATCCTGTGGATGTTTGCCACGGTCGGGCTTTCCATCCGCGCGCAGCTGATCGGCTACATCTTTTTTGTTGTGGAACTGCTGATCATCCAGCTGGGG
The DNA here is from genome assembly GCA_963776535.1 of uncultured Acidobacteriaceae bacterium. Classification (GTDB taxonomy): domain Bacteria; phylum Acidobacteriota; class Terriglobia; order Terriglobales; family Acidobacteriaceae; genus Telmatobacter. The sequence continues at coordinate 5,728 of CAVZNB010000038.1, read as the reverse complement.
CGCACGCGCGGCCCGCGCTGGCTCTACTGGTTGCCGGTTGTGTTTGCGGTGTGGATCAACTGCCACGCATCGTTCATCCTGGGCCTGGTTGTGGGCGTGGTGTACTGGGCCACGTCGTTCCTACGCTTTGAGGCGGGAGCCATGCTTTCGCCGCAATGGGATCCGAAATGCCGCCGGACGCTGGCGCTGGCGCTGCTGCTCTCCTGTGGCGCGTTATTCCTGAATCCGGTGGGCCTGCAGCAGATTCTCTATCCGTTGGACACCATGCTGCACATGCCTCTGCTGGTGGGTAACGTGGCCGAGTATGCGCCGCTGAACATGACGGAAGCGCGCGGGATGGGCATCCTGGTGATACTGCTGGTGAGCTTTCTGCTGCTGGCCATGCGCCGCTCGACGATGTACTGGGACGAACTGATTTTTCTCGCCATCGGGACATGGATGGCAGTGAGCCATATGCGCATGCTGTTTGTCTTCGGCATTCTGGCCGCGCCGGTTCTTTCGCGCCAACTGTCAACGCAGTGGGAGGGTTACGATGCGGAAGGCGACCGGCCGGGTCTGAATGCTGCATTCATTGCGATGGCGCTGGTGGTGGCGTACCTGGGATTTCCGAGCAGCAGCAACCTGCGGCAACAGGTGGAAGACGGCAGCCCGGTGAAGGCGCTGGAGTTTGTGCGAGCGCACCATCTTGAGGGGCCCATGCTGAACGATCACGTGTATGGGGGCTACCTGCTGTGGGCGGCGCCGGAGTATCCAGTGTTTATCGACGGGCGCACGGATGTTTTTGAATGGGCCGGCGTGCTGCGGGAGTTTGGCGAGTGGGCGACGCTCGAGACCGATCCAAACATCTTGCTGGAGAAGTACAAGGTGAACTTTTTGATTGTCACGCGGCAGTCTCCGATGATCCAGGTTCTGCCCTTGCTTCCCAACTGGAAGCTGGCGTACGAGGACAGCAACTCCGCGGTGATTGAGCGCGTTTCCAAATAGGGCGCGAGCGAATCCGATTGGCTGCTCTGGCTCTATGTGTGTGCTTTGTACTCGGGCGGTCCAGCAGGCACCAGGGCGCTGCGTTGCTTCCCATGGATGTACCAGCAGCACCAGTTGGTTTCGTGGGCTTCTTTGCCGGCGGGCGCAACCAGGTCGTTGTACAGGACCTTGCCAACCAGGAACAGCCTTTCGTCCCAGCTTTCAATGCTTTTGAATCTCTCGTCGGACTCGCAGAAACCTCTTGCATCTTCGCGGCTGAAGGTCTTCAGTGTTGCACTCTCGCCGGGAAGCAGAGTGATGGGGACAAAGCGGGCCGAGGATTCAACCTCCCGGAACTCGGGCCGGACCGGCAGGTGCGCCTCGTCGGCGGCAAACAGGACCTGATCCAAAGCCGAAGTGATGGTAGCGGGCGAGCGGCCCCGGTTAGTGGCGGTGATCTCAAAGCTGCTCTCCACGCCGCGCGTCGGTTCAGCGGTGACCAGGATCCAGGGTCGCTCAGCATTGATGATGGACTGTGCGTGGAGCAGGGCCGCCTGGGCGGTGTCAGTGGCGGCATTGGCCGCGGCCACGGCAACGTTTGCTGTGTCTGCGGCAGCGGCCGTGTTGCGCTCAATCTTCTTCAGCGTGGAGACGGCCAGCATGACCCCGGCGTAGCCCACCAGGGCGAGCACAACATAGGCAGCCCAGAGAATCCGTTCGTGCCATGGCCACTGGATGGGTGTTGGCGCGGGAGGGACGACGATGACGCGCGGTTGCTGTTCTTCGCAGGGCACGCCGTTGCAATCGGACCTGGACTGGGGCATTGCGGCGGGCGGGTACGGCTGGGCTGAACCGGTGTGACTGGTTGCCTGCGCGGCGGGCGCATACGACTGGGCTGGACTGGAGTGAATGGTTGTCTGCGCGGCGGGCGGGTACGGCTGGGCTGAGCTGGTGTGACTGGTTGTCTGCGCGGAGAGCGGTGGAGGTGCGGAAGCCAGCGCCAGAAGCACGGCTAGAGTTGCCAAACCCTTTACGACCATGGCGTCAATGTACCACATGGGGGTTGTTCCTGGGCCGGGCAGCGGGCCCTCGCTGCGAACTCGTGAAGGCGCGGTGACGATCAGGCAGCGGGTGCGGCAAGATGCGCTTCAAGCACTTCAAGAAACCGCGCCAGCCAGGCAGGATGGGCGGTCCACGCAGGGCCGGTGACCAGCTTGCCGTCCACCACAGCGTCAAAGAAGTCCACTGCGACAAAGGTTCCCCCGGCCAGTTCCACCTCAGGAGCGCAGGCCGGGTAAGCATTGAGCTTGCGACCCTTGAGCACGCCGGCTGCGGCCAGCAGTTGAGGCCCGTGGCAGAGCGCGGCAATGGGCTTATTGGCCTGATCGAAGTGGCGGACGATTTCAAGCACCCTGGGGTTGAGGCGCAGATACTCCGGTGCGCGGCCGCCGGGGATAACCAGCCCGTCATACGCGGCGAGATCGACGTCATCGAAGGTTGCGTTGAGGGTGAAGTTGTGGCCCCGCTTTTCGGTGTAGGTCTGGTCGCCTTCAAAGTCGTGAATGGCGGTGCGGACCTGCTCGCCTTTCTTCTTGCCGGGGCAGACCGCATCGACGGTGTGACCCACCATTTGCAGCGCCTGAAACGGGACCATGATCTCGTAGTCTTCAACGAAATCGCCGGCCAGCAGCAAAAGCTTTGCGGATTTCATGGTATTTCCCTCGACATAAGTTTGCCATATTCCGACCAGGGATGGGCGGGGCGATGCGCGGGGCATCAAAGCTTTGGCGCAGTTAGATTTTGGAGATTGCACCAAGCCTGGCGGCACGCAGTCTTCCGCGCCAGTAAAGGTACGCGCCCAGCGCATTGGTCGCGCAGATCATGGCGGTGACTTTGATGGCGAAGAGGGCTGGGTTTGCGACTTCGCCGAGGGGGATGATCTCAAAGACAAAGGCAACAGCCGTGACTGAAAAGGCTGCCAGCGCGCCGAGCCGGATGCCGATGCCGGGACGCAGCGGACTGGAGCGGAAGCCGAACAGGACCACACCGAAGAGCAACAGGTAAATGAGGCAGAGCGACGCGATGGTGACGGCGAGTGTGGCCTGGACAGCCTCCTGGTTGCCCGCGCCCAGCAGGCTCAAGACTCCCACAATCATAAGGCCGGCGGCCACTGCGGCGATGCCTTTGGAAGGAGTGCGATATTTCGGGTGCAATTCGCTCCACCAGGCGGGGAGCAGGCCATCCCATCCGGCAACCATGGGCAATCGGGCGACCATGCCGATGACAATGATTCCTCCCGCAACGAGGGCGATGCTGAACGCTCCGACGGCGATGGCCGCAAGGGCTGTTCCCAGGCCGCTGTTTCCGAACCCCTTGTGCATTACCTGCTGCACCGGCGCGGCCAGGTCGATGTCACCGGGGCGCGAGTATGCCAGCAGGGCTGCGGTGCCGAGGATGTACATGAGCGCAATGACCGGAGCAGCGACGACCACGGAGCGCGCGACGTCATTCTCCGGCTTGCGGCACTCTTCGGCAAAGATGGCGGAGTTGTCAAAGCCGCTGAGGGCGCCGAGGGCCATTTTGGCGAGGACGTTAATGGTGAGCAGTGAGAACGCCGGGCGGGCCAGCGTGAGTGAGGTATGGGCCAGCGGCAGGCCGGAGAGCCAGGCCCTGGCCAGCAGAAAGGCCAGCACCAGTGAGACCGCGAACCAGAAGGCGGAGGCTGTGCCGCTGATCCACTTGACCAGGTGCAATCCGCGCACGTTGATGAGGTATGCGACCAGGCAGAACAGCGCCGTGAGCGTCAATGCAAGTGCCTTGCTCGACTCCATCCACGCGCCTGAGGGGCCGGCTGCCCAGGCAAATCCGCTGGCGAGCTGCGAGCCGACAGAGGCGAAAAACAGCACCATGGCGACGGTGACGTTCCATCCTGCCATGTAGCCGGCAAAGGGAGACAGGCCCTGCTTGACCCACTGGTAGACTCCGCCTTCCACAGGGATGGCGCGGCTCAGCTTCATGACCACCGCGGCCAGCGGGACATAGAAAAGTACGATGGCCAACAGCCAGAGACCCAGTTGCGACGAACCCTGCTTGGCTGTGAAGCCGATCCAGGAGAGCGAGAAGATGAGAGCGACCTGCATCAGGACGAGGTCGCGCAGTCTCAGCTCGCGATTCAGGCCATGGTTTGTTGTCAGCATGTGGGGCAATGGTAAAGCACTGCGGCGGGCAATGTCCCTTGCTGCGTTTCGACAGGGTGCATGCAACGGAGTGCCGGGGCGGTACAATCGCTGCGAAACAATCTTGGGTTGAGAGACGCATGATGACGGAGAAGTTGAAGCTGGACCGGCGGAACTTTCTGAAACAGGCGGCGGGAGCGGTGGGAGCTGCCACGCAGGCAGGGAACTTGCAGGCGCTTGCGCAGGAAAACGGATCACGCGAGGGGCGGGAACGCAGCGAGGCCCATGCTGACGTGAACTATCCACGCCGCTTTCGCGGAAGGCAGCTGCAGATGATTTCGTTTCCGCTGGGCGGTGTTGCGGCGGGCAGCCTTGGGCTGGGCGGCCGCGGACAACTGATCAATTGGGAGATCTTCAACCGGCCCAACAAGGGATTCCGGCCGACGTATGCGTTTCCGACTATCTGGGCGCGGGCGGGGAGCGGGAAGGCTGTGGTGCGTGTGCTGGAGTCGCGCATTCTGCCTCCGTACGAGGGGCAGGACGGCCTGGGATCGAGCAATGTTCCGGGTTTGAGCCGGCTGCAGTCTGCGACGTTTACAGGTGAGTATCCACTGGCGCATATCGACTTTGCGGATCGCTCGCTGCCGGTGAAGGTGGAACTGGATGCGTTTTCGCCGTTCATTCCGCATGAGCCGGACGACTCGGGATTGCCTGTAGCAATTCTGCGCTATCGCGTGACCAACAGCGGGCATGAGACGGCCAGCGTGGGGATCGCGTTCTCGATTGAGAACCCCATCAGGACGAAGGAGGACAAGGGTGGCGCCGCAGAGCAAAAGTCGGACGAGGGACGTCGCAATGGGTATCGCAGCGGGAAGGGGATTGCGGGGCTGGTGATGAGTAACCCCGCGCTGGCCGCGGACGATCCGATGATGGGCGAGCTGGTGCTGGCGGCAACGGTGAATGGTAGCGCGGAGGTTTCGCACTGGGCGGGTTGGCCGGCGGGCCGGTGGTGGAATGCGCCGCTGCACTTCTGGGATCAATTCTCCAAAACGGGCGATCTGGGGACACAGCCGGAGCCGCACAACATGGTGGGCGTGCTGTGCCTCAAGCAGACGATTGCGCCGGGACAGTCAGCGAGCTTTGAGTTTCTATTGGGGTGGAGATTTCCCAATCGCACGCCGGATTGGATTGGGTGGGATTCGCCGGAAGGCGAGGGCAAGACAGTCATCGGGAATTATTATGCGACGCGCTTCAAGAGTGCGTGGGGTGCGGTTGAATACACGGCGGAGCACTTGCAGGATCTGGAGGCGCGTACGCGGCTCTTCACGAATGCGCTGCGCGAGAGCACGCTACCTGCGGAGGTGAAGGAGGCGGCGAGCGCCAACCTCTCCACGCTGGCGACGACTACATGTTTTCGCACCGCGGACGGGGAGTTTCATGGTTTTGAGGGCAGCGACGACCAACAGGGGTGCTGCTTTGGCAACTGTACGCATGTATGGAACTACGAGACGGCCACGCCGTTTCTTTTTCCATCGTTCGCCAGGTCGCTGCGGCGCAATGCGTTCGGCTACTCGATGGACGACGCGGGC
>CAVZNB010000037.1:0-159748 GCA_963776535.1 uncultured Acidobacteriaceae bacterium | reverse complement strand
TTGGTTCCCTCATCTGCCGGTATATCCTGAAGTGTTGCCGCAGAGACAAACCAAACCGCGGCCAGAACACCCAGGACACGTTCAATCATGAGCAAGCAGACAATCGCCGTACACCTGCCCGATGGGGCCATTCGCGAGGTGCCCGCCGGCACAACGCCCTTCGACATTGCCAACGCCATCTCGCCGCGGCTTGCCGCCGCTGCTGTTGTGGCGCGGCTGACTCCGGTGGGCGGGAGCGCTGGGCAAAGCACTGCCGCGGAGGGAGAGAGTGCCGAGGCCGCGATGTATAGCGCGGAGAATGCGGCTGCGCCACGGCTGGTGGACCTGTCGACTCCGCTGACAGAGGACACACGGCTGGAGTTGCTGAAGGAGACCGACGCGGAGGCGCTGAAGGTGGTGCGCCACTCGGCTGCGCACGTGATGGCGACCGCGGTGCTGGAGCTGTTTCCGGAGACCAAGCTGGGGCACGGGCCGGCGACGGATGCGGGGTTCTTCTACGACTTCTATCGGCCGACCAACTTCACGCCGGAAGATCTGGCGGCGATTGAAGCGAAGATGGAGGAAGTGGTGGCGCGGGATGAGAAGTTTGCGCGCATCCACGAGCCGCGCGAGAAGGCGCTGGAGGAATTCGAGCGCGACGGCGACTTTATGAAGACGCACTTCGTGACCAAGTTCACGGAGCCGGGCTCGGAGGTAAGCTTCTATCGCAACGGCAACTTTGTGGATTTTTGCCGCGGGCCGCATGTGCCCTCAACCGGCCGCGTGAAGGCGTTCAAGGTGCCTTCGCTGGCCGGGGCGTACTGGCTGGGCGACGAGAAGAATCCGCAACTGCAGCGCATTTACGGGACTGCGTTTTTCTCGCAGAAGGAACTGGACGCACACTTTGCGCGGCTGGAAGAAGCGGCCAAGCGCGACCATCGCCTGCTGGGCAAGCAGCTTGACCTGTTCAGCATTCAGGAGCTGGCCGGCGCGGGACTGATCTTCTGGCATCCCAAGGGCGGCATCATTCGCAAGATCATGGAAGACTGGATGCGCGACGAGTGCCTGCGGCGCGGCTACTCGCTGGTGTTTACGCCGCACGTGATGCGGCGCGAGCTGTGGAAGATCAGCGGGCATGAGGGCTTCTACTCCGGCAACATGTACACGCCCATGGAACTGGACGATGCCGAGTACCGGCTGAAGCCGATGAACTGCCCGGGGCACATTCTCATCTACAAGAACTCGCCGCAGCAGTTATCGCGATCTGCCGGTGCGGCTGGCCGAGTTGGGCAATGTGTACCGCTATGAGCGCTCCGGAACCATGCATGGCCTGCTGCGCGTGCGCGGCTTTACGCAGGACGACGCGCACATCTTCTGCACGCCCGGCCAGATTGAGGACGAAGTGGTGGCCTGCATCGACTTTGCCGAGGCGGTGCTGAAGACCTTCGGCTTCACGGAGTTCAAGGTCGAGCTGTCCACGTGGGACCCGAACGACCGCGCGCACTATGCCGGCTCCGATGAGAACTGGGAACTCGCCGTCGGCAGCCTTCAAAGAGCGCTGGACAGGAAAGGGATTGCCTACAAGACCATCCCCGGCGAAGCGGCGTTTTATGGGCCCAAGATCGATGTAAAGCTGGTGGATGTGCTGGGCCGGCTGTGGCAGCTGTCGACGGTGCAGTTCGACTTCAATCTGCCGGCGCGCTTCGAGCTCGAGTATGTGGGCGAGGACGGCGAGCGGCATCAGCCGGTGATGGTGCACCGCGCGCTGTTCGGATCGGTGGAGCGCTTCTTCGGCGTGCTCATCGAGCACTATGCGGGAGCGTTCCCGCTGTGGCTGGCGCCGGTGCAGGTGGGGTTGGTGCCCATCAGCGAGCGGCATCATACGTATGCAAAGAAGGTGGAAGCCGAGCTGAACGCGGCGGGTCTGCGCGTGGAAGTGGACGACCGCAATGAGAAGATGAACGGCAAGATTCGCGACTTTGCCAACCAGAAGACGCCTTACATTCTGGTCTTCGGCGACAAGGAAGAAGCGGCGGGCGCGGTGAGCGTGCGCACGCGGGGCAAGGGCGATCAGGGGTCGGTGCCGCTGGCGGAGTTTATTGCGAAGTGCAAGGAGCTGGTAGCGGGGCAGTCGACGGAGTTGTAGGGCAAACGAGCATTCAGAGGTTTCGCAAATGACCGCTGAACTGGCAAAACGTGAGCAATTTCTCCGCATGTCGTTCGAGTACGACAGCGAGTAGGTCGACGGCGCGTTGTCGGCTATCGCGGCACCGCAGACGGCCTGGAGCTGGCCCGCTCCGGCGAACTCACCGTCTCCGAGACACCCGTCCGCATCGTGCTCGCCGAATTCTTTGCCAAGTTAGATAAAGTGCAGAGCTAACTCGCTGCCTCATGCATTGATGGCCATGCCTTCTACGGCGCCGTAGGCGTCGAGAAGCGACTCGGCCAGCGTGGGGTGGGCGTGGATGGTGAACATCATCTCTTCGACGGTGCCTTCCAGTTCCAGCACGGCGACGGCCTCGGCGATCAACTCCGTGGCCTGCGGGCCGATGATGTGGACACCCAGAATCTCGCCGTATTTGGCGTCGGCGACGATCTTGACGAAGCCGTCGTGGTTGCCGAGGATGGTGGCCTTGGAGTTACCCGCAAAGGGGAACTTGCCCACCTTGACCTCGTAGCCCTTTTCTTTTGCCTGCGCCTCGGTCAGGCCCACGCTGCCGATCTGCGGCTCGGTATAGGTGCAGCCCGGAATCCGATCGCGTGCGCACCGGGCGGAAGGTGCTTGCCGGCGATCTTGGCTGCGGCCACCATGCCGCTCATCGCGCCCACGTGCGCCAGTTGCGGCAACCCGGCCACAATGTCGCCGATGGCAAAGACGCCGGGCTCGGCCGTCTCCTGCGCTCCATCTACCTTGATCAGCCCGCGCTCCAGTTCAATCTTGGTCTTCTCGATGCCGATGTCGCCGGTGCGCCCCGCGCGGCCCACGGCAATGAGCACCTTCTCGGCCTCCTTCACCTGCGTCTTCCCGTTCGCGTCGGTGAAGGTAACCTTAACGCCCGTATCGGTCTTCTCGACGGTCTCGACCTTTGCGCCGGTGTTCACGTCGATGCCGCGTTTCTTGTAGAGGCGGGTGAGCTCTTTGGATATCTCTTCGTCCTCGACGGGAACCATGCGAGGCAGGAACTCGACGATGGTGACCTCTGCGCCGAAGGTGCGGAAGATGGAGGCGAACTCCACGCCCACCGCGCCGGCGCCGATGACGATGAGGGATTTGGGCGCCTGCTCCAGAGCGAGGATTTCGATGTTGGTCAGGATGCGATCGTCCGCGGCAAGGCCGGGCAGCATTTTGGCCTCGGAGCCGGTGGCGAGGATGACGTTCCTTGCCTTCACCTGGCTCACCTCGCCTGCCTTGTTCACCTCGACCGTATGGATGCCGTCGACCGCTGGGCCGATCAGCCGGCCGTAGCCCTCCAGGCGCGTCACCTTGTGCTTGCGGACCAGGAAGTCCAGGCCCTTGGTGTGTTTTACGATGATGCCGTTCTTGCGCTTCTGGACGGCGGCCCAGTCGAGCGTGGGCGCGGCGATGGCCCCCTCGCCGAAACTGATGCCAAATTCGGCCGCGTGCTGCAGGTGGTCCCAGACCTCGGCGTTGAAGAGCAGGGCCTTGGTGGGGATGCAGCCCACGTGCAGGCAGGTGCCGCCAAGCTTTTCGGACTCATCGATCAATGCGACCTTAAGGCCGTACTCTGCCGCACGAAAGGCCGCCGTGTAACCGCCCGGCCCGCCGCCTACAATTGCCACGTCGAAAACTGTTTCTGTCACGGCTGTCTCCATTCCAAGCCGAACCGGCCTCGCAAACGACCCTGTCCCTGATTAGTTTAAATCTCTGCCTGACCCTGGGGGCCAAATGCACGTCAAGGTTGTGGTACTCTTGCCCCGCAACCTCCAGTACGCCGGGAAACGCCTATGCAGCGAAAAACGATCCAGTTCGCCGTTCTCTTCGCAGCCAGCCTGTTTGTTCTGCACGCCCAGCAGCCGCCGCAGGAGCGGCCAGTTGCGGTGCATGGCATTTCGATTCCCAGTGTTGCCGGATTACCCTTCTCCGCGACCCTTGTGATCGAAGCCGAGCGCGAGTGGGCGGATGGCTCCGTGCAGGTGCGGCGGACCATCAGCATCATTGCGCGCGACTCAAAGGGGCGGACGCACAACGAGGTGAGGCGGCTAATGCCGGAGTATTTTCACGGCTCGCCGGAACTGATCAGCGTGCGCGTGTTCGATCCCGAGACTCGGATGAGGACCATTTGCGATATGGCCGAGCAGACAGGGCGGCGCGAGTTTGTCCCGAAGACGCCGGCCAAGCCCAGCGTGCCCAACCCGCAGGTGCACGTCGAAGACCTGGGTACAACCCCGCTCAACGGCCTGCAGGCCAGGGGAACCCGGCGCACGCAGACGATTTACGGCAGCGGCTACGGAAACGGCGGGCCGATCGAGGTGGTGGATGAGACCTGGTACTCTCCGGAACTGCGCCTCAACCTGCTGGTGCGGCACTCGGACCCGCGTAACGGTGTTGAGACGGTGGGCGTCTCCGGGTTGAAGCGTGAGGAGCCGGCTGCGACACTGTTTGAAGCGCCGCCGGGCTGCAAGATTGCAGATGTGGAACCGCCGCCCGCACCGGCACCGGCGTCTTCTCCGCAGCCGGTGGGCGTGGAGCCTCCTCCGGATCCCCAGCCTTAGTGACGGCGCCGCTGTTCGATCAACTCAGCGGCGGCGCGCAGCGTTTCGGGATCATCGCCGAAGAGTTCCAACCAACGCACTTCCGGCTCGCGGCGAAACCAGGTGAGTTGGCGCTTGGCGTAGTTCCGGTGGCCTTGCTGGGCGGCCTCTATCCCGGCCTCTAGGCTGAGGGTCCCCGCGTGGACGGCAAGTGCCTGGCGGTAGCCGAGGGAATCGAGTGCCTTGACCGGGCCGTAGCGCTCGAGCAGACTGCGGGTTTCGTCCACAAGGCCGGCGGCAAACATGGCGGCGGCGCGTTGGTTGAGGCGGTGGTAGAGCAGCTTGCGTGGTGGATTGAGGCCGATGCGCAAAATGCGGAAACCCGTAAGAGGATCTTTTGCGGTGTTGGGGGTTGCGAGCACCTGCGACATGGGCGTGCGAGCGGCGAGGCAGACCTCGATTGCTCGAATCAGTTTGGGCGTGTCGTTGGGGTGGATGCGGGCGGCAGAGGCGGAGTCGAGCCGGCGGAGCACGCGGTGTAGCCAGGCTTCACCGTGGCGGGTTTGGCTGCGGGCGAGCCGCGTGCGCAGATGCTGCTGGCGGAGTGGGCCCGGAAAGAGGCCTTCAGTCAGGGCGCGGAGGTAAAGGCCGGTTCCGCCGGTGACGATGGGCAGCCTGGACCGGGCGGCAATGTCGCGAAGAGCCGCGCGGGCCTGGCGGCTGTACTCGCCGGCGGTGAAGGGCTGGTCGGGCGTGGTGACGTCGATGAGGTGATGCGGGATGCGTGCGCGCTCTTCGGCGGTTGGCTTAGCGGTGCCCAGTTCCATGCCGCGGTAGACGGCGACCGAGTCGCAGCTGACGATTTCGCCTTTGAAGCGCTCGGCCAGGGCCAGAGAGAGAGCCGTTTTGCCGCTGCCGGTGGGGCCCAGGACGATGACTGCCAGCAGAGATTGACTTTCGTCGATTGGGCTACCCGACGCAGTGCTCACAGGCGCCACCAGCCGGGCGGGAAGATCCAGGCAGGGTTGGTGCGGAAGAGCCAGAAGACCACGATTGCCGCCGCGACAAGCACCAGACCGATGGCCTGGTTGCGGCGAAAAACGCGCGTCTGCGCTTCGCGCCGAGCCTGCTCCGCCTGTTCTTCGAAATACGGCTTGATGCGTGTTTCAACCATCGTTCAGACCTTGGGTCACCAGGAGCCAGTATAGGCGACCAAGACACTCAGCATTTCGGCGCCGGTTTGACTTCCCAACCCGGCTTTGCTCAGATAACCTTTCAGGTTTGGGCATCATCAGCAGGACAGGAAGCGAAGGAAACTACCCATGAAAGTCTTGATCCTTGGTTCCGGAGGCCGCGAGCATGCGCTGGCCTGGGCGGTAAAGCGCAGCAACAAGGTGACTGAGGTGGTGTGTGCGCCCGGCAACGGCGGGATTGCGCAGTTGGCCCGTTGCGTGCCTGTGGATCTGAAGGATCTGGACGCAATGGTCCAGCTAGCCGTGGAGGAACAGCCCGGCCTGACCATCGTGGGCCCGGAGCTACCCCTGTCACTGGGCATAGTGGATGCGCTGCAGGAGCGCGGACTGCGGGTGTTTGGGCCCACGAAAACCGCAGCCATGCTGGAGAGCAGCAAGGGGTTTGCCAAGCGCTTTTTGCAGCGGCACAACATTCCTACGGCGAACTATGCGGTGTGCACCACGGCCGTGGAACTGGAAAGGGCGGTAGAGATTTTCCATCCGCCGATCGTGGTGAAGGCGGACGGGCTGGCGGCGGGCAAAGGGGTACTGATTTGCCAGTCGCGCAACACAGCTTTAGAGGCTGCGCAGGGGCTGTTCACGGGTACGCTGCTGGGCGAGGCCGAGCGGCAGGTGGTGATTGAGGAGTTCCTGGTCGGCGACGAAATCAGCTTCCTGTGCCTCTCCGATGGCAAGAGCGTGGCCCCGTTGGCCCCGGCGCAGGACCACAAGCGGATTGGCGAGGGCGACACCGGTCCAAACACCGGCGGCATGGGCGTCTACTCGACCGACACGCTGCTTGAGCCCGGCATGCGGGAGTGGATTCTGCGGCACATTGCGGAGCCGACCATTGCCGGCATGGCGCAGGAGGAGACACCTTTTGTGGGTGTGCTTTATTGCGGACTGATGATGACCCCGCGCGGGCCGCAAGTGCTTGAATTCAATGCGCGATTTGGCGATCCGGAGACACAGGCGATTCTGTTGCGGCTGGAATCGGATCTGGTGGAGACTCTGGAGGCGTGCATTGACCGCCGGCTGGACCAGACTGAAATGCGCTGGTCGCAGGGTGCCTCGGCCTGCGTTATTGCCAGTTCGTCAGGCTATCCAGGCGCCTACAAGACCGGCTTTCCCATCAGTGGTCTCAGCGCCGCAGCGCGGGTTCCCGGTGTGGAGGTATTCCACTCCGGCTCGGTCCGGCTGGGCAACCAGCTGGTGACCGGCGGAGGGCGCGTGCTGGGCGTGACTGCGGTGGCTGGCTCGCTGGAAGAGGCGCTGAACCGCGCCTACCAGGCCATGGCCGAGATTGAGTTTGAAGGGATGTACTACCGGCGCGACATTGGCCATCGCGCCCTGAGGAGGAGAATATGAGCGTTGGAATCACGCTGCAGGAACTGCTGGGCTGGAATGAGGAGGCTTCGGCCTTCTGGAAAGCTCACCTTGAGTCCAACCCTTCCCTGCTGGAGCTGCCGTGCGACATTGGCGGCACGGCCAATGTGCAGGAGATGGTGCGGCACATCTGGGGGGTGGAGCTGCGTTGGGCGCAGCGCCTGGCCGGGCTGCCGGTGACACCCCGCGAAGAGATGCCCGCCGGTCCCCTGGAGGCTCTGTTCGATCTCCATCTGCAGGCGGCAGCGATCGTTCGCGGCCTCCTCGCTGGCCCCGTCGAGAGCTGGGATGAGCCCTTCCCCATCGACTTTCTTCCCGGGAAGGCGCACACCGTCTCCCGGCGCAAAGTTGCCGGGCATATGCTGTTTCACAGCCAGCGGCACTGGGCGCAACTGGCCACGCTGGTGCGCACCGCCGGCTTCCCCTCGGGATTCAAGGGAGACCTGCTGTTCACTTCGGCTCTAGAATAGCCCGAAGTGACGCCTTGCGCTCACGGGAGGACGTTGTGATCCCTGCAATCACACTGGACGAGCTGGTCACGTGGAATTGCCAGTCTGCCGACTGGTGGAAGGCCCACCTGGACTCCAACCCGGCACTTCTTGTTCTTCCCTGCGGGATTGGCGGAAATATCGACGTCCAGGCATTCGTGCGCCACATCTGGGGCGCCGAACTGGTTTGGAGCCAGATTCTAGCTAGCCTTCCGGTGACGGATTATGACGTCTGGCCGAAGGGTCCCACAAGTGCGCTTTTCGATTTGCATCTCGCAGCAGTCGAGAACTTTCGAGCGCTACTTGGGAATCCCAATACGCGCTGGGACGAGAGATCCGTGCATTACCCATGGAGGCCGCCGGAGCTGCCAATGCCGACTCCACGCAAGGCGCTGGCCCATGTGCTGTTTCACAGCCAGCGGCACTGGGCGCAAGTAGCAACGCTGGTGCGCACCGCCGGCTTCCCCTCGGGATTCAAAGGAGACCTGCTGTTCAGTTCAGCATTGGTCTGACTTCATGGTGAGGCGCGCCCCTCAGTCAGCCGCCGGCGCAGGCTCGGGCGCCTTGACAGGCAGTTCGGGCTCTGCCTGCGGAGCAGATGAACCGGCCTGCTTGAAGCAGACGCGGCACAGCACAGGCCGGCCCTGGGTGGGCTTGAAGGGCACTGTAGTTTCCGCGCCACATTGGGAACACGTGGTCCGCGTCTCCGAACGCACCCGGGGGCCGCCGCGCACACGCTTGGCCTTGCACTGCTTGCAGTGCTTGGGATCGTTCTTGAATTGTTTATCGTGGAAAAATAATTGCTCGCCCGCAGTGAAAACAAACTCGGCGCCGCAATCGTTGCACTTCAATACTCTGTCGGTAAATTCCATGGCCGGCTTCCCCAAATGCAGGGAAACTGATTGAAATCGGCCATGATCCGTGAAAACTTGCCGGTCCCGTTTCCCTGTCTTCGTACGTACATCCACAACAAGGGCCCGGGCCGCAACAAGTTCAGCGGCAAAAACTAGATGCCTTCCGGTCGACCGGATGACATGTCGTACATGAACAAATGAGAACGCTCTCGCAAAACAGCGACCCAAAAAACGAATCGTAACCGGCCGCCCCGGCCTTGCTTCGTTGCTTCTGCGTCTCCGGCATTGATGCGACGGAGGCGCCGGGGCGGCTCATGTTACGAGTAATGAAAAACTAGTCAGCCTCTTTGCGAGCCTTCTTGCGATTCCGCTTGCGTGCCAATGCTGCCTTCACGCGACGCTTTTCACCGGGCTTCAGATAGTAGGAGTGACGCTTTACTTCCTTGATGATGTCCTCCTGCTGTACCTTCCGCTTGAACCGGCGCAGAGCATTTTCGAGCGGCTCGCCTTCCTGTACGCGAACCTCTGCCAAGAAATCCCACCTCCAAACCCGCCAAATGGCCTGTCTCATGATACAGGAAGTTGAGGCGTTGCTGCCAGAGAAAGGTTGCCTATCTTTTGTGTTGACATTCAGATACGCCGTTCTTCCATTTTTCCCTCATGCCTGGAGCCACTTACGGTGCGCTTTTGAATCCTATTCCCAGCGCGGGTTCAACATCGCTGTCGGCCTTCGGGCATGGTTCAACCGCTCATTCCCTGGCAGAATACCGTAAACTTTCTCATGAAAGGGTTTACCCCATGATTCGCAGCTACCAGGGCCAGATGCCCCAGGTCCACCCCTCCTGCTATGTCGATCTCTCCGCTCAACTTATCGGCGACGTGACGCTCGGACACCGCTCCTCCGTGTGGATGAATGCGGTGCTCCGCGGCGACGTGAACGCCATCCGGGTGGGCTCTAACTCCAACGTTCAGGATTGCGCGGTTCTGCATGGTCAGCGCAACCGTTACCCGGTGATTGTTGGCGACTGGGTAACCATTGGCCATAACGCGACCGTGCACGGCTGCGTGGTGGAGGACGAGTGCCTGATCGGCATCGGCGCCCGCGTGCTGAACGACTGCCGGATCGGCGCGGGATCGATTATCGCCGCCGGCTCCGTGGTGCCCGAGCACACCGTGGTGCCTCCGCGCACGCTGTGGGCCGGCGTCCCGGCGAAGATGCGGCGCGAACTGTCTGACACGGACCGCAAACTCATTCTGGAGTACGCACAGAACTACCTGGACTATGTTGAGATCTACCTGAACGAGCCGGCAAGCTGACGCGCACGCGTCAACCAGCCAGACAGGATGCCAGTGAGGCCACGCATTTTCCCCATCCCATTTCCCCCTCTCGTTTCCTTGAGGGGGCTCGGCGCCGGCCTGCTCCTGTTCCCGGCGCTGCTGGTTGCCTGCACCGTCACGAGAGCCCAGACCTGTTCCGGCCCGGCGCCGCCGCGGGACTCGGGCCCAAACGCGCTCCCAGATGCTCCGCAACCGCGGGCTGGCGCTGCTCAAGCCGCCCCGGAGAACAAGGACGCCGTCACCCTCCGCAGGACCCCCGGGAACATACTCAAGGACCAGGCCGCCATCTGGACGAGCCCCGCCCGCATCCGGTCTCACGACCTCGCCTACCTTGTCCCTCTCGGCCTGGCTACCACCGTCGTCGCAACCACCGACCACCAGGTCATGTCGTCATCCCGGCTCGACGATCCCTCGCTGAACAGCCACGCCAGCACCGCGTCCCAGGGACTCCTGGGCGGCTTTGTCGTGGCCCCCGTGCTCATCTACGGACTGGGCCATATTCACCACGACGACCACGCCACGGAGACCGGAATCCTGGCCGGCGAAGCCATGGTCGACAGCCTGGTGGTGGACGAGGTGGTGAAGGCCGCATCCATGCGCGAGCGGCCCACCCTGGACGGCGCCAGGGGAAAGTTCTTTCAAACCAGCGTGGGTCTCGACTCTTCCTTCCCCTCGACCCATTCCATGATTGCGTGGTCATCAGCGGCGGTAATCGCTTCGGAATACAGTGGGCCCTTAACCAAGATCACCGCCTACGGCCTGGCCACCGGCGTCAGCCTGACTCGTGTGCTGGCCCGGCAGCATTTTCCTTCCGACGTGATCGTCGGCAGCGCGGTGGGCTGGCTCGTGGGCCGCTATGTCTTCCACAAACACAGCAGGTTCGCCGACTACGACTGAGTGGTGTGTGCTGCGACGACCGGTCCGATCACAATGAGCGGCCCTGCTTAGACCGGCAGCGGGTTGCGCTCCGTGAACTGGTGCTGGTGCCAGTAGGGGTAAATGGCGGGTTGCGCGCTGGCCTGGTCGAGCGCGGCCACCTGCTCCGCAGTCAGGTCCCAGCCCTCGGCGGCCAGGTTCTGCCGCAGCTGCTCTTCATTGCGGGCGCCAATGATGACCGAGGAAACCGTGGGCCGTTGCAGGAGCCAGTTCAGCGCCACCTGCGGGACGGATTTGCCGGTCTCGGCAGCCACCTTGTCCAGAGCGTCTACAACTGTGTAGAGGTAGCTCGTCTGCTACCTGCGGGCCCATGCTTCGCCGTCTTGTGCAGCCGGCTCACCGCGGGCAACGGCTGGCCGCGGCGCACCTTGCCGGTCAGCCGACCCCAGCCCAGCGGACTCCAGACGAGCGCGCCGACCTTTTGATCGAGACCGAGCGGCATCAGCTCCCACTCGTAGTCGCGGCCAATCAGCGAGTAGTAGACCTGGTGGGCCACAAAGCGCGTCCATCCGTAGCGTTCGGCCACGGCCAGCGACTTCATCAGGTGCCAGCCGGAGAAGTTGGAGCAGGCGATGTAGCGCACCTTGCCCTCGCGGACAAACGTGTTCAGCGTGTCCTGCACCTCTTCGATGGGAGTGAGCGCGTCAAAGCCGTGCAGGTGGTAGATGTCCACGTAGTCGGTGCCGAGGCGGCGCAGGCTGCCTTCAAGCGCGCGGCGCAGATGGTAGCGCGAGGAGCCCACGTCGTTGGGGCCGGGGCCGAAGCGGAAGGTGGCCTTGGTGGAGATGAGCGCCCGGTCGCGCTTGCCTTTGAGGGCCTTGCCAAGCACCTCTTCCGACTTGCCGTCGGAGTAGATGTCGGCGGTATCGAACAGGTTGACGCCGGCCTCGAAGCAGATGTCAATGATCCGCTTGGCCTCGGCCGCCTGCGTCGAGCCCCATTCCTTGAAAAACTCGGTAGCGCCGCCAAAGGTGCCGGTGCCAAAGCTGAGAGCGGGAACTTTGAGGCCGGAGCCTCCGAGAAGACGGTATTCCATGGTGGGTTGGATGCCGGTGGGAGCGGCAGGATGCAGAGGGCCGAAAGAACGCGAATCTTCGCTTGCAATCTCGCTATATTGTAGCTACGATTAAAGCGTGTTTGTCTGGGAGGAGGCAAAACGAAAGCCGAATCTGGAGAAGCATGGACTTGACTTCAAGGACGCCCACCTCGTTTACGACAACCCGGATAAATGCACCTACGGTGCCAGCCGCAAGGGCGAACTCCGCTTTCTTGACCTTGCTTTTGCAGTTGTGAATGGAAGGCTGCTGGCGCTTGTCTACACCGAACGCGGAAGCGATGTCCGCGTGATCTCATTCCGGCCCGCATCGAGAGAGGAGCGCGAACAGTATGAACACGACACCATCTGAAACCAACTGGGAACGCGTCCTGGCATTTAAAGAGGGCGACAAGATCCCCTACGAACCCGAAGACGGCCCCTACGATCCGAATGACGCCGAAGCTACGCGCGCCTGGCTTGCGCAGGCTGATCTGATCCGCAATGGCAAGGTGGTTCGGCGTGGCAGGCGCGGCCCGCAGAAGACACCGACGAAGAAACTGGTTTCGCTGCGGCTTTCGCCTGAGGTGATTAAGCACTTCAAGGCAAGCGGGCCTGGATGGCAGACGCGGATTGACAGTACGCTGCTGGAGTCGATCAAGCGCAGGGCATAACGACGCTCAAAGCCGCGCCCTCGCTATACCTCCGTTTTCTTCCTTGCGAAGTTGGGTAGCATTGTCCCTCTCGTTGCTGCTTATTGTTCTTCACCTTTTTGCTGCAGTACCAAGATCGCGTGCGGCTTCATCCTGAAGCCAATCCAATAAGGTCCGTGATTGCTCGGCAAGACCGGACAGCTCGTTTGAGACGTTGTCTAGGTTTCTATCGAGGATTTTGCTGTTTATGTCCGTCACATTGACCGCTTTGGCGGGTCTATCAGGTCTGTCCTCCAATAGACCAAGGTTTCCTTTGAGCTTTTGTACCTGTAATTTCGTATTCTTGATAAATTCTTTAATCTTCTTGTCGCCTTCCTTGTTCTGGCGAAAGTTATCAAGAAAAATACAATTTGCGCATGCTATCGATATTTCTTCGAGAGGTTGTTCTAGTTCAGTGGCGATTCTGTTTGCAATTCTTCCATCCCATCCATTTAACGTGGTGAAATTCGTTATATGAAAAACATTCGCGACGCCGCGCAATAAGGCACTCCATTCGGCTTTCTCCTGATCGCGAATCCACTCCCTGCGGTCCTTTTCCCCTTGCCATTTGAATACTCTCCAAGCCACATAGATGCCCACCACGCCCGAAAGGAGCGGCCCAACCCACGGAGCAAGGGCGCCGAACCACCACCTCCATGCGGGCTCTGGCGCTGGCGGTACGCATTGGGCAACCACCGGCGCTTGCTGCACCTGATCGACGAAAAACGCTGCCGTCGAGGCCAAATGAAGGATCATCGCTCCCACCTTGTATCCTAAGAAGTTGCCCCAAAGGTTAACACTATGAGCCAAACCCTGAAAGCCGTCCGCGGCACTCGTGACCTGCTGCCGCCGGAGACAGCGCTCTGGAACCGCATCGAAGCTACCGCACGCCAAGTGTTTGCCCGCTACAACTTCGGCGAGATTCGGACACCCGTGTTTGAGGACACGGCGCTGTTTGCGCGCGGGGTGGGCGAGGAAACCGACATTGTCTCCAAGGAGATGTACACCTGGGAGGACCGGGCGCGGGCGCAGAGCGAGAAGACGCAGATGCTGACCTTGCGGCCGGAGAACACCGCAGGCGTGGTGCGCGCTTACATTGAGCACGGGCTTGGCGAGAGCGGCCAGTTGCAAAAGCTCTATTACATTGGCCCGCAGTTTCGGCGGGAACGGCCGCAGAAGGGACGCTACCGGCAGTTTTCGCAGATTGGCGCGGAGGTGATTGGGCCGCCTTCTTCGGGCAGCGAAAGCCCGTTGCGCGACGCCGAGGTGCTGGAGATGCTGGCCACGCTGCTGGACGAATTGGGCATCACCGGCTGGACGCTGGAGTTGAACTCCGTGGGCTCCGCCGCGGACCGCGAACGCTACAACCAAGCGCTCCGAGCTGCGTTGGTCCCCGTCGTCGGGCAGATGTGCGTGGATTGCCAGCGGCGCGCTGTGACCAATCCGCTGCGCGTGCTGGACTGCAAGGTCCCGGCCGACCAGCCCATCATCGACACGCTGCCGGTGATTGCGGACTCGCTTGACGAAGAATCGAAAAGACACTTTGCGCAGGTACTGGCGGCGCTGGATGCGGCGGGCGTGCCGTACACGCGCAACCACCGGCTGGTGCGGGGCCTCGACTACTACACGCGCACCACCTTCGAGTTCACGCATGGCGGATTGGGCGCCCAGAACGCTTTGCTGGGCGGTGGGCGCTACGACGGCCTGAGCGAAATGCTCGGCGGGCCGAGAGCGCCGGGTATCGGCTTTGCGATGGGCGAGGACCGGCTGGTGCTCACGCTGCAGGCCCTGGAAGCGGCTCAACTGAACGAGAAGGCCGCGGCGTTTCTTGCGCCTCTGGGCGAAGTGCTGAACCCCGCGGCACTGGCGCTGGCCCGCGAACTGCGTCAGGCGGGGCTGCGCATTGAATTGGGAGAGGGCAGTTTCCGGCTGAAGAAATCGTTTGAAGCCGCCGACAAGTGCTGCCCGCGCCATCGTCATCCTGGGCGAAGACGAGGTTCAATCCGGTATCCTGACAGTGAAGACCTTTGCCACAGGCATACAAACCAAGGTTCCTCGCGCAGAGCTGGCTGTCTTCCTCGCCCAGCCCGCGCAAGAATAAAAGGACATACGTAGTGCTCGATTTTCTAGGCAGTCTCGAACGTACCCATCTCTGCGGTGAGTTGCGCGCCGCAAACGCCGGACAGCAAGTTGTTCTCATGGGCTGGGTGAACCGCCGCCGCGACCACGGCAACCTGATCTTCCTTGACCTGCGCGACCGCACCGGCATTGCGCAGATTGTGCTGGACAAGGAGCTGACCCCCGACGGCCATCTGAAAGGCGAGCAGGTGCGGCCGGAGTATGTGGTGGCCGCGGTGGGCAAGGTGCGCCTGCGCTCGCAGGACGCCATCAACCCCAAGATGCCGACCGGCGAGATTGAGATAGAGGCCACGGAGTTGCTGGTTTTGAACGACACGCGCCTGGCGCCGTTTTCGCCCTCGGAAGAGGCAATCCAGAACGAGGAAGTGCGCCTCAAGTACCGCTACGTGGACCTGCGCAGGCCTGAGATGCAGCGCAACTTCAGGCTGCGCCACGACATTACGCTGGCCATTCGCGAGTCGCTCAGCAAGCAGGGCTTTCTGGAGATTGAAACGCCGATCCTGACCAAGAGCACGCCCGAGGGGGCGCGCGATTTTCTGGTGCCCAGCCGCGTACATCCGGGCGAATTCTACGCGCTGCCGCAGTCGCCGCAGATCTTCAAGCAGATCCTCATGATCTCCGGCTTTGACCGGTACTTCCAGATCGCGCGCTGCTTCCGCGACGAGGACCTCAGGGCCGACCGTCAGCTTGAGTTTACGCAGGTGGATCTCGAAATGAGCTTCCCGCGGCAGGAGCATGTGTTTGCAGTGGTGGAGCAGTTTCTGGCTGCATCGTTTGCCGCGGCGGGCGTTACGCTGCCTACGCCGTTCCCGAAGATTACGTACGACGATTCGATGCGGCAGTTTGGCACCGACAAGCCGGACCTGCGGCTGCCCGGGCTGACGGATGTGCGTCCGGCGTTTACTGACGAGGCGCTGGCTACGCTGCAGATTGATCCTGCGCTGCCGGTGGTGGCGCTGCGCATTCCCAGCGTGGGCGAGCTGAGCCGCAAGGAGCGCGAAGACAACCACCCGATGTTCGACCAGAAGAAGGGCGCCAAGTTCATTGACGACTTCAAGCGGCTGGCCAAGAGCTTTCCTGACGCGGCCGCGAAGGTGCGCGAGCTGGCAGGCGCGGCGGAGGCTGACTTTGTGATCGTGGTGGCCGGCGACCCGGCGCACCCGGTGAAGGCGAGCGATACCAAGTTCGAGGGGCGGCTCTCCGAGCGCGAGATCAACGTCTACTCGGCAGCGGGCAACTTCCGCACCGAGTTGGCGAAGAAATATGCCGACCGGCACAAGGCCTTCGGCGTCACCGAGCAGGTGGTCGAAGAAGCACACGCGCGGAATGCGTCGAATCCGGTGGACGGCGGCAAGGCATTCAACCCCATCTGGATTGTCGACTTTCCCATGTTCGAATACGACCTGGCCACGGCGAAGTGGATGCCCGCGCACCACCCTTTCACCGCGCCGCACGAGCACGACATGGCCAACCTGGTCAGCGATCCGGCCAGTGTACGCGCCAACTGCTACGACCTGGCGATGAACGGGCTGGAGCTAGGCTCCGGGTCCATCCGAATTCACCGCAAGGATGTGCAGCAGCAGATTTTCCAGTCGCTGGGCATCAGCGATGAAGAAGCGCGCGCACGGTTCGGCTTCTTCCTGGACGCGCTGGAGTACGGCACACCGCCGCACGGCGGCATTGCGCTGGGACTCGACCGCATTGTGATGCTCCTGGCCGGCTCATCGAGCCTGCGCGAAGTGATCGCCTTCCCCAAGACCGCCAAAGCTATCGACCTGATGGCGGAAGCGCCCACCACGGTAAGCGAACAGCAGCTGAAGGAGCTGCATATCCGCGTAGCGCTGAAGAGCTGAGGGCCGGGCGAATATGCCAACCAGGCTTGCATCCCACGCCTTTAAGAATCGCGTCTCCCACACGGCCACATCGCGCGCGTTCTTCAGGCCCAGCTGAAGCCGCTCTTCTGGAGCGGAAGCGTGCGGATGCGCTTGCCCGTAGCTGCGAAGATGGCGTTGGTGACGGCAGGCAGAATGGGCGGCAACGTCGGTTCGCCCAGGCCGGTGGGAGCGTAGTCGGTTTTACGCCAGTAGACCTCGATGGGGGGCACTTGGCGCATGCGAATCAGCGGGTGGTTGTGGAAGTTGGACTGCTGCACGCCGCGATTTTCAGCGAGTGTGATCTCCTGGGCCAGCGCGCCCATGCCATCAATGACGCCGCCAAAGCCCATGCTCTCTGCAGCTTGCGGATTGATGATCTGGCTGCCGACGTCGCCGGCGGCCCAGACATGGTGGACGGTGACTTTGTTGCTGGCGTCGACGCTGACATCGGCCACCTCAGCAAAGTAACCCAGATGGCAGAACCAGGCGGCGATGCCCATGCCGCGGCCTGCCTGCTTGCTGCGATGCGCCCAGCCGGATTTCTCCGCCACCAGTTCAAGCACGCCCTTGAAACGCTCCGGGATCAGAACGGAGGGACCGGTCGGCTCGTGGTCGCCGACAGCGTCGCGCTGGCTGGCAGCCCAGGGCGATCGCTGATTGCTCAACAGCTCAAGCTGGAACTCGAGCGGGTCGCGTCCGGCCTCATGCGCCAGCTCGTCCAGGAAGGATTGCGCCACCCAGCAGTAGGCGTTGTCTCCGGGGGCGCGCAGCGCTCCTGTGCGCTGGATGAGCGGCTGCATGGAGGTGTAAAGGGCGTAGGCGGGCGGGAATCCCGCGGGATAGCTGTCTGCGCCAATGCCGCCGCCGGAGGTGGCCTCTTTGCCATCGCCGAAGGTGACGAAGTGATGGCGCCATGCGGTGAGCTTGCCCTGAGCGTCAATGCCGCCCTTCAGGCCGACGGTTGCGCCGGGACGGAAGGGATCGTGGGAGACGTCATCCTCGCGCGACCAGAGCAGCTTGACCGGCGCGTTGATCTGTTTGGAGATCCACGCGGCCTCGGCTGCGTAGTCGTTCTGGAGCCGGCGGCCAAAGCTGCCGCCGCCGCGCACCATGTGCGTGGTGATGTCGCTTTCCTGGATGCCGAGGGTCTTGGCTACCAGCTCGCAGCCATTGGCGGGCAGCGTACTGGTGGTCCACATCTCCAGCTTGCCGTCTTTCCAGTGCGCGGTGCAGCCCTGCGGCTCCATGGTGACGTGGGCAATAAACGGGAATTGATAGGTGGCTTCAAGCAGCTTGGCGGAAGACTTGAGGGCGGCGTCCACATCTCCATATTTGCGAATCGTGTTTGTGGGTGGGGCTCCGAGCAGTTCTTCCGCGCGCTTGCTGAAAAGTTCGCTGCTCTGCGGCGCGCCGGGTCCCAGGTCCCAATCCACTTTGAGCTGCTTGCGGGCCGTTTGCGCCTGCCACCAGGTATCGGCCACAATGGCGACGCCCGGTTCGATTCCGGGTTCCCAGGGCGTAACCGCGCCGGGCTTGATTCCACCTTCAAGAATCAGCACATGGCGCACGCCGGGCAGCGGCTTGATCTCCTCCACGTTGGCGGTTTTCACCTTGCCGGCGAAGACGGGCGCCTTTTCAATGGAGGCGTAGAGCATTCCAGGCAGCTTTACATCGATGCCGAACAGGGGCTTGCCGGTAACGATGGCGGGGGTGTCCACACCTTTCTGCGAGTGACCGATGATTCGGTAGTCCTTGGGGTCTTTGAGCTTGACGGAGCTGAGCGCGGGCGGGGGAAGTGCGGCAGCTTTGGCGGCTAGTTCCCCGTAGCTTGCCGACCGGCCGGAGGCTTTGTGAAACACACGGCCGGATTCCGTGGTGCATTCCGCCACCGGCACGCCCCAGGTTTGAGCGGCCGCGGTGATGAGCAACTGGCGCCCGGCAGCGCCCACGCGGCGCATGGGCTCCCAGCCTTGTGGCGTGTTCGCGGAGCCGCCGGAAAACTGGCGGCCATACTTCTTCTCGTCCAGATCGGCCTGTTGCACGCGGACATCTTTCCAGTCCACGTCGAGCTCCTCGGCAATGAGCATGGGCAGCATGTTGCGCATGCCCTGGCCGGTTTCAGAAGCGCGCGCCATGATGGTGACGATGCCGTCAGGGGCAATGTGAATGAAGGCCTGCGGGGTCAGGTCGGGCGGCGCGCCGGGGCCCTGGGCGGAGGCGAGCGGCGCGTGATACAGGTCGAGTGCGAGGCCGCCACCTGCCAGGACGCTCAACTGAAGAAACGATCGGCGATTGATACGCATGATTCGAGCCTCCCTTCTACTTGCTGGTGGTTGCGGCGGCACCGGCGGCCTCGTGAATGGCCTGACGGATGCGGGGATAGGTTCCGCAGCGGCACAGGTTGCCGCTCATGGCGGTGTCGATCTCGGCGTCCGTGGGATGGGGCGTGTGGGCCAGCAGCGCTGCGGCAGACATGATCTGTCCGGCCTGGCAGTAGCCACACTGGGGCACATCGATCGCTTCCCATGCCAACTGCACAGGGTGTGCGCCGTCAGGCGAGAGGCCCTCGATGGTGGTGATGGCCTTGCCTTCCATGGAGCTGACGCGGGCAAGGCAGGAGCGGGTCGGCCTGCCGTCCACATGCACGGTGCATGCGCCGCACAGGCCCATGCCACAGCCGTACTTGGTTCCCGTGTAGTTGAGAACATCGCGCAGCACCCACAGAAGCGGGGTATCCGGCGCAACGTCTACGGTTGTTTCCACGCTATTGATGGTGAGTTTCAGCGGCATCTTTGCACCCCACTGTCGGCTGGAAGAATGACTTGCAGTTCGGAGTTGACGAAGCGTAATAGAAATTTGCGCTGACGGGCGGCGGCTGGAAAAGGGAAGTTGGCCCCAGGGGACTCGTCAATCCTGAGGATCCTTTTCATTGGACGATGGACGGGAGTCGAAGGACTCCCGTCCAGGTGAGCTTTCTGCGCTTCTGCTTGCCGGCTCGAATACCGGGGAAGGCTGAGCCTGCTACCAGTCTAACGGCTGAACACCACATAACTGCGGCCAGAATAAAGCCGGAAGCCACCGGCCGGGTCGACGGTGATCTGCAGCGGCATGGGGCGTTTCAGGCCGGCATCGGTGGACGAGCTGACGGTGAGCACGTCGTGGGCGCCCACATCGGTGACCACAAATTTGTTATCCGCAATGAATCCAATGCCGTAGACGCCTGCCGGCAGACTCTCGCCGCCAATCTTGAGGGGCACCTCGGTGATGAAATAGGCGGAGTACTTGGCCGCAACGCTGGTGGAGTAGCCGCTGGTGTCCACCAGGGTGGACAGCACATAGAAGCCATCGGCAAACTTGACGCCGGCGGAGTTGCGCAGCTGCGTAGTGGCAGACTGGCCCTTGTAATACACGCTGGCCGGTAGCAGTTTCTGCATATCGGCCGGCTTCAACACCGTATCGCCGCCCTGCGCCGTGGCCGCCAACGGCGCAGCCATGATGGCAACGGCCATGGTTCCGGCGCCAATAAAATTCAATATTGCTGACAAACGCATCGTGGAACCCCCTCTTTCACTTGCGTAACGGAGTATATCGCACCCTCCACTGCGTTTGCCTCAACCCTTATAGCGAATCCATAATCGCTGTACCTCGAAGCTGAAGCGCTCAAGCCGACGCGACCACAACCGGGGTCCCCGGCGACAGGTCTTCGTCGCGGGGGTGGAAGGCCGGGGTCCCCGGCGACAGGTCTTCGTCGTGGGGTGGAAGGAGCGGCAACCTGCCTCGGACTCAGTGGGGCACGGTAGTTCTGGATTAGCCCTGACTAAGCAGCTTGGTGAAAAATTCATCCAAACCAGGATTCCCCTGGGCCTTGTAACAAGGGCACGGCTTCAGCCGGGCCGTAAATGCAACAAAACAATTGAGGGCTTTAGCCCCTGCGGGAGGCCTTTCACACGAGTTTTACCCTCAAATGGAGTTTTTCACCTAGCTCTAAAGCTGCGGACTTGTCCCGCGCACCCGGACTCTCATCCCGCGCCGGCAAATTTTCCCTCGCGCATTTGCACATAATTATGCGCATCCGGCGCACACTGGTCTTGAAGGGTTGAATCATGCAAATCTCCAGCCTCCTCAAACCGGAAAAAACCAGCCCGAACCTCGCAGCCCGGACCAGGAACACATCGATTTTTATGGTTTTGCTCTATGCCAATGAAACTAAATAAGTTACATGCAAAATCAGCCATTTTGTGCCTTGATATACATGACTAACGGAAGTTGACGCGACCACCTGGAAGAGCAACCTGCCTCGGACTCAGCGGGGCATAGTAATTCTGGATTTGCCCTGGCTCTCCATCGAAGGCTAGTTCTCCGTTGACAGCACGTCGTAGTAGTAGTCGATGGAGGCCTTCTTCGGCGGCGATGGATACTTTGGCAGCGGCACGGTCTGGTCGACAGTTTTGGAGCCGGTGATGCCGGCCGACCCCAGGCGCACAATTCTGCCATCGGATAACTCAATGTAGATGGGCACCAGCATTCTGAACTCTGCCGGAACTCCCGACTGGGTGAGTTTAAAGTGCAGTGTGGCAGCGTCGCCGTTCTGCGCGATCTCGCTCTCGAAGTGATAGTTGGGCAGGTCGGTTCCGTAGACATACTGGTTGAAGAACCAGTCCATGCGGTGGTTGCGATCGAGGTCCATCTGATGGCTCATGTGTTTTTCGACAATGGCCTTGAAGTCCTCGGTGGTGGCGGCCTGCAAGCGGTAGGTGGAAAGGAAGTCGTGCATGGTCTCGCGGAAAAGATTGTCCCCTCCCTGCGGCGTCCACATCATCATGCGGACCATGTGCAGGATATAGGCGCCCTTGGGATAGACGAGGTTCTGGTAAATGTCCCACCCTGTTTTCTGCGTGCTGAGCCGGAAGCCCATGGTGACCGGGCCCACGTCGATGGGACGAAAGCCCTGGGCATTCTTTTCGGTGATGAGCTTGCGCTGCTGCTTCCAGAAGTCGCGAAAATCGTCGGGCTTGGGCCGCGTGGCCTGCAGAAAGATGGACGCCGAGGTATTGGCAAACCCTTCGCTCATCCACTGGTCGCGATAACTGCGGAAGCCAACCGTCTGGCCCCACCACTGGTGCGCGACTTCATGCGGAGTGACCATCTTCCAGTACATATCTTCCGAGTGCAGTCCCATGAAGTGCTGCTGTGTCTCGTCAAGAAATCCGCAGATGGGCAGATAGACCAGCATGGGCCAGCTTTGCCCGTAGTTGCACGCGTACTGCTGGGTGAGGGCCACCCTGGCGAAGGGCAGCGGGCCGAAGTAAGCGGTGTAGAGGCGTGCGGCAACCTCTCCCTGGCTCAGCTGCACGGGAAGCATTGGGACGGTGCTGAGAGAGCCGAGGACGCCGCCGGCCATCTGCGCCAGGTCGTCCGGAGGGGTGGTGTTGGCATAAGCGTCGATGGTCAGATCGTCGCCCAGCTTCCCCTCGACCTTGGCCTCCTTCATGGTGAAACCGCCGAGGGTGAAGCCCACCACGGCCAGCGGCACATCGGTCTTCCATTCGGTGGTGGTCACCTTGCCTTCGGTGCTTTCATTCTCTTTGGTTCCGGTGGCAATGAGTTGCAGGCCCTTGGGCACATGGAACAGCATGCGATAGGTGGCGTAGTTGCCCAGGCCGCTGGAGGCGTTGGGATACCAGCTTTCGCGCGCGATGGGATAGTAGTTTGCGCCGCCCTCGTTCCGCACCACATCCTTGCCGGCGTAGGTAATGCGCACGGTTGCGGTCTCGCCTTTCTTGAGGGGTCTGGCGAGCACGACGCCAAAGTCCGGATCGTCGTCCTTTTTCTCCTGCACAAAGTCGAGCGAATCGCCTGAAGCAGTCTCAGCGCGGCTGACGCGGAGTGTGGGATAGAGATCCAGCGGGATGACTGCGACGCCGTCCTGCTCGGCGCGCAGGTCCACTTTGGCAATGCCGTTGAGAAAGCCGCTCTTCTCGATGGAGACATCGAGATCTTCGTTCAGGATGCGGTAAGGAGCGTTGAGTTCATTGCCGCTGGCCGAGCCATTCGCATATTCGGCGGCGCGATGGAATGCCAACGGGATGCTGATTCCCCAGTCGTTCCAGTTCATCAGCTCCACTTCCTCCGGAGCTACGCTTTCGGCGCCTTGCGGATCGAGGATGAAGAGCAGATGCGCGTTCTTGCGGCCGTGGATGGCGGCCAGGAAGTATCCGCCCGGAGCGGGGCTCAGCGACATCCTGGAGCAGGCGGAGATCGAAGTTGCTGTGCAGCTTGAGGCGCGCAAAGCTCTGGAACTCCTGCGCGGCCTTCACGAATGCCGAGTCCGCATCGCCTTTGCCCGCGGAGCCTTTGTGCAGCTCGGCGGCTGTGTCGTCGGTAAAGCGCAGCACCGCCTGGTCGAATTCCTCGTCGAAATATTCCAGATGCGTCGCAATGGAGAGATTATGACGCTCTTCAGCGGTGGGTGGTGTGATGTGCAGATGGCCCTCGCCCTTGAAGACCGCGCCGGTCACCTTGCCGTTGACCTCGCCATAAAAGGCGAAGTTGCCGTGACGAAAGGTGAATGAGGCTGCATCGCGGCGCAGTTCAAGGTTGTTGACCGCGATGACTTCGCCACCGGGCAACAGGCCGCGCAACTGCTGGTACGCTGCATTGGCGTTTGCAGGATGCTGAGCATGCAGTACCGGCGTGCAACATGCAATGCAAACGGAGAGTATCGCGAGAGCGGGGCGTGGATGAATCGGCACGAAGGTGCACTCCACCAGTCAGTTGCGTAGTACCAGTATGACGGGCCGGACCGCTTTGCGCCTGAGCTACAGCACGTAGAGGTCTACATACTTGTTCACAGGCATCTGTTCCAGCCGCTCCCTGTCGAGGGATGCATCGAGGATGCGCTGCTGCTGGTCTTCGGCGTAGCAGCGGCGCAGGTTGGTCTTGAACTTCTCGATCAGCAGCGGCAAACCCTCCGCGCGGCGGCGGCGATGGCCGATGGGGTACTCCACGGTTTCCTCGAGTACTGTTCCGTCGTGCAGCTCCACGCGCAGCGAGTTGGCGATGGAACGCTTTTCCGGGTCGTGGTAATCGCGCGTAAAGGCGGGCATTTCAACGCACTCCATCTTGGCGCGGAGCGCGTCGATGCGCGGGTCGGTGGCGATCCAGTCTTCGTAGTCGGCCGCGGTGAGCCGGCCGAAGAGGAGCGGAATGGCGACCATGTACTGGACGCAGTGGTCGCGATCCGCGGGATTGGCGAGCGGGCCCTTCTTGTCGATGATGCGCAGGCAGGCCTCGTGGGTGCGAATGGCGATGCTGCGAATGTCTTCGGCGGTCTTGCCCAGCGTTCTCCAGTTGCTTGCGCAGCGTCATGGCCGCTTCCACAGCTGTCTGCGCGTGGAACTCGGCCGGGAAGCTGATCTTGAAGAGCACGTTCTCCATCACGTAGCTGCCATAAGGGCGCTGGAATTTGAACGCGCGGCCCTGGAAGGAGACGTCGTAGAAG
Organism: uncultured Acidobacteriaceae bacterium; assembly: GCA_963776535.1. Classification (GTDB taxonomy): domain Bacteria; phylum Acidobacteriota; class Terriglobia; order Terriglobales; family Acidobacteriaceae; genus Telmatobacter. The sequence continues at coordinate 135,583 of CAVZNB010000037.1, read as the reverse complement.
CCCCAGGTCTTTGCAGTAAGCACGGAGGGGTAGCCCATTTCGCCGGCCTGCGCCATCAGCGCAAGGCGCACGGCGCGGCTGGTGGCGTCGCCCGCGGCCCAGCTCTTGCGCGAGCCGGTATTGGGCGCGTGCCGATAGGTGCGCAGGCTCTGGCCATCGACCCAGGCAAGCGAGAGCGCATTGATGGTCTGCTCGCGGGTGAGGCCGAGCAACTGGCTCACCACGGCGGTGGACGCGACCTTGACCAGAACCACGTGATCGAGGCCGACTTTGTTGAAGGAGTTCTCCAGCGCAATGCAGCCCTGGATCTCGTGCGCCTTGATCATGGCGGTCAGCACATCGCGCATGATGAGCGACGGCTTGCCCGATGGCGATCGCGGTGCGCGACATCCAGTCCGCGACGGCCAGGATGCCGCCGAGATTATCGGAGGGGTGGCCCCACTCGGCGGCCAGCCAGGTGTCGTTGAAGTCGAGCCAGCGAATCATGGCGCCGATGTTGAAGGCCGCCTGCACGGGATCGAGCTGATAGCTGGTGCCGGGAACGCGCGCGCCGTTGGGAACCACGGTGCCGGGAACGATGGGGCCGAGGAGCTTGGTGCAGGCCGGATATTCGAGCGCTTCCAGGCCGCAGCCCAGCGTGTCGATGAGGCAATGCTGCGCGGTGCTGTAGGCCAGGTCGCTGTCGATCTCGATAATTCAGGGCGTAGTCGGCGATGTCGGTTAAGACCTCGTCCGGCGCGGGACGTTCGTTGCTGATGTGCGAGGACACTTGCTCTCCTTCTACTGCCCGTTCTTCAATCGGCACGAACCTTCAGATTCTCCGGTCCGGTGTACATCGGCCGAGGGGCGAATGATCTTGCCGTCCTGGCGCTGCTCGATGACATGCGCGCACCAGCCGGCGGTGCGCGCGATCGACAAACAGCGGCGTGAACAGATCGATGGGAATACCCATCTGATGATAGGCGACGGCGCGAGTACCAGTCGAGATTGGGGAACATGCGCTTGGCATCCATCATCACGTCCTCGATGCGCTCGGCAACGTCGAACAGGCAGCGTGTCGCCCGCGGCAACGGCCAGTTCGCGCGCGACTTCCTTGACAATGTCGCTGCGCGGATCGCTGATGGTGTAAACGGGATGGCCGAAGCCGATGATGACCTCGCGCGCGGCCACGCGGCGGCGGATGTCGGCCTCGGCCTCATCGGGCGAGCTGTAGCGCTCATGGATCTCGAGAGCCACTTCGTTGGCGCCGCCGTGCTTTGGCCCTTTGAGCGCGCCGATGGCTCCGGTAATGCACGAGTAGAGATCCGAGCCCGTGCCCGCGATCACTCGCGCCGTGAAAGTGGAGGCGTTGAACTCGTGCTCCGCATAGAGGATCAGCGAAGTCTGCATGGCCTGCGTCCACATGGCGCTGGGCGCCTGGCCGTGCAGCAGATGCAGAAAATGCGCTGCAATTGAATCCGTCGTCCGTCTCCAGCTCGATGCGCCGTCCGCCGCCCCGCGCAAAGTGGTACCAGTAAAGCAGCATGGAAGGCAGCGAGGCGAGCAGCGTGTCGGCAATGGCGCGCGCACCGGCAGTCGCTGTGCACGCCTCCCTCTGGCCGCACGCAGCCGAAGACGGAGACGCCGGTGCGCAACACGTCCATAGGGTGAGCGCCGGCCGGCATCAGCTCCAGCGCCTGTTTGACCTCGACGGGCAACCAGCGAAACGTCGCGCAGGCGCACTTTGTAGGCGGCCAGTTCCTGTTCGTTGGGCAGCTTGCCATGCACCAGCAGGTGCGCTACTTCTTCATACTCGCAATGCGCGGCCAGGTCGCGGATATCGTAGCCGCGATAGTGCAGGTCGTTGCCGCTGTGGCCCACGGTGCAGATGGCCGTGTTGCCTGCCGGCGTGCCGGAAAGGGCCACGGATTTCTTCGGCTTGTATGCGGCGGCGGGGGATTGAACCGGCTGGTCGCTCATGAAAAACCTCCGAAAAACTACGGCGGTGGCGTTGCTGGGAGCTTGCCTATTCCTTGCCTTTGGCAAACAGCTCATCCAGCTTCTTCTCATACGCGTGATAGTCGAGGTACTTGTACAGGTCCGCGCGGGACTGCATCAGCGGAACGATATTCTTCTGCGTGCCATCGGTGCGAATGGCTTCATAGACCTTGAGCGCCGCCGCATTCATGGCGCGGTAAGCCCCGCAGCAGTAAAGAATGATGTCCACGCCTGCGGCGGCAAGCTCGTCGCGCGTCCAGAGCGGGGTCTGGCCAAACTCGGTGATGTTGGCCAGGATCGGCACGCCCACGGCGGCGCGAAACTCCGTGTATTGCGCCAGCTCGGTGACCGCCTCGGCGAAGATCATGTCCGCGCCGGCGGCGACGTAGGCCTGCGCACGAGCGATGGCCGCGGCCAGGCCCTCATTGGCCAGCGCATCGGTGCGCGCCATCAGGACAAAGCTCTCATCGGTCCGCGCATCCACGGCGGCCTTGATGCGGTCCACCATCTCGGCGGCGGGGACCAGTTCCTTGCCCGGCCGATGGCCGCAGCGCTTCTGGCCCACCTGGTCTTCCATGTGCACCGCGGCGGCGCCGGCCTTGATCATGGAGCGAATCGTCCGAGCAATGTTGAATGCGCCGCCCCAGCCGGTGTCGATGTCGACCAGCAGCGGCAGGCTGCTGGCATCGGTAATGCGGCGGACGTCGATGAGCACGTCTTCCATGGTGCTGATGCCCAGGTCTGGAATCCCCAGCGAGTTGGCGGCCACGCCCGCCGCCGGAGAGATAGAGCGCCCGGAAGCCCGTTGCCTCGGCCAGGCGCGCCGTATAAGCGTTGATGGCGCCGGCCACCTGCAGCGGCTTTTCTTCCTGCACCGCGGCGCGGAATCTTTCACCAGCCGATCCTTGATTTTGTCTCTGCTGCATCGAATGCCTTGCGCCGCATCATAACAGCCGGACTGCCCTCCTTTCCCAACTCTGGCCCGAGCGGTGCGACAATCATCCCGTCGGGGCCGTCCAAAGCTGACAGGGGACTCCGCCCAAAGGAGAAACATCGCCATGAAACGCCTTCTCGCCTGTACCGGCCTGTTTATTGCGCGCCGCCGCTGCTTCTGCGCCAACACCCGCGCCCAAGCCTCCACCGAAGAGCCCGGCCGCCACTGAGTCTGCAACCATTGCCGGCAAGACCATCAGCATCACCTACAGTTCGCCGGGCGTGAAGGGCCGCGAGGGCCACATCTTCACCAAAGACGGCCTGATCGGCAAAGATCAAACCTACCCGGTCTGGCGCGCCGGCGCCAACAGCGCCACCAGCCTGCACACCGACGCGGACCTGAAGATCGGCGACCTGAAGGTGCCCAAGGGCGATTACACCCTTTATGTCGACGTCTCCGACCCTGACAACTGGGACCTGATTGTCAACAACCAGACCGGCCAGTGGGGCACGGTGTACGACAAGACCAAGGACCTGGGCCGCGTGAAGATGACCATGACCAAGCCGATGGCCATGGTGGAGAACCTGAAGTACACGCTGGACAACCTGGGCGGCACCACCGGCAAGCTGACGCTGGAGTGGGAAGATCACTCGGCATCGGTGCTGCTTGCGGTGCATTGATTTCCGGCCGGGTTTGAGCGGGCCCGTCAGGGCAGGGCGGTATTTTGCGGTTCATTTGCCGCCCTGCCGATAGAATAGAAGCATTGGGTGAATTTTCCCCGGAGGGAACGGAACCTTGCCGCTGTATGCCTATCGCTGCACCCAGTGTGGCCATCGTTTTGAAAAAATCCAGAACTTCTCCGCCGAGCCGGAGACTGGAATGCCCCAAGTGCCATGGCCTGCTGGAGCGCCCGCTGACCGCGCCCCGGCTGCACTTCAAGGGCGCCGGCTGGTATGTGAACGACTACGCGCCCAAGAGCAGCGCGCCGGCCTCCGATTCCGCTGCAGCGGACGTTAAAGCTCCTGCCGCGAAGACCGATGCTTCGGCTCCGGCGCCCGCATCAACGGCGGCTGCGACGCCCGCCGCGACGCCCAGTTCGTCCAGTTCCAGTTCCCCGGCGACCGGCACGACCTCCTGACAGCCCGCTAGCCAATCCCTTCCTGCCGCAGCCGCTCCGCAAGCACATCAGTGTACTTGTTGCCGGAGCCGGTGTTGAACAGCACTACGCGATCCTCCGGCTTGAGAAATCCCGTCGCCAGCAGGTGATCGTATGCTGCCGTGGCTGCTGCGCCCTCGGGCGAGAGCAGCAGGCCTTCGTTCCGCCCCCAGTCCTTGAGAGAGGCGAAGATCTGGTCGTCGGTGAGCGCGACGGCGGTGCCCTCGGAGGCGCGGACAATCTCCAGGATCAAGGCGTCGCCATAGGGCTTGGGCACGCGCAGTCCGGAGGCGAAGGTATGGGCGTTCTGCCACGTCTGGCTCACCTTCTCGCCCTGGTCGAAGGCGCGGGCTACCGGGGCGCATCCCGCCGCCTGAATGGCGATCATCTTCGGCCGCTTGCCCGTAACCCAGCCCAGTTGTTCCAGCTCTTCAAAGGCCTTCCACATGCCGATCAGGCCCACGCCGCCGCCGGTGGGATAAAAGACCGCGTCGGGATACTCCCAGCCCAGCTGCTCCACCAGTTCGTAGCCCATCGTCTTCTTGCCTTCCACGCGAAAAGGTTCCTTGAGCGTGGAGATGTCGAACCAGCCCTCGGCTTGCTTGCGCTCGGCGACGATGCGGCCGCAGTCGGAGATGAGCCCGTCGACTAGGGTGAGATGCGCGCCGTAGACGTGGCACTCCACCTGGTTGGCCAGCGGCACGTCCTTGGGCATGAAGATGTGCGCTTCAATGCCCGCCGCGGCGGCATAGGCCGCCAGCGCGCCGCCGGCATTGCCCGCCGAGGGCGCGGCCAACTTTTTGATTCCGTAATGGCGCGCCATGGTCACGGCCAGGGCCAGGCCGCGCGCCTTGAAAGTTCCGGTGGGGTTGGCGCCTTCTTCCTTCAGCCACACGCTGGGGTTGCGGCGGCTGCGCAGCATGGGGGTCCAGCCTTCGCCCAGGGTGACCGGGTCCACGTCGGGCAGCACCTGGCTGTAACGCCACAGTCCGCTCCAGACGGCATCCTTGGCGCTCTTGCCAATCTGGTTGCGCTGGTCGAGTCCGGCCGCGGCGGAAAGATCGTAGCGAACGTAAAGCGACCCGGCGCAGGCGGTGCAGACGGTTTGCGGGGTTGAAGCTTCCAGGTGCAGGTGGCAGCGCGAGCACTCGAGAAAAGCAATGGTAGGCATGGCCATAGGATAATGGAGTCCTCGCAACCCCAAGGCTGGTTCATGACTGAGAACGCTTCGCCCGTTTCGCCGAATTCCGGATTCAATTTGCCTACGGGACTGGCCGTGGCCGCGGCATTGCTCTTCGCCGCTGGATTGGCGGCCGGCCTGTTGCACGCGCCTGCCGCCCTTGCTCTGACCCTTCGCTGCGCGGCCCTCGCCTTGCTGGTTCCCTTCGCGCTGCATCGCCGCTCGCTGCTGGTGTGGACCTTTCTTGCCATGCTGGCGGGCGCCGAACTGGGCGTGGACGCGCCGGGCATCGCCAGCCAGACCCACTTTCTGGGCGACATTTTCCTGCGCCTCATCCGCATGATTGTTGCGCCGCTCATCTTCGGCGGCATCGTCACCGGCATCGCCGGCCACAATGAGCTGCGCGGTGTGGGACGTGTGGCGCTGAAATCCCTCATCTTCTTTGAGGTGGTGACGACCATTTGGCCTCATCCTGGGCGCCGTTCGCCATCGATCTCACGCAGGCCGGCGCGGGCGTCACGCTGCCGGCCGTCGCTCAGGCCGCCGCGCCTGCCGCGCATCCTGAAAACTGGCAACAGATTCTGCTGAATATTTTTCCGGAGAACATCGCCAAGTCCGTGGCCGACAATCAGATTCTTCAGGTGGCCGTCTTCGCGCTGCTGTTTGGCGTCGCGCTGGCCATGCTGCCCGAGCCCAAACGCGCGCCGCTGCTGAGCGTGCTGCAATCGCTGACGGAAACCATGTTCCGGCTGACCAAGATCATCATGGTGGCCGCGCCCATCGCAGCCGGAGCGGCGCTGGCGTACACGGTAGGCAGCATGGGCCTGGCTACGCTGCTGCCGCTGGGCAAGCTGGTGGTCACCTGCTACGCGGCGCTGGGGATCTTCCTCGCCGTGCTGGCGCTTATTCTGCTCTTCGCGCGCATTCCCATTGGCCGCTTTGCCGCCGCGGTGGCCGAGCCCGCCGCGCTGGGCTTTGCCACCACATCGTCGGAGGCCGCGCTGCCGCTGGCCATGGAGCGCATGGAAGAGTTCGGCGTGCCGCGCTGGATGGTCTCCTTCGTCATCCCCACCGGCTACAGCTTCAACATGACGGGCTCCAGCATCTATCTCTCCATGGCCGCGCTGTTCGCCGCGCAGGCCGGCGGGCATCCATCTCACCGTGGGGCAGCAGATCGTTCTGCTGGCCACGCTGGTGCTCACCAGCAAGGGCATTGCCGGCGTGCCGCGCGCGACGCTGGTGATCCTGATGGCGGTGGCGAGCTCGTTCCAGATTCCCGCGGCTGCCGTGCTGATGCTGCTGGGCGTGGACACGCTGATGGACATGGGCCGGACGGCGATGAACGTGATTGGGAATTGCCTGGCCGCCGCGGTAGTGGCGCGGTGGGAAGGCGAGCTGAAGACCCGCGAGCATGCCAGTAAGACTAATGCTTGACGATGCCTTTGCTCGATCCCATCCCGTCTCCGGTGGAACACGCCGACTTTGCTGCGCTCGAATGGGAACCGCTGCTGGCCCTGGTGGCCGGCTTTGCCGCTTCGCCGGTCGGACGCCACGCGATCCTCGATCTGCGCCCCTCCACCGACGAAGACTGGATCAGGAGCCAGCACCAGCTCACCGCGGAGATCCGCCTGGTGCTGGAGGAGCAGGTCTCCATCCCCTGCGGCGGGCTGTTCGACCCCACGCAACTGGCAGCCAAGGCGCAGATTCCCGGCGCGGCTCTGGAGGCCAACGAACTGCAAGCTATCGCGCGGCTGGCCAACGACGTAGCCGCATGGCAGGCGCTGCTGCAGTCGCCGCCCGCGCGGTTGGCCGGCAAGCTGCCCGGGCTTTCTGAGCGCTCTTCCGCTCTCACTACGAGCCTCAGCCCTCTAGCTGAAATCATTGCCCGCACCGTTCAGCCCGATGGGTCCTTGGCCGACGACGCTTCGCCGGAGCTGCGCCGCATTCGCCGCGACCAGGAGCGCCAGCAGCGCGTGATCGAAGAAAGCCTGCGGACCGCGCTGCGCAAGCTATCCAGTGACGGCGCAACCCAAGAAGACCTCATCACCATCCGCGGCGACCGCTTCGTGATTCCGGTGCGCGCGGAGCTGAAGCGGCGCATCTCCGGCGTGGTCCACGGCGCCAGTTCGTCGGGGCAAACCGTCTACGTGGAGCCGCTGGAAAGCATTGAGCAGAACAACGAACTGGTGCGGCTGATTGAAGAGGAGCAGGCCGAGATTCATCGCATCTTTGTTGCGCTCACGCGGCAGGTGGGCACGTATGCTGTGGGGCTTGTTGAGGGTGCGCGGGTGCTGGCGCTGGTGGACAGTCTGCAGGCGCGGGCCCGCTTTGCGCGCGATTACGATTGCGTAGCGCCGGCCATTTCGACGGATCGGATGAGCCTGGACGGGGCGCGCCATCCACTGTTGGAGAAGCGGCTGCGCGCAACCGGCGCGCGGCCGAATACCGCCGTGGTTCCGCTCACGCTGGAGCTCACGGCCGAGCATCGCCAGCTCATCATCAGCGGCCCCAACACCGGCGGCAAAACGGTCACGCTGAAGACGACAGCACTGCTGGCCATGATGGCACAGGCGGGGCTGCCGGTACCGGCCGCGGCGGCCAGCTTTCCGGTATTCACGGCGTTCCTGGCGGACATTGGCGACGCGCAATCGATCGAGGCCGCACTCTCCACCTTCTCTGCGCACATCACCAACCTCGACCGGCTCTCGCGGCTGGCCGGGCCGCACGCGCTGGTTCTGTTGGACGAGCTTGGCTCGTCAACCGATCCCGAAGAAGGCTCCGCGCTGGCGGTGGCCATTGCCAGCCATTTCCTCACAGCGGGAGCGTGGTCGCTGATCTCCACGCACCACACCTCGCTCAAGGTCTACGCCGCCAACACGCCCGGAGTGCTGAACGCCGCGGCCGGCGTGGATGAGTTGACGCTGGCGCCCAACTACAAGCTGCGGCTTGGCGTGCCGGGCGCTTCCGCGGGAATTCAAACGGCGGAGCGGCTGGGACTGAACGCGAGCATTGTGGCCGCGGCGCGGCAGAGGCTGGGATCGCAGCAGGTGGACATCGCGCGCTTCCTCGACAAGCTGCACAGCGAGGTGACGCAGCTTGAGGCGGAACGCAAGGCCACGCGCGAAGAGCAATACGCGCTCAACCAGGCTCGCGCCAGGCTGGCGCGCGAGGGCGACGTGGAGCTGCGCAACCGCACGCGGGAACTGGAAACCAAGCTGGCCTCGCTGCTGAAGGACTTCGAGTTCCAGATGCGCGAAACGGTGCGAGCCATCGAGGACCGCGCAGCGCAGCAGAAGCTGTCGAAAGAGGCTGAACGCCGCATCAACCGCCTGCGCCGCGAGTTTCAGGAAAGCTTCAACCAGACCGTCGTGGCGCACCGCACCGGCGCGGACCAGGGCGACGCGAATGCGCAGCCGCATGTGTTGAAGCACATCGCCGCCGGCGACCAGGTGCGCATCAAGTCGATGAACAAGATTGCCGTGGTGCAGCGCGAGATCGAGAAGGATCTGTTCGAAGTGGCGCTGGGCCCCATCAAGATGCGCGTCAAGCGCGACGAGCTTACCGAACCGCAGCCCTCCGGCGAAGCGTCGACCAACAAGAGGCCCGACCCGCTGGCCGCAGCGCGCCGGCAGCAGAACGTCCACGTCACGGTTTCGAGCGGGTCCACCGACGACATGCGCATGGAGATCAACCTCATCGGCCGCACCGTGGATGAGGCCACCGGAGAGCTGGAGAAGTATCTGGACCGCGCGTTTCTGGCCGGCCTGCCCCGCGTCCGCGTCATTCATGGCCACGGCGCGGGCATTCTCCGTCGCGGGGTGCGCGAGTTTCTGAAGGGGCATCCGCATGTGGCCACCATCGCCGAAGCGCCACAGAACGAAGGCGGGCAGGGAGCAACGCTGGTGGAGCTGCGGCAGTAAGTTCTGCATGTGATGGTTATTTTGAACTGGGAGCCTGATGAAAAACCGGTCAACACAAGCCCGCAAGCTGGTTGCTGTGAAAGTTGTTCACACGCTGGTTTGGGCCGTTGTGGCCGGGTGCATCCTGGCAGTTCCTTGGTCCGGCTTGCAGCACCAGTTTCTGCGCGCGGCGGTCTGTCACGGGGATTGTGCTGGTTGAGTGCATAGTTCTTGCGAGTCAATACGGGGCCGAAGGCGCTTGTCGCGACCCACTGGACTATGGTTTCGATCTGACAGTCCGAGACTTACATACCTCGGCGAAGCGGATCGGGCGATCTTGGTAGTAATCTGTCGACCAGCACCTGTCACAGCATATGATCGGAGCGGCGGGATGGCTGCTCTACTTGGCTGAAAAGCGGAAGACAATGAGCGATTTGAAGCTATCGCGTTTGCCACGGAAGCCGAAGAGGAAGTGGTGGTACGACAATCGGGACAAAGTTTCCGATGAATTCGAGAAGGCCGCAAAGGAAGGTCGATTGGGCCGAGGAGGCATCCGGCGTTGTTCGCCGAGAAGGGCATTCCGTTCAAGGAGCCAAGCCCCACGCCTACCACCACCATCCGTCTCGACCCCGACGACATCGCCAAAGCCCGCGTGCAGGCGGCCGAGCGCGGCCTCCGCTACCAGACCTACCTCAAGATGATCCTCCACGAGGCGTTGCGCAGCGCGGAGTCAAAAGCAAAGTCGACATTTACCGCCCATAACATTTGCGAGACAATCCTCAATCCGGTATGATCACAGTCAGCCTTTTGGGGGAGGTTCCGATGCGCAAATTAGCTTGTTGTCCTGATGTTGTGTGCGGCCTGCTGCGCAGCCTGGCGGCGCAGACAAAGAGCATTTACGACTTTACGATGAAGTCCATCGACGGGCAGCCGGTGAGCCTGGGCAGCTACAGCGGCAAGGTGGTGCTGCTGGTCAACGTGGCCAGCAAGTGCGGGTTTACGCCGCAGTACGCGGGGCTGGAGGCGCTCTACGAGAAGTACAAGGACCGCGGACTGGTGATCGTGGGCATCCCCGCCAACAACTTTGCGCAGCAGGAGCCGGGAACCAACGAGGAGATCAAGAAGTTCTGCTCGAACAAGTACAACGTCACCTTCCCGATGATGGCCAAAGTGTCTGTGCTGGGCGACGATCAGGCCCCGCTCTACGCGTTCCTGACCGGCAAATCTACCAATCCGCAATTCGCCGGGGACGTCAAATGGAACTTCACCAAGTTCCTCTTTGACCGCAGCGGCAAGCCGGTGGCGCGGTTTGAGCCGGCCACCACGCCCGACTCGCCCGAAGTGAAGGCTGCCATTGAAGCAGCACTGGGGAAATAGCCCCACTGAATCAGGGCTACATGGACGCGGCCGGTGCGGCAGATTCGGTGCTGTGACAGATGGTGGCTTTGGCCGCAGTCTTGCCGGCTTTTGTTTCACGCGAAGCGCCGCTGCTGGCCACTGGCGCGCTCTTCATCTCGTGTAGCAGTTTGACCAGCCGCGCAAAGCCCTGCTCCCGCGCGGTCTTGTTGCCGGGGACGGTGTTGGTTGGGTCCTCGCCGGCACGCATGAAGCCATGGCCCGCGCCATCGTAGGTGATGGGCTCATACTTCTTGCCCGCTGCCTTCATGGCCGCAGTGGTGGCGGGAACGGTGGCTCCGATGCGTGCGTCGTTGCCCGCGTAGAAGCCGTACACCGGGGCGGTGATGGTGGAAACATCCGCGGGGCCGGGGCCGTAAAACACAAACGCCGCGGAGAGATCTTTGCGGTGCGTGGCGAAGGCGAACGACTTGCCGCCGCCCCAGCAGAAGCCAACCACCGCGATCTTGCCGTTGGCCGCGGGCAGATGCTTGCCGTAGTTGGCGGCCGCGTCCAGGTCGGCAGTCACCACGTCGGGATCAAGGCCGGAGACGGCTTTCACGGTTGCATCCTGGCTGGGAAACTCGCTGGAGCCGCCGCCGTTGGGGCCGAAGCCGGTGAGCAGGTCAGGGGCAATGACGATGAATCCTTCACCGGCCAGTTCGTCGGCCATCTCCTTGGCCCAGTCGCTGAGGCCGAAGATCTCGTGAATGAGAATCACGACCGGGGCCTTGGCCTTGATCTCGGGATAGACCACAAAGGCCTGCACCGTGCGGGTGCCGTGCTTGAGCGGGACATACTCGTGGTGGCGCGGCGAGGCGTCAAGACGGGTCCTGGCCCATTCCTGAGCGCGAAGGGTGACAGTGGCCGGCACAGCGAGCAAAAGAACTGCGACGAATTTGAGCAGGGGAAGCGTCGGCGATTTCATGGGAGAGAGTCTAGCTTTACGCAAACACGCGTGGCAAGAAATCATTTTTCGAGGCGAGAGCTTTCTTTGCTTTTGCCGATATGCGCGGAAGTTTTCCTTGAAGAAGGATGAAACTCGGGTAGAACCCGTCCGTCCATCGTCCAGGGTCTCCCACCCATTCGCCAGAAAGAAGGTGAATGGATGGGGCACGGGCAGGGTCACTGACTCGCTCATCATCATCGTGGCGTGTCAGCGCGGCTACTCCATGCAATGGTTACGCCATCGCTTCGCGGCTCATGGGCTCAAAATGCAGCTGGTTCGACTTGCGATCCACATCGATGCGCACATGCGCTCCGTGCAACACTTCGCCGTTGAGGATCTTGATGGCCAGCGGATCCTGCACCATGCGCTGCAAGGCACGTTTGAGCGGCCTTGCGCCGTACGCCGCATCCGAACCGGCGACCAGGATCAACTGGCGCGCCGGCTCCGTGAGTTCGAGCGAAATCTGCCGGTCTTCGAGCAGCTTGCGCACTTCATTCAGCCGCAGTTCCAGGATCTGCCCCATCTGCGCCGTCCCCAGCGGACGAAAGATCACCGTGTCGTCCACGCGGTTCAGGAACTCCGGGCGGAAGTGCTCGCGAAGGGTCCGCATCACGCTCTCGCGCGCCATGTCGAAGTCATGCTCGGTCTTCAGCGGCTCTGCCGCCAGCGCGGCCGCGCCCAGGTTCGAGGTCATGATGAGCACCGTGTTTTTGAAATCGATCGTCCGGCCCTTCGAGTCGGTCAATCGGCCGTCGTCCATCACCTGCAACAGAATGTTGAACACATCCGGATGCGCCTTCTCGATCTCGTCAAACAGGATGACCGAGTAAGGGCGGCGATGCACAGCCTCCGTCAACTGGCCGCCTTCGTCGTAACCCACATAGCCCGGAGGCGCGCCAATCAGCCGCGCCACGGCGTGCTTCTCCATGTACTCGCTCATATCGATGCGGATCATGGACTGCTCGTCGTCGAAAAGAAATTCAGCCAGAGCGCGCGCTGTCTCCGTCTTGCCCACGCCCGTGGGGCCAAGAAAGATGAACGAACCGATGGGACGTTTTGGATCGCTCAGCCCCGCGCGCGAACGGCGAATGGCATTGGCCACAATGGTCAACGCTGCGTCCTGGCCAATCACGCGCTCGCGCAGCCGCTGCTCCATCTCCACCAGCTTTTTCACTTCGCCTTCCAACATGCGCGAAACAGGAATGCCTGTCCACTTGCTGACGATGGAAGCGATGTCTTCCTCGTCCACCTCTTCCTTCAACAGGCGCGCTACACCGGCGTTGCCGTCCTGCGCAGCGCTTAACTGCTTGAGCTGTGCTTCCAGCTTTGGCAACTCTCCATACTGAATCTGCGCTGCCCGTTCCAGCAGCCCTTTGCGCGTCTGCTCCTCGGACTCGAAGCGGAGCGCCTCGATCCGCTTCTTCAACTCGCCAATGTGGCTGATCGCTTCGCGCTCGCGGTTCCAGCGGGACCGGAGCGCGGTAATCTTCTCAGTCAACGCGGCCACGTCGCGCTCCACCTCGTCGCGGCGGGCAATGCTGTTGCGATCCGTCTCACGCTTCAGGGCCTCGCGCTCGATCTCAAGCGAGGTCTTCTCCCGCTCCAGTTGATCGATCTCCGTGGGCACGCTGCCGATTTGGATCGCCAGCGAAGCCGCTGCCTCGTCCACCAGGTCGATAGCCTTGTCGGGCAGGAAGCGGTCGCTGATGTAGCGATGCGACAGAGTGGCAGCGGCCACAATCGCGGCGTCCTTGATGCGCACGTTATGGTGCGCCTCGTAACGATCCTTCAATCCGCGCAGAATGGCGATCGTGTCTTCCACGTTGGGCTCGCCGACGTAGACGATCTGGAAGCGCCGCTCCAGCGCCGCGTCCTTCTCAATGTATTTGCGGTACTCATTCAGCGTGGTTGCGCCAATGGCCCGCAGTTCGCCGCGTGCCAGCGCCGGCTTGAGCATGTTGCTGGCGTCGATGGCGCCCTCGGCCGCGCCTGCACCCACCAGCGTGTGCAGTTCGTCGATGAAAAGCACGATCTGGCCGTTGGACTCTTCGATCTCTTTCAGTACGGCCTTGAGGCGATCTTCGAACTCGCCGCGATACTTGGCCCCGGCCAGCATGGAGCCGAGATCGAGCGAGATCACGCGCTTGTCCTTCAGGCTCTCCGGCACGTCGCCGGAGATGATGCGGCGAGCGAGGCCTTCGACAATGGCCGTCTTGCCCACGCCAGGCTCGCCGATCAGGACCGGGTTGTTCTTGGTGCGGCGGCTCAGCACCTGGATGACGCGACGAATCTCTTCGTCGCGGCCGATGACGGGGTCAAGCTTGCCGCGGCGTGCCAGTTCGGTCAGGTCCTTGGCGTATTTTTCCAGCGCCTGGAATTTGCCTTCGGGATTCTGATCTGTCACGCGCTGCGACCCGCGCACGGCGGTGAGCGCCTTCAGAATCGCCTCATGGGTTGCGCCCAGGGCCAGGAGCGCGTCACGGGCGGCGTCGCCCTTGACATGGGCCACGCCCAGTAGCAGGTGCTCAGTTGAAACGTATTCGTCCTTGAAGTTGGCCGCTTCGCGAAAGGCCTGTTCCAGGGCTTTGTTGAGCGGCTGGCTCAGACCCGGTTGGCTGGCCGCACCCGCAACACGAGGCAGTTTCTCCTCGATCAGGTGCAGGTCGGTTTCCAGCCGCTCGGTGGGCACACCGATCTTTTCGAGCACAGAGGGAATCACTCCCTCGCGGTCCTCGATGAGCGCAAGCAGAATGTGTACTGGCTGAACTTCGGGGTTGCCGAGTTCCGCAGCGCGCGCCTGCGCCTGCTGCATCGCCTGCTGCGACTTCACAGTAAATTTGTCCCAACGAATGGCCATGTTCCTAGCTCCCAGCCGTCAGCTCTTAGCTTCCAGCTTTTTCTTGCTGGCCGCCAGCGCTGCAGATCCTCACCGGCAAAGATTCTCTTCCTCAACCGCCTGTTGCGCAAAAATCAAGCGCCGAAGGGCCAATTCAGATCACCCTTCGGCGCGACCATACCCCACATTGCCAGCCCGCCGCGCGACGAGCTAGCGGCTGGAAGCTAGCAGTTAAGAGCTGCTTTACCGCACTCCCGCCAGTTCAGGCTCCTCCACGTGCTTCTCACCGCCCACGTTGATCTTGATCTGCTTGGGCTGGGCTTCCGGCTTCTTTGTCAGCTCCAGCTTCAGCACGCCGGCGGTGTAGTTAGCCTGCACGCTCTCCGTGTCCACGGTGGACGGCAAGGTGAAGGCGCGGAAGAAGCTGCCATAACGGCGCTCGATGCGATGGAAGTTCTGCTCCTTCTCCTCCGCTTCGAACTTGCGCTCGCCCTTGACGGTCAACGTGTGGTTCTCCACGCGGATGTCCAGGTCCTTCTCTTCAATGCCCGGAACCTCGAGCTTCAAGACCACCTTCTTGGCGTCTTCATAGATATCGACCGCCGGCACAAAGCTGGCAGCCGCCACGGGGCTGTCCCCGTCGTTCAGATCGCGGAAAAGGGTGTTCATGCGGTTCTGCAGCGCAACGACTTCCCGGAACGGGTCCCAACGAGTGATGGTCATGATTCTTATCCTCCAGATGTCAATTCGATTGGCGGATCCTTGAGACCCGAATCCCGCAGACCTGAGTCTCGGCCGCTCAACCAATCTGATGATACTATAGCATAATGGATTCATAAAATGTGAGTGACTTATACTAAGAATTTATCAGAACAGCTATCTCATTCATTTAAAATGCCTTAAGTCGTCTCCACGGATACCGGCAGCGAACCCTCCGCGGGAATCCGCGAACCTCCATCCCTCTTTCCCATTCCCAGCCATCAACTTTCCCCATCTTTGCCGGTGAGCCTTAAGGCTAAACACGCACCTCGATTTGTCAGCGGACTCGGGGACTATACTGATTGCGTTCCGGAAAAGTGTACCCACGACCGGACCAGGAGTGCCCTGTTCGATGCGCAATCTTCCTGCTGCTTTGTTCCTCATCCTGCCGCTCGGTCTCTGCACGGCCCAATCCGCACCCACCAAACCCGTCGAACCCGCCGCAATCGGTGTCGTCTATCGCCTCGATCCATCCACGCACGAGTTGAAACCGCTGCCCGACGAACCATGGAAGCTTGGCCACCATACCTCTTTTCCATTTCTCTTGGACAGCATTGAAGTCAAGCAAGAACACTCCCTATTCCGAGTCCGGGCCAACGAGAGTCTCCAGTTTGTCTTCAAGGTCGGCAGTCCCGAGAAGGTCTCCCTGTATCGATTCGTTGAGAAGGGCAAGAAGCGCTATTTCGATGTTGGCAAGGGAAATGGCTCAAGCAGTGACCAGCCTATCAAGGGACTGCCCGTTGAAGTTACATCCTACGGAGAGCGTTCCTATCAGTTGTCTGCAGCCTCTCCGCTCAGTCCCGGCGAATACGCGATCAACATTGCGGATGAGGTCTACACCTTCGGCGTCGATCAATAAGCCGCACGCTGGCCTCTACAATGGGGCCAGATGACCCTGCTCTCCAGCCTGTTTCATTCCCTGGACTGGCACTGGCTCTGGCTCTCCGTCGCTGCCTTTCTGGCCGGAGTGCTCAACGCCGTGGCCGGAGGTGGCAGCTTTCTGCTGTTTCCCGCCATGCTGGGCATGAAGATGCTCCCCGTGCAGGCCAACGCCACCAACACTGTGGCCCTGTGGCCCGGCCAGCTTACCTCGGTCGCCGCCTATCGCGACGACATCCGCAAAAACCGCCGCCTTGCCTGGCCGATGGGCCTGGCCGGACTGCTGGGCGGAACCGCCGGGGCCGTGGTGCTGCTGAACACGCCGCAGATGACGTTTCTGCACCTGGTGCCGTGGCTGCTGCTGGCGTCCGCATCCATCTTTGCCGCCACGGGGCCGGTGACGCGCTGGCTTGACCGGCGCAAGATCGCGACCGGCGGCGTAAAGCACCAGCCCCACCTGCTTTACGTGTTCCTCTCCACCATCTTTGTCTGCTTTTACATTGGCTACTTCGGCGCCGGGGCGGGCTTTCTGCTCATCACCCTGCTCTCTCTGTTCGGCTTCCAGGATCTGAACGAGATCAATGCGCTGAAAGTGGTTTCCACCACCGGCGCCAACGGGATGGCTTTCCTGATCTTCGTAGTGGGCCGCCAGGTGGAGTGGCGCTACTGCCTGCTGGCCATGGTTACCTGCGCCGTGGGCGGCTACTCGTCGGCACGATTTGCCCGCAAGGTGCCGCAGCCCATCCTGCGCGGGCTGGTGGTCTTGATCGGGCTGGGCATGGCGGCGTGGTTCTTCTGGAGAAATCCATAAAGGCGGGGGTCAGAGATCAGGGATCAGAAATACCCGTTCCCACAATCAGCCTCGACGTCTAACCTCCCGGCTCCCCTGTCTCAAAGAGCAGGAAGCCACGAATTCAAATCGGCCGGTTCTCTTCTGATCCCTGATCTCTGATCCCTGATCCCTGTAAACTGTTGCTATGAGCCACGAAGGCATTCGCTTTGTCGACAAGGAACGCGCGGCGCGCGAGACGCAGGAGAATCAGCCGCTGCCCCGCATCGCTGTGACTCCTGAGAAGGTGCGGGTTCTGCTCTCCGAGGGCAAAGGTCTGGAGATCGACTGGCAGGATGGCCACCGCAGTGCATGGAGCTTTGCCTGGCTGCGTGATGCCTGTCCCTGCGCCACCTGCAACGACGAGCGAAGCAAGGAAGGCCGCAAGCCCGGCCAGCCGCGGCCCAAACCGGCGGCTCTGCTGCCGATGTATGCTCCACCGGCCAAGCCTGCCAGCGCCCACGCGGTGGGCCGTTATGCGCTCCAGTTCAACTGGCAGGACGGTCATACCGCCGGCATCTACTCCTGGGAATATCTGCGCCGCGTGTGCCAGTGCCGCGAGTGCACGTTTGCCAACGAAGATGCCACGGGGACGCCGAACTAGCGCAAGGGCGGCCTGGCTACTGGGTCACGACGCTCTGCACCACGACCGGTACCACCACTCGCAGGACTTCAGGGATAACCAGGTAAGCGACATACGCTGCGAACGCCCCGATCGGCAGCGCCATGGCCGAAATGGCGATCGTGCGTGAATGGGAATGAATGTTGACCATGGATGGACCCTCTTTGATTCCCATACGGCTGCGCCAGTGGAATGGTTCCCGCAGCCTTCGCACCGGAAGCGGGAGACTCACCCATGGGGTTCATTCGCTCAAAAGCTAGCAGAAGCGGCTATCCTTACCGCATCTTTGGCGCTCGCAGCCACCCGCAACAGCTTCCGGTTCTTCTCCTTCAGGAATCCCGCAGCGACTGCGGTATCCAGAAACTGCAAGAAACCATCCCAGTATCCAGCCGTATTGATCAGGATGACCGGCTTGGCGTGGAGGCGGAGCTGAGACCAGGTGACGACCTCGAGGAGTTCCTCCAGCGTTCCGTAGCCGCCGGGCAGGATCAGAAACGCGTCAGCCAGGTGAGCCATGCGGGCCTTGCGCTCGTGCATGGTATTGACCAGTTCAAGCCGCGTCAGCCCGGCGTGGGCAATCTCCTTGCCGGCCAGGATTTCAGGCAACACGCCGATCACTTCCGCACCACCGGCCAGCGCCGCATCGGCCACCGCGCCCATACACCCGACGCTGGCCCCGCCGTAGACCAGCCCCAGTCCGGCTGCCGCAATCGCCGCACCCAGCGCCTGCGCCTCGGCCAGATAAGCCGGAATGTTGCCGTTTGCCGATCCGCAGTACACGGCCACACGCCGCGCAGGTTTCTCCGCGAACTTCATCGTGTCTAAAGCATAGCGGTTGCCCCTCCGGGGCGCGAGCAGGCCGGAGGGTTCTACCGTGCCAGCCTCTCGTTCAAATGAACGGTCACCGTATCGCCTTCGTGCTTGCCGATAAGGTTTTGCAGATCCGCTTTCACGGGGAGCTTGTGCGTGCCGTCTCCCAGGGCCATGAACGAGCTCTGAAACGGGTGGCCGTCGATGGTTCCGCGGACTTTGACCAGGCCCCGGGTGCCGAAGAACTTCGCGGAATCGGGCATGACGACGTAGGTCCAGCCGCCTTTGGCGGGCGACTTTTGCAGTCGGGCGGTGAATTGCTTATCCATGGTGCCGCTGCCTCTTGACGCCAGCATACAACGGAAGCCCATGCGGTTGGTGTGCAGTCTGCGTGCAGCCCCCATGACGGGTACACTAGGAGAAGGTGCATTCGCCCCTTCGACTTTCATCCCTGGACCCCACCGTGCAGCCGCTCATCGACAACCTGAATCCCGAACAGCGCGCCGCCGTCGAGGCCACGGAAGGCCCCCTGCTCATCCTGGCCGGCGCCGGCTCCGGCAAGACCCGCGTCATCACCAGCCGCATCGCCTGGCTCATCCGCGAAAAAGGCGTCGCGCCCGACTCGATCCTCGCCGTCACCTTCACCAACAAGGCCGCCAGCGAGATGGGCGAGCGCGTCGACCGGCTGCTCGGCCACTCCTCGCTGGCCAAGCCGCTGATCGCCACCTTTCACTCGCTCTGCGTGCGCATTCTGCGGCGCGACATTGAGGCGCTCAAAGTCGGCGGCGAAGGCCTGACCCGCTCCTTTGCCATTTACGACGAGAACGACCAGCAGGCCATCGTCAAGCAGATCATGCGGCGCATGGGCCTGGACACCAAGCAGCTGACTCCGCGCACCGTTCTGGGCCGCATCTCCTGGGCCAAGAACCACATGGTCGATCCGCAGGAGTATTACCTCGCCTCGAAGGATCCCAACAGCGAGCGCATCGCCCACATCTACCAGGGCTACAAGGCCGAGCTGCGCAAGAACAACGCGCTCGACTTCGACGACCTGCTGCTTGAAGCCGTGCGCCTGCTCAAGGTTTCCGGCGAGGTGCGCGAGCGCTACCAGCGCCGCTATCGCTATCTGCTGGTCGACGAGTACCAGGACACCAACCGCCCGCAGTACGAGCTGATGAAGCTGCTGGCCGGCGAGCCAAGAACGTCTGCGCCGTGGGCGACGAGGACCAGAGCATCTACTCCTGGCGCGGCGCCGACATCCGCAACATTCTGGAGTTTGAGAAGGACTTTCCCAACGCCCGCATCGTCCGGCTGGAGCAGAACTACCGGTCGACGCAGGTCATTCTGGAAGCCGCCGGCGCGGTGGTCGCCAACAACCTGCGCCGCAAGGGCAAGAAGCTGTGGACCGACCGCCAGGGCGGCTCGCCTGATCGGCTACTACGAGGCGCCCGACGGCGAAAACGAAGCGCTGTTCATCGCCGACCGCATTCAGAAGTTTCTGCGCGAGGCCGAAGCCGAGCGCGCAAGCGGCCGAGGCGCACTGCGCGGTGCTCTACCGCACCAACTCGCAGTCGCGGCTGGTGGAGGAGGCGCTGCGCCGCTACAACATCCGCTACACCATGGTGGGCGGCTTCAGCTTTTACGAGCGCGCCGAGATCAAGGACCTGCTCGGCTACCTGCGCCTGGTGCGCAATCCGCACGACTCGATGGCCCTGCAGCGCGTCATCAACACGCCGGCGCGCGGCATCGGCAAAACCACGCTGGAGACCCTGGAGCGGCTGGCGCTGGAGACCGGCCAGTCCACCTGGGACGCGCTCGGCGCGGCCATCACGAACCGCCTGATTCCCACCCGCGCGCTGATGGCCCTTGAGTCGTTCCGCCAGCTCATCCTCGACGCCCAGGCCATGATGGACCCCGACTTTGCCGGCAAGCTCTCGGCCGACGTGGCCGCGGGTGCGAGTCGAAGAGGCCGACACCGGCTTCGAATTCGGCGCAGCGACGGCAGACGCAGCCAGCGCGGAATCCGCGATCAGCTTCGACTTCGGCGGCAGCGACAGCACCAGCTTCCGCTGCTCGATGCGACCAGCTTTTCGCCCTTCGCCGACGCAGCCCAAGCGCCGTTTCTCACCATGCCGAAGCAGGCGGACACCAACTCCTCCAGGTCCCGACTTCGAATCGGACCCGGAAGAGATCGCGAGCAGAAATTGCCGCAGAGGGGAAAGAGCCCGAAAGCGCCTTTCGCGCGCCCGGCGACGCCGCCACCCTCCCCGAGCTGATCCGCTTCCTCATCGACCGCACCGGCTACATCAAAGCGCTTGAAACCGAAGGCTCGCCGGAAGCCTTCAGCCGCATTGAAAACCTGAAGGAACTGGCCAACGCCGCGCACGACGCCGAAGCCCGCGGCGAAACCCTGGCCGAGTTCCTCGACCACGCCGCGCTGGCCTCCGACACCGACCAGTTCGACCCCGACGCCCGCGTCACGCTGATGACGCTGCACGCCGCCAAGGGCCTGGAGTTCCCGCTGGTCTTCCTCGCCGGCCTGGAAGAGGGGCTGTTCCCGCACTCGCGCACCCTCAACAATCCCGACGAACTCGAAGAAGAGCGCCGCCTCTGCTACGTGGGCATGACGCGCGCCATGAACACGCTGATCCTCACCCGCGCGCATTATCGCCGCCGCTACGGCAACGACGCGCCGGAGATGAGCATCCCTTCGCGCTTCCTTGAAGAGGTTCCGAACCAGTTGATTGAGAACCTGGGCGGCCGCGCGCCCGCCTGGTCCACGCCCGGCTACAACGCGCGCAACGCAGGCTACGGCGGGGTCCGCCGGCCCGGCCAGTTCAGCGAGTTCGCCGACCAGCACTACAACTACGAAGACGAGAGCCAGGAAGCACTGGCGGCAGGCGAGAAACGCTCGACGCCGGGCGCGGGCAGAGGATTCGGCGCCGCAGCGAAGAGCGCCTCGTCCAAGCCCTTCGTCGCGTCCTGGATGACGGCCAAGGCCAAACCGGCTTCGGCAAGTCCCGCTCCTGCCGGCCCGGAATCGAAACCAAAAGATGAGAGCGTGGAAACGCCACCGGAAAGCCCATCGATCGACAACATCGCCCGCTTCTTCGGCGGCAAAGGGGCTGCCCTGAAGCCAAGCCTGGGCAAGCCCGGCGCATTTCCGCGGCCGGCGATGGACATTCCCGCTCCCACCGGCGCAGCCAACCTGAAGAGGGGCCAGCGCGTGCGCCACTCGAAGTACGGCGAAGGGACCATCCTGATGCGCGAAGGCGACGGCGAGGACGCCAAACTCACCGTGATGTTCAGCCAACACGGCATGAAAAAGCTGATGGAAAAGTTCGCCAATCTGCGAAAGATTTGAGCGCCCCGCGATCACGGCTACTCGCTGCATTGCTCCGGCGCGGGACGGCAACGCCGGCGGAAGGCTATTCCGCACTCGGATTCACTCGCTTGCCCGAATCCTGTGAAACTGTGATTCACAGTCTCACGGGATTGTAGGGGGGGTGGGGCGCATCAAAAATGATGTTCCTAGGGGGCAAAGCCGATATTGCGATGAGGCACGGGGCAGCACATGGAATGATTCTGCGCCAACGTGATGAAATGATCTGCAAATCGGGGGGAAATTTTATTGCAATCGAAACCCTACGGATCCGCGGGGTGACAATCGACGCTTGACGATTTCTGGAGCCGTCCGTGTTTTTTCCTGGCATGTGGATGGACCACAAGAGCTCACGCGGGAGTTGAGGCCAAAAGGGAGCGGAACCGATTCCGATGCTCGCGCGAAAAGAACAGGAACACAGCCCCGGGTCGCGGTAAAAGCATGCCTGAGAGGGCCGTGGCCCCGGCCTGGCGAATGCCCCATCGGCTTCCATTCTTCTGTGACGAATCCGGTTGGGTGATGCGATACTGCTCAGGAGCAGAATGGCATTGCGCGTTTCCGCTGTGGCTACAACGCCGGTATAAGCAAGTCTCTTCCCTGGAGAGTGAGCGATGAGAACATCTTTGACACGAGAGACGGCGAGCTTGACGGCGATGCTGATCGCCATGGCAGTTGCAGGTCTGGGGCTCGGTGGGCCGGCCTCCAATGCACAACAGCCGAGCCTTGCCCCGCCTGCTTTGGAACAAACGGATAACTACACCTGGCTTGAAGACATTCATGGCGATCGGGCAATGGCCTGGGTGAATGCAGAAAACGCGCGGACGGCAGCAGTGCTCGAGAAGAACCCGCATTTTGCTCCCCTTGAAGCGGAAGCGCTGAAGGTGCTTGAGTCTCCCGAGCGGCTGCCGGAACCGTACTTTCTCCATGGCGCGGTCTATAACACGTGGCGCGACGCGGACCATCTGCGGGGCATTGAGCGCCGTACCTCGCTCGCGGATTATTTGCTGCCGGAGCCAAAGTGGCAGACCGTGCTGGACTATGACGCGCTGGCCAAAGAGGACAAGCAAAGCTGGGTAGCTCATGGGCTGAATTGCCTTGAGCCCAGTGAGGAACTCTGCCTGGTCGCACTTTCGGCCGGCGGTGAAGATGCGGTCACCCTGCGCGAAATGAACATGGATACGGGAAAATTTGTCGAGGGCGGCTTTCAACTGCCGCGCGGCAAGCAGAGCGTGTCCTGGGAAGACAAAGACACTCTGCTGGTGGCGCGCGATTGGGGTCCGGGCACGATGAGCGAGTCCGGGTACGCGGTGGATTCGCGGGAATGGAAGCGCGGCGAGCCGCTGGAAAAGGCTACAGAGGTCTATCGCGGCGACACAAAGGACCTGGGCGACTGGACTGCCGTGCTTACCGATGGACAGGGGCATCGCGCGGTCATGGTGATTCGCCACATCACCATTTTTGAGACAGAGTTCTACCTGCGGCTGCCGGGTGGGTTCAGGAAGCTTGGGTTGCCGCTGAAGTCCGATGTGGAAGGCCTGCTGGATGGCCAACTGGTCTTCACGCTGAACGAGGATTGGACGCCCGATGGACAGACGAAGCGCCTTGCGCAAGGGTCTGTAATTTCGATCGGGTTGGAAGCGGCGGAGAAGGATCCGGCTCACCTGAAGCCTTCCCAGGTGTTTGCGCCAACCGCCGAGGAGTTTGAGCAGCAGGTTGCCGTGACCAGGAACCACCTCATTCTCACCACTCTGGAGCACGTCCAGGGACGGGCCTACGTGTACTCGCGCGGCAAGGATGGGCAATGGTCGCGAAAGCGGCTGCCCGTCGAAGACAACCAATCCGTGGGCATTGCCACAACCAGCCATACCGACGATCGCTTTTTCCTGCGTGTGTCGGGCTTCCTCACGCCTCCCTCGCTGTGGCTGGGCGATGCGGCGGATGGCTCGCTGAAGCTGGCAAAGACAGAGAAGCCTCAGTTCGACGCCAGCGACGAAGTGGTTGAGCAGTTGGAGGCAACCTCAAAGGATGGCACCAGAGTCCCGTACTTTGTGGTGCACCGCAAGGACATGCCCTATAACGGCTCCAATCCCACGCAGCTCACGGCCTATGGCGGGTTTCAGCTTTCGATGACACCGGCCTATTCGCCGGTTACGGGCAAGCTTTGGCTGGAGCGTGGCGGCGTGTTTGTGCTGGCCAATATCCGCGGCGGCGGCGAGTTTGGCCCGGCCTGGCACGAAGCGGGTCTCAAGACACATCGGCAACGCATCTACGACGACTTCTACGCCGTGGCGCAGGACCTGGTGGCGCGCAAAATCACCTCCCCGCGCCGCCTGGGGATTGTGGGCGGCTCCAACGGCGGCCTGCTGATGGGCGTTGAGTTTACGCAGCATCCGGAGATGTGGAATGCCGTGGTCATCCAGGTACCGCTGCTGGACATGCTGGCGTTTGAGCACCTGTCGGCCGGAGCCTCGTGGACAGGCGAATACGGGTCAACTTCCGTGCCTGAGGAGCGGGCCTTCCTCGCATCCATCTCGCCGTATAACCAGTTGAAGCCAGGCGTGAGTTACCCGGAACCGCTCATCTTTACCACCACCAAAGACGACCGCGTGGGCCCGGTGCATGCGCGTAAATTTGCCGCGCGCATGGAAGAGTTCCACGAGCCGTTTTTCTACGATGAGATCACCGAGGGCGGCCATGCGCCCGGCGCGGACAACAAGCAGGAGGCTCGGACACGCGCCGAGTACATGACGTATTTCATGATGAAGCTGATGGATTAATTGGGAGCAGGCGGCGAGAGACTGGCGCCACGCCCTCCGCCTTACCTCGGGTCGAATCTCTTCGCTGCTTCCTCTCCATTCAATACGCGGAATACCCCCTCGGCCAGTGCCCGCAGTTCGTCTTCGCCGGGATAGACGGCGATGGGTGCAATCCAATCGAAATACCCACACAGCAGCTTTATCAGACGCTCAGAGTGAGCCATTCCGCCCGTCAGCAGCAGGGCGTCCACCTTGCCCGAGAGCACTGCCGCCATGGCGCCGGCTTCCTTGGCGATCTGGTAAACCATGGCCTCAACGACCAGAGCCGCCTGCGCATCTCCTGTGTCGGCCCGCCGCTCCACCTCCTGCAGGTCGCGCGTGCCCAGGTAAGCGAACAGGCCGCCATCGCCGAAGAGATGGCGATCGAGTTCTTTTTGAGTGAACTGGCCGCCAAAGCAGAGCTTGACCAGCTCGCGCACGGGCAGCCCGCCTGTCCGGTCGGGGCCAAACGGCCCTTCTTCAATGGTGTTCGAGTCGATCATTTGCCCGTCGCGGTGCGCCGAGACGGTAATTCCACTACCCATGTGCACCACGATCAGCCGCAGCGCCTCGTACGCGCGCTTCTGCTCCCGGGCATAGCGCCGCGCCACGGCCTTGGTGTTCAACGCGTGGCCAATCGCGGTGCGTTTCACCAGCGGCGATCCGGAAAGCCGCGCGCACGGCTGCCACTCATCCACGGTCACCGGGTCCACCACGTAAGCCTGCACCCCGGCCGCCTGCGCAAACTTCAGGGCCAGCATGGCGCCCAGATTCGACGCGTGCTCCCCAAGTCGCGCCAGCTTCAACTCCTCCACCATCGCCGGGTCCACAAGATAGGTTCCGCACGCCATGGGCGGCAGAAACCCGCCGCGGCCGGCCACGGCGGCAAATCTGGCCAGCGCGTAGCCTGCTTCCTCAAGCGCCTTTTGAATCAGCCCGGCACGATACTCCAGCCGGTCCAACATGGGCCGCCCGCGAAACCGCGCCAGCTCCTCGTCACCATGGTGGAGGTTCAGCTCCCACTCGGCGCCCTGCGCCGTGTAGACTCCCAGCTTCGTCGATGTCGTTCCCGGATTCAGCACCAGCACCCAGCTGCTTTCGTTGTTCAAAAATGCCCACCCTCCAGGCCAGAGAGAGTGTAACCCGTTCAGCGCAAAGCTTCAGCGCCTGGGCGCACATCGTGGCGGCGGTTCATGCCCAATTTGGAACCAAGCGCCCCGGCAATGGCGCCGGCGGCTCGTTCGCGGCGGTTCCATTTGCCAATTCGTGCTACACTCTATTCAATCGTAGAATTCGATCTGAAGTTCTTGCCTGTTCCGGTTACCGCCTACTCGCAAACTTCCACATTGCGTTCGCGGTAAATCAGTATCGAAGGAGTAACACACAATGGAACAGGGAACAGTCAAGTGGTTTAATGACGCCAAGGGTTTTGGATTTCTGAGCCGCGAAAACGGCGAGGACGTCTTCGTTCATCACACCGCCATCCAGTCGAACGGCTTCCGTTCGCTTCAGGAAGGCCAGCGCGTCCAGTTCAACGTGACCAAGGGCCCCAAGGGCTGGCAGGCAGAGAACGTTCAGGTTGTCTAAGGCATAACGCCGGACAATCTGGTTCGGAATCAACAAAAGAGGGACGGCAAAGCTGCCGTCCCTCTTTTGCGTCTGGTGGAATTCCACACCTGCCCGCTCAATTCGGAGTGGTATAAAATCCTGCAACTATGAACGATTTCCCGGAATTCATGAAACATCCCGAAAACAGGATTGTGGGGTCCAGTCAAGCGACCCCAGGCGTTGAAGGTTATGTCTTCGACGGCAAAGACGGAAGCCAGATGGCGTTTTGGACATGCCATCAAACAGCATCATCGGTGGCTCATGTCCACGTTTACGACGAGTACATGCTCGTTGTGGAGGGTTGCTACACCTTGTTCGTCGATGGAAAGAGGATTCCGGTGAAAACCGGGGAGGAATATTTCATCCCAGGCGGTGTGGCCCACAGCGGTGAAGTTCTTGCGGGAACCAGAACGATCCACGCATTCGGGGGCCATCGAGCCGATCGGGTACAGGAAACCCGCTGACCACCGGCCCCTAAGAGCCTACGCGGCTGGCTTGAGGCTCTTCATGCTGACCTGGGGAATGGCGGGATGAAGGTTTTCCTTCAGTGTCTCGTGGGTGCCCAGATATTGCAGCACGTCGTTGATCGAATCTTCAAAGCGCGCACCGGTCTTGTGCGTGGCCTTCACGCCCTTGGCCACAAGCTGGCACACTTCAAAACGGTTCATTCCCTGTGCGAGGGCGCGGTGAATCTGATTGGAACGCATGAACGAACTCCGGCAAGCAGGTTGCTGGTGGATTGCTGCGTGGGGTACGAAGCTCGTCAGAAGCTGTGGAACGGCCGGAGCCGAGCAGGCTGGTCTCTATCCCAGGTATGTGTCTAACTTGATTGTACGCCGGAAAAGGCTCTTGCGCCGCACTTGAATTCGCACAGAAGCCGCAATCCATGCGGGGTTGCCGCTTTCGCCCAGCGCCTTTTCCCTGCTATCCTATAACTCTCATCGACCCGCGAACCGGGGAATCCAGAAAAGATTGCAGTGAAAGAGGTTATACGTGGCAGACACCACCAAAGTTGAAGACAAGCTGGAACGCAAGAAACTGAAACGCGCCGCCCGCAAGAAGGCCGCTCCCAAGGCGCCTCGCACCGGCGCGCGCGGCGAGAAGAAGAAGAAGGTCAAAAAGCTCGCTCGCGGCCAGTCCAAGCGCTAAAGCATTCTCCCAAATGGGATAGACCGGAACCACGACTGCCGAGTCGATTTTCCTGGAGAGAATTGACACCCGACGCCTTCGGAAAGTTCGCTGTATTTGGGAAAATGCCGCAGGCCGTAGATCGCTCAAAGCACCAGCCGGGCTCCGCATCTGTTACAGAACGCCAGATGCGGAGCTCGAACTCCCCCAAAATCAATGCTTACCGGCCCGCGCGGATTGACGCGATGCCGGCGTTCCGGAACCCAGACTGCAGAGTGGGAGTTCCAGGGGGAGCCTCATCCTGTACACTGCGGCGAAGACATAATGAATTGGGCTCAACCTCTTCAGTGAGCCCCAGCTCGCATTTGACAGTCCCCGCAACCTGACGGATGAGGAGAACTGCCCTGCCCAGCCAACTGCTTGCCCGCAAGTCGATCGATAAGCTGATTCGGGACTCGGAAGAACCCGAGCACGCGCTGAAGAAGACGCTAGGACCGTGGTCGCTCACCGCGCTCGGCATTGGCGCCGTCATCGGCTCGGGCATCTTCACGGTCATCGGCACGGCCATCTCCGGCGAGCAGTTCGACACCTCCAGCGTGATCAACACGCCGCTTGCCAACTACATCATCACTCACACGGCGCTGGCCGGCCGCCCCGGCGCCGGGCCAGCCATCGCGCTCTCGCTGGTCCTGGTGGCCATTGTCTGCGCGCTCACCGGCCTTTGTTACGCCGAACTGGCTTCCATGATTCCTATTGCCGGCTCAGCCTATACCTACACCTACGCCACCATGGGCGAGTTGATCGCCTGGATCATCGGCTGGGACCTGATCCTGGAGTATGCCGGCTCCAACATGACCGTCAGCGTCGGCTTTGCCGCCCACGTGGTCGACCTGCTGGACTGGTTCGGCCTGCATCCCATCGGCGATGTGGATCTCGCCCGCCTACCTGCCCGACGGCCTGCAGGACCTGGCCGGAAACTGGCTCTACCATCCCGGCTGGCACTTTGGCTTCAACATTCCCGCCTTCCTCGTGGTCCTGGTCCTTACCGTCATTCTGGTGCGCGGCATCCGCGAGTCGGCCGAAACCAACAACATGATGGTCGGCATCAAGCTCATTGCCATTCTGATCTTCGTCTTCGCGGTCATCAGCTTCATCCATCCCAGCAACTACCACCCCTTCATGCCCAACGGATGGAGCGGCGTGCTCACCGGCGGCTCCATCATCTTCTTCACCTACATCGGCTTCGACTCCGTCTCCACCGCGGCCGAAGAGTGCCGGAATCCGCAGCGCGACCTGCCCATCGGCATCATCGCCACGCTGATCGTGTGCACCGTGCTTTACGTGGCTGTCGCCGTCTGCCTCACCGGCCTGGTGCCCTGGCAATCGATGGTGGGCGACGCCGCCCCGGTGGTGAACGCGCTCAAGAAGCTCTCCGTCCTGCCCGGCGGGCATTCGCTCCACTGGATCAGGCTGGTAGTCCTGTTCGGCGCCATCATGGGCATGCTCTCCAGCCTGCTGGTTTACCAGCTTGGCCAGTCCCGCGTCTGGTTTTCCATGTCCCGCGACGGCCTGCTTCCCAAGGTCTTCTCCAACGTGCATCCCATCTTCCGCACCCCGGCCTTTTCCACCTGGGTGGCGGGCATCGTGGTTGCCATCCCTTCCGGCCTGTTTGACATTGGCACCCTCGCCGATTTGTCCAACATCGGCACGCTGTTCGCCTTTGTCCTGGTCTCCGTTGGAGTGATCGTGCTGCGCTACCGCGAGCCCGATCGCCGTCGTGGCTTCCGCGTTCCCTTCGGCCCCATCATCCCCGCGCTCAGCGTCATCTTCTGCTTCCTGCTCATGGCGGGATTGCCCATCATCACCTGGATGCGGTTCCTCATCTGGCTGGCCATCGGCCTGGTGATTTACTTCTTCTACAGCCGCCACCGCTCGGAGTTCGCCAAGGGCCGCTAACCGCCCGCAGCAGCCTCCGCGCTCCGTGGTACTTGGTCTGGCTGATGGCTTGGACTGATTTTGCCGTTTGCAGTTACAGTGTTTTATGTAACGTCTTTCAATGTAACACTATATTACGTTGCATTATATTATGCTACACTGTTTAGTGCCATGAGAAATCCGTTCAATTATGGCCGGGAACTCGGCCTGACCCAGCTTGTGGATCGCAAAACCGAGCTTGCCCAAGTCGAACGCACCATCCGCGACGGCAACAAGCTCTTTTTGATTGGACCGCGCCGCTTCGGCAAGACCTCGATTCTGAAAGCGGCACAGGACCGGCTCAAGGAGCAAGGTGCCATCGTGCTGCGGTTCGACGCCACCGCATCTCCCACTCTCGAACTGCTGGTTTCCCGCATCGTCAGCCACGCGGCGAAGGCTCTTCATGGCGAGGTGAAATGGGTGGGAGAGCAGCTTGCCAGCTTCTTTTCAATGGTCCGGCCGGACGTGAAGTTCAGCCCGGCGGATGGCGAATGGACAGTGCAATTCGGAATCGAGCGGGAAAAGCGAGAAAACCCAATGTTCTTCATCGATGCGCTCGATGGATTTGAAAAGCTGGCAGCCGCCCAGCTGGCCAACCGTCCCGTGGGGCTTATCATCGACGAATTTCAGCGGGTGATTGAGCTGGGAGGCGAGGCGATTGAGTATCAGATACGGGCCTCCATCCAACAGCATTCAAGGGTTGGTTATGTCTTTGCCGGCTCTAAAACGCGGATGCTGCGGGATATGGTCAGCAATCATTCCCGGCCGTTCTACCGCCTCGGCGACACCGTCTGGATTGGACCCATTCCGCGAGAGGATTTCTCCCCGTTCCTCAAGGAGAAGTTCGCGGAGGCCGGGCATATTGCGAGCGATGTTGTGGTGTCGCGCGTCCTGGATCTGGCCCAGGACGTGCCATACAACGTACAGGCTCTCGCTTCTCATTGCTGGTATCGGCTGATGGACGAGGCGACGCCGGGCGAATCCGGTTTTACCCCTGAGTTCGTCGATGAAACTCTAAAACAGGTTGTACGGCAGCAAGACCCAACCTATGCGGGAATCTGGGGTCAACTGACTACGATCCAGCAGCGCACGCTGATGGTCGTGGTTGCCCAAAGCGGAAAAGGCCTCACGTCCGCAAATGTCCTGCGCGAAGTAGGGCATGGGGCAAGCACAATCCGGCAAGCGCTTCAGTCGATGGTCAACTCGGAGATCCTGCGCGAAGATCAAACCGGGCGCCAGATTCAGTATTGCTTTGAAGATCCGTTCTTCGACCACTGGATTCGCATGACGGCGATGCAGTAAGCGAGTGCGGATTTATCGAAGCGGTTCAGGATGACACTCGATTGTTCTTCGGCAACGGCACCCTCGCCGATTTGTCCAACATCGGCACGCTGTTCGCCTTTGTCCTGGTCTCCGTTGGAGTGATTGTGCTGCGCTACCGCGAGCCCGATCGCCGCCGTGGCTTCCGCGTTCCCTTCGGCCCCATCATCCCCGCGCTCAGCGTAATCTTCTGCTTCCTGCTCATGGCGGGATTGCCCATCATCACCTGGATGCGGTTCCTCATCTGGCTGGCCATCGGCCTGGTGATTTACTTCTTCTACAGCCGCCGCCGCTCGGAGTTTGCTCCGGCAGGGTCCGCCAAACCCCGGTAAACTTGTAGAGATGCCGGAAATAAAAAGCTTCATCCACCGCCTGCCCAAGGCCGAGTTGCATCTGCACCTCGAAGGCACCATTCTGCCCTCCACGCTGGTAGAGCTGAGCGCGCGCCACGATGCCCGGCCCATGAGGCTGCGCGAGGCCAAAGCGCTCTACCGCTTCGACGATTTCACCAGCTTCATCGAATGCTTCAAAGCCGTCACCCGCCGCCTGGTCGACCCCGAGGACTACGAGCTTGTCGCCTGGCGCATGATGGAGCACCTGGCCAAGCAGGGCGTGGTCCACGCCGAGGTCTACATCTCCGTGGGCGTCATCTATATGTGGCGCAACTTCGACCCGCGCGCCTTTGAGCCCATCTTTGAGGCGCTGGAGCGCGCCCGCGAACGCGGCCAGCGCGAGCTGGGCCTCTCGCTCTACTGGATCTTCGACGCCGTTCGCCACTTCACGGTCGAAGAGGCTGTGCGCGTCTTCCGCAAGGCCGCTGAAATGCGTCTCCACTACCCCTCGATTGTCGGCATCGGCCTGGGCGGCGATGAACGCCGCGCCGGCTCCGCGCCGTTCCACGCTCTTTACACGGAAGCCGCGCGGGCCGGGCTCAGGCTGACCAACCACGCCGGCGAAACCACTGGTCCCGAGGCTATTCGGGAAGCGCTCTCTATTGGCTCGGAGCGCATCGGCCACGCACTCTCCGCCATTCAGGATGCCGCTCTGGTAGAAGAGTTGAAAACCCGGGGCATCGCCCTGGAGCTGAACCCCACTTCCAACGTCCGCACCGGCGTCTGCGCGTCGTTTGCCGATCATCCCCTGCGCCGCTACTTCGAGGCCGGCCTGCTGGTGACGCTCAACTCCGACGATCCGGCTTTTTTCGGCTCCGATTTGGCCAACGAGTACCTTCTGGCTCACACCGAGCAAGGATTTACCCGCGCTGAACTGCGCACTTTAGCGGCAAATTCCATTCGCGCCAGCTTTCTTCCCGAATCGGAGAAGAGCGCATGGCTTACCCGAATTGACTATACCGAGTAAACAAAAGGCGCACGCTCACCACCCGCCCGGGAAGCCAGTCAAATGGAAACTGGGGTATCATGAAAATGTAGGAGGCTTGCAGCCCATGTCCGCTGAATCTGAAGATTTTGCCATTGCCGGAGAGACAATCGCAGAGGAATCGCCAGAAGAGACGAAGGAGAGCAGCACCCTCCGCGTCATTGGCTGGTTCTCCATCGGAATGGCGGTGGCCGCGCTGGGCATTTACCTGGGCAGCGAGCTGCGCAGCCGCTACAAGTTCAAGCGCCGCACCCCCTACGACTTCTACGCCAACGCCGGCGAAGCACAGGCCAGCGAGTTTGGCATGGGCATCTAGACTTTTTACTCGATTTGCAACGCGCAACGCCGCCCCCAGGGCGGCGTTGTCCATTTGGTGCAGCTTTAATCCTGGCGCCGATTCGCTGTAACTTCCATCAACAAAAAAGAGGGGCGCCCGCACCCGCGGACGCCCTGCTCACTGCTTCGCTTTAACTCAATGTGAAACTCAAACTCCAACGTCCACTACTGCCCCGAAACGTCGCGCGGGGAGATTTCTTCACGCTGCTTCTTCTGCTTGTCCAGCCTGGCGGTGATCACGTGCCCGTACTGAACGGAGTGAAGGATATGAGTGTCGCCCTGGGTGTCGAACTTCAGGGACACAATGCCCCCCTCGACGGCAGTCGGGGCCGCGACGAGGATGACGTTCTGGCCCGAGTCCTCCGATTGCAGCTTCAGGAAGTTCCCCCGGTGGTCCTTCTCCACCGTATACTCCCCGGCGGGCAGGCTCTTGCCGGCCACTGTGAAGCTGAAGGGAACATGCAGGGCGGTACCTTCAGCCTTGGCTGTGTTGCTGGTGAATGCTGCTGCCGCCAATGCTGCTGACGCCAGTACGAGAGCTCTGAACTTGTTCTGCATGGTGGTGTCCTCCTGCTACGAAAACCACCTTAATCATCTCGAAAAGTAAAGTCGTCAAGAACGCGTCCAGAAATTGTCAAACTTTTCCCTGCCGGCGCAAGGATGAAAAATCGCCTGTGGGGCAGAGCGTTCAACTGCTGCGCAACGGCTCGTTCGTGAACCGCACGATGCTGTCTCGATCGCCGCAACATCACTGCAGTTTTTTGTTCTTCGAGGAATATTCTCAGGACATTCACGCTGAGGCGCGGCACTTGCACACGGAGCATTGTCCACATTGGCTCGGCTGAATCAGCAGACTCCAGCCTGCTGAGCTGCATTCGCAGCTGCGTGCAGCACGCTGGCTGCGCGCTCATGGTCGCCGGCGGCTTCGTAGTGCATGGCCCGTTCGCGCGCAACGCTGGCTTCGCGCCCTGCAAATATTGCGCTCAACCGCTCGGCAATGCGAATGTGCCTGCGCGCGCGCCGTGCTGAGGACTGCCGCTGGTAAAGCACCTCGCGAAACAGCCCATGCGCAAACACGTAGAAGGCCGACCTGGTCCCGTCCGGAAGCTCATCCTGGCCGGCACGCACCACAAAGTGCAGGCGTCGCGCCAGTCCATCGCAGGCTTCCTCAGTCTCCACAGGGTCCTTTTCAAGCGCCGCGGCCACGGCCCATGCGGGAAACGCAACGCTCATCAGGCTGGCTGCCTCAAGCAGCCGCTGCTCCTCTTCACTGAGCCGTTCAATCTCCAGTTCAATCATGCGCGCCAGCGCGTCCGGTACACTGGCCTCCGTTTCCGGGATGGGCGCGCACTGCTCCCACGCGGTATTGCCGTTCGCGCTTCTGCGCACCAGCGCTCCCTGCGCAATCAAGTGTTCCACCACGGCGATGACAAACAGCGGGTTTCCCTCCGAACGCTGGTAGACAAACTCCGCCAGCCCGGGCGGCAGATCTTCCTGCCCCAGTTCCGCGCTGAGCAGCTCTCGCACGGCAGCTCGCTTGAGCGGCGCAAGCTCCAGTTCCATGCACAGCCGGCGCAT
Organism: uncultured Acidobacteriaceae bacterium; assembly: GCA_963776535.1. Lineage (GTDB taxonomy): Bacteria > Acidobacteriota > Terriglobia > Terriglobales > Acidobacteriaceae > Telmatobacter. The sequence continues at coordinate 101,860 of CAVZNB010000037.1, read as the reverse complement.
CAGCAAATCCTGCATGAGAACCTTCGGTTGATCTTCAACGCGCCCCTGCCGCGGAGTCCATGTGGCCAGCACCAGCAATCTGGCCTGCGCCCGGCGGCGCGCCAGTGCAGAGATCAGGTGAAGTGTGGAGTCATCTGCCCAGTGCAAATCCTCAAAGACCAGAACCACAGGCTTCTCCGCGGCCAGCTCTTCCAGAGCGGCACACAGGTCTCCCAGCGTCCGTTTCTCAGCTTCGACGCTTAATGGAGGGATCGCAGCTCCCTGCGGAGCCAACCCATGTCCCAGCCAGGCGGGCGCCATCCGGCTCAGCGCGCGGCACGCTGCCTCTCCATCCGGCCCTGCGCACAGTTCACGCAGCGCTTCCATCACGGGGTAGTACTCTTCCGTGGCGGCAATGCCCTGCACGCACTGCCCGCGCGCCACGCTCGCCGCCTGCTGCGAACCAGGTTGACCGCAGAAAGCATCGACCAGCGTCGTCTTTCCAATCCCCGCGTCTCCGCTGACAAACACCACCTGGCGCTGGCCGGCCACCGCCAAATGCAGCGCAGCATTCAGGCGAGCCAGCTCCTCCGTACGGTCCACAACCGGCCCACCCCGCCTGCTGCGCAGCGACTGGTTCAAAGGCGCCTGCCTCTGCTCTGTCACCTGGGCCACAAAGCGATAGCCACGCTTGGGCAGTGTCTGAATGAAGCGCGGCTGGCCGGCGTCGTCGCCCAACACCTTGCGCAGCTCCAGCATGTAGGTGCGCAGCACCTGCGGCTGCACATAGGTCTCCGGCCACACCGCATCCAGCAGTTCGTCGTGGGTAATCAGGCGGCCCGGATTTTCCACCAGGTAGCGAAGCACAGCGAAGGGCTTTGGAGCCAGATCGACGGGCGCACCGCTGCACAGCAGGCACTGGTTCGCCGTGTCCAGCCCAAAACATTCAAACTGCTTCATCCAACCGAACCTCCGGGGAAGAGGGAAACCGCTTATTTGCTGCTTGCAATTCGCCTTCCATCACCGCTGAACGCAACCTGACGCGCATCTCGATGCAATCATTGCGTTTGGCTGGCGAATGGATCTCGATTCCATCTGCAAGCTCTCCGTCCATCGTTCATTTACGGACAGGCATGTCCACAGGCGAACAAAGTTCCGGACACGTGAAAGGGGCAAGGTCAACAGAGAGGTCATACGCCGGATCTGGTCGCTTCGTTCCGTTGCCGGCGTCCACGTTGTCTTGGACGCATCCACGGCTGCGTCTGGCACATCCCTCCCGTTAAATTCCCGCGAATCGGAATACCTGGGACGATCCGAGTATCCGCAGGACCGCGCGACAAGAGCCTAGGCCGCGGCAACCCGCTGGTCCCTTAGTCCCTGTTCCCTGCCTTCTGCGTTACCCTAAGGTCTTATGGGCCGCATCCGCATTCTTCCCGACCAGGTTGCCAACCAGATTGCCGCCGGCGAGGTGGTCGACCGGCCGGCTTCGGTGGTCAAGGAGCTGCTGGAGAATGCTCTCGACGCCGGCGCCAACCGCATCCGTGTCGAAGTGGAGGCCGGCGGACGCAAGCTGATCCGCATCACCGACGACGGCCACGGCATGAACCGCGACGACGCGCTGCTGGCCTTCGAGCGCCACGCCACCTCAAAGCTGCGCACCGCCGACGACCTGCTCTCCATCGCCACCCTGGGCTTTCGCGGCGAGGCGCTGCCGTCCATCGCCTCCGTGGCCCGCGTCACGCTGGAGACGGCCACCGGCGACGAGGCCGCCGGAACCCGCATCGAGATCGCCGGCGGCAAAATCCTTCACGTGGACGACGCAGCCCTGCCGCGCGGAACCACCCTGGCCGTCGCCGATCTCTTCTTCAACACCCCGGCGCGCCGCAAATTTCTCCGCGCCGAATCCACCGAGCTGGCTCACGTTACGGCGCTGGTCACCCACTACGCGCTGGCCCATCCGGAGAAGCACTTCGAGCTGCTCTCCGCCACCCACACCATCGTCTCCGCGCCGCCGGTAACCCGCACCGCCGAGCGCATCTACCAGATCTTCGGCAAGGACACGCTGGCGCAGCTGCTGCCCGTGGCCGCCGAAACGCCGCTGGCCCGCGCCGGCCTGCCCGAGCCGCCGCCGTGGAAGAAGGATCCCGACGAGCCCGCACGCGACCCCGGCACGCTGCGCCTGACCGGCTTCTATTCCAAGCCGGAGCTGCAGAAGCTCAACCGCAACTCGATCTACATCTTTGTGAACAAGCGGCTTATCCGCGACCGCCTGCTGATGCACGCCATCACTGAGGCCTATCGCAACGTGATTCCGCCCACCAGCTTTCCGGTGGTGCTGCTGTTTCTGGAGATGCCGCCCGAAGAGGTGGACGTGAACGTGCACCCGGCCAAGACCGAGGTCCGCTTCCGCCAGCAGAGCCTGATCCACGACTTCGTCCGCGACAGCCTGCGCACGGCGCTGATCCAGGCCCGTCCCGGCGGCGGCGTTTCTGGCCGCGCTCGACTCCGCGCCCGCCGCCAGCCCGTCGCTGATGCCGCCGGCTGCTCTCGCCGCTGCCCGGCGCGCCAGACGCCGCAATTCCAGCCGACTCCGATCCCGGCGCCACGGCGACCGCTGCGGCCGAAGCCGAGCCATTTCAGCTCACTCCGCGGCTCCCAACGCCCAGTTCCCGGCAAGCTGCCCTTTGACGGCCGCGGCTTCAATCCAGGCGGATGGGGCGACCAGCAGGCCTGGGGCGAGGCCGCGGCAGCGCTGTTCCAGCCCGTCGGAAATGCCAGAGCCCGAGGGCTGCTCTCCGCAGCTCTGGCGATGCGGCGGCCAACGGACGCCAGCCCGGCCACGGCGACAGCCCAGGTGGAGGCCGAGCAGGCCGCCGCCAACTCTGAACCATCTGGGCTCGCTCCGGCCCCTCGGGCAGCTGCGCGAGTCGTTCATTCTGGCCGCCGGCGACGACGGCCTGTGGATAATCGACCAGCATGTGGCCCACGAGCGCGTTCTTTTTGAAAAAATTTTGCGCGACCGCCAGGTGGAAAAAGTGCAGCGCCAGAGGTTACTGATGCCCATGCTGGTGGAACTGAAGCCCTGCGCAGATGGTGGTGTTTGCGCGCATCGCCGAAGAACTGGAGCGCAACGGATTTGAGGTGGAACCCTTTGGCCCTCAGACACTTGCGGTCAAAGCTGCGCCGGTGGGCCTGGAGGGAGCGGCTCTGGAGCGGATGCTCGCCGAGGTCATTGAGCAGTCCGCCGCCAGACTCCGGCGAAGCCACGCAGAATGAGGATCTTACGGCGCTTCGGACGCGCATCGCCGCCTCCATCGCCTGCCATTCCGCCATCAAGGTCAACACCCCTCTTGACCCGGTTCGTATGGAATGGTTACTGTTGGAACTTGCAAAAACCAGCCACCCAACCAGTTGCCCGCATGGACGTCCAATAGCTTTGCTGTATTCTTGGAAGGAGATCCAGCGGGCCTTCCATCGCATCTGAATCACAGGTACGATATGGGAAGGTGGCAGCCCTCGCTCTCAGGAGCGAGAGGTTGCCCGGCGCAGAGCACAGATCCAGGGACCAAGTATCCCGAAGCCGACAGCACTTCAGTCGACGCACCTCGATGCGGTAGCGATCGACCTTTTGAGCCAGGTAGACACGACGCAGAATCTCTACGGTTTGGCCGTTTCGCCAGCCTGGAAGTGAGGTTTTTCTTTGACAGCAGAGCAATTGGAAGCATCGCGCGCCGAAAGGATGCGCCAGAACGGACACGGGGCACTCACACTGGAAGATGCCCGGACCTGGATTGAAGAGACTGGATTGTGTCTTTTCCTGCCGCGGCGGCAGTTTTCCTCGTCCATCGCGCCCTCGTTTGTCGAGGCCGTAGCCGGCCAGCAGAACGCCACCCCCGATCCGAAACACATTGCCACTGGCCGAAGAGCTGCTGGTGCGCCTGGAGACTGACGGCGTAGCCGTGCGGCTCAACCTGCTGGGCCAGCCCGGCGAGCAGCCCGACTTTGTGGTGGCCGCCTGGGTTCTGCCCTACGTGTATGCGCTGCGCGGCGATCGCGACTGGCGCCGCAGCCCGCAACTGACCGGCTCGCGCCAGGTTTCGCAGCTCGCCGTGCAGGCCTACAAGCAGCTGGAGGCGGGCGACGCCACCATTGCCGACGCTGAAGCACGCGCTGGGCCGCGAAGTGACCGAAGGCGCCGTGCTGCGCGCCATCACCGAGCTCTGGCAGCAGCTGCGCATCATTCCGGTTGTCGCCGCGCCCGGCGCAGCCGGCCAAGTGGCAACTGCTGCGCCAGCGCTTCCAGAAGGCCATTGCCGAAGGCGCTTCCACCTCGCAAGTGACCGCCATCTCGGTGCTTGCCTCCATCTACCTGCAGGCCGTCATTGCCGCCAGCATGGAAGAAGTGGAGCTGTTCCTGGCTCCGCTGACCGCGCGCAGCAAGGTGCGCGAAGTGCTGCGCGGCCTGGTTGCCACGCGCCAGGTGCACACCATCTCTCTGGGCCACGCCCCGCACTTCTACGTTGCGGGAACCCTGCCCGAGTTCGCCATCGCTCCCACACTCTACACCAGCTCGTCCATGCCAGCGTCCGCGTACTTTATGCGCTCGCACGACCATGACGACGATCTGCCTGAGGTGGAAGCGCCCAAGCCGGCCTTCACAGCGGCGCCCGCGCCCGTTGAATCGCACAGCGCGCCGGAAACCCACGTTCCCCGTACTCCCGCGGTGCACAAGCCTGCCTCCAGTGCCAAGCCCGCGGCGGCGCGACCCCACTTCAGCCGGCCCGCAACGCACTCCCGCGACCGCAAGCCGGCACAATCGTCCTCAAGCAGCCGCCCGGCGCGCCGTTCCAGCGCGGACACCCGTGCCGCGGCAGCACGTCCTTCCGGCTCGCGGCCAGCTGCCGGCACACGCTGGACCGCCAACGCGACCAACGGCGCCAAGTCCAAGCACAATGGAACCAACGGAGCGCACCCCGGCAAGGTTTCCGGCAACGGCGCACACTCCAACGGCAGTACGGCTCGTCCGTCGAATGGCGCTTCCAGCGCACATGGTGCAAAACCCGCCGCTCCTGCCTGGGGCCGCAACGGCCACACGAAAGTCGCCAAGCCCGCCGGCAAAGCCAGCCCTAACGGACGGAGCAGCAGTCTGACGCGCAGCGGCAGTGCTCCCAGGAAAGACGCGCGGCCCGATGCGCGCGGCGCCCGCAAACCCGCTCTGGCAGCGGGAGCAAAGGCCGGCAACAGCAAGCACTACGGCTTTACCGCACGGCCCAAGCAGGAGACGAAGAAGCGCGGATGAGTGCGGACGAAAGCCTCTTGCACGACCTTTCTCCTGAGCGGAAGATCATTGTCGCCATCGATGGCCCGGCAGGGGCGGGCAAAAGTACCATTGCCCGCCACCTGGCGCGCCACTTTGGCCTTTTGAACCTGGAAACCGGCGCCATGTATCGCGCCTTTGCTCTGAAGGCGCTGCGCGCGGCTCTCTCTTTGGATGACAGCGCGGCCCTGGAAGCACTGGCTGGGGAAACCACCATCCGCCTTGAGCCCGGCGAAGAGGAAAATCGCGTCCTGCTCGATGAGGAAGATGTGACCGGCCAGCTCCGCATCCAGATCGTCACCGACGCAGCCTCCCGTGTCAGCGTCTTTCCCAGCGATCCGCGCCTGGATGGTCCGCCTGCAGCAGCAGCTTGGCGCCGGCGGCGGGGTGGTAATGGAAGGCCGCGACATTGGAACCGTGGTTTTTCCCCATGCCGCGGTGAAGATATTTCTCGATGCCGCTCCGGAAGTGCGGGGCCTGCGCCGCTTCGATCAGCTTGGCCCAAGTCCCGCCGTGCAGGCCGAGGATGTGATCCGCGACCTGCGCGCCCGCGACGCCCGCGACCGCAACCGCGCCGATTCGCCGCTGAAACCAGCCGATGACGCTGTCCTGCTCGACTCCACGAATATGACCCTGGAAGAGGCCGTTGCTGCGGCCGAAGACATTGTGGCCGCCAAACTGCGCCTGGCTGTTTCAGAAAAGTAAGCAGCCGGCGGCCGGTCTTTCCCCAGCCCGCGTCCCACGAATCTGCCCAGACTGCCCAAGAATGCTATAGGCTCATAGATGTATGGAAATTAACTGCACCCGCTGTCACCAGGCCATCGAGGCCGAGAACTGCTTCTGCCCCACGTGCGGTCTGCCGCAACTCCAGTACTCGGCGGACAACGTCCCGGGGCAGGCGCCGCCGGAACAGTGGACCGGGCCGGTGCGGGATGCCGGGACGGTGGACTGGAAGCGCGCCTTGCCTTTGGCCCTGATGCTGGCGGTGCCTGCCGGCCTGCTTTCGAGCGGCGCCTCACCCATCAGCTTTCTGGGGCTGTTTTGGATGTCTGGAGCAGCAGCCTGGGCTGTAGCGCTCTATCTGCGCAGCCAGCGGCCCGCATGGATCACCACCGGGGCCGGCGCCCGCATTGGCCTGGTGACCGGCCTGGTCGGCGCCTGGCTTGCCTTCGGCGTGAGCGGCGGAGCGCTCTTTGTGCAACGCGTTGTCCTTCACCAGTCCAGCCAGATTGACGGAGAATGGAAGACCAACATTGCCGCAGGCGAGCAGATGACCCAGCAACTGGCGTCGGGGATGGGACCGGCGCTTGCTGCCCAGGAAGAGGCTGCCCAGGCTCAGAATCGAGTCTGGATGCTTTCCCCGGAAGGGCATGCAGGCGGTCAGGCGTTCAACCTTGCCATTAGTTCGGGCTTCCTGCTGCTGTTTGCTGTCGCGGGCGGTGCGCTTGGGGCGCGTTTGCAGGCGCGTGCACGCCGGCCACAGGCATAGCTGGAACCACCTTCATCGCCTCAAGCGCAGGCCTTCGAATTCGCTCCCGATTCTCCACAACTTGCTCCCGACCCGCTCCCCCTCGTATCATCCTGCGAGAGACAAACGATGAGTGAAACTCCGAACATGCCAAGTCTGCGCATTAAGGGCAGGTTGATGTCCGCCTCTGAGATCGAGCGCACCCTGGTGCGCCTGGCCCACGAGATTGTCGAAAAGAGCAATGGCAGCGAAGACCTGGCGTTGGTTGGCATCAAGCGTCGGGGCGTGCCCCTTGCCGACCGGTTGGGCAAGCTCATCTCCGGCATTGAGAAGCATCCCATCGATACCGGCGTGCTCGACATTCAGTTCTACCGCGACGATCTCTCCACCACGGACGTGCGTCCGGTGGTCACCGAAGGGGCGATCGGAATCGATATCGAAGGCCGCGACGTGGTGATCTGCGACGATGTTCTCTACACCGGCCGGACCATACGGGCTGCATTGGATGCACTCTTCGACCATGGCCGGCCGCGTCGCGTACAGCTGGCCGTGCTCATTGACCGCGGCCATCGCGAACTGCCCATCGAGGCCACGTATGTTGGCAAGCATGTGCCCACCAGCAGCCGCGAGATCATCGAAGTGAAATTCCGCGAAGTCGACAACGACGAGCAGGTACTGCTGGTCGAGCGTGTGGATTAACAAAAGCAGCTTCTAGCCTCTAGCTTCTAGCCACTAGCTAGAGGCTGGAAGCCAGAGGCTAGAAGCTGGAAAGAAATGAACCCCGCCACACCGCCCGTCCGCCGATCTCTGCACCCGCCGCCCGCTCCCGCATCGCCGTTCCCTTTTCATCCCGGGTCGCTGCTTTCCGCATCCGACCTGACTCTGGAAGAAATCAGCCACATTCTCAGCCGCGCAACGGCGCTGGAAAACCAGGATCCGCTCACCCGCGACCGCATCCTGGCCAAGCGCCGCGTGGCGCTGCTGTTCTATGAGTCCTCCACGCGAACCCGCACCAGCTTTGAGCTGGCCGCCAAGGGATTGGGCGCCGACACGACGCTGGTCTCCAGCCTGTCTTCGAGCATTGAAAAAGGCGAATCGCTGAAAGATACCGGCCTGACGCTGCGCGCCCTGGGCGCGGAAACCATCATTCTCCGCCACAACTCTTCCGGCGCGGCCTGGCTGCTGGAAGCTGAAACCCGCCTGCCCGTGCTCAACGCCGGCGACGGCATGCACGAGCACCCCACGCAGGCGCTGCTGGACCTGCGCACCATTCTTGCGCATCTGAAGCCGGGCGTGGAAACGGTCACCCCTGAAACCCTCGCCGGCGACACCGTGATGATCGTTGGCGACATTCTGCATAGCCGCGTGGCTCGCTCCAACATGCTGCTGCTGCCGCGCCTGGGCGCGCGCGTGCTGCTCTGCGGACCGAAGGAGCTTTTGCCGGAGCTTGCGGCCAGCGCAGGCCCCGGAATCGAGATTGAGCGCAACTTCAAAGCAGCTCTTCGCCAATCGCAGGTGGTGATGATGCTGCGCATCCAGGCCGAGCGGTTGTCCGGTCTGCAATTGGATCTGGAAGAGTACAAGGCCAACTACCAGCTGACCGGCCCCCGTTTGGCCACCTACGCCTCAACCGCGATCGTGATGCATCCCGGCCCAATCATTCGCGGCCTGGAGATCACCGCGGGCGTGGCAGACGGGCCGCAGTCGGTGATTTTGAAACAGGTGAAGAACGGCGTGGCCATCCGCATGGCAGTAGTCGAACGCGCACTGACGGCCGTGCAACAGCAAGGAGACCGCGCATGACGGCGCTCGTAATTCGCGGAGGCCATCTCATCGATCCCGCCGCCGGTATGGACGGCCTGAAAGATATTCTGCTCAAGGACGGCCGGGTGGCTGAGATTGCCGGCCCCGGCAAGCTCAAGCTGGGCAACGGCGCAGCCGGACCCGACGTTCAGACCCTGGACGCAACCGGCCTCACCATCGCACCCGGCCTCATCGATATGCACGTTCACCTGCGCGAACCCGGCCAGGGCTACAAGGAGACGATCGCGTCTGGCACGGCCGCAGCCGCGGCGGGCGGTTTCACCTCGGTCGCCGCCATGCCCAACACAAAGCCGGTGAACGACTCGCCCGAGATTACCCGCTGGATGCAGGCGCCGGAACGAAAAGCGCTTATCCGCGTTTTCCCCATCGCCGCCGCCACGCGCGGTTCCAAGGGCGAGGCCATCAACGACTTTGCCGCGCTCAAATCCGCCGGCGCCGTAGCCGTCTCCGACGACGGCCTGCCCATCCTGAAAGACAGCGTGATGCGCGAGACCCTGGCCGCAGCGGCGCGGGTAGGCCTCAGCGTCATTCAGCATGCGGAAGACACCCGGATGACGCATTTTGGCGGGGGCGTGGCCAGCATGAACGCCGGGCCAACCGCCTTCCGCCTGGGCCTTCGCGGCTGGCCGAATGAGGCCGAGTCCTCGATCGTCGAGCGCGACATCCGCCTGGTGCAGGACCTGCGTGACTCCCGCGCCCACCTGCACGTGGCGCACATCTCCACCGCGGCGGCGCTGACCGCTGTGCGCCAGGCACGCCGCAACGGCCTGCGCGTGACCTGCGAGGTGGCTCCGCACCACTTCCTGCTGACCGATGAGCACGTTGGCATGTACGACACAAACGCCAAGATGTGCCCGCCGCTGCGCGCAGCCGCGGACCGCGACGCCATGATCGAGGCCATCCTCGACGGCGTGGTGGACGCCATTGCCACCGACCACGCACCCCACGCCGTGCACGAGAAGGAAGTGGAGTTTGAGAACGCTCCGAACGGCATCACCGGCCTGGAAACCGCGCTTGGCTTGAGCCTGCGCTGGCTACACAAGGAGGGCAAGCTGCCCCTGGGCCGCGTGCTGAGCCTGCTCAGCGCGCAGCCTGCCGCGCTCCTCAACCTCAAAGGACGTGGAACGCTGACCGTGGGCAGTTTTGCCGACGTCGTCGTCTTCGACCCCAAGGCTGAGTGGACCTACAACGCCCGGGAAACAAAGTCCAAGTCGCGCAACACTCCCTTTGACGGCTGGACGATGCAGGGCAAAGTCCGCTGGACCATCAGTGAAGGCCGCATTGCATACGCGAGTGAGTGACGTTCTCTATTGAATGTGAAGGGTCGGGCTAGGACGCCTTTCCGATCAGCTCCTGCTCTGCCCGGAACCAGTCCTCCGCATCCCGCCCGTGCTGGAATCCGCGCTCAGCCCAGAAGCGATGCGCAAGCTTTGCTACTTCTTCAGTGGAAACCGATATCGGAGTAACCGTCGCCATCTTCTTGGGAGCAGCCGCCTTGCGAGGTTTGCTGGGGGTTGTTGCCTTCTTTTTAATTGTCTCTGCCATTGGTACACTCTCCTTTTATTTGGGCCAACACGTGGCCCATCCTCTTTAGGATACAGGACAATGCGCAAGTCTCAAAATGGAAAGGCGCGCGGAGGACCTTTGTCGTAAACCGGCATCTCTTCCACTGAAACGCGCACAGCACGGCGCGGACGCCTGCACGACCGTCGCCAGCAGCCGGAATTGAGGGCGCTTTCGCGGCGCCAGCTTCGGCAGAAATAGATTGCTCGGCGCCCATTCTGCCCCTATTCTTGTCCAGCACGCCGCTGCACACCGTAACCCCCTTCAGGCGTGCATTGAACGGAGCGAGGCGAATGGATAAACGTGAGTTCATGAAGGCATCCGGCGCGATTGTGGCCGGGAGTTTGTTGCCGCGCGGGCTGGCTGGCCAGGAGCCCGCCGGGCCGCGGGAGAACTGGGCGGGCAACCTTACGTACAGCACCGACCGGCTTTATACGCCCGGGTCCGTGGACGAGGTCCGGCAGGTGGTGAAGAACTGCAGCAAGCTGCGCGCACTGGGCACGCGCCACTCCTTCAACACCATTGCCGACAGCACGCAGAACCAGATCTCTCTCAGGCGCCTGGACCAGATTGCGATCGACGAAAAGGCGCTGACCGTCACCGTGGGCGCAGGCGTCACCTACGGCAAGCTGGCCCCGGTGATCGATGCGCGCGGCTACGCGCTGCACAACCTGGCGTCGCTGCCCCACATCTCCGTGGCCGGCGCCATTGCCACCGCAACCCACGGCTCGGGCATTCGCAACGGCAACCTGGCCACGGCGGTTGCGGGGCTGGAACTGGTAACGGCCGACGGTGAACTGCTGACGCTCTCGCATGCCAAGGACGGCGACCGATTCCTGGGCGCGGTGGTGGGACTGGGCGCGCTGGGCGTGGTCACCAGCGTCACGCTCAACCTGCTGCCAACCTTCCAGGTCGCCCAGTCGGTCTACGAGAACCTTTCGCTCGATCACCTCAAGGACCACTTCGATGCGATCTTCTCCAGCGGCTACAGCGTCAGCCTGTTTACCGACTGGCAGCACCACCAGGCCCGGGAAGTCTGGATCAAGCGGCGCGTTGCGCCCGGCGACAAGAACCAGTGGCAGCCGGAGTTCTTTGGCGCCACCCTCGCCACGCGCAAGCTGCACCCCATCGCCGGCCACGACGCCGAGCCCTGCACCGAGCAGCAGGGCATTCCCGGCCCCTGGTACGAGCGCCTGCCCCACTTCCGCATGAACTTTGTCCCCTCCAGCGGCCGCGAGCTGCAGACCGAGTACTTCGTCCCCCGCGAGCGCGGCTACGAGGCCATCCTCGCCGTGGAAAAGCTGCGCGACCTGATCACGCCCCACCTGTTCATCACCGAGTTGCGCACCATTGCCGCCGACAACCTGTGGATGAGCACCGCCTACCGGCGCGATTCCCTGGCCATCCACTTCACCTGGAAGCCGGAGACGCCGGAAGTGACTAGCATTCTGCCCCTCATCGAGAAGCAGCTGGAACCCTTCGCCCCCCGGCCGCACTGGGCCAAGGTCTTCACCCTGCCGCCGCAGCGCATCGAGGCGCAGTACGCGCGGCTAGCCGATTTTCAGGCGCTGGTGAAGCACTACGACCCGGAAGCCAAATTCCGGAACGAGTTCTTGAGCAGGAATCTGTATTCAATCTGAGGTCCGACAGAGAACTGCCCGCGCTTGGCTTCTTGTGTTATATTCTTATATAACTTCTGGAGGGTTGCCATGCACACGACCAACCTGCGAAAAGTCGGCGGCTCGGTCATGCTGGCCGTTCCGCCGGCCATTCTCGACCAGCTTCACCTCAAGGCCGGCGCCACGGTGGGTCTGGCCGTGGATGGCGACCGCCTGATCCTTCAGCCGAAACCCAAACCCCGCTACACACTCGACGAGTTGCTGGCGAAGTGCGATTTTTCTGAACCGCTGGAGCGGACGGAAGAAGAGCTTGAGTGGCTCAACGCGCCGCCCGTGGGCCGCGAGCTGCTATGAAGCGTGGCGATATTTACATGGTCACGCTCGATCCCACGGTTGGACACGAGCAGCGCGGCCAACGGCCGGTCCTCGTCGTCTCGCCCACCGCATTCAACCAAGCAACCAAGCTGCCGGTGGTTTTGCCCATCACGAGCGGCGGCGAGTTTGCCCGCCGCATCGGTTTTGCGGTGTCTATTGCAGGCATCAAGACCACAGGAATCGTGCGCTGCGACCAGCCGCGTGTGCTCGATCTTGAAGCGCGAGCGGGCAGGAAGGTGGACGCGCTTCCGGCTGAAATTATGGCTGAGGTGCTCGCGCGGGTCATTACGCTCTTCGAATGAAGGCAGGCCTCTAGCGATCCTTCAGCCCTTGCGGCGGTAGAGCACCTGGAACTCGTAGCCCGGATTGGCGGGGAAGAGGCCGGCCACGTGGCGCAGGCGCTCGGCCAGGGCCGGCGCGGCCAGCAGCGGGTACTCGCGCTCGCGCAGGTCGTGGTAGTCGAAGTCGACGGCCAGCGACAGCATGTAAATTGCCAGCGCGTCGGAGAAGGCCGACTCGAAGTAGCTGCTGCGGGAGCGCTCGTCGATGCACCTTCTGGCCGGCCGCGGCTGTCCTGCGCGCGGCGGCGCGTCTCCCAGGCGTCCTGGCTGGTCTCGCCGCGCACCTGGGCCTCGGCCTGCGACCAGGCCAGCGCGGAAAAGCTCTCCGGAACGCCCGCGGCCTCGACAAAGTTGTGGGCCACGTTGATGAAGAACTCGAAGGCCAGGCCGAAGCGGTCCTCGACCAGGCGCGTGGAGAGAAAGACCGCCTCGGTCGAGCCGAAGACGGCGTTGCGATGGCAGATGGCGCGGTCGCCCAGATCGACGGTGTAGCCGGGCGCGACCATCGTCTCGCCGGTGTCGGCGATGGCCAGCGGAACAAAGTAATAGGCGCGGTGGTCGAGCGCGGCAGAGAGCGTGGCCGGCACGGCGCCCACCAGCCGCTCCAGGTCGGCATCGGAGATGCGCGTCTCGCCCCACATCGCGTAGTGAATTCCGTTGGGAGCCTGGGCCACGGCCACCTGCGTGGCCACCTTCTCCGCGTGCCAAAGCTCGATTTGTGCGCTGCTCGCCATCAGACTTGTATTCTAGACCAAGAGAGGCATCGAGATGACAGAACTGGCGCACGAGCGGCGCGGCGGCAAGGTTCTTGGCTTTCCGCTGCGAGGGATTCGGCTTCTTCACCAGCCTGCTGCTGGCCTTTGCGTCGGCGTTCTTCACTTTCTTTGCCACGACCACGATCGCCATCTTCGCGCTGCTGGCGTGGAACGTCTTCGGCCATCACGCGGTGAGCTACGCCGACAGCTACCGCTATGTCGGCTTTCCCGGCCGGGGTGGTGGTGCTGGTGATTGCCCTGCCGGTCTTCGGCGTGCTGTGGGTGCGGGCCAAGCTGCGCAGATAGCTGCGCATCCGCACTGGGCAACAGCGCAAATCCAATGAAAGAGGCGGCCATCCCGGAATGGGTGGCCGCCTTTTTCAATGCACAGATTGCTTATCGCAGCTGCTCAGTACCCCGGCGTGGCGCCCTCGACTCCCGCCGGCTTGGGATTCGCCCGATCGTACTTCGCCACTTTGAATCTTGCTGCGCCAGGCCGAGCTTGGAGAGCAGCCAGATGCCCCAGTAGTTGGGGTCGACCTCATACCAGGCCAGGCCGTGCCGGGCGGAGACCGGATGGGCGTGGTGGTTGTTGTGCCAGCCTTCGCCGCCGCTCACCAGCGCCACCCACCAGTTGTTGCGCGAGTCGTCGCGGGTTTCGAAAGCGCCGGCTGCCCCACATGTGGGTGGCCGAGTTGACCAGCCAGGTGGCGTGCAGGCCGAGGGTCACGCGCAGGAAGGCGCCCCACAGCAGCATGCCGACGGCGCTCGTGAAGCCGCCGACCAGCCAGCCCAGGCCAAACAGCACCACGCCGCTCGCGGTGAGCGGAATCCAGTGGTATTTGCTCAGCCAGACGTGGAAGCGGTCGCGTGCCAGGTCGGGAGAATAGCGGTCCAGAAACTCCGTCTGCGCATGGAGAGAGTTGCCGAAGAGAATCCAGCCGGTGTGCGCCCACCATCCGCCTTCGCGGGGCGAATGCGGGTCGCCTTCCTGGTCGCTCATCTGGTGATGCACGCGATGCGTCGAAACCCAGAACATCGGTCCGCCCTCAAGCGCCAGCGTGGCGCAGACGGCCATCGCGTATTCCAGCCACTTGGGCACCTGGTAGCCGCGATGGGTGAGCAGCCGGTGATAGCACATGCCGATGCCCACGTTGATGGCCAGGACATAAAGCGCCAGCATCACCAGCAGCCGCTGCCAGGTAAAGAAGAACAGCGCCGCCACGGCGCCCACATGGAATGCGATCACCACCGACAGCGTCAACCAGTTGATTCCTTCGCCGACGAATACTGCACGTCCCATGCGAATTTCATGCCGCGCCGGAACCCTCTGGGTGCCTGCGGAAGCGGAAGATTCGGGGGCTTCGGGGATGGAAACGGTTGCGCCGAGAGCTGCGGCTTCAGGGGAAGGTGCGGTAAGGACAGATGCCATTCGTTAAAGATTCCTTAGAGAGCGGCGGCTTGCCCACTCTAACGCCATTGTATAGGAAGTAGTACACAGCCTAAGACGAACAGCGCTTTTGTATTGATTAAACGATAAGATTCCGCGAATTAGTGATCTGTTTTGATCTAAAAAACGAGTGCTGCGAGGGCTTCTGCGTTTCGTTGTCCCGAGAGATTGCGTGGCAGCGGCCTGACCCGCTACTCGCCGCCGTCTCCGTCAAACTGTCCTCCGCCCGTGACGAACAACTGTTCAGCCTGCCCGCGCAGCACGCGGTAAAGGGCGAACTGGCGCTGGGTTGCGCCGCGCAGCTCAAACAGCAGTTCGCCGCGATTGTCGGCCAGAGCGTCCACGGCATCCACCAGCCGCATGCGCGGGTTCTCGTCCAGGTGAGAGCCGTCGGTCACGTTCTTCAGCAGCACCAGCACGTTGCCGTAGAGATCGGGCTGGGCGATGAGGGTGACAAACTTCTGCTGTGCCGGCGGACCGCCGGTGTGCGCGGTCAGCACCAGGGTTGCGCCGGAGCCGTAGGCCAGCTCGAAGACGCGGAATTGCTCGTCCACCAGCGGCGCGGGCGGAGGTGGTGGTGGGGCGCGGGCTTGGTGCTCTTCCTGGTGGTGGAGCGTCTTCGGCGCGGGTTTGGCCGGCGGCGGATTCAGGCCAAGTGCGCTCCGGGCCATGTCTTCCAGGGCCGACTTCATCCTGGTCTCGTCGTCGGGGTTGGACCACGAGTAATGTCCACGGATGCACGGGATGGTTCTTGGCATCGGAGACGGCCACCGCCTGCTGCATATCCGCGGGAGGCCCATCAGGCTGGGAGCATCTCGAGGTCGTCTGCCGCTGGACTTGCCGCGCTTGAGCCGGGGCCGGTCGGGATCGGTGTCGTCGGGCAACGGATTCAACGTGGCCGATGTCGGCCGGTTGGCTCTTCTTGCTCTTCTTCAGCACCGGCCGGTCGGGATCGTCGCTGCCTGCTGTGGAAGCAGGGCTGCTTCCGGAGCTGTCGTCCTTCTTGTGCAGCACCGGACCGCCGCTTTCCGGGGCAGGGCTTGAGGCGCTGGCTGGGGTGCCAGTTGAGGCGGGGTTTGAGCTTGCCCCTGAAGGCGAGCCGGCGCCGGAGGTACTGTTGTCTGTGCTGTCGCCGGATGGCTTCTTGTGGAGCACGGGACGGTCCGGATCGCTGGGCTGGGCAGGCGCGGAGGAATCGCCGCCGCTGCCGGAGCTGCTGCCACTCGAGGGTGCATCGTCGTCGTGATGCTTGCGATGCAGCACAGGCCCGTCGCTCTGCACATCGTCGTCGTCGAAGCGGGTCTTGGCCAGTTCCTGCGCTGACGGCTTCGGCTTGGCGCTCGGGCATCGGCTTCCACGAGCCGTAGCCCACCCACGAGCCCTGCTCCTGGCCGGCATTGCTGATGTCGAACAGGCCCACCGGCTTGCCGTTCTGCTCCAGCTCGTACTCCACCTCGCCGGCCAGCGCCAGCGGCTCGGGCCGGGCCAGGTAGATGCCGCCGTCCTGCAGCTGGCCGGCGTCGAGCACGGCCACGGGAACCAGGCGGCTGGCCTTGGGCTTGCCGGCTTCGCCGGTCCACTCCAGCACGGCAATGGCGCGCAGTTCGGGGCTGTCCTTGTCGTTCTTGGTTACCTGGCCGGGGTATTGCGCAGCCGACGGCAGAGCCGCGAGCATGCCCAAGACGGCAACGGCCGTTCGTGTTATCAACAACCCGCTACCCTTGCGCAATGACATTTGCCGCCCACCTCGGAAATAATCGAACCTGATGGCCAGCCATGGCCCTCCATTCAACATACGAGGTGACTTCCCCATGGAACTCAATCAGAAAGTCGCCGACTTCACCCTGCAAACCGACGAGGACAAGACCGCCAGCCTCTCCGACTATGCCGGCAAGCCCGTCATCCTCTTCTTTTACCCCAGAGCGGATACTCCCGGCTGCACCATCGAGGCCTGCGGCTTCCGCGACACCTTCAAAAAGCTCCAGGCGGCCGGCGCGGTGGTGCTGGGCATCAGCCGCGACACGCCCAAGGCCCAGGCCAAATTCCGCGCCAAATACGACCTGCCCTACACGCTCCTTGCTGATGTAGACGAGAAAGTCTGCAATCAGTTTGGCGTGCTGAAGGAAAAGAACATGTACGGCAAGAAAGTGTGGGGCATCGAGCGGACCACCTTTGTGATCGGCCCCGACCAGACCCTGCTGCACATCTTTCCCAAGGTTACGCCCGAAGGCCACGCCGAAGAGGTGCTGGCGCTGCTCAAGGAATGGAAGAAAGCGCACAAGTAGGGCCGGCTCACATCCCAGCTCCTCCGGCGAACGGCGCTCGACGGATGCGGCACTGGCTGCCGCGCGCCTTCTTTGAGGCGCCGCCGGAGCAGGTGGCGCCGCGCCTGCTGGGCAAGGTGCTGGCGCACCGTTCGCCGCTCAGGGCTGCATGGCCGGGCGGATCGTCGAGGTCGAGGCCTACCTCGGCCCGCACAACGATCCGCCCGATCCCGGCGGCCCACTCCTATCGCGGCCCCACGCCGCGGAACCCGGTTCTCTTCGGCCCCGCCGGCCATGCGTATGTCTATGCGATCTATGGCCGCTACTTCTGCATGAATATCTCCTGCGAGATCGAAGGCCGGGCCGGCTGCGTGCTGCTGCGCGCGCTTGGAGCCGCTCCATGGAATCAGCCCTGATGGCGCAGAACCGGGGCCTTGCAACCAGGCGCGCCTGCCCCGCAGCTCACCTCCGGGCCCAGCCGTCTCTGCCAGGCGCTCGGGCTCACCCGGCCCCTCCACAATGGCCTCGATCTCACCGACCCCGGCTCGCCGCTCCAGATCCGCGACGACGGCTTCGCCGTATCGGATGTGCTGGTCACGCCCCGCATCGGCATCCGCGTGGCGGTGGACTTGCCGCTGCGCTTCGTTGTGCGCGGCCATCCCTGCGTCTCCGGGCCGAAGAAGATGCGGTAGACCGGGCCGCTGGAACCATCCCAAATTTGGAAAAATCCGCAAACACCCACCGTCTTACTCGAATGGGCGAAGCTCCGGCCGGCCCGGATTGATATTCTTTTCAGAATCCGGCCAGATTTGCGGTGCCTTCAGGGAAACTTAAACCCGGCTCGTTAGTCTTGCGTCTATCAGTGCACATATTCCGATCCTCCAGGAGATTCCCGGCTTGAAAAAATCCTTCCTTTCCCTGCCCATGGCTGCCACGGCCATGCTCACAGCGGTCCTTTTCGCCGTCACAACCGTTGCCCAGGTCCCGGAGGCAGCTCCCGGGCAACAGCCGCCTCCCGCAGGCGCTCCGCGGCCGCCGCGCACCTATCCCGCGCCCACCAATCTGAAAGTCCTGCCCAAGAACCTGACCGGGCAGCAGGTGCACGAGATCATGGAGAAGTGGGAAGGCTCGCTGGGCGCGCACTGCAACACCTGCCATACGCCTGATCCCAAAGACATTGGCCCCAACGGGCGCCCGCGGCTCAACTTTGCCGATGATTCCAAAGAAGAAAAGCTGACCGCGCGCCTGATGTACAAGATGACCGAGGACATCAACGTGAATTACATGTCCAAGGTGCCCAACTCTGACGCACCAGTTACCTGCGGCACCTGCCATCGCGGCCACCTGGGCCCCGAGCCCTTCGTGATTCCCGACGACAACGGCCCGCGCCCGCCGCAGGGCCCGCCTCCAGCCGGCGCAACCCCGCCCCAGCCGCACTGACAACCGGGCAGCTTACGGCTTCCAGACAAACGTGGCCACCGAGCCGGCAGGCAGGGTGGTGGTCGCGGTCTTGCCGTGGAAGCCGATGCGGAATTCCTGGCTGCTGCTCCCATCGTTCAGCGTGTAGAGCACAATGGTGCCGTTGGTATTGCGGAAGGCAACGTCCTTCAGCCTGATCCCGGCCGGCTCGTCGGACGCGATGCGCACCGCGCCCGGCTGCAGGAACTTGCTGGCCTGCCCCAGCACGTAGTAGTCGAGTTCAGGCTTCACAACCGGCTTTTCCGGGTTGGTCAGGTCGATGGTCACCAGTCCCCGGCAGGTGTCGCACCCGCCCACCACCGGGCCGTGATTCTGGTCCGTGGCCAGCGCCCACAGCACGTAAGCGCGCGACCAGTTGCGGGTCACCGCGATCAGTTCCCGTGCCTCTTCCGCAAAGACATTGCCTGTCTGCCAGGTTCCTCCGCTCGACTCGGTCACCCACTGGTCCTTCTGCGGAAACTCCTCGTGGTTCTTTGTCATCACCGATGGATCGCCGCCATAGTGGTGCCAGGCAGTTCCGGCAGCCAGCGCACCGGCCTTGGGGTCCTTGAGCACGGTCTCGGGATAGTCTGGGCGGTCCCAGTTGTGGTCGTAGGCCATCACCTTCGGCTTCAGGTGCGCAGCAGCCAGTGCCGGCGCGAGCGCCTCGCCAAAGAACCTGGCCTGCTCGTCGGCCAGCATCTGCATGCCGCTATAGGTGGGCGGCGCGTAGAGCGGTTCATTCTGCACGCTCAGCGCCCACACCGGCACGCCCGCCGCCTGGTAACCCTGGATGGTCTTCACCAGGTAGCTGGCAAAAGCCGGATAGAACTCCGGCTTCAGGCTCGATTTCTCCTTGGTCTCCGGGTTCGACCCCAGCATCGATCCGGAGCTTTTCATCCAGCCCGGCGCGCTCCATGGCGTCAGCATGATGTGCAGGTCGGGGTTCAGCCCGATCGCCTTTTTCAGCAGCGGCAGAATGTACTCCTGGTCGTGCTGGAGCGAGTAGTGCTCGAGGTTGGGGTCGGAGACCCCCGGCGGCGTGGTGCAGGCCTTGGCCGTCTGTTGGCACAGGTCGTCGAAGGAGTAGAACGTGACAGCCAGATCCGATGAGCCAACCGGCTGGCGCAGAATGCTCAGCGCAATGCCGTCCTTGCGGCCGAAAAGAGTCTTGAAGGCCGCGTCGGTCTGCGCCGGAGAGAGCTTCTTGGCGAACAGCCATGCGGCCGAATCGGTGAGCGAGGCGCCAAAGCCGTCAATCTCCTGAAAGTGCTGCGATTCGTCCACGGTGATGAGCGGAGCCTTCGCCGTTGGGTCAGGCTTGCCGAAGTGCAGCGTGGCGCGCTCGGAAAGAGCCTCAAGCAGATCCGGCGTGGTCTGGTAGACGCTCGCCGACTGGGCGCCGGCGCCGGTGGCAGCAAGAAGAATGAGAGCAAGGCAAGCGGAAAGCGGAGCAGAGCGCGCCATAGAGCCTCCTTCAGGGCGAAGGAGAATCGTAGTTCATTCATGCGGAAAGTTGGAAGCGAGAGCGCTCTGCCCTTCAGGAGCCCCGCAAAGTTCGCGCCGGTAGCGGATCTCCTCCACCGGAAAGCCCCACACGACATCCGTGCGCCGCGAGCCGTCCGCAGCCCATCCGTCGTTGCTGTAGAACCGTTCCGCGCGCGTATTGCCCGCCAGAACCCAAAGAGCCGCCCGCTCGAAGCCCGATGCAGCCAGCCAGGCGCGAGCCGCCGCAACCAATGCAACGCCGATCCCCTGTCCCCAATGCTCCGGATCAACGTAAAGTGCGCACAGTTCGCCATACCCGGCAAGGTCTTTATCGCGCGCGGGCATCGTCGATGCGAATCCAACGATCGCTCCATCGCGTTCGGCAACCACCGTGTAAGGCTTTTGCGGATTAACGCTCGCCAGCTCGTACCGTGCCGCCCGATCTTCGGCCCGCAACTGGTCCAGATACTCATCCGGCATCAATCCGCGATACGCAGCTTGCCACGACCGCACGTGCACACGCGCTACGGCCAGCGCATCTCCCGTTTGAGCAGGTCGAAGCCGCATGACTGAGTATGCCACGGCGCGTAATTGACCGCGGAAGAGCAGTCCTGAACCGGGGTGAGAAGGTGTGAGTCAACGGAGCCGAGAGAGCGCGGAACCGCATGCGCTAAGGCTATCCGTACCACTGCGAGGGAAGGCCCTACGCATTGCTGGAAGGGTTGAGAGACGGCATCTTCGAGCTTCCAGCCTCGGCATGCTCGGCGGCATCGCGCGCGCGCATCAGTTCGATGAAGATCGCCTCAATCTCAGCACAATCGGTGCTGCTGATGGGGAATTCGGGATTGGGAAAGTTTTTCATAGTGCACCCGGTTACAGCTCATATCGGATAGAACCCCAATTTTGTTGAACAAGTTGCGCTCCCACCTGCGCGCATCCATTGGGTATCTCCAATACTTCCCCCGTCAGCTGGTGCTGCGTACGAAATCTCCGCTCTTGCCGCCGGTCTTCGCTTCGAGCTGCACATTGCGGATGACGATGGATTTGTCCAGCGCCTTGGTCATGTCGTAGACGGTGAGCGCGGCGACGGCGGCAGCGGTCAGCGCCTCCATCTCCACGCCGGTAGGGCCAGTGGTCGCCACGGTCGCAGTGATGCGCACGCCCCCTTCAACGATCTCGGCCTGCACATCCACATGCGTCAGCGCCAGCGGATGGCACATGGGAATCAGGTCCGCGGTGCGCTTGGCCGCCTGGATGCCCGCGAAGCGCGCCACCTCCAGCGGATTGCCCTTGGGGTTGGCCGGCAGCGCGGCCAGCACTGCCGCGGAGAGCTCCACAAAGGCCGAAGCCGTGGCTGTGCGCCGGGTCGCCTGCTTGGCGCTCACATCCACCATGGAGGCCTGGCCGGAAGCGTCAAAATGCGATAGTTCAGACACGGGAGTCTCCTCAAGCTTCATTACAAACTCAAAAAAGCAGAATGCGAACGATTGCGCCGTCCGCAAGGCGTGCATCTTCTTCCGGGACGACCAGAAAGCAGTTGGATCGTGCCAGCGCTGCCAGGTCGCCCGACCCCTGCCAGGGAACCAGCGCGACCTGCGGCAGCTCGCCACCGGGCAGGTTGAAGTTGCACCGGGCAGGCAGAAAGCGCGTGAGCCCCGGCTTGGCGCGGCGGTCAGTCTCCTTGGCCAGCCGCGCCAGGACAAAGCGCGGGCCAGTCTCGCGCCTGCCGGCCAGCGCGGCCAGCACCGGCGCCGCAAAGAGCAAGAATGTGACCGCCGAAGAGACGGGATTGCCGGGAAGCCCGAAGAAGGGCGCTGTGGGCCCCGCACCGGCCTGAGGATCGCCTTTGCGCGGCAGCTCGCCAAAGACCAGCGGCTTGCCCGGCTGGATGCGCACGCCGGTGAAGTGGAACTGCGCGCCCATGCGGGCCAGCGCCGGCTCCACCAGGTCGAATTTGCCCGCCGAGACGCCGCCGGAGATGAGCAGCAGGTCCGCCTCCGGCAGCTTCGGCCAGGGCCGCGTCCAGAGCCTGCGCGTTGTCCGCCGCCGTGGGCAGCACCCACGGTTCGCCGCCCGCCGCGGCCACCATAGCGGCCAGCATGGGCGCGTTGGAGTTGCGAATCTGCCCCGGAGCCGGATCGCGACTCGACCGGCACCAGTTCATCGCCGGTGGTGAGGATGGCGACGCGGGGCCGGCGGAACACTTCCAGCACCGCATAACCGCACGCCGCGGCAACGGCAATCTGCGCAAAGGTGACTATGGAACCGGCAGCGCAGCAGCTCGTCGCCCGCGCGCGCCTGGGCACCCTGGGCCACGATATTTTCGCCCGCGGATATTGTGCGCGGGGGCAGCAGCCGGACCTGGCCGCCGGCTGCTTCTACGTGCTCCAGCATCACCACGGCATCGGCGCCGGCTGGAACGGGTGCGCCGGTCATGATCTCCCAGGCCGCCCCATGCGGAAGCGGACCGCCAGGCCGGTCACCGGCGCGCGTGGCGCCCGCAACAGGCAGCAGACCATGCCTGGACGCCTCGGCAGCGCGGCAGGCAAACCCGTCGCGCGTGGAGCGGGCAAAGGGCGGCTGGTCGCGATCGGCGCGGACGGGAGTAGCCAACACTCTACCCGAAGCCGCCGCAAGCGCAACCTGCTCAACCGCGGCGGATGGCCGCAGCCGCGCAGCACAGGCCGCCACCAGTTCAGCAGCTTGCGCGTAGCCAGGCAGACCAGAACTCATGGATTGGATTGTAGAGGCTCACAGGTGGGATGAGCAGCGGCTTTGCAGGTGACCAAAATACCAAGGGCGTTCGCCGCAGCGAACGCCCCTGGCCCACACGAGAGAAGCTTCAATTACTCTTCTTGGTTTTGCCTGCCTTGAAGCCAGTGTCGATGGTCTGGTTGAAGCCGGCAAGAATGCCCTTGACCTCGGCGGCATAGGGACCGTCCGGCGCCAGCTGAAGATACTTCTGGTAGGCCTCCATGCATCCCGGCGGGGCAACCAGCTTGTGCGTCTTGTCGTCCATAGTGGTCTTGCCCACCAGGCCGTTGCCCTTCAGGTAATAGAGCATCGCGCTGTTCGGATCTGCGGCAATCGCCTTGTCCGCCGCGGTCACCTGGGCATCCGGCTGGTTGGTCTGGAAGAAGATCACCGCTTCATTCTTCAGGTAGAAGCTGGCCTGCGTCGGATTGACTTTGGCGGCAGCGTCATAGGCGTCATTGGCCGGTTGGATCTTGCCGGTACGCGCATACACTTCGCCCAACCCGCTGTCGGCCAGTCCCTGGATCGCAATGTTCGGCTTCTTTGAGTTGGTTTCCAGGTCAAGTGTCTTCTTGAATGTTGCCTCGGCCTCGTCGCACTTCTTCAAGCCAACCTGCGCCTGACCCAGCTGCGCCCACAGAACAGAGGCATCCGGCTTGGCCGCTGTGTCCTTGGTCATCAGGGTTTCGATCTCGGTGTACTTGGCCGTCTTGATCTCGGCTTCCTTGGCTGCAATATCGGCCTTGGCAGCGCTTGGTCCCAGCGTCTGCACCGCGGTCGCGTGCGCGGCGTCGGCGTCCTTGATGTCCTGGGTCACCACCCTCAGATCGGCGTTGAGGTTCTTGATCACCTCATTGGCCTTCATCGCTTCGGCGTTGTGCTTTCTCAATTCTTCAAGCTGCTTCTGCTGTTCTGGCGGCAACTTGTCGACGAACTCCTTGCGCGACATGTCGATGTCCTGCGCCGTGTCCTGACCCGCCGTAATCTTCACGTTGTCAAATGAGTCCACCATCTTGTCGGGCGGCGTGTCGGGCTGGCGAAAGATCACCGTGTAGGTGCCGGCCGGAGCCTCGCCGGTGTAGTCGCCGGTTGAAGTCACCTGGAAGGTGTACTTGGATGTGTGGCCTCCGTCACTGGAAAGGCTCACCGAACCTACCGTTTGCGACGCCCCGGTCGGATTGGTCACGTGGCCATGAATCTTACCGGTAGACCGCAGCAGGCGCCTGTGCAAGCGCGGGCAAAAGGGCGAATGCCAGCAGGCCCAGCCAAAGTGAAATCGTGCGTTTCATCTTCTTCTCCTTGGGAGCTGCGGGCAGTGTGCCCCCGCAGGCTCAAAATAAATCGTATTCGGCCATCCACCCAATGGACTCCCCCTGGCGCGTTTGGCCAAGGCGTGTGCCCTTGCAGCGGGATTCCACCGTTTGTGCTTACGCTGCCCATCCTCAGGCAGTCCTGCAAAAACTGCTTGTCAAAAAGGCTGCCTGAGCGCAGAAACCGCCGCGCAAGCCATCGCCATCAGCACGACCCAAGGTAAATCCAATCGACTCTCCAACACAAGGGGGCACAGCAGTATGTGCGACTACAGTTGCCATGCGCATTGCGTTTTTCCGTGAATCCCTGGACCCAACTGTAGTGCCTACCTCTCCATGGTAGTGCGGAATTAAACCGCTGTGTGTGGCCTGGATCACACTCTAGAATGGATCCATGGCAACCACGATCCGCGCCGCAGCACCGGCCGACGTCCCGCAGATTCTCGCCTTCATTCGCGCCCTGGCCACCTACGAGCGCGAGCCGGACGCGGTGACCGCCACCGAGGCCGACCTGCTGCGCGACGGATTCGGCCCTAACCCCTTCTATTTCTGCCTGATCGCCGACCACGACGGCCGTCCGGCGGGCTTTGCCCTCTACTTCTTCAACTACTCCACCTGGATGGGCCGGCCCGGCCTTTACCTCGAAGACCTCTTCGTTCACCCGGAGTTCCGCGGCCTGGGCATCGGCAAAGCCCTGCTGGAGCGGGTGGCCGCCATCGCCGTTGAAAAAGGCTGCCCGCGCCTGCAATGGGAGGTTCTGGACTGGAACACGCCGGCCATCGATTTCTATCGCGCCATGGGAGCCGAGTTCCTGGACGAGTGGCGCAATGTGCGCGTCACCGGCGAGGCGCTTGAACCGCCTGGCCGGGCTAGCCCTATGACAGTAACCAGCCGGATTCCGCGCTCCGCAAGACAGCCGGGTGCCCCTTCCATTCGCCTCTTCGCTGGCGCATGGGTGGGAAACCACCAATCTCAACCGTCCTCTCCAGTGGAGGCCGCCCAGTGAGAATCCGAGTCATCGGCGGCGGACTGGCCGGCCCTGAAGCCGCGCTGACCGCGGCGCGCCTGGGCTGCCAGGTCGACCTCTACGAGATGCGCGCCATCGTGGACGGCAAGCCGCGCCTGACCCCGGCCCACCAGACCACCGACTTCGGCGAGCTGGTCTGCTCCAACTCGCTCAAGAGCGAGTCGCCCAACACCGCGCCCTGGCTGCTGAAACAGGAGATGCGCCGCGCCGGCTCCGCGCTGCTGCGCCTTGCCGACGAGACCGCCGTCCCCGCCGGCCACGCGCTGGCCGTCGATCGCGTCGAGTTCTCCCGCCGCATCGCCGAGGCCATCGCCGCCGAGCCGCTCATCCGCGTCATCCGCGAAGAAGTCACCTGCGCTCGACCAGGACGAGGACGGCCCGAGCCTCACCATCCTTGCCACCGGCCCGCTCACCTCCGACGCACTGAGCAACGAGATCGAGCGCCTCACCGGCTCCGGCCATCTGGCCTTTTACGACTCCATCTCCCCCATCGTCGATGCCGACACCATCGACATGGAGCGCGTCTACTTTGCCGCGCGCTGGGACAAGGGCACCGCCGACTACATCAACTGCCCCATGGACCGCGAAGAGTACGACCGCTTTCTCGACGCGCTGCTGGCCGCCGAAGCCGCCGAAGCGAAAGAGTGGGAGAAGCTCGACTACTTTGAAGGCTGCCTGCCCATCGAGATCCTGGCGCGCCGCGGCCGCGACACCCTCCGCTTCGGCCCCATGAAGCCCGTTGGCCTGCGCGATCCGCGCACCGGCAAAACGCCCTGGGCCGTGGTGCAGCTGCGCAAAGAGAACCTGCGCGCCGACAGCTACAACCTGGTCGGCTTTCAAAACCACCTGAAGTTCGGCGAACAGGCGCGCGTGCTGCGCCTGATCCCCGGCCTCGAGAACGCCCGCTTCCTGCGCTACGGCCAGATTCATCGCAACACTTACATCCAGGCCCCGCTGCTGCTGGACGAAACCCTGCGGCTTTTGCCGGCCTCCAAACTTTGTCATCCTGAGCGAGTCCGTGAAGCGGACGAGTCGAAGGACCTGCATTTGTTTTCTTCGCAGGTGCCCCAGGTCTCGCCTTTGAGACCGGGGAGTTCCGACCAAACCATCATGTTTGCCGGCCAGCTCTCCGGCGTCGAGGGCTACACGGAATCCATCGCCACCGGCCTGCTTGCCGGCCTCTACGCGGCTGCGCTGGCGCGCGGCGAAGAACCCACGCCCGCTCCGCGCGCCAGCGCCCTGGGCTCGCTGGTCCACTACATCACCCATGCCGACCCCAAAGACTTTCAGCCCGCCAACATCACCTTCGACCTGCTCGAGCCTCTGGAAGAAGAGCTGCGCAAGAAAGTCCGCGACAAGAAGGAACGACACCGCATCGTCTGCGAGCGTGCCCTGGCCGCCTTCGACACGTGGTGGGCCGCACTCCCGCATCACACTGCGGAACTTCCCGCGTAAAATCTGCGTAGCTCTCCAGTACGGTGTGCCTTTCCCGGAAAGGACTCATATGCGCGCCATCTCCGCCGCCGATGCCGTCTCCCCCGCCATTCAACGCACCAAAGAGCTTCTCTTCAGGCCCTTCAACTGGGGAACCTACCTCAAGCTCGGCCTCGTCGCCATCATCACGGAAGGCCTTGGCAACAACTTCCGATCGTCATCGCACAATGCTCAACGGTCCACGGGACACGGGCCGATGATTCATTCGCTGCCCCAGATCCCGCCGCAGTGGATCGCCGCGATTGTGGCGATCGCGCTGGTCGCGATTGTGGTCTCCCTCGTGATTTTCTACCTGGTCACGCGCCTCCGCTTCGCCTTTTTCCATTGCCTCGTTCACAACACCCGTGAGATTCGACCGGGATGGGAGCTCCATCGCGATCAGGCGACGCGCTTTTTCTGGATGAATATTGCGGTCGGGTTTTGCTATTTTCTGGTGGCGGCCCTGGTCGCGCTTCCCTTCATTGGCGGATTTGTGCGGCTCTTTCACGAGACTCCGCCCGGTGGTCATCCCGATTTCGGTTTGTTGCTCTCCCTGGTTTTGCCCTTGATTCCCGTCATCCTTTTGCTCGTGCTGGCGGGGGTTGCCACCGATGTGGTCCTGCGCGACTGGATGCTGCCCCACTACGCGCTTCAGGACGCTACCGCCGGCGAAGCCTGGTCCCAGGTGTGGGCGCGCATCACAGCAGAGAAACGGCAGTTCCTCGCGTACGCACTGCTGCGCCTGATCCTGCCCACCATTGCCTTCATCGCTCTCTTCGTTGCGCTCATCATTCCCGGCGCCATGCTGGCCGGCTCGCTCGCCGCGGTTGAACTCGGCCTGCACTCCGCATTCGCCGATACCACCGGAGCGCAAGCGCTGGTCGGCCTGCTTCTCGAAATCTTCTTCGGCGTCCTTGCCTTCGCCTTTGCGCTGCTCATCGGCATCTGTCTTGGCGGACCTCTCAGCACCGGGCTGCGGGAATATGCGCTGGTCTTCTACGGCGGTCGCTTCCAGGCGCTGGGAGACAGGCTCTACCCGCCACCGCCGACCGCGACCGGAACACCCCAGTTGGCCTGACACGAAAATCACTCCCCCTGCGAGCTCCGGTCCTCTCCAGTCACACGGCGGCGCCGTGTTAGCCTACGGCAGGCCCGGAGCAAACGCGATGAAGGTCTTCTCTGCGTCGGAAGCGGTGTGGCCCGCCCTGGAGCGGACTTATGCCTACCTCTTCCGCCCGTTCAAGGCGGAGACCTTCCTCAAGCTCGCCGCCGTGGCAACCATCAGCGAAGGCTTCGTGGTCAGCTTTCATTTTTCAGTGCCGAATGCCTTCCCTTTCGAGATCGACACCGCCGCGCTCCGTTCCTTTCTCCTCGCTCCGGACTTTCTTCCCGTCACAATTCTCGGAGCCATGGCCCTCTTTCTTACCGGCGTCTACTGTCTCTACCTCGTTATCCGCCTGCGCTTCGCCTTCATCCACTCCCTCATCCATCAAACCCGCGAGTTCCGCGACGCCGCTAAGCTTTACTCCGTTGAAGCCGAGCGCTTCTACACCGCCAGCGTGCTCGTGTGGCTCTCATTCCTGGTGGTGGTTGCGGTTGCCATCATGCTCTTTGTGCTCACCGCCTATACTGTCGTCTCCACGCGCACTCCGGAGGGCAAGCTCGATCCCGGCAACTTCCTCATCCTCTTCTTTCCCAGCGCAGCCATCGTCTTCACGCTCCTGCTCGCTGTGTCTGTTGCTCAAATCGTGCTCAACGACTTCATCCTGCCCCACATGGCTATTGAGGGCGCACCCTTCACCAGAGCCTGGGCCGAGGTTCGCCTGCGCATGGCCGCGCATAAAGAAACCTTCGCTTCTTATTTCGTCCTCCGCCTCGCCATGCCGTTGATCGCCGGCGTCATTCTGGGTGTCGTCGCCTGGTTTATCGGATTTATGGTCTTCGGCATTCTGGGCATGTCCGCCGCCGGCTTCACCGCCATGCTTGACGGAGTGCCCGGCTTGCGCGCCTACCTGCTCATCGCGGTCCAGATGTTCTTTGTGCTGGTCGGCCTGGGTGTGGGCCTGGTCATCGCCGTATGTTTCGCCGGCCCCATCGGCGTCTTCATGCGCAGCTACGCGCTCTTTTTTTACGGCGGCCACTACAAGGCGCTCGGCAATCTCCTCAACCCGCCCGCGTCCGCTCCGGCGGCGCCTGACCCAGCAACAGGTTACCCATAGACCCGGCCGGGCAAAGACTCGACTGATCGTCTCTTCCTCTTCGCCGCTGCTGCATGCATTTTTCATCCCATCGCTGCTTGGTAATGCTTCCCGGAAACATTTGTGCCCGGTGCGGTGTCGAATGAGAGTAGGGGCCGGAATGATTGACCCGTCTCAACTGCTTTCCAATCCCGTAGTGGCCGTGGCTCTGCGCGCTGCGCTGGGCAGCTACATCATTTACATGGCACGCCAGTTTTACGCTGACCCAACCGGCTATTTCCACAAATCGGCACGCGGCATGGTCGATCTTCGCTGGCTGGAACCGATCATCCGCGCCCTCGCCTGCTTTTGCCTGTGGGGCGGATGCTTCATTGTTGCCACCGCCTTTGCCGTACAGGTTTTTAAGCTGCATGGGGACCTGCTCGCCCCCGCGCTCATCTCGGTAGCGGCAATCGCGGCCTGGCTGCTCCTCCCCAAACAGCGGCGCGCCGATGCGGATGCCGGGGCAACCTTCAAAGACTGAGCGAGGAACCCTTACGGCTTTTGCAATATCCAAATCGAGCGGTGTGCGCCACGGTAAGACTTTGCCCGGAGCGTGTACCCTGAAGGCTGGAGTTTATTGATGCGTTGGATGTCCATCCTGGCTTGTTCTGCTGCACTGCTCGCGGCCGCCCCTCTATCCCATCCGCAAGCCGTACCCGCAAAAAAGAAAGAACCTGCCAGGCCCGCAGCCAAGGTTGTTCCCCCGTCTGCGCCCGCTGCGCTGCTGCCTGACGCCTTTGCCGGATGGGTCGCAGCCACTCCACCCCGGAAAATCACCGATCCCGCGCAGGCTGACCCTGCCAACACCGCGGCGCTCACGGAGTACGACTTCTCTGACGGCATGCAGGCCAGCTACAAGCGAAGCGGCGAGACCCTTGCCCTGCGCGCCCTGCGCTTTCGCGACGCCAGCGGGGCCTACGGCGCATACTCCTTCTACCGCCAGAACGGCTGGCCCAAAGAGGAGATCGGCTCCGGGGCAACCTCCGACAAGAACCGCGTGCTCTTCTGGCAGGGTGACACCGTCATCGACGCCAACTTCTCCCGCATCGGCCCCATGTCCGGCGCCGAGCTCCGCGAGCTGGCCGGCGGCCTGCCTGTTCCCGGCGGACCCCGCGCGCTGGCGCCGCCCATCCTGGGCAACCTGCCCAAAGACTCAATGGACCCGCAGACCACGCACTACGCCCTCGGGCCGGCAGGCTATGCCGGCGCAGGCGGCGTGCTGCCGCCTGACCTGGTAGGCTTCGATCGCGGCGCAGAGGCCGTTACCGCCAACTACTCGCTGCGTTCCGGCCCGGCCACCCTCACCATCATCGACTACCCCACGCCGCAGATGGCCGCCGCCCAGGAAACCCGCATCCGCGATTACATCAAGGCCGGCTCGAAGGCCCAGCCGCCCTGGCCCAAGCCGTTGCAGGACTCCGACCAGGTCTCGCTTGAGGTGCGCCGCAGCGGACCGCTCGTGGCCTTGGTCAGCGGTGATGCCGTTCCCGACGAAAGCCACAAGCTGCTGGCGCTGGTCCACTACGAGTCCGATATCACCTCGATACCCCAGCCCACCGAGTCGGAGGTGGCAAAGACCGGCAAGCTGCTTCTCGGCATCTTCTCCCTTTGCCTCATCGGCGCAGCCGCAGCGCTCCTGCTCGGCTTCTTCCTGGGCGGTGGCCGAGCCCTCTATCGCATGGCCCGCGGCAAGCCCATCTCCTCGGTATTCGAGGAAGAGTTCATCCGCATCGACCTGAGTGAGGAGTGGGTCGAACCCGTCCAGCCAATTGACAGGCCGCATCCGAAGGGTTAATGCGGCGCTCAAACCTGTGGAAAACTCGGCCTAAACCCAAGGAAAACCCGTGAAAAGACCTAAATACACGGGTACTTAAAGGCGAACAACCATCGAAGATACAGCCTTTCTCTTTTCCAGCATTTGTTTTGTATTACATTGATTTTAAAATAGTTATTTCGCCAGCGATTTATCCTTGACACTCCCTTCCACCGCACCTACTATGCAGCCAGAAAGTTCTGATGGTTTTGCCTCCGTTGGAACTATTCTCCCTGAGGGAAGAGCTGCCCTGTTGCCGGGTGGCTCTTTCCGTTTTTGCCCGACTTCTCAGGAGCTCGCCCGGGCCATCATTGCCCAGCCGGCTTTGGCACCCCGGCCTCGCCCACCACGGGCTCCGTCCACTGCTTGCCGCACGCCTCGCACAGCCAGGAATTCGTCGGCTCCGCGCTCTCCAGCACCGGGTCGTCCGCTCCACACGCCGGACACTTGGGCGGAACGAACTCCGGCACCTCCACCTTGGAATCATCGATAATCTCCTGAGGAATCGGCTGGTTGGCGACCTCGATAGCCCGATCGAGTTGATCGGCCGCAACCACCACACTCGGAAAGCCTCCTCCGCGCCCACTCGCGCCTTCCACCCAGCTGTCGATTCCCGCCCGCTTCAACACCTCGTGAAGCTGCCACGCCTTATCCGTGGTGTCGCACTCGCACAGCAGCGTCTTCCACGTGTACTCGCGCGGCCCGTCACCCGTATCCCCCTCATCGCTTTCGCCGGTCGTCAAATCGTCGACAACAGCATCCGGATCGACGGCGCTCGCCCATCGCGAAGAAGCGGCATCCAAAAGCGCTCCGCCAGCCCGCTCAGCCGCAGCAGGCCGTGCACGCGTCTCAGTGCGCGGAGCCAGCGGGTCACTCAGCCCGCGGCTCTTCATCTCGCCGCGCAAAACCTCCTGCGCCGTCGGGGTCAGGTCGCCCAAACTGCGAGCGAGTTCCTCAAGCTCTCCATCAAACATCGAGCGATACTGCTCCGAGAGCCGTTGCCAGTCTTCTGCCGCGTTGCCGTACATGACCAGCAGTATACCCACTGTCCCGGCGCGCCTGCGCTTTACCTCCAGCCAGCGCAACGATACAATCGGAGAGCAGCAAGCCGACGTAGCTCAGTTGGTAGAGCAGCTGATTCGTAATCAGCAGGTCGTCAGTTCAAGTCTGACCGTCGGCTCCACATTCCCACCCCCACCCACAGCCGGATTAAGAAGCGTTCGCGCCCCATGGCGCTGTTCCTCCTTTCAGACCTGAGCGCCGCCACTGTTTCACCGTCCCCGTTGCTTGCGATCCGGCTCACCCACGGCCGGCAGCGCATCCTTTCCGCACCATCCGGGTCTAAAATTACAGGTGAACCGTCCACTGTGCAGGCCGCAAATGGGCTGCCGGTCTGCGACGCATCCAAGTTGAGATCCAGGAGAGAACGTAATGCCACTGATGAAGACTTCGAATCCAGCCTTGGGCGACAAAACCTTCCGCAACCTGCCCGGCGAGCAATACGGCGGCATGATCGACGCCGCCAACCGCATGACGCTCAGCGGCACGGTGAACAAGACCGGAGTCCTGCTCATCTGCTCGCTTGCCACCGCGGCCTGGACCTGGAGCCAGTTCATGCAGTCGCACAATGCCGCCGATGTCGCCCCGGAGATGCTCGTGGGGCTGTTCGGCGGGTTGATCTTTGCCCTCGTCACCACCTTCAAAAAGGAATGGGCTCCGGTGACCGCGCCCATCTACGCGCTTCTGGAAGGCCTCATGCTGGGCGGCCTTTCGGCCCTGATGGAGATGCGCTACCCCGGCATCGCCATCCAGGCTGTCAGCCTCACCTTCGGTACCCTCTTCGTGCTCCTCATCGCCTACCAGTCCGGCCTCATCAAGGTCACGCAGAAGTTCCGCCTGGGCGTCATCGCGGCCACCGGCGGCATCTGCCTCTTCTACCTGATGCAGATGCTGCTCGGCTTCTTCGGCATCCAGTTCGCGTCCATCAACGGCTCCGGCATCATCGGCATCGGCTTCAGCCTCATCGTCGTCGCCGTAGCTGCCTTGAACCTGGTGCTCGACTTCGACTTCATCGAGCAGGGCGTGCAGATGGGCGCTCCCAAGTACATGGAGTGGTACGGCGCCTTCGGCATCATGGTCACGCTGGTCTGGCTCTACATCGAGATCCTGCGACTGCTGTCCAAGTTGCGCAGCCGGAACTAAGCCAAACCGCATCCCCAGCGCCGGCGGCCCAACTGTGCCATCCATTTCGAAGCCCCTTCGCGAAATGGGCGGGAAACCACGACCCTTCTTGGAGCGCCAGCGCCGTCTGCCGCACCGCAGGTGCCGCCAGCGCCGGCGGCCATCGCCGCAGGCACCGGGTATCTAGTCTGACACCAGTTATCCACGTATTTTTTTGTTGCAACGGTAGTTAATGCCGCAATATCCACGCATACTCTTGGCATAATCGCAGCAAGAGCGGTTCCTCAGTAACTGTTCCAACAACCGGGTCCAGGGGATCAAGCCGGGCGTCTCACCCGATGGTTTCCGGTTCAGAACACGAGTTCAAACCTTCGGGCCGTGCCATACCGCGGGTGGGAGCACACAAGAGTGACCAGCTATAGCCGTCAGGATGTGTTGCGTATCTTGCAGATCAGTTCCCACCAGTTGCAGGGGTGGGAGCGAGCCGGCCTCATTCCCCACAGCAGATCTATACCTTCCAGGACCTGGGTCAGCTGCGAACCCTTCGCGCTCTGCTGCGCGAGGAAATCGTCCCGCAGCCTCCATCCGCCACTCCATTGTCGCCATGAAGGCCGTCGCCGGCATGGCCAATCCGCTGCTTGAGGCCTGCCTGGTCCGCACCGGCACGCGCCTCGCCTTCCGCCACCGCGGAGCCATCGTCGACCCCATCCGCCGCCAGTTGCTCTTCGACTTCGAGCGCCTTGACAGGGTGGGTCAGATGGACCGTGCCGGCCGGCCATCCGCCGGCTCCGAGCCCTCGCTCCTGCGCCGTCCCGGCCATCGCCGGGCCGCGCGGCGTCCAGGACCGCTTTCTGGCCGCCGTGCAGGCCGAGGAGGCCGGCGAAAAGCAGCGCGCCATTGCCCTCTACGAAGAGATTCTGGACCTCGATCCCCAATACGCAGCCGCCTATATCAATCTCGGCACCATCCACTTCCATCAGCGCCAGTTTGCCCGCGCCGAGGATCTCTACCGCCGCGCCACCGAGGCCGATCCCGGCTACGTGCTCGCCTTCTTCGACCTCGGCAACGTGCTGGACGAGCTGCAGCGGCCCGATGAGTCCATCGCCGCCTATCGCCAGGCCGTCGTTCTCTCGCCCCGCTACGCCGACGCCCACTACAACCTGGCCCTGGCCTATGAACGGAAAAACGAGCGCCGCAAGGCTCTGCGCCACTGGCAGTCCTATGTGAAGCTGGACCGCAGCGGACCCTGGGCCGAGCACGCCCGCACCCAGATTCGCAAGCTGCTCAGCAGCGAAAAACTCTCCATCGCCCGCCGCGCCACCGGTTATATCCCCCCCGCCAAGGGCACCGCCGCGCTCCGACTGGTCGCCGAACACGCCCGCCAGCTCGCCGATTAACTCCCAGCTCTGCGTCCATGAAACATCGAATCAATTCCAATCTTCATCCGGGAAGCCTATCTCCTTTGCTATCATTCGTCGTTGCACTTCCCCGCTCAAGAGCGTCGCGAAGAAGCAACTCGCCAAACCCTTTATGGCTCTAAGCGAAAAAAGGAGGATCCATGTCTCTTGGTAAAGTTCTTGCCCTTGCGGCCCTCGCGGTCGCCCTGTTCGCCACCGCACCCCTCGATCGAGCCCAGGTTGTCGTCGGCATTGGCGTCGCGCCCATCTGCCCCTACGGCTACTTCGACTACGCGCCCTACGACTGCGCGCCCTATGGCTACTACGGGCCCGACTGGTTCGTCGGCGGCATTTTCATTGGAGCCGGACCCTGGTTCCACGGCCCGCACGGCTTCTTTGGCCACGTCGACAACCGCTTTGACCCCCGTCACGGCTACAACGGCCCCCTGCCGCCACGCGGAGCCCAGCGCTTCAATCACTTCCAGGGCAATGAAGCGCGCGACGGAAGAGGCAATGTAGGTAACGCTGGCCATGACGCTGGCAAGGAGCACGCCCTGCCTGGATACCGTGGTGGCGCCAGCCACAGCCCGCACCGCTAAGGCGCGAGTCAAGCCCGCCAAAACATCCAAGCCAATCCTGACTGCGAACCAACCTCCCGGCGATCGATCCTGATCGCCGGGATGCTCGCAGCATTGTCCTTTTACCATCTCGAACCAACCAGGCTTCTCGACGTTCCCTGCCTTCCGGCACAGCGGCAGCCCCGTTTGATACACTCCGATGCCGGAGGCATACCCAGTTGGCCCATCCAACCCACCCCCCCGTCACGCAGCTCTCTGAAGAAGAGATCCTCTTTTTCGCGACCGTCAAGCAAGTTCGCCGAGGAAACCATCGCTCCTCGCGTTCGCGCCATGGACGACGAGCAGCAGTTCGCCCCCGGCCTGGTCAAACAGCTCTTCGACCTCGGCCTGATGGGCATCGAGATTCCCGAGGATCTGGGCGGAGCGGGAGGCACGCTTCTTTGATGCCGTGCTGGCCATCGAAGCCATCTCCACCGTAGACCCCGCCGTGGCCGTACTGGTGGACGTGCACAACACCCTGGTCATCAACGCCATCCGCCGCTGGGCCACGCCCGCGCAGCAGCAGCGCTGGCTCCCGCGCCTGGCCGCAGACACCGTCGGCGCCTACGCCCTCAGCGAAGCCGGCTCCGGCTCCGACGCCTTCGCCCTCCAAACCCGCGCCGAGAAGACCGCCGCCGGCTACCGCCTCAACGGCCGCAAGCTCTGGATCTCCAACGCCCGCGAGGCCGGCCTCTTCATCGTCTTCGCCACGCTCGACCCCGCGCCGGGCTATCGCGGCATCACCGCCTTCCTCGTTGAAAAAGGCACGCCCGGCTTCACGGTCGGCCGCAAGGAAGACAAGCTGGGCATCCGCGCCAGCAGCACCTGCGAGCTGATCTTCGACGACTGCGAGGTGCCCGAAGCGAACCTCCTCGGCGAACCCGGCAAGGGCTACAAGATCGCCATCGAAACGCTGAACGAAGGCCGCATCGGCATTGGCGCGCAGATGCTGGGCCTGGCCGAAGGCGCCTGGGGCCACGCCGCCCGCTATGCCAAGGAGCGCACGCCAATTCGGCAAGCCCATCGCCGAGTTCCAGGCCGTCCAGTTCACCCTCGCCCAGATGGCCACCGAGATCGAAGCCGCCAAACTGCATGGTCTACAACGCCGCGCGCCTTAAAGATGCCGGCCAGTCCTACGTCCGCGAAGCCGCCATGACCAAGCTCTTCGCCTCGCAGGTAGCCGAGCGCGTCGCCAGCCAGTGTGTAGAAATCTTCGGCGGCAACGGCTTCGTCCGCGACTACCCCGCCGAGAAGTACTACCGCGACGCCAAAGTAGGCAAGATCTACGAAGGCACGTCGAACATGCAACTAGCCACCATCGCCAAGCTGGTTCTTGGCAAGTAGCGCTCGGTAATCCACCAATTCTGTTCTCCTGAGCGCAGCGCAGGAAGTCGAAAGACCTGCATTTGTTTTTGGTTTTTCCGGATGGGAGCGGGCGATCACCCCATTTGGCCTACCCTCTGGGCCGAACGTCTCGCCCCTGCGCGAAGGCCGGGTCATCCTATCCTTCCGCACATGAAGAGAATTTTAAGCTTGACCCGCTTTGCGCAGCCTGCCACAGTTCCACCCTCGCCCCTGCCGGGCCCACTGTGAAACCCAAACGCAATGCGGCTCTCAGGCCCTCACTGCGTCGACAGACTCTGTTGATCAGACCGGTTCCAGCCCCCGGTTACTACGACCGCAGCACCAGCTTGTCATACAAGCCGCCGACAATCGCCCCCACGGTGAGCGTAGCCAGAACCGTGTAACCCGCTTCAAGCACCAGCAGGTCATGTGGCAGTCTTGCAATGCCATACCCGGTCATTGCAATCACCGCTCCGCAAAGCAGCACAGACATCAGCACTCCCTGGAGCACCCCTTTGCGGTGAGACACGGCAAGCAGCCACGCCACTCCGTATGCAAACAGCAGGCACACTGCCGCGGTCAGCAGTTGCGGCGATACCCACCACACCATCTGCTTCACCTGCGCATGCGTCAGTCCCACCGCCTGTATCCACTGCTCGCGGAACATGTAGTGCGAGTGCCAGATGACTCCCACGTACCAGGCGGCAAACGTCGCCACAAGAATCGGAAGGTGGTAGATCTGTTTCTTTCCCGCCTTCACTACACCCGGTTTGTAAGGCTGTGCGTGAAGCGCCTGCGACAGGCAGGCCTGATTGCACTGTGAGCGTTCCGGCCAGCGCGAGCAGTCGCACAATCGCAAATCCGGGCTTCCATCCACGACGGTCGCTGCTGCGTGCCGTGCATCGATGCTTACCACGGCTGGTTGGTGGTTTTCGGGGCAATCAACTGGCCGGCCGCCCGAATACCGCTCGAATATCGCAAGCCGCCCCAATGCGAGCAGAAGCACAATAAAAGCGGCAACGACAAGTAAGAGCACGAGCCAAATGAGGATAACCATGGCCCACCCCCTTGTTGCCCGCAGTCTGACCCCCTCGTTGTAATGCTCGCAGTGATCCCTATCACGTTTAGCGGAGAGTAAAGGAATGTTCGCCGTAGACGATCGATACAGCCCCGACCCTGAAATCTCCGTCGAATTCCCGGCAATCCGCGAGCCATCCAGGCCGGTCCCAGGCGCACCTCCAGGCAATAACCTTCCCCCCGCGCCCTTTACCTGCCCGCCAGGTCGGGGACCAGCGCCGCCTCGCTGTTCCGCGCCGTCAACGCAATCCACAGCCCCGAGCCAATAATCAGTCCTCCACCCGCCAGCATCGGCAGCCCCGGCTTGTCGTGCCACACCAGGTAGGAGATCAGGCCCCCCGTGAGCAGCTGCGTGTAGTGGTACTGGGCCACGTTGCTGGCCGAGGTGTGCTTCACGGCCACATAGAAGCTGAACGTGCCCGCCGCGCAAAACACGCCCATCATGCCCAGCGCCAGCCAAAGCGTGGGCGTGAGCGGCCGCGGGTGCAGGCTCGTCAGCGCCAGCCCGGCCACGGCCGTCACCACCCCGGAGAAGAATGCAAGGCTCTCCGGCGGCTCGGTCCTGGTCAGCACCCGCGACCACACCATGTTCACTGAAAAGCAGGCCACGCACACCAGGCAGCTCACCAGGCCCACCAGGTCGATGCGCTGCGCATGGCTCCACGGCGCTACCGCGATAATCACCCCGCTGAAGCCCGCCAGCAGCGCCAGAGCCTTCCTCGCCGTAATCCGGTCGCCCAGAAACCCCGCCGACAGCACCGCAATCGCCAGCGGCGAAGTAAACACCAGGATGTAGAAGATGGTCAGCGAAAGATGGCGCAGCGCAATCACCACGCAGATGTTGTTCGTCATGTCCAGCAGTGCCCGCAGCACCTGCCGCGTCACCGAGCGCGGCCTCAGGTTACTCATGTTGCGGCGCACCGCCGCGTGCACCGTCAGAGTCGCCGCCATGAACAGGCCCATGAAGGCCACAATCTCTTGCGGCGGCAGCCCGTACTGCCCAATCCACTTGATGCAACTGTCTCCGAGCACCCAGCAGGTGAACCCGAAGACAGCAAAAAAGATGGCCGTCAGGTCGGTGACGCGCGCTTTCATCGCAACCCGTCGCAGCGCCCGGCGCGGGTCAGGCAGAAGATCCAATCACTCATCACGTAGTCTCAGGGTAGCCGATCGAGCCCAGCGCGAACCGATGATCCAATCTCCGCGTAGCCCCGAACATGCTGCAATTGCCTGAAAAATACAAGCACTGTCATCTTGAGCGGCTGAAGCGAAACCAAGGGCCACATCGACAGGTCTGCGTCAAAGAGGTGGACGAGCGCAACAAGTCGAAAGACCTGCATTTGCTCTTGCTGTTGCCTTTGCTCTTGCCGTTGCCTTTGCATTTGCCTTTTATAAATATTTGTCATCCTGAGCGACCGAAGGGAGTCGAAGGACCTGCATTTGCATCTGCCCTTGCTTTTGCTTTTGCCTTTGCCTTTGCCTTTGCCTTTTATAAATACTTGTCATCCTGAGCGACCGAAGGGAGTCGAAGGACCTGCATTTGCTCTTGCTGTTGCTCTTGCCTTTGCCGTTGCCGTTGCTCTTGCCTTTTATAAATATTTGTCATCCTGCGAACCGGGCCCCAGAGGCTTTTCAGTCTGGGGTGGTGAGTCGAGAGCCTGCCTTGAGCGTAGTCGAGGGGGGCCTGCGGTTGCACCTCGGGCTTGTGCTGGCAACTTCAGGGACAAGACCCTGCCAGACCGTAGCTGGCAGATACATGCCAGCACTCAAAAGACCTCGCAACCGTTTGCATATAATTACGCCCTCCCGGCGCACACTCAATTCAGCAGCAAAAAATCCGCTCCAGGAGAACGCACCGTGTCCCCGCTCACCGGCTATGAATGCATCTGCGGCTTCATCGCCTGCGTCAACCACGGACTCCTCACCGGCGTCATCAGGGACCACATCGCCCCCCGACTCCTCTCCGCCGCACAGGTCGCGCTCGCCACCATCCCCAAAAAGAGAAGGAACCCAGGCACCCGGAGCAGCCTGAAAATGGCACCCCCCTGCCACTTTGCTTCCACGCCCATGAAAACAATCAGCTTGCAAGCATAAAAGGCATAAATGGACCCAATTCTAAAAGACTTGCACGCCAGAGATCTCCCGCCGGAGCGGGTTTAGGCCTGCTCTTTCAGCATCACCGGCATCTTCCGTGCCTCGCCCCCGCCGCCGCTCATGGCCTACTCTTGAGCTATGACCGACAAGGAACTCCTTACGCGGATCGCCCGCTCCGCCGGCCAGAAAGCCGGCTACAAGCAGCTGGTCCGCGAGCTCTCGCTGGGCGGCGGACGCAGCGCCGCCTGCTCCTCGAGCAGCTCGCCCGCATGACCGCCCGCGGCGCCCTCGTCAAGCTCGATCGCGAGCACTGGAGCATTCCCAGACCCGTCGGCACCCGCGACAACCTCGCCGCCGGCCGCCTCGACCTCCATCGCGACGGCTACGGCTTCGTCCGCCCCAACGCCCGCCAGGCGACCGGTGCACGCGGGGGAAGATGATTTTTCATTCCGCCCAACGAGATCAACGGCGCCATGCAGGGCGACCAGGTGCTCGTCGAGCTGGAGCCGCCCAAAGCCGACGGCCGCCGCATCGGCCGCATCGCCCGCATCCTCGAGCCGCCGCAACCCCACCGTCGTCGGCATCTTTCACTACGCAAGATCAGAGCGCCAGCCGGACCACCCGTCGTCCCCTTCGACGAGCGCATGACCCAGCCCATCCTCATCCGCGCCGGCGATGAAACTCGCCCGCGCCGGAAGCAGGCCTCGCCTCACCGCGTCCTCGGCTCCGAGGCTCGCCGCCGCACGCGCGACACGACGACCTCGAAGGCCTCATCGTCGACGTCGAAATCACCTCCTGGCCCACGCCCACGCGGCCCCCCATGGGCCGCGTCATCGAAGTCCTGGGCCATCCCGACGACTTCGGCGTCGACGTCGAGATGATGATCCGCAAGCACCAGCTCCCGCGCATCTTTCCGGAAAAAGTGCTCGCCGAAGCCCGCGCCGTCGCCCATCTCGACCTCGCCGAAGTTGCCCGCCGGCGGGATTTCCGCAGCCTGCCCATCGTCACCATCGACGGCGAAACCGCAAGAGACTTCGACGACGCCGTCCTCGTCGACCGACCGTCCGACGGAGCCTTCGAGCTCCAGGTCCACATCGCCGACGTAGCCGAATACGTCCGCCCGAATCCACCGACCTCGACCTCGAAGCCCGCCTCCGCGGAACCAGCGTCTACTTCCCTGACCGCGCCATTCCCATGCTGCCGCAGGAGCTCTCAACCGGCATCTGCAGCCTCCGCCCCGGCGAAGACCGCCTCGTCCTCAGCTGCATCATGCAGCTCGACCCCGCCGGCCGCATCGAGGGCTACCAGATCGTCGAAGGCGTCATCCGCTCCGCCGCCCGCATGACCTACACCAGAAGTCCACAAGATCCTCGAAGGCGACGAGGAAACCCGCCTGCGCTACGCCGAACTGGTCCCCGGCTTCGAGCGCATGCGCAAGCTGGCCGGCCTCATGAACCAGCGCCGCGAAGAGCGCGGCTCCATCGACTTCGACCTGCCCGAGCCGGTCATCGAGTTCGACGAGCAGGGCCAGATGCGCGGCGTTACCAAGTCTGAGCGCACCTGGGCCAACCGCCTCATCGAGGAGTTCATGCTCGCCGCTAACGAGTGCGTCGCCACCTGGCTTGAAGACCTCGGCGTCCCGTCGCTCTACCGCATCCACGAGAAGCCCGAGCCTCGCCGCGTCGTCCAGTTCGAGGAGCTGGCCGCCGCCTTCGGCTACTCGCTCGGCCTCGGCGCCCTGCCCGTCAAGCGAGTCGTCACTCGCCAGGACCGCCGCGACTCTCAACGCACCGGCCGCAACCCACGCACCCATGAAGTCCCCGAAGACATTCCCGTCACCCCGCGCATGTACCAGAAGCTGGCCGCCCGCATCGAAGGCAAGCCCGAGGAGCGCATCCTCAGCTACCTCATGCTCCGCTCTCTCCGCCAGGCGCGTTACTCTGAGGTCAACGAAGGCCACTTCGCCCTTGCCGCTCCCACCTACACGCACTTCACTTCACCCATCCGCCGCTACCCCGACCTCATCGTCCATCGCATCACCAAGGCGCTGCTGCGCGAGGGCGTACGCGGCGAGGGCATCGTCGAGCACGGCCGCCACAGCTCGCCCTGGACACATCCGCATGAAGGCCTTACCGGCATTCGCATCACCCACCCACGCAAAGCAGCGGCAGCCTTCCCTGGCGAGCCACCCATCCCCGAGTCAGAGTTGGCGCAGATTGCAGAGGAGACCAGCCTCACCGAGCGCCGCGCCGCCGAGGCCGAGCGCGAACTGGTGGAGTGGAAGAAGGTGCGCTTCATGCAGGACCGCGTAGGGGAGGAGTTCGCAGCTCTGGTTCTCAACCCGGCCAAATACGGCCTCTTTGTCGAGTTGACCGACCTGTTCGTCGAGGGCCTGGTGCCCATCGATACCCTGCGCGACGACCGATACACCTGGCGCGAAAACACCCACGAGATCATCGGCGAACGCTGGGGCCGCCGCTTCCGTGCCGGTGACCGGGTTCAGGTGATCCTCGACCGCATCCTGGCCCAGGAACGCAAGCTGCAGTTCTCCATCGTGGAAGAAGGTCTGCCGCTCACCGGCAAAAGGGCTGCCAGCGCACCTGTGAAGCCGAAGAAGGCCAAACAGAAGAGTCGCGCCGCAACTGCGTCCAGTGGCAAGAAGCGGTTCGCCAGGAAGGGCAAGAGGCGCTGAGGGCCACCAGACCCACAGCGCCCCGTGATGCTCAGCCCATTAGGCTCCGGCCTGCTTTTCGGCCAAGGCGCCGATGACCGGAATCTTGAAGCGCTTGCCCTGGAACGCATTGAC
The DNA here is from genome assembly GCA_963776535.1 of uncultured Acidobacteriaceae bacterium. Lineage (GTDB taxonomy): Bacteria > Acidobacteriota > Terriglobia > Terriglobales > Acidobacteriaceae > Telmatobacter. The sequence continues at coordinate 59,826 of CAVZNB010000037.1, read as the reverse complement.
CAGCACAATCACCCACAGGATCAGAAATCCCAGCCCCACCAGCGGAAACAGGATGATGTCAATGAAGTTCAGGACCGGAATCACCCCGATCACCACAAGGGCAATCCAAACGACAAACCACGCAACCGAGAGAAAGATGGACTGCCATGCATGGAACTTCACCTGGGCGTTGGTGTTGTAAGGCGCAACCACCAGGAAGATGATTGCCGGAATGAAAGTCAGGTAGGCGAGGCCGCAGGCGGCATTGTCGCTGAGTCCGGTTTGCGGGGTTTCTTCGGGCACGGGAACTCCTTTGGGCTAGAGATCGTGAAAGGTGGGACCGATTGCCGCACGCTCAAACTCAGGTTGAGAACAAAAGCAAGAACCCGGGCTGCGGATACAAAGAATGAGCGTGAAGTTGAAACAAGATAAGAGAACCGCGCGGGATATGAGTTGTCAAGCGGGATTTACAAAAGTGACCGTAATTGCCGGTTCTCGACCGCCCTCAACCCCGCGCAACAAGAAACTATCCTGGGCAACAGCCTCCTGGCCGAGACCGTTCCCGAGACTCCATCTGAGGTTTCTGCCTATTTGTTGGCTTGGCCTTCGGCGAGTGCACCAATGATCGGGATGCTGAACTTCTGGCCGTTCAATGCCTTGAGCACTACCACCAGCCACAGGATGAACATGCCGAGGTCAATAAGCAGCATCAGCGGAAAAACAACCAGCCCGAGAAACGGGATTCTGCCCAGAATGGCCAGAACCACAAACAAGGCAATCCAACCGATGGCCAGAAAGATGGACTGCCAGGCATGGAACCGCACATAAGAACTCTTGTTATATGGCGGCATCACCAGAAAGAGGATCGCCGGAATGATCGTGAGGTAAGAGAGGGCTCCGGCAGCATTGTCAGAGAGACCAGATTGAGCGGTGTCAGACATGAAAGTTCCTTCCTTCGGCAAAGAATAGGAAACACACCGGTTCGCTCCAGGCTCAAGCCAGACTGAGCAATCGAGCAACATTCAGTCCGCGGGAGAAAAACTTTCCTGGATCACATCAAGGAAATCTTTGATTGGCATGGATGTCAAGCGCAATCTTTGCAAGCGTGTGGAGATTGCCACTAAGAAAAAGAACCACAAAGCACTTGCGAGCCGAACCAGTCACTCAGCGGGGAAGAGCGGAATTCCAGAACTCTGAGCCTCCTCAAGCAGCTGCGGATCATTATTGCGCACGTTCCCCACGCGATCACTCACCGGCCAGGCAACCATCTTTTCCGCCGGAAATGGACGAAGCAGGTCCACGGGAGGACGCGCCGGATCGCCGGGCTCAAGCCAGCGGTCGTAGTCACGTGCTTCAAGAATCACCGGCATCCGGTTGTGGACGGGCTCCATCAGTTCGTTTGGATCGGTGGTGAGTATCGTGAAGGTCTCAAGAGCCTCGCCGCCTCTGGGCTGCCAGCGCTCCCAAAGACCGGCCATCGCATAGGGCTCGCCGCTCTTCATGGCAAAGGCAAAGGGATGCTTTGTCTTCTTGTCGATCCGTTGCCACTCGTAAAACGCATCGGCAGGCACCAGGCAGCGGCGCTTCTTCAGCGCCTCGCGGTAGGCGGGCTTGCTGGCCGCTTCTTCAGCGCGGGCGTTGATCGTCGAGTAGCCGAATTTAGCATCCTTCGCCCAAAACGGCACCAGCCCCCAGCGCAACTGCGCAAACGCGCGCCCACCCGTATCGCGGTTCAGCCGCACCACCGGCTGCACGCTCTGCGGCGCCGCGTTGTAGCTCGGAGCGAACCACGGCATGTCTTCCAGTTCCACTCCGAACCAGTCGGCAAGCACCTCCTGGGTCGATCTTCGGGCAAACCGGCCGCACATGTCCCAAAGCATAGAACGCGCAGGCACCCGGAATCCAGCGGCAATCCCATGAGTCGGGCGGCGTCCCATACAATTGATCCTGGGAGTTTGAACTGATGGCACACATGGTGTTTTGTACCCGCAACAAGAAGGAGATGGAGGGCCTGGACGAGCCGCCCTTCGACTCGGAGTTTGGCCAGAAGATATACAAGAATGTCTCGAAAGCTGCCTGGGGCGAGTGGGTAGAGCGGCAGAAGATGCTGTTAAACGAGTACCGCCTGCAGCCCTGGACCCCCTCCGCGCAGCAATTCCTCGTGGAGCAGATGGAAGAATTCTTCTTCGGCGGCGGTGGGGCCCTGCCGCAGGAGTTTGTGTCGCCATCGCATTGATCGCCGGAAGGCGAGGAAAACAGGGGCGCCTGCCCATTCAGGCGTCTTCGCCTTTGCCGGAGCGGGGTATGATTCCCTCATGCTTCCCCGCATGCGCGCAGCAAGTTCAATTGTCTCAGCAATCATAGGAGCGCTCACAGCGTTTGTCGCACTGGCGTGGGCGGTTGCCCCGGCATGTGGTCAGAGTCAACAAGCGTCCAAACCGTCAACCCCGGCGCCTTTCGTCCTGCAAGGCCGGGGCAGCGCGCCGGCGCCTTTGGACGGGGCATGGCAGTTTCATATCGGCGACGATCCGGCTTGGGCTGCTCCTGACTTTGACGACTCGAACTGGCAGCCGATTCATGTGGGCAGGGCATGGGAGGGACAGGGACATCCTGGCTACACGGGCTTCGGGTGGTACCGGCTGCGCATCGTCATTCCGGCCAGTGGCTCGGCGAACTGGGACCTCGCGCTCTTTCTTCCCTATGTTCAGGATGCTTGCGAGGTCTATTGGAACGGTGTGTTGGTGGGCGGCGTAGGCAAGGTGCCGCCGCAACCCGTCTGGAACTGGAGCCAAACGCCGACGGTAATTCCGTTGGGCAGTCCGCGCTCAGGCGTGCTGGCGATTCGGGCATGGAAGGCGCCTCATGTGTATTTGAGTTCGCCCGATGAGGGCGGCTTGATCCAGATGCCCCAGGTGGGAAGCCTGGGTGCAGTGCGCAGCTTGCGCGACCTCAGCCGTTATCAATTCCTGCGAAGCCGCATTTTCTCCAGTGCTCAGGAACTGTTTTCCGGGGCCGTGGGCGTGTTTGCGCTGCTTGCCTGGCTGCGCAACCGAAAGCGCCGCATGCTGATGTGGCTGGCGCTGGCCATGGTATTCCCGATGGCCACCTTTATTCTCCAGAATTTTCTCTACGTCGGCTCGTTCCGAATCTATTACGGAATTATCGGTGAGGTGGACGCGCTCAACGACATCGCTACCTGGTTTCTGTTGCTCTACCTGCTTGGGATCCACGACAATCAGCGACTGGTCCGGTTGACCAAGAGTCTTTCAGTTTGCGCTATCACTCTGGTGGTGGTCGACAGCGTCATGGTGTGCTTTGACTGGACACGGCTGTTTCCCAAAATCTTTCTTATCGTGGATGTCGCAACCACCGCACCCTTCCTGCTTCTACAACTTTATGGCGCGGTCATTGTTTTCTTTGCAATCCGCAAACGCCTCGATGCGTCCCGATGGGTATTGGCCGTCTCCGCCTTACTGGCCGATCTCACCCGAGCGGGGCAAGACATCAGCTTTCTGGGACAGCGATGGACGCACTGGACAGTAAGCCGGTATTTTGTTGCTCCGCTGGTTACCATTGACGGAATTCCGCTGTCCCTCGATGGCGCTGCAGGGACTCTGTTTCTCGTGTCCATCCTGTATGTTGCATGGCGCTACTCGGTGGAACAGAGCCAGCGGCAAACCTCGCTCGAGCAGGAATTCCGCAGTGCGCAGGAGCTGCAGCAGGTGTTGGTTCCGGAGGCCTTGCCAAAGCTGCCAGGCTACTTGGTCACCAGTGCGTATCGGCCGGCGCAGGATGTGGGCGGAGACTTCTTTCAGCTGATTGCTCTGTCCGAGGACGCGGCCATGCTGGTAATCGGCGACGTGAGCGGAAAGGGGCTGGCAGCGGCAATGGCCGTTGCGTTGATTGTGGGGGCTATCCGAAGCACGGTCGAGACGACAGATGATCCCGCCGCCTTGCTGGCCGCTTTGAATCGCCGACTGCATGGGCGTTTGCGGGGCGGTTTTGCCACCTGTCTGGCGCTGCGGCTGGGAGCGAACGGTAATTGCCGGATTGCCAATGCCGGTCACCTGCCGCCTTTCCTGAATGGCCGCGAGGTGGACCTGCTGCCTGCGCTGCCGCTGGGATTGATCGGGGAAGCTGAGTACGAGCCGGCGATGTTGCAACTGGAACGCGGCGACCGGCTTACCCTTTACACCGACGGGTTGCTCGAAGCGCGTAACGCGGCAGGTGAGCTGTTTGGATTTGATCGCATCGCCGAAATTCTCGCCCATACGCACGACGCGCAGGAGATTTCCGAGGCTGCTCAGCGTTTTGGGCAGGAAGACGACATTACGGTGCTTAGCCTTACGGTTGTGGGTGCGTAAAGCCGTCTTGCCTGTTGAGTAAACAAGTAGAGGGTCTGTTTGATATTGCATTCCCGCAGGGGCAAAAGCCCAACCGATTCGATTGGCTTTATTGGCGCGACTGAGTCGTGCCCTTTCGCTTATTGCTTGTTCGGTTGAGTTTTTTGGCCAGCATGTGAAGCCCGTATCCTTCACCCGAAGCCCGTACCCTTGGAACTGACCCACCAGTCGAAAATGCTGCTTCCGCGACACTACTGGTAGAATGGAAGTTGCCGCATTGTGTGGCGATTCGCCGCCGTGGCGCTCCCAACCCCATTGCCCCCTGACTTGAAACCCTGGGGCCTGAACAAAAAAGGAAAAACTCCCTGTGACCCAGACGATACGCAATATCGCCATCATCGCCCATGTTGACCATGGAAAGACAACGCTCGTGGACGCCATGCTGCGCCAGTCCGGCACATTTCGCGCCAACGAGCAGGTCGCAGACCGCGTGATGGACTCAAACGAGCTGGAGCGGGAGCGCGGCATCACCATCCTGGCCAAGAACACTGCCATCAACTTTGCCGGCGGCAAAATCAACATCGTCGACACGCCCGGCCACGCCGACTTTGGCGGCGAGGTAGAACGCGCTCTCAAGATGGTTGATGGCGTCATGCTTCTTGTGGATGCGGCCGAAGGCCCGCTGCCCCAGACCCGCTACGTGCTGGCCAAAGCACTTGAAGCCAAACTGTTGCCCATCGTGGTCATCAACAAGATCGACCGCCCCGATGCGCGTCCGCAGGAAGTGTTGAACGAGATCTACGACCTCTTCATCGATCTGGACGCGGACGAATCGCAACTGGATTTCCCTGTGCTCTACGCCGTAGCCAAGGCTGGCACGGCCACTCTCGATCTCGCCACACCCGGCACTGACCTGCAGCCGCTCTTTGAGACCATCGTCTCCACCATCCCCGCGGCCACCGGGGACGCCGACGGCACGTTGCAGATCCTGGTCACCAATCTCGACTACTCCGAATACTTCGGCCGCATCGCCATCTGCCGTGTCTTTCAAGGCACGCTGCACGCCGGTGACGATGTAACCATCTCCAAGCGCGATGGCTCGCTGATGAAGACGCGCATCACCAAGCTCTTCACCTTCAACGGGCTCAAACGGACAGAGACCACTGAGACCACAATGGGCGACATTATCGCCGTGGCCGGCGTGGAAGGCATCACCATCGGCGAGACCATCACCAGCGTCGAGAACCCCGCGCCGCTGCCGCTGATCGTCATCGACGAACCCACCATCGCCATCCAGTTCAGCGTCAACAACTCGCCATTTGCCGGCCGCGAAGGCCAGTATGTCACCAGCCGCAACCTGCGCGAGCGTCTCGAGAAGGAACTGCTCACCAACGTCAGCATCCGCGTGGAGGATACCGGCTCGCCGGATACCTTCAAGGTCCTCGGCCGAGGCGAACTGCAACTCGCCATCCTCATCGAGATGATGCGCCGCGAGGGTTTCGAGCTCTCCGCAGGCCGCCCGGAGATCGTTACCAAGACGGTGGAGGGCCAGCGTATGGAACCCGTCGAGCACCTCACCATCGACGTGCCGGAAGCCTACACCGGTACAGTGATTGAAAAGCTCGGCCCTCGCAAGGGCGAGATGACCAAGATGCACAACCATGGCTCAGGCCGCGTGCGTTTGGAGTTTCGCGTGCCCAGCCGCGGGCTCATCGGCCTGCGTAGCGAGATGCTCACCGAAACCCGCGGCACCATTGTGATGAACGCGCTTTTCGACGGCTACATCCCCTACCAGGGCGACATTCCGCAACGGCCCACCGGCGCGCTGATCGCCGACCGGCAGGGGTTGACCACGACATACTCGCTCAACGGCCTGCAGGAGCGCGGCATTCTCTTTACCGGCGCCGGCGTTGAAGTCTACGAAGGCATGATCGTCGGCGAGCACTCGCGCGACAACGACCTCGACGTAAACGTAGTGCGCGAAAAGAAGATGACCAACATGCGCGCCTCGAGCGCCGATGAAGCCATCCGCCTGGTGCCCGTGAAGGCTCTCAATCTGGAGCAGGCCATCGAGTTCATCGCCGAGGACGAGATGGTAGAAGTCACGCCCAAATCGCTCCGCCTGCGCAAGAAGATTCTGCAAGCCAACCGCCGTCCCAAGCGCTGGGAAAAGGGGCAGTAGACGCGCAGAGGTAAAACAACATGAGCTACAAGGCGATCAATCTTCAGCAGAAGTTCGGACTGTTTTCGGAGCAATGGGCCCCAAAGGTCATCGCCGAGATGAACGACTACCAGTTCAAGATCGTCAAACTCCAGGGCGACTTTGTCTGGCACGATCACAGGGAAACCGACGAGGCCTTCATCGTCATCGAGGGAAACCTGCGCATCGATTTCCGCAACGGCGCCGTTCACCTCTCAGCCGGTGAAATGTTCGTCGTTCCCAAAGGCGTCGAGCACAAGCCTTTTGCAGAGAACGAAGTCAAGCTCCTGCTCATCGAACCGCGCGGCGTAGTCAATACCGGACACGAAGGCGGGGAGCGAACTGCTGCAAACGATGTCTGGATTTGACGCCCGCAGTTGGCAGAGCACGTTCACGGGAATGGCGTAAATCTGGGCGAACTAGGGTTGCTCCTGAAGCCGCCGTTTCGCTTCCAGCACCCGCTCCAGCGCCTCTTCCGCCGTCGTGCCTATCGCCGATAAGTGCCCCATCTTCCGTCCCACCCTCGGCGTGTGCTTCTCATACAAATGCAACCGCACACCCGGCACCGCCAGCGCCGCGGCAAAATCGGGTTCGCCGGACTCATTCAGCCAAACCTCGCCCAGCAGATTCACGATAGCTGCAGGCACAATCAGCGAGGTATCTCCAAGCGGCAAATTGCAGGTTGTACGCACCAGCTGCTCAAACTGGCTGGTCACGCAGCCGCGCTCGCTCTGGTGATAGCTGTTGTGCGGCCGCGGGGCAAGCTCATTCACCAGCAGATCGCCCTGCTTCGTCACAAACATCTCCACGCAGAGCAACCCCTCCAGTCCAAGCCGCGCGATAATCGCCGCCGCCAGCGCCTCAGCCTTCGATTCAATCTCCGCAGGCACGCCCGCCGGCAGCACGCTCCAGGCCAAAATCTGATTCTCATGATGATTGCGCGCCGCCGGATAACTGCGTACCTCTCCTGAAGGATTCCGTGCAGCCATCACGCTGATCTCGTAATCCAGATCAAGCGCTTTCTCCGCCACAGCAGGCCGCGCACCAATGGCATTCCACGCCGTAGTAACAGTCTCCTCGGTCGCCGGTTCATCCATGCCGATACGCGCCTGTCCCCGCCCGTCATAGCCTCCGCGTCCAATCTTCAGGAACACGCGTCCACCCAGCGCGGGCACAGCTGCCTGCAAATCCGCCTCGCTGCGCACCACGCGAAATGGGCCCACAGGAAATCCTGTTTCTGCAAGCCAGGTCTTCTGGAGTGTCTTGTCCTGGATAATGCGGATGGGCTCCACGCCGGGACGCAGCGGAGCAAGCCGCGCTACCTCAGAGAGAGCCTCTACGCCAATTTGCTCAATCTCCAGGGTCACCGCGTCGGCGCCGGCTGCCAGCCGCCGCGCGGCAGCCACGTCGTCCCATCGGCCCACAATCGTCTCGTCCACCACAAAACTAGCCGGGCACGCTGCTTCGGGGTCCATCACACGCACGCGATAACCCATGGTTCGCGCCGCCATTGCCGTCATGCGCCCCAGCTGCCCGCCGCCTAAAATGGCCAGCAACCCGCCGGGCTTCACAACCTTGGCGTTTTCAGAAACAGGGGCTTCGGAGAAACTCACGCCGGCAGCTCCCCATCCAGTGTTTGATTGAGCACTTCCTGGGTGCGAGCCGCGCGCCATGCCGCCAGTCGGTCGTACAGCGACGCGTCGGTCGTCGCGAGTATCTCAGCCGCCAGCAGCGCAGCGTTGGCCGCGCCCGGCTTGCCGATGGCCAGCGTGCCCACCGGAACACCCTTGGGCATCTGCACAATAGATAGCAGCGCATCCAGCCCGTTCAACTGCGTTGCCGCCACCGGCACGCCCAGCACCGGAACCAGTGTCTTGGCCGCCAGCATTCCCGGCAAATGCGCCGCACCGCCGGCTCCCGCAATAATCACGCGCAACCCGCGCGCCCGCGCCGTCGATGCATACTCAAAGAGCCTGTCAGGGGTACGATGCGCACTCACGATCCGCGCTTCATGGGGAATCATCAGTTCGCGTAAAACCTCAACGGCCGCCACAAGAACCTCGTAGTCGCTCTTGCTGCCCATCACCACGCCCACCAGCGGTTGTTCGCTCATAACGCTGATTATACGAGGGGCTCCGGTCGCGGCACGAAAAACCAACCGCCAGAATCCTCAGTGCCGGCGCCACGCCTCAAATGCCACTTCCACCACCGCAAACGCCACGCTGACCGCCGCTAGAAAACCCTTGGTTCGCTGCCAGTTTTGCTCGTGCCGTTCTATGCGGCGCTCCAGCTCGGCAATCCGCCCGCCGTTGCCGTCGCCCATCAAATTGGTGATCTGCGTCTTCAGCACGCTCAGGTCGCTTAGCACCTGCGCTTCGAATTCATTCATCATCCGCATTCACCTGGCTCCATCTTTTCTTCCCCGGGGAATGAATCCCGCTTGGCTGGCGGCCGGGGTCCCCACGCACAAGCCTGGGTCTGAGAGGTGGTCTTATGATCCCAACGGCAGGTTAATAAACAGCGCTGTCGAGAACTCCGAATAATTGGGCGGCGTCGCCCCGTCATACATCCGGACATAGAAGCGATCGTTGGCGGTCTCGCGTGAGAAACTTATGTTTGGCAGCGTCCCGCGCATGACTAGGCCCGGATCTTCGCCAGGCATAAACGCAAAGTCGCGCCTTCGTATCTCAAATCCCCCACCGTTCGGCGGACTAACTCCCGCGTTGATGCTCACCGTGCTGCCACTCAGCGTAGTTACCGTCAGCCCGGTCAGATTGGCAAGCACAGTGGGAGCTATCGGCGCGGGCAGCCAAGTGTCCGCCGGCACCGTCGTGCTGGCTTTGATCGCTAAGTCATCGGCCCAGTCATTGGCGAACTGAATCGCATAGCTCACCAGGTCGGGATAACTCGCGCGATAACTCACTTTGACGCTCCTTACCACCACCTGCGCATTCAAGTTGGTCGAAGGCGCAGTCAGCAGCAGTGCATCTCCCGGCCAAACATCGGCAGCAAAGCTTGCTCTGTTTCCGCTGTAGGTCCCGCTCCACAGTGCACTCACTCCCGCCGCGGCCTGCTCCATCACCAGCGCTGCATTGCGGCAATCCGCGGAACTCCGCGGCGCTGGACTCGTCACGGATCCAATCCACGCAGCAACCGCTGGCGAACCCGCTTCCTCCAGCGCCTGCTGGCTGGCAGTGTTCACGGCTCTGCCCACCGCCCTGCCCACGGTGCGGTAGTTCACCGCAATCTGCTCGCCGGCAACCGGCGTGGAACCGGTATAAAACACCAGCTTCCCAGTGCGTTCAACATGGCACTCGGCCGCCTCCGCCGTTGTCCCCACGCGCCGTGTATACGGCCCTCCACTCGGCGGCGTACTCACCACCCAGCCTGTCCCCAGGTTCGTTAGATTGATCGCCCGCATGGTTCCAATCAGGTTAAGGCTGCTGGCTGCCACCACCACGCACGTTGGCAGCAGGCTCGGTACCGCGCCGTCATACAAAATCACCGGCGTTCCACCCACACCGTTCACAAACTCCTGGATCTCCATCTGGATCTTGCCCAGGCTCGCGTTCGACTGTCCCCCGCAGGTAATGGCGCCGTTATCCCCAAAAGAGCGATAGACAGCTAACTCCCGCTCGCTCTCTGGACAGTGCACGCGCACGCGCAGAGTATATTGGTTGGCCGGATTCACGGCATAGGATGCCCCGGCCACAGTCCCTTGAACCATAGGTTGCAATGTAACCGCACCGGTACCCGTCTGCGCCGTCACTTGAAACCCCGCAACGCAGTCTGATTGCATCATCAGGCCCGTGAAAAATCCCGCCAGGACGCCAGTACTTCCCAGCGACAGAGTAACTCCAACCGCCTCCAGCAACAGGGTTCCGCCCATCTCCACCGGGTCAAGCCAGCTCAGCACCGCTGCGCCGTCTATACCGCTGCCCCCGTCCATCACCAGGCCGCCCGCACCCAGGCTCAAGTAGCCGTTCAGCCCCGTATTGCTCCAGACTGATTGGTTGACAGTCGCCTCGTTGAAGAGTTCGTGGATGATTGTTGCCTTCGATGCAGCAGGGAAGAACGGATCTGCGGCAAGATAAAAGGTGGTCGTAACCCCGTCACCCAGAAAATACTCTGTGACATAGGCAACCGGCTCATGCTCTCCGCACACCGTTACATCGTTCGCCAGCGCACGCTTGACGCTTGCAGTAAAGGAGAGGTTGGCCAGGTTCAGGCTGCCATCCGTCTCGTTCAAGGGGTGCACCGTGCCGGGAACAGAGTTAAGCGTCAGCGCTCCATTCACCGCACGATATGCAGCCCTCGCCTGACTCGCCACTTGTCCGGCGCTCTTGCTCCAGCTTGCGCCAGGATCGGGAACAAAGTTGTTCACCTGCGCGCCCAGACTAAGTCCCAGCGTCGAAAGCACCCCCGATCCCGAGTGCGTCACCAGTGCAGTCATCAGGCTCCCGGCACTCTCGCCGGTCGTCCCCGCACTGGGTGGCATCAGCAATTGGTCCAGCAGCAATTCGTCGCTCACCGCCTGGATAGCAATTCGGTAGCGTGGTCCTTCCATCGCAAACCCCGCGTATTCGGGCAACGGACTTACCGCGATGTAACCCGTAAAGTAAATCGTCGTGTCGTCGCCAACAACCTCCAGAAACTGATTTCGCGATGGTGTCGTCAGGCTTCCGTTAGCCGGCAGACTCAGCCATAACTGGCAAGTCGACGGTTCATTCAACCTTCGCTCGATCGTCAGCGGTCGCTCCGCATCGAGCGCCGCCGTATAGTCCTGCCCCTGGATCGTGATCTTCATCTTGCCTCTCAAGCTTGTTGACTCGCTGGCTTGCTGACGTGGTTACACCAGCGCATTGGCTGCAGGCAGAAAGCTCCGGTAACATACCACCCGTTCGCCATCCAATGGGTCAGTCACAGGGAGCGCCAGAAACTGGCCCTTGAGCAAAACACGTGCCTGTCCCGCTGGATTCTTGCCGCTGAGCGGAAGAGCAGTTTCCTCCGCGCTCGCCATGGTCTGCAGCCGCGGATAATAAAAGAAGATCCGTTCTCCCTGGCTTCCCTGCATCACAAACAGCGCCGACCATTCCTGGTAAAAACTTCCGCCCTCTCTGTCCACAAAGCCAGTAACTACCTGTAACTTCGCGCCAGCCGCCGGAGCTCCGCCAGGCAGCGGCTCCGCCAGCGTCAGGCCCGTCGCGTTCACTTGCGATACCAGGGCAACGTTAAACGTTACTCGCCGGATATAATCCACATCCGTCAGCGCCTGGCGCACATACGCCCCCGAAACTGGCGCACCCACAAACCCGGTCTGTCCTGTGTAATCCACATCGAGAGCAATCATCGAACCCGCCGCGAACCTTGCCGAATCAGCGGAAGCCAGCAATACCGAAGACGCCGTCGAGCCGCTCAGCACGGTCACTGCGGGGCTCGCCTGCGCTCCATCTGCTTCGGCAGTACCGCCGCTGGCCGCAGCCAGCAGGTTCATGTGTTGCGAGCCTGTCGCCAGCGCCATGGTCAGCTTTGTCCAACTCAAGAACTGCATGCTTACTTGTGCCTGCAGCGTCTCCCGCACCTGTTCCAGCGTCGCTGCTGGAATCCCCGATAGCACCGCGGTCGTCTTGCTCACCGGTTTGCGCGAAAAGTTGTCGAATCCAGCCCAGGCTGATCCACGGAACCGGCGGTGCATCCAGGCTGAACCCGCCCTGCTCTGAAGGATCGAAGAGTGCCGGCGTCTGCGCCACGCGATTGACCGGTGCAAAATACCCTCGGACCCGCCTTGCCACTGGCGCGGGCGCCGAAAACCATGTCGCCGCCATTTACTCCCCCTGCTCCTGGTAGCTGTAAACCATCACCTTTGCCGATCGGCTCAACTGGTCTCGCTGAGGTACGACCGGCGCAATTGCCGGCTCGTCCCAGAACACCTGCGTCAGCATCGCCGCCGGTGGCGTTGCCGTGTAGTTCATCTTGAGCGTGTAGAACGGTTGCAGCATCGCCACCAGTTCCTCGTCCATTTCGCTCAAGCAACGCCCGCGGTCCAGGCCGCCAAAGCTCTGCGTCCCGCAGGTCCGATAGAGGATCTCGCACTCTGCCGCGGCCATCGCGGAGCTCAGATTCGTATCCACGCCCAGGCCCAGCCAGCGAAGCACAAACACATCGTTGGGAAGCTGGCTGAATGGAGCCTCAGCCTCCTCCACCAGGATTCCCGGCCGCACCGTTCCGCGCAGCAGTATGGTCCGCTCCGGATTGATCACCACCAGCCGCGTCCGCAGCGCCATATAAAACGAGTCCTTCGCATTTTGCATGAAGATGACTCCCCGCATCCTTAGCAGATTTCTTGTTGGGTTGATGCCTTGCAGCGAACAGCAGGAAGTCCAAGCTCGGAGCTAGGAGCTAATAGCTGAAGGCTCGCTAAACCGCCTGCTGCCGCGCCTCTCTCAATAACAGCCGGTACAGATACACCTGGCCGAAAGCCTCGTTCGAAGCGACAGACTCAATCAGGTAATCCTGACCCGCCACCGTAACCAGCAGCGTCAGTGCAAAGAGCGACTGGGCAGAGACCAGGTCCAGTGCATTCACCTGCTGTTGCACCCCGGTTGCAGAGACCAGCAGTTCCCATTTCGACTCGCCGCCCTCCTGCCACGTTGGCCGAAGCTTGCGCATCACCACCGGACTTACCACAACATCCGCAAATGTCGTGGCCACCAGGCCCACTTCGGACTGGCTGGTATCCTCATTCGTCCCCGTCACCCGCAAAAGAGCTGTCGTTCCTGCCACGCTTCGCAGCAGGGCATCGGCCAGCATCTGCGGCGCACTCACCGGGTTCCGCGGCGCCGTATCGCTCATCGCTCACCCCAGCCTGTTCGCAATGTACGGACGCAGCCAGGCCTGCACTGTTTCATCCACCAGCGAACTCGAGAAGTACTGCATCTGCATCGTGTCGATTTTGGTCCTGCTCGCATTCAGCGCCGGCGTCGATTGCGCGTTGCGCACAATCTGCGCGCATGCCGTCTTCACATCGTCACCAATCGTCGCCAGACCAGCCGTGTACGTCACCGACACTTCGTTGTAAGGAAGTCCCAGAACGTTCCACGGCAATGTCAGCTCCCCGGTATTCGGATCGAAGTCCACGCTGCTCGGATCGATCCCCGTCCATTGGCCGGGCAGAGAGAATGCCCACACAATCTCAAACATCGGCTCCGCCGGCATCTCCCCGCGGCGCGGCTTTGCATACCTCCCTTCAATGCTCACCAGCGGCGACGTGGCCGTCCCCAGCGGCGCCAGCGGCAGATAGCTCAGCAATACCGTCTGCACTCCACTTGTCAGCCGCAGACGCTCCGTGTACTGGATAACATTCAGGTCCGGCCGCCTGCAGTAGCTGTTGATCAATGCCGTGGCGGCTGTGATCCAGTCCGTCGTTGTTCCAGCCGGCAATCCATAGTTCGGGTAATCCGCTGGCTGCAGATATGCCATCGCGTGTCCTTTCAAGAGACAGGGATTAGGGAACAGGGAATAGGGCGTAGGGAGTAGAGGCTAGGAGCGGAAAGCGACGCGCAGAGTCCTGGTTGGCCCTGGTGCTGCTTTCTATTCCCTGTTCCCTATTCCCTATTCCCTGCCTTTTTCTACCGGTCTACCAGCACCTGGTAATGCGCGTAGTTGGCGCCCTTCACCACCGGTGCGCCAAACTTGACCGCCACGTACTGGTAGGTCATCGAGTTCGGCAGCCCCAGTTGGAAGATGCGCGGCGTCGGATCGCCGAGCCAGTGGTACTCGATCAGATCCTCCGTCACAATGTAGGCCGGCAGCACCGCCGAACCCGAACCCGGTGTGCCCGTGTAACCCAGGCTCCAGTCCGGAATCAGCGGCAGATCCCCCGCTTGCGTCGACAGCATCTTCACCCGGATGCCGCCGGTGATGTTATCGGTGTTCAACACCACGTTGAACTCCGTCTTCATCTCCCGGTCGATCAGATCCAGCAGTACCGGGTTCGCGTAGATCGCCGTGGGCCGCACATAGTAGCCATTGTTGGCCACCATCTGCGCCACCGCCGACTTGAGTCCGTCCACAATCGAGGCCGTCGTGCCGATCGTGGTCGTCAGTCCCCCCGCCACAATCTGAGGGATCACTCCCATGTACTGCGTGGTCGTCGGTGTGCTCAGGCTGGTGTCGTTGCCGTTCCAAAGAGCCACGTCGTGAGCCACCATCACGCCGCTCACCGTGTCCACCAGGTCCTTGGCCTGCAGATAGGCAAACTGCTTCTGCTGATCGCCCAGCTCAATGTCGAACAGGTTGTAGTTGATCTGCGAAACAATCGCCTTCAGCGGCACGCTCCGCTCCACCCGCGTCGGGCTCACCACCGGGGGCACCATGCTGCGCGGATTCACGAAGCCGGCCGTGCCCGGATTCGGAATCGCCGTCTCTTCAAAGAACCGCGACGGATGGCCCGTCGCCGGCACCTGCTTGATGCGCTGCCCGAAGGGGCTGGAACGCCGGCAGATGTCGAAGATCTCGGTCTGATACAGCGGAACTTCGATTGCGCCCGGCCCGATGTAGTCTGCTGCCGCGTGAATGTCTGCAAAGGTTGCGTTCATAGGCTCTTTCCGCCCCCTCCATGGGGCCGTAGTTTCAGTTATCAGTTGTCAGTTATCAGTTATCAGTTATCAGGCGTCAGGAGCAGCAATCAGCTATGACTGACCACTGACAACTGACCACTGACAACTCTTCCTACGCAATCGCGCCCGCCCGCAGCAGTTGGCGTCTTCACCGCAATGCGCTGCTCCAGGCTCAATCCGGCAAGCGCCGCGTCCAGCGTCCGCACATCCACCGGCCCTCGCCGATTCCGTGCTTGGCCAGCATCTCTGCGGTTGCCGCGGGCATCGTCCTGCGCAGCGGATTCACAACCGTCGCCGCAGCCGATGCCTTCAGCTCGCCCAGTTCCTTCTCCGCCGCGGCAAGCCTCTCCGCCAGCTCCGCTTCCCGGCGGCTCTGCTCCACCGTCGCCGAAATCCTCTCCACCTCGCCGCTCAACGCGCCTTGCCGCTCTTCCAGCCAGCTCAGCGTCTTCTCCAGCAGGGTGGTTGCGGCCTCCAGCCGCTCTGCGATTCTTTCCTGTTCCGTGTCCATGCCATTCCTTTCTCGGTTTTCGTGAATGCCGTACAAACTCTCTTGCTGAACTGCCAACAAAAAAAGGCCCCGCCTTAGCGGAACCTCCCTGCAAACTGGCTCACCTCAAACTTGCCCGCTCAATAACTCATCGAGCCCGCAAACTAGCTGACCCGCTAACTCGCCATGCGAAAGCTCGTCGCCCGGTAAGCCGCCTTCTCCCGCAGCAGGATCGCCGCGCCGGTAAAGGTCACCCGGGTCAGCTTCCACACCTCCGCCCGCATATCTTCCACCCGCGCATCGGCCAGCTCGTAGCTCATGCCCATCGCCTCAGGAGCGTGCGCCTTGATCGCCTCGGCCACCTCGGGAAAATCCCGCGCGTACAGGTAGCCGCGCACCACCAGCCGCTGCCCGACCAGGTCCGCCTCGGTCAGCAGGCCGATCTTGCGCCGCGCATCGTGCCCATCCCATCCCGGCCGGTAGTCCACCGCCATGCCCAGCAGCGACGGCAGCGCCTTCTCCGCCGCCTCGCGCGTCAACATCACCCGGTGCCCGCGCGCCCCCGCCGGCGCCTTGTCGCTGGCCGCATTCACCACCGTCAACACCCCTTCGAACGGCACCCGGTTGGGATGCCCGTCCACATGAGGAATCTTTACCGCCATTGCTTCCAATCGCATGCGCTCTCCGCTCCACCAGAGACGAGGGACTAAGGGACTAAATAGCGCTGAGCCGCAGCCTTGGTTTCTTGACCCAACCCACGTCGGGCGCCGAATTCGCTCGCCCGGCTCCAATCCCTAAGTCCCTAGTCCCTAGTCCCTCAGTCCCTAATCTCGAGTTCCCCTCCACCCGTCAACTGCACCGCGCCGTCCTGCCCCAGCGGCCCCAGCCCGCGCATCGCCCGCACCTCGTTCACCGTCAGCACGCCCGCCTGCAGCAGTTGCACCTGCACCGCCAGCTCCGTCTCCTCGTCCCGCGCATTCAGTTCGTTGAAGACAAACTCGAACTCCCGCCAGCCGATGCACTTGCCAAACAGGTCGCGCGTGATGTGCCCCGCCAGCAGCATCGCCAGCGGCGAGATCGCCCCGCGAAATGCCTCGTCGGTCATCTCCGCCGCGGTCGACTGGTTCACATCCGCCTCCAGCCCCAGCATCAGCGGCGGCAATCCGAATGCATTGGCCACCATCCGGATCAGAAACTCCTGCCAGGCCAGCCGCAGATCCGCATCCGTTCCCTGCGCGAAGCGCAGCACCTCCGGCTTCTGCTCGGTCGAGATCAGCGGCACCCGCCCCGTTCCCTCAATCTCGTCCTGCCACCAGCGGATCAGCCGGTCGTGCTGCGCCGGCGTCGCCTCGTTCAGCCACAGCGCATACTGCGCCACCGTGTTGGCCGCCAGCTTGCCCGCAAACCGGTGCGCGCTCAAAAACTGATTCACCGTCTCGAACGCCACTTCCAGCGGCCCCAGCCCAAAAGGCGTAAAGCTGCGCGGATTCATCCGCACATACATCAGCTGGTCGTCGCGCAACTCCACCGCGCTCGACTCCAGTTGCCCCGGCAGCGCCTGCGCGTACCGCGGCGTCTCTCCGTCGCCCGTCCCAGCGCGCATTGATGCGGATCGAAGCCCCATCCACCGCCCACAGCATCGCCGGCCGCTCCGCGTCGCCGGTCGGCTCCATCTCGATGGCCCCGAAGCCGCCCGTCAGCGCATCCTCGATCACCTGTTCGATCAGGGTCCGAAAGCTGTCCGCCGCGTTCGGCTCTTCCAGCGTCCGGCGCAGCGCCCGCAGCTTCCGCTCCGCAAAGGCCACATCCCCCGGCCGCACTCCGCGCCGCACCCGCACCTGCCAGTCCATCGCCGCAATGCGGTCCTTGATCACGTTGATCGCCCGCCGCACCACCGGCGTCTCCGCAAACCGGCGCAGATTCGCCGGCGTCGGCTTGGGCAGCAGCTGCCCCGGAAACTGCACCGGGCTCAGAATCGCCGGCAGCGCCAGCGTCTTGCGCTCCGCCTCCGCATCCGCCGCGCCCGCGGCCAGCTCCTGCCTCTCGACCGCTTCCCGTCGCCTGCCGCCAGATCTCCCGCAACTGTTCCCCTACCTTCACGCGCACCTTCCTTTTCGCCGCCCAAAAGCAAAAAGGCACAGCCTGGAAGGGCCGTGCCGTTCGATCTTAGCTTCGTGCTGCTAACTGCAAGCGCTTAGCTGTCTAGCTATGCAACTTCCCGCAATTGCAGTTGTTTGCTAACTGACAAAACCAATCCTACCGCAAAAACCAGATTAATTATCTGCAAACTTTGCGAAAGAAATTTCACAGTTATTTGTATTCCACCCGCAACCGCAATTCCAGGCTAAAAGCTGGAAGCTAGCAGCTGGAAGCTGCCTTTCAGACCCGCAGCTCCCGCCGCGCCGTCTCCGCCACCCGGCCCAGGTCGCGATGTCGTCAGCACCCGGATCTGGTGCTCCTCCATCGTCTCCACGCCGAACCGGTACATCTCCAGCCGCTCCGGCTCCTCGTCGGTCGCGCCCAGCCGCGCCGCCGGCTCGATCACCGCGGTCAGCTCCAGCTCCGCCTTCTCCACCCGCTCCACCCCGGCCCGCAATCCCGCCGCCGAAAACGCCAGCACCTTGGCCATCTCCACGCCCGGCTCCAGGCTCACCGCATGAAACATGCGGATCATCCCGTTCGGCCGGTATCCCACATCGATCCGCAGCGGATCTCCCGGCCGCGTGTACTCCGAGGCCGCAATCCGCTTGCGCAGCAGGTCCCACACCCCGGCCTGCTCAAACTCGCTCCGCATCCTGGCCTGGATCGCCGCCCGTCCGCTCAGCCGCGGCACGCGCTCCCGCGGCGGCGGCTCCACGTACAGCCGCATCAGCTCTTCCATCCCCGCCGGAAGGCTCTCCGCCAGGTAGGCCTTGGGCTCGGTCATCTGCACGCTCAGCGAGAGCGATTCCCTCAGCAGCCGCATCAGGTTTCCGTCCGGCTCGGCCTCGAAGCGCCGCCGCAGCTCGCTCTCCATCCCCTCCAGCAGCGCCGTATCCGCCTCCGGATCGAGGCAGCGCACCCGCCGCCAGTCGCGCGTGAACTGCACCTCGCGCCGCCTCGCGGCTGCCCTGCTCGCGCAGGATCACCCCGATATGCACATACTCGTTCCGCACCGCATCCGGCACATACCGGAGCAGTTGAAACTCGCATGCCCGCCGCTGGCCGTCGCTGTTCATCGCTCTCAGCTTCCAGTGATCAGCTGTCAGCTCTCAGCTTGTCCGTTCTCAGCTGTCAGTTGCCAAGCTGCTGCTAGCAGCTTCCAGACATAGGTCCGGCCCTCAAGGCAGGTCACATCGACTCCGTCACTGCGACTGTTCACTGTTCACTGACCCCTTACACCTGACATCCGCCTTTCAATTCACCCTTCCCGCAATGCTAGTCCCCCACCGCGCCTCCTTCCAATCCTCTTCCTCACTTTCTCCCCTCCCGCCCCATTTCGGAAACGGCTTCCTGTCCGACCTCCCGAATCCTTCAATCAGCTCCCGGATCCGGCTCCGCCGCGCCAGCAGCTTTCTCCACCAGCGCCTCCATCTCGCTCAGGTCGCCGCCATACCACTCCGGCGGCACCTCGTTGGCCGCCGCCCACACCGTCTCCGCCGCCATCGTCTCCAGCCGCGTCAGCCAGGGCTCGAAGGACTCCCATCCCGCTGATCTCCCGGTACACATCGTTGCGGTAGTAGACCCCGCGCAGCGGCGCATCCTCAAACCTCCACTCCCCGGCGTGAAAGCAATACCCATAAGTCGATGAAGACCGCCCGGTAGCGCCGCTCCCGCTGCTTGCGCGCGAATACCGCCTGCCGCCCGTTGGCGTTCCCCGTCCACTTGTCCAGCGCCAGAATCCCGGCAAACTCGCCCAGGTTCCTCACCTCGGCCAGCTGCTCCTCGGGCAGGTAGTCCACCACCTGCCCCGGCATCAGCCCGCCCACAAACCGCGACCCGAACTGCAGACCCGGCTGGCACTTCACCCGCGTCTTGCCCCAGGTCGATCTCCAGCTCCGGCGTATTCTCCACCAGCCAGCTCGAGACCTCCACCAGCTCCACCTCCGGCGCCGTCAGCCCCGCCGCCAGCCGCCAGCCGCGAGGCCAGAAACTCGTTGGCCAGCACCCGCATGTGCTGCGGGTTGTTCTGGAACTTCACCACGTACACGTGCCCGTCCGCGCCCAGCATCAACTGGCCCTGCGCGCCGCCCCGCATCCGCCGGATATGCTGCACCGCCAGAACCGCCAAGCCCGCTCCCCGCCTGTTTCGGATTCTCCTTCGAATTCTAAGCGCTTAGACAGCAATGTTCTGCCAGAAGTCAGCTTCCAGCTGCTCAGCTTTCAGCCTTCAGCTCTCAGCTGCTGGCGGACGCCCGGGCCGCAATCGGTACTCTTGCCTTTGGCCACAGCTCCCAGTGCCTGCAAGACGCATGCTGCAAGCTGAGAGCTGAAAGCTAACGAGCTGTTTCTTCCCAGCAGCTCCGCCCTGCGCCCCCAGCCCGATCGCCATCGCCATCACCCGGTCGTCGTGCGTTCCCGCCCGCGCCCCCGAGCTCCCATTCGGCAGCCGCACAAAGCTCCGGCACTCGGCCAGCAGCCTCCGGCTCTGAAACCGCTCCGGCTGCTCCACCAGCCCCGCATCCAGCCGCCCCAGCACCGCCGGCCGGCTCACCGACGTCGTCAGCCACCCCGCCTGCCCGCCCTGCCGGTAAACCCGCCTGTATCCGCACGACCGTCTCCACCAGCGCCAGCACCCCGCTGCCGTGGTTGTTCCTCTCCACCACCAGCCACGCCTGGTTGTACTCCGCCGCCAGCTCCGTCACCAGCCGCGCCAGCTCCAGCCCGCCCACATGCCCGGCAAACTCCGCGCACTGCAAGCCCGTCTCCATCTCCAGCACCTGCGCCGCCGAGTAGTCGCCCTCGCTGCCGCCGCCCGCCGGGTCCACCGCCACCAGGTACTCTTTGCCCTTCAACGGCGGCAGCCAGATCTCCAGCTCCCCATTCCGCCGCCGCTCCACCGGCTCCGGCGCCGTCGCCAGCCGCTCCTCAATCGCCTCCAGCTCAAAGACCGAATCCCCGCTGGCCAGAAAGCAGCTCTCCTCGTCCTCGGCATACTCCTGCCGCGCCAGCCCGCGAAAGTCCGCCCGAATCTGCCGCCGGTAGCCAATCTGCTCCAGATCCAGCCGGTGCCGCGCCATCAGCTCGCGCTCCTCCTCGGTCAGGCTCGCCTCATCCACCGCCTCCGCCCGGTAGCGCCGCTCCATCCACCAGGGAAAGAAATGCCGCACCATCCCCGTCTCGCCGGCCTTCTGCCACTCCTCGTGAAAGCACCCGCCCACTCCGTCCGGCGTCGACTCCAGAATCAGCTCCGCTCCCGGCGCCATCGCCGCCCGCAGCCCCGCCAGCGTCTCCGCCGGATCGCCCGGCCAGCGCGCCAGCTCCGAGCAGTGCAGGTTCTGCACCGTCAATCCCCGCCCCGCATTCCGGTCGCCCGCCGACACCACCCGGTACTGCGAGTCCATCTCCGGAAACACAATCTGCCGCACGTTCGCCCGCGAGGTCCGCAGCGGCCCCTCGCGCAGCTCCTCCGGCAGCCAGTCCAGAAACCGGTGCACGATCCGGAAGATCTCCTCCGCCGCCTCCTGCGTAGTGCGCCACCTCCAGCGTCAGCGTTCCCGGCTGCGTAATCGTCTTCAGAAAAAACCGCGCCGCCGCCCAGGTCGTCATCCCCATCTGCCGCGCCTTCAGCACGATGTTCCGCTGTCCCCGCCGCCGCTCAAAGGCCCGCTGCGCCGCATTCGCCTTCAGCGGCGCCGCCCGCCCTCCCGCGTCCTCACCAGCAGCAGGTGCTCGGCCAGCGCCATCCCCACCGTGCGCCCGCCCAGGCTCGCCGGCCGCTGGTCCAGAATCCATCCGAATCGCTCCAGCTCCGCACGGTCCATCGTCTCCAGCTTCAGCGGGCAGGTGCCCACTGCCGCGGAGATGTCCTCTTCCTTCGTTGTCACGCCGTCTCCCGGTTTGATCGCATGCGGTTTCGCACTGGTCCGCCACTGGAGAATCCGGGCCATGAGGAATGAAACTGTACCCCTCCATCGGACATTTTTGCCCGATGGAGGGGCCGCATGGGCCTGGAGGCCTGTGCCGATTTCTCAACAACCTACGAACTTGTTTCTTGTTAGTAGCTCCCGTTGGCCGTCTGCCCCGCCACACCAGAAAGGCTCAGGTGGAACGCGGTTGTGGCCGTCTCTGAAGTGTTTATGAAGATATCCCCCAGCGCCCCGGTCGGGATGCCTGTTGTGTTCGTGACGCTGACCCCGTTTACCGTGCAGGTCACAGAACTTGCGGTGGGAAACGAGATGGATGCCGTGGTGATTGAGGTGCCCGGAGCCACGCCGATTGACTGCACCTGGGACGTCGAACCATTCCCCGTGTAGCACATGTATTTCGTATCGCCTGCCGCAGTGCTGAAGCGAATCGCCGCCACACTGCAAGTCGCATACGGTGTATCCGATCCTTCCATGGTTGTGTAGGAGCAGCTTCCCGATCCATAGCTGTAGAGTCCGAGCCAGGCTCTCTGTGTCGCCGCATAGTCAGAGCTGGATGGAAACGAAAAGGCGAGGGTCTGCGTCGGAAGCCATGAAGCGTAGTACGAAAGGCCCGTCTGATACCATCCCGCCGCATCGCCGCTTGTCGCCGCACTGGTAGACACGGCTCGATACGGCGTCCCGCTGGTCGCTGCGCTGGTGGAAACACTGGAGCTTGTTGCTGCGCCTTCAGTAAGCCCAATGCCGCTAATGGCTCCGCTCGTTGAAGTCACCTGCATTTGCTCGATACAGCCACTGAGGATTGAACAACCAATGCTGCCCACCGATGGTGCATTGCCGATGCTCATCACTGTCCAGTACGTTCCTGCCGTATTCAGGCAGGCCAGCACCGGAACTCCCGCCTTCACATCCCCGCCCTGAAGCGTGGCCGTGCTGGCTTGCCACTTGGCTACTGGAATCGCGCTCCCCGTCGCATTCAGGGTCAGTGACGTTCCAGAGTTGCTCGTTCCCGCCGTGTATGCCATGCACATGCCCGCGCTCACCGTGGAAGACGGGGTGCAGCTCTGCGCCGTGCCGGAGCCTGAGGAATC
This sequence comes from uncultured Acidobacteriaceae bacterium, assembly GCA_963776535.1. Classification (GTDB taxonomy): domain Bacteria; phylum Acidobacteriota; class Terriglobia; order Terriglobales; family Acidobacteriaceae; genus Telmatobacter. The sequence goes on along the minus strand of CAVZNB010000037.1, from coordinate 37,040 downwards.
AGCGCAGGTGATAATGCCCCCGCCGCTCGTGGGAGTTCCATATCCAGTGCCATCGGCTTTCACATAGGTCCCAGAGGATGCGCCATTGATGGCGATGGCGGCAAACTTATCGCTTGCTCCTGCCACCGCAGGCGAACCCCCTTCATTCTGCACATAGGTGGGCGTCTGTCCTGCCACCAGCAGCGGCTCAGAGATGGTCAGTGTCGGAGTCGCATAGGCGACCGAGATTGCCGCTGTGCCGGAGACGCTGTTTGCGGGCCAGCTGATGCCGCAACCCGTAACCGATGCGGTTGCCGTAATCGTGCCTGCAGACGTTGCCCCGCTGCCCTCGGTCGCGATGTTCAGAGCCGTGGAACCGGCAATGGTATTCGTCCCGGTCAGACTCACCAGGGCCGTTGCCGTCGAACCGTTGCTGAGCCCGCTCAGGCAGACCTGTTGCCCCGCTTGTCCAGACACCGTGAGGCCGCTCGTGTACGTCCCGCTCCCGATCGCCGTCGTGAGCCACCCATTGTAGTGAATCGCAAAGTAACCGGTTTGCGTGCTCGCAGGCATAAACGTGAAGGGGAACAGCGCTGGCGATGCGTCCCCGTAGCTGGGAAGTGGGCCTGAATCCAGCGCGGTGCAGCTCGAAGTGGTGACCGCCTGGCAAAAAAGCAGTTGGATGTTGCCGGACGTAGCTCCGTTCCAGCCGGCATTTACAGCCATCGTATACGTAGTTCCGCCCTGAAGTGTGATCGCCTGGGTCTCGTAAATGTAGCCCGATCCCGACGAAGTTCCCGTCAGGGGAAGGGTAAAGGCATTATCGCCGTTCGTCCCGGCATCGCTGCTGATACTCGCGCCGGCAGGCACGGTCCAATAGCTCGACCCACGCTTCAGGCCTGTATCCGGAAGCAGGTTGGCTACGTTGGTTGTCGCAGGCAGACCGCCTTTGATGTAGGTCAAGTCGCCGACGCCGGAATACGTCGGCCTGTAAGCGACGCCCTGATCCACGATGAAATCGCTCAGTCCGGGGTTTCCGTCGTACATGAAGGAACTGGCGCTTTCATTGTCCACCACGGGTTTTGCCGATAAGCCCGATGCAAAGTTCGCATAGAACCGAGTCATTGACGAATTTGCGTTGAGGTAATTGATGCCCGTATAGGGGTCGATCGAACCGTTCGATTCCTCGTAGGCCCCAAAGATGTTGAGCCCGTCACTGCTCTCCACTTCAATGTTGGGAAGTCCCGGCCCGGCTGCGTTTGCCACAGGGTTATACAGGTTCAGTGCCCATTGGTTGCCGTCGCCACCCGTCAGTGCAATGGTCAGCCCGGTTCCATAGATTGCGGGGTTGGGCACCGGCTCGGTCAGCGCGGGCATCTGGCACATCATCGCGCTCGTATTGGTTGTGCCCGTGGCGTTCGCGCTCACTGTGATGCTGGTCAAACTGTTGATGCCGGTCACAATCGTTCCATTGGGAAAACCAACCCCATCCGGAAGCGTGTCCCCCAGCCACTTGGCCGTCGCGTGTCCGTAAGGGAAAGTGATGACATTGCTTCCATTGGTGATGCAGGCGTTGCGGATGGTCGCGCCTCCACCCACAATGATCGGAATTCCGGCAAGCTGCCCGTCTCCCTCATCCGCGTGGGGGCTGTAGGCATTGGTTGAGCAACAGTCTCCGTCGAACCAGAGATCGTTGTCGTGTCCGCCGCTGGTTTCCCACTCGTACAGGCTGGTCTGGTCCAGGGATCCCTGCACAATCGTCGTCGCGGCGGTGAGCCATGCACCGTCGGTAATGGTGCCCGTGCTGATGTTGTACTCATAGGGACCGTCATTCTGAGTCTTCACATGGCTCGCGGTGTCGTATCCGCCGTCCACGCACACATCGGCCTGCGCAACAAAACCCTCATAGGTCGTCGCATTCATATCCGGAGTAACCCAGAAGTTCGCCGCGCCCGCCGGAACGGATTCTCCCTCAAGAACAACAGAGCCATTCAGCCGGATACCGCAGTCCGCCGCGTTCAGGCTGATAACCAGCCCAGCCCCCGAGCCGCTGGTAGTCGTGGTGACATATTTCGAGGTAAGATATCCGCGCCCGCCTGAAACCAGCGTCAACGCCGTCACTGCGCCGCCCGATGCGGTCACGCTGAACACTGCGCCTGTCGCCGCCCCGCTGTACGCAAACCCCGTTTCGGTCGGATAGATTAAATCGCCCGTTACGTATCCGCTGCCCGCCGTCGAAACAGAAAACAGGCTCGCGTTCGTCGCCGGACCGCCAACCTGTGTGAACTGGTACACCCCCGTCGCAGGGAGCAGCACCTTGATGCCGGCATTTCCGCCGCCGCCCAGATCCACTTCGGCGTTTCCGCACAATGCAGGATTGTTCAAGCACACCACGTTCGCCGGCTGGTTCAGCAGGTTGCGCGCATCAATCGTGCCGCCTCCGTTCTCCAGCGCAGCCGTGTTGCACGCGTTCAGCTTCGCGGAAATGTTCGCCCCGCTGAACTGGTCGCACTGGAAAACAGCTCCAATCTTTGCCGCCTCCACCGTTCCGTACAAAACTGCGTCCGCGGCCGTCAAGTTGCCGGTCACAACCATCCCGTTGGCTCCGTCCGAACTCAGCCCCGGAATGGCAGCCTGCGCGCCCAGGTTCGTCAGCGCCCCGGCTGCTGTCGATGCCCCTGTCCCGCCCGCCGCCAGGGGAACCTGGTTCTCGCCCCCAACCGTCGTGCCGGTGGCCGTGTAATAGGCAATCTGGCCCGAGCTTGCCGAACCCACCGTCCCGCTCCCGCTCCCGCCAGACCCCGTCCCGCACGCAGATCCCGTATTCGTCAAAAATCCCGATGTATCCACCTGCACGCAGTAGTGCCCGCTCGCCGCCGCCAGCCCCGGGAACTTGATCGATGTGGTTCCCGTAAAGCTCGCATACAGCGCGCTGCTGTTCCCGCCGTAAATGTTGAAGCCCGTGCCGGAACCGCTCTCGTAGTTCACTCGCACCACACCCGTCGGATTGGCCGCATTCACATACGTGTCGCCGCTGTTCGTGCTCTGGTACGCCTTGAAGCTGTCCAGCCCGCCCACCGCCGAGTTCAATGCCCAGTTGTTGCTCGCATCCTTCACCATGTACCACTGGCTGTTCCCGTTCCAGTCCTTGTACGTGAACGAGCCCTTCTGGCTGGTCGTCAGTCCCGGCCACAGGTAGTAGTCCACCTCGGCATCGGCGTTGTTCCGCACCGTCATCGTTCCCGTCGACTGCGATGTCCCGCCCACCAGCAGCGTTCCGTTGAACTGCGCATTCCCCGCATTGCTGATCGTCGCCACCGTGCTCTCGCTCGCGCCGCCCGACCCGATCACCACCCCGCCCGTGCCCGCGTTGGTCGATCCGTTCAGAACCACCGCGCCCGTGCCCGCCGCATTCACCACCGTCTGGTCGTTGGTGCTCGATTGCCCGTTGTTGTACTGCCCGATCGATAGCCGGTTCACATTGTTCAGCACATCGTCAATCTGGTAGAACTGTTCCCCAGCCGTCGCGTCGGAATACCCCTCGATCCACCGGTAGCCGTAGTCCGTCTGGATCTCGTTCAGCAGCCCGCGCTCGTTCCCCGCGCCAATCCCGAGCCGCAGATGGTTGGTCACCGTCGCGTCCTTCTGGCTCCCGTACCAGTCACCATTCAAGCCGTTGAAACTCCGGTGAAATGTATCGAGGAAGCTGTTGCGCGTGCCGTTGTCGGTCAACTGCCCGGTAAACATCGTGCCCCCGGTCATCCAGTTGTTGTACGCGCTGCCCGCGTCCGCAACCACCTGGTTGTTCGAGTTCTCGTTCCGCAATCCCACAATCGTGTTGTTCTGCGCATTCGCTCCCAGGTGCAGTGCCGTATTGCATCCCTCTACGTCTCCTCCGGTAAACGTGTTGCCATCTCCCTGTTGCAGGTTGATCCCATACGTTCCCGCCATCGGACTGCCCCCGCTCGTCGGGCAATCGATATGCAGCCGCACAAACGTGCTCGCGTTCATCCAGTCCGTCGTCGCCGCATTCGCAATCTGGTGCCCGATCGCGTTCACCGCCGTCGCAAATCCGCTGAAATGGTTGCTGAAGAAACTTCCCCCTGCATAATTCCCCGTTCCATCCAGCGTCATGCCCGTCTGGTTCTGGTTGCCCAGAAAATACAAATTCTCAAGATTCATATCCTGCGCGCGATAAGCCGCCAGCCCCTGCGCCGTCGCACTCGTCGCCGCGGTCGTGTTAATCACCACGTTGTCCATGTGAAATCCCGGCGTATCCACCGCGTACGTCGGATCGCCCACCTGGATCAACGCGCCCGTGCCCGAATACAAAAACGCCGTCCCGCCCTGGCTCCCGCTGGCCGCGCTTCCACCCAGCAGTGCGCAGCCGCGCAGCGACACATTCCGCGTACCCGCCGTCACCATCACCCGGCTGGCAGTCGCAATCGTCGCGCACGGCAGCAGCACCGCCGCGTTCCCCGTCGATATCGTCAGGTTCGAGCCCATCGACAGGCTTCCCGTAAAGTCGCGCGCATCGCAGGTCCCGCCATACGTTGCGCTCAGCGCCCCCAGGCACGCCTGAATCTTCGCCCCAATATCCGCACCCGGAAACTCGTCCACCTGCAACGCCGTTCCCAGCGCGCTGTTGGCCACCAGCGCCGCATACGTCCCGCCGCCCGGAAGATTCCCGCCCCCTCCATCCACCTGCGTCCCGTTGCTCTCCGAATTCGTCGCATTCCAAACCGTGTACCCGCCCGTGCCCTTCAGCAGGTTCCCCGCAAAGAACGTCATGCTCTGCCCGCCAATCAGGTTCACCGGCGCCGCCGTGTCCCATGTCCCCGCCACGTTCACGCTCGCCGTCGTCGTCCCCGAGCAGCCCACCCCTCCCTGCGTTACGCTCACGGATGCAATCGACCCGTTGCTATTCACCGCAGCCGTAGCCTGCGCCGTGCAGCTCCCGCTGAATGCCAGCGGAACCTGCGTTCCATACGGATCGAATCCCAATCCGTTTTGCGACCCCACCGCTACCGCCGTCACCGCGCCGCCCGCAGCCGTCACCGTCAGTTGCGGCTGCACCGCATTCCAGCTCGGCAGCACCACCGCATTCCTCACCGTCCAACCCTGCTGCCCGCTCCCCAGGTCCAGCACCAGCCCCGTCGGCGGCTCCGCCGTCGCTGCGGAGTTCCCCGCCATCGCCACCACGTTGTCCAGCACATCGTTCGATCCCGCCCCCGCCGTAAACGCGTGCGTCGCATTGATCGTGATGTTCTGCCACCGGTTCGAGTCCGCGGTCAATCCCGCCGGCGTCGCCACCGGCAGCGGAGGAATCGCTACCCCCGTATTCAATCCGCGAATGTCGATGTTGCGGAACTCGCTCCACTGCGGCCACTGCGCCAGGTACAACCCGCACGTGTGCGTCGAGTGCGCGCCCACATATTGCGCAGCCATCGGATCCACACCCGTGGCCGCAATCTCCACATTCTCTATCTCCGCCACGTGCAGCCCGTTCCCGCCCAGACCCGTCGCCGCCGGCATCGCAATCGCGCAGTTGCCCACCGCCCACGCCGCGCCCGTCCCCAACATTCCCGTCAGCCCGTTTGCCGCCCGGCGAGAAAATCGAGTTCTTCTCCATCGGCCGGCTCACAGCGCACGTCCCCGCCGCCGCCTTGCCCTCAGCCGCCGAGCAGGAGATATCCACGCTCTGGTCCACATAAATCGTCAGGTCGTGAACCCGCGTATACGACAGCATGTTCGTGCTGTCCGGCGTCGTCGCCAGCACATCCTGTCCCGGAAATCCCATCAGCGCCGAAACCTGCTTGCCCAGCCCGCCAATCGATTCACCATGCCAGTTCAGCGTCCGCGTCTTGCATGTCCCTTGCGGAATCGTCAGTGCCACTCCGTGCGCGTTGGCATAGCTCAGCGCCTCTTGCAGTGCGTTCGTGTCGTCGGTCGCCCCATCGCACACCGCGCCAAACTCCTTCACGCTCCGCTCGCGCTGTTGCGCCGCTCCCGGCCGCCAGTCGTTCACAAACACGCCGTTCGTGTTCGTAAACCCATCCGTCCCCGCATACGCCGGCGGAATCTCCATCGCCCCGCTCGTCCCCGCCGCGTTCATCGCCGCCTGCAAGGTCGTCTGCGCGCTGCCCGGCGCCGGCGATTGCACCCCGTTCACCGCCGGCGTCCCGAGCGCCCCCGTCATGTTGCCGCCCGCCAGCGGAACCGCCAGGGAAAACGTCTCGTCCACATAGTGCTTGTCCGCCGCCTGCAACGGCTGCGTCGGATCTCCACTCAGATACAGTGGTCCCGAAAGCGTCCCGCCCGTTGCCGTCAGCTGGCTACCTGTCAGCTCCGCAATCGCCTGGTCCACATAGCTCTTACTCACCGCCTGCACCGCCTGCGCCGCCGGCATCAGCTGCGCCTGCACCTGCGCCAGGCTTGCCTGCGCCGCCGCCGGAACCACCCAGTACTGCGTGTTCACCGTCCCGTCGCTCAGGTAGAACACCGCCGTGTAGTAGAGCCCCGCGGGCGTCGCCCCCAGGTTCGGAGCCAGGTTCACGCTCACAAATCCATCCGCGGCAATCGCCGCCGTCATGCTGTCCGCGGCCACTGCCTGCCCGCTCGCCGTCGTAAACGCCGGCCAGCTCAGCAACAGTGTCCCCGCGCCCACCTGCCCGTTGGCCAGGTACACCGTCCCCTGCACGGTTGTCGTGCTCACTGCCTGGCCGCTCGCCGCGCCGCCCAGCGCCATCCACATCAGGCACAGGCTCAGCCCCAGCTCAACTGTCACTCTCATCCCTTTGCCTGCGCCGAACCATCCGTCTTTCGTGAGCTTCATCCGCGTCTCTTCTTTCTTCACGAAAATGCGACGGGCCGCATCGGATTCTTCCCCGTGCTTCCCGCCGCATTTCCTGCCAAATCAAATAATCAAGCCGTTACAATTTCCCATCCACAGCTTCTGCTTTTGCCAGTGCTTCTTCCGCTGCATCCAGAGCCTCGGGCGGCAACTGCCGTTCCTGCGCCAGACGCATCGCCACGCTCAGAAGTGGCTTCTTCTTCAGCGCCTTCTCCATCCCCGGGTTTCCTTCCACCAGCCGAAGCAGCAATTGAGTGCTCAACGTCTTGCCGTCCATCGTCGCGCACATCATGCAATCCGCAATCTCGCTCGCCTGCTCTTGCAAGATCCGCATCGCCTCTCCGCTCAGCCGTTTTTCTCTCCCCTTGCCGGTCTTCCCTGTTGCTGACTTCTTCCGAGTTGTCATTCTGCCCGCCATTCCCGTTCCAGCATTCCGCACTCGTTCGCCTTCCGTGCAGAAACAACAAAGGGGCGGCTCCCCGCGGGAACCACCCCTTCGCCAACATGTATTTGCGCCGAACCTGCGGAAGTGGCCCGAAGAGATCAGGGGCGATTCATCCGCTCCTGTCGAGTTATTTCGCTTTGGTTGTTCTTAGCTTATCGAATTGCCATGAAATTCCATGCAAATCCTGCGCACTTATCTTCTCCCATGTTTTCAACTATTTACCCCCTTTCACCCACTCCCTCCGCTTTGACAAACTTTTCCCGCTGCCCCCGCAATGCTCTACCATGAATCGCGTGACCACCCCAGCCACACACGATCCAACCCTCCTCGTTCATGGCGGCGCATGGGCCATCCCCGCCGAATGCCGCCGCAGCCCACGAGTCCGGCGTCCGCCGCGCTCTCGAAGCCGGCTACGCCATCCTCTCCCTCGGCGGCTCCGCCATCGACGCCGTCGAAGCCGCCGTCACCGTCCTTGAAGACGATCCCACCTTCGATGCCGGCCGCGGCAGCTTCCTCACCTCCGACGGCCGCGTCCAGCTCGACGCCCTCCTCATGGACGGCGGCCGCATGAAAGCCGGCGGCGTCGCCTGCGTCGAGCGCCTCCGCAACCCCATCCAGGCCGCCCGCCTCGTCCTCGAAAAAAGCCAGCATGTCTACTTCGTCGGCGAAGGCGCGGAGCACTTCGCCGCACGCCCACGGCATGGCCCTCATCGACAACGCCGAACTCGTCCTCGACCGCGAGCGTCGAGCGCCTCGCCCATGCCCAGGCCCGCCAAGCCGCCGGCCTCGCCGACGACACCTTCTCCGGCCCTGAATCCGATGTCCCCGGCCACATCCTCCGCGACGACAAAAGCCCCGAAACCGCCTTCCAGACCGATCCCGATATCTTCACCCCTCAGAGAACCCGACAAGGCCGGGTGCCCCCGGTCCCTCGCACTTGGGGACCGGGGACAAAAAGATCCAGGTCAACTCCCATCGTTCGAAAGCCACGACACCGTCGGCGCCGTCGCCCTCGACGCCCACGGCAACCTCGCCGCCGCCACCTCCACCGGCGGCACCCTCAACAAAACCCCCGGCCGCGTCGGCGACTCCTCCCTCATCGGTTGCGGCTGCTACGCCGACAATCTCTCCGCCGCCGTCTCCCTCACCGGCTGGGGCGAACCCATCATGAAGCTGGTCCTCGGCAAGTGGGCCACCGACCGCGTCGCCGCCGGGCACCGCCCCCGAAATCGCCGCCCGCGAAGCCATCTCCTATCTCTACAACCGTCTCGGCGGCCACGGCGGCATCATCCTCCTCGGCCCCGACGGCCGCTTCGGCCTCGCCCACAACACCCCCGCCATGGCCTGGGGCCTCGCCACCCCCGGCGGCCTCCAAACCGGCCTCTCCGTGTAGGTCCGTAAATTATCCATTTCGTTAAGTAAACTTGTCATCTGAGCGATCCCCTAACCTTGTCATCCCGAGCGCCCCTCCCCTATGCTTTGTCATCCTGAGCGACCGCAGCGCAGCGCAGGGAGTCGAAGGACCTGCATTTCTGTTCGTCCGCAAACTGTGCCGGGGCCATGTCTGCGGCTCCGGACCAGCAAATCCACGAACCTCATCCTCCTGTGCTGACTCGCAACACTCTGACCCTTGATCTCTGATCTGATCCCTGACCCCTGATCCCTGACCACTGATCTCTGACCCCTGATCGCTGATCGCTAACCCCCTGATCCCTGCCTTTGCAATAATCCCAACATGCTGGTCCTAGCCTCCGCATCCCCACGCCGCCGCGAACTTCTCACCCAGGCCGGCTACACCTTTCAGGTCCATCCCGCCCACATCCCCGAAGACCCCCTCCCCAACGAAGACCCCATCGCCTACGTCACCCGCCTCGCCCGCCAAAAAGCCCAAGCCGTCTTCCACGAACGGACCGCGCAAACGGTTCGAGAGCCTGCTTTGAAAGGGCACGACTTTAGTCGTGCCGACAGCGAAGCACAAGAGGTCCGGGCTTTAGCCCCTGAAGGGAGCTCTTTGGGAGCTTCCACAGAGCTGGGTACCCCTGGCCTCGAATCCGAGACCAGGGGTGGCGCGAACCCACTTAGCCGCTCTGGTCCGGCTTTGTATCAGGGCACGACTTCAGTCGTGCCGCAAACGCCCCAAAATGAGGTCCGGCCTTTAGCCCCCGAGGGAAGTTTTTCATACCGCGCAAGCATCCCGGGTGCCCCTGGTCTCGATTCTGAGACCGGGGAAACCATGAACCCAAAGTCGGCGAAGGGTACGGGCTTCAGCCCATACATCGAACCAGCCCAGGAAGCCCGGGCTTTAGCCCCCGAGGGAATTCTCACTGTCTTGGGCGCAGACACCACCGTCACCCTCGACAACCACATCCTCGGCAAACCCGAATCCCCCGCCGACGCCGCCCGCATGCTCCGTCTCCTCTCCGGCCGCACCCACCGCGTCATCACCGGCATCGCCGTCGTCACCGCCGCCCGCACTGAAGTCGCCGCCGAAGTCACCGCCGTCAAATTCCTCACCCTCTCCGACGAAGAAATCGCCGCCTACATCGCCACCGGCGAGCCCATGGACAAAGCCGGCGCCTACGCCATTCAGGGCCGCGCCGCCCGCTTCATCCCCCGCATTGAAGGCGACTACTTCAACGTCGTCGGCTTGCCCATAGCACTCGTCTCCACCCTCCTCGAATCCCTCTGACCCACAAAGCGCCTGGAAAGCTCGATCCGAAGGGCGCGCCGGCGCCGTCCGCCCCACCGCAAGTGGCTGACTCGGTGACCTGTTTCACCCCATCCCCCCGGTCACTCCGCAAAACCTCACCTCAAGTATCCGCAGACACAAAGCATCCATCCGCATTTCGAGTTAAACTGCCACATACTTTCACCGCGAGGCAAGACGTATGCGAGTTTTCTTCAGCAGGCCCTCTCTGCTCCTGCCCTTGGCTTTCCTTCTCACTTCCTGCGCTTTCCTCCGCGCTCAATTTCAGGAGCCCAACCCGGCCGAGCTCAAAATGACCGCCGACCCCAAGGCCCCCGGCGCCGCCGCCGTCTATCTCGACATCGAGCAGACCACCGACGATCAGCTCCACTACAAAAATTTCTACGCCCGCATCAAGATCCTTCAGGAAAAAGGCAAGGAGCTTGCCACTGTCGAGATCCCCTATGAGAAGGGCAACTTCAAAGTCTCGGACATCAAGGCGCGCACCATCCATGCCGATGGAACCATCGTTCCCTTGCAGGGCAAGCCCGAAGACCTCCTCGTAGCCAAGGTCAAAGACGAGGAGTTCGGCGCCAGGGTCTTCAACCTGCCCGGCGTTGAAGTCGGCAGCATCCTCGAATACAGCTACCAGATCCATTACGACGACCACCACGTCTCTTCGCCATTCTGGCAAGTGCAGAGACCTTACTTCGTCCACCACGCCCACTACTCCTTCAAGCCGCTCGGCGCATACACCGACAGCTTGATCAGCGCCCACCTTGACTACGCCTTGGATGAAGATGGAAACCAGGCGAACTTTCTGCTGTGGACATCGTTTCTCCCCCCCGGCGTGTCGGTTAAAGCCGATAACATCGGCCATTACGTCGTCGATGTTACCGATGTGGATCCCATCCCCGAAGAAGAATGGATGCCGCCAACTCACAGTTTTCTTTACAAAGTCGAGTTCTATTACAAAGACGCCAACGACAAAGTCAACTTCTGGCAAATCGAGGCCAAGCGCTGGTCAAAGGAGGTCGACCACTTCGCCGAGCCCACCAAGCCCATCCGCGAAGCCGTCGCCGGCCTCATCGCTCCCGGCGACAGCGAACTCGATAAGGCTCGCAAGCTCTACAAAGCCGTCCAGGCTCTCGACAACACTGACTTCTCCCGCAAGAAAGGTGAATCCGAGCTGAAAGAGCTCAAGCTCAAGAGCGCCAAAACCGCTGAAGACACCTGGTCCCAGAAGAGCGGCTCCAGCCAGGACATCACCTTGCTTTATCTCGCCATGCTCCGCGCCGCCGGCCTCACTGCCTACGACATGCGTGTCGTCAACCGCGACCAGGGCGTCTTCGATCCCGGCTATCTCACCCGTCGCCAGTTCGACGACGACCTCGTCCTCCTCGCCACCGGCGGCAAGGAGATCGTCCTCGATCCGGGTCAGAAAATGTGCCCCTTCCAAACCGTCCATTGGAAGCACTCCGCCGCCGCCGGCATCCGCCAGAGCCCCGACGGCAGCGCCGCCGCCGCTACCCCCCCGCAGACCTACACTGAAAACACCTCCCAGCGCATCGGCGATCTCACCATCGACGCCAAGGGCTCTGTCACTGGCGTTGTCCGCTTCATCATGAATGGCCAGAGGGCCCTCCAATGGCGTCAGACCGCCCTGCGCAACGATCCCGACGAAGCCAAAAAGCAATTCGATAAATGGCTCACCACCATCGTTCCCGACGGCGTCGAAGCCCACATCCTCGATTTCCAGGCCCTCGACGACCCCTACTCCAGCCTCGTCGCCACCGTTCGCGTCACCGGCGCCCTCGGCACCGTAACCGCCCGCCGCCTCTTGCTCCCCGCTTACTTCTTTGAGACGCGCGGCGCCCACCCCTTCGTCGATGAAGCCACCCGCATCGAGCCAGTCGACATGCAATACGGCGAAGTCGTCTCCGAACAGGTCACCTTCCACCTGCCCGCCGGATTCACCGTCGAAGGAGCGCCAACCGACGCAAGAATCCCCTGGACCGGTTACGCCGTCCTCTCCACAAAAGCCAGGACCGACCCTGGTCAAATCACCATCGCCCGTCTCTTCTCCCGCGCCTTCACCGTCCTTAAACCCGAGCAGTACCAGGACCTCCGCAGCTACTACCAGAAAGTCGCCGCCGCCGACCAGCAGCAGCTCGTCCTCACCGCCTCATCCACAGCAACTGGCAACTGAGTTTTTCTCAGCACTCGTTCTTCCGGGCTGCATCACGACCTTGAATCTCACCCGCCTCCGATCGTCCCAGCCGCTCGCAGGCAAAGGACCATCTCTTGAGACTTCTCGTTTTTGTGCGTTCCGCCCTCATTCTCCTCTTCCTCGCGTCCCCGCTCGTGCTCCGCGCCCAGTTCCAGCAGCCCACCCCTGACGAGCTCAAAATGACTGAGGACCCCAAAGCCCCCGGCGCCGCCGCCGTCTACCTCAACATCGAGGAAATCACCAACGATCCCCTCCACTTCCATAGCTTCTACGCCCGCATCAAGGTACTCCAGGAAAAAGGCAAGGAGCTCGCCACCGTCGACATCCCCTACGAGCGCGGCAACTTCAAAGTCAACGACATCAAGGGCCGCACCATCCACCCCGACGGAACCATCATCCCCCTCCAGGCCAAACCGGAAGACCTCCTCGTCGCCAAATCCGGAGACTTGCAGTTCGGCAAAAAAGTCTTCACCCTCCCCAGCGTCGAAGTCGGCAGCATCCTCGAATATCGCTATGATCTCGGCTACGACGACAATCAGTTCTCCTCCCCGTTATGGACCATCCAGCGCCCCTACTTCGTCCACAAGGCCCACTACGCTTTCACCCCCTTCAAAGCCTTCCAGAAGGGCGCCGATGCCCAAACCAGCAAATATCTTGAAGATGAAAAAGGGAACGTCCTCAATCAGCTCGTCTGGTGGACCGTCCTCCCTCCCGGCGTCAAGCTCAACGTCGACTCAGTCGGCCGTTACAGCCTCGACGTCTCGGACATCCCCGCCATCCCCGACGAAGAGTGGATGCCGCCCAATCAGTCCGTCCTCTATAAAACGCTCTTCTACTACAAAAGCGCCTCCAGCCTTCAGGACTTCTGGGTCACCGAAGCCAAGCGCTGGTCCAAAGAGGTCGACCACTTCGCCGAACCCACCAAGGCCATCCAGCAGGCCGTCGCCGGCATCGTCACTCCCGGCCAGGGTGACCTCGATAAAGCCACCGTCCTCTACCGTGCCGTGCAAGCCCTCGATAATACTGACTTCACTCGCCAGAAAGGCCAGGCCGAGCTCAAACAGCTCGGCCTCCACGCCGCACGCCGCGCCGAAGACACTTGGGCCCAAAAAAGCGGCTCCAGCCAGGACATCGCCCTGCTCTACCTCGCCATGCTTCGCGCCGCCGGCATCCCCGCCTACGCCATGCGCGTTGTGAACCGCGACCGCAGCACCTTCGACCCCGGCTTCCTCTACTTCGATCAGCTTGACGACGTCATCGTCCTGGCCACCCTCGGCGGCAAGGAAGTCGCTCTCGATCCCGGCGAAAAAATGTGCCCCTTTGAAACCCTCCGCTGGACGCACGCCGGAGCCATGGGCATCCGCGAGAGCCCCGATGCCCGTTATGCTGCCATCTCCCCGTCCCAGTCCTACAAGGAAAACACCCTCCTGCGCTCCGCCGACATCACCATCGACGAGCATGGCGTCAGCTCCGGCTCTGTCAGTTTCGTCATGACCGGCCAGCGAGCCCTCCACTGGCGTCAGAAAGCCCTCACCAACGATCTGGAAGAGGTCAAAAAGCAATTCGACCGGGAGCTCCAGGCCTCGGTGCCCGACGGCATCGAGGCGCATGTCGATCACTTCCTCGCCCTCGACCTTCCTGCCTCCAACCTCATCGCCATCGTCAAGGTCAACGGCTCTCTCGGCGTCGCAACCTCCAAACGCCTCATCCTCCCAGGCTTCTTCTTTGAAACCCGTGGAAGCCATCCCTTTGTCAATCAGGAAAAGCGTCTCGAACCCGTCGACATGCGCTACGCCGAACAGGTCACCGACCAGGTCGTCTATCATCTGCCCGCCGGCCTCGTCGTCGAAGGCGCGCCCCAGGCCACGCAGGTTCCCTGGCAAGGCCATGCCGTTTTAGCCACCAAAACCGTGACCGCCCCCGGCCAGGTCACCATCGTCCGCCAGCTCTCCCGCGCCTTTGCCCAGTCAAAGCCGACGAATACCCCAACCTCCGCGCCTTCTACCAGAAAGTCGCCGCCGCCGACCAGCAGCAACTCGTCCTCACCACCGCCCCCGCGAAAGACAACTGATGATCTCCGCGCCACGCGCCCACTCCGCTTCCCACCGTCACGCCGCCGCTCGCCTCTGCGCCGTCCTCCTGCTCCTCATCTTCGCCTCGCCCGCCCTCCTCCGCGCCCAGTTCCAGCAGCCCACTCCTGAAGAACTCAAAATGACCGCCGACCCCAAGGCTCCCGGTGCAGCCGCCGTCTATCTCGACATCGAGGAAACCGCCAACGACTCCCTCCATCTTGAAACCTATTACGCCCGCATCAAGGTCCTCACCGAGAAAGGCAAGGACGCAGCCACCGTCGAAATCCCCTACTGGCACGCCGAGTACCAGGTCGCCAACATCCAGGCCCGCACCATTCACCCTGACGGAACCATCGTTCCTCTCACCGGCAAGCCCGAAGACCTGCTGGTTATCAAAACCAGAACCGGTTCCGGCGACCTCCAGGCCAACCGCAAGGTCTTCACCCTCCCCAGCGTCGAAGTCGGCAGCGTCCTCGAGTATTACTTCCAATTGCACTTCGGCGACTACATCGCACTCACTCCTCACTGGGAAATTCAGCACCCTTTCTTCGTCCACAAGGCGCACTATGCTTTTCTCCCTTTCAAAGGCTTTCTTCACGGCGAAGACAACATCACCGGCCGCTACGTGCGCGATGAACACGGCGACCAGGCCGATACGCTCGCCCGCTGGCCGGTCCTTCCCACCGGCGTGGAAGTCAAGAGAGACGCCCTTGGCCGCTACACCCTCGACATTGATGACGTCCCGCCCATGGCCGAGGAGGAGTGGATGCCTCCCGTTCAGAACTTTCGCTACAAAGTCGTCTTCTATTTCATGAAGGCCACCAACGTCGACGAATTCTGGGCCGGCGAAATCAAGATGTGGTCCAAGGAAGTCGATCGTTTCGCCGACCCCACCAAACCCATCCACGACGCCGTCAACTCCCTCATCGTTCCCGGCGACGCCGATCTCGACAAGGCCCGCAAGCTCTACGCCGCCGTCCAGGCCCTCGACAACACTGACTTCTCCCGCAGCAAGAGCGAAGCCGAGCTCAAGCAGCTCAAGCTCAAAGACATTAGGCGCGCTGAAGATGTCTGGGCCCAGAAAAGCGGCAACAGCACTGAGATCGCCCTCCTCTATCTCGCCCTGGCCCGCGCCGCCGGCCTCGATGCATTCGCCATGAAGGTCGTCGACCGCCAGGTCGGCGTCTTTGACGTCACCTATCTCAGCCCCCTTCAGGTCACAGACACCATCGTCGTCCTCAACATCGCCGGCAGAGACATCTACCTCGATCCCGGCCAGAAAATGTGCCCCTTCCAGCTCCTCCACTGGCGTCATTCCAACGCAGGAGGCTTCCTCCAGGGCGGCGAAGGCAAGACCATCAAGAACACCCCGTCGCAGCAGTACTCTGACAACAAGTTCTACCGCACCGGCGAACTCACCCTCGACAACAAGGGAGCCGTCGATGGAATCCTGCAATTCTCCATGGTCGGCCAGGACGCCCTCGCATGGCGTCAGCTTGCCCTCGCCAGCGACGACGTCGAGGTAAAAAGAGCCTTCGACCGCTGGCTCGCCTCCATCGCGCCGGATGGCGTCGAAGCCCACGTCGATCGCTTCCACGCTCTCGATCTACCCGATCAGAAACTCCTCGCCGACGTCAGCATCAAGGGAACCCTCGGCACCTCAACCGCGAAGCGCATCCTGATCCCCGCCTTCTTCTTTCAGACCCGGGGCGGCCATCCCTTCGTCAATCAGGCAACCCGCCTCGAGCCCGTGGACATGCACTTCGGCGACGTCGTCACCGACCAGATCGTCTATCACCTCCCACCCGGCACGGCCCTAGAAGGCGCGCCCCAGGATGCCAAAATCACCTGGCCTCAGCACGCTGTCTTCGTCGCCAAAACCACCTCCGCGCCCGGCCAGGTCACCGTCGCCCGCTCCTTCGCCCGCGCCTTCACCTTCGCCAGCCAGGCCGAGTACCAGGACCTCCGCGACTTCTTCCAGAAAATCGCCGCCTCCGACCAGCAGCAGCTCGTCCTCACCACCTCCCCCGCCGCCAAAGGAAACTAGCCGTGCCTTTTCCGCTCGCATCCCGCTCTCTGCGCTTCCCCGCCCGCCTGGTCGCTCTCCTCCTCGTGGCCGTCTCCCCGGCCTTCGCCAGCTGGTTCTCCAAAGACAAGCCCATCCCCGACTGGGGCCTCGAAGCCGCCAAAACCCACACCCCCGACTACGCCAAAGATGCCGCCGCCGTCGTCCTCTTCGATGAGTACGTTGAAACCATCGACGCCCAGGGCCGCGCCGTCGAGCGGGAGCGCGACGCCATGCGCATCCTCAAGCCGCAGGGCCGTCACGACGGTGTCTGCGGCGTCTCCTACGACGTTGACGAGAAGATCAACTACTTCCGCGCCTGGACCATCGCCGCCGACGAAAAGCAGTACCAGGCCCAGGACACCGACTTCACCGATGTGGGCGACACCGGCATCCCCATCATGCTCTCCACGCGCAAGGACGCGCGTCGTCCATCCCCCCGCCGTCGATGTCGGCGCGACCATCATCTGCGAGTCCGAAGAGCTGCATGGAGCCCTATCTCCAGGAGAAGGTCTGGGACTTTCAGAGCGGCATCCCCGTCGTCTTCCAGGCCCTCGAAGTCGACCTGCCCGCCGGGCCGCGCTCACTCCGAGGCCTGGCACAGATTCCAGCCCGTCAAGCCCGTCGAGGTCGCCCCCAACCACTGGCGCTGGGAGCTCAAAGACATGCCCGCCCTCGACCTGCGCGAAGTCCATGCAGCCCGTCCGGAGTGGCAGGCGCTCGCCGCGCGCATGTCCGTCCAGTGGGGCGATGCCGCCGTCGAAGGCAAAGACAACCAGTGGCGCGCCATCGGCCAGTGGGTCACCACGCTCGAGGCAAACCGCCCCGACCCCTCGCCGGAGATCACCGCCCAGACCCAGAGCCTCATCGCCGGCGCGCCCGACTTCTACACCAAACTCAGCCGCATCACCGAGTACATCCAGAAAAACATCCGCTACTTCATCGTCGATGCGCGGCATCGGCGGCTTGCAGGCCAACCACGCCGCCGACATCTTCCGCAACCGCTACGGCGACTGCAAAGACAAGACCACTCTGCTGATCTCCATGCTCCAGGTGGCCGGCATCCACGCCTTCTATGTGCCCGTCGACGACCGCCGCGACGTCGTCGATCCCGATGAGCCCTCCCTCGATCGGCAACCACATGATTACCGCCATCGAGATTCCCGCCGACGTGCAGGACCCGCGCCTCAAGGCCATCGTCAAAGCCAAAGACGGCAAGCGCTACCTCATCTTCGACCCCACCAACGAGCGCACCCCCGTCGGCAATCTGCCCTGACTACGAGCAAGGCAGCTACGGCACCCTCGCCGCCGGTGCCTCCAGCCAGATCATCGCCCTGCCCGTCCTCGGCCCCGACGCCAACGGCACCGAGCGCAAGGGCAGCTTCACCCTCGCCCCCGACGGCACCCTCACCGGCTCCGTCGATACCTTCCATCTCCGGCCCCGAACGGCGCCGACCTGCGCCTGCTTCCTCAAGTACACCGACGACAAAGAGCGCCGCGAATACTGGGAGACGGTCCGTCGCCGAAACCCTTCCCGGCGTCACCCTCGATACCTTCCAGTTCATCTGAGCCCTCCGCCCTCGACAAGCCCCTCGAATTCCACTACAAGGTCACCGCCGCGCCAATACTCCCACCAGGCCGGTCCGCTCCTGCTCGTCCGCCCCCGCGTCGTCGGCTCCCACGCCCTGCCCTTCGACGACAAGCCCCGCATCTATCCCATCGACCTCGAACGCCACCGGCCGCTGGCGCGACAGCTTCGACATCGCCATCCCTCCCGGCTACGTCGTCGATGAAACCCCCGACCCCGTCAACGCTCGACCTCGACTTCGCCAGCTACCACTCCACGGTCTCGGCCAAGGGCAACCTCCTCCACTACGAGCGCGAATACGTCGTCCGCCAGGTCGAGATCCCCGCCGCCAAGGCCGCCGACTTCCGCCAGCTCGAGAGCGCCATCCTCTCCGACGAAAAAGGCACCGCCGTCCTCAAAAAACAGTAGACGCGTCATACCCCGCGCTCTCGAACCTCTCCCGGCCTTCACACCTCCGAACCCACCCACCCAGACAGCTCCCTTTGCATCCCCGCCCGCTCCCGCACATCAAAACCCCATGAGCCATCCTCTCTTCTCACCCTTCCAGCTCCGCTCCCTCACCCTCGCCAATCGCATCGGCGTTTCGCCCATGTGCGAGTACTCCTCGCAGGATGGCTTCGCCTCCGACTGGCATCTCGTCCACCTCGGAGCCCGCGCCCAGGGCGGCGCCGCCCTCGTCATCCTTGAAGCCTCCGCCGTCACCCCGGAGGGCCGCATCTCCCCCGGCGACCTCGGCATCTGGAAGGACGAGCACATCCCCGCCCTTCAGCGCATCGCCCGGTTCCTCCACTCCCAGGGCGCCCGCGCCGGCGTCCAGCTGGCCCACGCCGGCCGCAAGGCCAGCATGTCCCCGCCCTTTATCGCCGAGCGCCTGCTCTCTCCCGCTGAAGGTGGCTGGCAACCCGTCGCTCCCAGCGCCGTCGCTTTTTCCCCTGCCTACGCCGTCCCCCAGGCCCTTGACCAGCCCGCCATCGACGCCACCATTGAAGCCTTCCGCCTCGCCGCCCTCCGCGCCCTCGCCGCCGGCTTCGATTTCGTCGAGATCCACGCCGCCCACGGCTACCTGCTCCACCAGTTCCTCTCCCCCATCGCCAACCACCGCACTGACTCCTACGGCGGCAGCTTTGAAAATCGCACCCGCCTGCTCCTCCAGGTCGTCGACGCCGTCCGCGCCGTCTGGCCCCGCCATCTGCCCCTCCTCGTCCGCATCTCCGCCACAGATTGGGCTGAGACTACCGGAGCCCCCGGCGACAGGTCCGGGTACCCTCTGGATGCGCTGGGGTGGCAGAGCGGCAGTTGGACCATCGACGACTCCGTCCAGCTCGCCCATCTCCTCCGCGACCATGGCGTTGATCTCATTGATGTCTCTTCGGGCGGCATGATCCCCAACGCCAAAATCCCCGTCGGTCCAGCCTTCCAGGTCCCCTTCGCCGCCCGCATCCGCCGCGAAGCCAACATCCCCACCGCCGCCGTCGGCCTCATCACTGATCCTGCCCAGGCTGACGCCATCGTCGCCGCCGGCCAGGCCGACCTCGTCTTCCTCGCCCGCGAGTTCCTCCGCGACCCCTACTGGCCCCTCCACGCCGCTGCCACTCTCGGCGAGCCCGCCAGCTGGCCGCCCCAATACCTCCGCGCCGCGCCCCATCACTCTCCCACACGTACCCCCGTCACCCGCCCCTGACGCACTGGACCATCAGGTCGGCACCCCATCCGGCCTGTTTTTCCACTCTTTTGACCCACAAACGTTAGCCCGATGGTCGATTTTGCTTCACAAATAGTGCAAATCGTGGCCTATACTGCCATTAGAGTCAGGTTTCCACCCAACTTCGGTGGCCCTCCTCAGCGCATCCATGGCCACACAGCTTTCCCATAAGCGTGCCGTCGAGTCGCCCATCATCCCCGACCGCCTCTACTTCAAGATTGGCGATGTCGCCCGGATATGCGGCCTCGAGACCTATGTCCTGCGCTTTTGGGAGTCCCAGTTCCCCCAGCTCAAGCCTAACAAGAGCGGAACCGGCCAGCGCCTCTACCGCCGCCGCGATGTCGAACAGGTTCTCGAGATCAAACGCCTCGTCCATGCCGAGGGGTACACCCTGGCCGGTGCCCGTCAGGCCCTCGATCAGCTCGGCCGGCGACCTGCTCCCCAGGAGCCAAGGCAGGCTCCCGACCCGAATCCTCCCTCCCGCCTCGCACCCCTACCGGCTGGGTCCCCTCAGCGTCTCGATGCCGTCGCCGCAACCATCGGCCATGCCCGCGCCGAACTGCGCGACCTCGCAGCCCTTCTGGCCTCGTCCGCTCCCCGTCCCATGCGCCGCCGCTCCCGCCTCGCCGCCGTCCCCAACGCCACTGATTCGCTCTTCCCCGCTTAGCTCCACCCGCCTCGCCCGTTCCCTGCGCCCACAGTCTTTGCATGCCCGGCGGATGATGTCATCCCCGCTCCTCCCACCATGCATTGATTCAAAACGGCTCGAAAGAACGCCTTCCATGGTAAGTTAGGACATCTGTGGTCCCTTTTCAGATTTCCGGCTCAGGAAATTTGATGCGCTCTCCCTTTGCTTGCTGGTGTCCGATTCCATGAGTTCCTGGGGTCCTGCCATGAGTTGTCCCTCCTGCGGTTCGTCCCGCTTACGATACTCCCGGTTCCTCCGGCAGGACATCTCCCACCTCCTGCTCTTGCAGCTACCCGTGCGTTGCCGCAACTGCCAGCTCAGAACCTACGTATGGATGGGCCGGGGGCTGGAGATTTGGCGCGCAACCAGGCTTCCCAAGGGTCCAAAAAATGGGCCAGGAGAGAACCAAAGCTCGACCCCAAATCCATCCTGAAAATCACACCGCACAGTCTTAATGCGAAATCACACCGGCACTGTCACTTCCGCCGGCCATGGTTCCTTGCATATCGGACGAATTTATAAGGTCTTACAGCCTGTTGAAAAACTGCCCTAGCCGGCTAAGTTTTGAAAGGGCACGGATTTATCCGTGCCGTATGCGCCGCGAAATCAATAGGGCTTTAGCCCCTGAGGGATCGGTTTCTGAGCCGTTCGGTCAACCTCAAAGCAGTTTTTCAACGGGTTCTTAATAGACACAGCTCCCGCCTCTTGCCTCCGCGCCCCTCAGCGCAATTGCGCAAACTCGTGTCGCGCGTCCAGCACGCCCGTTTCCCTCTTACTGCGCGCTCAGCCGCCCCATCTCCGCACGCGCCTGCTTCAGGGCCGGCAAATCGGCATCGGCCGCCTTCCATGCCTCAAAAAACTCCTCATACTCCGTCCGCGCTTCGCTTCCTTTACCCTCTTTCGCCAGCGCCCGCCCCCGGTTCAGGTGCGCCAGCGCATGCAGCGGAGTCAAAGGATCGTCGATCCCCGGGTTGTCGATCAGTCTCTGGAACGCCGCCGCAGCCTCCTCGTTCTCGCCGGCCGCCAGAAATGCCTGCCCCCGCAGATAAGCAATCGTCGGGTCCCGCATCTCGTACACCTCTGCCGCCTGCATCCCCTCCACCGCCTCGGCCGGTTTGCCTGCGCGTAGCGCCAGCGCCGCATAAACTGACGGTACATACTCGGCATTCACCAGCGTGTCCTGCGGAGCCTGTTTCTGCCGCTCCATGGCCGCCGCCCTCGCCTGGCCCGCATCCCCAATCTCGGCCATCGCATACAGCCTGTCCATGTACGTGTCCTCTGCCGTAAAGGCATCGCTCAGTTCCTTCGCCCGCGCCGTCAACCCCATCTCCACAAGAATCCGCGGACGGTAAGCGTCGATCACCACCAGGTCCGCCTCCATGTGATCTCGCTTTGCCACCGCCGTCGCCTCCTCAAACAGCCGCTCCGCGTCCCGTGCCCGCCCATCCGCCAGCGCCGCCATCCCCGCCTGCTGCAGAATCTGCCCCTCGGCTGTCGTCCCCCGCGACCACGCAATCTGGTTCGCAACTTCCTTCGCGTCGTGCCGCAGCGCCGCAATCTGCAGAGCAATCCCGTGGATCCCCGCCGAATCCACCTTGCGCTCAACTGCCGTCCGGTAGTACTCCAGCGCCTTGTCGTACTCACCCAGGTGCTTGAACGCCCGCGCCGCAATCTCCAGCGCAATCCCATTCGGCGGAATCCCCAGCGCCGCGTTCAGTTCCAGAGATCGCACCGCCGCATCTGCTGATTCCTTGTACTGCCCAATCCAGGTAAGATGGTTCGCCAGGTTCGCCGCCACCAGGTTGTCCTCCGGATACGTCGCCGACCACATCTCCAGAACCTCCCGCATCGCATGCAAATCGCCCGTCACGCTTTCGTGATAGCGATACGTGATGTAGAACCGCTCCCGTTCGTTCACCAGGTCCCGCATCGCAAACGCCTTCGCAATGTTCTCCCGCGCGTGCCCGCTGTCTCCCAGGTTGAAGTACATTGACGACAGGTCCGCGTATGCAATCGCGAAGTTCGGATCCATATCGATCGCGCGCTGGTACAACTGGGCAGCTTCGTCGTACTTGCCCGCGCCACCCAGGTTCACCGCTTCCGAGTAAGCCTTCAGCGCATCCAGTGACGTGGTCCGTTCCAGATAGAGCGGCCTGTCAAACTGCTTCAGCGAAGCGCGCGACTCACCCACGTCCTTCCGGATCGCGCTGGTCAGTTCCTCCACCGCCCGCAGCACTCCGCTCTTCGAGTCCGCTTCCTCCTTGCGATCCCCCACCACCTTGCCGTCCGCGCACGCCGTAGCGCCCATCGTCACCAGGTAGCGGCTGCCCACACTGGCAATCGCCGGCGTCAGATACACCTGTGCATTCAGCCGCTGGCACGCCTCGCGCACGTCCTCGCTCGAAATCGGCGCGCCCCCCTTGCGTCCCATCAGCTCCAGCGCGTCCCGCAGCCGCTCCTCCCCAACCACCGCAAAGTAAGGCGACTGTTGCAGATCGATCTGCACCACCTTGTTCAGCGTCCGGTCGAAGGCTACATCCCCGGTCGAGTTGTCTAAGTCCGCAATCACCACCTGCACGTGCCCCCCGACCTTCGCATGAAGCCGGTTCCAGCCCAACCATGCGCCCACTCCCAGCACCACCGCCGCAGCGCAGGCTGTCGCCACCCATCGCCGCCGTCTTCCAGTCCAACCCTCCGCAAGCCTCTTTCTGCTTCCCCTCGCAAGACCTGCCTGCTCATCGGTCCCGTTCTCCTCCACCACCCGAGTAACCGATTCGGTCCCTTGAATCACCAGCCCGTTCCCAGTCTCGCTCTCCGCGGACGCCCCAACCCGTTCCACCGCCGCCGCAAACTGGTACCCCTTCCCTGGAACCGTAATCACAACCGCATCGTCATGCCCGCTGGCCGTTAGTGCCTTCCGCAGCAGGAACACATGTTGTGAAAGATTCCGCTCCTCCACAAACGAATTCGGCCACAACGCCGCCAGCAGTTCTTCCTTGCTCACCGGCCGGAGTGGATGCTCCGCAAGATACTGGAGCAGGTCGAAGGTCTTCGGCTTGATGGAAACAATCTGCCCCTCCCGCCTCAGCGTACGGGCAGCAGGGTCCAGCTCGAATCCATCGAAGCGAAGGAACATATTGTCTTTCAATGTATTACGGGAATTGAGAAAAATTGAGAACAGTTGACGGCGATGTTGAGGACATTTGCCCCCATCTCGGTCATTACTGTACATGGGGGAAAAGCCTGATCCCTTCATTAGCACCAGGAACAGCGCATTGTCGATCCCATCTTCTGCTTGCAGCCGCTCCGGCTCGCGGTTCTCCCCGCCGCCCATCCGCCGTAGCCAATCCGAATCTCCCTGAACAGGCTTCATTGCCTCGGTTCAGATTTCATCAGGTCAGTTGATCCTCGCACGGAGGGTACGTGAACAGGAAGAGAAGAGTGGAGATTCGAATCGAACACACCGAAATCTCCATCTTTTCGGGCGGAGGCCCTGTGCACTCGCCCGGAAATCCCGTCCACCCGGCCCCCGCCAACGCTACTGGCCTTCTCCAGGCCAGCCATCCCTTCTGCCCCACCTGCGGCTCTGCTGAACTGGTCTTGCTCACTGACGCCGTCTTCCACCCCCGTCTCAATCTCGCCGCCCTCAACCAGGGAATGCGGGACGGCACCATCCACGCCCACCGCTCCCCCTCCGGCCAGTGGTGGATCTGTGCGAAGTCCCTCCCCCAATTCTGATCACCGGATCCACCGCATTCTCGATTCAGCTCCTTGCAGAATTGCGGAACCAAACTGGCCTTTCCTTCTGCGTGGTCTCCGCATCATGCCTCGCCCAGCCCTCCATGCGGTTATTGCACCCTGTCGTCTCAGACCGGTTCCTTGCCTGAAGACTTCGTCCACTCCTCAAACGCCGCAATCGCGTCATGCAGCCGGTTGAAGATTCGCCCCGTCCCGATCGCTTCCGTAATATGGTGCCGATCGAAGTCCGACCGCATATCCCACGGCACCCGCGCAAACGCCAGTTCCACCCCCGCCTCCGTCAGGTTCCTCTTCAGCTCCAGTAGCACCTTCGCAGCCGTGTAGTCCAGATGCGTCATCGCCTCCGCGTCCACCACCACCCACCGCACCGCCGACGGCATCGGCTGCACGGCCGCGGACACCTCCTCCAGAAACCGCCCCGCATTGGCATAGAAGAGCGCCGCCCCAAACCGGTACAGCACCAGCCCCGGCTCCGTCACCACGCCCGGCGCCACCGGCGCCAGCTTCCAGCTCCCGCTTCCTTCCGCAATCAGCACGCCGCTGTGAGGGTGATAGCTGTGCTGCACCACGCGCAGCAGTGACACCACCATCGCCAGCACAATCCCTTGCTCCACGCCCACCAGCAGCACCACCGCCGCCGTCATCACCGCCAGCCCATACTCCTGCGGACTCTCAGCCCTGATGTCCTTCAACGCCTTCAAATCGATCAGCCGCAGCGCCACCATAAACACCAGCACCCCCAGTACGCAGGTTGGCAGGTACTCCAGCGGCCTGGTCAGGAACAGCAGCACCAGCCCCACCACCAGCGCTGTCGCCATCTGCGCCATCTGGCTCTGCCCGCCCGCATCCTCCATCATCGCCGTCTGCGTCGGGCTGCCATTCACCACAAACCCTCCGCTCAGCGCCGCCGCCGCGTTCGCCGCCGACAACCCAAACAGATCGATATTCTCGTTCACCTCCTGGTAGTGCTTCGCGGCATAAATGCGCGACGTTGCCGCGCTCTGCGTCAGGATCATCACCGCGCACGAGGCAGACACCGTAAGCAGCGTCTCCACCTCCTTCCAGCTCATCCCGCGCAGGCTCACCAGCCACGCCAATCCCAGGTGCGGCAAGCCCCCAATCACCGGCCCAATCGTCGCAATCCCATGGCCTGCAAAGTTCAGCGCGGCGCTCGCCCAAATCGCCGCCACCACCGCCACCAGCGCCGCCGGCAGTTTTGGCACGAACCACCGCAGCACCAGCACAAACCCCAGCACCAGGGCAGCCACCGCCACCGTCGGCAAATGCGCCCGCGGCAATCCCCGCACCACCTCCCAAAGCTGCACCACCGGCCGCCGCGAATCCACCGCCACCCCCAGCATCTCGCTCAGCACCGAGATCCCAACCTGAAGCCCCACCCCGGCAAGGAACCCCACCAGCACCGTCCGCGAAAGAAAATCCGCGATGAACCCCAGCCGCAGCAGCCGCGCCAGCAGCAGAATCACCGCCGTCAGCAGCGCCACAATCCCCGCCAGCGCCACATACTGCGCCCCTGCCGGCGTCGCCATCCCCGCCACGCCGCCCGCAAAAATCGCCGCCGTCGCCGAGTCCGCCGCCACCACCAGGTAGCGCGAAGACCCGAATGCCGCAAACGCCGCCAGCGGCAGCAGCAGGGAATACAGTCCCGTAATCACAGGCATCCCGGCAATCTTGCTGTATCCCAGCACCTGCGGAATATCCATCGCCGCCATCACCACCCCGGCCAGCAAGTCCCGCAATGCCGTCGCCCGCTGCACCGGCCGTAACCCTCGAAACAAATTCACCCTCCAACCCTCCCGGAGATACTGAATGTCCGCAAACAAATCGATACCCGACTATAGTGGCTCGGAAACCGCCGCTGCAATCGCCCATGCCCATCTGTCCGCCGCATCCCCCGCTGTCGGCGCCGCTCGGTGCCCGAACCAGGACTGAATCACACCGCGGGCTGCATAGCCGCGCGCCCAGGTCGCCGCCGTTTCCTTCACCACAAATCCTGCTTGCAAAATTCGGCTGTTCCGCGTGATCATGAATCACACGAAACGCGGACCTCAGAAAATGCACTCGCTGTGGCTGTGCGAGGAGAGACATCGTGATCCCTGAAATCTGGGCAAGCGCTGCGTCGGTGTCGAGTGGCGCATTTGAAAGCATGCCGGAGCGCCCGTGATCGCGCCGCCGCCCAATTCGGATGCCGCGAAACCAGCCAACGATCCCGAGCGGCTGCTCCTCAAGGCTGTCTCTGAGGGCAAGTGGGCCGAGGCTGTCCGCACCCAGGACGATGCTCCCTATCAAACTGTGCGTGCCGTCTTCCTCCGCCGGCTGCTCTCTGACATGTCCCAGTCGACCCATTCCTGGGAGCGCTCAGGGCTGCGCGTTCGCGGTGTGCACATTGAGGGGTCGCTCGACCTCGCAGATTGGACGGCGGCACAGGGCTGCGCGCTCCCCCCGCTCCTCCTCGATAAGTGCGTCATTCCGGAGATGATTAACATCTCTTACTCCCACCTGTCGCGCCTGTCCATCACCAACAGCCGCATCTCGCAAATCTTCGCTGAAGGCGTAACCATCGACGGCCTCTTCGACTTCTCCGGAGTTGAGCCCTGCCGCGAGCCCGGTAAACCGGAAGAGAACTGCGTTGCCTGGATCGACGCTCGAGGCGCCAGGTTTGGAGGGGATATCATCGGCCGCGGTGCGCACCTCAGGGCGCCCCAGCCCCGTTCCCCGGAGTCAATCGTTCCCGGAACCTTTCGATTCGCCCTCGGACTTGGAAAGTCCGTCATTGCCGGCCGCATCTTTCTCACTCCCGGTTTTCAGGCAATCGGCGGCGTCAGTCTGGGCAATTGCGAGGTGAGCGGCGAGACTTGGCTCCGGGGAGCCGAACTCTCCTCCGGCGAGAGCTACGCATTGAACGGCCAAAACGCCGATTTCCGCTCCGGCCTCATGCTCGACGACGGCTTCGCCGCAAAGGGACCCGTCTGGCTCCTCGGCGCCAAAATGTCTACGCTTCAGTGCGGCGACTCCACCTTCGAGAACCAGTCCGCGGATGGCGTCGCCTTGGCCCTGGAAGCCTCCGGAGCTGAGATCAGGGGATTCGTCTCCCTCGGAGGAAAGAAATTCAAGGCGCTCGGTGCCGTGTCTTTCTCCAACACCAAGATCTCCGGATCCATGTACTGCGCCGATGCCACCTTTGATAACCACACAGACGATGGCCACGGGGTTGCCCTCTCGCTCGACAATGCCGAAATCGGCGGCAATGTGAACCTGAGCGGCGAATTCAATGCGAAGGGCGCGGTAAGCCTGGCGAGCGTAAAAATCTCCAGAGACTTGACCTTGACCGACGCTCAGTTTCACAATCAAACCGCCGACGGCGCCGGCATCGCCATCGCAGTTGCCAACGCCGCAATTGGCGGCGACGTGAACCTCAACGGCAAGAATTTCAAAGCCCTCGGCATGGTGGCAGTCGCCAATTCAAAGGTAGCCGGCACCCTGCGCTGTTCAGACGCATGCTTCGAAAACATCTTCAAGGGATCGGCCGATTCATACAGCTTTTACGCAACCAATACCGAGGTAGGCGGCGACCTCTTGATGGTCGGGTCCGTCTTCGTCGGAGAGGTCCGGATGTGGGGCTTGCATACCGGCCGCGACCTCGACACGCAGGACGCCGTTTTCCTCAGTTCGGAGTTTGCGCTCACCGCGTCCCACCTGCGCGTCGCCGGCGACCTCTTGTTGAAAGGCACAAAGGCCCTCGGAGATATCTGGGTGCCCCATGTTGACGTGGGAGGCAACCTCGAATGGAACACGCTTCACTTCGTCAAAGAATACAAACACAACGACGCCACCCTCGAGGCGTCCACTCCCAGCCGGTTTACCCTCACGCACGCAAGAATTGGCTCTTCCATTAAGGCCAGGGAACTCACGTCGGAGGTGAAACTTCACGTCGACCTGGGCGACGCTCATGTCGTCGCCCTCGACGATGTCTGGCCTGAGGGTTGGGGCGGAGCCGAAGCCTTGGACGAGGGTCTGGTCAGCCTCAACCTCGATGGGTTCACCTATGAAAGAGTGCATTTCCCCAGCGAAGAAAGCAACTGGTTCGATTTCATCCCTCGCTGGCTCGGTCGCGCCCTCGGCTGGGTTTGGGCCGGGCCGGTGCGCCTCCTCAGAGGACTCTACGGTAAGTTTGTGCCGCCCACGGAAGCGCCCGAGCAACCTACCCCTCCACCTTCCTTCCTTCAGCGCCTGGCCGCCCGCTGCCGCAATGCGCTCACCTATCTCTCCTGGAAGTCGTTTTCCCTCAAATTGCACCTTGATCATTCCGGCAAATGCTTCCAACATGCCGACGCGCGTCTGGAATGGCTCGGCCTGCAAGGCGATTTGCAGGGTAAGAAGTTCCTCCCCCAGCCCTATCGCCACCTCGCCCGCGTGTTACGCAACCAGGGAAAGCCGGAAGCGGCGCGACAGGTCGGGATTCGCGAAAGCTGGAGAGCAAAGGGAGAACCCTGGAACCTTCCCTTCAAGGTCCCTTTCGGCATTTGTTTCGGATTTGGCCTCTCCCCGCTACGCGCCGGCATCACCCTCGTTGTCGTCTTCGTCTTGGGATGGGCAGGCGTCCGCGGCGCGCTGCGGGCGGGCACATTGTCCGTCACCGCAAACCCCGTCGCCTCCCTCGTTCTGAAAGGCGGAAGACCGCAAATGGCCATTCAGAATGGCGACCCCGCCTTGGCCACCACTGAGGTCACCTGCAGCGATGAGATCGAGCCCGCACTGTATGCCGTCGACGTCATGTTGCCCGTCATCTCCCTGCACCAGGAGACCGTCTGCGACATTAAGACCGATCGCAAATTCCTTGTCCTCAGAATCGCAAAATTCGCCTACTCCGCCCTGGGCAAGCTCTTTGTCGCTCTCGCTCTCATCACATTCTCCGGCGTACTCAAATCCCGCGCCCAGGAATAACCCCGACCATCCAGGAAAACAAAAAAACCGCCGGCCCCATCAACGCGTTTCTCTCAACTACCCGTTTTCAACCCGCGCCTTCATATCCAGATACGCCGCCTCCACCAGCCTTCGCAGCGAAGCCGCATCTGTGGCCGCTCCCGGTCTCAGCTTCACATGCCGCATTCGCTTGCCTGCGCCTTGCAGCAAGCGGGCCGGATCGGGCAGCCCCGCCCCCTGAAAGAACCCCACGTTCACGTGCGAAGTGAACACATTCACGTAGCCGAAAGGCGCATCGCCCAGGCATGCCACCGGGCAGCCATCATGCAGAATCTCCCGGACCTCGTCCCCGCATCCCCGCATCGCCTCAAACCACGCGTGCGCCATGGCTCCCAACTCCCCTCCATGCTCACTCATCCACGCATCAATCGCGGCATCCCGCTCCACCGTTCCGTTCAATCGCAGCAATTGTTCTCCCATCGCCGCTCCATCTCCTCTCTTCAATCTGGCGCGCCTCCTGCATCACGACAGAATCGATAGATCCCCGGAACCGCCTCAGCCTTCCGCAACTCGTTCATCGTCCTCCCTCGCCAGTCCAACCGGCTCCCCGCTATGCAATCGACCTCCATCCCCGCCCGTCATCAACAGGCCCTGCATCAGGCAATACTTCAGCTCCCTGATCAGGAAATCTTGCTCGCGATCAGGCGTGTCTTGCTACTCGAATTGCTTTCCCGCTGTTCCCGAGAATGGCGCGAGGACCTGCCAGAGTCGGGATCCAGGCCACGAGCTTCGCAATCTGTGGTGCGAAGTGGGCTCAAAGGGTGCCAGAATCAGAAGATGTCGGGAGTTTCGCTTGCTTTGGAAGATCGGCTTTCTGCTTCATCAGCGTCTGAAACCGCGGGTCATTGGCCAATCCAGAGAAACTCCCATGCAAGCCTCCGGATGAATCGGAAGTGAACGCAGCCTTGAAGTCCTCAAAATCCTTCTCATGATTCGCGCTGGCTTCTTCCAGAAGCTGCAGCGCCTCGGATCTCCGGCCCGCGTTCAAACAATCAATGGCTCTCTGTCTTCTGGTGCCCAGAGGCACTCCCGGATACACGGGCGGGCTGCAACTCTCCTGGAACGGAAACTCCACATTCAAAAGACCGCGCTCACCATCGCGCGCATAAGCAGCCGTCAGCTTTGCCGTAACGTCCTTGAGCCATGGGTCATCTCGAAGCTCAGCCGCCGCCTGCGATTCCTTCAGGTAGGCGGGATAGTCTCGCTCATGATATTCAATCGCCGCCAGGTTCAAGTGCGCTATGCTGAGCCCGGGTTCGGAGCGCAACGCATCCTTCAACAGCGCGATTCCCTCCTCCTTTTTTCCGATCCAATAAAGCCTTTCGCCCTTCATTGCCAGAATGGTAGGTGACGCAGGATCAAGTTCCTGAGCCTTGGCAATCTCCGCTAGGCCCCCGGCGTCCTTACCCTCGCTACCAAAGACGTTGGAGAGCCATAAGTGCGCCAATGGATCCTTGGGGTCGAGCTGAATAGCCAGGTTCAGTTCCTTTTCTGCCTCGTCAAAGTTGCCGCTTCTCCATACCGCATATCCCAGCGCACGATGCGCCTCTGACAACGAGCCGTCCAGTTCCACAGCTTTTCTGGCCGCAGCCATCGCTTTGTCGCGGGCATCGTCATCCTGCCGGCTCCCGTAAATGAAGAGCATCTCGTAGGTGTCAGCCAGGCCTGCGTATGCATGCGCATCGTTCGGATTGTGAACGATTGCCTGCGTAAAGTCGTCGAGCGCGCGATTTAGGCTCTCCGGGGTTCTCTGGTTCCATCCAAAACGGCCCTTGAGGTAGAGGTTGTGAGCCATCCTCTTTTCGGCGTCTGAAACCGGAGTAACCACTTGCCGGATCGAGCTTGCCGGCCCAATCGCGGCAATCGCGGGCAGGAGCCGCTGAATCCAATAACTAAATGGATGAGCAAAACTGGCGTAGATCCCGGCTCCTGCGAGCGCCGCCGCCATCCCAATGACAGCAAGCTTTACCCGGCGCGCGTTTCCCATCCTGCCGCTTCGGCCGGCTGTCTCACCCTGCCGCGGGTCAACACCGCCTTCCCTTGCGGCTTCAGTCTCAGTGCTGCCGGCTGTCACCTGGTCGCCGGTGGCCGGGTCGTCAGCTTCCAATTCAAGGGCTTTGCCCCTGAGCCAATCCGCCAGTTCGTCCGAATAGGCAAATACCCCTCCGCGCTCGCCGCCGGGTATTCGATGAACGGGCAGTCCCCTATCTCTTTCCCATCTCTTGACGGTGCTCTCGGAACGATTCAGAAAGACAGCGATCTCCTTCCAGGAGACAAGTGTCCTCACTGTTTCCGCATTTTCACTGCGAGAAGAAGCCATGGCCACTTCCAATCGGGCAAGGGGGCCGGCCGGGGGGGGTGGGGCCGTGTATGCAAAATCATACGTCCCCCAAATCCGCGTGTCCAGTGAGTCTTTATCACTCCAAAAACTGAAATGACCCGAGTTGACCCGTGATGATCCTTGGCTTCAACCCCCGATAAATGAGAAGAATGGGAGCGCGTTCAGTGGAATTTGCATAAAACGCATTGAGAATGCAGGTCGCTCCCGCCCATCCCCGAATTCCCCACCC
Source organism: uncultured Acidobacteriaceae bacterium (assembly GCA_963776535.1). Taxonomy (GTDB): domain Bacteria; phylum Acidobacteriota; class Terriglobia; order Terriglobales; family Acidobacteriaceae; genus Telmatobacter. The sequence goes on along the minus strand of CAVZNB010000037.1, from coordinate 5,402 downwards.
GCGAACTTCTGGAGGTCACAACTCAATGAACCACGCCGCCCTATCCATGCATACTCTGCAATCAGTCTCAACCCGAACGACCGGTGCCCGGCGGTTGGTGGCTCGGCTTCCAAACCAGGCCAATGCGGGCCTCCGGAAACGTCCCCGGCATCGGGGTGCGTTCTGGGCGCGATTGAGTCTCCTCACCGTTCTGGCCCTGGCAATCACCTGCGCAGTTGCGCAGGCGCAGTCCCTCGTTGCCACGGTGCCCTCTGGCTCCGGCCCTGTTGCCGCCGCCGTGAATCAGACCACAAACATAGTTTATGTGGCTGACAACACCGTCAAGACTTTGCTTGTAATCAATGGCGCAACCAACACCGCGACCACAATCCAAGCAGGCGGGCCCTTCACGGGCGTGGCCGTGAATGCGTCAACGAACACAGTCTACGCGCTCACCAATGCGACCCCTGCGAGCGTTGTCGTCATCGATGGCGCCACCAACGCGGTAACCACAACTGTCACGCTTACGGCGGCTGCCAGCGTCGTCGCGGTGAATTCGGTCACAAATCAGATTTATGTTGGCGGCACAGATAACGTGTCGGTCATTGACGGGTCAACAAACGCGATCGCCGCCACCATATCCGTTCCCCAGGCAGTCAGTTCACTCGCCGTGGACACGACGACAAATGTGATTTGGGCGCTGTATGGCGCCAGTGGAAGCGACTCCACGCTTGCCCAGATCAACGGAACCACCAACACCGTCGTAACAACAGTCCAGGTAGGGCAGAGCGACACCTCTCTTGCATTGAACGCAGCGACAAACAAAATCTACGTCCCCGACGCGCACGGAAACCAGATGTACGTCATTGACGGAGCAACGGTCGCGGTTACGGATACCATTGCATGGCCGAACACGATTCTCGGCGGTCAGCTGGCAGTTAACCCCGCGACCAACACAATTTATGTCAACAGTTGCGGCGGCAATGTTTTCACCGGGTGCCTGGTGTATGACGTGGCTGTGCTGAATGGAGCCACAAATGCCGTCACCACCGGCATTAGCTCGCCATCGGCAGGATATTTGCTGGTAGACAGCGTGAGCAACCAGGTGGTGATGGAATCGAGCCCCGTGGTGATCATCGACGGGGCAACCAACACCGAAACCGTCGTGAATGATCCGGGAGACGGAACCGGAATCAATGGGACCGGATTCGCGCTCGGAGCGGTGAATTCAGCAACGAATGATTTCTATCTTCCCGCAGCCGGCAGCGTTTTTGTGGTCAGCGGTGGGGCTGGGCCTTCCGGTCCGGCATTCTCCGCCTCCCCCAGCCCGCTTGCCTTTGGAAACCAGACCCAGGGAACAACCAGCAGCGCAAAGACGCTGACCATTACAAACACCGGCACCTCCAACCTGGCCATCACCACCGTCACGCCGGGCGGCGCCAACATGGCCGACTTCATCCTTGGGTCAGACACCTGCTCCAATGCGACCGTTGCCGCCGGAAAAACCTGTGCGGTGAGCGTCGAATTCGAGCCGAGTACGACGAGCAGCGAGACGGCCACTCTCACGTTTGCTGACAATGCCTCGGGCAGTCCTCAGGCGGTCACTCTGACGGGCACAGGTGTCGCTCTCGCGGCAACGCCCACAACCACCACGCTGTCCGCTTCATCGGCTTCGGTTGCTCCTGGAGCAAACGTAACCTTTACTGCAACAGTCACGCCCGCAACCGGCGCTCCCGAGCCCACCGGAACAGTTACCTTTAAGGACGGAGCAACCACCCTTGGCGCCGGAACACTCAATGGATCGGGTGTTGCGACTTACTCAACTTCGTCCCTTGCAGTGGGATCGCATAGCATCACGGCGAGCTACGCAGGAGATGCCAGCAACACGGCATCCACCTCCGGCGTCGTCACCGTGAATGTGGCGCTCGGAACCACTACCACCTCGTTAACGGCTTCGGCAACCTCCATTGCCGCGGGATCAAGCCTCACCTTCACTGCCACCGTCACTGGAACGTCTGGCGCTCCCACCCCAACCGGAACAGTTACCTTTAAGGACGGAGCAACCACCCTTGGCGCCGGAACACTCAATGGATCGGGTGTTGCCACCTACTCAACTTCGTCCCTTGCAGTGGGATCGCATAGCATCACGGCGAGCTACGGAGGAGATGCCGACAACACGGCATCCACCTCCGGCGTCGTCACCGTGAATGTGGCGCTCGGAACCACTACCACCTCGTTAACGGCTTCGGCAACCTCCATTGCCGCGGGATCAAGCCTCACCTTCACTGCCACCGTCACTGGAACGTCTGGCGCTCCCACCCCAACCGGAACAGTTACCTTTAAGGACGGAGCAACCACCCTTGGCGCCGGAACACTCAATGCATCGGGTGTTGCCACTTACTCAACTTCGTCCCTTGCAGTGGGATCGCATAGCATCACGGCAACGTACGGAGGCGACACCAGGAACACGGCATCCACCTCCAGCGCCGTCACCGTAAGCGTCGTCGTCGGATCCACTACCACCTCGTTAACGGCATCGGCAACCTCCATTGCCGCGGGATCAAGCGTTACCTTCACTGCCACCGTCACTGGAACGTCTGGCGCTCCCACGCCCACCGGCGCCGTAACCTTCCTCAACGGCACAACAACCCTCGGTACCGGTACACTGAACGGCTCGGGAATGGCAACGTACAGTGCGTCAGCACTCGCCGCTGGCTCATACAGCGTCACCGCGGCTTACGCAGGCGACGCCAACAATGCTTCGTCGGCGTCTTCTGCTGTCGTAGTCACTGTGTGGCCGGGGCCGCCCGCCTTCACGCTGACGCTCGACCCGGCCAGTGGCTCCTTCAGTGCCGGCAAGGATGCGGTCATCACGGTCACTGTCACCTCGGTGAATGGCTTCAATGCCGCCACCAGCCTGGCATGCGGCAACCTTCCCCAGAACACCACCTGCACCATGTCTTCGTCCACCATCACGCCAGCCGTAGCGGGAACGGCAACCTCGACGCTCACCATCGCAACGGACGTAAATGCGAACTCCGCCGCTCTTCGATCGGAGTCCTCTCCAACCACACCGGCCCGCTCGCCCGTCCACGGTCCAATTGAAATTGCAGGCGCGCTCGCGGCCTTCCTGCTCCTCCCACTCCTCGGCGCGAAGAACCGGAAGCTCCGCAGACTCCTCTTGACGTTAAGCACCGCCATCCTGTTCGCAACGCTGGCGTCCCTGGGAATGACCGGTTGCGCCGGAGGTCCAACAACGCCCAACGGCACTTACATGATCCAGATCACTGCCACCGCTGGAGCGCTCAGCGAAAGCGCGACGTATTCGCTGACGGTTCAGTAGGGGTCTTGACGCAGGGCACACGGCGAAGGCTGGGCAGGTTTCCCTGTCCGGCCTTCTCATCAATCACGCGCCGCCAATTCGCCCGTCCGTTTCATGAGGAATCTCTGTAAGTTCAAGTTCGGATCACTCCTGAAAACGCCCCAGCCTCCGGGAGCCACCTCGGCCACGAGCCCAGAAGCAGCTCACAAGCCCCCGTTCGCCATGCCGGCAGTTCGTTACTTATCTGCCGTCGACGAGTGATTTGGCGATTTCGCGCCAATGCAGAATCACCAATTTTCGTCCTGAGAACTGACGTACTTTTAAATCTGCTGAGTGGGCAAGGCTGCTCGGTGCGCTATACAAAACGAAGTAGACAATCTACTTCCATTGGGAGTAGAGTGTCTACATCTATGAACGAAAAGAAGCCAATATAAGAACCGGATCGAGCTGCTGCAGGGAACACTCGACATGCTTATTCTTCAGACCCTGCAATGGGGACCGCAGCATGGATACGGAATTGTCCAGGCTTTACGTTTGCGATCCGGAGACGTGCTTCAGGTGGAGACCGGATCACTGTATCCGGCTCTCCATCGATTGGAGCGTCAGAGCTGGGTGCAGTCTGAGTGGAAGCAGTCAGAGAGCAAGCAAAAAGCCCGATATTACCGAATCACGGCCAAGGGGAAAAAGCAGTTGGCCTCGGATCTGGGCCGATGGGAGCGGATTGTCGAAGCGATTGGGTCGGTGATGTACGTCAAGCCGGAGGAGAGTGAGTCATGAAGTGGTTCCCGAGCTTCGGTTTTCAGCGGCGCAAGCGCGAATTGCAGGAAGAGATTGATGCTCACCTGCAGATGGCGATTGCAGATCGAGTGGCGCGAGGCGAGACGGCAGAGGCCGCGCGGCAAGCGGCAGCGCGGGAGTTTGGAAATATTCCTCTGGTGCAAGATGTGACGCGCGAGATGTGGGGCCAGGGCTGGCTTGAACAACTGGGCCGGGATCTCCGTTACGCGTTACGGCAACTGCGCAAGAGCCCCGGCTTTTCGATCACCGCGACGGCGATGCTGGCAGTAGCTATCTGCGCCAACAGCACCGTATTCAGTTGGATCGACGGCACAATGTTGCGTCCGATTCCTGGCGCGCGGGACACGGGCGAACTTGTGAGCCTGCAGCGGGGGGAACGGAACTTCTCTCCGACTCCGCCCTTCTCGTATCTCGACTATCGCGATCTGCGCGAGCAGAACCACACCTTCGCCGGAATACTTGCCTATCATCACGATTGGATCACGCTGACGGGCGGCGCACAGCCGGAGCGTGTCTATATTGCGAACGTGTCGGCGAACTATTTCGATGTGCTCGGCATCAAGCCGATGCTGGGGCGTTTCTTTCTGGCTGAAGAGGAGACGCGTCCCGATGCCGTTCCCAACGTGGTCCTGGGTTACTCGCTTTGGAAGACGCGCTATGCCGCAGACCCGGCAATTGTGGGCAAGTCGATCGAGATCGCCCGGCATCCTGTGACGGTGATCGGTGTGGCGCCGGAGGGGTTTGTCGGAGCAATGCCCGGGACTGCGTGACGATCTGTGGGTAACGCTCGATCCCCTCGGGACGGATGTGTGGCGGATGACGCATCGCAGTGGTGGTGCGGTCTGGCTGAACGTAATCGGAAGATTGCGGCCCGGCGTGAGCCGTGGCCAGGCAGCCCAGGATCTCGACACCCTGATGCACCATATTGTGGCGGCGTATCCGGACGATCATCTGGGCGATAACCGGATCACGCTGGATCCCATGTGGCGCTCGCCATTCGGCGCCAACGGATACATGGCGGCGACGCTGCCCATTCTGCTGGCCTTCGCCGCTGTGGTGCTGTTGCTGACCTGCGCGAACGTGGCGACGCTCACGCTGGTGCGGTTTGTATCCCGGCGGCGTGAGCTTGCGATCCGGCAGTCGCTCGGGGCGAATCGCATTCAACTGGTGCGGCAGATGGTGCTGGAGGGCGTGGTGCTTTCCATCGTCGCAGGAGCCGTGGCCCTTGTGTTGACATCGTGGACTTCGAAGACATTCGCATGGTTCTTTCCGGCGAACTCGAATCCCCTCATACTCAACGGGA
>CAVZNB010000036.1:0-90690 GCA_963776535.1 uncultured Acidobacteriaceae bacterium | reverse complement strand
AGGTGTCAGGCGTAGAGCTTCGCTTGACGAATCGCAAGCACGCTCCTAGTCTTCTCTGTTGAACGAATCCCATGATCGTCGTGTATTCGGCGAGGCCGTGGCCAGCGCAAGTTGGCTTCTCCAACTTTGACCGATGTTGTTGCATTCTTGTCAGGTCGGCGGATTCCTGCTTCGTGCGCGCTGGTTAAATCGCTCGGTGGCTCTGAATCCAATCGAACAGCCTTCGTGCGTCAGCGGGCAAATCTACATTCATTCCCGAAGGCCATTTTTCTGCGAGGAAGTATGACTCAGAGTGCAAGTGGAGTTCAGGCACCTCCGGCGATTCTCTCATCCAGGCAGCCGCTCAACAGAGCCGAACTTGAAGCTGCCGACAAGAACCTGCTGATTCATCCTCAACATCACCCGGATGACCAGACACATCCTTTCATCTGGGCCTCGGGTCATGGTGCCTCGATCACCGACATTGATGGAAATACCTACATCGACGGCCTTAGCGGGATGTGGAATGTTTACCTTGGCCATGGACGCGCCGAGTTGGTGGATGTGGCTGCCAGGCAAATGGCCCAGTTGGCCTTTTCCACGGCCTTTGCGGGAGCGACGCATCGGAATGCCATCGAGCTGGCCGAGCGCCTACGCGAGATTGTCTATCCGTCCATCCATTCGTTTTACTTCACCAGCAGCGGCAGTGAAGCGACGGACACTTCGATCCGAACGGCCCGGTATTATTGGCGCTCGCTGGACCGCGCGGAAAAGTTCAAGATCGCAGCGCTGGAGCTCTCCTATCATGGATGCAACATAGGAGCTTCCAGCGCGACTGGCGTATCGAAATTCCACGAGGTCTTCGGGCCACGCCAGCCCGGCTTTTTTCACATTCCCGCCCCCTATCCATATCGCTTCGAGACCTCCCGCGCGGATGTGCCGGCAGGCGTGGCTGCGGCTGATCTGCTGGAGGAGGCGATCCTGCGCGAAGGCCCGGAAACTGTCGCGGCCTTCATCGTCGAGCCGGTCCAGGGCGCCGGCGGCGGTATTCTTGTTCCCCCAAGCGACTACTTCCCACGCATTCGGGAGATCTGCGATCGGTACGACGTCCTTCTCATCTCCGATGATGTGATCACGGGGTTTGGGCGAACAGGCCGCTGGTTTGGCCTGGAACATTGGAACGTGCAGCCGGACATTGTCCAGTTCGCCAAAGGAATCACCAGTGCTTACGTACCCCTGGGTGGCATCGGAGTCTCAGAGCGCATCAAATCCGTCCTCGATGGAGCGCCGCGAGATCGCCGTTGGTGGCACGGCTACACCAATTCAGCGCACCCGGTAGCCTGTGCCGTCGCGCTGGAAAACATTCGCATCCTTCGCGATGAGCAACTCGTAGAGCGGGCTGCTTTGCAAGGGGACCGCCTGCTTGGCCGCCTGCGTTCTTCTTTGGCTGGACATCCGTATGTCGGAGAGGTCCGTGGCCTCGGGCTACTGGCGGCAATCGAGTTGGTTGCAGACCGCTCCAGCAAAGCCCGCATTCCAGCCGGTCTCGGTCTCGATCGGCGACTCCGCGCCGAACTTTTGCAACGCGGGCTTTACACGCGCGTCCTTACCGATGTCATTTGCCTTGCGCCGCCGCTGATCACGGCAGAAACAGATCTGGACCGCATCGTTGACGCCGTAGTCGGCGCCATTGAAGCCACCTTTCAGCTTCCGTTCAACCCGGGCAAAGAATTCTAACGGCGCACTAGGAGGAGTGAACCGGCGCAGGTTGTTCAGCTTCGACAGGTGCGCGGTTCAACCGAGATCAAAGCAGTCCAAAGAGCAACTGCACGGGAACCCTGCCCCGCTTCGCTGGCTCTGCGGAGAGCTACTTGATGCTGTTGGTGCCGTTGCTGAAGCTGTGAGGCTGCGCGCCTTGCGTACCTTTCGCGTTGTTCCTTTGTTCTCGGCTGGCAGGTGAGGAAGAGCGCGGGGCATCCCGGTTGGCGTTACTACTGCTCGCAAGCAACAGCGTGAACGCACCCTCGGCAGTGGAATCTGTTCTTTGAACATCCCAGAGAACTCCAGCCTACTCGCGCTACGGCCCAAGCCAATGCCCATTTTCGCAATGGATAGAGAGCGGTGCTAACGCCGACCCATACGATAGTCGACGTAGAGGATGTGAGATTTGATCTGATCACCCACCCTGTACTGGGGGAGCTGCGCCATTCTCAGCATGTGTAGAAGGTCGCCGGGGTTCCCACCGCTCCACTCGACAAGTGAGGACAGGATCGACACGAGGTTGGAAGCACGGAGGCCAATCCTGTCTGCCTCCCGCTGTGCGAATTCCAATGCAATTTGTGACGGCAGGTTCTTGAGTTCCAGACGCTCCGACTTGCTCGCGCAGAATGAGTGCAGCGCGCCGATATCCTCCATATGCGGAGATCGCGATGCAAAGATGACCGGGGTACGTCCGTAATAGTGCAGGTCCTTGATCATGCCGGTGATGGCACGCGACGGACCTTCGAGATGGTCGAGTACCAACAAAAACGGCTGTGTATCAAGATCCCGGTTGACAATGCCCTTCAATGAAGTTGACGACAGGGCGGCAACACTTCCAGGCGCCTTGATTGTCTCGTCCTTTGCATGCATTTTGTGGAGCAGCGCGAGAAGCAAGTCGCGCGGCGACCGCATCTTCTCCACGTAGAGTGCAAGCTGCTGGCCCTGCACCAGCGCCTGCAACAGCCGCGTTTTGCCCACACCCTGCGGTCCAAAGACCAGCATGGATTTTCTATTCCTGGCCTGGCTCTGGAGGCGGCCCAGTTCCTCTTCGCGTTCGACGCAGCTCCGGTACCCAAGGGTCGGCTCGCCTGGCCGATTCATTTGTCGCTCTCCCTGACGTGATTGCACAGGATGCCGGCGCGAAGTTCCCTTTTCATCTTGCGCCTCACGGGATTGTCGCCGCGGGCTGGTTCCCCAACTCCGCTGATTGGGATGAGACGAGCGCCAAAACGCCCCATTCCAATTGGTTGAGCCGTTCAATTGCCGACTGAACGGCGGGAGCTCCTTCTTCTTTAACTCTTCGCGCCCGGTCAAGGGCCTGTTCTGCAATGCGGCTGATTTCGTGCAGCAGCTTGCGAATCTCGACCTCCAGGCGGTCCCGGCTTTCCAGAATGCGATTGAGAACATCGTTTTGCACGCGCGCACTGTTCACTTGCAAAAGATACTGCAGGAATTCCCGAGCCTCGTTCGTAATCACTTTGCGTCCACCCACAAGCGGCAAGAAGCTATCAGCTAGCCAGCGCAGCGGTGATGGGGGTTGCGCTGTTCCGATGAAGTCCTCGAAAATAAACCCGGAGCGCACCCGGAGCCCCTTCTCCGGATCGAGCGCGTGGGGCATCCGCGTCAGTTCGCAGAGGCCCGCATCCGCCAACCTTTTCAAAAAGTCGTTCCCCATCTGAACAAATCGAAGAGCCGTCGCACGATATTGGCGCTCGCCCTCCTCCTGCTCAGGTTTGAGCCATGGAATAATCTTGCGGCGCGCAATCTCCAGGGCAAGGTGCATTGCTCGGCGCCGATAATGCGGGCCAAAGCCGCGAGGCACTGATGGTAGCGTCTTATCGAATTCTGCCTCAGAGTCCATCCATGCGGAGCGGAAGAACCGTTTGTGCCGCTCAACGAAGAGGTCCGAAATCCGCTGCTGCTCCGCCATAAACAGGAAATTCAGCTCGCGCATGGAGCGCACAGCCTCATTGATCGTTTCCTTCATGAGCCCAATGCGCCGTTCGGATTCTTCGATGGGCCGGCGGAGCGCATCCCGGTCCTCACTGATCATCGCCAGCAGTTGTTCGCTTAACCGCTGCAGGCCTCGGTCGCAAGCGGCGCGGACAAGATTTCTGCCGGAGTCTTCAATCAGATGGTGCAAGCTTGCCTGCAGTTTTTCCCAATCCCGCGACGGACCGCGGTTCTCAATCTGTTCGGCGGCACTCACCTCAAAGACCTCGCCCATCGGGCGATGCAGCCGCTTTTCCAGAACCGCGCGCGTGAACTTAGCCGCTGCCGCACGCTCCGGATCGCTGGTGCGGTCGGCTTTGTTGATCACCAGGATCAAATCCTGAACCTGCTTGCCGATCGATTCCACCAGCGCCAACTCCTCGCCGGCAATGGGCGGGTCGGCTCCAACCACCACCAATGCTGCATCAATGTGAGGAATAAACGCCTGCGTGGTCGCGGTGTTTCCAGTGAAAACCGAACCCAAACCCGGCGTGTCCACAAAACACATGCCGGATGACAAGAGTGGGCTGGGCACGAATACTTCCGTGCCCTCCACAGCTTTCTTGTTTTCAGGGTTGAGTTCTTCGGTCACGTACTCCTTCAGATCGGGCAGGTCAATGTTCTGCCATGACCCGTCGCGCATCCGAACGCGCGCGTGAAGCTCGTCGCCAAACCGAATCACGGTAGGCACCGCTGTGACCGGAACAAACCCCGTCGGAACAACCTCGTGGCCAACCAGCGCGTTGAGCAGGGTGGATTTGCCTCGCTTGAACTGACCGATACACGCTACATAGAAACGTCCTTCGGTAACACGCGCCGCGAGCTCACGTGCTTCCTTGGCTTGAGGTTCAGCCCCAAGTTCCTCAGCCAGTCCGCCCAGTCGCAACAGACGGGAGGCCCCGTCCATCGGCACCAGTGTCCCGGTCGAAAGGCTGCCGTAATCTGGCACTGTCGAACTGTTCTTGTATTCCTGCATCGCCGAGTGAGCCATCATCTCCATTTGGGTTCTGCTAACAGAGTGCGCCGCCGATTGCGATAAGAAAATCCTTCTGCAAATTTACGCCTTCTTGTCCGCACCCTCCCGCTCATCCGGAAGTGAGCCTCGCGCCAATCCCAATTCATCGCGGATATCATGGCTTATGTTGTGCAGCAGAGAGCGGAGTTCGTTGACAACTTCATTGAGGCCATCGATCGCGTCTTCGGGAACGGCGCCGCAGCCCCGCATATGACGTGGTCTCAGTTCCTCAACAGCAATCTCTACAAACCCAAGGTCCGTCATTACTGATCTTGACACCGGAATCTCCGGCGGTTCCGGCTTCATGTGCTGCCAATCGAGAGTCTTCAACAGTTGAGTCCGAAGCCGCCGAATATGGCCCTCAATCACACGCACCTGCGCTGGAGTGACATCCACCACATAGTGCGGAAAGGGAGACTCCGATTGCGGCGAATGGAGTGCGTGTTCGATATCGCAAAGTAAGCCGTCGATGTATTTGCAGGTAGCACCCAGGCGGCGCCGCTGCACAGTATTCAGTTCCTCGGGGAAACGGGCTTTCGCACTCCCGGGCGCATGCGCCCCGCCGTATTCCGGCCCCCTTGAATCGTGATCCTCGTGACTGGGGTTAGCTGTCAATGGACGATCATCACCGGGCATTGCGAGTACCTCAAAACACGCTCCGAGTTTGAGCCGAGCATCCAGCGATGAAGAATCGTGTGGCTGCGCTTGCCCATCACAATGAGGCTGGCCTGGATTGTGTCGGCCTTGTGGATGATCTGCTCCGCCGGATGGCCGATGACGATATCCGTTTCAAGCTCCACGTCCTTTTGCCTGGCGCGCTCGCGGAGAAGGGCGAAGTTGCGTTCATAGCGCTCGCGCCCGTCCTCCAGAACCGCATTGAATTCCGCACTCTCGGCCGGCTCCGGCGGACGGATTACCGCGACGACGAACACTTTGGCTTTCATATCCCCAGCCATCGACAGAGCAACATCCATGGCGTGCTCAGCATGTGGCGAACCATCGTACGCAACAAGAATCCTTTGAATTCCAACAAATACAGGGCTCCCCATGCACTTCACCTACCCTTCTTCTGCGGGTACTGGCCGCATAACTTCCTTCTCTGCTTTCTTGCCTGTTGGATGGTGGGGAAGAAGATGCCGGGGAAGAAAGAACGAGTTCGCAATCATGGTTGGAACCACCGCACTGGCGATGACGGTGCCCACAATGTAGGAGTACTGTGCCTGCGTGATGATCTGATGATTAAGGCCAAACAGCGCCGAGATGGTGCCGAAGGTGAGTCCCGTTGACATCATCAGCGTGTAGTAAGCTCCAGCCTTGCCATCGTACTTGTGCACACGGACGGCAGGATACACAGCCAACGCTTTGAACAGCGACTTGGCGCCAAACAGGACCAGCAGCGTCATGGGAGCGGCCATCAATGCCGGCACAGAAACAAATGACCCCGCGCGGATGAAGTAGAACGGAGTCAGCAGTCCAAACGTGAGGGTACGCAGGCGGCGAATGAGTGAATGATCTTTTCCCACCGTTCCCGCAAGCACCATGCCGATCATGTACGCAGGCAGCACAGCTTCGCTTCCCGCCCAAACCGCCAGTCCACCCATGGCAAAAAGGAAAAAGAGAAGGTACTTGGCCTCCAGCTCGGAGACGCGACCGCCGTATTTCTTGAAGAACCGCGGCGTAAGAAAGGGAAGAACGACGAAGACGACGACTGAAACCACCACAAAGATCAGTGTCCTGATGGTAAACGGGGAAAAGATCAGTCCCAGCGCAATCACGGTTCCGAGGTCGTTGATGAAGCAGGCGGCCAGAATTGCCTTGCCGTACTCCGTTACGTTGAAACCAAGCTCCAGCATCACCGCGTACACAACCGCGACAGACGTGGTTGAAAGAGCGACACCGCAAAGCCAGCTGGGCGTGAACGCCCAATGCAGCACATAGTGTGCGATGGCCGTGCAGCCGAGGAATGGGCCGAAGAATCCTGCCAGCCCGATGACCAACGCCTCACGCCACTTTGTCTTGAAGATCGCCGGATCGAGTTCCGCACCGGCAAGGAACGTCAGAACAATAGCACCCGTTCCCGCCAGGAAAGTGATCCACTGCGTATTCCCGGCCAACCCGCCCTGCGCAAAGCCGAAGAGCCCGGTAAGGAATACGCCGATGACCAACTGGGCCACCGTGCCTACCACGATCTCAGAGAGCGCCGTCGAGACCTTGAACCAGATCGCCAACAGCGTCGCCGCCAAGGCAAGCCCCACCCAGAGCGCACAAAGAGCCCAAGTGTTCGTCATCAGAGCAACTCCTAGATTTTCAGATCAGGGAATATGCCGGGACATGACTCCGCAACAGGATTCCCTGTCAGGAGTCATCATCTGTCCGGCCTATCGGGTGGACAGCGGTTAAGGGTGAACTCCCTCACCACAACAACGGTCCAGTAAACACCCGAATGCCATCCAAGTCAAGTCTCTCTGGCCCGGCCGGCGCATGCTTCCAAGGACCTATTTTCGCCAGCCAGCTTTCCCTTCTGGTCAGTTTCGCATGCGCCTCCGACCCGCGGTACAAACAGCGCGGGCATGAGTGTATCCTCACAAACTGCCTCACGCCTTGTACCGGACAGGCCCCCGCATGTTGTTGTTGCCAATCGCTAATCTCCCTCCATCTCGCCGCCTCGTCTGAAGATCGAACTGGTCCCCGGGGAGTCCGGCGGACGACCTGCTGCCGTCGGCCTGCACCCCTTGAATGAAATGGGTATTCACGGGTATTTGTCGGGTTTATTCCTGCGCGTTTGCCCCCACAGAGGGGGACGTGATATTCAAATGGACCATGTTCAAAAAGTCCGGTTCTGAAGACCCCCGGGGGTCTCGCCTGTTGAATCGCCGCAACTTCCTGAAGGTGGCCGGGTCGGCCGCGATCCTTCCCACAGTTCTTCCCCGCCTGGCCGCGCAAAGCTCGGCAGCCTCAGCCAACAACCGCATCAATCTCGGTGTGATCGGCATGGGCTGGCAGGGTCCCGGCAATACCAAGTCCTTTCTGGCGTCGGACGATTGCCAGGTCGTGGCGGCATGCGATATCGATGCGGATCATCTGCAGGCCGCAGTGAAGATGGTGAACGACTTCTACGGAACGGAAGACTGCAAAGGCTATCACGACTATCGCGAACTGCTTGCACGCGACGACATTGATGCTGTGATGATCGCCGTGCCCGACCACTGGCATGAGATCGTCGCCACCGAAGCCGCGCGCCGCAAGAAGGACATCTACGCCGAAAAGCCTCTCGCCCACACCATCGCCGAACAGCAATCGATTGTTCGCGCAGTTCAGGCAGAACGGCGTTATCTGGCAGATGGGTTCATGGCAGCGCTCGGTTCCCACCTTTCATAAAGCCGCGGAGATTGTCCGTAACGGGCTGATCGGCACCGTCACTCATGTGGAGGTGGGCCTGCCCGGCGGCAACTCGGATTTCGACGGCGTGGAGAAGGAAGCACTGGCCAAGCTGGCCGCCAAGGGCATCACCGTTGCAAGCCTGATGGAGGTTGTGCCTGGCAGCAAAGGCCTGGGACCTGCTGGTCACCGATCCTCCGCCGCAATTGGATTACGAGACCTGGATCGGCCCATCGAAGATGGAGCCCTACATGAAGGCGCGCTCGCATAAATCGTGGCGCTGGAATTACAACACCGGCGGCGGGCAGCTTCTGGACTGGATCGGCCATCATTGCGACATTGCGCACTGGGGCCTGGATTTCGACAACTCCGGACCGTCTGAAGTTGAGGGCAGCGGCGATTTGCCGCCGGCCAGACGCGGTTTGGAACACCGCGCCAAAGTACCGGTTTGAATTGAAGTATCCGCAAGGCATCACGATGACCATCGCCGGCGGCTATCCGGACATCAAAATGCGGCGTCAAATGGATTGGCACCGAAGGCTGGGTGTGGGTCGATCGCGGCGGATTTGACGCCTCGAATCCCGCATGGAAAGAGGGCAAAACTCTGCCCAGAGAGCTGCGCAAGGTGAAGCTTTACACCTCCACAAATCACCAGCAGAACTTCCTGGACTGCATCAAGACACGGCGAGGCCACGATTACGCCCGTGGAAGTTGGGCATCACTCGGCGATTCCTGGCCACCTTTGCCTGATCTCCATGCATACCGGACGAAAGATTCGCTGGGACGTCAAAGAAGAGAAGATCATCGGCGATCCAGAAGCCAGCAAGCTGATGACCCGCGAGTACCGCGGACCATGGAAGATGAGCTAGCACTTCCTGCGCCGCGGCCGATTTTCGCAGTTTTCGCATGCTGAAAGCGGCAGCCTTCCGAGAACCTGTGTAATTCAACCCTTGCCTCGACCGGGGAGACATGACTGATTCGACTGAGAAAATTGCGCATGCGGCTCGCAAGGTCAATTGGGATTTTACCTTTGCCTTTTTGGCTTTGCGCCTTTGGCTCGGCGTGCGCGCCCTGTTTGTGGGCATTCAGAAATTTGCCGCCTATCACTCCGTGGCGATGCCGCTGATCGACCCTTCCACCGGCCAGCCCGATGCGAGCGGAGTGATGGTCAACGTGAACGTCAAGTCCTATGCGCTGGCCAACTACGCGGGCATTCCCGCCGCGCTCAGAGACAAGTTTGCGCATGAGCCGCTGTTTCCCAAGTTCGTCCTGGTGGCCTTCGACCGCATGCTCGGCCCGGCCTTTATTCTCACCGGAATCATGCTGCTGATCGGCCTCGGCACCCGGCTCTCCCTGCTGCTCCAGGCGCTGCTTTTTATCGCGCTCACGGTCGGCCTGGTCCTGATCGATCAGAACGACGGCGTGGCCTGGCTGGGCATTCATATCGGCCTGGTGGCAGGGGCATTCCTGCTGGCCGAACACAACAGGTTTGTGGTTCTCAAAAAATGGTAGATCCCGCTCCTGAATCGTCGCGAGTTCATCGGCGCTACAGCGGTCGCAGGCGCAGGCCTGCTGTTGAACGGCTGCAAGTCCGATTCCGGCAAGCAGGCAGCGCCCGCCGTCAAGTCTTCGCTGAACACCCTCAATGTCGCTCTCATCGGGTATGGCGAAGAAGGCAAGGTTCTGCTCGAGTCGCTTCTGAATATCGAGGGCGTCCGGCTTGTGGCGCTTTGCGATATCTGGGATTACCACCTGAACGAGGGCGCGCGCTACCTGCAGAAGATCGGCAATCCGGTCCGCGCCTACGAAAACTACGAGGACCTGCTGGCCAAGGAAAAAGACCTGCAGGCGGTGGTGATTGCGACGCCGGATTTCTGCCATGCGCCGATGACCAACACCTGCCTGAAAGCCGGCCTGCATGTGTATTGCGAAAAGATGATGAGCAACACCATCGACGGTGCGCGCTCCATGGTGCAGACCATGCGCGAAACCGGCAAGCTGTTGCAGATCGGTCATCAGCGGCGCAGCAACCCGCGCTATCTTTTCACCCTGAACCGCCTGCTGCACGAGGCGCAGTTCTGCGGCCGGCTCACGGCCGCGCAGGCGCAATGGAACCGCGCAGTCAAAGAAGACTTCGGCTGGCCCAAGAAGTACGAGATGCCCGCCGGCATGCTCGCCAAATACGGCTACAAGGACATGCACCAGTTCCGCAACTGGCGCTGGTACAAGGGACTCGGCGGCGGTCCGCTCTCCGATCTTGGCGCGCACCAGATCGACATCTTCAACTGGTGGCTGGGCTACGCCCAAGTCGGTGATCGCCAGCGGCGGGCTCGACTACTACAAGAACCACGACTGGTATGACAACGCGATCGTCATCTACGAGTATCCGATGGCCCAGGGCGTAGCGCGCGCGTTCTACCAGGTGCAGACGACCACCAGCGCCGGCGGCGGCTACTTTGAGATGTTCATGGGCGACGACGGCACCATCAAGATGTCAGAAGATCCGTCGCTTTGCGCAATCTATCGTGAGGCGCGCGCCACCGAGGTTTCATGGGACGACCTGGTGCAGAAGGGCTACGTCCGCGCCAAGGCAACCTCGGCAGACGACGCTGCGAAGGTGGACGTGCGCGAGACCGCGCAGCTGGCGGAGTATGAAATCCCGGTGTTTTTCAACAAGCCGCCGCATCAGCCGCACCTGGAGAACTTTTTCAACGCCATCCGCGGCACGGCAAAGTTGAATTGCCCGGGCGACGAAGCCTTCAGCAGCGAATACGTGATCCATAAAGCAAACGAGGCCGTTGCCGCGCGAGACCAGACTTGTCATCACCGCCGAGGAAGTGAGAGCCTGAGACGATGATGAAATGCTGTTTCCAGGATTGTTCCCGTTCTGGCTGCGCTGCTTGCTGCAACCGCCGCCATTGCGCAGAACCAGGTTGTTTTGAAGACCAAGCTGCCTCCGCCCCTGTTTGTGGGCACGCCGGTGCCTCTCAACGTGCCCAATCTTGAGCCGCCCACTCGAGGCAAGCGCCCAGACTTTCATGGTTCCCGCCGGCACCATCAATCTTGCCAGCAACAAGAAAGTCACCTCCAGCGACAACAATCCCGACGTGGGAACGCTGGACATGATCGTCGATGGCGACAAGGACGGCAACGAAGGCTCGTGGGTTGAGCTTGGGCCCGGCAAACAATGGGTGCAGATCGACCTGGCGAAGACCGCGAATATCTACGCCGTTCTCATCTGGCACTTCCATTCCCAGGCGCGCGTGTATCGCGATGTGGTGGTGCAGGTCTCCGACGATCCAACCTTCCGGTCCGGCGTGACCACCATCTTCAACAACGATTTCTCACAACGAACTTGGCCTTGGCGCAGGCAAAGACTTGAATTACATTGAGACCTACCAGGGCAAGCTGATCGACGCCAAGGGCGTGAAGGGGCGTTATGTGCGTCTTTACAGCAACGGCAACACGGCCAACAAACTGAACCACTACATCGAGGTTGAAGTGTGGGGCAAGCCCGCGGCCTGAGGTTGAGCAAGTACCACTCTGGCGTTCCGCCGTGGGCTCGCTGGGCGGCCTTTCTTCTCGTCGCGCTTCTCGGCCTGCTCATTCGCCTGCCGCAACTGGGCGCGCGGCCCATGCACACGGATGAAGCCGTCAACGCCTACATCGTGGGACAATTGCTGGCCGGCCAAACGTTCACGTACGATTCCGCAGGACCGTCACGGTCCGGCGCTGGCCGCGCTTGCCCTGCCGCTGGCCAGGATGCAGGGTGCAAAGGCATTTGCTGACCTCACGGAATCGGAGCTGCGCCTTACGGCAGTCGTGGCCGGAACCGTCACCATTCTGCTCTTTGGCGCAGCCGTGGAGATGTTCGGCTTTACCTCCTGCCTGATTGCTGCGCTGTTGTTTGCCAGCGTCTCCTCTCCCTGTCTACTACGACCGGTATTTCATACACGAGTCTCTCTTTGCCGCTGCTACTTTCGGATTGATCCTCGCCGGATGGTCGCGCTTGCAACAGGCCCTCCGTTGCGCAGGCATCGCTGGCTGCAGCCTGCGCTGCACTCATGCTCGCAAGCAAGGAGACCGCCGTTCTGCACTTCTTTGCGCTCGCTGCCGCCGCGTTGGTCTTCTGGCTCTGGAATCTGCGCGGCAAAAGTCTGCGTGGGTTTTGGCGCCCAGAGCCAGCGCTTGCCGCGGCTGCCGTCTTTGTGCTGCTCAGCCTGATGCTCTTCACCTGGTTCGGCAGCAACTGGAAGGCGCCGGCCGCGCTGTTGCATGCAGTGCCCAGCTTTTTTTGGCGTGCCGGTGGCGAAGGCCATCAGAAGCCATTCTGGTATTACGCACAGCTACTCTCCGGCGGCTGGGCGGGGGGAATGATTTTAACCCTGGCCGCCATCGGTTTCTTGCAGAGCGCCAGAAAGCGCGATCCTTCGCCGTTTGGCTTTCTGGCGCTCTATGCCCTCTTCATCGCCTTGATCTACAGCCTCATTCCCTACAAGACACCATGGCTCGCACTGAATTTCTGGCTGCCCATCGCCCTCTTCGCCGGTCTCGCCATCCAGTCGCTCTGGCGCTTGCCGGCCACGCATCCTGCTCTTCGCATCGCCATTCCGGCATTCTGCATACTGGTTGCGGCATTGACCGCTGTGCTGATCGCGCACGACACGCAGGCAGCGCGTCTTTCTCCATCCTGCCGATGAAACCAATCCGTACGCCTACGCGCACACTTCGGAAGATCTGCTCGGACTTCCCGGCGAGATCGCAAGGCTCGCGCAACAGAATGGAATCGCAACCCCGCGCATCGCCGTCATTGCCTCCGATCCCTGGCCGTTACCCTGGGTTCTGCGCCACTTTTCCCAGGTCGGATTCTGGCAGCCGGGACAGCAACCCGGCCCAGCCGATCTCTACATCACCTCGACTGAGGCCGCAAACCAGTACAGCGATCAATTGCAGAACTTCCGTCCCCGAGTTCTTCGGAGTCTCGGCCCGGAGTGCTGATCCTCCTGTGGTCGCCCGCGCCGAAATGAGATCCTATGGCTGACATCCACACATTCAATCATCGCGCCATGGCAACCTACTTCGAGGTGCGCATCGCCGATGAAGGAAGAGAGTATGCCGCGCAGGCTGCGCAGGCCGCGCTCGATCTTCTGGATAAGCTGGAATCACTTCTAAGCCGCTTTCGCGCCGACAGCGAGGTAGCACAGATCACACACCTCGCGCCGGGCGAGAAGATGCGCCTAAGCGAGCCGGTATTTGCCTGCCTTGAAATCGCAAAGGAAATGGAGTTGGCCACGCTCGGCGCGTTTTCCGCCACGGCCGCCGCTTTGCAAGCCCAGGACTCCTTGCCGCGGTGGAGTTTACTACCGGAGGAGCTTGCCATTCAGTGCGACAGCGGCCAGTTGCAGT
Source organism: uncultured Acidobacteriaceae bacterium (assembly GCA_963776535.1). Lineage (GTDB taxonomy): Bacteria > Acidobacteriota > Terriglobia > Terriglobales > Acidobacteriaceae > Telmatobacter. Next base: position 77,159 of record CAVZNB010000036.1, on the reverse strand, counting down.
TCGATCTGGGCGCCATCGGCAAGGGCTTTGCGCTGGACCGTATGGCGGATTTGCTGCGCGCCTGGGATTGCCCCTCGTTCCTGCTGGTTGCAGGCGGCAGCAGCATTCTAGCGGGCGATGCGCCTTCGGATTCAGCCGGTTGGTCCTGCGGCCTGGGCGACGACAACGCGCAGCAGAGACTTCTTCTGACGCATGCTTCGTTGAGCGGCTCCGGCCTGGCGGTAAAGGGAAGCCACATCCTTGATCCGCGCACCGGACAGCCAGCCTTCCGGCAGACCCGTGCCTGGGCCTTGGCCGATTCCGCGGCTGAATCGGACGCGCTCTCGACTGCGTGCATGGTCTTGAGCGACTTGGAACTCGAATCCGTACTTGCGCAGCATCCGTCGTGGCATTTTTTCCTTTAGTCTGACGGAACCACCCGGCCTGGAGCTTGAGAATCTTGGCCGATATTGCGCTCCAGGCCTCTGTCAGCGGCAGCCTTTCAGAGACGATGAAGAGGACCACCCAGGAGGCATACCCCGCGGCGAACCAGCAGCAGCACCGCGCCGGTACAGAAGACCGGTCCAAAGAGTCCCCTCCAGCCCGTGGCCCCAAACAGCTGAATCGCAAAGGGCATGCGAGCAGTGGCGCTGCTCAGCAGGCAAAGGCTGACCAGCGCCATCGAGGAACGGTGCGATGTTTTGCGGGGTGAGCCTGCTCATCGATTCTCTTTCGGTGAACCGCATCGAAACAGACGGAGGTTGCCTTGCTCCACCATGAAAGCCGTTCAATTACTGCTTGACGCGGTGGAAGAGCCTCGGGCGAGGGACTGGTAAATTCTGCGGCTCCCCAAAGCAAGAGTCGGCTGGTTATCTGCGGGTTCCTGTCTATTTGTGTTTCTCCACGATCCGCATAGTCACGATCTCGTGCGGATGGATGGTGAAGTGGAACTCACCGTCTTCCGCCATTGATACAGCCGTCTGGCCCCGCTCCACGGAATCCGTCAGCGAGGCATGGTCAAGCTGCAGGCATGGCGTCCGCACGGTCACTGTGCGCTCCGTGCCCCCGAAGTCGAGAAACCGCAGTATTGTTCCGTCTCCATCCTCAGCCGGCTTCCAGGTCTCCAACAGAACGGCAGGATCACTGATCTCCAGAAAACTCGACTCTTTCCCATTGAGCCCCTGCGTGCAGCTGGCACCATCTGTCGCGCCAGGGGCCTTCGCTTCGCCTTTATATTGCTGCCGAGCCGAAAGATCTTGAGCCTTGTCCTGGGTGGTAACGACGTCCGCTTCCAGTGGCGTAATTTCTTCCCATCCCATCCGGCTGAGGCTTTCCGCATCCGTTGACGGCGCACTCGTAATCACGTAATGAAACTTGAAGCGCCCTCCCTGGCTGGCACGGTAGTTAGTGTCCCAGTAATTGTTCATCACATACGAGAATATGGTTCCGGTTCGCTTCCCAAAGGATTCCGGCCAATCGCCACGATTGATATCGCCCAGCGTAACCAGCGGCGCGTCGAGGGGAAACACGCTTCCCGATACTCCATCCTGCTCAACTGAAACCCAGTGCTGCGCGGTAAACCATTCGTGGCCCGCACCTGGGTACATATCTTTTGCGGGGTCGATCACCCCGTTTTGAATCTCATATTGAAACTGAGGCTGGGTCGCCACAAACGGGAAAGCAAAGTAAGCGGCTTCCTTTGTTTCCACTTGCTTCTTGTCAATATCTTCAACAAATTCAATTTTCTTTTCGTGTTCGAACAGTCGAACTTCAGCCCTGATCGAAGGAGTGTTCAATGCCTCGCTCTCCATGCGCGCAGCTTCCCCCTCGGGTGTCCGGACTACGGAAACAATCTTCCCATTCTGCGAGGGGTGGATCTCCAGGGCTGGCTTTGGATACACATGGCTGTATTGGAGCACGGTATTCGGAGACTTATCGCCACCTGTCACGTAGAGAAACTCCCCAAAACGATACGGGCTATCCTGGCTTACCAATTCACGCTGCAATTGCTTGTCATAGATGCTGCGGACGGCGCCTGTCTGCGGATCAAGTAGCACTTTGTAGAAGGGACTCTCAAGCGTCGAGCGGATTTCCTTCTCAGGACCCGATCCCGTCGGCGGTGCATTCCGCATGGCATAGACCTTGTAGCCGACGGGAGGCACGTTCTGGGCTACAAAGCGAACATGATTGAAGCCGCTCCCGCTGAAGAGGATTTCGAACGGCACCGGTCGATTGCTGAGCACATCCACAATCTCCTGGCCCTTATCCAGGTCGGCGAATACCGCTCCGCTCCGCTTCCAATTCAAGCTATTAAAGACAATCACGCTTCCCGGGCCAGCAGGGATGGCATCTGCGAGGTTCGCCATACTGCGCCGGGTCACAAAGTCCACCTGAGCCGCGGCGTTGACCGCAAACTGCTCCTTCACCGCCAGCTGATCTACGGCCTCCATGCTTTCCGGATCGGAAACGCTGTTGTAGGAGTCCCATGTGTGCTCGTCCATCAGAATCATGTTCGTCCACATGCGGTCCAGTTCGGCTGAGTCCACCTTAAGCAGAGGATTCACCAGCGACGCCAGGGTGGCTAACTTCTCCGCGGCTTGTCCTCTTGCCTCGGTCCAACGCTCCTTGGCCAGATAGTAGGCATCGGAGCCCGCGCCATCCTCCCAATACGGCCCGCCATCTCCACGAATGGTTGGGATGTTATCTCCAAACTGCCCGGCGATATCCTCGAGCGCCTCGTGAAAGCCGGAGTACTGCAGGCGCGGGTATGCATAGATCCCGTTCCACTTCTCCGCCAACTCCGCCTGCTGCGGAAACAGGTCAGTGTTCTCCACCTGTGTACCATAAAGCATGGTGGCATTTGCGTGGTAGCTCGAACTCCCATACATCTGAAGGAACAGTGGCAAGGTGTCGCGTCCGGCCGCCAGCAGCGGGGGCAGCCCGAAGACCATCTGCATCTGCTGATAGATCCGCGAGTACCAAAGCAGCACTTTCTTTCCGTCCGGCCCCACCCACCAGGTGGGCGAACTCTCGTTGAGACGGCCCTGCAGCAACACCGGGGCGCGATAGTTGTTGCTGCCTCCCGCCAGATACGGAATGCCCGCGGATGCAAGAATCGAAGCATAGGACCAGGAGTACGAAGGCACATCCGTAATATTGGCGTAGTCGAATGGAGTCTTGTTGATCCTGCTGAAATTGGCGCTGGGATACAAAGAGCGAATCAACGTCTCAGTTGTTGGAATGCCGGTAAGCAAATTGGCGTACTGCGCCGGAACAAACACTTCCTTCTTTTGTATGGCGGCAATAGCCCTCTGCTGCTGAGCAACGGAGTGAGTCTGGAGAAACTGCTGAAGATCCCATTCCCCGTCCAGACTGAAACGAAAGTCCGGATGCTTTGCAGTCATGTCCATTGCCTCGTCAATCGTGCGGCCCTGTATGGCGGCAACCTTGGCCTGGTAATCGGAGTAGCCAATATCGACGTGGATATGGGGAACGATATAGACGGTCCACTTTTTTTGAGGATCGATGGATTGCTTGTAATGCTTCTTGCGGCCGTTGAAATCGACCGTGAGTTGCGCCTCTGTCCCGGGTGCAAATTCGTTGACCAGGAACTCGATCTTCTCTTCGCCAAAATCATACCCGCCATGAAGTACGGATTGATAGCTCTTTTGACCGATGGTCAGTTCGGCCTCGCCTTCAGGCCTGAGTGGTTCTAACTGGCGAACAAATGCTTCCACGCTTTCCAGCAACTCGCCATTCTGCTTCTTGTAGAAGACAGTTGGTTCAAGTTGTGCGGATGAGGCAAGGGAAGCTGCGCTTCGAGGCACGCTGTCGAGTTCAATGGCGTCGTAATTCAAGCTGGCTTCAGGAACCGCTTGCTCTGCCTCTTCCGCAACTTGCAGTGTGATGGTGTTCACTCCCGCATGCAGGAATTTTCCCGGAAAATCGAACTCCACATCCGCGCTGGAGTACGCCGGGTAAAAGGAGTCTCCCTGATCTCCATTGCTGTAGTCGAGTCTTGGGTGCAGATAAAATCTGCCCTCCCTGCCGTTGATATTGACCCTCAACACAGGAACGCTGGCAGTCTCAACCAGCAATGCAACATGAAGTCGATAAGCATCTGCAACAGTGCCCGGAACTGAGAAGGTAATCGCGCGGGCGGCGGCGGCGAGACTGGCTTGCTGGGAACTGCTCGCGTCGGCAAGCAAGGCCGGCTGGCTGGAAAACCAGTCCTTTGCAGGATTGCTCTGCGCAACTACGAAGTTTACCTTTCGCTCCGGGTTATCGGACGAAAACTCATGGGAAGAGCGATCAAATTCTCCAATTTTGAAGATTCTGCTCTTCGCGGAATCGGTCGCTGCCGGAGCGCCGAGGCAGGAAACAGCCAACAGAGGCCATAGCAGCCCCAAAACCAGACACCTGTAAAAAATCGGATTCATCGTCTTGCCTTTCCCTTCTCGTCGTGAACCATCCTTGAGCGAAGTCGAGAACTGCCACCCCGGTTGCCTGCGCACGGAACGCGCATTGGCTCAATGGGGATAGCCAATGGTGGTGTGAACCAGATGTTTGAGAGAGGTGTGTACACTCACGAGCCGCCTCATTCGGATCGTGCGTGGGAACTGTTGGCATCCAAACCGTTGAGAGCATCCGCGATGATGCGGGAGATGGAATGAACCATGCCCATGCCCCGGTCGCGACCGATGGAACGGGATTCAAAGTCTTGCCGAGGTGCAACATCACCGGGAGAATTCCCTTCGCGTACGAGACCGTTCTTGTCTCCATGGGGCCTGCGAATCCAGGACTCTGGTCCCTCCGCATTCTACATTCCAGGAGGAGTGGCGCAACACAGGGCTGTGCAAGTTAGTACGGACGCATGCAGCACCCTCACTGGTCATCCTCAGCCGTGTCGCATCTTGTTGCCCTCACCGCATGGTGGAAGATATTGCCGGACACCTGCCGTCTGATCCAAAGTGAATGGATCATGGAGCGTTGGCAGATGGCCGATTTCACCCCACCCTTGACGTTGCCGTTGACACAAGCCTATCCAATCATTTCGAGTGAATCTGGCTGCAGGAGCCTTCAGGGAGATAGCCAGCCAAAATGACGGACGGCATTGGATAGCCTCACCGGCCTACTCCAATTTGAAAGCCGCTGGATGGAATTGGAAAGAGCCTACCGCACTCTCTTCCAAGGGAAGCGACCTGCGCCGTTACCGGGGCGGCCTGCGACATTCACGATATTGGATGCGGTTGATTTTGGATGCCGGGGATGACGGCAGGCTTGTTGCCCTGCAGTGATCGGCAGTTAGAACGGGAGCCAGCATGACCAGCACAATTCTGCCAATGCTGATTCTCGTCATTGCCGGAGAAATGAACGCGAGCTTTCCACTCCCCATGAAGTATACGCACCGCTGGGCGTGGGAGAATGCGTGGCTTGCCTGGACCTTCTTCGCGCTGGTTTTGCTGCCGCCTGTCCTCACGTTCAGCACGGTTCCACAACTGGACCAGGTCTATCATGGGGCACCTGCAGGCATCCTCCTTGAGGTGACCTTCTTCGGCGCTGGATGGGGGGTGGCGCAGGTGTTCTTCGGGCTTGCCGTAGTTGCAATTGGCATCGCGCTCACCTTCTCGCTTGTCCTGGGCACCTCGGCAACCGTTGGCGCCCTGGTTCCGCTGCACCCCGAGCGTCTGAACACGACCGCCGGACATGGCGTGCTTGGCGGGTTGGCGCTGGTCATCACCGGTGTACTGGTGTGCGCAGTCGCTGGAAGACTGCGGAAGAATGTCCTGAAGCTCCATAGCGGATCAGGGAAGAACACCACCCTTGACCTGCTGCTGGCAATCCTGTGTGGATTTGGCGCGTCCTTCGTAAACTTCCGACTCGCATTTGGATCGCCCCTGATTCACGCCGCCCGTTCCTTCGGAGCAAACGAATTGAATGCATCGAATGCGGTCTGGATGCCGCTGCTGTGGGCCCCTATACGATTCGCCCACATGGAAATTCTTGGGGACAGCAATGCGCCGCAATCAAGGCCTTGGTGAGGACTCGAATCTGCGCAATCCCCGCCCGAAGAGCCCCAGTTAAACACGCACACCTGTCCGTTATCCTCCTCTTTCGGTCGTGCTGTGTTGTTCATGCAGTCATCCTGGACTCCCGCTCTTCCCGCTTACGACGACTTAAGAGAAATGCAAATTCCCCACTTGCTTATGATTCGCTCAGAATCTCCTCCCATCAATTGATGTGGCTTCCGAGTCGTCCTCAAATACGGAGTCTCTTCACGATTACTTCCCGCAAACTCCTCAGGCTTTCAAACTGGAGTCAAGGCGAATCACTCGTGGATTCCCGGAGAACAAATAGGCAAGACGAACGCTTCAGGGGACGCCTCAAAAGAGTCATCAATCTCAACAGGGAGGACGATGCGCGCTCAGTGTGCTTTACCCGCCTTGCTGCTTTCGACCCCAGTCGAACCGGCGGCCAATAATCCCCTTCACGATCCAATGATCGGTGGCAGCGGTCGGGCCAATGCCAACGCCAAAATTGATCTCCCATTTCGGGGAGACATTCAGGTCGATGGCGGGAAACAACTGTTGCTGCTGATTGTGCAGGCTGGCAATGTGAGTAATGCTGCCGTAGTCTGCGTAGTACTCGAAGCCGCCCGTAATCTTTTTGGTGAAGTCGTAGCTGATTTTGGCGGCGGGAGAAAAGCCGATGCCCAGGTTAACGTCCGGGCCGTGCCAGGTGCGCTCCAAAGCCGGGTTGATGGCCCAGTACCAGCGCCCCCGGGTCTTGTCCACGATTGGGCGAATCTCCCAGGTCCATGTGTCAGGTGAGAAGAGTCCGCGTTGATAGCCCACCTCCGTTGATAGGCTCACGCCGACCGGCCAGCGCCATTTCTCCGGGACGCGGACGCGCGGGCGAATGTGGTCACCCACCCACTGCATGCCAAGCCCGCTCTGCTCACTGGTGAAAATGTAGAACCCAACTTCCGACCAGTCGTTGATGCCCTGCGTGATTTCCACGGTCTCATGTTCGGCATGGTAGGTTGGCGCGGCACCATCTACGTAGGCCCGCTGCCCGTCTACGGTAAAGTTGGAATGCAGTTCAACCATGGTGCTGTGCGGTGGAACAGTGTCCGCACCATAAACCTGGATCTCGTAGTTACCCTGCGCGTGCGCCGTGGTCAGGGCCGCACCGAGAAGAATGAAGATGGCAAGAAACCGCTTCAACGGTGCTCCCTCTATTGATAGCGAAACAAGGCCATGAAGCCTGAGTCCATATGGTCCTGCTGATGGCAGTGAAACAGCGTATTGCCGGGGTTGGTTGCCACCAGGTCAGCTTCTACCACAGTTCCTGCTTCCACAATTACCACATCCTTGTGAACGCCGCTCAACGCAGCACCGCGAATTGAAACCAACTCAAAACTATGCCGGTGCAGATGAACCGGGTGGTCGTCCATGCTGCGGTTGTCGAACACCAGGCGGTGGCGAAGCCCCTCATGCAGCAGCAGCGACTGAGCCTCTGGCCAGGACTTGCCGTTGATCATCCAGCGGTCCAGTGCGCCGTGACCTTGAAAACGCGACGTGAAGACCATGGGGATCGTCAGGTCGGGTTTGCGAACCACTGCCGTCGGATCCGCGAAACTGCGATAGTCCCATGCCAGGCGCGCCGGGGATGAAGCCTTTGGCTCTCCGCTCCGTCCCGCATATTCCACCACCGTTCCCATGCCCGCACTGCGGAATGCTGTGCGCGCCTCGCCCAGCACCCACACCCCCGGCGCATCCATCGTGACCACCGCGCTGATCCGCTCCGCCGGTCCCAGGCGCAGAGTCTCCACAAGTGCCTCAGTGGGCACGGGACGTCCATCAAGCGCCAGGACCTGGAAGCGATGACCGGGCAGTGTGAGCCAGTGAACCTCGGTCGCGCTGGCGTTGACAATGTGGAACAGCACTCGCTGGCCCTCGCGCACCTCGATCGGATCATCGTGACCCAGCATGCGCCCATTGATGGATCCGGAGACGTAATTCACCATCAGCGAGCCGTCATCGCTCGCAGAGTAATACGGCTCCCAATCGTGCAAGACCAGAAACCGCTCCTGGTCGTAGAGTGCCGGATTCGACCGCGGCTCCACGTACAGCACTCCAAACTCCCCGCTGTACAAACCATGATTCAGGCTGCGATTGGCCATCGCATGCGTGTGATACCAGTGCAAACCTGAAGGCCTGGGCGGGAAGGCAATGCGCGCCATGCCGCCGGGAGGAATCATCGGTGATCCCTCCTCCATCGAACCGTCCACGTCGGTTGGAATCCATTGCCCGTGCCAATGAACAATCTCCGCGTGATCCAGCTTGTTGACGATCTCAATCGTCGCCAGTCTGCCTTCAGTCAGCCGGATCAGGCTGCCGGGAATCTGGCCGTTATACGCCGCAGTGCGCAGCCTCTTCTTCGGCGCCAGTTCCCACTCGATCTCCGTGATCTCAATGCGGTAATCAGGGCGATCGCCGGTTGCAGTCACGGTGGATGAACCCCTTGCTCCAGTCTGTGCCGATCCAGGCGTGGAGTGCCATTCCTGGGAAATCAGCCCAGCCACCGTGAAAGACGCGTTGCGAAGGAAGCGGCGGCGGCTGGCGCCGAGGCCCACTCTGGAGCAACTTTGCTGCCCGTTGATCCCTGGAATCTTCATCCTGACTAGATTCTCGGCTATGGCCAAGCTGTGCAACAAGCCCCGGACGCAATTCGCACGGTCGTCCAGGGGTCAGTCGCCTCCGCCTCATCAGAATTGCAGGCGCACCTTCAGCCTGGTCAGAACCCCGGCAATCCCAAGCATGGCGAAGGTAAATGCAAAGGTCTTTACCACGGCTGGCCAGCCCGTCGCCCAATGCGTATCAAGAAATGTGAATCCCACCGCAGCCGTGAAAAAATACCACACGTCCGGTAGAAGATACGTCGTGAGCGTGTTCGCGCCGGCTGGGTGAACAAGGAAAGCCCAGCGGGTGAATTGCTGCACGTCGCAAATCCAGTAGAGCAGTGTGAACATCAGAACGGCCGCACCGATGCTCACCAGAGACCAGGTGGGGGTCGCGCGAATCTTGGAGATGCCAAGCGGCGCAAGCGCCCACCCCGCCGCAAGCATCGCCGCGCCAAAGGCCACAGCAAGAGTCATGGCGCGCTGTGGGCTCCGCTCCGCGCCGGTCCCCAGGAATAGTGACGAGGTGATTGCGCCCGCCATAATAATGCAGGCCATGGCGCCGTTCCCGAATGGCCAGACGTAAAGAGAAAGATGATCGGTGAACACAAGCATCTTTGCCGCGGAGAAGACGCACAGCAGCACCAGCAGCACAAACCACACGGCAGGCGCCCAGCGCCAGCGCCGGCTCGGGATATACAGAATCGAAATGGCAAGATAACTGAGCGCAATCAGGCCAAGTATCTCCGGATAGGAAAAGTCGATCCATGCAGCATGGCCGCCAGGAGCAGTCCGGCGAAACACTGCGAGAAGAGCAATGACGCCGGCAAGCCCGCCATAACGAAGAACGAGCGAGTAGCTCGGAAATCGCTCGGATCTTGGATAAACGTTCAGATAGAGCCCCGCGCACAGCAGCGCCAGCAGGCCCCACGTACTGCCTCTCATGGGCATGCGCGCGGCATCGCAATAATCGGCATTGGCCAGAATCAAACCGAGCACAAGCAGGCCAAGCACGCGAAGCAGGACGTGCACCCATAATGCGGTCATGGACGCGTTGCGCTTGAGCCGTTGTGCAATCGACAGCGGCATGGACATGCCGACAATGAACAGAAAGAACGGAAAGACCATGTCGACATAGGTCATCAGGTCTTCCTGGGCATGCGCATGATAGGTCCACCAGGGCAGGCCCGGCACATCCGACAGCGCATTCACAAAGATCATTACCGCCATGGTCAGTCCGCGAAAAATGTCAATGGACACAACCCGCGGAGCGCTCGTTGTGGAGGTCCCGGTTTTCTCCAGTGCGGATGCAGTCATGCTCATTGGACCCCCTTTTCTGCGCTCGTTGCCGGGCGCAACAAATGGTTGATGACTCCCAGCAGTTCTCCGGCCGGGTCGCCGGAATACTCCCAGAACATGACTCCACCAAGTTTGTGGTCCAGAACATACCTGCATTTGGCGGCAGCAGATTGAGTGTCTTCGTAGGAGACAAAGATATGCTTCTCAGAGTTATAAAGATAAGGGGCAGCGGCTACCGGGTCCCAATATCGAACAAAGCCTTCGTTGAGCATCTTTCCGGTAATCGCGCTGTAGGGCGCAGAGGCATTGGGCACGGCCTTGCCTGGCTGCAGCAGACCGTGATTGCGGTCCGGAACCTCGCCCCACACGTGCCCGTAGAACGGCATGCCCAACAGGATTTTTGCCGCTGGCACGCCCGCATGCTCAAATGCGCGCACGGACGCGTCGCCGGAGTAAGCTCGCTTGTCTTCCGGGCTGCTGAACAGTGGCGCATGATGGCCCGTCAGTGGATCCGAGCCCGGCTCCACGTAGTCGTAAGCCATCAGATTGACGGTATCCACATACTTCTGCACCTTCTTCATTTCAGTATGGTCGAGATAGTCCTGCGATGCTCCCGCAGCAATGCTCAGATACAACCTTCTATGGCTCTTGGCCGTCTCGCTGGCAAATTGTTTGCGCAGTTCCTTCAGCAGCAAAGTGAAATTTCGCCCATCCTCGCTTCGGAAGGTATTTCCCACACCCTCCATCCCTGGGTACTCCCAATCGATGTCGAGCCCATCCAGATCGTAGCGATTGAGAAACTCCATCACGCTCTGGATGAAGATGGCTCTGCTTGCACCGGTGAGACAAACATCGGAGAAATTCGTTGACCACAGCCATCCGCCAACAGAGACAAGAACGGTGAGCGAGGGGTTCTCCTTCCTGAGCCCGGTGAGCAGCGCAAAATTTGCCGCATCCGATTTAAACCCCGTCACCATCCGCCCATCCTTGATGTTCGCAAATGCGTAATTGATGCGCGTCAGGCTGTGCGCATCGATCTGCCCCGGCAACAGGGTCGCATCCTGTACAAATACATAGCCGGCAACGATCGGTTCGGAGACTCCAACAGCCGGCGCGCAGAGGACCGGCCACACGAGAGCGGCAATCAGGCACAAGTTGCGGATTCCGGACATGCGTTGCCCTCCGAATGAACTTCGTAAAGACTTGCAGGCTTCTCTGCACCCAATATGCAATCAGCCGGCAGGGGTAAAGCCGGCCGTGTTGAAAGCGATCTTCCGATGCGGGGAAAGAACAATCCATCCTTCCCATCGTCTGGTTCCTGCCGCAACTTGCAGTGACCTGTTTTCTGTACAGACCAGTATGGGGCAGGTCCGCGTGCTTGTCGACCAACCGTCCTCCCTGGGCGGCGAACTCTCAAACCGCACGCGTGCGTGTGCACTCTGCGATTCCATTCTGCCAATCTGAAGTTCGCCTGCTGCAACAGCATCGCACCCAAACATCAGCCATTTCTCTCTGTCTCGTTCGGTGACTGCCTTGCAGTTTATAATCCGGGTTCTGGCGCTTTCGGAGATGCATGACAGAACAACCTGGTTCCACAGCAAAATCTCATCAGGCCCGGCAAGCATTTTCAGGCCTGGTGTTGAGCACTGGCTTTGGCCTTACCGGCGCTGGAACAATGATGCTGGGGGTACTGCTTCCAACACTCTCGCAAAGGTGGGGCCTGCGAGACGACGCCGCCGGCTTCCTGTTGTTTCTTCAGTTCTTCGGATCCTTGCTGGGTGCGTTCTTTGTGGGGACAAAGCGGCTGCGCTCCCTGATGGGCGGCTATGCTCTGCTGGCAGTGAGCGCGGGTGCGCTGACGTTTGCGGGAATGCACTTTTCCTTCGCCATCTTCTTCTTCTGGGGCATCGGGCTCGGCATGACCATGACCTCAACCAGTCTGCTCTTCTCTGACAGGTACGCCGACGATCGGGCCGCAAAACTGGAGCGGCTCAACTTTGCCTGGGCCGCGGGAGCCACCGCCGCGCCTCTGCTGTTTATCCCGTTTCTGCGCATGCCCAGTCAGAACCAGCTCTTCTTCACGTTTCAGGCCATGTTTGTCCTGCTCCTCGTCTGGGTCGTCTCGCGGGAGAGGGAGGGCGGTGCACGCCCGCAATCAAACGTAGATGAATCGCGAGGGCAGAGCAGGCCGTCTCTGGCGGCTCTGCTGCCCCTGGTCGTCATGGCCATGTGTTCCGTAGGCATTGAGGCTTCAATGAGCGGCTGGCTCACCACCTACTCGCATCGCGCCGATTCTACCGGCGCAGGCGGAGCGGCGCTCGCAGCTTCGTTGTTCTGGTTCGGCATTGTGCTCAGCCGGCTTGTGTTTTCCACGCGCCTGCTGGCAATGGTTGGCCGCAGCCGGTTGCTGCGCACAATACTCTGGGGGATTACCGCATCGCTGGCGTTGCTTGTCGCTGCGCAACACCCAACTCCGATACGCATAGCAGCGACACTGGCCGGCCTCTGCATCGGCCCCCTGTATCCGCTCCTGCTTTCATTCATCCTGCAGCAAACAGCACGGGGATGGATCTTTGCCGTGGCGGGCATCGGGTCGGCACTCCTGCCCTGGCTCACCGGAGTCTTCTCTGCCCGGTTCGGTTCGCTGCAGTTTGGGCTCATTGCCCCCTGCGGCGCGGCGGTGCTCATGATCGTCCTGTCACTCATATGTCTGCGGCCTGGCAATCCCTCCACTGCCCATCCGTGATCCCGGGCGCACGGTGCGCTGCGCTTGGAACGGGAGACCGCAGCTTCGAGGATTACTGTGAGTCGGAAGATCAACTCCTCCTGTTTTTTGAGACCCTGCTATCTCTATCATTCCGCACGACCTACTTTGAGACAAACGATTTTTTAAATGAAATACTTCGTTTTACCTTGCAAGACTGGTTGCTGCCGTTGATAATTCTTCCCCGAGACAGGTAGTTCGTAAATTCAGTAGCAAAAGAAAACCGATTGTTTTAAGGAAGATACGGAGAATTCTCGTTCAATGACTCCACAGGTTCCCAGTGCTCCTCCCCAACTGTCCGGAGCACCGCGATTGGGATGCATGCGACGGGTTGCAGAGGGCCAGATGACAATTCGCAAATGCTTCTTCGCAACTCTGCTGATGGCTGTCTTCGTGGCAGGATGCGGCAGTGGAGGCGGCGGAGGCACCACGACGCCACCGGAGCAACAAGCCGCCGCGCCAACCTTCAGCCCGAATGGCGGAACATTTACGTCCGCGCAGTCGGTGAACCTGTCTGACGCCACCACCGGCGCTTCAATCTACTACACCACGGATGGATCCACTCCGACCGAGAGTTCCGCTCTCTATTCGTCGTCTTCGCCCATTAGCGTTTCTTCCACCACCACCGTCAAGGCCATTGCCGCCGCCGCGCCGGGCTATCTGAACAGCAATGTCGCGTCGGCCACCTACACCATCAACCTCCCTGTCGCCGCCGCGCCAACCTTCTCACCCGCTCCCGGCAGCTACTCATCGGCGCAGTCGGTCAGCTTGTCTGACACCACCGCAGGGGCGTCGATTTACTACACCACGGACGGCTCCACTCCCTCGTCCACATCTACGCTCTACGCGCCCACCGCGCCAATCTCCGTAGCAACGACCACTACCATCAATGCCATCGCCATCGCCCCGGGCTACGCAAACAGCGCCGTGGCCACTGGAACCTACACGTTCCCCGGTTCCGTCTCGGCGGTCTCGGTCGTGGTCAGCACCAATGATCAAACTCAGCTAATGGCATCTCAGCCCAGCGTCAACTTCTCCAACTCCAGCAAAGACGGAGCCACAAACACCATCGTCGTGGACCCCACACAGGAGTACCAGTCCGTTGAAGGCTTTGGTGCTGCATTCACCGATTCGGCTGCATATCTCCTCGTGAAGGTTGAGCCGTCAGCTTCGCTCTCCAGCACCCTCAACGATCTGTTTACGCGCAATGGCGACGGTATCGGCCTCAGCTTCATGCGCATTCCCATGGGCGCCTCAGACATCGCACTGTCGGTTTACTCCTTTGACGACATGCCCGTCGGCACAGACAGATCTCCCGCTCGCAAACTTCTCCATTGCCCACGACCAGGCCTACATCCTGCCGCTCATCGAGCAGGCCAAGGCTCTGAATCCGCAGATGAAGCTCATGGCCAGCCCCTGGAGTCCACCGGGATGGATGAAAGATCCGGCCTCCATGAGCCCCGTCTCCATGCTTGGAGGCGATCTGCTCCTGACCCCGGCCAACGAAACGGCCTTCGCCAACTACTTCGTCAAATACATTCAGGCATGCCAGGCAGCCGGCGTGCCTATCGACTACATCTCCATCCAGAACGAACCGGAGAATGCGACCAGCGCGTATCCCAGCATGCTCATGCAGGACACAACTCAATTGGCGCTGTTGCAGGGCTACGTTCTGCCTGCGCTAGCCTCTGCCAACCTTTCCACCAAGGTCTTTGTGTGGGATCACAACTGGGACACGCCGTCCTATCCGGAGTATGTGCTCAGCGGGCTCACGCCCCAGCAGTTGGCGCAAGTGGCCGGGACCGCGTGGCACGGGTACGCCGGTGCTCCCGGAGCGCAGCAGCTGGTGCAGAACGCCTTCCCCACCCTCGGCACATGGGAGACCGAGCACTCCGGCGGCACCTGGATCAGCGATCAATTCGCCTCGGACATGCTTGAAATCACCCAGGTCATGCGCAACTCCGCCAAGTCCTATGTGAAGTGGAGCCTTGCCCTGAACGAGAACCTCGGCCCCAACCTCACGCAAAACGCCGGCCTCGGCGGTTGCAACACCTGCACGCCCATTGTCACGGTCAACAGCACCACCGGCGCCGTAACCAGAAACATCGAGTTCTACACCCTCGGCCACTACAGCAAATACGTCCTGCCCGGCGCGGTGCGCGTCTACTCCAGCAACACGCCTTCCATCGCCAGCGTGGCCTTTCTCAATCCAGATGGCTCGATGGCATTGATTGCCTACAACAGCTCCACATCCAGCCAGACGTTGCAGGTTCAGTGGGGCACTCAGTCGTTCTCATACACTCTGCCGGCCACCGCAGCCGCCACCTTTACCTGGACGGGAACGCCATCCGGCGCAACGCCGCCCATTGCCGCAACCGCGCAGATTCAAGGCTCCAGCTTCTCCAGCGAAGTGGGCCTGGAGACAGAGACAACCGGCGACTCCACTGGCGAGTACGATCTGGGCTACATCGCACCTGGGGCCTACACCGTCTACAAGAACGTGGACTTCGGCGCCTCAGTAAGCCAGGTCAACGTGCGCACGGCCAGCGATGGCAACGGCGGCACGGCCACCTTTTACCTCGACAGCATGACCACTCCGCCCATCGCCACAGTAACCTTGCCGGTAACGGGAGGATGGCAAACCTGGACCACCGTCAACGCGCCCGTCACCGTCGCCACCGGCGTGCACAACCTGTATGTAGTCTTCACCGGAGGCGGAGCCAGTCAAAGCATCTCAAACGTAAACTGGTTCCAATTCCAATAGCACTGCATTCAGCATGCGCTGGACCAAAAAGGCCCCCTCCATGACAGATCCCAGGAGAGGGCCTCTTACTTGTCCAAACAGAAACGTACGCTCCGTCCTAGCTCCACTGCAGCGTAACCACCGAATTGTGCGGAAGCTGCACCGCCAGCGACTTCCCTCCAAACGTGCAGTCGATCTGTCGTTCTTCCCCCTGGTTGGTGAGCACCAGAACATAGTCACCATCGGGATTGGCGAAGGCAATGTGCTCGATCCCGGCTGCATCACTCCTGGTGGCAATCACCCGCGCGCCGCGGCGTACAACCTTGGAATAGTGAGCAAACGCCCAGTATTGCCCGCTGCGCGTAAGCTGCTGCGTCTTGGAGTCCAGCGTCACCACCCCGCCGCAGCTGAAGGGTCCGATGTTCGGCTTGCCCTTCTCGTCCAGAACAAAGTTCCAGGCAACAATGCAGCGCGCCCAGTTCTTCATGATCTCCGCATAAGTGCCGGACCACCGCGCCCAGTCGGACGCATAGTCCGGAGCCGTTACATCCGGCCCGCCCTCCGTCCAGTACGCGTGCTTGCTGGGAAACGCATCGTGCACCTTGGTCATGGCGTCAGCCTTGCCCATGTAGCCGTGCCAGGCAACGCCATCCACCTGCGCAAACACTGCGGGATCGCTCAGTTCATCCAGCACCCGGCCCCAAAGGTCGTAGTTGTGGTCCAGCAGCCAGATCTTCGTGTCCAGGGACGCATCGCGCAGCGCCGGCCCAAGGAATTCTTTCACGAAGCCGGCTTCGTACTCCTGTCCCCACAGAGCCGCCGGCATTCTGCCTTCCTGCTCAGTATCCACTTCGTTCTGCGTGGTCACCGCTCGAATGGGAACGCCTTCCGCCTTGTAGGCCTCAATGAACTTCACAAAGTATTGCGCATACGACGCAAAATACTTCTTGCGCATCGCGCCGCCCAGCAGCGAACCACTGGACTTCATCCACCCCGGGGGACTCCACGGCGTGGAAAAAAGAAACATCTCCGGATTGATCTGCATCGCATCCCGCAGGACCGGCAGAATATAGGCGCGGTCATGCTCAATGCTGAAGTCTTTCAGATCCGGGTCGGGCGCAGGTGAGTCATCGTAGCTATAGGCATTCAGCGAGTAGTCGCTGGAGCCGATGCATGTTCGGCCAAGCGAGAGCCGCAGCCCCTCCGGTCCAAAGAACTCCTCCATCAACGCCCGGCGCCGGTCCGCATCCATCCGGCTGAACAGGTAGCAGGAGGCATCGGTGAAGGCTCCGCCGAAACCCAGAATGCTTTGGAAGCGTTTACTTGCGTCCACTTCAACTGTCAAACCCGGGGCCCCGTTTGCCGTGCCCCATAACCGCGGAGCCAGCGCTTTGAAGCGCTCCTCGCCAGCCGTAATCCAGCCGCGAATGGGGGGAGCGGGCGCTGCCTCTGCCCAGGATTTGAGCTGCGGTGCACAGGCATGCAAGGCAGCCAGGGTGGCGGATTGCTGGATAAATGTGCGTCGGCTGGTGGTTTTCATAGATCGCTTCCCTGAACTTTCGCCTTTACCGTGGCCAAATTCAAACGACAAGACAATCGTTTTGCCGAAGTTGCGCGGCTTTCCAGGCGCAAACCGAAGGTGAGAGGCAAAACAGGCTGCGCCTCCGCGGCATATCGCGCCACTGACACACCTTATGCGCAAACAAACCGATTGTCTAGATGGGAACCCAAAGAATAACCCCCTTGACAATGGTTCTCTCAACGTGATGTAATCCGGCCCGCGTACTAATTTGGCTGCATTTTGTCCGGTAAGCAACCGATTGTCTTTGGTTGCCAACTGGCCTCAGACGGCCTTGGGCGCGAGTAAACGGGTGGCAGCAGAGATAGGCCTGCCAGGAGCAAACCAACCCTCCCGTGGGCCCGTAATCGGCTGTAGACCCGGAATAGCTGTTTGGCAAACCATTCAGGAGGCAGTACATGAGAAAAACAATGCGATGGATTCTGCCCCTTCTTCTGATCATCTTCGGAAGTGGGGCAAGTTTTGCGCAGAGCACAAACTCCGGCGACATTCGCGGCAGCGTTACCGACCCATCAGGGGCTTTGGTTCCCGACGTCACGGTAACCGTGCTCAATGTCGACACCGGTGTTTCGAAGGATTTCGTCACCAATCAGGACGGTCTGTACGACACCTCTTCGATCGTCGCCGGCAACTATAAGCTCACCTTCACCAAGGCAGGCTTCGAAGAACTCGTTCGCGGGCCCATCACGCTCCAGGTCGGCAACACCACAGTCAACGCACAGTTGAAGGTCGGTTCAACCAGCGCCGTCGTCACCGTCAACACCGACATTCCGCTGCTTCAGACTGAATCCGGTGACATGACCACCACGCTGGACTCCAAATCCATGGCCCAGTTGCCCCAGGTCACTGAGGACTGGGAAAACTTCATGATCCTGCTGCCCGGGACCTCAGGAACTCCAGGCAGTTCGAATGGCGCTTCCAACCCAGGCCAGGTCGTTTCGTCCAACGGCAACCTGCCCTATTCCAACATCCTCGCCGATGGCGCCTCAACTACCCTTTCGCACAGCCAGAACGCCAATCCTGCCATCTTTGAGACCGTCGACGAGTTGCAGGTCTCACTGTCGACCTTCTCGGCGCAATATGGCATCGGCGGCATGATCATCAACCAGATCACCAAGGGCGGCACCAGCCATTTCCACGGCGCGGGCTACGACTACATCCAGAACGACATGCTGAATGCCAACTCCTTTGGCTTCCTAAGCAGCCCCTCAGTTCCGTTTATCCGCTACCACAACTTCGGCGGCGCGGTGGGCGGCCCCGTTGCCGTGCTTGGCCTGGGAAAGAAGGCGTTCTTCTATTTTGACTATGACCAGATTCTCGATCACGGATCGGCCAGCAATTCCACCAACTCCATTCCATCCGTGAATGAAATGAACGGAATGTTTACCGGCGAGAATCCAATCTACGACCCCACCACGCAGACCATCGCCTTCGACTCAAAAGGCAATCCCTACCCCGTTCGGCAGTCCTTCGCCAGCGAGTATGGCGGCAATGAGATTCCCAGCACGTTGTTCGACTCTGTCTCCGCCAAGATGCAGGCGTTCTATCCCACGCCCACCAACCACATCGCCGGCGGAAAGTTCGTTCCCGGCAGCACCGGCTCCGATGGCGAAATTCAAAATAACTTCTACTCCAGCCTCCCGCAGTCCACTCCGTATCGGAAGTACTTCGGCCGCCTGGACTACGACGTAACCCCCAACAACCGCGTTACCGCATCCGATACGCAGAGCGACACGCCGGTCATCTATCCGAACTCGGTCAGTGCGTGCCCCATCGGTTGCCAGTCGGGTGATGTCGACAACAACAACGCACAAATTACAGATGTGTGGAACATCAGTTCCCACACCATCAACGAAGCCAGAATGGGCTTTACTGACCAGTTGAACTTCTTCGCCGACCTTGCACTGGGCAAGGGTTATGCCGCGCAGGTCGGCTGGCAGTTTGCCAAGGCCGACGACTTCCCGGCCATCCAGTACACCCGCACCTATCCCTACGCATGGATCGATCCCAGCTCCAACGCGGTTTACAAGGAGTTCACCTGGGATCCCTCAGACGTGGTCACCATGATTCGCGGCAAGCACATTCTCCACTTCGGCGGAGAGCTGCTGGCCTACCAGAACAACTCCACGGCCTGGGGGAACACCAATGCCGGAACCGTGCAGTTCTCTGGGCAGTACACGGAACAGTGGAATCACGCTGCCTGTGGAACCGGGTCGAACGTGTATGCGGATCAGATGTGCCCGGATAGCTCCACCGGACTGGAATACGGCGACTTTCTCCTCGGACTCGCCCAGAACTGGTCCGCGGGCGTCTCGCCGGAGTTCGGCGCGCGCCTGAAGAGCCCGCAGATCTTCATTCAGGACGACTGGAAGGTCAAGCCAACCCTTACCGTGAACCTCGGCCTACGCTGGCAGATCAACCACGGCTGGAACGAAGTCAAAGACAATGAAGACAGCTTCGATCCCACCGTGCTCAACCCCGCCACCAACACCCCTGGCGCCTTCTGGTTCGCTAGTACTCACGCCAACGGCCGTACGGCGGAAATGGCCAACACCTTCAACACCTTCCAGCCTCGCGTAGGCTTGTCCTGGCTGTTCGATCCCAAGACCACCATCCGCGGCGGTTTCGGCGTCTACTCCTATACCTGGAGCCTGGATACCTACGGCAGCGGAATGGGCGCGGCCGTCAGTTCATCCGGCAACTCCTCCGACCAGACCAACGGCATCACCCCGGACGTCAAGCTCGACGGAAGCGGCACCCTCTACGGAACCTCAACTCCCCTTCCGTACGTGGCAGCCTCCACGGCTCCCACTGCGTACAACGGGCAGGGCGTAGGTTACAACCAGTACCACACCCCGGTCCCCAGAATCTTCCAATGGAACCTGGATGTCCAGCGGGCCATCGGAACCAACATTGTGGCAGACCTGTCCTATGTGGCCAGCCATGGATCGAATCTGAACTTCCCAACCAACATCAACGCCATTCCTGCTAATGCTCTGTCCCCCACCGACTTCAGCAACTGCGGAAATGGCTCCACGGTGAACTGCTCAGAGCCTTACCCCATTTATCTGGGAATCACCGGCAGCACCAACAACGCCGTCTCCAACTACAACTCGCTGCAGGCCTCCATCACCAAGCGCATGACCTCCGGTGTCAGCCTCAGCTTCAACTACGTCTGGTCGCACTTCCTTGATGATCAGGATTCCTCGGGTTGGGGCAGCCGCGAGGGCCCGCAGCCCTATCAGATCGCCAACAGTCCCGGTGCCAACTACTCCAACTCCAACTTCGACGTGCGCAACGCTTTCAAGGGCTATGCCGTCTATCAGCTGCCCTTCGGCAGAGGCAAGCAGTTCCTCAACAACAACACGGTGCTCGATGAAGTGATCGGCGGATGGCAGCTCTCTGGCACCGTCGTTCTTTCCTCCGGCAACCCATTCACTGTCTATGCAACCCAGAACACTTATGAGCAGGCTGGTTCTGCCTTTCCGAACTGGAACCCGAATGTAAATCCGAGACCGCAGAACAGGTCCGCCCGCTGCCAAGCAGGCTCAGGCCCCCAGAACGGTTGCCTCAACGAGTGGTATAACCCGGCCGCTTTCCTCGAACCGGCGCCCGGAACTTTCGGCAATGTCAAAAGGAACAGCCTCTACGGACCTGGAATCAACTATGTGAACCTCTCTGGCGGCAAGACATTCTCGCTGCCCTGGGAAGGAATCAAGTTCCAGATTCGCTGCGACGCCTCGAATGTATTCAACCATGCCAGCTTCTCGCCTCCCACCGGGACACTCGGCGGTGCGACCGGTGTTGGCCAGCCGTATTCCTACTCTGCCGCTACTCAGCAGATCTCCGGGACCACGGTTGGCGGTCGCAGCGTGCAACTCGGAGGACGTCTCACCTTCTAACTCATAACCACCTGATGAAACTGAAAGAGACGGCGATTCTTTCGCCGTCTCTTTCTTTTCCAGCTCACTTTGTTGCTTTGCCAATCGATATAATCGGGAGAGTATGAACGCTCAGCTAAGATGTATCTCCGCAATGCTTGTTCTCATGCTGAGCGCCACCCTGTCTTCGCCGCAGACCCCTGATGACAAGCAGAAGGAATTTGCCGTGCACGTCGAAAAAGCACAGGGGTTTCTGCGCAACAAACAGCCTGCCCTCGCCATTCCCGAGCTGCTTGCTGCCACAACCATCGATCCCGGCAACATTGAAGCGCAGGCAAATGTAGGCGTCCTGCTCTACTTCCAGGGGAAGTTAGCCGACGCAATTCCACACCTTCGCGCAGCACTCGAGAAACAGCCCGCGCTAACCAAGATTCAGGGATTACTCGGACTCGCGGAACTGCACACCCTTGACTTCGACTCCGCTAGCAAGGACCTGGAATCCGCGTTCCCGCAAATCGCCGACCCAAAATTCAAAGTCGAAGTCGGACTGGAACTGGTCGGCCTCGACACGCAAGCCGGCAACCTTGACGAGGCAGCGGCAATCATCGCTCAACTGCGAAAAGTCGCTCCGGCCAATCCGGAAGTGCTCTACGCCGCTTACCGCACATACACTGACCTCTCCAGCGAGTCCATGATGGCCCTCGCGCTCAACTCGCCAGACTCCGCCCAGATGCACCAGTTGCTTGCCCACGAGGAGATCAAGGAAGGCAATACCAATGGCGCCATCGCCCAGTATCGCAAGGCCATCGCCATCGATCCAAAGCTGCCCGGCGTCCATTTCGAGCTTGCCGAACTCTTGAATACCTCGCAGGGCGAGAAGGTGAAGAAAGAGGCGGAGACGGAATACCTCGCTGCGCTTGCGACCAACCCAATGGATGAAAAGGCGGTCTGCCGCCTTGCCGACATCGATGCGGCAAAAGGCAACATGGCCAAGGCCTTTGACGAATATTCAAAAGCGTCCGCTTTACAGCCCGGCGATGCCGATGCAAGATTGGGCCAGGCCAAAATGTTGATCGAGATGAATCAGTCGGATAAAGCCCTCCCTCTGCTCGAGCAGGCGGTCCAGCTGGAGCCAACCAATCCCAATGCGCACTACCGCCTCGGCATGATGTACCGCACGTTAGGCCGCGTGGACGACGCCAAACGCGAGATTGACTTATACAAGCAATTCAAGGATGTGAAAGAGAAGCTTCGCGTCACTTATAAGGACCTCCTCATTCAACCGAATGAGATCCGCGCAAATGAGCAGGAAGAAAAGTAACTGTATGCCGCATTGCTTGCCTAAACGACTCCACGCTTCCCTCTGTGTCCCAAAACAAGCAGACCTGCTCCGCGCCAGTCATCGCTCTACACATCTCGTTCCGATGCTTTTTCTGCTCTTCACGATCGCAATTTCCCTTGCCCAGACGCCGAGTCACCCGCCAAAGGTCCCGCTGACGCAGCAAATGCGCCAGGCCGTTGGCATGGCACAACACGGAGACAAGAAACAGGCGCTCGATCTGACCGTCACCCTGCTACGGGCGCATCCGGATTTTGTACCCGCGCTCAAATTGGAAGGAATGCTGCTCGAGGATGCGGGACGTCAAACCGAAGCCGCAGTAACGTATCAGAAAGCCCTCAAACTCGCACCTGACGATACGGAGCTTTTGTTTAAGGTCGGCGTCTTCCAGCTTGTTGCGGGAGATCGCGAACAAGCCGTCCAGTTACTCAACCACCATCTCAGGCTCACGCCGAAAGATAGTGACGCGTTCTATTACCTGGCACAGGCCTATCACCTCACCGGTCACGACGACCTGGCCTTGAATGCCATTCGTCAATGCGTCAGGATTGAGCCCGACAATCCACCCGCGTTGCAGAAGTATGGTGAATTGCTATGCAGTTCGGGCGATTGTGAGGCCGCCCTCCAATGGCTCTTGAAGGCCAAGCATGCCGATCCAACGCTGGACCGGATTGACTTCGATCTTGGCATAGCAAACCTGCGGAACATGAATCTTACTGATGCCCGGGAGTACGCTGCACGCGCAGCTCAAAGACAGCCCAACGATCCAAATGTGCTGGCGCTTTTCGGCTTGGTTGAAGTTAAGCTCTCGCAATGGCAGGACGCAAAGGGTGTCCTGGAGCGAGTTCTAACTCTAAGAAGTAATGATGTCCCTTCCATCTTGGAGTTAGGGCACTGTGAGCTGCAGCTTGGAAACTATCAGGCTGCTGTTGACACATTGAACCGTGTCCTGCAACTGGATCCGACACAGATCATTGCTCATTTCTATCTGTCCCGCGCCTTCGCTGCATTGGGAAATACCGCGGAGTCGCAGCACCAGACGGAACTGCACCACAAGATGATGGACCAGGTTTCGTTTGTGCCTTCGTTTGAAAGCTCAGGCCAGGACCAGGTCATCCTGGCACAGGCACGAAAACTGCTCTCCGATCACCAGGAAGACCAGGCGCGCATGCTGTTTCTGAACACCTTCAAAGGGCAATCTGTAACTTCCGCGAATGCCTACGTATTTGTGGGCAAGGTCTATCTCTTCATGGGAAAGGACGAGGACGGCCTGCGCAACCTCCAACATGCGCTGCAGATTGAGCCCACTGTGCGAGGCGCCCATACGTACGAGGGAATTCTTGCGCTGAAACAAAGCAACCTTGATAAAGCTGAAAAGGAATTCAAGGCGGAACTGACCAACGATCCTAACTATCAAACGGCAATCGCGGAAATGGGCGAGGTCCGTTACCGGCAGGGACGATGGGCCGAAGCCGCGCAGCAGTTGGAAAAGTCGAGAACCATGGTTCCCACCCTGCTCTTCATGCTTTGCGATTCCTACTTTCATATCGGCAACATCAAAGACGCTGACCTCACCGCCGAGACCCTCGCCGCCTACGGACGAGACCAGCAGGACGTCATGCAGGGGATGATCGAGCTGCTCAACCGCAACGGGCAGACTGATCTTGCGCAGCGCCTATCTGGCAATCTCGCGCACCCGTGAGACGGGCTCAATGCTCACTTTCTTTAACGGTCAGAACCTGGTCCGCCTTGATGTTGGTCAGCACTTGCTTGATCCCACTCGGCCATGACAGTTCAATTCGATCCACGACCGCTGCTGCTCCCAACCCAAAGTGCACTCGCTTGTCGCTCGACGAGTTATAACCTACCGTGGTAGTCGCCGCGTTGTATTGGCTGCCCAGAGCGGTCGTAACCTTCACCTTGGTGCCCAGCCCGTCGCGGTTCGACTTAACCCCTACCAGGTTCAAAATGATCCAGTGGTTGTTGTTCCTCGAGCGGTTCATCAGTATCTGCGGAGCCCCGTTGAGCACGGTAACTACCACATCAATCTTTCCATCGTTATTCAGGTCGCCAAACGCCGCCCCGCGATGAGCAGCGGGCACGGAAAAACTTGCACCGGCCTTTGCGCTCAGATCCTCGAATGTCATGTTACCTTTGTTCCGGAACAGTCCATTGGGAAGCGCATAAGGCCTGTGGTCTAATTCCATCGAGTTATCGAGAATGGAAGCGTCGGCAGTAAAGATATCCTTACTCCCGTCGTTGTCGAAATCAAACACGCCGGTGCCCCAGGCAGTCAGGCGGCCGGTAAGTACAGTCAATCCCGCCTCTCCAGTCACATCCTGAAATTGACCACCCCCCAGGTTCTTATACAGCGGAAAGCTATCTCCGAACATCGAGGTCTCGAAGATATCGGGCTTCCCATCGTTGTCGATATCTTTGAAGTCCGCACCCATGCCGGCCATCGCCCTCCCGTTGGCGTTGTACGCAACGCCGGCCGAAAGCGCTACATCGGTAAAGGTTCCGTCGCCATTGTTGTGGAGAAGATAGTTCTGAAAGGTGTCGTTGGAGACAAAAATATCCGTAAAGCCGTCGTTGTCATAATCGGCAAACGCCAAGCCCATTCCCTTCCCCACATACTGGGAAATATGCGACTGTTCCGACACATCGGTGAAGGTTCCATCGCCGTTGTTGCGGTAGAGGATGTTCGGGGTCCCCTGGTAGTCCACCGGGGAGCAATAGGCAGGAAATCCGCGCACTGTCCAGCGCGCAGCGGTCTTGATGTCGTAATCCAGATAGTTGACAACAAATAGATCGAGAAGTCCGTCGTTGTTGTAATCAAACCATCCCGCAGCAACGCTCCATGCCTTGCCCCGTTTCGGAATCAAGCCACTGACCCCGGCCTTCTCTGTAACATCTGTGAAAGTACCGTCGCCGTTATTATGGAAGAGCTGGTTGCGATTGAAGCCTGTCACGTACAGGTCGACAAAGCCATCGTTGTCGTAGTCTCCGGCCGCCACTCCCATCGAGTAACCAATCCCCTGCAGTCCGGCCTTCTCGGTTACATCGGTAAAGGTGCCGTCGCCATTGTTACGAAACAAACGATTCGCGTAACTTTGATCAGTTTTCTCAAGCGAAGGAATAGCCGCCCCGTTGGTAAAGAAGA
This sequence comes from uncultured Acidobacteriaceae bacterium, assembly GCA_963776535.1. Taxonomy (GTDB): domain Bacteria; phylum Acidobacteriota; class Terriglobia; order Terriglobales; family Acidobacteriaceae; genus Telmatobacter. Next base: position 51,729 of record CAVZNB010000036.1, on the reverse strand, counting down.
TATCGAGCAACCCATCGTTGTTATAGTCGAAAACTGCCACTCCGCCCGTCATAGTCTCGATCGTGTAGTGTTGTGGGCTCGTGCTGTTCTTCAATTTGAACTTGATCTTCGATGACTCGATAATGTCTTCAAATTCAATGGCCGATGCCGGAGCAACCACGTTGTCCGCGGGTGCTTTGGCGCCGGCTGCCCGGTGCTGCCGCAAGGTCTGCCCCGGCGCCTCTTGCGCTCCCCCACTCCACCTCGCTGCAAGCAGCATTGCAGTCATAGAAAGAATGGTTGCCGCCAGCCGGATCCTTGACCGCAGAAAGCAAACTCTCCTTCCTGGGCAGGTAGCCGCAAAGGTACGGAAGAAAGCCTGGATCGTATCTACGAATTCCTCGTCTTCGTATCGCTTCATAGGGCATGGGCATATGTGGGGGAGTCACTAGGAGCTTTCAGATTCGTTCCCCATTGCAGCAGGAGAATACGTGGGGTACGGATGAAAGATCCGATTTCAATGACCCAATTATAACCAATTGAATTTGAATCCACCGCTGAATCTAAGGCAGCACTTAGATCGCCACCTGATCGAATGTGAACCGGAAAGTGATTCAGAACGGCGCGAGTAGTCATTACGCTTTTCCGTTTCAGATAGGGTGCCCACCTGTCCGATCGCAGTGTCACCTGCCCAACCGGGAGTTGGCAATTCGTCCGGACTGGCACCCGGTTTTCGGCAGGAGATGGTGCTCCGCATGCTACCGTCCAGGGGTAACTGTAACTGAGCAGTTTCACAAAAAGCTATGCGGCAGAAAAGATGATCATGATTCATGCATATTCGCTGGAATTGGCCGCTTATGAATGTAGAATTAACAATGCAATCCATTGCGACGACAAATGATATGGCAAGCGAGATGAGGAAATGAAGGATCCCGCAGGCGAAAATGAAGTCGAGGGGCCGGAAAAGCCCTCCATTTATAAGACCGTCAGTCTGAAGCAACTGGCGGCGCATCTCGGGCTCAATCCTGCCACCGTTTCCGTTGTCCTCAACGACGTTCCAGGCCGGTCAATCCCGCAGGTTACGCGGGACCGTATCAAAGCCGCCGCCAGGGAAATGAATTACCAGCCCAGCCTGCTGGCGCGCTCGCTGCGCAACCAACGCACACAAACGATTGGCATTCTGGTGCCCGAACTGGGCGATGGCTATCATACCCAGGTGATGAGCGGCATCGGCGATCAGCTGATCAAAGCCGGATATTTTTATTTCACCGCGCACCACAGGCACCAGAAAAACCTGGTGGAAGACTACACCCGCATGTTCATTGGGCGCGGCGCACAGGGCATCATCGCGGTCGACACGCTGCTGCAACACTCGATCCCCGTCCCCGTCGTGGCGGTTGCGGGACATCGAGCCATTGAGGGAGTCACGAATGTTGTGCTCGACCACCTTCGTGCTGCCGAGCTGACCCTCACCCACTTATACTCGCTCGGACACCGAAAGATCGCTTTCATGCTGGGGCAGCCCTTCAGTTCCGACTCCAGCGAGCGCTGGAATGCATTGGTCACAGTGGCCGGGCGCCTGGGCATCGAGATCAAGCCGGAGTTAGCTGTCAGCCTGGACCGCGATATGTCCTCGCCGGAGCTTGGTTACCCCGTGATCCAGCAACTGCTTTCAACCAAACTCCCATTCACCGCTCTGGTCAGTTTCAACGATATCGCCGCAATTGGTTCGATTCGCGCGCTCCAGGACGTTAATCTGAGGGTGCCCTCGGATGTCTCTGTGATCGGATTCGACGACATCAAAGCCGCTGCCTACACTCTGCCACGCTTGACGACGATATGTCAGCCGTTGGAGGAGATCGGCAGAATCGCAACGCAAAGTCTGCTCAACCGCATTCATGGCACGGCCACACCACCCGCAGAAATTACAGTTGAACCGACGCTGGTTGTCCGTGAATCGACAGGGCCCGCAAAGTTCTAGCTTGTTTGCCAGCAGCACGAACTGCTGCCTGAACTTGCCCAGGCGCCGTGATTCCAGGCCGATAAATCAGCTCGCTGGAAGTTGCAGCACCTGGATGAAACTCCCATCTTCTGTTTAGTTGATCCATGCATGCCCCTCAATGGCCGCTCTGAAGATCCACCTTGCCCCGGAACTTGCTGTAAACGAAGACGACATACCCAATAGCCAGCGCCATGCCAAATGCCCACCAGGCCAGGCCGACTGCAAGTGTGTGCGGTCCCGAGATGGCGCGCAGCAGCGTAATGTCGCGATCGGCGCCCGTAGTTGCTGGTAGCAGTGTCGGATAGAGCCCCCAGCACGCGCCCGCAAGCATAAAGAAGAGATAGAGGCTGGAACAGAGAAATGCCTTCAAAGGCCGCTGCCGCAGCGCCGGGCGATTGAAGAACCAGATACCGGCAAGAGATGCAATTACACCCACGGGAACAATGAAGGTGATTGGATATTGGAAATAGTTGGCAAGGCTCGCCGGCCGTACGGCGATGGTCGCGGTCAGGCTGAGCAAAGTCAACACAACCAGCACAATCCAAAGCGGCGAAATAATGCGGCGCGCGCGCTGTGCCAGCTCGCCTGAGGTCTTGATGGTCAGCCAAAGAGCCCCATGCATGGTCAGCGCAACAAGCGCCACCAGTCCGCCAATAACCGTGTACCAATCGAGAATCCCCGGATGAACGCCGGGTTGCCAGTTGGTCCATAGCGGCAGAAAGAAGTAGCCGTCAGCCTGGAGCGGTACTCCGCGCAGAACGTTGGCCAGGGCCGCGCCGAAAAAGATCGTGAGCAATGCGCTGGCCAGCCCTAACAGTCCGTCCAGCAACGCGCGCCATACGCCCACTTCAATGTGGTTGCGCAGTTCCAGGCTTACGCCGCGCAAAATCAGCAGCCACAACACAATCATCAGCGGTAAATAGAATCCGCTGAAGGCCGATGCATAGAGAAGCGGAAAAGCAAAATACAGCGTGCCTCCGCCCGCCAGCAGCCAAACCTCGTTGCCGTCCCACACCGGTCCAATGCTGGCAAGGATCGCGCGCCGTTCCCGTTCTGTCTGCGGCAGAAACAGGTGCAGCACGCCTACGCCAAGATCGAATCCATCCAGCACCACGTAGCCCACAATCATCACCGCAACCAGCCAGAACCAGATAAGACCCATCATGACCAATCTCCCTTTTCTTTCATCTCCAACCTGGGATGCACCGCCTCAGTCAGCATGAGCCGCATCCGCGTGGGCCGCAGCAGGTTCCGGGCCGCTGCTGATTTCGCGGTAGATGAGAACGGTAAACAACAAACCCAGCAGCGTGTAGAGGCCCATGAACCCAAGCAGCGTAAACAGTCCATTGCTGGCGGAGACGGTGTTCGAGTAGCCCTCGCTGGTGCGCATCAGTCCGTAGATAAGCCACGGCTGGCGCCCCAGTTCCGCAGTCATCCAGCCCGCGGTGTTGGCAATGTAAGGCAGCGGAAAGCTCAGCAGCAGCGCCCACAATGCCCAGCGGGCACTGTAAAGCCGCTTGCGCCACAGCAGAAATGCCGAGCCGCCCATCAGCAGCAAAAACCAGGTCCCTAGTCCGGCCATGATGTGGTAAGCGTAGAACAGAAGCGGCAGCGCGGTGGGCCACTGGTCATGCGGAATCTGGTCGAGCCCTTTCACCTCGGCCTTCACCGTGCCGTAGATCAAAAAGCTCAGTGCGTCGTTCACCACAATCGGATTATCAATCTGCCCCGTCTCTTCGTTCGGCTGGCCAATCAGCACCATCCCCGCGCCGTCTTCCGTCTTGAACAGCCCCTCCATGCCCGCAATCGCCGCCGGCTGGTTCCGCGCCACATACTTGCCTTGCATGTCTCCGGTAGGAAAGATAATGGCGATCGAACTCAACACACCTGCAATGACGCCCACCTTCAGGAAGATGTGCGCATACTTCTCGCGCCGCCCTTCCAGCAGGTAGAACGCGCCCACCGCGCTCATCACAAACGAGCCCGTAACCACCGCTCCCGTCATGTTGTGCGCATACTGCAACAGCGCCCACGGATTCAGCAACAGTTGCCAGAAGCTCAGCACTTCGAACTGTCCGTTGGGCAAACGGTCGTAGGCCACCGGATGCTGCATCCAAGCATCCGTCACAATAATAAAGAACCCTGAAATCCACGACCCCACAAAAACCATCACCGCCGCAAACCAGTGCATTAGCTTTGAGATTCGTTTTTCACCGTAGAGAAACAGCCCCAGAAACGCTGACTCCAGAAAGAAGCTGAACACACCCTCCATTGCCAGCGGCTGCCCGATCACGCCTCCGGAAAGTTGCGAAAATCGCGCCCAGTTCGTGCCGAATTCGAACTCCATGGGAATGCCCGTCACGACGCCGAAAACAAAGTTGATGCCGAAGATGCGGCCCCAGAACCGTGCCGCCCGGTCCCACTCCTCGCTTCCGGTCTTGAGTGCTACCGATTTGAGCACAACAATCAGCAGTCCCAGGCCCATGGTGAGCTGAGGAAACAGATAGTGGAAGGTGATGGTGAAGGCGAAATGAAGGCGATGAATCAATTCAGCTGTCATGGGGAACTCCTGTTGCAGGAGAGAATCCTCTGCGAGAACCGCAGTACTGATCTTACTTCTCCGGTAAGCTGCGCGCCGAGCCCCAGGGATTACGCGCCCGGGAATCGGCGCACGTTCTCTTACCCAGGCTCATGCTGGACAATGAAAATTCGCCCGGCTCAATCAATAACAGAATCTTTCGCAGTCCGTAATCACATCGCCGCCAACATCGTGCTTAGTCAGCGAGTCTCACAATCATCTTCCCAATATTCCCCGCTCCCGGGTGCAGCAGATCCAACAACGCTGCGGGCGCGGCGTGCAGCCCTTCCACGAATGTTTCGCGGCCGGCAAGCTTTCCGGATTGCATCGCGGGAACTGCCTCGGCGCGAAACGCCGGCATCTCCTTGAAGTGGTCGGATACGATGAACCCCTCAATTCGCAGCCGCTTGCCGATCGCCAGCGACAGGTTGCGCGGCCCAGCCACCGGCGTGTTGTAGCCCGCAATTCCACCGCACAGCGCAATCCGTCCGTAGTTGCGCAGAGCCCAGAGCGCAGCCTCCAGCTGTGGTCCGGCTGTGTTGTCAAAGTACACGTGTATGCCTTCCGGCGCGCCCTGCTTCAAGTGGCTCAGCGGCTCGCCATCGCGATAGTTGAAGGCATGGTCCACTTTGAGCTCGTCACGCAGAAATGCAACTTTGTCGTCAGAACCCGCACTGGCAATCACCCTGCAGCCATGCAGCTTGGCAAGTTGGCACACCGCGCTCCCCACAGCGCCCGCGCCGCCGGAAACAAACACCGTCTCGCCCTGCTTCAATGCCGCAATGCGAAACAGCCCAACCCACGCCGTAAGCCCGGTAACCCCCAGAATTCCCAGGTAAGCCGATGCAGGTGCCACGCTCGTATCCACAATCTGCACATTCGCGCCCGGCGCCACAAATGCTTCCCGCCATCCGTAAATGCTCTGGACATGCGTCCCAACCGGCAGCCGCTCATCCTGCGACGCAACCACCCTGCCCACCGCCCCGCCTTCCAGCGCCTGCCCAATCTGAAACGGCGGCACGTACGACTTGGCGTCGTTCATCCGTCCGCGCATGTATGGGTCAACTGACATGCATACATTGCGGACCAGCACCTCTCCCGGTCTGGGTTCGGGCAGCTCAACGGTGGCAAAGGAGAAATTATCGAGGGTAGGCTCACCCTGAGGACGGCTGGCAAGACGAACTTCAAGACTCTGAATGGACATAAACACCCGTGCAAAGCATAGCGCTTCATGCCGCTATAACCTTGATTCGCCGGATTATATCCTGCCCAAACAATAAGAGCCACCCGAAGGCGGCTCATTTTCATGCGCTTGAAACTTTTTGGTGCCGAAGAAGGGACTCGAACCCCCACACCCTTGCGAGTACGTGGACCTGAACCACGCGCGTCTGCCAATTCCGCCACTTCGGCACGGTCAACAAGTTCAGCGCTTTCTGCTGAACCGGCAGCATCTCTGAGTCTCGCAAATGCGCGACCCTGTGTCAAATTCCTGCAACTGCCAGCGCCACCCGGCGGGCCGGGGATTGGAGCCCCGGCCGCTCCCGTTGTGCCTGCCTTACACCAGCTTGGCGTCCAGCAGAATCTCCGTGTTGTTGGCAAACAGCTTCGAAATCGGGCACCCTGCCTTGGCGTCCGCAGCAGCCTTGTCGAAAACCTCCTTGGTCGCGCCCGGAACGCTGGCCGTGGTGGTCAGCGCAATCTTGGTGATCGCGAAACCTCCATCGGTCTTGGCCAGCGTCACCGCCGCCGCCGTTTCAATCTTGTCCGGCGTCAACCCCGCCCCGCCCAGTTGCGCGCCCAGCGCCATCGAGAAGCAGCTCGCATGCGCCGCTGCAATCAGCTCTTCCGGCGTAGTGCCGGAGTCCGCACCCTCAAACCGCGTGGCGAAGCTGTAATTCGCATTGCTCAGCACGCCCGTCGCCGTCGAGATGGTGCCTTTGCCTTCCTTCAGTGAACCTGTCCAAACCGCACTTGCCTTGCTTGCCATTGTCCCTCCTTGGGGGATCCGGATTCCGGATGTGTTTGAGATCGAATCAGATTGTTGCCCGGTGGACTCCATGGGGAAGTCCGGGCGTTACCACAGAGTTGATGCGTCAGGCGCCCGCAGGGTTTCCATAACCCAGGATGCCGCTCTTCCTATGCTAATCTGTCCAGCATGTTGCCGCAGCGACCCCAGGCCCTGGATCCCGATTTCAGCGCAGAAATTTCACATCCCGGTGCGCCCGGCCCATCCCTGCCAGAGCCCGCGCCCGTCGATCACCATTGCCAGATCTGCCCCAATTGCAGCCATCGCCTCACCGGCCACCACTGCAAGCTGGTCTGCACCCAGTGCGGTTACTACCTCAGCTGCGCCGACTACTACTAACCCCCGCGACTCGTCTCCCGGCAGCTACTCCACCGTATTCGACTGCCCTAGTCACAGCACTTGCGGCCGCGCCGCCTTCAGCGTCCTCGCAATCCAGTCCGCATGCGGAATCCCGCCCTCCGCGAGCCCCTTCAACTCCCCCTCCAGGTCATACTCCACCCGCCGGATCGTCGCTTCCGCCCCATCCAGCAGCAGGTACGCCGCGCGATAGTCCCCATCGTGCGAAAGGCTCGCGCTCCCGGTGTTCGCAACCACCATGCCCGCCACGCTGCGCACAAACGGGCAGTGAATATGCGCATAAACGGCAACCGGCCGACCAAGCGGCCCATACACCCGCTCCAGTTCGGCATCATCCGCCTCGGCCGCAGGCGCCCGCCACAGGCTCTCCGGGCTCGCATGCACCAGCGCCATCGGTCCCTCAATCAGGCTCCGCGGCAACCCCCGCAGCCACTCGATTCTCTCCTCCCCAAGCAGCTCCCGGGTCACCGCCGCCATCTCTTCAATCGCTCCAAACAGCGGCTGCAGCGCCGCCCCCGACTGTCCCGCAAACTCCGTCAGCGACTCCGGCGCAAACAGCATCTCGTCCGTGTTGCCAACCACCCCACGCCATCCCAGCTCGCGAACCCGATCCACCACCTCCGCCGGGCCTGACCCTCCATGAGCCAGGTCCCCTCCATGCAACACAACATCCGGCGCGGTCTCCCGCAAATCGCGGAGCACCGCCTCCAGCGCCGTCAGGTTGCCGTGAATATCGGAAACAATCGCAACCCGCATAGCCCTCGCCCACCCCCTGCGCTTTCAGCCCGCGTATCCGCTCGATCCATCCAAACTCATCTCAGAGGCCCCATCTCCAGCAGATGCGCCCGCTTCAGCACCTTGCGCGTGAGCCCTGTCAGGGCCATCTCCGCAGCCTCGCCCACCGGAACCCACCGCCGCTCCCCGCCTGCAATAGTGAGCTCATTCACATCGCCCTCACCAACCGTCCGTATGCGCACCTGGTAGTTCACCTGCATAATGGCGTGGCGCACCGTCATCCGCAGTTCTTCCTCGGCAACCGCCGTCTCCTTCAATTCCGGCAATTGCCACAGCCCCGGCATCACCGTCAGCGCCGCCGGCCTCTGCTCCAGCAAAACCTCACTGCCGGTGTGGCCTCCACGCCGTCGCTCCCGCAACGCCAGTGCATACGCCGCATCTTTGCTCACCATGGGCGCGCGGGGCGTCGTCGCATGCTCCCCCTTGGTCTTGCAGTCTTCAGCCAGCGGACACACTAGGCACTGCGGATTGCGCGGCAAACACACCGTCGCCCCCAGCTCCATCAACGCCTGGTTGAAATCCCCCGGCTGGTCAGGATCCAGCAGCAGTGTCGCCAGCTCCTGGACCCTTCGCTTCAGCTCGGCTTTGCCCGCGCCATTCCCAAACTCCCACCCCTCCAGCCTGCAAACCACCCGCTCCACGTTTCCATCCACCACCGCCACCGCTTCTCCGAAAGCGATGCTCGCAATCGCCGCGGCCGTATACGCGCCAATCCCAGGCAGTTTGCGCAGCTCCTCTGCACTCTCCGGCAGGCTGCTCTTCTGCTCCCCGGCAATCGTCTGCGCCGCCCTGTGCAGCATGCGCGCGCGCCGGTAGTAGCCCAGCCCGCTCCACAGCGCCAGCACCTCTTCCTCCGGCGCAGCGGCCAGCGACACCAGCGTCGGAAAGCGGCTCAGGAAAGCCCGGTACCGTTCCATCACCGCCGCAACCCTCGTCTGTTGCAGCATGATCTCCGACACCCAGATCGCATACGGATCCGTCGTGCGCCGCCACGGCAGATCGCGGCGGTTGCGCGCGTACCAGTCCAGAATCTGCCTGCGCAATCGCCGCCAATCCCTCGCACGTGTCCCACTGCCCTTGCTTGAACTCACCGGCTTGCGCACCAAAGAACTCCGCTCCTTCGTCACACCAGGTTCCTGACCCATCGGGTCCGTTTGTTTGACATGGTCCTTAGGCATTTCGGAGCTCGCCTGTCCCTCTCGGCTTCGCGGATTCGGCCTCCACCCACGGCTTCCAGTCGATCGGCAATGCCGCGGTACTGTTAGCCTACAGCGGAACCAGAGCAGCGGTTTCCCCAGGGCAATCTCGCCAGGGGCAGAAACAGCTTCAACAGCATCCAGCCCAACCCCGGGTCTCTCCCGCTGCATAACCCATAGTTTCGATTTGAGATAAAGCATTTGCCGCAGTTTCTTTGTCCCGAAAAAGTGTTAGATTTCGCTGCTTCCTGAACCGGAACTACCCCACAAAAGATGCAGAAACATGAGGGCTTCCAAGAGCAGTAACCATGATAACGTTACTTTAGTCTGCCACGAAATCAGCACCCTTCAAACCATCTGCAACGCCGATGCGAGCGCCAGGGACAACTGAATGGAGACTTGTCCACTTTCGGAGGAACCTTTATGAAGATGTCCGCTCTCTTGCTTGCCGTTGCAATCATGACCGCCCCCTTGGCGCTCACCGCCCAGTCCAGCTCCTCGTCATCCAGCCTGGTCGCGGCAGAAGCCTATCCCGATGGCGGAGCCGCCCACATGCCTTCCCCGGTCAATCGCTCATCCGGCGTCTCCGAAGGGCTGTTCTCGAAGATTGGCATCGGCGGAGGCGTCTCTCCCCTGGGAATCCAACTCCAGGCAGCCACCAACCTCGGCAGCCACTTCAACCTGCGCGGCAGCGGCAACTTCTTCAATTACTCTGACAACTTCACCACCAACGGCATCAGCGCCAGCGCCAAGCTGAACCTGGCCTCCGCCGGAGCTGCCGTAGACATCTACCCCTTCCGCGCCGGCTTCCGCATCAGCCCCGGTCTTCTCTTCTACAACCAGAACCAGGTCACAGCCTCCACCAGCGTGCCGGCCGGCTCCAGCTTTACCCTCAACGGAACCACTTACTACTCGGCCAACACCAACGCCGCCACCGGCGCAACCCCCGTCACCGGCACCGGAACCCTGGGCCTCAACACCAGCAAGCCGGCCTTTACCATCACCACCGGCTGGGGCAACATGCTGCCCCGCAACGGCCACTTTTCCGTCCCCTTCGAGGTAGGTGTCGCCTTCATCGGTGCCCCTTCCGTCAACGTCAACCTCGGCGGATGGGCCTGCTATGACCAGGCGCAGACCGAGTGCACCAACATCGCCAGCACCACCAACCCCATCGCCATCGCCATCCAGAGCAACCTCGCCGCCCAGGAGGCCAAGTGGACCAGCGACCTCAACCCCCTGAAAACCTACCCCATCCTCTCCGTCGGCCTCGCCTATAGCTTCAACATCCACCGCTAGATTGCATTCAGTCCAACGCAAATGGGCGTTTCCGCCATCGGAAACGCCCTTTTGTGCAGAACAACCATCCGCTGACGATTTCAGCCCAGCAACACCGCTGGGTGCCCCATCCATTTCACAGTCTCATCGTGAAATGGGTGGGAAGGCACGAACCCAATCACCCAGCCTAACAGCCTGTGGTGAAAGTCAGGTCTTGAAAGGGCACGACTTCAGTCGTGCCGCTAATGGCTGAAAAATCGAGGGGCTTTAGCCCCTGAGGGATGTTTTTCTACCGATCTGGACTTTCACCACAGGCCCGGTGCCCCATCCATTTCACAGTCTCATCGTGAAATGGGTGGGATACCACGAACCCAAAACCCACTCAACCCAGCAACTCTCCAACAATCCCCGCCGCCGCCTGCAACGCCGCATCAATCTGCGCCTGGTCCTTCCCCCCGGCCTCGGCAATCTCCGGTTTCCCACCCCCGGATCCTCCAACAAGCTTGGCCACAGCCCCCACCAGCTTGCCCGCCTGGATCCGCCTGGTCAGCCCCGCCGTCACGCCCGCAATCAGCGCCACCTTACCCTCCGGTTGCGCCGACGCCAGCACCACCAAGCCCTCGCCCAGTTTCTGCTTCAGGTTATCCACCAGCGTCCGCAGCTGCCCGCGCTCCAACTGGTCCGCCCGCAGCGTCACCAGCCGCACGCCCTTCACGTCCACAGCCCGCGAAAGTGCCTCATCCAGCGCTCCCGCAGCCGACTTCATCCGCACATCTTCCAGCTCCCGCCTGAGCCGCTTCAGTTCCTCTTCCTGCGCGGTTAACTTGGCACGAAATGATTCCGAAAGGCTGCCCCCTGCAAGGGCCGGAGCGACCTGCATCGCAATCTGCGCCACCTCATAGTCCTGGCGGAACGCATCCAGCGACCCGAACCCGCTGATCGCCTCCAACCGCCGCACGCCGGACGAAACCGACCCCTCGCTCACAATCTTGATCAGCCCAATCTCCCCCGTCGCCGCCGTATGCGTCCCGCCGCAAAGCTCCGTTGAGAACCCATCCGACAGCTTCACCACCCGCACCTTGTCGCCGTACTTCTCGCCGAACAACGCCATCGCGTGGTACTCGTTCACCGCCACGTCGATGGGAACATCTTCCAGCGTCTCCACCCGCGCGTTATTCAGCACCTCGCGGTTCACAATGTCCTCAATCTCCTGCAACTCCTCGTCCGCCACCTGCGCAAAGTGCGAAAAATCGAACCGCAGCCGTCCCGGCTCCACAGACGATCCCGCCTGCTTCACATGCGTCCCCAGCACCGCCCGCAGCGCCGCATGCAGCAGGTGCGTCCCCGTATGGTTCCGCTTGATCGAGTCGCGCCGCTCCCCATCCACCACCGTCCGCACATGGTCCCCCACCGCCAGCGGCTGCTTCAGCAGCGCCTTGTGCGCGCGCACCCCCTGCACCGGCAGCACGCAGCCCGTAATCTCCGCCACCGTCGAGTTCCCATCCAGCGTCAAAAACTGCCCGTATCGCCCATCTGCCCGCCCGAGTCGCCATAAAAGCTGGTCTGGTCCAGCACCACGTCCACCTGCTCGCCCGCCGCCGCCGCCGGAACGCCAACGCCGTCCTTCACCAGCGCCAGCACCTCGCGCCTTCGGCGCAATCAGCTGCTTGTAGCCCAGGAAGTCCGTCTTCGGCAGCTCGCGAAACGCCGGGCTCGCCGTCTTCTGGCTCCCGCCCTTCCAGCTAGCCCGCGCGCGGGCCTGCTCCTCTTCGCGCGCCTGCTCAAACCCCTCGTAGTCAAACGCCACATGCGCATCCCGCGCCGCATCCACCATGAAGTCCAGCGGCAGGCCAAAGTTTCGTACAGATGAAACGCCTTTTCGCCAAGGAGTGTGTGCAGCGGCAGCGGAGGATTCACAATGTTTATCTGGTCCGGCGTAGAGGGCAATTCGTCATCGCGCTCACTGTCACCATCAAATGAATACACAAGTCTTTGGAGCTCCCTCTGGAGTTCTGACGAACCAATCTTCAGCACCCGGTCAAACTGCTTCTCCTCCGCCCCAATCACCTTCGCCACCCGCGCCGCCGAGTCCTCCAGCTCCGGATAAGCTCCCGCCATCAGATCCCGCACCGCGTACACCATCTCGTACAGAAACGGCTGCTCCTGCCCCAGCAGCCGCCCATGCCGAATCCCGCGCCGCAGAATCTTCCGCAGCACATACCCGCGCCCTTCGTTCGAAGGCAACACCCCGTCATTGATCAGAAACGTAGCCGCCCGCGCATGGTCCGCAATAATCCGCAGACTCGCATTGCCCAGGTCGTTCGCCACTCCTGTCAGCTCCGCCCCCCGCGCAATCAGCGGCGTAAACAAATCTGTCTCAAAATTGGACACCTTCCCTTGCAGCACCGCCGCCACCCGCTCCAGCCCCATCCCCGTATCAATCGAAGGCTTCGGCAGCGGCGTCAGCTTGTAGCTGGTCTTCTTCGTCTCCGCGTCCACTACCGCGGCCCGATCGAACTGCATGAACACCAGGTTCCAGATCTCCACATACCGCGCCTCGTCCTGCCCAAACGGCAGGTCCACCCCCGGCGTCTCCGCCGCCTCCATCCCCATGTCGTAGAAGATCTCCGAGCACGGCCCGCACGGCCCCGTCTCGCCCATCTGCCAGAAGTTGTCCTTCAGGCCGTACTCCCTGATGCGCTCCTTCGGAACCCCAGCCTCGATCCAGTACCCCTCGGCCTCGTCGTCCCGCGGCACGCCGTCCGCGCCCTCAAAGATCGTCACGTACAGCCGGTCCTTGGGAATCCCGAACCACTCCTCGCTCGTCACCAGCTCCCACGCAAACTCAATCGCCTCGCGCTTGAAGTAGTCGCCAAAGCTGAAGTTCCCCAGCATCTCAAAAAACGTGTGATGCCGCCGCGTAAACCCCACGTTTTCCAGGTCGTTGTGCTTGCCGCCCGCGCGCACGCACTTCTGGCTCGTCGTCGCGCGCGAGTACTCCCGCTTCTCCGCCCCCAGAAACAGGTCTTTGAACTGGTTCATCCCCGCATTGGTAAACAGCAGCGTCGGGTCGTTGGCAGGCACCAGCGATGAAGAATGCACCCGGCGGTGCCCCTTCGTCTCAAAAAAGCGCAGAAATAGTTCGCGAATCTCGTTCCCAGAGCGGTTTTGCATAACCTAACCAGTGTACTTTGACAGCGCGCCGCCGTGCATCCGCGCAGCCCTATTCCCCGTGCCCGTCCTCGTCCAGATTCTCCAGCGCCGCCAGCGCCTCATCCGGCACATCCCACTGCCGCAAAATCTTATAGATCACCCCGGTCGAGAACCCCGCCGTCACCAGCCGCCGCATCACCCGCGCCGTCTCCCGCTCGTTCTCCGGCTTCCTGATCCGCTTCCGTTCCAGGTGCTCCCGCGCCAGCGCCTCCTCGTTCGTCTGCCCGTAGCGAGCCTCTATCGCCTCGCTGATAATCTCCGGTGCAACGCCCCTCTGGCCAAGAGCCTGCCGAACCCGCCGCTCGCCCAGCTTCTGGTTCTCCTGCCTTAGCCGTGCATAGGTCTCCGCAAACGACTGGTCGTCCAGGTACCCATGCTCCTTCAGCCGCCCCACCACCGCCGCAATCGCCGCCTCGCCCCGCCCATCCGGCTCCACGCGCGTCTTCATCATCCGTCGCAGCTCCGCCTCACTCCGCATTCGCCGCCCCAGCGCCTTCACCGCGTAGTCATAGAGTCCCGTCTCGTTCAGGAACTCCCGCGCCTTCCCGGATTTGCGTTGAAATGCCAGCTCTCAGCCTCTAGCTTCTAGCCTCTAGCCCGTTGCTCAAGCGGCTCAGATGGCCCAGGTTGAAGGTGTAACTCGCGGTAGGAACCAGCTAACAGCTAGAAGCTAGCAGCTAGCGGCTGCCCTTCGTCCACTCATCCACCCAATCGTTCACCGTCTTCCACCACAGCTGCGAGTTCTGCGGCTTCAGCACCCAGTGCCCCTCGTCCGGGAAATACAGCATCTTGCTCGGCACCTTCAGCATTTGCAGCGTGTCAAACAGCTGGAACCCCTCCGACACATCCAGCCGGTAATCCAGCTGCCCATGCACCACCAGCGTCGGCGTCTTGAAGTTCTTTGCCGAAAGCGACGGCGACCACCTCCGGAAGGGATTCTCGCTGTCCGGCCTGCCGTAGTAATCCCACGGATGCCCCCCCTGGGTGTTTGGAAATTTGAACTCCCAGATGTTGAACCAGTCCTCTTCCGTCGTTCCAAACGCCGACTCCGCGTCGAACATTCCGTCGTGGCTCACAATGCACTTGAACCGGTTGGTATGTCCCAGCACCCAGTTCGCCATGTACCCGCCGTAGCTCGCCCCCAGCGCGCACTCCCGCGTCTTGTCAATGAACGGATAGTGCTGCTCCGCGTAGTCCAGCCCCTCCATCAGGTCGGTGAAGGGCTTGCCGCCCCAGTCGCCGTTCACTCCGTCCACAAAGGCCTGCCCGTAGCCGGTCGAGCCGCGCATGTTGATCATCACCACCACATACCCATTCGCCGCAAACAGCTCCGCATTCCAGCGATACGACCACGAGTCGCCCCACGCCCCCTGCGGCCCGCCATGAATCAAAAACTTCACCGGATACTTCTTCACCGAATCAAACCCCGGCGGCCGGATGATGAACCCCTGCACCTTGGTCTTGTCAGCAGCCGTGAACCAGAAGCCTTCCATCTTTGGCAGGTCGAGCTGGGCCAGAAGGGCGTCGTTGAGGTGGGTAACATCCTGGGCCCGATCGCTGGTAGGAATGCCGGAGTCCAAACTAACCCGGACCACCTCGCTCGGAGCGCCAACACGCATCCGCGTAGCAACAATGGTGAAGCCATCCAGTAGTGGATGAAGGTCGCTGAACTCGCCGTCGGTCGCGGTGAAAGCAGGATGCCCGTCAATCGTCGCCATCATGATCGGCGACTCGCCCTCTTTGCCTGAAGCGAAGAGGAGCATCTTCGAGTTCCGAGCCCACGCAAACTCATCCACCCAATTCTCAAAATTAGGCAGCAGATTCTTAGTCGTCTTTGCCGCCCGGTCATACACCATCAGCCGGAACCGGTCGCTCTCATACCCCGCCCGCGCCTGGCTCCGCCACGCCAGCCACTTCCCATCCGGCGAGTAAGCCGGATTGAAATTCCCACCCGCCGACGTGCTCACCTTCACCGGCTTCGCCGCCGCATCCGTCAAATCCAGCGTATAAATCTGCGCGCTGGTCGAAATCGCCGGCACCGGGTCAGGATTCTCCGTAAACGCCAGCTCCTTCCCGTCCGGCGCAATCGAGAAACCCCCACCGCCCTCCAGCGAAAACGGCGGCACATCGTGCGCATCGTTCGGCGTCAAATCCCGCACCGCCCCCGTCTCCACCGCAACCAGAAACAGGTGGCTCCGCTTCTCTCCCGTGTAATGGTTCCAATGCCGGTACAGCAGGTGCGTAAACACCTGCGCCTTCACCTTGCTCGCCGCCTTCGCCGCATCCCGGTCGGCGTTGCACTTGTCCCCTGCCCCGCCGTCCGCAGGCGCAATCGCCGGGCAATCCGGATAAACAGAAGACGTGAAAACCACGGACTTCCCATCCGGCGACCACTGCGCATTGTCCGCCTCGGTCGAAATCCCAGTCAGCTTCTTCGCGTTGCTCGTCGCCCCGGTCGCCGTGTCGAAGTCCGCCAGCCAGACCTGTTGCCCGCCCTCGCGTCCGGAAAGAAACAGAATCCGCTTCCCATCTGCGGAAAACTGCGGCCCGCCATCCCCCGCATGTGCAACGGCAAGCTTCATCGGCGGCTGACTCTCGGAACCGGGGCCCGCAATCGCCTGCAGCCACAGCTCTGCCGTCTTGGTATTCGCCGCCAGGTTTACCGTCGTCACCGAGTAAGCCAGCCACTTCCCATCCGGCGAAACAGCCGTCTCCCCCAGCCGCTTCATCGCCATCATGTCCTCAAAGGTCATGGGCCGCTTGGGCTGAGCAGGCTGGGCCGTGCAGAACGAACCTGCCGCGAGGAAGACGAGAACGAGACCAAGAAAAAATTTGCGCATGGGAGTTTTTCCTCTTCGCACAGAGCAGTCGTTCGCGTCCGCGCGAAGAAGAAGTTTACACCGGGAGCAGAGGCCCGGGCTGGGCGCGGGTTCTTCACGCGGAGGGAGCAGGGGCATTTATGCCCCTGAACTGAGCGCCTGTGCGGTTGGCCTTCAGGCCCGGATGCCGTTTTGCCGGCAAGAGAAGGCTCAGATGCGTTTGGCTACTTGGCCTCGGCAATATGGTTCAGCGCGGCAATCGCCGACCCAAGTGCGCCCGCACAGTCGCCGTTGGGAATCACGTGAATGGGAATGTCGGCCTGCTCTTCGCGCTGGGCGCCCATGCCCTTGCGCGTCTGGTCAATAAACCAGTTCGCGAACTCCTCGGTGGCTTCCAGCACTCCGCCTCCCACAATAAAGGCGTCGGGATCGAAGGTGTTCACCATCTCGTCGAAAAACAGGCCCAGGGCCTGCGCCTGGATCTTGAAGACGGTGCGGCACAGCGGGTCGCCGGCTGCCGCCAGGCTGCGGGCTTTGTAAGCGGCCTTGGAAATGTCCAGCTGGTTCAGTTCGTGCTCGGGGTGCTGCTTCAGCAGGAATGGCAGCACGTGCAGGCGGATGGAGGTAAGCGAGCACAGCGACTCCAGGTCGCCGATGCGGCCGCAGTTGCAGCGCGGATGGAGGCCGGCAATCTCCGGAATCTCGGAGTAGGGCACCAGGACGTGGCCCAGCTCGCCGCCAAAACCGTTGCGGCCCACCACCACCCTGTCTTCCACAATCACGCCGCCGCCGTTGCCGGTGCCCACAATGATGGAGATGGAGGTTTTGCCGGAGTTCGATCCGAAGATGGCGAAGTGGCCCCAGAGGGCGGCCGCGTTGGCGTCGTTCAGGTAAACCACCGGCTTGCCGAGCTTCTTCTCCAGAGCACCGCGAATGTCGAAGCCGGCCCAGTGGGCATGGACAAAGTTGGTGGAGCCTTTCGAGCTGAGCACACCGGTAGCCGAGGCCGGTCCGGGCGTGTCCAGGCCCACGGCGGCAACTTCGTCAATGGAAACACCGGCGCGCGCCAGGGCGGGTGCCAGCCCGTCGGCAATCTGCTGGAGGCAGATCTCGGGGCCTTCAATCGAGCGGGCCGGATGCTCGCAAAGGCCCTGGATAAGGATGTTCTGTTTTTCGTCCACCACGGTGTAGTTAATGGCGGTGCCACCAAGATCGATGCCGACGACGTAGCGCATGGTTGCGGTTCACTCTCTTCTTCAAAGTTGGGCCCGGAGCGCAAGCCGGCTGTGCAGGCGGCCAGGCGTCCCGGCTGTTCTCAGGAATTCCCCCTGCTCAAAATGGCCTATAGCAAACCCGGGCTGCTGTATCCCGAACGCAAAGCCGTCAAGGTGACGCGACCATCAGGGAGCGGCAACCCTGCACAAGACTCAACAGGACACGGTAACCCTGGTTTCGCTGCAGGCGGCCGCAGGGGAATACTGACGGCAGCGATTATACCGGGGCGGAACAAGGGTGGTCAGTGACCGACGGAAATCAGCATGGCAAGCGCACGAAGGACCAACCAGAGGCCCTGAGATCCTCTCAGCCGATCACTTTGCTCCAAAATGCTCTGAGGTCCCGGAGGGACCGGTCGAAAATAGCCCAGGGCAAGCGCAGCGCTGCCCTGGGAAACAGGCAACACCCTTCCATCGCGCCCCTTGCGGGGCGCTGTGAAACCCGCCTGAGACCCAATACACCTTCATGCAATCGCCCAGACACCGCCACCGGCGGCCAATTTTTTCTCAAATCGTTTGCATAGTATTTCCACCCTTGCGCGCACAATGAACTTGGAAGGTTCGAAAGATGGAAATCGGCAGCCCCAAGCTGGCCCGCAAAGCGGCAGAATACAGACGAATCTGGCCCGCCCCCCGCACCGTCCGGAGGGGGAAAAATAGCACCCCTCCCCCCTCTTTCCTTCCAGCCCCATGAAACCAATCGGGTTACATGCAAAAAAGGCGCAAAAAACGCCGTTTTGAGGGGTTCACGGCAAAGGGGAATTCTTGGGCGTTGGAGCTCTTAGGGGTCGAACCTACTTGTTTTCGTTGCCCGTCAGCCGGAAGGTAATCGTGCCCCAGAACAGCCGCGCTCGCATCTGCACCGGCAAATGCCGCTCGTCGTCCGTGTACCAGATCCAGATGTTGCCTCGGTTCTTCACCACACCCGCGTCCGCCGTCGGCTGCACGCGCACCGTCTTGAACGTGCCCAGGGGGGTCTTGATCTCCTCGCGCCCTTCCACCTTCATGGCCACCGGCACAATGTGCATCGCGTCCACCACCGGGATCACGAACGTCTTGCCCACTTCCATCGGCTGTGAGGAGGCATAGTAGATGCCCGTCAGCAGGTCCGTCATGCACCCCGGCACCGCCGCCTCAATATGTTTCGCTTTCCCAGTAACCAGGTTCTTTTCGTCCAGGATCGACTTCCCCTGCTCATAGTCCAGCCTCATGGTGGAGTTCACCTGCCGCCGCCCCTCAACCGTCTGCTTGTCGAACTCGTTGGTACACCCCTTGTCGCGGTCGAAGGTGGATTGGAACTTGTCGCCCACGTGGAACAGCAGGTTGATGGCCCCAATGGTGTCGGCGTTGGCGGTGATGCGCTCGCTGTTGCCGTTCGCCTCAAAGTGCAGTACGGCCGTCCCGGCGGGGAAGACACGCCAGTCCACGGCATAGGTAAGAGTCTGCTTCTCGGGGAAGCTGAACCCCGCGCGCGGCGCGGTCAGAAGCGGCACCTGCTGGGCCGGTGCCCCGGCCGCCAGGGCAAGGGCGCAGGAAACGAGTGCTGCGGTGATGCGCGTCTTCAACGTCAGAGTAAAGCTCCTTCAAGAATTGGTAATTTGACTCTTCTGGCGCAGGAAGCGCTCACCGGAGCACATGGACGAGTACGCCGAAAGCCGGCCGCAGGAAGAGCAGGCTGAGGTACAGCAGTGCGGCCCCTATACCTGCATTGTACTCGCGGTGCTTGAGATAAAGCGCCAGCGAGAAGGCTCCGGAGCCGGTTTCGCCACCGGGCGCCCGCCCCGGTGTCAGCCGCGGAACCAGCCGCGGCACCCGTCCGCAATAGGCGTCAAAATCGGCAAATGTGGCCCTCAGAAGCCTTTCTTCGGAGGCAATCACCGGCACGTAGATCACTCCAAATCCCACCGCCAGCACCACCGCCACCGGCCAGCTCAGCAGCGCCACCGCAAACCCCGCCGCAATCAGCATCGACCCTAAATACAAAGGGTTACGGGTGTGTGCGTAAGGGCCGGTCATCGTCAGTTCCCGGTTTTTCTTCACGTATCCCGCCGCGTAGCCGCGCAACCATAGCCCAGGCAGCACCAGCGTCAGGCTCCAGGCCACCGCCGCCGGCCGTGGCTCCCGCCGCCATAGCTCGAACAAGTAGAGCGCCGCGGTCAGAAAGCCCAGCGGCACCCGGATGCGCCGCGCCACCCGCTGCCACCGTGCGATCCAATCCAGGGGTTGCGTATCGGAGTCCAGGCTCATCTCTCGTCCTCCTCACAAAGCAGTTCCTCTGCGGCCTTTACCACGTCTGCGGGTGTAATGGTCAGCAACCCGGCCTCCGGCGCAGCATGCCGCGTGTGGTCGCGCCGGCTCTCCGGGCTGCGCAGGACGCGGAATCGGGTCCCAAACGGTCCGTTCCGGCTCGGGTCGGTCGGTCCGTAGATGCCTACCACCGGTTTGCCCAGAGCGCAGGCCAGGTGAAGCGGGCCGGTGTCCCCCGCAATCACCAGACCCACCCGGCGGGTAACAGTAATAAGCTGCGGCAGTGTGCACGTCAGCGGAACGGCGCCCCCCCGGTGCCGCTCACGATCGCATCGCCCAGTTCTTCTTCACCGGGCCCAACATTGACGAGGATTCGCAAACCTTGGCCGATAAGTTCCTTTGCGACAGCAGTATATCGCTCAACCGGCCAGCGCTTGGCGCCCCACCCGGCACCAGGGTTGACCAAAACCGTTGCAGATCTTCCCTCGGCGCGCAGAATACCGTCGGCCCAGGCTTCGGCGGCTGGGTCGACCGGAAGCCACGGTCCCATCGGGCGCAGTTCATCCCCCGCCACCGCCGCCGCCAGTTCCACGTCCTGCTCAATGACGTGGGTACCCTGGGTGACAACGCGCTCACTGAAAAGCCATCGCGCTGCACGTTCGCGCGGCTCGTCTTCACCAATAAGACGCTGGCAGCCGGCAAGGCGCCCAATCACCGCTGAACGCACAGCACCCTGCAAGTCAAGTACCGTATCGTAGTCTCCGGCTCTGAGCGCAAGGCGTAAAGCATTGATTTCGTGGAAGGTATGGGCGCTTGTGGGGGACTTGCGCCAGTCCTTGGTGGATGCAAAATGAAGCTGGTCCACGATCGGTTGAGCTGGATTGGGCTTGGCGGCATTCAGTTCGGTTGGCCGGCCAGCGCTGCCTTCGGCGGCAAGCAGAGCCCGCCAGCGCGGCTCGACAACCCAGTCAATTACCCAGCCGGGATGAGTCAGGCGAAGCGCTGTCACCGCTGGAAGAGCGTGCAGGATGTCGCCCATGGCGCCCAGCCGTACCACGAGTAAGCGAAACTTGGATTGCGTGTGCAAATACAGATCTTCTCACAGGGACGTGTTCGCCGGGGCAGACTGCAGCCGTGCCAACAGCCAGGCGATTGCCTCGTCCTGCTGGTCGATCTCGATGCGCAGCCTGGCAGTTTTCAACGGAAAAGAGGCCGGAAAGGCAGAAGTCAGATTGCCCACGCGTACCAGATCCTTCTCCGTTGTGATCAGTTCCACGGCTCCTGCAGCCCGGGCAGCTTTCTGCAACTTGTCGAGGTCAGCGGCCGTGTAGCTGTGGTGATCGGGAAAGGATTTGCGCGCGGCCAGCCGCAGCCCGGAGGCTTCCAAACCGTCAAAGAACTGTTCTGGTCGCGCAATCCCGCAGAAGGCGGCTACCGGTCCATCCATGGCTGGCACTTCCATTCGTCGCCACAAACGCCACACCGGCCCTTGCCAACCCCACGACCGCAATTCCCCCTCGAACTCCGGGTCCTCGGCAGGGATGGCGAGGACGTCTGCACGGCGGATGGCGCTCAGCGGCTCGCGGAGGTTCCCCGCCGGGAGCAGTCTGTCTGTCCAATCCCGCCGGCCGAGCAGCAGAACATCCAGGTCCCGGTGTAGTTGCCGGTGCTGAAAGCCATCGTCGAGCAGATGCACCACCTGCTTCAGTTCCTCACCCAGAAAGGCAATGGCCGCCGCGTCTCCTTCGGCAAGCAGGCCTGCATCGTAGCGCTCGGGGGCAACATAAACCACCACGCCCCCGGCGCGGGCAATCAGCAGTGGCTCATCGCCAAACTCCTCGGCGGTACCAGCCAGCGCCACGCGCGTGGGCAGTTGGTCGCGCCGTCCATAACCCCGGGTGAGCACACTCACCTGCAGCCCGCGCGCCGCAAGAGCTTTGCCGAGCGCGATGACGAGAGGCGTTTTGCCTGCGCCGCCTGTGGAGAGGTTGCCAATGCTTACAACGGGCGAACGAAGCCGCCGTACCGGCTCCGCCCTGGATCCCAGGCGCCGCTCCCGCAGCCAGAGCGCAAGCTGGTAAAAAGGAACCATCGGCAACAAAAGAGCGCGCGTGGTGCGGGAACGCCTTTTACTCTGTCGGGCCATTTGATCAGGCATTGCCCCCATCCTGCGCCATTGGAGACGAAGTCGGCAAGGACGCAGCCGCCTCAGGCTGAACTATCTGCTCTTGAATCGGTTGATATAAGACTGACAGCGCTTGAACTCGCTCCACTTGCGTGGGCTCGGGCTGGGTCGGTTCAGTCTCGCTCGGCTGCAACTGGAGGGCTTCCACCGCAACCAGCAAGGCCTGGGGCGGGTCATCGCCAAGGAGTTCCCGCAACGCCTCGAGACACCGGCCGGTGGCTCCGGAATGCTGCTCAAACACTTCTTTGCCCCGTATACCTATTGCCTCCGCTTCTGGGCGATCCAGCAGCAAGTCGACCAGGACCTCGGCCAGTTCTTCATTCTCAGCAATGCGAAGCGCGTCGTGCGCGAGCAGATCTTCTGTGATGGCGCGAAAGTTAGCATAGTACGGTCCCATGACAATCGGAGCTCCAAACTGCGCTGGCTCCAGCGGGTTATGGCCGCCTGCCGGAACCAGGCTGCCCCCCACAAAGGCGACAGCTGCAAGGGAATAAACCGATGCCAGCTCACCTATGCTGTCCAGCAACACCACCTGTCCCGGCCGCAGCGGCTTGATGGCGCCCGCTGGCTCAGATCGCCACTCAGAACGCTTCTTCCAGGGATAGCCGGACGCCTTCAGAAGCCTTGCCACGGCGTCAAAGCGCTCTGGATGCCGTGGAGCAATCACCAGGGCTAAGCCCGGCATTTCTTCGAGCAGGCGCGGCCAGACACCGAGCAATGCTGCCTCTTCACCCTCCAGCGTGCTGCCGGCGACCACCAGGCGCAGTCCATGCTTTAGAGCCTGCAGCAGCTCAGTAGCCTCAGAGCACTGGGCGGCGCGTATGTCGAACTTGAGATTGCCGGCAACTGACACCCGGCCTTCGGCACAGCCGATCTCCTTGAGACGATCGGCATCCGCTTCGCTTTGAGCGAGGACTCGGCTGAGACGGCTAAGGAAAGGTCGCCAGAACCAGCGAAAGCGGCGGTAGCGAGGCCAGGAGCGGTCGGAAATGCGAGCATTGACCACAACCACGGGGATTCCACGGCGGAGGCAGCCACTCAGAAGGTTGGGCCAGAACTCGGTTTCGGCCAAAATCAGCAGACTCGGATGAAGAGCATTCAGGTACGACCGAACAGCCCACGGTAGATCCAGCGGACAATAAAAAACACAATCGTCTCCAAACCGCTCGCGAGCCAGGGTTTGGCCGGTCAAGGTTGTAGTCGAGATCAGGAGCCGGTAATCGGGAAACTGCTGCGCCAACTCTTCTACCAGCCGGCTCGCAGCCAGCACTTCGCCCACGGAAACCGCATGCAGCCAGATCACCGGGCGCTGGCAGGCCGAGTCCAGATCGGTTCGAGCCAGCGACGGCGGAACTCGCCCGAGCCGATCCCATAGCCCCTGGCGATACTTTTTCGTGGTCGCTATGCGGAAAATCCACCACGGCGCGCCAAGCACCAGGGCCAGCACCAATACAATGTTGTAGAAAACCAGAATCATGCGTGACAGATTTCGCCTTCCTCCGGTCTAACCCTCAAATGATACAGTCGAGCACGATGAGGACTTCGCGGGCACTTCCGCTCTCCCTGCTCTGGCTGGCGCTGCCGGCCTTGGCCAGCGACCATACTCCGCCTTCTGTACAGCCTGCCACCACATTTGCTGCCGTTGAGGTTCACGACAACGAAAAAGTGGCAATTGCTGTCGAGCCCTACGACACCAAGGAGCGTGAGTCGATATTTCGCGTGGACTACTTGAGCCACGGCGTAATGCCTGTGCGGCTGATTGTAACCAATAATGGTGACCGGCCGATAAGCCTCCGGGATGCGCGCATTCTCTTTATCACTGCGGCAGGTGACAAGATTCAGGCAGCCGAGCCGGAAGACGTGGAACGGCTGATGACCCAGAAGGAGCGGCAGGGCGCCAAGATTCCCATGCCAGGCCCAATTCCCTCCATCAAGCTGAAACCCAAGGCCAGCAACAAGGAGATCGAGGCGGACTTCGACACCTTCGAGTACCAGGCCCTGGTGGTGGAACCGCATACGACGCGCGCCGGGTTCCTGTTTTACGACGTTTCGGATCTCGACCATCCGCTGAAGGGCGCCAAGCTGCACCTGCACAAGTTGCGCGATGCCGACGGCCAGGAGCTGTTCTATTTCGAGATTCCCTTCGACAAGTACCTGCAATCCAAATCGAGCCAGATGAACTAGGGCTGCTCGAAGTAGGTTGCCGTGGTGGTGTCCGTCTCCCAGATGGTGCAGTCCTTCACGCGCACGCGGCCCTGTGTCATGCCGGCCAGTTGCTCGCTGGTCTGGTCGTAGAAGTACTTGGCAATGTTCTCGGCCGAGGGGTTAATCACCGTAAAAGGCTCCAGATCGTTGAGCATCTGGTGGTCGATGCGGTCGATCACCGGCCGCATCACGTGCTTGAGCAGCTTGAAGTCGAGCAGCAGGCCGGCCTCGTCGAGCGTGGAACCGGCGAGGGTCACGCGGACCTTGTAGTTATGGCCGTGCGGGTTTTCGCACTTGCCCTTGTAGTTGCGAAGGTAGTGGCCGGATGAGAATCCGGACTCCACGGTGACTTCATACATCGGCGTCTGCTCGTTCCTGCGGGGAAGAGTCCCCTCAATCTATTTTAGGCTCTGGCGCGGGGTAGGGCCTGTCATCTAATTCCGAGGGGGGAGCGCTGCGAGGGAAAATCGGGCCAGAACCGGGGCCCCCGCGGGCAGGTCTTGGTCCGCGGGGTGGAGACGAGACGGAACCCGAAGGCTTTGGTTGTTCCAAGGTCGAGGGCGACAACGAAGTATGGCCCGATTTTACCCGCAACCCGAAGCGACGGGATTTAGATGACAGGCCCTAGGGCTTTTGGCGCTTTTTGCGCGCCGCCTGCCGGGCCTCTTCGTTGCGGCGGTCCACCTGCTCGAAGAGGTGGCTCAGGACGCCGATAAGCGCCGCAGCCAGCCCGAAGAGCAGCAGGAACATCGCCACCGTGCGCCACAGCGACCCGTTGGCAGGAAGGCCAGGCTGGAAGCTCGAAGGCACCAGAGACATGCCTGCCGAGACAAGCGCGAACAGGCCCAGCGCGGCGGCGAGAATGTAGAAGTTGCGGGACATGGTGAGGGGCGCGGGAGAGCCCGCTTGCCTGCTGCGATTCTACGCGCAAGAGCCGGCTCTGGAGCCTCCTACCCAAGTTCCGGATAAGTGGATTCAAACTTCTCGTAAAACTCTTCCGCCGGTCGAATCTCCCCCTGCTCTGCGTCATTCAGGCCCCGGCCAGTAGCCTCCTCGACCCCGTCGCCAGGGGTGATCTCCGCAGTGTCGATCAGCACGACCCCGGTTTCAGCAAACTCCGATTCGATGGTTGCGACTGAACCGTTCAGGTCGATGGCGCGGCAGGCGTCGCGGAGGATGATCGCTTCAAAGCCGAGGCGGCGGGCGTCCAGAGCCGAATAGCCGACGCAGAAGTCGTAGGCCAGGCCGGCCAGGAAGACGCGGGTGAGTTTGCGCTCGCGGAGATAGCCTGCCAGGCCGGTGGGGGTGGTGCGGTCGTTCTCGAAGAAGGCGGAGTAGGAGTCGATGTGCGGGCGGAAGCCCTTGCGGAGGATCAGCTCGGCCTGGGTGAGTTGCAGCTCGGGATGGAACTCCGCCCCCTGGCTGCCCTGGACGCAGTGCTCCGGCCACAAAGTCTGCGGCCCATAGCTGGCTTCGATCTGCTCGAAGGGTTGTTTACCGGCGTGGGCGGAGGCGAAGGACAAGTGGCCCGCAGGATGCCAGTCCTGGGTGAGGACGATGTGGGCAAAGCGCGGGGCGATCTGGTGGATCGGTTCAATCACCGAGTCTCCACCCGCAACTGCCAGCTGCCCTCCGGGGCAGAAGTCGTTCTGGACGTCGATGACCAGGAGAACGTCTTGTTGAATGATCTGCATGTCGGAAGGCAACCTGCGAGTCGTTGATCAGTTCATCTTATGCTGAGTCGGGGCCGCGTGTTCTGGAGGAGCCGGCGTCTCGTCGGACCAATGGCCCACCCAAACAAGAAAGATGGTCAACCGCTCTTCAGGATCGTTGGCCGCGAGAGTGGGGGAACCGGGCAGGTTCGCTCCCCAGCTTTCAGACGCGTCGCCCGGCACAAACCACATCATATGAGGATGCCAGCTCTTGTTTTCGTCGCTCAGGTACTGCCTCTTCGACATCATGTAGCACATCGCACCGGATTCGAGCGGAGGCAGGTCCTTCGAGTCCAGTCCCGATTTAACCGCCTGGGCAATTTCGACTTTTGATTTTCCCGCCGCCACCAGTTTGGTCTTCATGAGGATGATTTGCAGATAGCTCCTGGCGGCCGGCGCGTTCAGGCAGATGGGGGCGAGGATTTTGGGATTCCAGAATTCAGCAAAGTCAGTGGCCGCTGCCCATGATCGTTGCACCAGGCAGACAAAGCCATTCGTCCCCTTCACGGCAGTGCTATATCCGTCGTTGCCCAGCACCAGCACTTCGGCTGCATCTGAGATGGAATTCGGAGCGGCGCTCCGAGCAAGTGCGATCTCTGAAGCCCGGTCCGGGATCATGTATTTGCCGAGCGGAGCCATAGCCGCGTAAGGCGCTGTCGGTCCCTGAGCGGGAGCCGAGACGCTTGCGGCATATAAAACGACCTGGGCGAGGATTGCCCGAGCAATGAGGCGAATGGCTTTTGTCTGCATGGGACGCTCCGTAACGCGTATTCTAAGCCGGCCGCATTGGTTTTGAACGCCCTGGGAACCCGGCGCCGAACCCTCGATCCAGGTAAGGCGTGGGGAAACCTTCAACTTCGACTTCCAAACGATTCGACTCGATCGAATGAAATCTCGAGCCGGCCCAAAGTGTACCCACTTCGCAAGTCAGCTCCCCGTGGACAAAAGGCCCTTTTGAGACTTCTTCACCGAGCTGTGAGGTTGCGCCCTGACACAATGCGGAATCACCGCACCAAGAGGAGTTCCTCCTCATTCTTCAGCGAAGAACGCCTCCACATCCGTAATCGTCGCCGTCATGCGATACGGCGGCAGGCTCTGCAGGAAGGTTTGCCCGTAGCGCTGGCGCCTCACTCTTGGGTCCAGAAGCACTAATACGCCGCGGTCTTCCAAAGAGCGAATCAAGCGGCCGAACCCTTGCTTGAGGGTCAGGACCGCGGCGGGAACCTGGTAATCGAAGAACGGCTTCCCACCGGCTTCTTCAATGGCTTTCATGCGCGCTGCTACCACCGGGTCGCTGGGGACGGCGAAGGGCAGCTTGTCGATGATGACGCAGCTCAGGGCTTCGCCCTGCACGTCCACGCCCTGCCAGAAACTTGATGTCCCGAAAAGGACGGCGTTGGGCGTTTCGCGGAACTGGTCCAGCAGGGCCTTGCGCGGGGCGGTGCCGTGGAGGAGCAGCGGGAAGTCGAGGACGGGCAACAGGCGCTCGTAGAGGTCGCGCATCTGGCTGTAGCTGGTAAACAAGCAGAATGCCCTGCCGCGGGAGAGCTCGAGGACGCGGCGGATGCAGTTGGCGGCGGCTTCAGGGAACTCGGGGTCGCGGGGGTCGGGCATGTTGGGCGGCAGGTAGAGCAGGGCCTGCTGGTCGTATCGAAAATGGGAGGGCACGACCAGTTCGCGGGCTTCCGTGAGGCCGACGCGCTTGCGCATGTGCTCGAACCCGCCCTGAACGGTGAGCGTGGCCGAGGCGAGGACAACGGTGGGAATCTGGTCGAACACCATCTCATGCAGAAGCTCCGAGACATCGATCGGCGTGGCCTGCAGGAACGTATGCCTTGACTGCGAGCGGGGGCCGCGCGGGCCGGATTTGTCGACGCCTCCGCCCACAATGCGGCGCTCCATCCAATAGACCATGTTGCTGGCGTTGGACTCGAGCAGGAATTCAAGCTCGGTGCGCAGGCGGGCGACGCGCTTGCGCAGGCCGGGAGCTTCGTCGACGCCCTTGAGGTTTTCCATCTCGGCTTCGAGGCGGCGGAGGGTGGCGCGGACAGACATGTAGAGGTCGCCCGAGGTTTCCAGAAACTCTTCGCGGCCGATGAAGGGCTGCCGGCCGTCCCCGGCCATGGGCAAACCGGCAAAGAACATGCGGGCACGGTCGCGGAGCTGCTGGGTGGCGGCGGGGATGCTGTCCGCGCCTTCCTTGCCGCGGAGCAGGGCGTCGGTGTCGCGGGCCAGCTCTTCAAAGCGGACGTTGGATACGGAGAGGCCAAAGTAGTTGGAGGCGACCTCCTCCAGCTCGTGTGCCTCGTCGAAGATGACCGCAGAGGCCTCCGGGAGAATGCCGGCGTCCGGCGCGCCCCCGGCTTCCTGCTTGACGGAGAGGTCGGCGAAGAAGAGGTGATGGTTGACGATGACGATGTCGGACTCGAGGGCACGGCGGCGCATCTCCGTGATGAAGCAGCGCTGGTAGTCGGGGCAGGTGCTGCCCAGGCAGGCTTCGGTGCGAGCGTCGAGTTTATTCCACAAGGCGCTGGATTCGGGCATTCCCGATAATTCAGCCCGGTCGCCGGTTTCGGTTTGCTGCTCCCACTCGCTGATCTGGCGGTACTGGTCGATCTCTTCCAGGCCGGTGAGTATGGGCTGGTTGCGGAGCGTGACCAGCTTGTGGCGGCAGAGGTAGTTGGCGCGGCCCTTCATGTAGCAGACGCGGAGGAGGCCGAGGAGGGTTTCGAGGAAAGGGACGTCGCGGAAGTAGAGCTGGTCCTGCAGAGCCTTGGTGCCGGTGGAAATGATGACGCGCTGGCCGGTGCGCAGGGCGGGCAGCAGGTAGGCCAGGGTTTTGCCGGTGCCGGTGCCGGCTTCGACGATCAGGTGACGGCGCTCGGCAAGGGCGCGCTCAACAGACTTGGCCATTTCCAGCTGGCCGGGGCGGTACTCGTAGGGGAGAGACGAGCGCGCAAGGATGCCGCCGGGCGCAAAGAACTCGTGCAGCGTGGGCAGGGTGCGGGTTGTCGTGTCGGCGGCGGCCATGGTGGCTCACTCCATCATAGTGAGCCAGACTGTTTCCGGCGCATCCGGAGAGCCGGATGCGCCTGATGCCGCATGTCTGGGCCTCAGCCGAAGTCAGATTCCTTGCCGGCAACGGTGGCGCGGTACTCCACATTGCCCTGGACCTGGCCCTGATTGGGACCCATCCAGTGAGCGACCATGAAAGCTTCATCCGGGCTGGATACGCCTTCGATGTCGCTGGCGCCGTTCGTCAGCTTCCTGCGAACTTCCGCCGCCCTTTGCGCGGCGAGAGCCTTCTCAGCCGCGGCGGAGTAGGGATTGACCCCATTAAGATTGATCTGGTTACCGTGGATGTGCATGGGTGCCCCCAACCGTGCGGTCGTGCACCTGGGGAGCCAAAAACGCGGGCATTGCGATAAGAGAACCCTCATTGTGAGGACGCGGCCCCTCTTCGGCTTGATTGACTCGCGCAGGTGGACTCCGCATACTGAATAGGTGGCTTTCACCACCGATCAAGCAGGTTTTCCCCTGCCGCGATGGCTGAGAGGGGTTAAAGCCGTCAAAAGAGTGATTGCGCGGCGCGGCGAAGAACCGGTAGTGAAGTTCGTGGTGATCGAACCACCGGCGCGGCCGGAGATTCGAGCCGCCCGCTCGATAATCACCATCGCTCGGGATTCCCAAACCCGGATACTTCCCTGCTCATCTCAGGTATCGCAGCGCTGCATTGTCATTTGGACGGCAAGGTGCGGCGCGCAAGCGGCGATGGATTGGGGAGATTGCCGCTTTTGGCTCGAAGTTGGACTGGAGACAAGTTTTGGCGAAGTACAGGAGATCTGGATTATCGAGCACCCCCGGGACGAGCGGCTTGCCGCTGGTGGCCATTGTGGGACGGCCGAATGTGGGCAAGTCCACGCTGTTCAACCGGCTGACGAAGAGCCGGCGTTCGATTGTGGGCGATGAGCCCGGGATTACGCGCGACCGCATCTATGGCGAATACGAATGGGCCGGACGGCAGTTCCGGGTAGTAGATACGGGTGGGATTGTGCCCGACGATCCAGAGTTGATCCCAATGGAGATCTACGCGCAGGCCAAGGTCGCGCTGCAAGAAGCAGACGCGCTGGTGCTGGTGGTGGATGCGCGGACGGAGCTGGCCAGCCCGGACTACGACCTTGTAAGGATGCTGATCCGGGGCGGGAAGCCGGTCTTCCTGGCGGTGAACAAGGTGGAAGGCGAGGCCATGGCGGCCGAGGCGGAGAACTTCCGCCGGCTGGGGCTGAGGAACGTGTATCCGATCAGCTCGGAGCATGGGCTGGGCATTGGGGATCTGCTGGATGGTATCTCCGAAGCGATGCCGGCGCCGCTCGAGAACCTGATCAACTCGGGCGACACGCAGTTCAGCCAGTTCGAAGCAGAGGCGGTTGCCGGGGCTGAGGAGATCCTGGAGGAAGCGGACGGCCTGCTGGGATCTGAAACGGATGAGTTGCCGCTGCACAGGACGCATGGAGAGTTTGAGCAGCATGAGACCTCGGTGGCGATCATCGGCCGGCCGAATGTGGGCAAGTCGACGCTGCTGAATGCGCTGACCGGGACATCGCGGGCCATTGTGTCTCCGATTGCGGGAACCACGCGCGACGCGGTGGATGAGGTGGTGGAGTTTGAGGGGACGCAGTTCCGGTTTGTGGACACCGCCGGGATTCGGCGCAAGGGCAAGACACACCTGATGGCGGAGAAGCTGAGCGTGATTATGGCGCGGCGGCACCTGGAAGCGGCGGATGTGGCCCTGCTGGTGATCGACGCGACAGAAGGAGTCACGGGCGCGGACGCGACCATCGGTGGATACGCGCACGAGTCGGGACGCTCGGTGATCATCCTGGTGAACAAGTGGGACGCGGTTACGACGGGGCGGACGGATGGCAAGCCGCCGGCGGACCGGGAGATTTTTGAAACCCAGCTGCGGCGGGTGCTGAAGTACCTGCACTATGCGCCTGTGATTTTTTTGTCCGCGCTGGAAGGGTCGGGGCTGGGGCGGGTGATGAACGAGGTCAAGAAAGTGGCGCTGGAGCGGCGGAAGCGCGTGTCGACGGGCCAGATGAACAGGTTCCTGGACAAGATCGACTTCCAGCGCGCGCCGGTGCCCATGGCCAAGCGCATCCGGATCTTCTACATGACTCAGGCCGCGGTGGCGCCTCCCACGTTCATCCTGTTCACGGACCGGGACATCAAGCTGCACTTCAGCTTCGAGCGGTTCCTGGAGAACCAGATTCGGGAGGCGTTCGGGTTTGAAGGAACGCCGATCTGGTTCAAGGTGCGTGCACGGAACGCCAAGAAAGAAGACTAGAGCCTGTTGCAAACTCGCATGCGCAGAACTGAATCGTGCCTGTCTCCTCGGACCATTGGTGGCGAACCCGATGCTCCATCAACCTCGGCCGCGCCCCCGTGCAGGCTGTATACGTTCTTCTCTTTGCTACTGCTTCATTCAGACGCGGTATCGGTCGCAATTCTCATCATTCAGACCAAGCCGCCGGTCTATCGCAAAGCGTTCTGACTTTGCTATCGAATGGTCAGCCCATGTACAGCGCCCATGCCGCCCGCGCACATCAATCTGTACCGCTGCCATCGGCAGATGGGAAACAACAACGAAGCAGCTCGCGATCTTGCTATTGCCAAACAAATCCACGCTGCCTGTCCGGCGGACCACGGAGTCAACTCACAAATTCCCCGGCCGCGTTCTCACCGCACTCGCCGTCCGCCTCAATTGTGCGGCAAGCCATCGCTCCTTGCGCCGGTCTCCCCTGGATGCGTATCTTGGTGAAGCATCCTGAGCATTCTCAGAAAGAGATTCGTGGACGTTCTCAAACAGCTATTCGTGCAGCACTACCGCGTGCCGGCCGAACACGTGCATCCCCTTCAGGGCCAGCTTGGCGGCTCAGGACGCGCCATTGTGCGCCTCACCGGAAGCGGATTCAGCACCATCGGCATCGTCTATCCGGTGCGCGAGGAGAACATCGCCTTCCTTGAATTCTCAAAGCATTTTTATCGCCGCGGGCTGCCGGTTCCGGAGATTTATATCGAGGATTTAAGCCAGGACGCTTACCTGGAAGAAGACCTGGGCGACACCACGCTCTTCGAGTTCCTCAGCAGCAACCGCGCCGGCGCGGCCATCGCTACGCCGGCCGTTGAAGCCTATCGCAAAGTAGTGGCCATGCTGCCGCGCTTTCAAGTGGAGGCGGGCCACGATCTCAATTACAAGGTCTGCTACCCGCGCGCCAGCTTCGATCGCCAGTCCATCGCCTGGGACCTTAATTACTTCAAGTACTACTTCCTGCGCCTCTCCGGCGTGCCCTTCAACGAGCAGGCTCTGGAACGCGACTTTGCGCGCCTGACAAGGCTCCTGCTGGGCGCCAGCCACGAATACTTCCTCTATCGCGATTTCCAGTCGCGCAACGTGATGTGGCGCGATGAACAGCCGTACTTCCTCGACTACCAGGGCGGTCGCAAGGGCGCGCTGCAATACGACATCGCCTCGCTGCTCTACGACGGCAAAGCCGACCTGCCGCCGGAGCTGCGCCAGGAACTGCTCGACTACTATCTCGACTGCCTTGGCGGCTATATCAACCTTGATCGCGCCGCCTTCATGGAGCACTACTACGCGTACGTCTACGTGCGCATCCTCCAGGCCCTCGGCGCGTACGGCTTCCGCGGATTCTATGAGCGCAAGGCTCACTTCCTGCAAAGCGTGCCTTACGCCCTGAAGAACCTGCGCTGGCTGGCGCACAACGTCAAGCTGCCCATCGCACTGCCGGCGCTGATGGATGCGTTCAACAACATGCTCGCCTCTGACAAGCTGCAGAGCCTCGCTTCCTCGGCGGAAAACCTGAAGGTGCGCATCTTCAGCTTCAGCTTCCACCGCGAGATGCCCGTGGATGAAACCGGCAATGGCGGCGGATTCGTCTTCGACGGCCGCAGCCTGCCCAACCCCGGCCGCGAAGAACAGTTCAAACAGTTGACCGGCAAAGACCCCGAGGTCATCGACTACCTCAATCGCCAGGAGAGCGTGCACCAGTATCTTGCCAGCGTGCTTCCGCTCGTCGATCGAAGCGTGAGCAGCTATCAAAGCCGCGGCTTCAAGAGCCTCATGGTTTCCTTTGGCTGCACCGGCGGCCAGCACCGCTCTGTGTATCTCGCCGAGCAGCTGGCAAAGCATCTGCGCGGCGTCAGCGGCGTGGAAGTTGTGGTCCGCCACATCGAGCTGGAAAAATCCTTCCCGGAGAAGCTGCTCCTGTGAGGGCCATGATCCTCGCCGCCGGCCTGGGCACGCGCCTGCGCCCGCTCACCAGCGATCGTCCCAAGGCGCTGGTCACTGTCGCCGGCCGCACGCTGCTGGAAATTGCCCTGCTCCGCCTGCGCGCCATTGGTGTGCGCCACGTGGTTGTCAACGCGCATCACTTTGCGGAGATGATCGTCGACTATCTCAATGCCAATCAAAACTTCGGCCTGACCATTCAGGTCTCAATCGAAGAAGAGTTGCTCGACACTGGCGGCGGCCTGAAACATGCAGCGCCTTGGCTTGTCGATTCCAGCGCAGACAGCAACGACCCGATCCTTGTGCACAATGTCGATGT
Source organism: uncultured Acidobacteriaceae bacterium (assembly GCA_963776535.1). Classification (GTDB taxonomy): domain Bacteria; phylum Acidobacteriota; class Terriglobia; order Terriglobales; family Acidobacteriaceae; genus Telmatobacter. The sequence continues at coordinate 18,235 of CAVZNB010000036.1, read as the reverse complement.
CATCAGCACCATCGATCTTGCCCGCATGCTGCAGGTTCATTCGCAGCACGCCGCCCTGGCCACCCTTGCCGTTCAACAGCGCGCAACCTCGCGCTATCTGCTCTTCGACGAGCACGGCCATCTCTGCGGCCGCCGAACAGGGACCGAGGCCGACCCGCAACTCGTGCGCCCGGCTGCTCAGGCGCAGTCACTGGCCTTTTGCGGCGTCCATGTCATCGCCCCGCGCCTCGTTGCAAAGATGCAGGAGCAAGGCGCATTCTCCATCATCGACGCGTATCTACGCCTCGCGGCCGAGGAAGAACCGATCGGCGCCTTTCGCGCGGATGACTATTATTGGCGCGATCTCGGCCGCCCTGAGAGTGTGGCGCAGGCCACCCGCGACCTGGCGGAAGGAAAGTTCTCCATCGTCTGAATGCGCGCCGCTCGTGTCGTTGGCAGCTTTAACGCGGCGGAGGATAGAACGGCAGCTTCTCGTTCTTCTCGTTCGCACGCTTCACCGTCACATCGTCCAGCAGCAGCGCCGGCGCCAGCACTGTCTCCGGCACATCGCCAAAGAAGTTGGCCACAAACAAATCCTTGCCCGCGGCCTCCACGCTCGAGCGCAGCGCGCGCTGATCCAGATCATCCAGCTCCGCGCCGCGCACCAGTTCGCGCTTGCCATCCGGACTCAAGCGATAAAGCAGCCGCGGCGCATCCCCGCCCAGCGTCTGCACGTAGTACACGCTCTTCAGCTCGCGATCCTTCGCCAGGTCCAGCAGCTTCTTGTTCAGCTCGTCATCGGTCAGGCCATCCTTCGCCGTCACCTTCAGCACGCCAATCGACGGCCTTGGGGGCCCCGTAATCCCTGCCCGTCCATGCCCGTTCGACTGCGGAAAATCCTTTACCGGCTCGCGTCCCACCAGGTAGCTCTCCAGCTTGCCCGCCGTGATCAGATTCACTGCCTGCGCCGGCACGCCCTCGTCGTCCACCGCATACGCGCCCACCAACCCCTTGCCGTCAAAGCTTTTCAACCCGGGGTCGTCCACCACGTCAAGAAAATCCGGCAGCACCCGCGCATGATAGCTTGACGCAAACGGCCCGTTGGTGCGCGCCTCCGTGCCCAGCTTCGGCCGCGTCGCCGTCACTCCGCTTGCAATCAGTGACCGCATCGTGTCCGCGCTCGCATCCGAGCTCAGCAGCACCGGCCCGTGATACTCCTCTTCCACCAGCGGCGCCTTGCGTAGATCGGTCAGCGAGGCCAACAGTCCCACCGCGTGCTTCTCAAAATCCTGGGCCGCATCCAGATCCTTCAGCGAGCTGCCCGTCGACGAATACGAGCGGTCCAGCCGCATTCCATCCGCAGCCTGCGTGCCCACGCCAATGCCTTCCTGGTACTCGGCAGCCGATTTGCGCACAATCGTGCCCTCGCTGTTCACCAGCCATGTGGTCGTCACCCGCGCATGAAAATTCGCCGACGAGTACTCCACATCGTGCTCGTTCGCCTTCACCGCCGGGTCCGTCCGGTAGAGTCCGCTGGCCCGCGCCACGCGCTCCGTCCACGCCGCATCGTCCAGCTTCAGCTTCTCCGGCTCGGCCAGAGAAATCACCGCCGTCTCCTTGCTGAAGTCGTCCTGTCTGCGGCGGCGTCTCCACCTGCTTCAACTCCGCCTGCTTCTGCGCATAGGCCGCCAGCGCCGCCTTGTACGCCTGGTCGGTCCCTGACCACAACGCACTCCGCACCGCAATCGGATCGTCGTCCAGCGCCGACAGTTGCAGCGCTCCATCTCCGCGTCCGCCGGAGCTGTCGGTCTTGTAGTCGCCCACGCGCACGGTGATGCGCGCCACGCGCTGGTGCGTGTGCGACCCGCCTTCGCTGGCGCCGAACTCCGCCTTGGTCTCGTAGTCGTCCACGTCCTCAATCCGGTACTGGATAAAGAACGGCTTGGCAAACCCCGGCAATTGCAACTGGCCCATGCTGCGGTCCAGTTCCGTCAGCATTGCCTTCAGCAGCGGATCCTTCTCCGCATCCGCGCGCGTCTGCTGTGCAGCGCAAACTCCAGGCGCAATCATGCAGAATCCAACCAGCCCAACCCCGGCAAACATCCCAACCGACCGAATCAACCTCACCGCACCTCCTATGTCCCTAGTCCCTGTTCCCTGTTCCCTGTTCCCTCAGTCCCTATTGCGGTATCGGCAATATCGGCGGCCGCGCCGTCCCCTGCGCCTGCTTCTGCGTCTCCATCTCCCTCACCAGCATGGCCGGAGCCACCGCGCTCACCGGAATCGTGCCCGACTCCGCGCCGCATTCGCCGTTGAACACCTCGCTCTTATCGCCCGTGGCCAGAATCCGCTTCAGCGCCGCCTGCGGCGTGCCCACAATGCTCACTCCGCGCACCAGTTCATCCGGCCGCCCATCCACATACACGCGCCAAACCACAAGCGGAATCACCTGAAACGCCTGCGGCGAACTCGCGCGTGGTCACCGCAAATCCTGAAGAAATGTCCTCGAAGTACAGTCCGAACGGCTTGCCCTGTTTCTTCGCTTCCTCAATCAGCTGCTTGCGCAGTTCGCTCTCCGGCTCCGTCTTCGTCGAAGTCACAATCAGGTTGCCCTGCCGTCCCGTCGGCATGCGCCCCGTCTGCGCGCGCCCATGTCCGTTCGAGTCGGAAAAGTTCGCAATCGGCAGCCGCGACATCAAAAACGTCTTCAGCACGCCGTCGTCAATCAGGTCCACCTTGCGCGCCTTCTCGCCCTCATCGTCGTAGAGGTAGCTGCCGCTCAGCCATGTGTCGCCGAACTTCGTCCGCGTGGGATCGTCCGCCACGGAAAGAAACGTCGGCAGCACCTCCTTGCCAATGTCCTTGGTAAACGTCTGCCCCTCTTCGTCGCCGCGCTGCCGTCTGGCCTTCCAGCCTGTGCCCCAGCACCTCGTGGAAGAACACCGCCGCCGCGCGCCCGCTCAAAATCGCCGGCCCGTCAAACGGCTCCGTCACCGGCGCCTTGCGCAGCGCCTCCAGGCTCTTGCCCAGTTCGCGCATGCCGGCCTCCATCTCCGCCTGCGCCGGCAATCCATCCGCCGTCTCCGCTTCAAACGTCTGTGCGCGGAACAGGTCCATCCCATCGTCGGCGCGCGTCACCGCAAACACCACCAGCCGCGCGGCAAGGTGCGGCGTCACCACCTTCGTGCCCTCTGACGATGCAAAGTAGTCCGTCTCGTTCTGCACCGTGCAGCATCACCATGTTCTGGTACACATCCGGATACTCGCGGAAAATCTTCGAGAGCGCCGTCACCCGCTGCTCCCACGCCGCGCTTGTCCACCACCACCGGCGGCGCCGGCTTGCCAATGTAGGTCTGCGGCGTCTCCTCGCTGAAGTCCGGCGACGAGTCCTCTTCCTTGGCCCGCACCTCCGCCTCGGTCTTCACGCGCAGATAGTTGTCCAGCGCCGTGCCGTAGCCGGCATTGGTCGCCAGCCACAGCGTGCGCGCCAGCGCCTCCGCGGTCGTCGGTCAACGGCAGTTGCATGCTGTTCACGGCCGAGCCGCGATGCGTGCCATGCGTGTTGTCCAGCTTGGGCTGCCCAGCCGCACCTGCACGTCGGCCACGCGCACATGGTTGGCCGAACTGTCCACCAGCGCTCCATACTGCGCGCGAATCGCCACAAAGCTCGCGTCGCTTACCGCATAGCTCAGAAAATACGGCGGCAACTGCTTGTCGTCCGCCCTGCTTGCCCAGCGAGGTAAAGGCGCGGTGCAACTCGGTTGTCATGGCGTCCAGTAAGACCGGCGCAGTTGCCTGCTGTGCCAGATGCGGCAACGGGCGAAGCCAGCGCGCCCCGCAGCTGCAACGCAAGAGCCGCGCACAGGCCGGCCCTGAAGGTGCGCGGAAACGCGCAACGGGCCGCCCGTGGCAGGCACAAGATGTCTGTGGTCATAGGTTGGAGAAACTCGAGTAAAAGCATCTTCACACTCGATTGTCTCAGAGTAAGCTACTGCAAGAGGAAATCGACTCATGCCTTTTGCCCGCCGCATGCTCCCGCTCTGGTGCCTTTGCTCCGTTGCTGCTGGCCCGCCTCAGCTCCGCGCGCCATGCTCGCCCAGGCGCGCCATCCCGCGCAGCCGCCACGCCGCCTCAGCCGCCCCGCGCCGCAGCCCGCCAGCCCGCAGGCCTACACCCTGCCGCCCGACAAGCTCGCCAAGGCCATCGCCCTCAGCCGCATCCGCAACATCCTCGACATCGTCGGCTCGCTCTGGGGCCTGGCCGTCCTCTGGCTGCTGCTGGCCACCCGCGGCGCCGCCGGCCTCGAGTGCCTGGGCCGAGCGCATCTTCGCGCCGCCGCTGGATGCAGGGGCTGCTCTTCTTCGCCGCCTTCCTCGTCATCACCACCCTCGCCAGCCTGCCCCTCGACCTCTATCGGCCACCACGTCAGCCGCGCCTACGGCATCAGCGTGCAGGGCTGGGGCAGCTGGCTCGGCGACCAGGCCAAGAGCCCTCGGCCTCGCGCTCGCTCTTCGGCGCTCCCGTCCTGCTGCTCTTCAACTGGATCGTCCGCCGCTGGCCCGCGCCGCTACTGGTTCGGCATCTGGCTGGTCACGCTGCCGCTCATCGTGCTCTCCGTCTTTGTCGTCTCCGCTGCTCGAGCCCATCTTCAACAAGTTCGAGCCGCTCGCAAAGAACCATCCCGCCCTGGTCGGCGAGCTTGAAACCGTCGTCGCCCGCACCGGAACCAACATCCCGCCCGACCGCATGTTCCTGATGAAGGCCAGCGAAAAGACCAACGGCCTCAACGCCTACGTCACCGGCATCGGCGCCACCAAGCGCATCGTCGTGTGGGACACCACCGCCGGCCGCATCCCCGACGACGAAATCCTGTTCATCTTCGGCCACGAGAGCGGCCACTACGTCCTCAACCACATCCCCAAGGAGCTCGCCGGCATGGCCGCTCGGCCTGTTCTTCGTCTTCTGGGCCTGCGCCGCCTTTGCCGCCTGGCTGGCGCGCCGCTTCGGCGCGCGCTGGCTGCTTGCAGAGCCTCGACGCTGCAACCGCTCCGCTCGCCAGCCGCGCCGGCTTCGTCGTGCTGCTCTTCGCCATCTCCGCTCGCCGGCTTCATGCTGCAACCGGCCGCAAACACCTTCAGCCGCCACTTCGAGCACCAGGCCGACGTCTACGGCCAGGAAGCCATTCACGGCCTCGTCGCCGACCCGCAGAAGACCGCCGTGGCCGCCTTCAACCACTCGGCGAAGCCTGGCTTGAAGACCCCAACCCCAGCCCCTTCATCGAGTTCTGGGAGTACAACCACCCCAGCGTACAAAACCCGCGCCAACTTCGCCGCCCACTACAACCCCTGGGCCAACGGCGGCCACGGCCAGTTCTTCGACAAGTAGGGGACCAGAGGATCGCCCTCACTCAACATCGAGCCCGAAAACTGCGCCGCAGTGGACCAACCAAAGAAGCTCCCTATTGCGTGCTTCTCCCACCGTCCCCATATGTCGGATAAGGCTCCGGCTCCTTGCTCGTCGGCATCCCCTCAAGCGTGGTCAGATCCGCTTGCACCTGCGCCCACTCCTGCGGATCTTTCTTGGTCGCAAAGGGCATCTCGAGATTCGCGTAATACGCCTCAATGTCCTCCTTGATTCCCGGCGGAATCGGCAGCGTGGGTTGCCGGGTGAGCAGGTGCAGCAGCCGGGCGTAAGTCATGTCTGTCAGCGGATATCCGCCCGGCTGCACCACCCGTCCCGTGTCAAGGTCGCGATTCGGCAGCGGATGGCGCGGGTCCGAAGACTGCCGCGGCCCCTCGGTCTTTGGCAGCAGCGTCGCCGATGCTGGATGTGCCGGCAGAGCCTGCGCCTGCGCAGCCTCGGTGGGAACAGCGGCGGCCGCGCTGGCAGCCGCACTCGCATTCGTCGGTCCCGGCGGCGTAAACCCGGCCAGCGCCCTGCGCAGCGCCTCCGTGGAGAGCACAACACTGTGCAGGTACTCAGCTTCCGTCTCCGCCGTGGGCCCCTTCACAGCCACCATCTTCAACGGCCCAATCTTGGGCAGCACAAACAGCAGCCCCGCCAGCGCATACGTGCCAATGCCCGCCTTGCGCCGGTAGGCCTGCCAGTCGTTCTCCGTCGCCACCCTGGCTGACTCCGCTTCAATCTCGTGGGCGTCCGCCGTGTCCGGGTCCGCTGGCTCGTGGCTGCGGTGCAGCAGGGTCACCGCATACGCAATGCGAGGAATAAACCCCCGCACCGCAAAGCGGTAGGCGCTCACATTCACGCGCCGTCCGCGCCTTCCCGTAAAGTCTTCCTCCAACCCATACGTCTGGTAAAACGCCAGCGCCAACTGCTTCACCGGCACTTCGAGCCCGATATGCCGCAGATAGTGCACCGGAGCCATGCGGTGATGCGCAATCTCGTTGATGTCGAAGGCAAACTCGGTCTGAACATGCTGCCGTTCACCCTCGGCATAGTTCACCACCGGGCCATATTTGGCGCCCAGTTTCGGAAACTCCACCGGAACCGCCAGGTTGACTGCGGTCGAGTGTCCCACCGAGTCGCCGATGTAATGCGAAAGCGCCCCGACCGCGAATGCCAGCTCATCGGCATTCGTGGCATTCCGGAACAGATTCACCACAAAGTCGCCCGAGCGCACATAGTGCGTCAGGTTGGAATAGGCGGCGTCGCCAAACGGGTAGTAGCCAATGTCCTGAATCACGCAGCCGCCATATGCGTACGCCCGCGCCTGCTCCAGTTCCGCCGGCGTCAGGTTCGGGTAGCGGCTCAGCAGAAGCGGAACAATCGAGCCCTTCCATGTCAGGTCGATCAACTGCTCATGCGTCAGCAGCGAATAGGCGCGCGCCTCCCCGCCCCACGGCAACAGCAGCGCCAAAACGCACAGCGCAATCTTCACAATTCGTCCCAACCCCGGCTCCCTTTCCAACCCGCTTCAAATCACTTCGTTGCTCGTCCTTCAGCCCACATCCTGCTTATCCCTGGCAGCTCCAGGCGTGGCGCAACAGGGTTGGCAACGGGTATCGCAACATCGGCTCTGTTAGATGCATGAAAGGCGAAGAACGGCATTTTGCCTTGAGGCTCGTTCGCAAATTCTCCCTTCCCCCTTCTCCTTGCAACGCGCCGCAGTGCGGGTGCCCAGGGCCCGCTTTTGGTTCCTGGCAATTCGCGCCCCCACCCCTCCCACCCTCACCCCCAATGCCTTAAAATAGTCCGAGCATGCAGCTTCCCCCTGGAACCTCGATCCTCGTCTCGCTGGCCGGCCTTGTCGCCGTCACCACCTGGCGTCTGCGCGAGGTCCGCAGCGCCGTCTCGCTGCGCAAAATCATCATCCCGCCCCTCGGCATGGCCACCGGCTTCTGCATGTTCTTCGTTCCCGCCTTTCGCATCCCCTGGGCCTGGGCCGGCGCGGCCTTCCTCATTGGAGCCATCGCCCTGGCCTGGCCGCTGCTGCTCACCACCCGCCTCGTCCGCATTGAAAACGCCATCATGATGAAGCGCTCCAGCGCCTTCCTCGTCGTGCTCTTCGTTCTCGCCGCCATACGCTTCCTTGCCCGCGGCTACTTTGACACCATCCTCACCGTCCAGCAGTCCGCCGGGCTCTTCTTCATCCTCGCCTTCGGCATGATCGTCCGCTGGCGCGCCAAGCTGCTCATCGACTTCCGCAAGCTCACCGCCGATTACGCGACTGAAACCGCCCAGTTTTAGTTCCTGCGTACCTCAATCCCTGTTCCCTCAGTCCCTGCTTTTACAATCTTTCCATGCAATTCCTCACCCTTTCCCGCCGCCGCACTGACCAGTTCCCGCCCGAAGCTTTCACCCCCGACCTCACTGCCCGCGAATCCCAGCGCGTCAAAGCCCTCTACGCCAGCGGCATTCTCCGCCAGGTCTGGAAGCGCGCCGACACCCCCGGTGCCGCCATCCTATGGGAGGCCCCCGGCGAAGCCAGCGTCCGCGCCGCCCTCGAAAGCCTGCCCATTTACCAGGCCGGCATGCTGGAGATCGTAGCCCTGGTCCCCCTGGAACCCTACCCCAGCTTCAGTTCCTGAGGTCTCGCCGCAGCCAGCCCCGCCCTGGCCCCCAACATTCACCGCCTTTTCCCTGGCCCCTGGCATTGCCCCCTTTCTGCTAGCATCCCTCTTGGAGACTTTTTCCCTTATGGACGCTCTCAACACAGCGGGCCTCGGCGCCCGCCGCAACGAAGACATTGCGCTCGACCTGCTTAAATTCGTGGCCGGAACGGCCGGCGTAGGCCGTCCCGCCGCACCCTCCACCGGCTTCAGCGGCGCCTCCGCGCCCAAGCCCGAGGAGCATGTAACCCAGCTGCTCGACCTCTACAGCCGCTGCCTCAAGGCCGTTGAAGGCAAGGAGCCGGCGGCGGGAGCGGCAAAATAGCAGGCCAGCCCATCCTCCGTGTCGCCGTTGCCGGCGCCGGCGCCTTCGGCCGCAACCACCTTCGCGTCTACCGTGAGCTGGAGATCGCCAATCACGCTGTCGCCCTGGTCGCCGCCGTCGAGCCCGACCCCGCCCGCGCCGCCGACGCCGCTTCCAGATACTCCATCCCCGTTTTTCCAGACACGGCCGCGCTGCTCTCCGCGGACCTCCGTCTCGACGCCGCCACCGTCGCCGTTCCCACCATCCATCACCACGCGGTAGCCTCCCCGCTGCTCGATGCCGGGCTCGACCTGCTCGTCGAAAAGCCGCTTGCCGCCTCCCTCGCTGAAGCCGACGACCTCATTTCCCTGGCAGGGAAAAAGAAAAAAATCCTCCAGCCCGGCCACCTCGAGCGCTTCAACCCCGCCGTTCTCGCCATCCAGCCCCAACTCCGCCGCCCCATGTTCTTTGAGGCGCACCGCCTCTCCGTCTTCACGCCCCGCTCCCTCGATGTCGACGTGGTCCTCGACCTGATGATCCACGACCTCGACATCGTGCTCACCTTCGCCGCCTCGCCGGTCCGCGAAGTCCGCGCCGTCGGTCTGCCCATCCTCTCGCCCAAGGTCGACATCGCCAACGTTCGCGTCGAGTTCGAATCCGGCTGCGTGGCCAACTTCACCGCCTCGCGCGTCTCCACGGAGCGCGTACGGAAACTGCGCTTCTTCGAGCCGCGCCAGTACGTCTCCATCGACTACGCCCGCCAGGACCTGCTCGTCATCCGCATCGAGGAAAAGGCCACGGCAGCCACGGCAGATGACCTGCTTCGCGCACTGCCGGCGCACATCGCGGCCATGGTCCCGCGCAAGGCAGCCGAGGACGTGGTCGCCGGCAAGGTCGACCCGGCCACCATCGCCAAATATGCAGCCATGGCCGGAATCGATCCCGCAGTCATCGCGCAGTTCACTACCCCCGGCCAATCGAAGGCAGGCCTCAGCTTCTCCAAGCCCGCCGTCACCCCCGGCGAGCCGTTGCGCCTCGAGATCGAATCTTTCCTGGAATCCGTCCGCACCCGCCGCACCCCGCAGGTCACCGCCCGCCAGGGTCGCAACGCACTCGCCCTCGCATTGGAGATTCAATCCTCCATGGCCGCCCATGCGCAGCGTGCCGGCCTGCTGGATTTCTTCCAAGCAGGCGCATGAGGCTCGGCAGCATTCCGCCCGTGCGGCGTTAGTCAAATCCGCAGGTGGAGCACACATAGGCCATGAGTCCGATGGCAATGCGGTTGTCACCCTGGAGCGGAGACTCGAAAGGGAAGCGGCGCTGGTACTCAATGTACGGACTCCAGTCGCTCTTCCACGGCGAGTTCCAAAGCAGCACCATTAACTTTGCGCTCGAGTAGCCGCCGAAAGGGCCGCCGCCTGCCCGATAACCGACGCCCGGTTCGGCGTAGAACCTGACAAAGTTCTTCTCGGAGAAGGGCTGGTAGCCCGGAACTCTGAAGACAGGAATCACTGCCGATCCCTCGGTGGAAAAGCCGCTATGACCCTGAATGCGGTCGTATTGCAGATCCAGGCTCACGGGCATCAGGACAGCAATTTTGACGCCGGCAAAGGCATTGGGCTGGTGCGCGAAGTCCCATCCTCCACCGCCGCCCGCGGCGAGTATCAGGGAGAGTGGTCCCTTTGAAGCGTCCCAGTCGTCTTGAGGCGCGCGATGGACTTCGCGGACCTCGTCGCGCAGGAAGACATGGTCGGTCTCCTGGTTCTGCAGGGACGCCTGCCCGGAGAGAGAGTTGCAATTCAGCCTCTCGTCGGTGGCGCTTTGGAAGTAGCAGTAGGCCTGTTGCTTGGCTTTGACCCAAATCCGCGTAAACGGTGGGAGGTCTTTCACGGCCTGCCAGTCGAGACTCTGTGCGGCTGCCCCTGAGACGGCCATCAGCGATGCAAGCATGAAGATAACTAGGTCTTTGACTGCATAAAGATGTACCTTTAAAGTCACTTTCTAAGAAGGCAAAATGGCGGCACGATAGTGGCATGCAAAGCTATCATCGGCTGTACGTTCAGTTGGGGAGGAGTGATCGTCTGCGGCTAGCCGCGATGCTGGCCAAGGGACGGGAGCCAGCGCGTGTGTTGCGGCGAGCTTCGACGCTGCGCCAGCTTGACCAGGGACAGACAGCGGCACAGGTGGCCGTTAATGTCGGCGTGGCGCGCAAGACGGTTCGAGCCATCGCCCGGCGCTATGAAGAGCAAGATTTGGAATCGGCACTGTACGAAAGGCCCAGGTCTGGCAAACCGCGAGCTTTGGATGCAGGTCAGAGTCAGCGAATTGTCGCCATGGTGTGCGGTTCGGCGCCCGAGGGCAGAGCGCGGTGGAGCGTACGACTCATTGCCGAGGAAGCGGTCAAGCGAAAACTGGTGCAGCGGGTGGGCCGGGAGACGATCCGCATCCTGCTTCAGACCCACGAACTGAAGCCGTGGCGGGAAAAAAATGTGGTGCGTCGCAGAACTGAATGAGGAGTATATCGCGCGCATGGAGGATGTACTGGCGATCTATGAAAAGCCGCTCACGACCAGGGAGCCGGTTGTCTGCGTGGACGAAAAGCCGGTGGTGCTACATGCCGACGTTCGCCCGGCGCGGCCCATGCGGCCGGGCCGAATTGCGCGGCGCGATTGCGAGTACCAGAGGCGCGGCACAGCCAACGTTTTCTGCGGCGTCCAGCCCAAGTCGGGACGGCACTTCACCAAGCCCACAGCTAACCGTTCTTCGCCGCAGTTCGCCGACTATCTGGTGGAGATCGTGGCCAGCTATCCCGAGGCCGACACCATCCATCTGGTGATGGACAATCTGAGTTCCCATAACCGCAAGGCGCTGGTGGACCGCTTCGGCGAAAAGATCGGCGGACTGTTGTGGGAGCGTTTCACGGTGCACTACACTCCCAAACACGGCAGTTGGCTGAACCAGGCGGAGATCGAGATAAGCCTGTTCTCTCGCCAATGCCTGGGGAGGAACAGAATCCCATCGCTCGGACAACTGCAAAGGCAAGCACGGGCATGGAGCCGGAAAATGAACCGCGACCGAGTCACTATCAACTGGCAGTTCACACGCAAAAAAGCCCGCCAGAAGTTCGGCTACGAAAGAAACAAATTCATGCGGTCAGAGACCTAGTTGGTTTTTCATGCCAGCATCCTACCTGCGCCGCCCCGGGTCATTGCAGCCTGTTGTGACGCTTTCCAAAGCGTCACAACAGGCTGCTTCACTCCCGCGGCAGCCACCGCCGTACGTGCTGGCAATAAGCTTCATACTCCGGCCCAAACGTCCGGCGCAGCGTGGGCTCTTCATAGAGCAGAACAAAAAGATGCGCAATGACCACGAAGATGGCGCTATAAAGCAGCAGCGGCCACGACCTGTAAAACAACGCCGCCCCCGCAATCGCCAGGCCGCCGCCCATGTACATGGGATTCCGCACAAAGCGGTAGGGTCCGCGAACCACCAGCCTGCGGGGCGGATCGAATGGCGCCGGCGTACCCTTTCCAATTACCACAAACGTCGACACGCACCACAGCGCCAGCGCCGCGCCAGCCGTGCCGATCGCCAGCCCCGCTATCTCCGGCCATTCCATCGCCGCAGGCCGCACGATTCCCGACCACGCCAACACCCGCGCCGGCAGATAGATGAGCAGGAACCCCACGAACAACGTTGCATAGGTAAGAGCCCGGAATGCGACAAACATAATTGCCTCCCTGCTTCAATCGAAACTTTCATCGATCATGGTTGCGAGCGCCTGGCCGCCCTCACGCAATCCCCAGCACCCCGTTCAAGAACCCGATAATGTACTTCCACACCAGGTAATAGGCTGCCGTTGCGGCCAGGAAACACGGCACGATGAGCGCATAGGAAATGCTGCACGCGTGGAACCACACCACGCCCCGCGCACCAATCTCAAGCACGCCCAGGCTCGTCGCCACCAGTGCTCCAATTGGCGCCATCAGCAGCGGCAACACCGCTCCATGCAGCCCGATCGGTGCCCTCGTCCGCAGATGCGACCCCAGCCAAAGCATGTTCCACAGCCCAAACAGCGACGGCACCACCGCCATGGGAAAAATCATCACCTGCTCAATCGGCGTCGGTACGTGCATCACAATCCGCGCCACAATAAACACCGTCAGCAGCAGCGGCAAAACCAGTGTCGGCACAAAGATTCCCGCCATGTAAGCACGAAGATATGGATGCGTATTCATAGCCTTCTCCTTCTTGAAAAGCATTGTTCGTGGGCCCTTGCGCCCGCCTCACAGGTAGTAAAGAAACACCGGGATCGCCGCCGGAAACAACGCAGCCAGCCCCACCACGCCGCCCAGCAGCGCCCAGTCGAACCACGGCGGCATCGCCAGTCCAGCGTCCATCCGCTTCAGCACCGCCGGCCAAAGGTCGCGGCCCGGTTCCGGTTCGCCTTCAACTGCCGGCAAGGCATCCTGCAGCAATCTCTTCAGCCGTTCCTCATCGTGTCCGTTCATGGTCTGATCCCCTGCTTCTCCAGGTCCTTTCTCAGCAATCGCAGCGCGCGAAACACGCGCACCTTCACCGCCGCCACGCTGATTCCCAGCGCCTCGGCCACTTCCCTCTGCGGCTGCTCCTCCGCCACCGCCAGCACCGCCGCAATCCGCAGCTTGGGCGGCAGCCGCTCAAATGCCAGCGCCGTCTTCCGCCTTGTCTCCGCCGCAACCGCGGCATCGCTCGCCGCCGGTGCCGCCGGCTCCGTCACCAGTTCCTCGGTCAACTGGCCTTCCGTCCGCCTTGCCCGCATCCAGTCCAGCGCCGCGTGGGCGGCAATGCGCCGCGCCCACCCCGCAAACCCGCGCGCCGGATCAAACCGCGCATGCGCCCGGTAGATCCGCCAGAATGTCTCCGCGGTCAGTTCCTCGGCCGCGCCCGGGTTGCGCACCAGGCGCAGAATCCACCCGTACACCGCGCGCTGATGCAGCCGGAAAAGCGTTTCGAAGGCGTCCAGATCACCCTGCCGGAACGCCAGCAAAGGCTCCTGGCTCTCCAGTTCGTTCTCGGCTGTCTCTGGGCCCCGGCCATTGCCCGCCTCTATTTCGCCTTACGAGGGAACTTTCGAAAAGGTTACACCGTAGTGAATCATCAAGGGCGCAGCCCCGCTCTTCACCGGGGCGTTTCACCCTGGCCGGAACGGATCGCTCCGGCGGAGGTGTCCATCCATGATCCACCTGGCGTTCTTGATCGCACTCTACTCCTGCCGTCCCTCATTGCCGGGCCCGCCATCTCGACGAAGCACCCCCATCACCCTGCTTGACTGTTCCTCGGCTGGACGTTCGTCGGCTGGATCGTCGCCCTTCTCTGGGCCGTCCTTGCCCCGTCCCCCTGGACCACTACCCGCGCCCGCCCTATCCGCCCTATCCGCCGTACTATCGGTAGCTCTTGGCCGAACGCGATCCATTTCGCCACCCAGCGCAACGGAATGCCACCACCGGATGCTACGTTGTACCACCCGGTAATCGCGTAGCGAGCGAAGGCAACACCATCCGCGTCGCAAGCCCGACGGAATGCTTACTTGAAATAACGGAAGAGTGGGCGGTCAAATGTCCCCTGCTGCTGTGATGAGGGCTATTTGTTCTTGACAAGGCCGACGGGGTTGGCGATGGTACCAATCACCGGACGGTTGCGGTTGCCCATTTCCCCGCTCCGGACGCGATCCCCTTCGCAAATCGCGTTTAGAATGGGCGCCAACACAGGAGGAGGTCGCATTGCCGTGTCGCGGATTCGTGGTGCAATCGAGTTTTCCCGCCGTGTGCTGCCGCAGACGGCGGTGGTGTGTGCGCGCTTCCGGCGTATGTTCCGCTACATGGGCAGGAGGCGCGATGGACGCAACTGACGCAGCAGGTGCAGCAATTGCTGGCGCAGGGCAATGATGACGCTGCTTTGCCGTTGGCGCGGCAAGCCGTGCAGGCGGCACAGGCCACCTGGGGCGCGCAGGATGCGCATGCGGGAATTTCGCTGGACACGCTGGGCAATATTGAGGCCGATTTTGGGAACTTCAGCGGTGCTGAGGCGGCGTTCCGCCAGGCGCTGGCGATCGATTCGAAGACACTGGGGGCTGCGAACATCCAGACGGCGCATGTCATGGCCGACCTGGGCGAGCTTTACGGATCTCACGGGCAATTTGGCCCCGCCGATCAGCTTTTTCACGAAGCTCTTCCGGTCTACTTGAAAGAGTACGGACAGGTGGATGTGCGCGTGGCCGAGCTGGTTTTCAATGCGGCAGATGTTCTTCTTTCTGAGGCGCATTACGCGGGGAGTTTCTCTGAGGCGCAGTCGAAGTACAACGCGGCGACGAGCGGATTTACGTTGGCGGCGACGGTCTATCAGAAGGCACAGGGCGAATGGAGCGTGGGCTTGGCGCACTGCTTCGAAAGGCTGGCGTCGATTTCCGAGGACGGCAGCGGTCATGCCGTGGCGGAGAAGCTGCACAAGCGCGCGCTGGAGATTCTGGAAAAGGTATATGGGCCGGACAGCATGCAATTGACGGATTCGCTGGAAGGGCTGGCCCGAGTTTACAAGGATGGACAACATCTGGCGGAAGCAGAACCGATGTACCAGCGCGTGCTGAAGATCGAGCAGGCCACTCTGAAGCCGGACGACCCTGGGCTGCGGGACGCGGAGGCGGACATGGCTGGTTTGTATTACTTCGCAGGCAAGCCTGCTCAGGCGACGCCGTACTTCCAGAAGTACCTGGGAAATCTGATGGACGAGTTCCGCGCGAACGCCGCGACGATGAGCGAGCGCGAACGGCTGACTTATTTTGCGACGCAGCGGTTGGCGTTTCCGCTCTTCTTCAGCTTTGTGGTGAAGTATCACGGCCAGATGCCAGAGCTGACGGGACAAATGTATGACGCCCTGCTCGAAGAAAAGGGCTGATCGCCGCGAGTGCGACGGCGATGCGGGCAGCGGTTCTGGCGAGTGGAGATCCCGCAATCCGTGGCGATGCTTGACAAGCTGGCGAGCGACAAGGCGCAGATGGCGGCGCTGGTGGAGTCGACCGCCGGAGACCCGGCAAACCACCGGGCGCAGATCAACCAACTGGGAAATGAGGCGAACACCCTGGAGCAGTCGCTGATGAAGCGTTCGGCTGCGTTGAGCCAGCAGAAGTCGCAGAACGCGGCGACATGGCGGGACGTGCAGAAGGCGTTGAAGCCGGGCGAGGTGGGAGTGGAGGTGACGCGGTTTGAATACGACAACGGATTTGGCCCGACGCGAGACTTCTCTTATGTGGCGCTGGTGGTGACGCCGGAGAGTAAGGAACCGGAGCTTGTGGTGCTGGGGTCAGCGAAGGACCTGGAAGCGACGCCTATGTTGGCGTATCGAGCTGATGTGGGGCAAACGCGCGGACTTTTGGCGGAGGAAGCGCCGGCTGCGCCGGGACAAGCGAGCGAAGCGCCGAATACATCCGCGGCGTATGCGGGATTCTGGAAGCCGCTTGAACCGGCATTGAGCGGGGCGAAGAGGGTCTATTTCTCGCCGGATGGAGTCCTGACTACGATCCCCGTGGGATTGATGGTCGACGGCGATGGGAAGCTGCTGATGGAGAAGGTTCAGCTGCGGATTGTGAACAGCACGAAGGATTTGTTGCTGCCTGCGCGAGTCGCAGGCAAAAAACGCGTTGCTGGTAGGAAATCCGAAATTTGACTTGTCGGCGGCGCAACAGAAAACGGCGATTGCAGAGTTGCGGGCGGTGCGACAGGTGCAGGAGGCGGTGTGCAGCAATCGGCGCAGGGTTCGGCTCCGGCTGCACAGATTTCGAATGCGGGTGCAGCGCAGCCGGTTTCCCGGGGCGGAGATTTGAAGGGTGGAGATCTGAAGCCATTGCCGGGGACGCAGGTGGAAGTGGATTCGGTGAACAAGCTGCTGAAGGCGGCGGGATGGCAGGCGACGGAGTACACGGGCGAGTTGGCGCTGAAGGATGCAGTTGCGCAGGCGCACGGACCGCGGGTGGTGCATATTGCGACGCACGGATTCTTCCTTTCAGATGAGGAACTGAAGGCGAGCGCAGAGGCGCAAGGTAAGACGGCGAATGTGAATGAGGATCCTATGTTGCGGTCGGGATTGTTTTTTGCCGGGGCAGATCGCGTGCGGCAGGGTGCACCTCCGGATGCAGGAGTCGACGACGGAGTTTTGACGGCATTTGAGGCGAGCCAGCTGAATCTCGAAGGAACGGAACTCGTGGTGCTGAGCGCATGCGAGACGGGATTGGGCAAGGAGCTGAACAGCGACGGAGTTTTCGGGCTGAGGCGCGGATTGCAGGAGGCGGGAGCCGACGCGGTGATGATGAGCATGTGGTCAGTGGCGGATAAGGAGACGCAAGAACTGATGTCGCTCTTCTACCAGAATGGCTGGGAGGGATGGAGAAGCCGGAGGCGCTGCGCCAGGCGCAACTGGAGGAGCGCGAGACGGTTCGCAAGCGATACGGCAAGGATTTGCCATTTTACTGGGGCGCGTTTGTGCTGGTGGGACGGTAGATCCTGTTACCTTTTCATAAACAGCCTTCGGCGTAGCAAAGTTCGATTGAATTCTGGGTCGAGACGGAAATGCGACCCGCATGATTCCAGCGGCCGCATTCCGCCGTATCCGGCGCCCCCTGGGGCGAAGCAGCTATCGATAACACCCGATAAGGCGATTTACTTCAGTCGATTTCCTCGTCCCGCGCCCTTGACATTCGCCTCCTCGCGCTTTAGCGTTTCCTCTCGTAGTGCGGTCGCCTCAGACTCCTGTCGCCAAATCCTGAAGGGGCCACTTCAACCGCCCATTGGGGAGATGCAATGAACAAGCTCGTAGCTCACCTGTCCGCTTTCGCAATCGTCTGCGCCGCGTGTCTTTCCGTCAGCCCAGCTCAGGAAGAGCCCAAGCCGGACGCCGCAAAGCCCGCCTGGCTCGACACCAGCCTGCCCCCCGAACAGCGCGCCGCCGACTTGGTGCATCACATGACGCTCGAAGAGAAGGCCACCCAGCTCGTCAACCAGGCCCGCGCCATTCCCCGCCTCAACATCCCCGCCTACGACTGGTGGAGCGAGTCCCTCCACGGCGTTGCCGTGAACGGGACAACCGAGTTCCCCGAGCCCATCGGCCTCGCCGCCACATTCGACACACCCGCCATCCATCAGATGGCCATCGTCATCGGCACCGAAGGCCGCATCAAGCACATGCAGGACGTCCGCGCCGGCCACAGCAACATCTTTGAAGGCCTCGACTTCTGGGCGCCCAACATCAACATCTTTCGCGATCCCCGCTGGGGCCGCGGCCAGGAGACCTACGGCGAAGATCCCTTTCTCACCGCCCGCATGGGCGTAGCCTTCGTCACCGGCATGCAGGGCGACGATCCCCGCTACTACCGCGTCATCTCCACCCCCAAGCACTTCGCCGTCCACAGCGGCCCCGAGCCCACCCGCCATATTGCCGACGTCACCGTCAGCAAGCACGACGAACTCGACACCTACCTTCCCGCCTTCCGCGCCACCGTCACTGAGGCCAAGGCCGGCTCCGTCATGTGCGCCTACAACTCCATCAACGGCCAGCCCGCCTGCGCCAACCAGTTCCTGCTTCAGGACCAGCTCCGCGGCTGGTGGAACTTCCAGGGCTACGTCGTCTCCGACTGCGGCGCCGTCCTCGACATCCACGACGGCCACAAGTTCAATACCACCCAGGCCGAGTCCTCCGCCGTCAGCCTGCGCCGCGGCATGGACAACGAATGCGTCGACTTCACCGTCAAGGTCAACGACGACCACGACTACAAGCCCTATCTCGACGCCGTCCGGCAAGGCTATCCTGCAGGAAAGCGACATCGACACCGCCCTCACCCGACTCTTCACCGCGC
>CAVZNB010000035.1:0-12008 GCA_963776535.1 uncultured Acidobacteriaceae bacterium | reverse complement strand
CTATGTCCTGTTGCTTCGTTCAGTTGTCTTGCTTCAAGAGCATCCGGCGGAATTTTGTGCTGCCGGTGATTGTGTTCTGGGTGACGGCGATTGTCTGCCTGGCGGTGGGTGTGCGGCCGTGGAAGGACGGGGCACTGGACCAGGGCAGCTTCTACGCGCTGGTGGCGTTCTCGGTTTCAACGGCGGTGCTGACGGCAATCCTCAGCGAGTTTTTGCGCGGGGCGGGCGTGATTTCGCGGCAGACGGGCAAGAACCTGATTGTGGCGACGTGGCTGCTGACGCGGCGGAATACGCGCCGCTACGGTGGTTACATCATTCACATCGGGGTGGTGATTGTGGTGATCGGGCTGGCCGGCGCGGCGTTTAACCGCACCCAGGAGTCGGATGAGAACGGGATGGCGCTGCACGACAAGCTGAACATCGGGCCGTACACGCTGGAGTGCGTGGGATCGACGCAGGACTCGAACCTGAACTACAACTCGTGGTATGCGCTGCTGGATGTGTACAAGGGCGGCAAGAAGCAGTTCCAGATGGCGCCGGAAAAGCGCGTCTACCTGGCTACGGAGCAGCCGCAGACCATGGTGGCGATCCACTCCGTGCCGAGCTGGGATTTGTATGTGGTGTATGAGGGCACGAACCCGGACACGGGCCTGCCGATTATCAAGGCGTTTTTGAATCCGCTGGTGGGCTGGATCTGGGCGGGGCTGGTGGTGCTGGTGTTCGGCACACTGGTGGCGCTGGTTCCTGCGTTGAGCCCGTCGACGGCTTCACTGCGCGTTCCGGCGCGAACAGCACCGGTTGAACCGGCCCTGAAGGGAGGCCAACTGTGAGGGCGCCCAGGGGTTTTACTTTTTGGACGAGAGCAGTGCAAGTGGCGTTGCTGGCGGTTGCTGTGTGTTTCTCTCTGGGTGCGACGGATGCGAGCTCGCGCTACATCGATCTGAACCACCGGCTGATGTGTACGTGCGGATGCGCGGAGATTCTGGGCGAGTGCAACCATGTGGGCTGCCCAAACTCGACCGGCGAGCTAAACGAGCTGCGGACGGGGATTGCAAACGGGATGAGCGACAAGGAGATTCTGGATTCGTTTGTGGCCAAGTACGGAGCGGTGGTGCTGGCCGCGCCCACGGGGCATGGCTTTGACCTGGTGGCGTGGATTGCGCCGTTTGCGGTGTTTGGCGCGGCGCTGCTGGGAACGATCCTGCTGGTGCGGCGCTGGTCAGTGGGACGGACTGCGGCGGTTGCCGCCGGGGCGACAACCACCGACCCTGCCGAGTTGGAGCGCCGGGAACGGATTCGCCGCGAAACCGGCGACGGAGGATTTTGAGCGATGAGTACCTTGCAAGGGGAATTAGCGGGATTTGCGCTGCTCATAGCGCTGTTTATTTACACTTTCTGGCCGGAGAATGTGTTTGCCAGCCAGCGCGAGAAGACGCGCCTGGATTTTTTGCAGGAGCGCAAGGAGCAGCTGTATGAGAACCTGCGCGACCTGAACTTCGAGTACAAGGCCGGCAAATATCCGGATGAGGATTTTCAGGTGCAGCGGGCGCAACTGGAGAACGAAGCCGCGCTGCTGCTGGCCGAGATTGAGCATCTGCAGCAGGTGTAGAGCACTGGCTGCGATGCTCCCTGACTAACGTTATCTGCCTTTTTCCCGCGATACGAAGGAACTGTTCACGACTATGAAATCGACCAAGTTTTATTTCCTCACTTTTGCCATGAGCCTGCTGTTGACGGGCGCGCTGGCGCAGGCCACCACTGTCACCGGCACGGTGACCAACAAGACCACGGGCAAGCCCGCGGCAGGCGACCCGGTGGTGCTGGTGGACGTGCAGGCCGGCATGGGCGAGGTGGCGCACGCCACAACCGACGCACGAGGACACTACTCGCTTGTGGAGCCGGGCAGCAACCCTTACCTGGTGCGCGTGACGCATCAGGGCGCGGGCTACTTTGTTGCCGCTCCGCAGGGCGCGGCGCCGGCCGACATCACGGTGTATGACGTGGCAGCGAAGGTGCAGGGCGTATCGATTGAAGCCGATGTGATTGAAGCGGAGAGCGACAACGGGCAGTTGAAGGTGACTGAGCGCTTCTTTGTGCACAACACCAGCATGCCGCCGACGACACAGTGGAGCGCGAAGTCGTTTGAGGTGGTGATTCCGGCGGATGCGGTGGTGGACGGCGCCGGCGGACAGCGGCCGAACGGGCTGCCGACCAGCATTACCATGGACCCCGACGGGCCCAAAGGGCACTATGCGTTCAACTTTCCCATCCAGCCAGATGACGGGGAAAAGGACACGCTGTTCCAACTGGCTTACCACGTTCCGTACAGCGGCGGGAGCTATACCTTCAAGGCGCAGTTGACGCTGCCGGCGGACAACCTGGCGGTTCTGCTGCCGAAGAGCATGACGTTTACTCCGACGTCCGGCGAGGCATTCAAGAACGTGCCGGAAGATCCGAGCGTGCAGACCTTTGTGATGAAGAATGCGCCGAGCGGCAAGGCGGTGGAGTTCACCGTTGCGGGCACGGGGTCGATTCCACGCGAGCAGCAGGGGCAGCCGGGCGGACAACAGCCTGCGGGCATGGGCGGGCAGGATGCATCGGGCGCCGGAGCGAGCGCAGCGGGACCGAGCAGCACTCCGGGCGGCGGCATTGGCAACCCGATCGACACACCCGATCCGTTGACCAAGTACAAGTGGTGGATTCTGGGCGGGCTGGGACTTCTGTTGGCGGCGGCTGCGGCGTTCCTGCTGCGCAAGCCGGCTGGGGCAGGGGTTGCCGGCGCTGCGCCTTTGGCGAACACCGGAGCTGTGGCGGCGGCGTTTCCGGGAGTGGCTTCTCCGGCGGCCAAGAACTCGCAACTGCTGAACGTTCTGAAGGACGAGATGTTTGCGCTGGAGGGAGAAAAGATCAACGGAACCGTTTCTCCCGATGAGTACGCCAAGGTGAAGGACGCGCTGGAGACGGTGTTGAAACGCGCGCTGAAGCGCGCGTAGGGAACAGGGGTCAGAGAACAGGGAACAGGGGTAAGAGCAAAGCACTGGACGATTGGAGTTGAACGCGGAGCTCGGGGATCAAAGGATTCCCGGGTTCTTTTTTGCTCGCTTTTCCCTTGTCTCCGTTCCCCGCTCTTGTATTCTTCTCGGATGAAGACTCTACTCCGCACGCTGCTTTATCTCGCGCTCATTGTCTGGCTGGGCGCGGAGATCTTTTTCCCGGTTGTGGCGGCTGTCACCTTCACGACCTTGATGCCCAACACGCATCTGGCGGGTTCGATTGTGGGCCAGTTGCTGCGGATTCTGCACGGCATGGGACTGATTTCGGGGATGGTGGCGCTGGCGCTGCTGGCGCTGGCTCCGGCATGGGGAATTTACAAGCCGAAAAATGTGCTGGCGCCGATGGCGCTGGTGGTGCTGATGATTGGCGCGACGGTATACGCACAGTTCGCGATCATTCCTGCCATGGAGCGAGACCGCGTGGCCGCCGGCGGGGCGATCGACACCAATGCGACGGCGAATCCGCTGACCCAGGACTTCAACAAGCTGCATAACCGCAGCGAGGATGTTGAGGGGGCGATTCTGCTGTTTGGCCTGGTGACGGTGGTGCTGGTGGCGCGGGCGGAGACGGCGAGAAGCTAGGGACTGAGGGACTTGGGACTAAGGGACTTGGGACTAAGGGACTTGGGACTAAGGGACTTGGGAAAACATGGCCATAGCCGAATCAGCAGTCAATGAAGCTCTGAAATCTGAGGATGCCGAGTCGCTCATTGAAGCTGGAGCACCGGAGGACGAATACATGCCGGAGGCGCGCGGCATCGTGAAGGCCATGGTCCTCATCGACGAGAAGAGCATTACCGAAGAGGCTCTGGCAGCGGTTATCCGCGAGGTGTGGTCTCGCTCCTTTGGTCCGTTTTATGACGACGACCTTGAGATGCGCATGCCCGCTTTTCGGCAGGCCGCGCAGCGAATTCTCCCGCGCAACTCCTGATTCCCTCATTCAACGAGCAGCGGGACCGCACGGAGCCACTTTCTAGCCCCTAGTCCCTCAGTCCCATAGTCCCTCGTCTTGTATCATCGAAGAGGCTCTGAAGCGCGCGGATGATCGTGCGAATGGCCGCAAGGAAGCGCATATGAAAACTGGCATTATCGGCCTGCCGCAGGTGGGCAAGACATCGTTATTCAAGATTCTGACCAAGGCGAAGCTCGAGGACAAGGGCTACTCGAATCCGCGCGAGGAGCACATTGGCGTGGCGCGGGTGCCGGACGAGCGGCTGGACAAGCTATCGGCGCTCTACTCGCCGAAGAAGACGACCTACGCGTCGGTGGAGTATGTGGATGTGGCGGCGATTGGGCAGGAGGCGCTGAAGGAGACCGCGTTCCTGACCAGCCTGCGCAACGTGGACGCGCTGATTCACGTGCTGCGGGCGTTTGAGAACGAGGCGATTCCGCATGCGGGCGCGATCGATCCGCTGCGCGACATCCGGAGCGTTGAGTTCGACCTGATGATCAGCGACCTGACACAGGTGGAGAAGCGGCTGGAGCGGCTGGAGAAGGATTTGAAGAAACAGCGCACGGCTGAGCTGGAACGGGAGCATGCGCTGCTGCTGCGCTCGAAAGAAGCGCTGGAAAAGGAACTGCCGCTGCGCGAGCTGGAGATGACGAACGAGGAAAAGAAGCTGATCAAGGGCTTCATGTTCCTGTCGCAGAAACCGATTCTCTACGTGGTGAACATTGGCGAGAGCACCACGCTGGGCGACGACCTGGAAGCGGCCGTGGGCCGTTTCAAATTGGACGAAGTGGCCAGCAGGCCCAACGCGGGGGCGACGGCGATCTGCGGCAAGGTGGAGGCGGAGCTGGCGGAGATGGACGACGAGGAGGCGGCGGAGTTTTTGGGAAGCTACGGGCTGCGCGAGAGCGGGCTGGTGCGGCTGATCCGCAAGAGCTACGAGCTGCTGGGACTGATCAGCTTCTTCACGGCCGGCGAGGACGAGTGCCGGGCGTGGACCATTCCGCTGGGGTCGAAGGCGCCGCAGGGAGCGGGAGCGATTCACTCGGACCTGGAGCATCATTTCATTCGCGCGGAGACGATCCGGTGGAACGCGCTGCTGGAGGCGGGATCAGAGGCTGCGGCGCGTGCGAAAGGCACGCTGCGGCTGGAGGGTAAGGAGTACGTGGTGCAGGATGGGGATGTTATGCACATCCGGCATTCAGGTTAAGACGTGTGGCTGCTTTGGAGCGAATGCCTTTCGCTGGTTTCATTCCGGACCATCGGAAGACATCCCTCAGGGGCTGAAGCCCACGCCGAGTTTGCGACGTTTTTGGCACCCTTCGACTACGCTCAGGGCATGCTATTGAAGTCGTGCCCTTTCAAACGGCGCTTTGTACAGAGGTTACCGAGAGCCAATGCAAGAACAACCGCAGGTCCGTCGACTACGCTGCGCTACGCTCAGGATGACAAGTTTTTTGAAGGGATGAAACCTTGCTGAAGCTCTCGCTACTGCTGGGCACGATTGCCGCGCTGGCCGATGTGGCTGGCGGGCTGGTGCTGGTGCGGGCGCGCGGGGTGGAGAAGTATCTGCGCTACTTTGTGGCGCTGGGCGCCGGCTTTCTGATGGCGACGGCGGTGATCGAGATGGCGCCGGAGAGCCTGAAACTGAGCCCGAAGCTGGGGCCGATTCTGATCATGGCCGGATACTGCGTGGTGCACCTGCTGGAGCACACCATCAACGCGCATTTTCATTTTGGCGAAGAGACGCACAAAGGCGAGTTTGTTTCGCGGCATACGAGCAACTCAGTGATGGCCGGGTTGAGCGTGCATGCGCTGTTTGACGGCGTGGCGATCGGGTCGGGGTTTGTGGTTTCAAACTGGCTGGGGGTGCTGATTTTTCTGGCGATCCTGCTGCACAAGGCGCCGGAGGGATTCACGATGGCCAGTGTGATGCTGGCCAGCGGACGCAGCCGGAGCTCCGCTCTTTATTCTGCCATTGCGCTTGCCGTGGCTACCATGGCGGGGGTGCTGGTGATTGAGTTGGCGCCGCGGCTGCTGCCGTATGGATTACCGGTCTCGGCGGGGGTTGCGCTGTATGTGGCGGCGACGGACCTGGTGCCGGAGGTGAACCGCGAGCCGGGGATACGGATGGCGCTGGTGTTCTTTGCGGGGGTGGGCGGGTTTCTGCTGCTACGGATGCTGCTGCCGGCGCTGTAAGGCTGCCGGAGGCTCGGGACACCTCTCGGCAGGGGGTGGGTCTGGAACGTATCATGGAGTGCAGAGTTCCTCTGGGAACGTCAAGAAAAAACGTGATGTGCGAGGAATTTCTAGTTGCGGCATAAGAAGCTGATTCAAGAAACATTGCTGGTGTTGCTGTTCACAGGGATCGGCTTTCTGGTGATGGGCTATCACCCCGGCTTTGAGGATGACGGCATCTATCTGACAGCCGTGAAAGCGGACCTGAATCCCGCTCTTTTCCCGCACAATGCTGACTTCTTCCGGTTGCAAACGCAGGCCACTGTGTTTGATGCGTGGATGGCTCATTTTGTCCGCGGGACGGGGATTCCGCTGGCATGGTCGGAGCTGCTGTGGCAGCTGATTGCCCTGTTCCTGATCCTGTGGGCTTCGCAGCGGATTGCGGCACAACTGTTTGCGGAGGCGCGGGCGCAATGGGCGGCGGTGGCCATGGTGGCCGCGATGCTGACGCTGCCCGTGGCGGGCACGGCGCTGAACCTGGCCGACCAGCACCTGCATCCGCGCAACCTGGCGACGGCGCTGATCCTGGTGGCGATAGCGCGCATCCTGGAAAACAAGCCGGGCGAGAACAAGCGGTGGCAGGCGCTGCCGCTGCTGGTTGTGGCGCTCGTGCTGCATCCCATCATGGCGGTGCTGGGCATTTCGTTTTGCGGTTTCCTGGCGCTTGCTCTGCTGGAACCGGCTCCGTTCCGAGTGCGGGCGGAGGAGGGTTCACTGGCGTCGGCGACGCCGCTGGGGTGGGTGTTTGCACCGGCCAGCGCCAGTTGGCGCGAGGCTCTGTCGTCGCGCAATTATTACTCGCTCTACCGCTGGACCTGGTACGAGTGGCTGGGCGCGCTGGGACCGCTGGTTCTTTTCTGGGTGCTGTGGCGTGTGGCGCAGAGGAAGGGCGAAGAGCGGCTGGCGCGATTCGCACTGGCGGTGCTCGCCTTTGGGGTCTTCTATCAGCTGCTTGCGATGGCTATTCTTGCGCCGGACTCGCTGATCCGGCTGAGCCCACTGCAACCGATGCGCTATCTGCACCTGGTGTACCTGTTCATGGCGCTGGTGGCGGGCGGGCTGATGGGGCGGTTTTTGCTGAGGACGCATGTGTGGCGCTGGGCTGTGTATTTGCTGGTGTTCAACGGGAGCATGTTCGTGGTGCAACGGCAGTTCATTGACGGGGGCGCGCATCTTGAACTCCCCGGGATGGCGAGCGCCAACCCGTGGATTCAGGCCTTCGACTGGGTGCGGCAGAATACGCCGACCGATGCGTATTTTGCGCTCGATCCTGGCTACCTGGCCGCGCCGGGCGAGGGTTTCCATAACTTCCGCGCCATTGCGGAGCGCAGCCAACTGGCCGATGGAATCAAGGACACGGCAGTGGTGATGCAGGTGCCGAGCCTGGGGCCGGTTTGGCGTGAGCAGGAACTGGCGCAAGCCGGCTGGACGCAGTTTGAGCTTGCGGACTTCGAACGGCTCAAGGAGCAGTTCGGCGTGGACTGGGTGATGGTCTCCTATCCGCAACCGGCGGGGCTGGACTGCCACTGGCATAATGGGAAGCTCGCGGTGTGCTCGATTCCGTAAGGTGCGGAGCTGTTTTGCGAGGCGGCGGAGAGTCTCTGTGAAAAAGTGTCGAGCGGTGGATGAATCGCAGCGTCTGTGGGTATAGAAGATCGCACAGCACCGATGAAGAGACGCGGCCTGCGTTCTTCTTACGACACACTCTGAGAGGCTGAACATGAAATGGAATGAAGACGCGCCTTTGCCGCGCGCCTTGAATGCAGCTCCCTTGCTTCTTGCCTTCACGCTGGCGCTCATCCTGCTTGTACCGGGCGTGCAGGCGCAGTCTTCCGACAGCAACGCAGCGGAGACAAAGCCCATCGCGGAGACCTACCAGAGCATCTACCTGACCAACATCACGCTGCAGAGCGAAGCAAATGAAGTGGTGAACGACCTTCGCAACATGATTCCAAAGGCGAAGATCTATCTCGCGTCCTCGCAAGACATCATCTCCATCCACGGCACCGCGGACGACATAGCGCTGGCCAAGAAAATTGTGGTGGAGCTTGACCATGCGCGGAAGGTTTACCGGCTCACCTACACCATCGCCGAGAGCGACGGAGGCAAGCGGATTGGGACGCAGAGCTACTCGCTGATTGCCGTCTCAGGCGAGAAGACGACGCTGAAGCAGGGCACGCGCGTGCCGATTGTGACCGGCACCACCGACGCTGATAAGGCCAGCTCACAGGTGCAGTATGTGGATGTCGGGCTGCATATCGAAGCCAACGTGGATGGGCATGGGGAGGCATTGCGGCTGCGGACGAAAGTTGAGCAGTCGAGCCTGGCAGCTGAGAAGCCTGGCGTAGGACAGGATCCGGTACTGCAGCAAACGATGCTGGACGGAGAGGCGACTCTGACGCCGGGGAAGGCCCTGCTTCTGGGCTCGCTGGATATGCCGGGCAGCACCCACACGGAGCAGATTGAGGTAGTTTCAGAGCTGGTGCGGTAACTGCACAGCGCCAGCCGCGTGCAACCGCACGCAGGACCGATCGAAGATTCAAGCGCGAAGCCCCAACTCGCCCCATCCCTGACGCGACAAAATTGCGTCCGGGATGGGGCGCACTTGTTGCTGGCATGGAATCGGCGAGCCGTCCAGTCCGGGGATGCCGGATTCGGCGATGGGCTCTTTGCGCGATGAAGCAGATTTCGCGACAATAGGTAGAACGGCGCTCGGCGCGACAGGCCGCCGGCCTTTTCTTTAGGCCCCTTGCCCGGCTACACTTCATAGATTCAGCAATCTCCAGATCCGGCGCGGAGGCCGGACCATGATTAACCTCACGCAGCGTTTGATTCTCGGGTGTATTGTGCTCGGCTGCCTCACGCTGGGGCTGTTGGCGGCAACGCATGGCGCACTGAAGGCGGCGGGGTTGCTGGGACTGGGCTGGGTATTCGTGATTGCGGCAATTCTGGTGGAAGGGTTGACGGTCTATTTTGTACTTTCACCGATCCGCAAGCTGGCGCGGGATGCGCGCAAGATTGCGCAGGGAAACCTGGAGCACCGCACGGATTGGAGCAGCCGCGACGACTTTGGCGTGGTTGCGGCGGAGCTGAACAGGCTGGCGGTGCGGCTGCGGGATCTGCACGAGTCCGAGGCCGGGCGGCGGCAGATGCAGTTTCAACTTTCCGACGCGGTTTTGCAATCGATTTTTGAGCCGATTATTGTGACCGACGGCAAGGGGCACATACTGAAAGTGAACCAGGCGGCGGCAGAGCTGCTTGGGGACGCGGCCGGAGACCGGCTGGCGCTGGCCAATACGCCGGGCGGAGACAAGATTCTGAGCGCCATCCGGGATGCAGTTCAAATGCAGAAGGCAGTGGCCACGGAAGACGAGGCATCGATGCTGCCGATGCGGATTGGCAAGCAGGAACGGAGCTACCGTCTGCGCACCACACCGATGCGCGACTCCGAGGGACGGCTGCTGGGCACGGTGACCACGCTGGAAGACGTAACCAGCCTGCAGGATACGGATCGGTTCAAGACGCAGTTTTTGAATGTGGCGAGCCGCAAGCTTCGCGATCCGCTGCTGCAACTGCGGCGCGGGCTTTATGCGCTGGGCCAGGGGTTTGGCGGAGAGTTGGAGCCTCTGCAGCGGGAGCTGGTGGAGGCAGCCGGCAAGGAATCAGAGAAGCTGGACGACCTGATGGCCGACCTGATTGAAGTTGCAGAGCTGGACACGGGCAAGCGCGAGTTGAAACTGGAGCGGCTGCGGCCCTTGCAGGCCTTGAGCGATGCGCGCGACCGCTATTGCGACGAGGCGTCGCGCAAGCGCATTCGGGTAGACGTGCGGGCGTACGCGGACCTGGCGGTGGTGCAGGCCGACCGGCGCGCGCTGCGATCGATTCTGGACAACCTGATGGCCAATGCGCTGCGCTACACCCCGGAGGATGGGGAGATTCTGCTGGCGGCCGAAGAGGTGAAGGACTCAGTGCAATTCACAGTGCGCGACACCGGGCGGGGCATTGAGGCGGAGCGGCTGAGCACTATCTTCGACCGCTTCAATCCTATGTCGGAGAGCGGCTCGGGACTGGGATTGGCGCTGGTGCGGCGGCTGGTGGAGCAACTGGGCGGACAGATTGCGGTGGAGAGCCGGCTGGGCAACGGAACCACCTTCCGTTTTACTCTTCCCGTGGCGGCGGTCGAGGTAACCCGCCACCCCGTCGAGGTGGGATAGGTTATGGCTGAGATCATCCTGGAGAAGCAGCAGGAACCGGCCAAGCTGCGCATCTACATTGGCGCGGCACCTGGGGTGGGCAAGACTTACCACATGCTGAACGACGCACACCTGATGGTGCACCAGCAGAACGTGGACGTGGTGATCGGGCTGGTGGAGACACATGGGCGCAGCGAAACCGAGGCGCGGATCCGCGACCTGGAGATTATTCCGCAGAAGGTGATTCCGTATCGCGGCGTGAATCTGAAAGAGATGGATGTGGACGCCATTCTGGCGCGGCATCCAGACACCGTGGTGGTGGATGAGCTGGCCCACACCAACGTGCCGGGCAGCAAGAACCGCAAGCGCTACGAGGATGTGCTGGAGCTGCTGGACGCGGGCATCAACGTGATGACGGCGGTGAACATCCAGCACCTGGAAACCCTGAACGACGCCGTCAACCGCTCGGCCAATACCGTGATCCGCGAGACTGTTCCCGACAGTTTTTTGAAGCGCGCGGACGAAGTGGTGAACGTGGACGTGACGGTGGACGAGTTGCGGACGCGGTTACGCGCGGGCAAGATTTACGCGGCGGAGAAGGTGGAGCAGTCGCTGGCCAACTTCTTCCGCAAGGGCAACCTGAACATGCTGCGCGAGCTGAGCCTGCGCACCACGGCCGAACAGGTGGGCAACCGTGCTGCTGAGTACCGGCGCATCCAGGGGCTGGAGCAGGCGCCGATTCCGGAAAAGGTGATGGTGTGCCTGAGCACGCGGCCGGGAACGGAGCGGCTGATCCGTGTGGGAGCGCGTATTGCGGGGCGGCTGGCGAGCAACTGGTACGCGGTACACGTGACCAAGCCCGACGACAAGGGGCACGGCGATCCCGAGGGCTACCACCGGCTGGAAGAGTACCAGCGCATGGCTCGCGACCTGGGCGCACAGGTGGTGTCGCTTGTGGACCGGAACGTCTCCGACGCACTGATCCGCTTTGCTCAGCAGGAGAACATTTCGCACGTGGTGTTTGGCCAGCCGGCGCGTTCGCGGTGGGATATCCTGCTGCGCGGCTCGGTGCTGAACCGGTTTCTCTCCGAGGTGCGGGACGTTACGGTGCAGGTGGTGCCGATGCACAAGCCGGCGCGCAAGGTGCCGCAGTAGACATCAGGCACGGGACTACTTCGTCATCCAGATCTCAAAGCCCATGTAGTCCTCGTTGATTTCGTAGTCGCTGAAAGTTGCCTCCCAGAGCATCTCCTGAAACTCCTCTTTGGTGTAGGCGCTCTTGATGAGCATGGTCTTGAAGGCCAGCTTGGTGAGGATGCGGTTGAACCAGGAGAGATTCATGGCGTCGACGCCTTTGCCGATCTCTGCCGGTGAAGCATTGCGCTTGAGGTCGATGATGACACCGCGGCCGCCGGGCTTGAGGACGCGGCTCATCTCCTGCAAGGCTTCAATGGGCTTGGCAAAGTTTTTGAAGGCCGCGCGGCAGAGGAGAAAGTCGAAGCTCTTTGCCGGAAAGGGCATGTTGGAGGCCGAGCCCTGGAGGAAGCGCGCAGGAATGCCCGCAGCTTCGGCGTT
>CAVZNB010000034.1:0-19693 GCA_963776535.1 uncultured Acidobacteriaceae bacterium | reverse complement strand
GTCCTCTTACTGGCTGAGATTACGTATTGTTTTCTATAAAGCCGGACGTTCCGCTGCACCCGGAGGATGTGTAGTTGCACCACCCGGTCGGATGTGGGTCGCCAGTGTCCAGGGTGTTAAAGGAACGGGCCTGGAAGTAGTACGTAGCACCGCTGGTGAGGCTGTAGCCCGAGCCGGCGAGCACGGCATTGTTGAGGACCCAGACGCCCTTCTCCCCGTTCGCCGTAAAGACGTGGCTGCCGGCGATGTTGAGGAATTGCCCGCCACCGGTTCCGCCGCCAAGTGTGGCACTGGTGCTCCATTGGACGAGGTACTGATTTGCGTCCTCCACGTTATTGCTGTTCTTGCTCCCACTACTCTCAATGACCACGCCTTGCGAGTTAGGGATAATGGTGCTGATGGTGGGATTTTTGGTCGGCGTCGTAAACGTTGGATCGGCCATGGTGACGTCAGCGTTGCTGACATTCGCATCCACCGTAACGGCGACGTTGCCCGCCGGATCAATCGCGTTCGCCACACCCTGGCCCAACGGATCCATCCATACATCGATGGTGTTGCTGCCTGGCGGCACGCCGTGGACGGTGTAGGCTCCGCCCGCACTGAGCGTGGCCGCGGTAATGCTGGTGCCTGTCGCACTGCCGCAGTTGGCGTTATTGACCGCGATGTAGGTCTGCCCCTTCTGCGCGCCGCTATAGGTCACCGTGCCGGAGACCGTGAAGCCCACGCTGGCGTTGAAGTTTTCTCCGGTCACGTTGTTGTTGCTTGAGGTGTTTAGCGTCAGGCTGGAGTAGTTAGGGGGATAGAACAACGTTTCAGCCCCCGCAAGCGACGGCGTGATGGTGTAGGTTCCGTTGGCAACGCTGCTGAACGAATAGTTGCCGTTGACGTCAGTGGTGGTAGAAGCAACCTGGGTGGCGCCGTTGTAGAGGCCGACCGTAAAGGTCACGGGCAGGTTCGAGTTGCCGTTGTAGCAGTAATTCTGGAGGAAGATTTGCCCGCTCACGGAGGAGCCGGCGGGGTTGACTGTGAATGTGTACTGCTGTGCGGGACTGGTCTGATTGAGGCCAATGTCCATGATTGCTGCCGTGAAGGTGAAGTTGCCTGTCCCGGTAACGGTAGTTCCGGAGGCCGTTTGCAGCGTGAGAACGCCGGTGCCGGTGTCGACGGCGTAGAACTGCTGCGACAACGTGGTGGCGCCGAGCGCCGTTGGCGTGTTGGACGCGATCTGAGTACCGTTGATGATCCAGGCGTAGTTGCCGCTGCCGCCGGTGATGGCAGCGGTGATGGTGTCGCCATACGTCTGGCCATCAATCGCTGCGGGCGGGTTCGCTGTGGGCAGCACGTAGGTCGACGTGGTGATGGAGATGGTGTACGTCTGGCTGATGAAGCTGAGCGTCGTGTTATCTGTCAGTTTGACCGTGAAGCTGACCGTGTCATTGGAGCCGGGGATTCCGGAAACATTGACCGTGGCGCCGCTCGGAGTCACTGTCAGGCTGTCAGGCGGGGTGGGTCCTGAGGTTACGGCCATGGAGATATTCCCGCTTCCGCCCGATCCGGTAACCGAACCGGTGTAGCTCAAGCCGACAAATCCGGCCGGCAGCGAAGTGGGATTCGGCGCCGGCAGCGAGAGCGGGTTGTAGACATAGATGGTCAACTGTTGCGTCGCCGTGTTGTTGTTTGAATCCTTCACCTGCACTGTGAAGGTGGCGTTTCCGACCTTGAGCGATGCGGCAGTGCCGGAGAGGACCCCCGTAGTCGAGTTGAGGCTCAGGCCGAGGGCCGTAACGCCGCTGGAGTTCACGGTTATGGTCCAGGAGGTGTACGTGCCTGTGCCGCCCGTAGCCGTGAGTGTCTGCGTGTAGCTGGATCCCGTATACGCGGCCGGCAGGGATGAGATGGAGACGGCCAGCGAAGCGTTGACGGTTACCGAGAATGTGGACTGGATCTGGTTGCCGTCTGAATCGCTCACCTGGACAGTGAAGCTGGCTGGGCCGCCAGCCACCGGCGTCGAACCGGAAACCGTGGCGGTGGTGGGGTTGAATGACAGGCCGAGAGGAGCAAGGTTGCTGGAGCCTGAAATCAACGACCAGGTGTATGGACCTATACCGCCAGCGGCTTGCAATGTCTGGCTATAGGCGGTTCCCACAACACCGGTCGGCAAGGGGCTCGGGGTGGTGATGCTCAAGGCGGGATTGACGGTAAAGCTCTGCGAAACCGGAGCAGCCGCCGCAAAAGTGGAATTGCCCGCCTGAGTGGCTTGAATGGTGCAGGTTCCGGCCGTGAGCATGGAAGCCGTTGTACCGGCGACCGAGCAGACGGAAGACGTGGTGGATGCAAAACCGACCGTCAAGCCGGAGCTGGCTGTGGCGGAAAGCGTTAGCGGCACTCCGACAACCTGGGTCCCAATCGGTCCGAAGGTGATGGTCTGCGCCGTGCCGTTCACGGTAAAGCTTTGCGAGACGGATGGGGCCGCCGCATAGGTGGAGTTTCCGGCCTGCGTGGCTTGAATGGTGCAGGTTCCAATGGTGAGCATGGAGGCCGTGGTGCCGGCGACCGAGCAGACGGAAGTTGTGGTCGAAGCAAAGCTGACCGTCAAGCCGGAGCTGGCTGTGGCGGAAAGCGTCAGCGGCGTTCCTACGTTCTGGGCTGCAATCGCGCCGAACGTGATGGTCTGCGCTTCGCCATTGACAGTAAATTCCTGGGAGACCGGCGTGGCCGCCAAATAGTTTGTGTTTCCGGCCTGCGTGGCTTGAATGGTGCAGGGTCCGATGGTGAGCATTGTGGCCGTTGTACCGGCGACCGAGCAGACGGAAGTTGTGGTCGAAGCAAAGCTGACCGGCAAGCCGGAGCTGGCAGTGGCGGAAAGCGTCAGTGGCGTTCCCACCGTCTGGGCGGCGATGGCGCCGAAGGTGATGGTCTGCGCCGCCGCTCCGATGGTGACTTTGTAGGCCTGGGTGGCCGAGTCTCCGAAGGCGTCGGCCGCCTGGATGGTGAAGTTGAATGGACCCACGACGGAGGGCGTCCCGGTGATCGCGCCATTGGCGGCGTTCAGCCTCAGCCCGGTCGGCAGTGCGCCGGCGGATACGCTGTAAGCTAAACCGCCTGCGCCGCCCGTTGCTTCCGCGCTCCCGGTATAGAGGGTGTTGAAGGTTCCCGTGGCCGGAACCGCACCGGTGAACGTGATGGCCGGAGCCGCGGCGATGGTGATGGTCAGCGCTGACGAGGTTGCTGTGAGCGGCGTCGGCGTGCCCGAATCGGTGACCGTGAAGGTGAGGTTACTGTAAGTTCCCGCGCAGGGGGCGGCGGGCGCAGCGCCCGATGTCGTAGTTATGACGCCGGAGGGTTGAAGGGTGAGGCACGCGGGCAACGTGGTGCCGGCGCCGAGAGCCCACGTAAATGGTGCGATGCCGCCGCTGGCTTGCAGGGTGATGGAGTAGGTGGTTCCGACCGCGCCGGTAAGGCTTGTGCTGGTAGAAGTCACCGAGGGCGCTGCCGGTATCGTGATCGTCGCCGTTCCGGTCTTGGTGGTGTCGGCCACCGAGGTTACCGTAATCGTCACGGTCTGCGAAGAACTGGTTGGCGCCGGTGCCGTATAGGTTGCCGAAGTGGTGGTGGTGTTGGACAGAGCCCCCCGCCGCTTACGCTCCATGTGACACCCGCGGAGTTCTTATCGTTGGTGACGGTTGCGGTCAATTTGGTTGTGTCATTCCCATCCACAATGCTCGCGGTCGCGGTCACAGCGACACTCAAGGCCGGGGAGCCGCCGCAGCCAGCGAGGTTGAGTGTGGCAAGAAATGTGATAGCAAACAGGCCGACAAAAACACTGATCCGCAGACCAGACGAAGCGATTCTCTGGAACACAGCCACCCCCCAAGATTGATTGGAAAACCGTCCGAATGCTAGGGCGCGCGTAATGCCATTGTCAATCGCGAATGGGGGATATTCTGTCATACTTTTGTGTAAGATATGCCAGATTGGAACTCGATTCAGCACGCATACACGAGGGAATTTTGCCCATTTGCGGCGTAAATCTGCATTTGCGGGCGGCTAGGCCGGGCGTTCTCTTTTGGAGTAAATGAGTCCAAAATGCATTGTCGATTTAGATGCATTTTGTTGCCAGGGCTGCACAAGCACAGACCGTAGACTCCTGAGGATTGGTCGAAGCTGATCTGGCGGGCGCATATTCCAAGAGGCGAAGGCGTTCTTTTCCACATTTGTAGACGGGGGATGCACCGGGGCGTCGCGTCGCGCGGTGCGCTAGGCTTGAATGCAGATGAGTGTCTGCAAGATTTGCGATGGAGTGGGGCTGGTGCGCGTGGTGAATGCGACCGGGCAGTGGGTATCGCGGCCGTGCGAGTGCCAGGAGATGGTGCGCGAGGAGCGGCGGCTGGCGGCGGCGCGGATTCCGGAGCGGTACCGGCACTACACGCTGGATGGGTATGAGACGGCGTTTCGCGGGGCCGACGCTTCGCTGGGGCGGGCGCACCTGACGGCGCGGAAGTTTGTGGAGGCTTACCCGGTGGATACGGCGGGCAAGGGGCTGTTGTTTACCGGGTCAATCGGGGTGGGGAAGACGCACCTGGCGGTGGGCGTACTGCGCAGGCTGGTGCAGGAGCGCGGGGTGAAAGGGCTGTTCTGCGACTACCGGGAGCTGCTGAAGAATATCCAGAACAGCTACAACCCGCAGGTGAATACAACGGAACTGGAGCTGCTGAGGCCGGTGTTTGCCGCTGAGGTGCTGGTGCTGGACGACCTGGGTGCACAGAAGCCAAACGAGTGGGTGTGGGATACGGTGGCGCTGATTCTGAATACGCGCTACAACGATCGGCAGACGACGATCATCACCACGAACTATCTCGATCTGCCTGCCGGCGGCGGGGCGCAGACGGAGATGGAGCGGGCCGCGCGGGAGCAGACGCTGGGCGATCGGATTGGCGACCGGATGCGGTCGCGGCTGGCGGAGATGTGCGTGCGGGTGGAGATGACCGGCGAAGACTTCCGGCAGACGGTGAAGCGGGCGCGGTTCGGGTGAGACGCTGCCTGGGCGGCCGAGAGTCAACTTCCGACGGGGTTGATGAGAGTGTCTCGTTTCAGGTCACAAGACTGGCTCGATTCCATATAGATTTTTTCGTGACTTCGAACCAGGCCTAGCTTCAATCTGGCCGGGAGGGTTTCCATGCGCAAGAGTCTTGAAGCCATTTCGCTGGGCATGATTGCGATTCTGTTCTGGATTACCTGGCGGGGCCTGAATGGGCCTGAGCGCCTGGCCGGCCCCATTCCTACGCACTTTAATGCGGCAGGCGAACCGAATGCGTGGGGTCCACCGGGGGCGCTTTGGCTTCTGCCAGCGATTGCGCTGGGTCTTTATCTTTTCATCTCACTGGTGGCTTTGTTTCCCGCCTCCTTCAACTTCCCGGTGCGGGTTACGGCGGCGAATCGGCCGCGGCTGGAGGCGCTTACGCTGCAAATGATTTCCTGGCTCAAGTTGGAGCTGGCGGGGTTGTTCCTGACCATTCAGTGGTGGATTCTTGCGTCTGCGCGGCAGGGGAGGGCGAGCTTGCCGCCGCTGATTTTGCCGCTGTTTCTGGTGGCAGTCTTTGCCAATATTGGATGGCACGGGGTGCGGGTATTTCGCGTGGGGCGGAACGGAGCGTGAGCTTGCCGGGGCGGTTAGAAGACCCAGAGGCTGCCGAGCAGCAGCAGGATGGCGGCTACGGTGACAACCTGGTAGGCGCGGTCCTCGTGGCGCATGGTCTGCTTCGGATCGGCGGGCGGCTGGACTGAGGCGGGCACGGATTGTGTGGAGGTTTGCATGGTGGCCTGCCTTTCTGAGCCTTACGTTCATTGCCTTTCGGCGAAGTTTGCAACCGTGTGGTTTGGCGGTTTGCGCTCTGCTACCTTAGACGCTGCCGAGCCTACAGAGATTCTTAAACGCCGATTGCTATTCGGTGAATATTTTCCGCGACAGGGAAGCTATCGGCCAATGGCGAAAAAGCATCTTCTGCATAACAAGAACGAGGGATGCCTAACAATTCCTTTCGTAACGGGTGTAAAATCCGCTCGTGAGCACTGGTCCCCAACTTGTACCTTCCGCCGCGCGTTCCGCTGAGACCGAGGAGCGCAACTGGCTTCCGGTGGTCATCGCTGCCGCGGTGGTGGTGATTGTGGCCGTGGTTGCGGTGCTGGTTCTTGAACACGGAAGGACGCGGCCTACGGTTGCACCCATCTCCGCAGCCCCGGACGCCTATGCGGTGAACCTGCCGATCAGCGGCCTGGAGATGAGCGAGTCGTCAAACCTGGCCGGGGGCAAGGTGACGTATCTGGATGGCAACATTGCCAACACCGGGTCAAAGACGGTGACCGGGATAACGGTGCAGGTGCTGTTCCGGACGTTTGCCCACGAGGTGGCGCAGAACGAGACGCAGCCTCTGAAGATTATCCGGATGCGGCAGCCGTACATTGACGTGGAGCCGGTTTCAGCGGCGCCGCTGGCACCGGGCGACCATGCCGATTTCCGGCTGATCTTCGACGCGGTGTCGCCGGACTGGGACGGGGCGTACCCGGAGATCCGGGTGCTGAAGGTGGAGACGAAGTAAGGTCTTCTGCGATTCTCCGGAGTTATCTCCGCAAAAAGACAACCCTGTTTTTCCAACTCCATTGGCTGGTTTCCCGCGCCAGTTCGCGCAGCGCGCGGACCAGGCCTCCGATGTCGGCGGGAGAGATGGTCTTTTCGTCCACAAACAGGACGCCGGCGTGGTCGAGGCCGGATTCCGCCCAGGTCTTGAGCAGGGGCGGAATGGTGCGGCGGTCGTAAGTGACAAGGGTGAGGCCGTGCAGGAATGCCTGGCGCAGGCAGGCCTCGTCGTCCTGGCCGAGGAGGCTTCCGTTGTCCCACTCGGCGAGGGCGTGGACTTCAAGAACTGTTTCGGCGCGGCGGAGGCCGCGAGCGACTTGCGGGGAGATGTGCTCGTCGAGCAGAAAGCGGAGCATCGGCTAAGGTCGGGCGGACTTGCCGGGGACAAACTCCGTGGCCTGGGGCAGCATGCGCTTGAGGGCGTTGAAGTCCGCGGCGGCATTGTCGGCGATGGCTTCGTCGATCTCCGCGGGGAAGGCCTCGGCGTAGTGGACGGCGGCCATGACCTTGGCGAGCGGCCATTGGAGGTGCTGGGCGACGGCCCCGGCGTTTCCGGCGTGGCTTCGGGTGAGTAAGATGACCTCCCAGACGGCGAGAGTGCTGCCCTGGATACAGGCCTGGCGGCCGGCGGCGGAGTCGCGGAAGTCAAGGAAGGCGAACTCGGAGCGGCGCAGTCCTTCTTCGACGAGACGGGCGCTTGCGTCGCTGGGTGTCCAGCCATGACGGCGGGCCATGCGCTTGAGGCGCTGGCCGCTTTCCGCGGGGAGGCGCATGCTGATCACGGTGGAATGGGTTGTGGACATGAGCCTCCTTACTTGATCAGCATTGTAAGTATTGTAACTCCTTTTGCGAAGCGCGGACCAATTATCCCTGGTTCGGCAGGTTTTTTGCGTGCTGCGAACACAGCAGGCGGGGCGAGTTGCATGTCGGCAGATTGCATGTGAGCCAAATCACCAGGATTCCCTGTTTCCCCCTTTAGAATCGAAGCAGTATGGATACTCAGAATGTGATTTCGGCTGTTCCGGATACGATTCTGGACGGCAGCCGCTTTGTTCGCGCCTGTTTGCGCAAACCCGTTGATCGCACGCCTGTGTGGTTTCTGCGCCAGGCGGGGCGCTACATGCAGGAATACCGCGATGTGCGCAAGCACCACACGCTGGTGGAGATCTGCAAGAACCCGGAGATTGCCGCGGAGGTGACGATTACAGCGGCGGAAAAGCTGGGCGTGGATGCGGCCATCATCTTTGCCGACCTTTTGTTGCCGCTGGAGCCGATGGGGCTGCCTTTCGAGTTTCTGGCGGGCGAGGGGCCGCATGTGCACCACCCGGTGCGGACGGCTGAGGATGTTCGCGCGCTGCGGACCGACCGGGCCGATGAGCTGGGCTATGTGGCGCGGGCGATCCAGAAGGTGGCGTCGCACTTCAAGGACCGGCTGGGGATTATCGGGTTCTGCGGAGCGCCGTACACGCTGGCCAGCTACATGATTGAGGGCGGCGGATCAAGGAATTACATCCACACGAAACAGATGATGTACGGCGATACGCTGACCTGGCGTTTGCTGCTGGACAAGATCGTCACCGTGCTGGAGCACTATTGCCGGTTGCAGGTGCTGGCCGGGGCGGACGTGATCCAGATTTTTGACAGCTGGGTGGGTTCGCTGGGGCTGGCCGACTACCAGCAATATGCGTTTGAGGCCTCGAAGCGGCTGGTGCGGTCGGTGCAGGCGATGGGCGTGCCGGTGATCTATTTTGGCGTGGAGACGGCGGGGCTGCTGAGCGAGATGGCCTCGACGGGAGCCGATGTGATTGGGCTGGACTGGCGGCAGCCGCTGGACGAGGGCTGGCGGGCGGTGGGGCATGGTCATGCGGTGCAGGGAAACCTGGACCCGATTACGCTGTTTGCGCCGCAGGAGGTGCTGGAGTTGCGGGTGAAGGAGATTCTGCGGGCGGCGAACGGGCGGCCGGGGCACATCTTCAACCTGGGACATGGAATTGTGCCGAATACTCCGGTGGAGAATGTGCAGGCGGTGGTGCGGATGGTAAGGGAGTTCCGGCTGGAGCAGGCCCATGGCTAAACAGGCTGTGCTGCTGCTGGCGCATGGAACGCCGGAGACGGTGGAGCAGATTCCCGAGTACCTGCGCAACGTGGTGAGCGGACGACCGCTGCCGCAGGCGGTGATTGAGGAGATTCAACACCGCTACTCGCTGATCGGGCGCAGTCCGCTGACCGAGATCACGATGGAGCAGGGGCGGCTGGTGGAGGCGGAGCTGGCTGCCGGTGGGCAGGCGGTTCCGGTGTACGTGGGGATGCGGAACTGGAAGCCGTACATTCCTGATGTGGTGCGGCAGATGCGCGCGGACGGGGTGGAAGAGGCGGCGGTGATCTGCATGGCGCCGCAGAACTCGCGGACCAGCGTGGGGCTTTACCGGCGCGCGGTGGAGGCCGAGGCGGGCGGGCTGCGGATCGACTTTACTCCAGGATGGGCGCACCACCCGCTGCTGATCGAGGCCTTTGCCGAGCGGTTGCGGCCGGCGCTGAGCAGGCTGAGCGCCGAGGTTGGCACTCCGGTTCCGGTATTGTTCACGGCGCACAGCGTTCCCTGCCGGACGATTCAGACGCCGGCGGCCAGCGAGGGCCAGCCGCGGCTATGGCCGGGCGCGGGCGCCGACCCGTACGCGGAGGAGGCCAAAGGAACTGCGGCGTTGGTGGCGCAGCTGGTGCCGGAGATTCCGCAGTGGTGGTTTGCGTTCCAGAGCCAGGGAGCGAGCGGGGGACCGTGGATTGGACCGAGCGTGGAGAGCACCCTTGACTCGATTGCCGGGGCCGGCGTGAAGACGATCATGCTTCAGCCGATTGGCTTTCTTTGCGACCACGTAGAAATTCTGTTCGACGTGGACATTCTGTTTCGCGAATATGCCGCTAAACTTGGGTTGCGGCTGGAGCGTCCGGAGAGCTTGAACGCTTCACCTACCCTGGCCAGGGCGGTTGCGGACCTGGCCCAGCTTGGGTTGAGGCGGCTGGCAGATGCCGCGGGACGGGCTGAGCCAATGTAGGAAGCGAGCAGTGTTGCGGCCGGATTGAATGGGAAGATTCAAAGATGCAGACCTTCTGCCCGCGTTTTTCTGGATTCTGGATGTGAATGTGCGGGTGATGCCTCCTCGGGCATGACTCCTCAAATCATGCTATGTTATTGATTTGAAGCATCTCAGGCGTTACGAGCAGTTCGGTGCTGATTGGCACACTGCGTGCAGGGTTGGGGTGGGGATTGCCGTTTTGAATGACGGATGAGCGGATGGCGAGCAGGCTGGCTTGCAATGAATTGAGATGGTCTTCAAGCGAAGGCAAAAATTCCGGGCAAAATCCAGGTGAGACAGTTTATGCTCTCGAATTGTGTAGTTTTTTGCGGGCGCTCGGTTGCTTGGTTCGTTGACAGGCCGAAGCAACCGGAAGGATGAAAGACATGCATTGCAAGACATGCGGAACCAGTATGCGACGCCTGTCGCGCCGGGGGTTTTTGCAAGAGAAGATCTATTCCTGGTTTGGGTATTATCCCTGGGAGTGTCCCCTCTGCAGGAAACCGACGATGTTGAGGAAGCAGTATCAGCGCAAGACCAGAAGAGAGCAGGGAAACAACGCGGACTAGTTGACGAACGCCACCCCCCTCAGGGCCGTCACTCAAGTCACAGCAGGTTTCGCCCCCGATCTTCTTCCCGATCAGGCACCGCATCATCTTCAATCCAAGATTTCGACAACACCGGGCGTATCTTGCCTGGGCGGTTGCTTGTTCCCGGGCAGGCCCTGTGGTCAGGCGCGGAAGAAGTTTCTGGCGAGGAAGAGCACATTGGCCGGGCGCTCGGCGAGTCGGCGCATGAAGTAGGGATACCAATCGCGGCCAAAAGGAACGTAAACGCGGACGTTGTATCCCTGTTTGACGAGCTGGCGCTGGAGGTCGCGGCGCACTCCATAGAGCATTTGGAATTCGAAGCGGCTGGGATCAATGCCGCGTTCCTTGGCGAAGGCCCTGGCGGCGGCGATCATGGCTTCGTCGTGGGTGGCGAGGCCGTGGTAAATGGGGCTTTCCAGCAGCATCTTGCTCAGTTCGATGTAGTTCTTGTCCACATCCGCCTTGCCGGGGAAGGCGACCTCGGCTGGTTCCTTGTAGGCGCCCTTGCAGAGCCGCACGCGGATGCCGTCGGCGATCAACTGCTCGATGTCTGCCTGGGAGCGGAAAAGGTAGGCTTGAATCACGATGCCGATGGAGCCGCGGAGTTCAGGTTTGGCGTGGATGCGGCGCACAATGTCGAGCGTGACCTGGGTGAGCGAGGAGTCTTCCATGTCGATGCGCAGAAAATTGTCCAGAGGCATGGGCGTGCTCGGCGAGACTCTGGGCGATCTTTTCGGCAAGCGCCGGCGAGAGTTCCAGGCCCATCTGGGTGAGCTTGACGCTGATGTTGGCATTGACCTTGTTTGCGGTGATCCAATTGAGCAGCTGGTGATAGATTTCGGCCGCGTTGTGCGCTTCGACTTCGGAGCTGACGCTTTCGCCGAGGGAGTCAAGGGTGACCAGCATGCCCTGGTGGTTGAGGGCTTGAGCCACGCGCAGGGCGTCGCCGATTTCCATTCCCGCCACGAAGCGGGAGCTCATGCGCCGGCCGAAGCGGGAATTCTCACAAAAGCTGCGTAAGGCACGATTGCGGGACAGAGCAATAAAAGCCGAGCGTAGAACGGGCATGGAGCGATCCTGTGGAACGGGCGCCCTCACCGGGGCGCTGCTAGCGTACACGTCAAGTTTCGCACACGCCTGAGGGCCCAGGTTTCAAAATCGAGATACTGGGCAACGGGTCATTTCCATTTCAGAACCTGTTGAAAAACTGCTTTGAGGTTGACCGAAGGGCTCAGAAACCGATCCCTCAGGGGCTAAAGCCCTCTTGATTTCGCGGCGCTTGCGGCACGGATAAATCCGTGCCCTTTCAAAACATAGGCGGCTGAGGCAGTTTTTCAACGAACTCTTAGCTTGCGGCACGGATAAATCCGTGCTCTTTCAAAACACAGGCGGCTGAGGCAGTTTTTCAACGAACTCTTAGCTTGCGGCACGGATAAATCCGTGCCCTTTCAAAACATAGCCGGCTGAGGCAGTTTTTCAACGAACTCTTAGCTTGCGGCACGGATAAATCCGCGCCCTTTCAAAACATAGGCGGCCAAGGCAGTTTTTCAACCGGCTCTCAGTCTTGCTGCACTTCGATGACGGTGCTGCCGTGGGCGGGCAGGGTGATGGTGACGTCTTTTGAGACCTTGCTGGTTTCCATGGTCCAGGCATCCTGATAGGCATGCTTGCCGTTGTCGAGGCCGAGATCCTTCCAGGTGGCGCGCAGGGTTACGGGGCCGTTGTCGAGGTTGAAGAAGGCGAAGTACTCGGCGTAGCCGCGCGCGCTGGGGGTGTTGATGGTGGCGCGCCAGACGCGGGCGTTCTGGAAGCCGGGAGGCAGGGACGCGGGGTCGACGGGGCGGCTGAAGGACGCGGCCTGATCGATGAAGAGGATGGTCTGGTTGGTGATGAGGGAGCGGGTGTAGCTGTCGAGTCTGGTCAGGTTGGCGCCAAGAATGAGCGGGGAACGGGTTACGGCCCAGAGGGTGAACTCGGTCTTCTCTTCGTCCGGAGTGAAGCGCGACTGGCGGGCATTGCCCCAGCCGGGATGGGGGCCGAGGTAGCCGATCGGGAGCATGTCTTCATCCGGCCAGCTGCCCGGGCCGACATAGGGGACCCATTTGGCGAGGCGGTCGAAGGCATCGCGCGTGCCGAAGGGAAACTCGCTTGCGCCCGGTTTGTGCTCGGCGGTCCATACATCCCAGTGGTCGTCGGCGATGCGCCACATCTGGGCGTGTTCGGCGACTTCCGCGGCGTGCTCGAGGGCGGTTGGGCCCGGGGAAAGGCTCAGCAGAATGGGACGTCCGGTTTTGCGGATGGCCTTGGTGATCTGGTCGATTTCGGTGGGGCGATAGGGGTGGTCGCTGATGCAGTCGACCTTGATGAAGTCGAGGCCCCAGGCGGCGTACTTGCGCAGCATGGAGTCGTAGTAGGCCTGGCCGGCGGCGATTGTCGGCGACGCCCCAGTTGCCTTCGTCCCAGGGGCAGGGGGAGTTGAGGTCGGCGGCGTCGGCGGCGTGGAAGGTGGTGCCGGCGATGGGCAGATTCTGCTTGACCACATCGCGGGGAATGCCGCGGACGATGTGGATGCCGAACTTGAGGCCCTTGGCGTGGAGCCAGTCAGCGAGCGGCTTGAAGCCTGCGCCGTTGGCCGAGGAGGGGAATCGATTGACGGCGGGAATGAGGATGCCGTTGGGGTCCCAGACATATTTGCGGGTGGCGACTTTTTCGGCGAAGGGGTCCTGCATGTACCAGCCTTCGTCGATGACCGCGTACTCCCATCCGAACTCGCGCAACTGCGCCAGGACGGTGGCGTTGGCGCGGAAATCGGTCTCGTCGATGGTGAGGCCGTAAGCGTCCCAGCTATTCCAGCCAAGCGGCGGAGAAGGAGCGATGCCTTGAGCGGGCAATTGCGTTGAAGACACGAGGACGAGAGCGAATGCGGCAACGAGGAAAGCACGGGGGTGAGCCATGCGGAAATCGTATACCATGGCGGGCGGCGCTGAGCGGTTCCGGGTGTATGCGTTGCGGGCTTGATAAGCCCCCGCTTGCGATA
Source organism: uncultured Acidobacteriaceae bacterium (assembly GCA_963776535.1). Classification (GTDB taxonomy): domain Bacteria; phylum Acidobacteriota; class Terriglobia; order Terriglobales; family Acidobacteriaceae; genus Telmatobacter. Next base: position 6,358 of record CAVZNB010000034.1, on the reverse strand, counting down.
AGCTGAAGCGGAGGATTCTCCGATGCGTTTTCGCACCTTGAGCCGCGTGGCTCTTGCGTCGCTCGCCCTGGTGTTTGCGGCCGGCCTGGCGGCTCAGCGCCCCTCGTTCCAGGACGCGCCCGACCCGCCGCTGCCGGTATTGCATGTCGACAACGGGCCGAATTCCGCGGCGGCGCAGCATGCGCACTACGTGGTGCTGGTTTCGCTGGACGGGTTCCGGTGGGACTATGCAAAGCGCGACGGCGCAACGCACCTGCTGGCTCTGGGCAAGCAGGGGGTGTGGGCGCCGGAGGGGATGCTGCCGAGCTACCCCTCGCTGACATTTCCCAACCACTTCAGCATTGTGACGGGGCTTTATCCCGAGCATCACGGGCTGGTGGCGAACAGCTTTTACGACGAGACAAAGCAGGCGCGGTATTCGATCTCCGATGCGAAGGCGGTGACGGACGGGTCGTGGTATTCGGGGACGCCGTTGTGGAGTCTGGCGGAGAGCCAGGGAATGCGGACGGCATGCTTTTTCTGGCCGGGGTCAGAGGCGAAGATTGCGGGTTACCGGCCTACGTATTATCTGAAGTTCGACGACAGAATCGACGATTCGGCGCGCATTCAACAGGTGCTGGCGTGGCTGCGATTGCCTGAGGCGGAGCGGCCGCACTTGATCACGCTTTACTACTCCGAGCCGGACCACGAGGGGCACGAGTTCGGTCCCGAGGCGCCGGAGACCAAGGCTGCTGCGTTGAAGGTGGATGGGCTGGTGGGCAATCTGAAGGCGGGACTGGATGCGACCGGGCTGCCGATTGACCTGGTGGTGGTGAGCGATCATGGCATGGCCAAAGTGGAGGGCGGCTGGATTACGCTGGACCAGTTTGCGGACCTCGCCGGCTTTGAGACGGTGGGAACGCTGCTCTACGGCGAAGACTGAAGAAGACCGGACGCGGGTGTACAACCAACTGAAGAAGGCCTCGTCTCAGTTTGTTGTCTACCGGCGCAAGGATGTGCCGGCGGGGTTGAACTATAACCAGAACCCGCGCGAGGGCGATCCGGTGGTGATTGCCACCGGACCTTACGCAATCCGCGCGCACGGGCCGCCCGCGGGGAAGCCGGACCAGGCCCCGATTCCGGGGATGCATGGGTACGATCCGCACAAGCTCCCGGAGATGAAGGCGAGCTTCTTTGCCGCCGGACCGGATATAGTTTCAGGGAAGACAGTTGCGCCGTTTGAGAACGTGAACCTGTATCCCTGGCTGGTTCGCATGCTCGGCCTTACCCCTCCCAAGACCGACGGAAGCCTGAATGTGCTGGCGGGAACGCTGCGTGATGGCGGCGCGGACCGGGACGTCGAGAGTGGGAACAAGGGCAACTGACGGACGGCAAAAGGAGTTCGGAAAGAATGAACGTTGTGTTGGGAATCGATGGCGGAGGGACACGGACCCGCGCCTCGATTGTTGCGGGGGAGCGGGTTTTGGCTCATGCCCAGAGCGGTTCCATCAAGCGGCTGCGGGTGGGTGCGGAGGCGGCGGAGGCTAACCTGCGGGAGTTGCTCAGCGAGGTATTTGCCCAGGCTGGGGTAAAGAGCGTCGATGCCGCCTCATGCGGTGTGGCGAGCGCGACGATGCGCGGAGTGTCAGAGTGGATTGCCGCGGTTTTTGAAGATTTCGGCGTGAAGCGGTCCGAGGTGGTGGGCGACGAAGTGATTGCCCTGGACGCGGCCTTTCAGGGAGGGCCGGGGATTCTGCAGATTGCGGGGACCGGTTCCAATACCATTGGGCGCGCGCCTGACGGCAGCCGGGAAACCGCCGGCGGGTGGAGCTCGCGGCTGGGCGACGAGGGGTCAGGCTACTGGATTGGCGTGAACGGCGTGCGCAGGGCTCTGCGCGCGTATGACCGCGAGCAGCCGACACAGATTCTGGAACGAGTGGGCGCCCTTTGGGGTACACCCGACCTGGGCGACCTGGTGAACCTGGGCGACAGCACCCCGGGACCGGATTTTGCGGCGCTGGCTCCGGTGATCAACGAGCTGGCCGAAGCAGGGGACGCGGTGGCGCTGGAGTTGCTGCGACAGGCTGGAGCGGACCTGGTGGAGTTTGTGCTGCTGGTGCGGGCAAAGCTGAAACGCAAGCACGGAATTGCGGGCGAGGTTCCGGTGGCGTGGACGGGCGGGGTGATCGAGAAGATTGCCCTTGTGCGCGAGGCTTTCTTTGCCGGGCTGAAGGCGGAGGCGCCGGAGATGCCGGTGAGCCGCGAAGGGGTTGTGGCGCTCAACGGCGCACTTTGGCGCGCGAAGCGTCTGGCCGAGTCTGCGCTTTAGAACGGCGGTAGTATTTGGCTTTGGGGCGCCGATCCGGGCCTGAAGGCCGCGCCTTTTGGGCTCATTTTCAGGGGGTTCGACCCACATGGTGGGTACCCCGCCCCTGCTCCCTCCGCGAGTGCTATCTCCAACGGCAGTCCCAGAACACCCTCGCTCGCTGACCGGTTCGATTATTGAAGGGCTGTTGCACGTCTGCCATTTACAAATGAGGCCATCAACTTTCCCGTGCTGTCGACAGCAACAATGTTCGCAGGCTGGCCGATGGCCAGGGAGCCGGCTCGATTGCCGAGGCCGGTCATGGCGGCGGGGTTTGCGGTGAGCAGGCGCAGACCCTCTTCGAGGGTTGCTCCGGTGAATTCGAGGAAGTTGACGAGCGCTTTGTTCAAGGTGAGGACGCTGCCGGCGAGGACATCGCCGAAGGAGGCGCGGCCGTTGGCGACCTGCACCTTGAAGCCGCCTAGCTGATATTCGCCATCGGGCATCCCAGCGGCAGACATGGCGTCTGTAATGAGGATGGCGCGCTCCGGTCCTTTGCAGCGCCACCAGATCTGGACCATCTCGCGGGCGGTGTGGATTCCGTCGCAGACGAGCTCGGCGAAGAGCGAATCGGTGGTGAGCACAACGCCGAGGATGCCGGGCTCGCGATGGTCGAGCGGGCGCATGGCGTTGAAGGTGTGGGTGGCGCTGATGGCCCCGGCAGCAAGAACGGCGCGGGTCTCGGCAGCGGTGGCGTTGGAGTGGCCGACGGAGACGCGGACGCCGCGGGCGGTGGCGTGAGCGGCCAGCTCGACGGCTCCGGGCAGCTCAGGCGCCAGGGTCATGAGGTGGACGTGGCCTTCGGCTGCTTCATAGAGCTTGTCGAATACGGCGATGTCGGGGGCGAGAAGCAGATCGGGCGGGTGAACGCCGCGCTTGGCGTGGGAGAGGAATGGACCCTCCAGATGAATGCCGATGGGCCAGGTGATGGTTTCTGCGGGGCTGGGAGGGTGCGCCAGCAGCTTGGCCAGGCCAGAGAGCGAGCGCAGGGTTGCGTCCAAGGGAGCGGTGACCGTGGTGGCCAGGTAACTGCCGGTTCCGTTGCCGGCGAGAAAGTGGCCCATGGTGGTGAGGGCCTGGGGCGTGGCCTCCATGACGTCGTGACCGGCGGCGCCGTGAGTGTGGACGTCGAAGAAGGCCGGGGCGAGGGTTGCGCCGGGGAAATCGAGGAATTCGATCCCCGGTGCGGCAGGCAACTCTCCGCCGGCGATTCGGGAGTAGATGGACGCGATGCGCCCATCTTCAATGGCGACAATGGGGCGGTCCAGCAGGCTGGTTCCGTTCCATAGCTTTTCTGCGGTGAGCACCGTACGCATAAGGAAAAGATTACTGCATGGATGGCATGGAGCGCCTGTGAAGTGTGGCTACTGAATTGGCAGGCTAGTGTGGTGTCCCCGAAGTTCGCAGCATAAGTCGAAGCCCCGAAATGCAGGTCCTTCGACTCCACTTGGCCCAAAATCGGGCCAAGCGTCGCTCAGGATGACAGCGCTGTTTATGTTGCGAACTTCAGAAACAGGACGCTAGTGAATGAGGAGCTTGCCTTCCGGGGCGCGCAGGCCAGCCTTGATCTGCGCTGCCTTGAGGGCCGCCTGGGTTGCGGCCAATTCCGCCTGGCACGCGGTGAGCTGTGCGGCAAGCCGGGCAAATTGGGTATCGAGATGATTTCGCAGGTCCTCAATGGACTGCTCGAGCCGGTCATTGGCGGCGATCTGCTCTGCCTGGCTGACCTGTACGGCCTTGAGGTTGGGCAGGATGACCTCGGCGAGCAACTGGGTGAGGGAAGCAAGAGGGTCATTCATGAGGAGATTCTAAGCAGAATGAACTACACGCGCATGATTACGGTTGGCGGGGCGTTGGTAACCGGCGGGGACGGCTCGATCGGAAAAGGGTGTCACGGAGTTTTGAAGCGCGGGGGGAGCTATTTTTGTTAAGGTTTTCGCATGAATATGAAGCTCCTGTTGCCGGTTTCCGGCTCGCTTCTTTTTTTGGGGTTGCAGACTGTTGCGGCTCAGAGTGTGGACCTGCCTACGAGCAAGCAGCTGATCGGGGAGATTCCAGGGCACCCGCAGCGGCTGAACAGCCTGCCCATGTCAATGGCTGTTTCTCCGGGTGGACGCTATGTGGTGACGGTGAATGCCGGCTATGGGACATTCGAGTCGAAGTATGAGCAGTCGCTGGCGGTGCTGGATACGCAGACCGGGAAGATTGAGGATTTCCCCGACAGCCGAACGCTTGTCGGCGCGAAGCAAACGCTTTACTCGGGGCTGGCCTTCAGCAGGGACGGGAAGCACCTGTACGCGAGCATGGGGTCAGAGACGGCGCCCCTGGGCGATGGGAAAGACGCCACCGGCAATGGGGTGGTGGTGTACAGCTTTGCGGGAGGGAAGATTGCGCCGGACCGGTTCATTCCTCTGCCGCTGCAACAACTGGCGCCGGGCAAGAAGACGAAGCTGATTGGCGATGTGGAGGGCGACAAGGGCATACCGTTTCCGGCGGCGCTGGCGGTGGTTGGGCCGGCGGACCCGGCCAAGGAGCGGCTGCTGGTGGCGGACAATCTTTCAGACGATGTGCTGCTGATTGACCCGGCCACGGGGAAGATAGAGAAGCGCTTCGATCTTTCCGAGAGCGACGCTGTACCTTCCACGTATCCAATTGCGCTGATTGTTCCGAAGCTGGGCGGGCGGGCGTTTGTGGCGTTGTGGAATGCGTCGGAGATTGCGGAGCTGGATTTGTCTGACGGAAAGGTGACGCGCAAGCTGGAACTGCTGAAACCGGCCAGCCCGGTGGCGCCGGGGACGCATCCATGCGCGTTTGAGTTTTCACCCGACGAGAAGACGCTGTATGTGGCGCTGGCGAACCGCGATGCTGTGGCGGCCGTGGATGTGGGCCCCGGCGAATATCACGGGCACTTCGCGGTGAAGGGGTACTTCGACACGCGGTTGCCGGGGCAAAGCTACTTTGGCGCGGAGCCGGAGGCGCTGGCGATCAACGCGGACGGCAGCCGGCTGTATGTGGCCAATGCAATCACGGATGCGGTTGCGGTGATGGACACAACGAAGCTGACGCACGCAGCCGCGAAGGAAGGCATGGTGGAGCCGATCGGGTTTATTCCGACGGAATGGATGCCGATGGACCTGGCGTTTTTACCGGGGAAAGTGGGCGGCAAGCTGTATGTGGCGACGGCGAAGGGCAAGGGAACGGGACCGAACAACGAAGCCCAGCCGGAGACGGACGAATCGAAGATCAGAAAAATGCACAGGCCGACCACCTACATTGCAACGCTGCTGCATGGGTCGCTGGGTGTGATTGACGTGGGCGAGGTGGAGAAGGATCTGCCGCATTGGACAGATGTGGTGCTGGAGTCGAACCGGATGAAGGCGGCGGAGGAGAAGATTGCCTTTGCGGGCGGAGCGCAAAGCAGGATCAAGCATGTGATTTACATCATCAAGGAGAACCGGACCTACGACCAGATTCTGGGCGATCTGAAGAAGGATGGGAAGCCGGTGGCGAATGGCGATGCGAGCCTGACGATGTATGGCGAAGGAATCACGCCGAATGAGCATGAGCTGGCGCTGCGGTTTGGCGTGCTGGACAACTTCTACGACTCGGGCGAGGTGTCGGGCGACGGGCATGTGTGGTCGAATGCGGCGATTGGGACCGACTATCTGGAGAAGACCTGGCAGCAGTCGTACCGGAGCGGAGAGCGGACGTATGACTACGAAGGCGTGGTAGCCGAAGGGTTGCCACTGCTGCAGAAGATTCCCGATGTGAATGAACCGGCGAGCGGATATTTGTGGGGTGACCTGGCCGCGCATGGCAAAACGTACTACCACTTCGGCGAGTTTATTGCGTCGACGTTTTGCGATGAGGTGAAGACGGCGAACCCGCAGCAGGGGCCGGTGCTGCCGGGCGCAAGCTGCGCGCGCAAAGCTGTTGCGCCGGGTGAGGCGCTGCCCGCGGAGTGGGGCGGCGGGGTGAACAAGTGGCCGTGGGCGATTCCGCTGATCGAATCCA
>CAVZNB010000033.1:0-13247 GCA_963776535.1 uncultured Acidobacteriaceae bacterium | reverse complement strand
TAGCGCTGATAGAAGCCCGAGTCCTGTTTTTCGAGATGGCGGAAGAGGTCGTTGCGGACGTCGAATTCGATCTCGCGCGAGATGCCGATGAGGATCCAGCGCTGGGCGTAGAGAAAGATGCCCTTGGTGAGGGAGATCGCGACCAGCAGCGCGGCGAACAGAAGAATCGCTTTCTGGTCGGCCTGGTGCTTCTGGAGCTTGTCGATGGCCCATCCCAGCACTCTTGGGAACTGCACCGCCGCCGCATTGGTGCCGATGCAGGACAGCGTGCCCCACAGGTATCCCCAGCGGTAGCGGCGCATGTAAGCGAAGAGGGGGCGCAGATCGCGAAGCATGGTTCTATTGTATGGGTGCAACCAAGGCCGGTTTCGGTTTGAAAATGGCCCAAAGGCATCGAAGAACCCCTGACCTTTGCGCGAACAATGCCCGAAGGGGCCGTCTCCCGGCCGGTTCGGGGGATTTCTGAGGGGGATGTATTGGCTACGGAGCTGCCGACGGATGGGCGACGAAACGGGCATAAACTGGCTCGTTTAAGAAGTAGCTCCTCGATGTTGTCCGGCGCGGTATCCTGCAAACATTTCTCGAGCTTCTTGCCTGTCTCGAAGAAGCAGTTTCCCTTCAGAGCAATTCGGTAGCCGGTTGATTTTGCTGCGTTAAGCAATCTGGTTTAACATGATGGCCAGCCGCCCTTCCCCCTGACTCCGGCTGTCTTCCTTATTGCGGATGTCCCCTTGGCCTTTCCTGGTTGAAAGGAAACTCCATGACCCGACTCAGTTTCATTTTCACCCGCAAGCAGGCTTTGTTTTCAGGCCTTCAGTTCGGTATGGCCTTGTTAACTCTGTATTGGATTTTCAGGTTGCCGCTACCTGGGTATTCCGTTGCCCTTGCTGGCTTGGCAGCCGCCGCAATGAGCGTCCACCCCGAAATGAAGGGGTACCAGAAAGTCACGTGGATGTTCCTCATAGGGTTCCTGCTTGTCGTTGAATTTCGAGCGATCCGGGCCGACCGCATCGCAGCGGACAGTGCCGCAGCCCTTGACCGCGATGCACGAGACAAGCAGTTTCGCGCCGAAATGGATGCCCAGACGCGACAGTTCGAGAATGAGTCGAGACATGCGATTGAAGAGATAACGAACAGCCAGCGAGAACAAGTTTTGATTTCACGTGGCTTTCAACGCCAGCTTTCAGAAGCAGAGAAGAGCTCGAAGCAGTTAATTGACATTCAGGAATCCTCGCTCCGCGTTGCTAATTTCTGGCTGAACGTCGGCGTTACGCCCGAGCCTCACAAAACGGAACGTCTTGCGACCTGGGCGGCGATTGATGAGATCGTAAAGCCGGTTGTTGTCGCTGCCTGTAGCAAGCAAAGACAAGATGCTCCTCAGGTATTTCCAGAAAACGCTTGCGACCATATGACAAACTTCCGCAAATCATGGCAGGAAACATATTCATTTGCCAAGGCACTCTATATTGGTCAGCAGTTTAACACTGCCTTGGTCGTAGAATTCGCTGGAGTCGGCTTGCAATTGCATGTGGGGAACTACTGTTGGACTTTTAACGCTCCCACAATAGCGCCTTGTGTCTTGGCTGATTTCCGTGGAAAGACGCAATTCGTCGGTCAACCAGGACAGCAAAACGATTTTCCTGTTCTCCTCGGCGGCGGCGCGGAACCAAGCTGGGACCAATACCAGGCGGGAATTTTTTACGCGCCTGGCTCTTCAAGCGACCCCCTGAAGACGTATCCCTTTTTTGTGCCCGACTTCAGAATAAAGACGGTATCTGTAGTAACTGGGTGCCCTTTGGAACCTGCTGGAATTACAAGGTCGGAACAAGACTCTCGTCGAGAAGAAGCTTTAGGGATGCTTTTAATTCGCGGTCTTCCCCGCACCATCACGATCGCTGTCAACGAGGAATACTACGAAGCCCGCTCGACGGATGTAAGTCGGGTCGACTGGCTCCCGATACACCAGACATTCACGAGGGGCTCGACCTCGATTGCGCCTCGCTTCGACTGCGGCCTAAAGACAGACTACATTGCGAATTCTGAGTAACCAGCTGAACATGACAGTGGACAAAGCTAAAGCGTCTTGCCGCCTAGTTTCTGAAATCGCGGTAATATCACCGCCAGCCCAGAAGTTTCTGTTTCAGCGACATTTCCGCATGCCTTTAAGAGGGGGTGTGCAGGCTCATTGCAATCGGCCCCCGCAGGCTGTGCCGGAGAATGTTCCCGTGGAGGATCGCCAAACCTCTTCAGGGAAGCGATTGCAGTTTCTCGCGGACGTCCGGAGCGCTTTTGGAGTTGGGCGCGAGCGCGAGAAATTTCTGATAGGCGTCCTTGGCTTCAGCTTTCCTATTCAGATTGACGTATGCGTCGCCGAGATTGAGCCAGGCGACAGCGCGTTTGGGATCGAGAGCGATGGCCTGGAGAAACCATTTCGCGGCGTTGTCGTACTGGCCCATGCGAAAGAAAGCGAAGCCGGCGTTGTTGGCGAACAGGGCGCTGGCGGGCTGCAGCGCGGAAGCTTGAGTAAACTTTGCGGCCGCCTCGGTATATTGCTTTTCCTTGTAGAGGCGCATGCCTTCGTCGTTTGCCGCCGCGGCCGTTTCAGAGGGCGGCTTTGGCGTGGGCGGTGCAGCGGAGGCGGAAGTTGCCGTAGCGGCAGGCGCGGCGCCGGGCGATGAGGCAGCAGCCGCGGGCGTAGGGCCTAGTTTCAACCGCGCCTCCGCGGTGGCAAGCTGTTTGCGCAGCTCTTCGTTCTTCTGCTCTTCCGCGCGCATTTGGGTGCGCAGCGTTTCCAGCTCCGCGTTCATTTTGATGCCGGCGTCATCGAGCTGGGCGGAGTCGCCGTTGAGGAATTCAGTTTCGTGCTTGAGGCTGAAGATGAAGTCGCCGCCCTCGGTGCCGGGCAGGTTGCCGAAGGCCGGCGTCTGATGCGAGAGCGCGGAGACCGCGGGCGCAACGTAGGCCGCCAGCTCGGTCGCCGTGATGATGCCGTCGCCGTTCAGGTCTGCGCGGCCATCGAGGCCCTGCAGCAGGGTCCAAGTGAAGACGGAATGGCCGTTTGGACCGTTGTCGGCCACCTGCTGATCGGCTCCGCCGGCGGTGAACATCTGGCGGGCTTCGCGGCGGGAGATCTCGTTGATGTAGTTCTGCGAGGAGGGAAGATCGCCGCCGCCGCGGGTGAGTGCCAGGCCGCTGTAGCAGGAGTCCATGACAAAGAGAACATGCTTGGCGGGGATGGCCTCGGAGATGTCCTGGAAGTTGGTCATGGGGATCGCGGTGCCTTCAAAGTCGGTAAGGTCCGCGTCGACGGGAATGATGTACCCGAGTTCGCGGCCGGAGGCGAGCTTGCGGGTGGCGCCATGGCCGGCGAAGAAGACGAAGACGCGATCTTCGTGCTGCACCATGGTGGAGTCGCCGAATTTGTCGCCGAGCAGGGAGAGAATGTTCTGGCGCGTGGCCTGGCCGTTGAGCAGCGTAAAAATGTGGTCAGGTTTGAAGCTGTACTTCTGAATCAGCAGGTCCTTGACGCCCTGGGCATCGTGCGCCGCGTATTGCAGCTTCTGCCAGTTGATGTAGTCGTCGATGCCGATGATGACCGCCCAGCTTTCGTGGTAAATTTGCGCGGCGGGCGTCGGGGTTGCGGCGTCAGGCTGATCGCCGCGGGTCTCCGAAGGGCCGAAGCTCGTGCCGTTCCAGGAGACGAAGTTGTAGCCGTCTGCTTTGAGGGTGTCGATGACGATGGGCAAGGCATCGAGGGAGACCTTGTGGATGTCGTGGAAGAGAATGATGCCGCGCTGCTGCTTTTCAACCTCGGTGATGACCCGCTGGGCAACGGAGTTGGGCACCGGATCGGCCCAGTCTTCTGAGTCGACGTTCCAGATGACGGTCTTCATCTTGTCGGACTGGATTTCCGTGAGGATATTGGTATTGGCTGCGCCGTAGGGCGGGCGAAAAAGAACGGGCGGCGCCTTCAGCACCTCGGTGAGAATGGTGCTGGTCCAGTCAATCTCGTTGGATAGATCGGTCTGGTCGAGTTTGGGCAGCACGGGATGGGTGTAGGTGTGATTGCCGATGGTTGAGCCGGACTCCAGAATCCTGTTGCTGACGGCTGCATTGGCGCCGAGGGTGACCTCGTTTTTGTCGTTGACCGTCCCAACGTTCCTGCCAATCTCAAAGAAGACGGCGTGCAGGCCGTACTTTTTCAGGATGGCCAGCACCTGGTCGGTGTAGCGCGGGTGCGGCCCGTCGTCGAAGGTGAGCGCAACGGTTTTTGGAGGGAGCTCGAGACCGGAGATCTCCATCTTGCTCTTGGCTTCCGCGCCACCGCGCGACTCGGCGGGTGGAAGCTGGGAGTCGAGTTCGCGAAGGACGGCTTCGCGGTTGTAGCGCGTCTCGAGGAATGCAACGTAGTGCTCCCAGGCCTCGCGGTGGACAGCCATGCCGCGCGGTTGCAGGCCGGCAAAGATCTGCGTGATTTCGTTTTGATAGAGGGTCTGGATCTGCTCCAGCGCGGCGGCATCGTCACCGATGCGGCGGACGAGTGCGGCGCTGGGGGCTTGCTGCGCGGGAAGATGGGCAAGGCTGTCGAGAACGTCGCGGAAGGCGAGTTTGTCGGCGTCGCGGAGATCGGCATCGCTTTCGAGGCGCGTGAGAAACGCTACGGCCAGCGGGGCGTCCAGGCTGGCGGCGTCAGCGCGAAGAGTCCTGTTCCAAATCATCGAGGCGGTTGAGATTCTTCTCGAAGAGAATCCAGGCAGCGGTGCGCACGCGCTCGCGGTTGCCTTCGTCCAGGGCCGCGGAGTTGTGCATGAGCACGATGATCTTGCGGTAGGCCGCAACGCTCTCATCCATGCCGCCGGCGACCGCGGCAGGGGTGCGGTAGGTGGGAGTGGATTGCTGCACGGAGGGCGATTGCGGCGCAGCAAAGACAGCGCCGAGCGAGAGGATAGCAAGGGCGGCTAGAACGGGCAGACAAGGAGCGCGCATGCAAGCACCAGGAGATGGATGGTTTCTCTAAGAAGGGTACTCCAACCGGAGGCCCAGGCGCATGGTGCAGGCGGGAATGCAAGCCAGCGCGAGCTTACGTGGGCGTACGCAGCAGCAGGTAGCCGCCGACCAGGCCGAAGAGGATGTCAGAGGACCAGGCGGCGAATGCGGCGGGGAGATAGTTGTTGTTGCCGAGTGCGCCGAAGAGGCTTTCAGCCACGAAGTAGGTGAGCGCTACGCCGATGGCGACGGCAATGCCGGTGAGCGAGCCGCGCCGGCCCATGGAGAGCGCGAATGGGATGGCCAGCACCGCCATGACGATGGCAATGAGCGGGTAAGAGAGCTTTTGCCACAGGGCAACGCGCAGCTTCATGGTGTCAAATCCGCTCTGGCGCAGGTCGCTTATGTAGCGGTCGAGCTGGCCGAAGTTCATCTCCTGCGCTTGCAGGGTCTCCTTCTTGAAGTAGCCGGGGTCCTCGTGAATCTCAGAGAATGTGGTCTGCGAGAACTGCTGGAAGTTGCTGGTGTGGTCGCCCTGGATGTCGTTTTCCCAGCCGTCCTGGAAGCGCCAGGAGTCAGTTGCAGGATCCCAGAGGGCTTTGGCGGCAAAGATGCGGCGGGTGAGCGCGAAGGTAGAGCGGTCGAATTCGAAGACCGAGATGTTGGCAAACTCGTTGCGGTCGGGATCGAAGAAGCGGTAGTAGAAGATGCGGCCGGGTTCGCCGGTGCGGGGCTGTCCGAAGATCCAGTTTTGTTCGGGGTGGGTGACGGTTTGCGCCGGCTTGCCCTTGATCACGTTGCGCAGCGCGTCCTGGCGCTTGTTGGCCTGGGGCAAATAGAACTCGTCGAAGAGGAAGAGGCTGACAGAAAGGATGGCGGCGATGGAGAGGATGGGCACCACCAGGCGGTAAAGGCTGATGCCGGTTGCCTTCATGGCGATGATCTCAGAGTTGCGGTTGAGCACGCCGAAGGTGACCAGCACGGCGATGAGCACAGCCAGGGGAGCGAGCCGGTAGAGGAAGAGCGGGGTGAGATTGATGAGGTAGTCGCCTACCGTGGTCATGGGGATGTGGTTGCGCAGGATGTCGCTGAGCAGGTCAAAGACGGTGAAGACCAGCATGATGAGGATGAAGCCGAGCAGCACCAGAGCGAACATGTTGAGGAATTCGAGCACGACGTATTCGTCGAGGATGCGGGGAAATACACCGCGCGAGACCTTGCCCTGAGGGCGGGCGCGGTACCAGGCAAGCAGGCGGCCCGGGATGGAGACGGCTGGTTTGGCGGCGGTTCTCTGTTGGGGAACGCGGGAGGCAAAGCCGGCGATGGCGGTGAGGAACTGTCCGCCGCTGGCCATCTGCCAGAGCAGGAATAGGCCTCCGGCGGCAAACAGGATGTTGGCCGACCAGACGGCAAGGAAGGTGGGAATCCAGTTCTGCCGGCCCAGGGCGATGCCGATCAGCGAGAGCGAGTAATAAAGGATGACCAGCAGAATGGTGAATACCCAGGCCGAACTTTTTCCGCCGCGCCGCGAGGTGACGCCCAGCGGGACGCCTACCAGCATGAGCACCAGGCAGGCGGCCGGATAGGCAAAGCGCTTGTGCAGTTCGATCTGGAAGCGTTTGGCGTCGGGCCCATGGGTGCGCGCCAGGAGTTCTTTCATCGGCAGGGCGTAGATGGCGGTGTCCAGGCGTCCCAGGTGGCCCTCGTTCTGTTGGCTCGCGGCGAAGGGCAAGTCGTCCACGGCGAAGGTGGAGATGTTGTATTGCTCGGGGTGGCCGTAGACCGGGTCGTGCTCGGTGCCGTTGCGCAGGCGCATGAGCAGTTCCTGCGAGGAGTCGCTGACCACGGTGGCGGAAGCGGCGGTGGTTATCTTCGGCCAGCTGGGATCGGTGATGTCAGCCATGAAGACCTGGCGCCAGTTGGCGGCGCCGGCTCCGGAGCGCACGTCCTCCACGTAGAGCACGGTGTTTTTGAAGTCCTCGTAGAAGACGCGCGGTTGAATCTCGTAGGTAGCCTGCGAGGCCAGGGCCTTGTCCAGTTCGAGAATGCCCTGGTTGGCGCGCGGCGCAACGTAGAGGGAGTTGAAGAGGCCGATCAGCGTTCCACCCACGGCAACGATGGCGGCTACGCGGACAAAGTAGCCGATGCCCAGGCCGGAGGCGCGCATGGCGATGATTTCGCTGTCGGCGGCCAGGCGGCTGAGGCCCAGCAACACGCCCACCAGCACCGCCATGGGAATGGTGACCATGAAGAAGTTGGGCATGAGAAACAGGACCACTTCCATCACGCTGGTGAAGGTGGAACTGTTGCGGACGACCATGTCCAGAATGTGTGGAAGCTCGCGCATGAACAGGATGAAGGTGAACAACGCGCACCCGATAAACGTGTGGGAGAGGATTTCACCGAGGATGTAACGGGTCAGGATGCGCACTGCACGGCTCCGTCATTAGTCTATCGTTGCAGCGCGGGCTATGCGCCGGCGATCTCCCCTGCGGGCTTCCAGTGGCGCAGGCGCAGGCTGTTGGCGAGCACGCAGACGGAACTGAGCGCCATGGCGGCCGCGGCCAGCCAGGGCGTGAGCAGGATGTGGAAGGCCGGGTACAGCAGCCCGGCGGCGAGCGGGATGCCGAGCAGGTTGTAGCCCGCGGCCCAGGCCAGATTTTGCCGCATGATGCGCAGAGTCGCGCGGGCCAGGCCAAGAGCGTCGGGGATGGCGCTGGGTTGGGCGCGGAGCAGCAGCACGTCGCCGGCTTCCTGGGCCAGGTCGGCTCCGGAGCCCATGGCGATGCCGGCGTCTGCCTGGGCCAGGGCGGCCGCATCGTTGATGCCGTCGCCGACCATGGCGACGCGCAGGCCCTCTTTTTGAAGGGCGCGAATGCGGGCCAGCTTGGCGGCGGGGTCCAGGCCGGCATCCACCTCGGCAATTCCGGCCTCTTGGGCAATGGGGGCTGCTGCTTCAGCGCTATCGCCGGTGAGCATGAGGACGCGCAACGGCGCAGTTCCGGAGGCGATGCGGCGCAGCGCGGCGATGGCCTCGGCCGCGTCTGGGCGGAGAGCGTCGCGTGCGTCAAAGTAGCCGACGGCCTGGTTGTCGATGGCCATCCACAGGCGGGTCACGCCGCGTAGCGGCTTGCGCATGGGAGTGGGCAGGGGAACAAAGAACTCCTGGAGCAGGGTTTCGTTCCCGAGCAGGACTTCGTTGCCTTCGACGCGGGCACTGAGGCCGCGGCCGGGGTAGATTTGCAGTTCCTTTGCCGGAGCCCAGGTAAGGCCGCTGGCGCGCGCCTGGTCCACCACGGCGTGAGCCAGCGGATGGTTCGATTGCTCCTCGGCCGCCGCGGCCAGGCGCAGCAGATCGTTGGCGAGGCGGGCAGTGACCGAGCGAACGCCGGCAAGCACGGGGCGCCCCACGGTGAGGGTGCCGGTCTTGTCGAGGACGATGACGTTTAGATTTGTCAGGCGCTCAAGAGCTTCGCCGCCTTTGAACAGGATGCCGAGCTGAGCGCCGCGGCCCACGGCGACGGTGAGCGCGGCAGGGACGGCGAGTCCCATGGCGCAGGGGCAGGCCACCACCAGCACGGCTACGGTGCTGGCCAGGGCCATGCCAACCGAGTGCGTGGCGAAGACCCAGATGGCAAAGGTGATGGCCGCCAGCGCGAGGACCACGGGAACGAAGATGGAACTGGCGCGATCGGCCAGGCGCTCCATGGGCGCGCGCGAGCCCTGCGCCTGCTGAACCATGCGAGTAATCTGGGCCAGCACGGTGGCTTCGCCGAGCGATTGCGCGCGGCAAGTGACAGCGCCGTCGTAGTTGAGCGAACCGGCCAGAACGCGGCCGCCGGGCTCACGCGGCAACGGCGTGGGCTCGCCGGTGAGCATGGATTCATCCACCGAGGTGCGGCCCTCCAGGATGACGGCGTCGACGGGGAAGCGCTCGCCGGGCAGAACCAGCACGCTGTCGCCGCGCTTGATCTCTTCCAATGGAACCACCTGCTGCACACCCTTGACGACACGGCGCGCGGTGACCGGGCGCAGGCGGGCCAGCGAGTCGAGCGCGGCCAGGGCGCGGCGCTTGGCGCGGCTCTCCATGCTCTTGCCCAGCAGAAGAAATCCGACGATGAGCAGGACGGCGTCAAAGTAGACCTGGCGCCCGGGAGCGGGGAGGACGGTGGCATACAGAGACCAGGCAAAGGCCACGCTGGTTCCCAGGCTCACCAGGGTGTTCATGTTGGTGGATCCGTGCAGCAGGGCGCGGGCGGCATTCTGGTAGATGCCGCGTCCGGCCCAGGCCAGCAGAGCACCGGTCAGGATGAGCAGCGACCAGCGCAGCGGAGCCTGCGGAAGGGCATAGAGCCACGGTGCGAGGTCCATCAGGGCGTGGTCAAGCGGGCCCATTGCGGAGCCGAGCGGCATGGACAGTACCATGGCGGCTGCGCCGGCGGCGAGAGTTGCCCAGGCTTTACGGGAGGCCTGGACTGACAGCGCATCGCTGGAGGAAGTGTCGGCTGGGGTGGAATCGGTGCGGGGAATAACCGCGTCATAGCCGGCGGAACGAATGGCTGCTACCAGTGCCTCCGGGGTGGCGAGGGTTGGGTCGAAATCCACGCTGGCGCGATTGGCCATCAGGTCAACGCGGGCCGACTGCACGCCTGTCGTGGCGCGTAGCGCGTTTTCCACGTGGTGCTGGCACGAGGCGCAGGTCATGCCCAGCACCGGCAGGGCGATGGACGCGGTTCCGCCCACCTAATCTTCCAGTCGCGCGGGGTAGCCGGCTTTGGCCAGTGCGGCCAATGCCAACTCTACCGGCGCAGGGTTCTGAGTGGTGCTCAGGCGGGCAGCACCCACGCGGACTTCCTTGACCTCAAGGCCATGGGTGGAAGCCAATGCCTGGCTGACGCGTCGGATACAGGATCCGCAGTGCATGTTGTCGATTCGCAGCGTGAACTCCGACATGGTGTCCCCCGTTGCCTTCGATGATAACGCGTGCGGAAAAGATGCAGGGTTGGGTGCCTGTTTAGAAGTGTTGCAAGGCGAGGCGGTTGCACTGCGGGGAGGTGGGGGTTCTATGGTAAGAGCATGGCCGAATGCGGCTGGAGGGGCGATGCAGCGTGAATATCCTGAGACGCCGCTGGTGGGCGTGGGCGCGGTGGTGGTGGACAAGGGCCGCGTACTGCTGGTGCGGCGCGGATCCGAGCCGCTGAAAGGCCATTGGTCATTGCCCGGCGGCATGTTGGAGCTTGGTGAAGCGCTGACTGCGGGGGTGGTGCGCGAGGTGCAGGAAGAGACCGGGCTGACGGTCGAGCCGGTGGAACTGGTGGAACTGCTCGACCGCATCCATCGCGATGGAGAGCGGGTCAAGTACCATTATGTGATTGCGGATTATCTTTGCCGGGTGGTGGGTGGGGAGTCGAAGGCTGCTTCCGACGCGGAGGCGGTGCGCTGGGTGGAACGCGCGGAGTGGAACAGCCATAGCGCCCTGAAGCTCGACCCGGTGACCGTGCGGGTGATTGAATCCGGCTGGCAGAGAGCACGGCAAATCGAAATTGCGGAGGAAGCTCGTTGAGGCTGGTGAAGAGACTGTTGCTTGTTGTTGTGCTGATCGCGGTGGTTTTTGGAGTGGGATTCTGGCGGCGGCCAGTGAGCTACTTCAATGAATCGATGTACGTGCGCGATTCTCTTTCCGGCGTGCAGAACCGCCATGTGATGGTTGCCGGGTATCGCATGCACTACGAAACTGAGGGGCCCGCCGACGGCCCGGTGGTGGTACTGGTGCATGGGCTGGGCGGCCGCGCGGAAGACTGGCGCGAACTGGCTCCGCTGCTCGCCAAGGCCGGCTTCCGCGTCTACCTGCCCGATCTGATTGGTTACGGCCGCAGCGAAAAGCCCAGAGACTTTTCTTACGCCGTGCACGATGAGGCGGATTTGGTGGTGGGCTTTCTGGATGCGCTGGGCTTGCGGCAGGTGGACCTGGGCGGCTGGTCCATGGGCGGCGGCATTGTCCAGCATGTGGCCTTCCGCCATCCGGAACGCGTGAAGCGTTTGGTGCTGTTCGACTCGGCGGGGATATTTGAAATGCCCAAGTGGGATACCAGGCTGTTTATCCCTGCCAATTCGGCGGAGCTGGATCAACTTCGTGATTTGCTGATGCCCAATCCGCCCAACATTCCGCCGTTCGTTGCGCGCGATATTCTGCGCGTCTCGGACCACAGGGCGTGGATAATCCGCCGCGCTCTGGACAGCATGCTGACCGGCAAGGACGCGACCGACAACATGCTGCCTCAGCTGAAGATGCCGGTGCTGATTGTGTGGGGCGAGCTGGACAAGATTACTCCGCTTGAACAGGGCGAGACGATGCACAAGCTGGTTCCGCAGTCGGAGCTGGATGTGATTCCGGGCTGCGGCCACCTGGCCCCGGGCCAGTGCGCGGCACAGATTGCGCCCAAGGTTGTGGGCTTTCTGAAACAGTGAGTCGGGTCTACCGGATCGAGGTTGGATTCTGCGCTGGAATTCGCCCATTGATGCCGGCCAGGCCTTTCTCCGGAATCCTGGTCGATCGGGCGATCCACTGCATTGCGCCGGGGAAGAGCGATAGTCCGATGGGCGCAAAAGCGCGGCCTGCGCCGGTGACCATGGCGCGCGAAAGAGCGGTTGCCAGGCGCATGCTTCGCGAGAGGTGAGAGCACAACGCCCGGTGGTATTGCTCCGCGGTTTGGCCTGCGAGAAACATTTGCGCGGCCAGCGCTCCGCTGTGCAGCGCGATGGACATGCCGTCGCCGGTGAAGGAGGGAATCACCGCGGCCTGATCACCCACGCACCACAGGCCGAACGGACGGCCGGCCAGGTATCCGTACGGAATGGACGAGACGGCTAAAGGGCGCTCCCATAGCGGCGATGCGCCAGCAAGACGCCCGGCGATATGCGGATTTGTCTGCTGAATTGCGGCGAGCAGACCGGGCCATCCGCCCGTCTCCCGCAGCAGGCCGCGGCGCACCACAAAACAAAAGTTGGCCGCGTCCTCTTCCACCAGCGACAGCCCGCCGTAGCCGCAGGAAAAGAGAAACAACTCAATGCAGCCGCGCAACGCAGCGGTCTGCGCGGCTGCCAGGCGCCAGTGCATCTTGAAGCCGACAAGGTCGCCATGCGGGCCCGGCTTGCGTTCCCAACCGCGCAGGTCGTGCTTGCCATTGGCAAGAAAAACGTTGGGCGCTCGCCAGCATTCACCGCCGCGCACATCGGCCTGCCACAGGCCATCCGTAGCTGCCAGGCCTTCCACGTGAGCGCCGCGTTCCACCGTACATCCTTGCTGCGCCGCACGGTTGAGCATGGCTTCATCCAAAACGCGGCGCGAAAGTGACAGGGCTGGAAAGGGTAGAGCCGCTTCCACCATGCGCCGCCCGGACACGAGCCGTACCATGCGGATGGTCTTTGCGCCGAGTTCAAGCGGGTTGACGCCAGCCTGTTCAAGATACGCTACAGCTTCGCGGCTTAGGAACTCTCCGCATACCTTGTGCTGTGGGGCTCGCTCGCGTTCCAGCAGCACCACCTCGCGCCCGGCGGATGCAAGCCGCAGGCCGACCATGGAGCCCGCAAGGCCGCCTCCCACAACCAGATGTTCGGTGGTGCGCGTCATGATTGCTTTCTCCTTGCCACGCAGAGCCGCGCGGGCTTGAAGGCGCGAATAGCAACCGCGTCATCGCTCAGGCCCGCGGCTGCGCACATGCTGCGCCACTCGGCGGGAAGGAACGCGCGAGCGATGGACACGGGACCGTCGTACTGCACAAAAGGATGCAGCCGCATGAGCTTGGCGAACGCGCGAAAGAGATGGTAAGGGATGGGCGCGCGGGAAAGGTCGTTGATGAACCATCCGAGCTGGGCATGCGCTTCCATCCAGCGCAGGAATTGGACGATCTGGCCGTCGTCGAGATGATGCGTGAAGAGGGAACTGACGACCAGGTGCGGCGGCTGCGGCGGTGTGTAAGTGAGTATGTCCGCCGTGACCCACTGGATCTGACTTGCAGCGGCGCTCACCTCGGCGGCGATGGCCGTGGCGTCGCGGTTGAGGTCGAGGCCAGTCAAATGCACCGGAAGGCCGCGCTCGGCTGCCCATTGTTCCACGCGGCGCAGACCATCGCCGTAGCCGCAGCCCACATCGAGAATGCGCAGCGGCTCATCGATTGCGGGCATGGTGGCGCAGAATTCATTGAGCCAGATGAACAAGGGGCGATAGCCGAAGGTCCAGCGATTGGTTCGGGCAATGTCGC
>CAVZNB010000032.1:0-170514 GCA_963776535.1 uncultured Acidobacteriaceae bacterium | reverse complement strand
CTTCATTGCGTTAAGGGCAGCACGAGCGTTGCGGCGTATTGGAAGGAATTGCGCGGAATGGGCGCAATAGAACGCCCTAAGGTGCACGTTGGCGTCGAATCACCTCGATTCACTCTTGAGCATCGCAAGCTGCGGCTCGACAGGTCTTATGCTCGCGGCGAAGTGGCACAGCGCCTGTCTGAGGAAGGTAGAGGACGGCCGCCATTTCTCTATGACTTGTTCGCCTGCTTGGTTGGGTTTGGCAAAGACACGTACTTGGTGTTTGCGATTCCCATTTGCCGCTTTGTGGTGGAAGTAATCGATTATTTGTTTGACCGGGGATTCTTGAAGAATACGGAATTCCAGGGAGTTGATTTAGGACGGCTGCTTAGCGAGGACAGAAGGCCATTACCCACATATGAGGGACTTGGATCAAGTGTTGTCGGAGTACAGTTTGTTGTTACAGATGACAAGTCGCTGACGGCAGTTCGGTTGGGGGGGGCACGAACCTTTTGAGCACGCCCAAATCTATGAATTGTTTCTGAGAAAGAAGTTTGAGGAGAGGCAGGGAAGCTCCCGGACCAATGTGTGTTGGCGTGTGAGAGACAAGTTGAGAGGAAAGAGGACGAAAAAGGCAATCTCTTGCTGGGTCTCTAGCGATTCGGGTCGCGCCTACACATAGACAAGTTCGGCAACTATAAGTTTTATATGCATTCTTCGTGAGTAATGCCGCTTTGATGCCTTACGCGATTGCAACAGATTTCTGCGCGGTAGGGTGTCTGCAGAAAGTCCAAGGCAATCCACTCAGGCGAATCGAGCAGGAACTCGCCGACTGACTTCAAATGAGGGAATTCATGGAAATCGACCATTTAACATCGCAGGAAAACGCAACTGTGTTCTTAGGAGTTTGTCTAAAAGAGGGAACGCTTGTCCTGTTCCTCGGAGCTGGTGTGTCGTCGGGCGCTAATCTGCCACGTTGGCGCACGCTCGTCGAGAGAATGAGGGATGAGTGAAGCTACCGAACGGGGGGCTGAACGATTCGGCGGATTCTCTTCAGCAAGCTGCCGAGGAAGTTCGGCTGACATTCCGAAGAGACGAAGATGCCGCATTCGCTAAGCTCGTCCATACTTGCCTTTACCGGGGGGTGCAGCTCGAGAATTTATTCCCCGATAAACTATTGATTTCATTGGGCGCATTGATGATGGGCAGTCGGCGCGGAAGTGCGAAACGGGTCGTGAGCTTCAATTTTGATAGTATATTGGAGTGGTATTTATCGCTGTGTGGCTTTGTGCCGAGCGTCATTATCAAGCCACCAGTTGAGGAGGGAGCTGAGGATGTGCGAGTATATCATCCTCATGGGTTCCTGCCACATCCCGGTCTCCAACTTGACGGTAGTGACTTTGTAATACTTGATCGAAGGTCCGTCGATCTCCGCATCGGCCAGCCTGGAAACCCGTGGCAGGAACTTCTACGGCACGTGTTTTCGACAGGCACCGCGCTTTTCATCGGCCTATCAGTGAGTTCATTTAGGGATCGGGCGATTGGGCCTTTGTTGTCTGTTACTGGCACGGTGCTAGAGGATACCCGACCGACAGGGTTTTGGATTCTGCCGGAAGACGAGGTTTACGATGCGAGCGTGGACCAGGAAATGCTGGCTCGTAACGTAGTGCCGTTGCATTTGAAGAAGGAAGAGATTTCGAAGTTCTTGTTGGGAATTTGCCAGCATGCGTCGGGGCCAATCCGAGTCGCAGGTGGCAAGCGGTTGTAAGTTTACTCCGCAATGGCTGGCCCGTTGGGCCGCATGCGAGATTTGAAAGTTAGTGAATACGATGGCAAATCCATATGAGGCGTTCCGCGAGTTTGAGCGCATGCTTTTTGCAGGTGTGCCTGAACGACCTGAATCGATGTTTCAACGTAATGACCATGACTCGATATCTGGCCGTGAGACGTTGCGTTCACTGGTGGCCAACGGGCCCAATTCAGTGTCCCTAAAAGGGGCGAGACTTCTTGGGACGGTCACCTACGACTCTGTGGCTGGAACTGCGCGCTTTAGAAGGGCTAGGAAGAAGACTGCAAAACGGAAGATCGTAGCTCGATGATCGGTCAGTCGTGCTCGTCGAACCCCGGGAACGGACGGGGCTTTCCGCATTCTAGAAAAGCGCCGGCGCCCCGGTCTCGGTGACTTTTTTCAGCCAGATGAGGGTGCCACAAGTCCTTGGGGGCGGTGGCCGAAAAAGGCAAGTAGCTTATCTTCTCCGCAGAAGAATCTGGGTGCCCCTGGTGTCGCCTTCGAGACCCGGGAAGCAAAATCCACTTCCAACCTACGGATAGGTACTGAACAAGCCGCAGGCAACCGTGACCCACCAGGTCAGACACCAGGCTGGGCAAACATCTTTAAGGTAGGAGTGGCCGACAGGCGCGACAGAAGTCCAGGATGCATTCAAAAGGACTGATTTCGCAAGAGTGGAATCATTCTGTTCTCTTGCTTCCACCTTTGGCCGGGGAAGAGTGTTGTTTCTGCCAGCACTTCCATGCCCTCCCGTCGACAGATGCGGCAGCGTTTGAAAAGGCTCATCAAGCGAAGGCGATCTGTATTAGAGATGGCATCTAGCCGTGAGGACCTAACCCGGAAATTTGTCCGCAATTCACTGTGGGGGATTTTGTGGGGGGACTGCTTCAAAATAGTGGGTAATTGTGGGTAGTCCCCACAATTTGTCTGTGACGACGAACTCCTGCAAGTTGCTGAAAGTAAGCAATATATAGCAATGATGAGCAACGCTGAAAAGTGCAAATGTCTAGCTGTTAACCGAAGGGTTGTAGGTTCGAGTCCTACCTGAGGAGCCAGATATTCTTATAAGTTGTTTTAATTTCAATCACTTAAAAGTAGCACAATCTGATAGGTCAACAGAAAGGCCAACATTTCTCTTCTGATTGCATACTCAAAATCACACTTCGGAATTACAGCATAATCGGTTCGCGATGAAATCGCCGCCTGCTCTAACCGCGTCTTCCGGCATTGTGGCCGGTTTCGACTATGGTTATGTAGACGAAGAGGCCAAGCGCAAGAACACCACCAAGGCCCGCGTGAGAGCCAAAGTCGAGCATCCTTTTCGCATCCTGAAGCGTGTCTTCGGATTTACCAGAGTTCGCTACCGTGGCATCTGGAAAAATCACCAGTGGCTGTGCGCGGCCTTCGCACTGGTCAACCTGTACCAACACCGCAACCGGCTGGCCCCGCAAAGGGCGTAGTGTCTCTTGATGCCGAAGATGGCCTCACAGAGACGAAAAAAGGGCAAGCTGAGACACGCACTCTCCGACAGAAGACCGATTCAAAATCAACAAATCATCTGAACTCGAGTCGCAGCTACAAAATCACGCACCTGCGCAGAGGTTCCTTAGTGGACGGCGATGGGCGCCGTGTCATGGGGGAGCGCTTTGAGCGCTGACTTTGCTTCTTCCAGCGTGTCTCGAAAATACCTGTGCCTTGGGCTGCGCGCCACCAGTTGCTCCATGACCTGCTGAGCCTGTTCAAGGTCTTTGCGCGCCTGCTCCGGGTGATGCAGATCGGCCTCGGTTCTGCCTGCATAAATCAGGGAAACTGAGTGGTCGACACCATTTGATTCTGAGTCAGGCTCGTGAACCGCCACGTCGTGGTACATCGAATCGGCGCGCCGCTCAAACAGCAGAGCCTCCTGCGGCGAGTGCATCAGGTAAAGAGCCAGCCCCATCGTCATGTTCGAGTTGGCAAGGTCCGCGCTTGCCTGCACATTGTCTTTGTCGGACCTCACCATGGCCTCGTTGATAGTGATCGCCCTTTTACAGAGCTTTGGCACTTCGGAAAAAGAACCGGCATAAGCGAGGCACTCACACAGGCTCTGGTTATCGGCAATGAGAAATCGTTGAAACTCAGTGTTATTCGGGTCGCGCGCTGCGAGCTGTTCGGATATGGCGAGCGCCTTTCGAGACTCGGCGGCGCCTTCCGCGAACTTCCTGTCAAAACGAAGAACCATGGCGGTCCAGCCGTGCGAGCGCCATACACCGCGAAGCATCCTGAGGCTGTTCGGATTTGCGTCCAGCAGCGCCTGGTTCATGATGAGCGATCGCCGCTCAAAGTCGAGCGCGGATTCGTATTCGCCAAGCCAGAGCTTCAGCTCTCCGATGCCGATGAGCGATGCGGCAATGTTGTACCTCAGGTCCTCGGAATCATGGCTTTTGGCCAACTGTTCTTCTATCCCCAGTCTCTGTTGCTGGAGAACCAGCGCGCGATCGAGTTCGCCGAATTGCTCGTCAATCCTCGCCACATTCAACATTGTGCCGAGCAGGTCGAGTTGCAGGTTCACGTCGCCGGGGTTTGCTGCCGCAAGCTTCTGGCGAATGGCCAGAGCCTTCTCGTAGAGCTCATTCGCCTGTTCATAGGATCCGGTTCCACCCAGGTGGGGATGGCCCTCTTCGGCCCGGATTCGTCCAATGCGCTCGTAGCCGGCGGCCAGGTCACGCAGAGTTGCCGGGTCGCTGGGGGAATCCGCCTCGATTTGCTCCAGGTATTCCAGGGCGCGGCTCACGACCAGCTCGCGTGGAGCCGTGGATCCGGGCAAGGATTCGATTGAATCGTGAAACTCGAACAACATTGAGTTTGTGAGCTTGCGCAGCGACTCGAAATGTTGCTCCGCGCGAGCCTGTTCCGTTCGGGCGATCCGCGCCTCTCGCACAATCGCGACCGCGCCGGCGACGACAACCAATCCAAATACCGTGGCTACCGCCAACGCGAATTTGTGGCGTTTTATGAACTTGCCGATTCGATAGGCCGCGCTTGCCGGGCGCGCAACGACTGGCTCATGGTTCAGATAGCGCCGAATGTCGGCAGCCAGTTCAGAGGCAGCGCCATACCGGCGAGCGCGATCCTTCTCCAGCGCCATCATCGCGATCCAGTCGAGATCGCCGCGCAATTGGCGTGCCAGTTGTTTCGGTTCCACACAGCGCGCCTCCGCTATCCCGGCGGAAGAATCCCGATCTGCAACGACCTTGGTACTCGGGCGCGGCGGATCTTCCTCGCGCACCTTGCGCAGCAACTCGTCGAGCGACTGTTTCTGCCGTTGCGGGTTTTCAAACGGCTGCAAGCCCGACAGCAACACGTAAAGAACCACCCCCAGCGAATAAACGTCGGTGCGCGTGTCGATATCCAGCACGTTGGGGTCGGCCTGCTCTGGACTCATGTATCCCGGCGTTCCCACGAAGTGGCCTAACTGTGTATGAAGCGGCCCACTGCCGATCTGGGGCGTGGCCGCTTTGGCGAGTCCGAAGTCGATGATCCGGGGCACCGGTTTGCCATCCACTTCCACCACGAGTATGTTGGCCGGTTTCAGATCGCGATGGATAATGGCCTTCTGGTGCGCGTGCTGTACGCCTTCGCAGGCTTGAATGAAGAGTTCGAGCCGGTCGGAAATCCTGAGCCTCTTTTGATCGCAATACTCTGTGATCGGCAGCCCCGGCACGTATTCCATCACAAAGTATGGCTGCCCCTGCGGTGTGGTCCCGGCGTCAAACACCTTGGCGATGGCTGGATGATCCATAATCGCCAGCGATTGCAATTCCGATTGGAAGCGCTGAACGGTAGTCTGGTCGTACATTCCGGCTTTGATCAGCTTTAGGGCCACCTGGCGTTTTACCGGCAGCGTCTGTTCGGCGAGCCAGACCTGGCCCATGCCGCCTTCGCCCAATTTGCGGATAAGCAGAAATCGTTGCGCGAAAACCTGGCCCGCTTCCAGGCTGCCGCCGGAGCCGAACACATCCCCGTCCGCGCCGGACACCCCGGCCAATGCGGAGGATTGCAGGAAGCTGGCCGGCACCACGTCGTTGGAAGCAAGCAGCGCTTCAACTTCCTGGCGCAAGATTGGATCGGTCGAGCAGGCGTCGTCCAGAAAGGTCGAGCGCTCCCCCGGCGCCAGCTCCAGCGCTTCCTCGAGCACTTCCCGAATCTGCTGCCAGCGTTCCGGTTTCATGTGTTTGTATTGTTGCTCATCTCACGATGCAGCCAAAGGCGGGCCGTAGCCCAGTGCCGCTTCACAGTGGTCGGAGAAAGATTGAGAACGCGCGAAGTCTCCTCGATGGAAAGGCCACCGAAAAATCTCAATTCAACAATGCTGCTCTGTTGGCGGTCGAGTCTGGCCAATTCACCCAGGGCATCGTCCAGGGCAATCATATCCACGCTTGCAGTCATTCCCGGCACGCCATCGCTGAGCGATAGTCGAAAGCCTCCATCTCGCTTCTGTGCCTTGCGGCTGCGGGCATACTCCACCAGAATCTGCCGCATCAGTTGCGCACAGATTGCGACGAAATGCTCGCGGTTCTTGAACTCGCCTCCGCCTTGCTTCAGAAGGCGCAGATAGGCCTCGTGCACCAGGGCAGTGCTCTGCAAGGTATGGTCCGGACGTTCATTTCGTAGGTAGCGATGGGCCACCTTGCGCAGCTCGTTGTAAACGAGCGGGAACACCGCACGCAGGGCTGCGTCATCTCCGGCGTGCAAATTGGCCAGCAGATGGTTAACGGTGTTGGACGGAAGTTGCGACAAACAGCCCTCCAACTCGGCCGCCTGACCTGTCCACAAACGGAACCGGTTCATCAGGCGGTCGTCGAGTCAACCGATTGAAAAGAAGGAAGCTTTGGGCCCCCATTGCGATTGCATTTGCCTTCTGGCAGCAGCATATCAAAAAAGATTGCTTTGCTTGGTCCAATTCGCCTGGGAATTTCGCTTTAACCGGTAATACGAGTTTCCCGTTCACACTCATTGCTGGAAATGCTGCATCCGCTGAAGACTGTCCCCAGGCTTGTTACTGCAGTTCCTCAGACTCCGGCGGAAGCCGCGTAACCGGGCTGAACCGAATGCCGTCCGGCTTTGCGAGACGGAAACCCAGGAGGCCTTATGATTCGAGATTTCTCTCTAAGACCGGCATCACTCACGCTCATCTCCGGTTTTATCGTTCTCCTTTTTGCGCGGCAGAGCTCCAACGCACAAATCCAGGTGCCTCCGCCTACCTCCGTAGACGGGCAGGTGGCAACCTACGGCGACCGCGATCTGGTCGGCTTTCACTATCCGCCGGGCGCCGAACCCGACCAGGGGTGCGCGGCTTACAGGGCTCGCGCCGGGCGCCATCACGCTTTCCGCGGAGGGATTCGGGCACGGCTTTCCGTTTAAACCTGGCGATAACCAACCGGACGGCGTTGAGGACTACCCGAACACCGATCAGATTTTTGTGGGCAGCAACCAGACTGCCTCGCACGATGGTTATGCACAATTCGACAGTCGCAAGCAAGGCCCTGCGACTTTCAGCCTCGACTACAGCAAACTGGTTCCTGCCGGGGCGAGGATTACAACGCTGACGCTGGGCATTGCGATCGACGACGTTCAATTTGCCATGTGGGGCCAGCCCTTCAACGCAAGCATAAATGGGCGCCAAGATCGGGCGATTTCAAGCGAGCTGAACAAGATCGACGACACCGGGCCAATGACCCGCTTCTTCTCCGCTGGAATCGACCCAGCCATACTCACGCCCGACCACATTCTGAGAGTTGCCATTGACGAAGGCGGCGATGGCGGCGATGGTTTTGCCATCGATTTTCTCACCGTCGGCGTCACCGCAACTACTGGAGGATCCGCGCCCGTCGCCGCCACGACCACGCTCAAACCCCAGAGCGCATCCAGTTCCGGCGCCATCACCACCACGGCAACGGTCCTGGTAAAGGACGAGCAGAGACGTGGAGATCCATCTCAAGCAGGAAGAGAAGATCGCTGTCATGTTCATGGAGGCTATCTCCTTTCTTGAAGACGATTGCCACCGTCACCTGAGCAGGAACTGCCCGCTCGCCGAGCTTGTCGCCGGCCCCAAATCGCCCAGCTGGCATATCGGCAGGTTGAAGTACGATCCGGCCCGGGACACAAGTTACAAGTACACAGTCGCGATCACGGCGCATGGCTGGAACGCGAGCGCCAGCCCGCAACGACCAGGCCTTGGCGGTTTTTTCGATAACCTCGACCACGGCATCATTGTGGAACAGTACTTCAACCCCAACGGTGATGCCTCGGCGAGAGACAAGAAGCTGGGGGAAATCTCGATCTCCGGCGAGATTTTTCAGGTCCAATGAATTTGCCTTGACCGCCGGACCGAGCCGTCCCCGTGACGGTCTGAACAAATATTTTTGCTTGGCCTGGACCAATTCTCCACGGGTTTTCGCTTTAACAGATAACGAGGCTTCCCCGCTTCTCCCATTCAGGTAGCAGTTTTGCGCGAGCCTCTCAAACGATCACACCGCAACACTCCGGCTGCATAGCGCGGGACACAAGATCACTCAAGGAGAAACGACATGAAGAACGGTAAACACGGAGTCATCGCACAGATCGCCGGGCCGGGCTTGGTGCTTGCCGCCCTTCTCGCCCTGGTGCTTTCCAACCCCGGCATCAGCAGCGCGCAGGCAAACCCGGCGCAGGCCGGCCCCGGCGTCGCGTCGAAAAGCTCCGTGCCGCTCGCCGAACCTGCTGCCGAGGGCCGGCCATTGTCAACCACAGCCGAAGCCGCAGGGCGAGGAAAGCATGAAGGCATCAAGGTTCACGGCCACTGGGTGATCGATGTCAGGAATCCTGATGGGACGCTGGTTACGCATCGCGAGTTTGAAAACAGCCTTGTCACGGCTGGCGCATTGTTTGGTTCGGCCCTGCTAACCGACTTGCTCGGAGGAACAAGGACTGGAGGGGGCTGGGAGATCAATCTCGCCACTCCGAATGCCAGCTTGCGAATTTTTCAGCCAAATTCTCCCTCGGCCGAAATCTGCAACTATGCGGCCTGCTCGCCAAACCTTTCCGTAGTTGTAGGAACAACGCAAAACCCCGGCACCTTGACGTTTTCCGGTTCCGTGGTAGTTCCCGCTAGTCAAACATCCATCACTATAGTTCAAACCGATACCTGGGCATGTATACCCACGGTGCTTCCAGCGGCCTGCGCCACTTTGAGCCTCGCTGATGTCAACAGCGGAAACGCGAGTGATTTTACTTTTACCCAAGCAAACCTCTCGCCGGCAATCACCGTCACTCCAGGTCAAGTCGTTCAGGCCGCCGTGACCATCAGCTTCCAGTAGCTCTTCGCATATCCATCACCAGAGACAGCGGGAACGCGCGGGAGGTTGAACCATGAGCGGCGGACGAGAAGTTTATCGAAAGATAGCGGGCGCAGCTGGGTGCTTTGCCATTCTGCTGGCAGCACTTGCGGCAGCGGGCCTTTGGCGTGGCCTTGCGCATTCCTCCTCCGCAGTTGCAGTTGCCACGAAACCGGCATCTCAAACAGCCTTGGCCCGGCCCGAGTCTCCAACCGCTTCGTACCCTCTCGGGGCCCGGCATCGGGCAGCGACCAGCACAGCGCTCGGGTCGTCAGTTTCAGTGCACAGCAATGCGGCAACCAAGTCACTTCAAGCCTCGCGCGCCGGGGCCATGAAGATGTATGCCGCTTTGCCCATGTCGTTCGAGGCGAACAAAGGCCAGTCCGATCCGCGTGTAAAATTTCTGGCTCACGCGCCCAGTTACACGCTCTTTCTTACCGACCAGGAAGCAGTCCTCTCGCTCCCCGGGGAATCCCCGGCGGCATCCACGCTGGCCACAGATCCCGTTCCGCTAACCCGGACTCGACTGCGTGAAGAAGCGTTGCGCAGAACAAAACCGTTGCATGCCGTGCGGTTGAGGTTTGTGGGCGCGGGCAAGCCCACGGTGATTGCGGGTAGCGATCCACTTCCCGGCAAGACTAACTACTTCATTGGCAACGATCCCAAGCAGTGGCACGCCAACGTGCCCAATTACTCTGCAGTAGAATACCGCGGACTCTACCCCGGCATCGACGCAGTGTTCCACGGAGACAGCCACAGGCTCGAATTCGACTTCGATATCGCGCCAGGCACCGACCCGCATGCCATCTCGCTCCAGGTGGATGGGGCGCAACGAATCCGCTTGAATCGTGCGGGCGATGTCTTGCTTCGCATGGATGCGACACGCGATGTGGTGATGGGGAAGCCGCACATTTATCAGCAGTCACCTGATGGCCGCCGCGAGATTGCGGGGCATTATGTGCTCGCT
This sequence comes from uncultured Acidobacteriaceae bacterium, assembly GCA_963776535.1. Lineage (GTDB taxonomy): Bacteria > Acidobacteriota > Terriglobia > Terriglobales > Acidobacteriaceae > Telmatobacter. Next base: position 160,424 of record CAVZNB010000032.1, on the reverse strand, counting down.
GGCCGCAACCGGATCGCTTTCGCGCTTGGCCCTTACGACCATGCGCAACCGCTGGTGATCGACCCCACGGTCGACTACGCCACCTATCTCGGCGGCACCGGCACAGATCGTGCCGAGGGCATCGCCGTCGACTCGTCAGGCAACGCTTACATCGCCGGCGATACCACCTCAACCAATTTCCCCACAACAACGAAAAGCTATCAACCCACCTGCCTGGACTGCCAGGGAGGTGTATCTTACGGCGAAGGATTTGTGAGCAAGCTGAGTCCCGATGGGTCGACCCTGCTTTATTCCACTTATCTGAGCGGCGCCAGCATATTCGGAATCGCCGTCGATTCATCCGGCAGCGCCTATGTCGCCGGAGGCGTCGGGGCAATCGTTGAGGATGGCAGTGGGCTCCCCGGACTCCCAATCGTGAATGCATTCCAGGCAACCAACCACGGCAGCATCGAAAATGCATTTGTGACCAAACTGAGCCCCGACGGTGCGTCCCTCGTCTACTCGACCTATCTGGGCGGCGATTACTCCGACTTTGCCAGCGCCATCGCCGTCGATTCCTCGGGCAGCGCCTACGTTACCGGAATGACCGACTCCTATGGCTTCCCTACGGAGAACCCAATCCAGGCCTCCTGCGACGCCTGTGGCTACACTTCCGATAATCTCTTCGGTGACGCGTTTGTCACCAAGTTCAGTGCCGACGGCTCGTCCCTGGTGTACTCCACGTATCTGGGTGGGAGTGCGGAGGATTGGGGCATGGGCATCGCCGTCGATTCCACCGGCAGCGCCTACGTCACGGGGTTGACTCAATCCACCGATTTTCCCACCGCCAATCCGTTTCAGGCAGCCAATGCATCGATCCTGCTTGGCACAACCGGCGCCAATGCCTTTGTCGCGAAGCTGAATCCAAGCGGCTCGGCCCTTGTCTATTCCACCTACCTGGGTGGCGCCGCTGAAGATTATGGCGCCGGCATTGCGGTCGATTCCAACGGCAGCGCCTATGTCACGGGGTTCGCTCAATCGCACAACTTCCCTACGTTGAATCCCTACCAGGCAACAATGCTCGGCGACAATGACGCATTCGTGACCAAGTTCAATGCGGACGGCTCGTCGCTGGTTTATTCCACGTATCTGGGCGGGCAAAGCGCCAGCCAGGGCAGCTCCATTGCCGTCGACTCGTTCGGCAACGCCTATGTGACGGGATCTACGACATCCAACTACTTTCCCATTATTGACGCTACGCAGTCGAATTGCACGAGCTGCTCCAGTTACACTTCCGCGTTTCTTTCGCAATTGAATGCCACCGGCTCCGCACTGCTGTTTTCTACATACCTGGGGGGCAGCAACACGAACACCCCCTTTGGTCTTGCCCTTGATCCCTCGGGAAACGCCTATGTGGCCGGACTGACCAAGTCAACCGACTTTCCCACCGTAGCTCCGCTCCAGGCGACGAACCAAGGCAGCGGCGGCAATGCGTTTGTCGCAAAGTATTCATTTCCCCCTGTTACTGCGCTCACAATTTCTCCAACCACGATTGCGCCCGGCGCAATCAACGTTGCGTATTCTCCAGTTACATTTACGGCGACAGGAGCCACAGGAGCTGTGACTTTCGCCGTGGCTGCCGGACCGCTGCCGCGGGGCATGACCCTTACTCCCGGCGGTGTGCTTTCAGGAACTCCGACCCAAGGTGGGACGTTTGCCTTCATCTTGACGGCAGCGGACGCGGCCGGAGACAGCGGCAGCCAGAGCTACTCGCTCCAAATCCCCTGCCCCACAATCACCGTAGGGCCGGCTACATTGCCAGCGGACACGTCCGGTACGGCGTACTCGCCTGTCACCTTCACCGAATCCGGAGGAATAGGAGCAGCTACATTCGCTGAGTCGGGCGCATTGCCAACCGGCATGAAATTTGCGGTCGCAGTCCTCAGCGGGACGCCCACGCAGTCGGGTAGTTTTCCCCTCCAGATCACGGCAACCGACTCGGCCAGCTGCACAGGAAGCATCAGCGACACACTCAAGATTGACCCCGTGGGCGGACCACCAGTCTCTGTTCCCGATAACGAGACCATCACCGTTTCGGATACCGAGTCCTTAGCCGCTACGGTTCCGGACAACGAGACCATCACCGTGACGGATACCGAGCCCTCAGGCGCTACAGTTCCGGACAACGAAACCATTACCGTGACTGACACCCTGCCCTATGCGCCTATTACCATCGCGCCAACTTCGTCATCGTTCAACACCAGTTCCGGAGGGGGGACACCAGGCGGAACATACGGACCCGTGACATTCACGGCCAACGGTGGTTCGGGTACGCTCACACTGTCTGAATCGGGAGCGCTACCGCCTGGCCTCACCTTCAGCAACGGCGTACTCTCCGGCGCGCTCTCGCTATCTTCCGCTGGCACGTATACCTTCTCCGTTTCCGCAAGTGACGTGTATGGCGATCAAACCACCGAGCAGGGATACACGCTCACCATCGTCGCGCCGGTTCCCACGTTGAAAATCAGCGCGAACCCGGACTCATTGTCAATCGCTCAAGGAAAGACAGGAGAAACCACGCTTGACTTCGTACCGTCTGGCGGCTATTCGGGAAACCTTGCGTTGAGCTGCTCGGGACTTCCCGCCTACTCGCTTTGCTCGTTCACGCAAAACGGCACCGCTATCGATTCACTCACTCTAAGCGGAAACAATCAGGCGGAAAGCGTAGTGCTGACATTTGAGACCAACGTGAACAGCCAACAGGCAGCGATGCGAGGCGTTCCATTGCCGCTGCCGCCCGGCGCAATCTTGCCCGCACTTGCAATCCTGTTCCCGTCGGGCCTGCTCGGCTTAATCCGATTCCGCAGCAAACGGAACAAGCCCCGGAAACATCGCCGATGGCTTAGTTTATTGCTTCTGTTGCTGTTTACCGGGGCTGCGATCCCGCTACTGACTGGTTGCGGCGGGAGTTCCAGCCTTGGCGACCAGGTCACCCCGGTTGGAACCTCAACAGTTACTGTTACCGTAACCCCGGGATCTGGAACCGCACAGACATTAAGCATCGGCATCACGATCACGCAGTAGGAGACTGTCGCTGGAATCTGCAGGACCAGCTATGGAAAACGCCGAAGTCGGCGGGAGGAATTCCGGCTTCGCGCAAAATCGCCAAAGCTCGAATCGAGCGGCCGGAATGCAGAATGTGACAATCAGGTTGGGTGACCGCCCGCCAAGAAGTTGGCTGGCTGTTGAGAGTTAACTCGTCGATCCTGAAATGCCAACGAACCCCGAATAAGTCCTGATGAAATGCTGCGTTAATTTCTCCAGAATTTCCTTGAAGGCGCAGTAAATTGCCTGGAAACTTGGGGAAAAGCGAGGCATCCCAAGCGCGACCCGGAGCAGTCACAACAGGAGTCTTTGCAGATTGGACTGCCCGAAGCTGCGCCATGGCCCATTCGCATAGATCAACGGCATCGCACAACACATTGCCTTTATGAACTTAAATGGCACTTCCAAGAAGGGATTACGGGCGTTCCGTTTTTTCGCGCTTTCAAACGCGGGGTGCCGAACTCAGGGACCTACTGGAATCGGAACAGCATCGAACTCATTCTGCACAAATACGAGACCCTTGCGAACGCTGGTGGATTCGAATTCAGGGGTGCAGATGGTAACTCATGTGGAGAATGTCGTTGCGTTGCTCGATGTTGTCTACGGAAGCAATGGAAGGAGATAAACCAGATTGAGCGAGAAGAAATCGGCGCTCAGACTGCCGCTTGAGGAGTTTGCCGATGCGGCTGAGAGACGTGGACTCACCATCAATGCGCCGCCGATCGCAGAGTCGAACAATTTGTGAAAACTCTTGGTCACCTACCGAAATGACAATGCCGTGGCCGGTCTGTATTGTGAAGCAGAGTCGATAAACGCCATGGCCATCCCCATCACCTCGCGAACCTTCGGATTTCTTCCAAATGGAGAATCCGTTGAGGCCTGGACACTTTATGGAGCAAGTGGCCTCCAGCTCGAAGTCATCACGTATGGTGGCATCGTCACACGTTTATTAGTGCCCGATCGGGAGGGGCGCAGAACTGACGTCGTGTTGGGTTTCGACAATCTCGATTCCTATTTGGGGAGGCATCCCTACTTTGGCGCCATCGTAGGACGAGTAGCTGGCCGGATCAGCGGTGCCCATTTCGATCTTGACGGAGTTAGCTACGAACTCGCAAGCAATGATGCGCCGAATCATCTTCACGGGGGCTATCAGGGTTTCGACAGGAAAACCTGGCTCGCTACGCCAATGGAGAAGGCGGGAGGAGTGAACTCCTTGCGCCTTACCTATACCAGCCCCGATGGCGAAGAAGGTTACCCAGGCACTGTGAATGTGACTGTTGATTACAGTGTCACCGACGACAATGTTTTTCTGGTTGAAATGGAAGCTGACGCGGACCGGCCCACGCCGTTCAACCTGACTCAACACGCCTATTTCAATCTTGGTGGTGAGCACTGCGGAACATTGGATGGACACATGCTCGAGATCGTAGCCGATGAGTATGTGCCCACAGACTCCAGATTTACACTTGGCGGGAAGCTTGCACCGGTAGACGGAAAGCCCAACGATTTCCGGCGTTCTCAAAGCATCAAAGATGCAATTCCGCGGCTTTTTGGTCGCCACGGCGATCTCTACCGTCTTCGCAAAATACCCTGCAGCGCCAACGAGACGCATCCACAGTCAGCGGCGCGACTGACTCATCGGCAGAGCGGACGTGAGCTTGAAGTGTCGACAACGGAATCTTACCTGCAGCTTTACACGGGCTCGGCACTTGACGGCTCGTTTGCGGGAAAGTCGGGAAGTCCCTATGGAGCACACGCCGGGCTTTGCCAGGAGTGTCACGGCTATCCAGACGGAGTGAATACACCAACTCTCGGCGACATTGTTCTACGTCCGGGAAAACCGATGCGGGCAAAGACAGTCATTAGATTCACAACAGTGCCGTAGTGAGTCGGCCTTCCCCTTTAAGTTGCTACCGGCTCATGCATGCACCATCGAGGTTCAAGAACATGGCAAGTAAAGCTCCAGTCCTGGCGCACAGCACCGTTCGGTTCGATTACAGCCTGACGGGCGCGAACTCCCGCCTTGCCGTGGAGAAAGGTCTGGCTGAGGCAGACTGGTATCAGTGTGCGGTTCCACGCGAAACCATGCGCCGCTTGCTTGAGAGACATAATTCGCCGGCAATTTGCCACACAATTGTGTGGTTTGCACTTATCATCTCCAGCGCAGTTGTTACTTTCGCGCTTTGGGGATCGTGGTGGGCTCCGTTTCCTTATCTAATCTATACGGTATTGTATGCGTCCACCTCTGATTCACGATGGCACGAGAGTGGTCACGGCACCGCATTTCGCACCGACTGGATGAATGACGCACTTTATGAAATGGCGTCCTTCATGGTCATGCGCGAGTCCACAGTCTGGCGCTGGAGCCACAACCGCCATCACAGCGACACAATCATCTTGGGCCGTGACCCGGAGATCGCGGTCCCGCGGCCTCCGGATATAGCTGCCATCATTCGGGGATTCTTCAACCTGAATGTTTATCAAAAGTACTTCCGCCGCATTGTTCTTCACGCATTGGGAAGAATGGCCGCGGAAGAAAAGACGTTTATCCCTGAGGCAGAATTTCCAAAGGTATATTTGCGTGCCCGCTTGTACGTCTTGATTTACTTGTCTGTGATTGCGATTTCGATTTATACGAGGAGCATTTTTCCCTTGATGCTCGTCGGGTTCTCAAATTTCTTCGGGTCATGGCTGCTTGTGGTTTATGGACTCACACAACACGCAGGTCTGGCGGAGAATGTGCTCGATCATCGGCTCAATTGCCGGACGGTCTACATGGGCGCGATCAATCGCTATCTCTACTGGAACATGAACTATCATGTGGAACATCACATGTTCCCGCTGGTCCCTTATCACGCGCTGCCGAAACTTCACGCAGAGGTCAAAGACGATTGCCCTACTCCATATCAGAGTCTTTTTGCGGCGTGGCGCGAAATAATGCCCGCGTTATTGAAGCAGGTCAAAGATCCTGCCTATCACGTCAAGCGCCGCATTCCCGAACCGAGGCCACGTCAAATTGCCAGGGTCCACTGCTCCGAAGCAGCACCCGACGCGAGCGGCTGGGTAAGTGTTTGTGAAGACTCGGACCTCAGCGCCTCTGAAGTGCTCCGCTTCGATCGTGGGTGCAAGACTTATGCCGTTTTCCGAGACTCTGACGGCAAGCTCTATGCCACTGACGGAGTATGCACGCACGGCAACAGTCATTTATCCGAGGGCCTCGTCATTCAGAACATGATCGAGTGTCCCAAACACAACGGGCGCTTCCATCTTCGGGATGGATCGCCTGCACGGGCTCCAATCTGCCGCGGACTGGCCACTTATCCGATTGAGGTACGTACCGGCAGAATTCATATCAATGTGATCAGTCCAGGTGGGAGTGGAGCGCGTTTGCCGCACGCGTACACGCAGCGTGTGGTCAGCAATCGCAGCGTAGCAACATTCATCAAGGAGTTGGTACTCGAGCCACTGGATCCAGCAGGGCGTGTCGCCTTCACACCGGGCGATTATCTGCAGTTCGATATTCCGACCTATGAAGAGATTCGCTTTAACGACTTTGATATTCCTGAGCCCTTTGCAAGCGTCTGGAGAAACCAGCATGTCTTTGATCTGGTCTCTCGAAACCCGGGAGAAGGCCGGCTGAACAACTACTCGATTGCAAGCAATCGGAAGACGGAGCGGATGCTTCGTTTCAATGTCCGCATTGCCACACCGCCGCCTGGCCAGGACTGTCATCCGGGCGTTGGATCGAGTTACATGTTCAGCCTCAAACCCGGAGATATTGTCACGGCGATCGGACCTTTTGGAGACTTCCACATCAAACCATCCCAGAAAGAGATGGTTTACATCGGAGGTGGAGCGGGCATGGCACCTTTACGAGCGCATCTTTCTCATCTGTTCGAGAATGAACACTCTGCACGAAAGATCAGCTTCTGGTACGGAGCAAGATCGGGGCAGGAAATCTACTACGAGGATTACTTCCGGAATATGGCGCAAGCGAATGCCAACTTCCGGTTCGAACTCGCGCTCTCTTCCCCCCTGGCAGAGGATGCATGGAGTGGGCATGTGGGCTTTATTCATCAAGTGGTGTTCGACAAATACTTGCGTGACCACCCCAATCCTTCTTCTGCCGAGTACTACCTCTGCGGACCGCCGATGATGATTGCCGCATGCACAAAGATGCTGGCTTCCATCGGGGTCCCCAATCAGCAGATTGCATTTGACGAATTCTAGGGAGGCTTTCCTTGAAAGGTTCTTCCGGGTTCTACAACGACGGGTCTCGGGAACTTCCGCGGCTGCAGATCTTTCTCGATCTTGACACGCTCATCGACCTCCCGTCGGACAGCCTTTGGCTGCAGTCGGGCTGCGAGCAGAGCCGCAACCGTCTGTGCCGGGATGGATTCGAGGGCATTCAGCTGACCAGCAATGAGATTGCCCTTTCGGGAGTGGAGATGCCCCACTGTGGCCTCGACCGGATCAGCAAACCTGAGGAAGCCGATGCCATTCTGGCTGTTCATGCCGGCAGAGGGGACCTTTGCATTACGGTTCACGCTGGATGGGGTTTGGAAGACGAATTGGAGGCCTGCCACCTTGTCGACGCAATTCTCACGGCTTCCAATCGCCACGGGCTGCCTGTCTTCATCGAAACGCATCGTGCAACCATCACCCAGGATCTTTGGCGTACGGTCCAGCTCATTCGGGCATTTCCTGAGATCAGGCTCAATGGCGATTTCAGCCATTACTACTGCGGGCAGGAACTTGTCTACGGAGACTGGTCGCAAAAGATGTCATTCATGGAGCCTATTTTCGAGCGAACAGGCTTCATGCATGGACGTATCGCCAGTCCCGGATGCATGCAGGTGCCGCTGGATGCGGACCTCTCATCGCGGCCGCTACAGGCACATGGAGCCGTCGATTACCTTGAGCATTTTCGGGAGCTCTGGACTTGCGCAATGGCTGGTTTTATACGCAATGCGAATCCCGGGGACGTGCTCATCTTTGCTCCGGAGCTTCTCTCCGGCCTCAACTACTATGCACGTATGTTCCCTGGAACGCAATCGCGGCTCGTGGAAGAGAGCGATCGATATCAGCAGGCGCTGTTTCTCAACCAACTCGCGTCTCAATGTTTCGCTACAACTCGGAAATCCGCAATCGAACCACAGAGTGCAGCATGCGAACCACGAGGCGCACTGCGCACCTAGCGCCGAAGAGATTCCGAATCGAGGACGATTACCTGTGAGCGAAAAAGAACCGGTCAATTTGAGCTACGTGCTGTTTCTGGCCTCTACAGCGGCTCTTGGAGGCCTGCTCTTTGGCTTCGATATCGCAATCATTACCGGGGCAGGGCCCTTTATAGTTCGTCAATTTGGACTGAGCGATATCGGACTCGGATGGGCTTTCAGTTCACTCCTTTTCGGATGTGTTCTGGGCAGCTTCGTCACCGGGAAGTTCACTGATCGTTACGGCCGCAAATCTCTCCTGCTAGTGGTCGCAATTCTCTTTGCATTCACATCAATTGCCACGGCGCTCGCGGGTAGCTTCAGTGCATTTATTCTGGCACGCTTTCTCGGGGGCATTGCAGTCGGTGGTGTCTCCCTGCTTTCGCCCATGTACGTTTCTGAAGTATCGCCGCCATCTCTCCGCGGGCGCATGGGCACACTTTATCAAATGTCAATTATCGTCGGAATCATCATCTCCTACGGCATCAACTTCCTTCTGCGCAATGCAGGTCATAATAGTTGGCGCTGGATGTTTGCGACCGGCATCCTGCCCTCGGCCGTGTTTCTAGTCTGCATCCTGATCGCTCCGGAGTCACCGCGGTTCCTCGCGATCAAAGGCCAGCGGGACGACGCTCTACACTTGCTCGAGTGCATTAGTGGAAGGCAAAATGCAACAGCGCAACTCTCGGAGATAGAGGCAAGCCTTCATAAAGACGCGCAGACCTGGCACAGTCTACTGCAACCCAGAGTACGCCAGGCTCTCACTCTGAGCATCTGGCTGGCAATCCTTATTCACTTTTCCGGAATCAACACCATCATCGATTACGCACCTGCCATCTTTCAATCGGCGGGGTGGAAGATCGATGGTGCATTGGCATCAACCTTTGTTGTTGGCGTAACGGAATTACTCTTTACTCTCGTATCGTTTTGGTTCATTGATGGCTGCGGACGCAAGCCACTCTACATCACGGGTTCATTCGGAATGGCCCTCTCCCTTGCGGCATTGCTGATCACTTCGGTGACGGGACACTTTCGCGGCGGAATTGTGTTGGCGCTGATACTCCTGTACCTGGCCTTCTTTGCCTGCTGCATTGGGCCTGTCTTCTGGACTTTGCTTCCGGAGATATTTCCCAATGATGTCCGTGGCAAGGCGATGACGGTCCCGGTTCTGGTTCAGTGGGTGGCCAACGCAGTTGTGGTTCTTCTCTTCCCCTATGCGTTTCACGCGATAGGAAAGGCGTTCACATTCGGAGTGTTGATGATGATGGCACTGGCCCAGGGATTGTTCACCTTGGCGTACATTCCGGAAACCAAGAACAAAAGCCTGGAAGAGATTGAGCGCTTCTGGAATCCGATCCGCGAGACAATCACCCGATAGCTTGCACATTGTCTTTTTCGCAGAGGTGTTGACCTTCCGCTATGCGAATATGGGTATCGTAGTTCGTGCTCAGAAAGTGTCGCGGCGCATCAAATCTCGTGGACCGCTCCCGTAGGCTTGTTTGAAAACCTTGTAAAACTGTGCGTAACTTCCAAATCCCGCTTCAAAGACTGCTTCTGTCAGATTCTTCTGGCCGGCATCCTTATAAATCTCGACAAACTTCGACAACTTCAGGGAATTCCGATACCGGCTCATGGGAACCCCCACTTGCCGATGGAACATTCTACTAAGGTAAGATTTGCTGGCTCCGCAAGCCCTCGCGAGTTCCTCCAAGTTGCTCTCACTTTCATCCTTTGTCAGGAGCGTAAGCGCTCGGCGCACCACCGGATGGAGTTTTACCACATCTCGTACCGGCTTACCCGTGAGCTGAAGACGCCATGCCAGCAGCAAGAGGTAATGCAGGCCTGCATTCAGGGTGTCGGGTTCCTGATGCTCGAAACGGAACTCTGAAGCGGGCCCGAATCCAGCTTCCCGATTGAGAAGTTCCGCATCCAGCGAGCCCTGCATCAGTGAGTCGAGGAGGTTTCGCAAAAGGGCAACGGGACCAGCGTCAACCAGGGTGTTCAGCACACCTTTCTGCTTCTCTGAGTTCTCCCGCAGCTCTTTATACATTTCCGTTTTGCAGGCTCTGCGGATGAGGGACTGCTTGAAAACGGCCACATAGAACTGTGCATCTGTTGAACGATCGACCAGTTGATGCTCCTGGCGCGGGAAGAGCCACAGAAGGGTTCGAGGCAGGAAGGTGAAGCGGCGTCCACTTACGATGTATGTAATGGTACCCCGCAATACGAGGTTCAGTTCGAGCTCATTATGGTGATGGCTCTGAATCTCCCCTAAGTTACGCGTTGAGTCGGCCAGGTACAACAAGCCATCGTAAGTTCTCGAGAGCTTAAGGTCCACCAGCATGAGGACAATATATAACAACTTTTCGTCAACTGTCGAGAAGACACAATGCGGCCTGATCAACGGTAATTATCGACAGCAAGAAGCCGGAGCCAGGACGAAGATTGGAATGAACCTCATTCGGGATCGCGTCGTGCATCGCGCATTTCTCCAGGAGCGAGTCGAATATGAGAGTGCAGAGAAGAATCGCCCGCGTTGATGTTGTGTCCGTGGTTATGGTCTTGCTGTTTGTCCTGATTAGCTGCAGCAGTTCTATTGCTCAAGATCTCGATACTTCAAAACAAGCACAACGTCTCGAGGCATCCACAGCAAGAGTTCCGGGCGATCGGTGGATGGAGATTGACCTGTACTGGTTCGATCAGGCCGAAATGTCCGGTTCGGTCAGATCTTTCTGGGATCGTTTTGCGCCCATGTACAAGGATGTTAGGGGAAATCGAGGTGTCATTCTCAATGTTGGCTGGACTGTTGGGTACATCATGGAGTGGTCGGGCGATGCGGAACAACGAATCTCGCTTCCGGCGGGGACTGGCGAGCAGCCATGGGTAAAGGAATCTGCCCCGCTTGCCGGTACGACTGAGCAGCGCCGGGTTGAGTGGAAACAGCGATTCGCCAATCCCAGCATCGTGGCGCGAGCCGGATACGGGCCGTGGACTTACGCGGATCTGCGCCGTCTCACGGACGCCATTCGTTTAGAGGCAGCGAAGCGGGGAATTACCAACTTCAAAGTAGGTAGCCTGGCATATGCATGGGACGACGCATATGGGGAGATCGCGCCCTGGGCAAAGCGGCACCCGGAAGCATTCAGCACCTGGCAGTTTACCCGAGATGGGCAGAAGCAGAGCGGAAAGTTCTTTGACGCAGCTAACGTGCTGCACCACGATGCGTCGCAGTTGGGGGGACTGCCCAATGGAATCCAGGAAGGGATGCCGGTTTATCAGGCATTCGCGGCGCAGTGGGGCAGTCTCTCCAGGGCGGTTGGACTGGATGCAATCATCCTTCGTGATTCCTTCGGCATGCCTGTCCCGTATCAGAGAGCGGGCCCGGATGGCCTGCTTGAGCCATCTCCTGAAGCCATCGGCAAGCGGACGGAGGCGACCTCCGCGCTGGTTCGTGAGACCAAGCGCGCCAACCCAGGTGCACTTGTCATGATGTACTCCAACGCCGCCACCGCCTATGGCGATTGGCGATGCAACGGATTCGATCTGGAGCGAATCGCTCGAGAGGGGTATCTCGATGTATGGGTCGATCAGACCTGGGCCGGGGCATGGAACGAAGCAGGAGTGCGCCACAACTCCTTCTGGAACGATCCAGCTCTTGGCTGGACCTATCAACTTGCCTATACGCTTACACATGCGGCGATGCTGGCCGGCACCCATGTTAAGCACTATCCACTGATTGAAACCTTCGATGCGTGGGAGTCGTGGGACGTTTTGCATACAGTTCCCGAGCGGCTGCGTTGGGGAATATGGGCGTTTTCACACGCTTCTGTAAAAACCCCTGACGGAATCAAGGTGCCGGACGGCTCCTATATCTCCTGGGGAAATCAGGGCAAGCGCCTGCTTAGCGGCGATGATGTAGCATTCCTGAACACAAACATCAGCCAGGCTGTGATTGATGCGCACAGTATAAAAGAGGTCTACGGTCCAACACTTGTGTACTCGCGGACTGCCGCACAGTGGCAGGTGGATCATGCCACATCCGATCGCGATGCGAAGGAGTGGCTCGACCAGCAGATCGGATCGGTCATCAAATGGCCTGTTCCGGTCCTGTCTTCCACTCGAATTGAATGGCTGCCAAGCGTAAATTCCGATGCCTTCCTGATTGGCGGCATCTCCCATCTCACCCCGCAGGAGAGCAACTTCGTCCACGCGGCTGCGAAACGGAATTTGCCTCTTGTGCTGATCGGAAGCCCGGCCAACGGATTTGATGAGAGTCTGAAGGACCTGCTCGGCCTGAACAGCACTCAGGCTCAGGCAGATCCACTGGCCCTTCTCAAGGCCACAACTTCGAGCGGTGCTGCTTCGCTTGCGGTGGGCGTGCCCGATCAATTCCCAATACGACAAGCGCTGTCTGCCAATACGGCAGCGCATGGAGCAAGTACTGTTTACGCAGTTGAAGGGAGTCCGGCGTTGACAGTGGAGCGGACTGCCACGGCAAACATCGTCACCTGGGATCCTCCGGACTTCAATGTGGAGTGGGATACGAAGCTGCTGGATATCTGGGGCGGCAGCGCAGCCCCTTACGTACTTTCTGCGGGCGCCATCAATGCGGCGCTCGCCGGCGCGGGCTCCCTTCATGTTTCGCAGATCGATCTGCAGCAGACAATGAACTTTACGGCGTGGCAGACCAGGGACTCACGCATCCACCTGATGTTCGGGAATCTTGAAGAAGGACTCCGGGACGACGGTGACGCGAGGCGGCGCGCCACCGTTTCATTACCCAATGTCTGGAGTCGGCTCGACTGGCAATCGCTTTGGCCGGGGGGCGACTTCAATCTCCAGGGCCAGCGATTCACGGTTCAACTGGAGCAAGCTCATTCGGCGCAGTTTGTCTCCAGATAGGTAACACAATGCGTCTGATCCGGCACTCATTTTGCGCTTGAGGGCCTTCAGGAAGTGGATTGGGCCGGCAGAGATCGTGGCGGCGAACGACGGGCGGAAAACAACGTTCTGACGCGCCCCACTTAGTGAATGACGACAGGCACTCGGTGCTTGCATCCGCAGGAGCGACGCAACACAATTTCGACGGGCAGGACGATGCGGTTACCGGTCTGAGGTATCTCTCCCCGTTCGATGCGATCGAAGAGCAGACTGGTGGCCACCCGGCCCATCTCCAAGGCAGGTTGGCGCACCACTGTGAGCGAGGGCGATGTGAATTCGGCCATGTCAAAGTCGTCGAAGCCGGCGAAAGCAAGATCGGTGGGCATTTTCACGCCCAAATGCGAGAGCGAGCCAAGGACAAAGCGGGTGGCCAGGGTGTTCGAGGTCAAAATGGCTGTGGGCGCATTTGGGCCGTGCAGTTTTTCCTTGAGAGAAGCGAGGGTATCACCCTGCGATCCGCAGCCAAAAAAGGAGTCCTCGCGCAAACCGGCATCCTGCAGGGCGCGGCGATAGCCCATGAACCGCGTGTTGATGGTGAACAGGCTGCGGCTGAGCCCCATAAACGCGATCCGTTGATGCCCATGCTCAATGAGGTGCTCGACCATGCGTCGTGCGCCGGCAGTGTTTTGCACAAGGACAACATCCACCGTGGGGTCTGAGACCGGGCGGTCAAAGGCTACCACCGGGGTCTTGCCGAACAGGGCTCGCGTCATGCGCGATTGGTTGAGCCGGGCGGGTATAACCACCACCCCATCCACGTTCCGCTGCAGCATCTGGTCTGCCTCAGCGTACTCGGTATCCGGGTCTTCGTTCGAAGTGGTGATGATGACGGAATAACCATGCTCCTTGGCGACCGTGGTAACGGCGTGGGCACAGTTGGCAAAGAACGGATCGTAGAGATAGGGAATGATGAGCCCGATGGAGCGGCTCTTCTGTCCGCGAAACGCACGGGCTAGTTCGTTGGGCCGATAGTTCAACTGGCTGATGGCCGTCTGAACGCGGCGCGCTGTTTCCTCCGCAACGGGAACCGTTCCGTTGAGAACGCGGGAGACGGTCATGGTGCCCACTCCAGCCAGGCGCGCTACGTCGCTCATGGTTGGTTTGCGATGCGCAACCTGTGCCTTGCTCCGCTGTTTCACTTTGCTTGCAGGCTGACTCTCAGGAAGTTCTGACAATTTGATATCTCCAGGCACAGCTAGCTTTCCACGGTCCCGGCTGAACTCTTCAGGGGAGAGATCGAGCGGCTCCGTTTCGTCCCGGCGGCGACTGAATTCAAGCAGGATATATCAAACAGATTCAGTGATTCAGACTGCCTGCGATCAGGAACGCGATCGACGGGGACTATACCAAGCTTAACCTGCGAGTGGCATTCAATCCAGCAGGAATGTGGAAGAGGCGGACCTTGAGGCATTACGCCCGGATGTTTCCGCTCACACTTTCAGGGCGCAGCGGTTTAGAGCAGGTGGAAAGGGATGACCTGGCGGCTCAATATCCATGCATACCAGGCAAAACAGGGATGATGTGCAAGGTGATGGACTGGGCCGGGAACGGGTGGACGCGCCGCCGGGCGGGCTTCACAGTTTCACATTTTCACTGTCTCACGGGATTGTAGGGGGGGGTGGGGCCTGGTCCATTCATTCGGGTTCGACTTCGGTTTCATTCATCAGGATCTCGCAGTAGCTCTCAGACCATTGGGACGTGTCAATGTCTGTGAGGAGTTGGCGGAGGAGTGCGGTTACGGTGGTGTCGCGATCAATGGCGCACATGCGCGCGCGGCGGTGGAGGTCGTCGGTGACGGTAATTGTGATGTTTTTCATGGTTTTCGGCTACCCGGCGGAGGATGGAAACAGTCTTCCGTTCGTCCTTTTGTAGTTATTGTGCGCCGGGAGGGGATAATTCCATGCAAAACAAAGGCGAGAAATTTGCAGAGGCCGGCGGATTCGTGCTGGGGCGGTTGGATGGGGTGAAACTTACGGCACTTTCGATTCACATGTTGAGGGCTGAAGAGAGAGCAGGATAGCATTTCCTGCCACCCCGCGACGAAGGTTCGCCGGGGTTCCCGAGGAGGACGAATTAACCTGGACCCTGTTGCCCTAGTTTCCAGAAACTCCAAAAGTGCCGCATCGATTCAGCATCAAACTTCCGATCGGCCGGCTTGTCCCTCAGGATCCCGCGTCCACTACAATCAGCCGCCGATGACCGACTCATAGTAGCGCACGTATTGCGGCACCACGAGGGTTGAGCAAAAGCGAGTCTGTGCCGTTTTACGGCCGGCATCGCGCATGGCCTCAAGCCGCGCCCGATCACCCAACAGGCTTAATGCTCCCTGGGCCATGGCCTTTGTATCGCCCACCGGATAGAGCAATCCCGTGACTCCGTCGTCAATCAACTCGGGAACGCCGCCTACGCGTGTGGCGACTGACGGTACCTTGCAGGCCATGGCCTCCAGAGCGGCCAGGCCAAAGGACTCCAGTTCGCTGGGCATCAGCAGCAGGTCGGCCAGGGGCAACAACTCATTCACGCGCTCCTGTTTGCCGAGGAAGTGAACCCTTTCATGGATGTGCAGGTCGCGCGCCAGCCACTCGGCGGCCGAACGCTCCGGCCCGTCTCCGACCAGCACCAGTTGCGCGGGGATCTGCTGCGCAACCTGGGCGAAGACCTTGACCACGTCGACGACGCGCTTGACCGGCCGAAAGTTGGACAGATGCATGAGGATCGCCTCGTCCGGCCTGGCCAACCGGCTGCGCGCCTCGGCTCGAAGAGCGTCATCCTTGATGGGCGTATATACGTCGCAGTTCACAAAGTTGGGAACCACTTCAATGCCGCGCGTGACGCCGAAGTCCTGGACGGTTTTTTCCTTCAGATAGGAGGAGATGCTGGTAACTCCATCGCTTTCCTGAATCGCATAACGGGTAATGGGGAGATAGCAGCGGTCAAGGCCGACGAGTGTAATGTCGGTGCCGTGCAGGGTGGTGACAAAGGGCAGCCGCTGGTTGCGGGTAGCGAGCATCTGCCGAGCCAGCAGGGCACTGACGGAGTGGGGAATTGCGTAATGCACATGGAGCAGGTCGAGGCCGTTGAACTCAGCCACCTCGGCCATGCGCGAGGCGAGCGCCAGGTCGTAAGGGGGAAACTCGAAGAGGGGGTAACTGGAGACCGGGACCTCGTGATAGAAGATGCCTTCGTCGCGGCCGCTGAGGCGGAAGGGCTGCGAGTAGGAGATGAAATGGACTTCGTGCCCCATGGCCGCCAGTTCGATGCCGAGTTCGGTGGCAACCACGCCCGAGCCGCCGTAAGTGGGATAACATGTGATGCCAATGCGCATGGAAAGCTCCCTGCAGTAGTGTCTCAGAAATTAGCGCGGGAGGGGATGCCGCGCAGGTCCGGAAGGCGCAGGACACCGGGCTAGTAGATGCCCGGAATGAGGCGTTTTGTGGTTTGGCAGTAGGCCTCGTAGCGGACGCCAAATTCCTGGTGCAGTGCCTCCTCTTCCACATGAATGCGATAGAGGAGGGCCGCGGTGGTGGGCGCCAGGACAACAAGGGCTGCAACCCAATCGCGCACCGACAGTGCGATAGCGACAAAGCAGATGAGCATGCCGGAGTACGACGGGTGGCGAACCAGGCGATAGAGCCCGGACTGGTAGAGCGCCTGCGCATCGCGGATGGCTACGTTGACGCTGAAGGCCTTTCCCAGAGAAAGAATAGCGGTCCAGCGCACAAGCAGTCCCGCGATCATCAAAGTGATTGCGGCGTATGCGGGCCAATGCGCGCCGGGAAACATGCGTGCATTCCGCCAGGGCGCAATCCATTCCGCCGCGGTGATTGATGCGACGATTGTTCCCCAGAGAATCTGCAGTGACCCTCGGTCTTGAACCCTCCCGCTGCTCTTGCGGGTGCGGGTGGCCAATACCAGAAAGACTTCAGAAGCTGTCCAGCCATAAAACAGAATTTTCCAGAGAAGGGAGATGCTCACGGTGTCTCCGAAGGTTGAGATGGGGAAGCGGATTGCGGCGGTGTGCTGGAAACGGGGCCAGGCCTCAACACGACATTCATCTTCTACGAGATTCGCACGTCCAGGGTTCCATTCTCTGCAAGTGCGGTAAAGCCCGCCAGTTCCACGTCACTGTGGAGCGCAATTTCCTGAAGCGCCAGGCGCTCGGTATCGCGCGAGGCGCGGAGACGAGTGCGGACCTGCGCCAGATCTTCGTCGTTGTAACCGGGATGGGTGACCAGTTCCCATGTTCCGGATGGAAGACTCTGCGACAAGGAGCGAACGGTTGGGGCATCGAGGTTTCCGGTGGCCAGAATTCCGAGGCAACCATCGGTTGTTTTGAAGCCTTCCTCTGCGACGATGCGGAGGAACGAGGGTTCGAGCCGATGGAGCAGGGTTACCGGGATGCGGCGGAGCAGGGAAGCGTGCGGCGTAGCACGGCGGCTCCACGCGGGCTCAAAGGGATTGCGCACGGCGCGAATGCCTGCGCGCCGGGCCGCACGCAGAACCGGCCGCAGCACGGCAGGGAACATGTGCACGTGCTTGTGCGTGTCAATGTGGGTAAGACGCAGTCCGCGCGCGTGCAGCAACGCGATCTGCGCCGCGGTTTCTGCCTCGATCGCAGAGGATCGGTCTTCCAAGGAAATCCGCCGGCCGGTTGGGCCGTACAGCCAGAGCAGAAACTTCGACAGAGAAGGCCGGAAACATCCGGTCCGCGGGCTGGCGAGGTTTGGAATGATCTGCGAGGGGGACAGCACCGGTCTTCCATCCAGGAGAACCACGTGACAGCCGACGGCGAGGGTTGGCGTCTGAAGAGCAAGGTTGATCGCATCGTCCGTTGCGGCTGCGTTCGCCATGATGGTGGCGCTGGCGAGGACTCCACTGCGATGAAGTTCTGCAATGGCGCGGTTGACGCCGCGCGTCAGCCCAAAATCATCCGCATTGACAATGAGCCGGCCCACGGTCCGAGTGTACCAACCGCGGGCGTTGCCGCGCCGGAGCAAGGCAGGGCCTGGAGTTGCGAGGGAGGGAGGGCCGCCGGTAAGCGCGCGTGGCCAATCCACTGGTATCATTGCATCAGGGCTGCAATGGCCCTGCCGCAGACCGTGGGCGGTTAGCTCAGTTGGTTAGAGCGCCTGCCTTACAAGCAGGAAGTCGGGGGTTCAAGTCCCTCACTGCCCACCAAGACCCCTTCCTAGAGCGTTGATGTCGCAAACTTGCCTCCACCGTTGCCCGGTTGCAAGGTACGGCAGACGGCGTGAATTTCCGCGAGGCCGAGAAGCACGTCCTGTACCTCAAGAGCGAAGTCGATCTCTTAAGCAGTTCAGACCTACGGCCATGGCTCCAACTCCCGGTGAACGAATATGGTCCATCACACACGTCGGACATTCCTAAAGGCTGGAGGCGCCACGGCAATCGCTTTACTTGCAAGCGCGCAGCTGGTGCATGGCAGTGGCTCGCCGGGCGCGCGCGTTGCAATTGCCCCGGCGCCCGATCAGTTTGGGTACCGGACCATGGTGGGGCGTTCCGGGCAGGCCACAGGTCCCAACGTCGACCGCGAGGGAGTTCCCATGCTTAAAGGGGGGCGGACGTCTTTGCTGGTTGGCAACCAGCGATGGCTGGGGCGGGGTGGCGAGTCGGTTCTCCAGCGGACCGAAGGCGACCTCATCGTATTCCATGCCTATGACGGGGAAACGGGCAAACCGGCGCTGCAAATCTTCAATCTGTCATGGAAAGACGGCTGGCCGCATGCGGCTCTGGCAACCACCGGAGAAGCAAAATAGCGCGCAATCCGCGCATCCTTTGGGAGGCGACATGCGCCTCTCCAGCGCCGACGGAATCTGTCCATTGGAACTATTGCGCCAAGCCAACACGGCGCACAAGATCATCAAAGCGGGGATCGGAGCGCAAGGGGTCAAGGCAGGGATCGATCTTGAGATAGACAAGGCCCACATCACGCGCGTGATAAGACTCTTCCAGCCATTTAAGCGCTTCCTGTTTTTTGCCGAGGCCGGCATAGACGAGCGCTATCTCGTACCTGCCAACACCGTCTTTTCGTACGTGCTCTTCCAGTTGCAAAATGATCTTTCGGGCCAGGTCCACTTGGCCCGCGCGGGCATACGCATTGCCCAAATGGCCCAGTGAATCCGGTCCATTGCCCGACTTCCGGAATTCGCCAATCGATTCCGCGTACATGCCCTTTTCTGCGTAAACATCGCCGAGAAGAAAGCTCCAATCGGGGGGATTGATGTCCAGTTCGCGAACCGTTCGAACCAAGGATAGCGCCTGATCATATTGGCGAGAAAAGTAATCGATAAATCCCTCATAGTGGAAGGAGCGGCCGGAAACAGGGTCGAGGTCCACACCGCGCTCCACTTCCGCAAGAGCTTCGCGCTGTTGGCCCGTTCGCACCAGGTAAAATGCGTATTTCTGATGGATGATTGCGGAATTTGGATTGAGTTCCAGCGCCCGATGGAACTCCGTCGCAGCAGCTGCCCAATCCCAGTCCAGAGTCATCGCGGTATTGGCTAGTTCTGCATGACCCTCAGGCAGTGAATCATCCAACTCAATCGCCCTTGTTGCTTCGCTCTTCTGCTTGGAAAACGCATTCTCATAAGCCATCTGGCCGGATTCGCCCAGCCGGCCATAGCAATCGGCCAATGCCGCATGCGCTTGTGCATAGTTTGGATTTCTGGCGAGGGCCTGGTTGAAATAGTCAATTGCGCTCTTGCAGTCGTCCGCATCCAGTTGGAGCATGCCACGCAGGTAGGAATCATGGGCCTCGGGGTCAATGGGCCGACCGCGGGCCAGTCGAGCTTGCTCAAGCGGCGTTACGGTGATGCTGATCTCATCCGCAATCGCTTTCGCCACTTCTCCCTGCAAGTCCAGGACGCTGGTCATGTCGCGGACGTACGTGTGAGCCCAGATGGGACGATCGGCCCTGGCATCGATCAACTGGGCGCTGATGCGCACCTGGTTGCCCTCGCGCTGTACACTCCCCTCTACGACCCCGCCCACGGCCAACTCACGAGCGATCTCAGGCAGCTTCTTCTTGGTGCCCTTGTAACTCATTGTCGATGTCAGAGAAATCACGCGCAAAGTGGAAACCTGGCCAAGGTCATTGATCAACTCTTCGGTCATCCCATCGGCGAAAAACTCCTGGCCCGGATCGCCTGAGAGATTTTTCAGCGGCAGAATCGCGATGGAACGAATCTCCTGCCCGGTATGTGAATTGCCGTACCACTTCTTAAAGCCCGCAAACCCGACAAACGCGATCAATGCTAATCCGATGACGACGCCCACCAGGATGCGCGGCCAGCGGCTCAGCTTCTGCGCGGGAGGACGGGGCGTCTCTTCGATTTGCGCCGCAAGCGGCTCCAGGGGTCTGCCAGCACCGTGGGCGATGCTTTGTTGCGCGGAGGTTGGAGGAACAACTTCGGCTTTTGGCTGAGCCGTGGTCCGCAACGGCGCAAAGGTGAACCTCGGCAGATAGGATCCGATCGGCAGTTCGATGCGGACGGCAGGTGTTTGATCTGTTTCCAGGTAGTATTGCGAGAGCCTTTTTCGAACCTCAGTGGCTTTGACCCGCACCACGGCATCGCTTCCCGTGTCGTAATCGACCGGACGCCCGAACATCTCTGCCCCGATCATCCGCTCACGCAGGCTGTCAATTTCCCCTTCCAGCGCATGTTCAACAATCAGCTGGAGAAAGGCCTGTGTACGTTTACTCCCTGCGAAAGCGTGGCTGGCCACGACGTCCTTGAGGTGAAGCCGTACTAAACCGATTTGCTCGGGACTTAGTCCTTCGGGTTTCCAGGATGAATCGACAGTGGACATGACGCACTCAATTCTTCGTGGTTTTCCACTATACCATCACCGCAGCAAACGTTGCCCCTGGAGAAAAAAACACCCCTCAGAGGTTCTGATAAGATTCTTGAAAAATAATGACTTAAATGCAGCAAACGTGCCAACAAACCGTTAATAACGTTGCAAGTTTCCTATGCCGGTGTTAAAACCATGGCGCTCTCCAAGGGGGTAAAAGTCAAGCCCCTTTCCGGGAAACGCTTACTTTGATTGCAAATGTTCGTCCAGATCGCATATCTGAATGGACTTCAAGAAGACGTTTTCTGCAGGAGAGAGAAAGGAATGTCGTCAGCTAAGGGGCACCCTGGAAGATCCCAGGGACGTTTCCGACATCTGCCGACAGCACAGAATCGGGCCGGTAAGCGAGGTAAAGGAAATGGGCCCTTGCCGTGTAAGCGCTCCCGCTTCCGTAGCAACCGCGAATCGAACGCAAGAGGTACGTGTGGCGGGAGTAGACATCGAGTGCATGAACCTTTGCTCAGGAGGCAAATCATGAATCATCCCACAACCCACAATCCCTCAATTATGGGGCGGCCGCTTTCGAGGAGACCGATACGAGGATTTCTGGGAGTCTGCATTGTGTTGATCAGCATGCTTGTGGCCCTGGCGCCTCAGGTGTGGGGCCAGGAGAACGCAACCATCAATGGAACCGTGCTGGATGCCACCGGCGCGGTGGTTCCGAATGCCGCAATCACCCTCACCAACCCTGCGACCGGGCAGGTAAGACAGTCCGTGTCGAACACTTCGGGAGCCTATCGTTTCGCCGAACGTGGGCATTGGCACCTACACGCTGAACGCCTCGGCGGCCGGCTTTCAAAAATACACGAAGACCGACATCGTGGTGAACGTTGCCGCCACCCTGGAAGAGAATATTACCCTCACGGTCGGTAGCCAGGCGCAGACGGTCACAGTGGCCGCGGACGCCTTGCAGGTCCAGTCGGAAACCAGCGAAGTGAGCACGCTGATCAGCGGCGAGCAGGTTTCGCAACTGGCCACCAACGGCCGCAACGTCACAGCGCTTGCGGCTCTCGGCTTGGGCGTGTCAAACAACTTGCCGCCATTCAGCGGCGTCAACGCCCTGACATCCGCCAACGGCATCAGCTTCAACGGAACCCGCTCGACGCACAACATCTACCTGTTGGATGGCGCCGAACAGAACGATCGCGGCTGCGGCGGCTGCTTCATGAACCTGCCCTCGCAGGATGCGATTGCCGAATTCCAGACTCTGGACAGCAACTACAGTCCCGATTACGGCATTGGCTCCGGCGGCACCATCCTCATGGTGCTCAAATCCGGCACGCATAACTTCCACGGCGAAGCCTATGAGTTCAACCGGAATACAGCCTACGACGCGGCCGATTATTTCAGCAAATCCGTGCCCGAGTTTAAACTGAACGAACCCGGCGGCAATATCGGCGGCCCGCTGTGGATTCCGCATGTGTATAACGACAACCGCAACCGGACGTTCTTCTTCTGGAACGAAGAGTGGCGCAGGCTGATTCAGGGCAGTTCGCCCTCGATTCAGAACGACATCCTGGCCAGCCAACTTCCCCACGGCAGGAGCAGTCGCTGGCCTATACCATCCCCGCCGGTGGACCCGACACCGATGGTTCCTTCACCAGCGATCCAAGACTTGTCGGGGCGGCCTATAACTGCGCCGCAAAAAGCCCCACACCGGCCGGCGGGTTGTATCTCGCGGATGGGCTAACGATGGACAGCCTTTCACGAACAACAACACCATTCCTGCCAACCTGATCGATCCGAACGCGGTTCTGGAAGTGAACGCGGGCACCTTCCCCAAGCCCAACTACAACAACGGCACGCAGTACATCGCGTCCATTCCCCAACCCACCAAGGTCCGCGAAGATGTGGTGCGCATCGACCACGCCATTAACAGCAAATATCAGTTGATGGGCCACTATCTGCATGACACGCTGCTCCAGAACTACTTCCCGCCGCTGTGGGGCGACAGCACCTACCCGACCGTGGGCACGATCATGACCAATCCGTCTTTTACGGCGGTCATCAAGCTGACGCAGACGTATACACCCAATCTGCTCAACGAAACCGGGATCTTTTACAGCGGCAACAAGATCACCCTCACTCCCACTGCCGGTCCGGGCGGCACCTTCCTGCAGCCCTCCGGGTGGACGGCTACCAGCTTCTTCCCGGTGGCCGATGCCGCAACCAACGATATGCCCGAGATCGATCTGCAGGGATCGCCGCTGAACGTGAACTGGAGCGAAAGCTACTATCCCTGGAAGAACGGCTACGAAGGCTTTGAGTACCGCGACGATCTATCCTGGACCAAGGGCCGGCACCAGTTGAAGTTTGGCTTCAGCCCTGCTGCACGACTACAAGAACCAGCAACTGCAGGCCAACACCCAGGGGACCGCGGCTTTCAACTCGAGCAACTTTTCCGGCGACTCGTATATCAATTTCCTGCTCGGGGACGCCTCCAGCTTTACCCAACTGCAGTTCCTGTACGACAAACACTGGGTCAACAACAACTACGGGATGTATTTCAACGATAACTGGCACGTCACTCCCCGGTTGACCCTCAACATCGGGCTCCGTTACGACGGATTGCCGCATGCCTTTGAGCGCTACAACAGATTCGCAAACTTTGTTCCGGCGGACTATCTCACCGCGCTGGGCAATCCGGTCACCGCGGCCGGCACGCTGGAAACCAGTTCGCTCGCGACTTTCCCGGGAACCACGGGCTCGTTTTATCTCAACGGCATCGAGGAAGCCGGCGTCAATGGCTTCCCCCGCGGAAACGTCAAGAACTATTACGACACTTTCGAGCCGAGAATAGGCTTTGCCGACAACCTCTTCGGCAACGGAAAGACGGTTCTCCGCGGCGGGTTCGGCATGTTCTATGAGCGCGTCCAAGGCAACGATGTCTACAACGCCGCCTTGAATCCACCGTTTGCCTACCAACCCTCCGCCAACAACGTCTACTTCTCCAACCCCAACACCAGCGCCTTGACCGGATTGACAACGACTCAGTCGTTTCCTTCCACAATGACCAACATCAAGTACGACTATCCTCCTCCCGGAACGGCGAATTTCAGCCTTGGAGTGCAACGGGAGATTGCTCCATCGATCATCGCGGTGGTGCAGTATGTCGGCTCCATCGGCTGGGACCAGGACGACGACCGGCAGATCAACACCTTGCCTCTGGCGGATGCGACCAATGCCGCCAATCCTTACGACGACCGCGAGGGCGTGGCCAACGGATCGCTGAACGCGAACCTCTACCGCAACTTTCCCGGCTTCAGCAACATCAACCAGGAGGAGAACGAGACCAACTTCGACTACGACTCTCTCCAGGCAGGTGTGCGTTTGGAGAACCGCCATGGGCTAACGACGCAGGTGGCCTACACCTGGGCTCACAATATCTCTGAGGTGAGCAACGATCTCAATGGGCTCTCCAATCCGTACAACGCGAAGTACGACCGCGGGTCGGACACTGGTTTCGACCGGCGTCACGATCCTCAATGTGAGCTACGTCTACGCCCTTCCGTGGTTCACGAAGAGCTCGAACGTCGCGGCGCGCGAGGTCCTTGGAGGCTGGCAAGTCTCCGGCGTAACGGTGGCGGAAAAGGGAGTGCCTATGTACATCACCTACAACGGCCCCGACGTTGTCGGCCTTGGCTGCTGCTTCACCAACCGGCCGAACCTAGTGTCCAAGGTTACCTATCCCAAGACGCAGGCCGCTTGGTTCAGCACCAGTTCTTATGCCGATCCAATCGCTCCCTGGGCCGGCGGCTCGAACCAGGGCTTTGGCAACGCAGGAAAAGATTCGGCCGTAGGGCCGGGAATCTTTAACTGGAATCTGTCCCTTTCCAAGATCATTCCCCTCACAGCCCAGGAGGGACCGAGAATCGAACTCCGATTCGAGTCCTTCAATACCTTCAACCATGTGGACTTCCAAGGCGTCGATACAAACTCCCACGACGGGAACTTCGGAGCGGTCACCAGCGACTACGGACCCCGCACGATGGAGCTTGGCGGCAAGTTCATTTTCTGACCTCTAACCGATCTCCAACCTGGGCGCGGCAGGGCAACCCCCTGCCGCGCCTTTTCACTGCGCCGTGCACTGTCCGGGCATTGCGCACCGCCTTCCCGGCAGACGACAATGACAATGGAGATGGATTTGAAGCGGGTTGCGCATCTGGGAATCGCCCTTGCGGCGGCACTGGCCATGGGATCTGTGAACGGCGCCGGCCAAGCGCCCGTGGTGGATCGAGGCCAAGCGGCAGCGGCAGCGGACAATCAAAGCGAAATGGCGTTTGCGCTGGAACAACAGGGCAACAATGCCGAGGCCGAGACCGCGTGGCGCGCGATTTTGCAAGGTCATCCTGCCAACTCCGAGGCGTACGCTCATCTGGGCTTTCTTGAAGCCCGCCAGGAACACTACACGGAGGCTGTTCCCCTTTATCGCAAGGCTTTGCAGCTGAATCCGGCCATGCCCGGCGTGCGGCTGAATCTTGGCCTGTCGCTCTTCAAGTCCGGGGCGCTCAAAGAAGCGATTCAGACCTTTCACTCCGCTTCTAAAGAGTGCGCCTCCATCCTCGCCCGAGGCGCTGCGCCTGACTACCCTTATCGGGCTGGCGCATTATGGGCTGGGAGAATACGCGACCGCGATTCCTTATCTGAAGCAGGCCACGGCCGCCGACCCACAGAATCTTCCCTTCCGCCTGGCCCTGGCGCACAGTTGCCTCTGGTCCAAGCAGTATCAATGCGTTCTCGATGTCTACCACGAGATCCTTACATTGAATGCGGAATCTGCTGAAGCGGACATGCTGGCCGGGGAGGCATTGGACGAGATGAAGAACAGTGACGGCGCCCTGGAGCAGTTCCGCGCCGCCGTCAAAGCCGATCCCAAAATGCCCAACGTACACTTCGGTCTGGGCTACCTGTTATGGCGCCTGTTGCAATTTGAAGAAGCGGCCCCGGAGTTCCAGGCTGAACTTGCCAACAATCCGGACCACGCCCAGGCTCTCGCCTATCTCGCCGACACCGATATGCGATTGAGCCATCCCGACGTTGCGCCACCTCTCCTTGAGAAGGCCATTCGGATCGATCCGAAGATTGAAATGGCTCACCTCGATCTTGGAATCCTCTTCAGCGATGCAGGCCGCAAAGAAGATGCCCTCCGGGAGCTGCAGATTGCCGCAAAGCTGACTCCCGACGACCAGAACGTCCACTACCGCTTGGGACGGTTCTATCAGTCAATGGGAAGGAAGGCCGAGGCAAAAGCCGAGTTCGATAAGACTCGCAGTCTTCAGAAAGCCGCCGACCAGTCGGTATTCGACAAGCTCCACCAGGCCCAGGAGAAAGGCAAGCCGGCAGAGGAGTCGCCGGGCACGCCGCTCCCCCACTAACTGCGAACTCCCGATTCTTGAGCGCGTTCCACAGCTACAATTCGCGCCCCCCGAATTTGACGCGTTCTCAAGATCAGCTTTTTCCTTTAAGGGCTGCGGCTGGAACTGTGACTGACCCCATGCGGCCCGAGTTCTCATCCACCACCACAATCCGCAACGAGCCGGCATCCGGCCTCTTCTCAATGTACTGATCGAATGGGATTCCCTGCTGGAGCAGTTTCGCGTAGGTGGCGGGCTTCAACGTCAAAGTCAGCGTCTGTCCGGTAATCCGTGCATGAAGGCCCTCATCGTCTCTTTGGATCAGAAAGACATCTAGCTTATCCGCCCAACGTTCGGCCTGCTGCTTCAGCGCCAGGTCGTTGGCGGCGATGTTGAGCTTGAGCGTGGTCCCTTCCGATGCTGCCACAGGATTGGCGCTCACCGCGATCTCGCTTACATCGAGGGCCTGCCAGACTGCCCGCTGGAACCGCTCTTTGAGCGTGACCGGCTCCTTGGCGTATTCGTAACCCGTACGGTAGCGCAGCGTCACGCCGCGCCGCGCCACGAGCTTCACAGTCAGCAGATGGTAATGGTCGTCGGCTGGAGTGTCGGGCGTAAAGCCGAGCAGATATGCAGCACGCCCATCCGCAATCACTTCGTCGAGATTCTTTGCAATCTGGCCGTTGCGGCGAAAGGCTCGGCCACCGGTGGCTTCCGCCATCTCTTGTATCGCGGCCTGAATGGGGTGGAGATCCTGCTGCATCTCGGCGGCAACGCGGCCAGGCGCTTGCCCGCCCCCTTGAGCCGGCGCCGGTGCGGTAACACTTGGCGACAGTTGTACGTTGCGGCCCAGCAGGCTGGGATCGATGGCATTGGTCTCCAACTGCGATGCGTCGAGGGGATAGACGCTCACGTGGGCGTCGTTCATCGCCTCCTGCACGTGCAGGACGAGGGCATCGACGCGCTTGCTGCCCTGGTCGACTGACACTGCCCTGTCGGTCCAGTCCACCAGCACATTGTCGCTGGTCACCCACACCAGGCTTTTGTGGCCGGGGTTGGCGGCAAGATGCCGGGCCACGGCGGCCAGAATCGACATGGCGGCGCGCCCGGGATTGCTGCCATTGTCGCGCAGTTGCGGATCGGTCATGCTGGCGGTATCGGGCGACGTGTTGATGTTTCCATTCACGGATTGCAGATCCCCTGGGTTGAGTACATAGTCGAACTGTTGCCGATTGCGCTGTTCCATCTCCTGTGCCTGGGCCAGGTCTTGTGCGCTGGGCATCCATCCATGCAGCTTCGACGCGAGCAAGGCGTGGTCGGCTGTCCCTTCCTGTAGAACTTGAAAACCATGCCTGCTCATGACATACAGTCCCACGAATTGGTTCGCCGGGAGAGACTGCAGAAACCGCAGCATTTCCCCACGCGCATAACTCAGATCGGGCCACGCCAGGTTGCTCGGGTCGAGCAGGAGAATCGTCGTGCTGCCTTCCGTAACTCCGGTTCCAGGTTGTGCGTCGACTGTGTCCGTGCGGCGATTGGAAAATACCGGCTGACCCGGCGTCGATCCCGGCTCCTTTGCGGACTCCACGCCTGTCTGGCTGAAGGATCGCACCGTCTGCTTGCGCCCATTGTCGTAGATCTCAAAGTCCCCCGGCTTCAGGTCCGTCACCGGATGGCCTCTTTTATCGACGGCCACCACACCCACGTCGACCAACCGGGTGGTCACGTGCAGGGTGAAGCTCGAACTCGTCGAGCCAGTTTGTGGAGTTGCGGGAGTTTCCGGCAGCCCCGTTGCTTGCGCCACATTGATCTCCGGCGTCGCGGCTTCCGGCGCGGGAGGTTCCACGGGAATCGACTCCGCCACAGAAGCCGCAGGCGGAGCAGGAACAATGGCTTCCGATGGAGCTGTCTCTACTGAAGCTTCGGCCGGGGCAGCGGAGCCGGTATTGGTCATCTCCGCAGTCGGACTGGAAGCGGGTTGCTTCATCTCCGCTTCCGCACTGTTGCCGGAGAGAATGCGCGCCTCAGCGCGAAACAGGTGATATTGCTCAAAGACAACATCGTTCAGCAGCGTCTGGAGGTGCTCCCGAGCATCCCTGTTGTCCTTATCCAGCAGTTTGCCGCGATAGCGCTGCATCTCGTCGGCATCGGAACGCAGCGCCGGTGAAACCGTGATGGAGACACTCTTGATCGGGCAGATGTAAGTCTTGCCCCCGATCTCCACGGGACCATATTCGACCACGATGTCGGACCTGAGAAGCGGATCGGCCGGCTGCAAGTCCGCCTCCAGCGTCAGGCGAAGGACCGCTCCATTCAGCGGATTGACTGTGATCTCGCCGTGATAGCCGGAAAGTTGCTTAAAGGTGCCGTTTCCGCGATCTCCAGGAACACAGCAGAACTCCACCCTGTAATGCGACTGCTCTCTGGGAACCGCATAATGAAAGACCGCCTCCACACCGGCCGCGGCCTGCTCCCAATGGCTCCAGACCAGCCTGCCGTGCGAAGAATCCACCAGCACCGTCCCCAGAATCAGCCCGAAGACTCCAGAGGTTGTCAAGGCCGGCCCTGCCTGCTGGGACACGTTGCCCTTCGCCGCTCCAGAATCCACCACTTCCTTGCCGTCGCGGTAAAGCAAAGTGGCGCTGGTCCTGGCTACGGGGTGCAATGGCCGGTAGCCGGTGTCCAATTGCCTGGGCGGCGTATCTTCAAAGTGAATCGTATCTCGTGTCGCAAAGAAGTCAGGCAACTTGGAAATGGTTCTGACGGCATAGTCCACGGCCTGAGCCATGATCTTGCGTTGCGTTTCCAAATCCGGCGTGGCCGTGGCGGGGATCTCCGCGGCGGGAGGATCGAGAAATGCCGACAGATCGGCCAGCGCAACCAGCGCCTGCCGGGACTCTGGGCCGGGCGAGTCTGCCTCCCAGCGCGAAAGCTTCGCGGCGCTCAGCCGTTCGGTAAGTTCCAGGCCGGATAGTTGCCTGGCCACTTTCACATCGGGCCTTCCATGGGCTGAGGCCAGCACATGTTCTAACTGCTCCACGGTAATTCGTGTAGCTGCGAAGCCCGGCAGCGCAAATCCTGCCGCCAATAACAGAAGTCCCAGCTTTTGCATCACGCGATCCCTCGCCAGACGCGCACCCAACCGTAAGAGACATTGTCTTCGATGATCCTGCCACTAATCGGCACGTCGTACAACCGGGCGGGGTAGAGGGTAAGTCCCGCAAAATCCTCAGACGATCATCCTATCTCAATTGTAATAACCGGTGTTTGTGAGCGCCTTCAGTCCCGGCTTGTCGATCACTAATTTCAGGTCGTGATACTCATTCTTCTTATCCGCGGGTGGAGGATCGAACGAGATCGTATAAAAAGCGTTTGCATCCTGGATGCAACTATCGATCTCCGAGGCCAGGTCGTTGCTGGGAGGTAGAACGCGTCCCCCGCTTTGTACGGCAAGCACTTTCAAGGCCAGGTTGGAGGGGCTTGCTTTCTGGGCTGACTTAACGCCCTTCAGGAAGTCTTCATAGCGGAACGTACCGGAGCCGGCATAGAGGTTCCCACTGGAGACGGTTTGTTGAGCCGAAATGCTATACAGCGCGATGTGCGCTTCGCGGAGACTGGTTGAAAGCTCGACGATGGAATCGAAGAGCTGCTCCTGACCCTGGGATGATGACGATTGAAACTGCGCCGAATCGAGCATCGGCCACCCTGGGCCAACCCAGATCAGTATCTTCAAACAGGGATTATTCTCTTCATTCTGCGCAATTGAGTCGAGATTCCGCACCGATAGAAGAACGCGATCTATGTCCCCCCAGGCGCCTTGCGCGCGGTCCATGATACGCAACTGACCGTCGACTTGATTGAGAGCCGCTGTCACCGCGTTCCCATCGGCAGAAAGTTCGGACTGGAATTGCACACCGTCCTTGGTAAAGAGATAGATAGACATCGGTTGAGCAAGATGGCTGCCCTTCAGGCGGAGAAACCTCACGATCTCCTGGCGCTCAGCTGCGACCTGCTGGAAATCGACGTTGACTGTATCCAGCAGCAAAATGACCTTGACCTGATGATCGGCTGCTTCTGGTCGAACGGTTCCGTCGATGGCTTGAAAGGAGAGAATCTTGGCAGGTAGTTTGTTATCGAGAAGCGTGAAGTCCTTGAGATCGAGGCCCGGCACGGGCTTTCCCGACTTGTCGGTCACCATGACATCGAGCTTGATGCGGCCTTCCACCACGCCCGGCGGCGATGCCTGAGCAGCGGACGCCGTTTCATCATGCGTTGCAGCCCCCGCTGGAACGGCGACTTGCAGCCCGAAAGCAACGGCCGGCAAGGAAAGAAACAACAGCAGGCGGATACTGTACGACATACCCATACCATTCGCCTCATTGTAACTGGCGCCCGATTCTCTGCCCAAAAATTCTACACGATCCTCCGTGGGATCGCTCGCTGTAGTCGCCGGTTTTTGCGCTGTAATCATCCTCTGCTTCATTCCATTGAAATAGGATTTCCATTTTTGCATTTCAGCTGCGGATCAACGTATCTCGATGGGTCTGCGTTTGCGATCTCTCTTGCATCCGCTGCAAAGCCAAAGGCGTGGGCGGGCCCTGCGGGGCTTCCGCCCGGGTCGAACAGTTACCATTTGTACCGCTTCAGGGAGACTTCACGGACAAATCATCATTGGTTCCCCTCGATAGTCCAGACTGCTTCGCCTTGCCGGTCTCCGCTGGCTTGGATGACACAACGCCCGCGCCTTCCCGCACATAATAGAAACGATCCGCAATCAGATTGGTCAGCGTTTCTACCTTCCCATCCGGCCATAAGACTTCGGCCTTATCTACCCGCTGATGGTCGCCAAGGCCAAAGTGGATCCGAAGGTCATTCTGCGACAGGTAGCTGCCCCCGCTAATAACTTCGCCAAGCTGTACCAAGTCGCCGGCCGTCGCGCGCACGCGTGCATTCAATGCCAGGCGATTGCTTTTAACACCTTCCAACTGAAAGCTGATCCAGTGGTTTTTGGGACCGCCCTCCGGACGCAGGATCGTCGGTTGGCCCTTGAGATTCTCGACAACCGCTTCGAGTTTCCCGTCGTTGAAGAGATCGCCTATCGCCATTCCACGGCTCACCTGCGGAATCTGGATTGCGGCCCCTGCCACCTTACTGATGTCCCTGAACGTTCCATCGCGTTGATTCAGGAATAGCAACTTCGGTTCCAGGTATTTCAGACCCGTACTGATTTGCTCTACCTGCGGATATACATGGCCGTTGACGATGAAAATGTCCTGCCAGCCATCGTTGGAGAAATCGACAAAGGCATCGCCCCACCCCACATAGCCTCGAGTGCCCCTTCCGACTCCAGAGGATACCGAGACATCCGTGAAGCTCATGTCGCCGTCATTGCGATAAAACGCGGCATATTCGTTGTCGAAGTGCGAGATCAACAGAGACATGCGCCCGGTGTGCATATAGTCGCCCACGGCAATACCCATATTGGCCTGCCTTGCGCCGCTTTCGCTCAACCCTACGCCCGAAGGGAAACTCACATCCTCGAAGGCGCCTCGGCCATTTCCTTGATAAAGATAGTTCGGCTGGCCGTCGTTGGTGACAAACAAATCGAGTTTGCCGTCGTTGTCGAAGTCCGACCAGATTGCCGTCAGGCCAAAACGGTGTTCTTCGTCCCCCACGCCGGATTTTTTTGAAACATCGGTAAAGGTTCCATCGCGGTTATTGTGATACAGATTGTCCGGCGATCCCTTTAGCCCGCGCGGCCCACACTGGACATCGATCCCCATATACTTGCATGACTCGCTGGATCCGAATGCGGCCATATCGTCCAGATGGAAATCCACATAGTGCGACACAAACAGATCGGCCCAGCCATCTCCGTCGTAGTCTCCAAAAGCCGCCCCGGTGGCCCACATGTGGTCCCCGCTGAGCCCTGCTTCCTTGGTTACATCGGTAAATGTGCCGTCGCCGTTGTTGCGATAGAGAACCACCCCGCCAAAACAGGTCACCAGCAGGTCTGGCCATCCATCGTTGTTATAGTCCCCAACAGTCGCGCCCATCGCCCAGCAGGGATATCCCACGCCGGCCTTCTCGGTAACATCGGTGAAAGTCCCATCGTGGTTGTTATGATATAGGGCACTCCGCGCCTTTTGGCCATGGAGCGCCATTTCAACGCTTTGCGCGTTCGTAAAATAGATGTCGGGCCAGCCGTCGCGATCATAGTCGATCAGCGCCACGCCCCCGCTCATTGACTCAACAATGAACTTCTGTTCGGGACTTGAAAAATGTTCAAAGTTAATTCCGGTAGACGCGGTAATATCCACAAGCTCCGGATAGCCAAGAGTGGCTGCGTTTGTCTGTTTCCCTGGGACGGTATTCGCGTTCCCCTGCTGCCTGAGCGGCAGCGGCGCAACATGAGGATGCTCTAATCCTGGGCTGGCGGGGACGAGGCATGACATTAGAAACGCAAGGCACAGGCTGAAGAACCCCACTCCATGTTTCGGCATCGTGATTTCTCCAGCCGCCACTCGCTTTCCGCAGCCATTCTTTACTTTATTTGTCGGAGTCAAATCTTTCTACAGTTGCCTGAGCAAAACATAAAGTAACACTCATGAACAGCGGAATCCCGCGAAGACAATTCTAAGCCTGGCACAAATGCCTTTCAAACAAAAATGCGCGTCACTGCAGCGCGGGAGAAGCGTAGATTGTGGCCGTCAGCAGTCTGTCCGGCTTGAGCATTTTCGACAGCAAGGTTCTCAAACGAAGCCGAACCTGACTCCGGCTCAATCACTGCTGCACGCACAGAAGCCCGTTTCGGGCCATCGCGTCCGAATCGATTGAGGATCGACGAAAGCACACCTGAAGTGCGCCGCTGGGACAGCCGTCCGCTCGCCTCTTGTCCCCGCCCACTGATGAGGTATCGTTTCTGAGAAGAGCATTCGATGCGAGCTGCGGAACTGATCGCTCCCCTGAAATTCCGGCTTACGGGCGTGCCAATTGAATATCCCGGATTGGGCGAAGTGCAGGTCCGGATTGAGGCTGTAGGCGTCTGAGGGTCCGATCTGCGTGCCTACTCCGAGGCCGCGGTCGGCGGCACTCCCAATGTCTACCCGATGGTGCTCGGGCACGAGCCAGCAGGAAGGATCGTGAAGACAGGCCCCGGTGTCCCTGGACTCGCTGTGGACGACCGCGGGGCGCTTGAGCCGGCGCTTTATTGCTATCATTGCGAGTTCTGTTTGCGCGGGCTGCACAACGTGTGCGCGAACCTTCGCTTTCTGAGCAACCCTCACCATCCCAGTTTTTTCCGTCAACTGGTCAACTTGCCAATTGCCAACTTTCGTCCCATCCCCGCCGGGATGTAGTTCGGAGAAGCGACTCTGTCTGAACCTCTCGCGGTTGCTCTGCATTCCCTCCGTCTGGCGTCTATCCGTTCTGGCGAAACGGCAGTGGTCATTGGCGCGGGACCGATTGGGCTTTTGACTATGGCCACACAGCGAGCCGCCAAGGCAGGACGAATCTGGGCTGTGGAACCCCTGGGGAAACCGAGAATTCCGCGGAGGCCGATCAGAGAAGCCTTGCCAATTTGCCGTTCTTTATTTGGCTTCGATAAGTTTCGGCCATTTGGCACATCCTGCCGTGGGAATGCGCAGGCACTTTTCAGATGCACCCGGCGGCTCGACGTGTGTTCTGAATCACACGGAAAGCAAAAGCCTCATTCGCACGGAGCTGGCCGAGAGTTGATGTTGATGGGGACACGAGCGATCATCCTAAAAGAGTTATGTTGCAGAGCAAGCAACCCTTCGAAATGGTGGTAATATTTCGTAGCTGGAGGGCAGTCTATGTCCAGACGACGTCTGAAATTCGCGCTTTTGAGTCCGCTTCTCAGCCTGGCTTTTTTGCCGGTGGGCTGCAAGAAGCCTCCACCGATTACTCTGTCGTGCAACGCAAGCGCCCCGGCCATCTACCCGGGCGATCCCCTCACCGTAACCGCCACTGCCGGATCGGTAGATCCCAAGAAGAACACGAATGTGCTCTACAGTTGGAACGGCACAGGCTTGACTGGCACCGGAAATGCGGCCACTGTGGCGACCGGTTCACTGGCCCCCGGCAACTACACGGCAAAGGCCGAAGTGAAAGAAGGCAAGAAAGGCAAGGAAGGCTTGAAGCCGGGTCAGAGCGCCCAATGCGAGGCGAGCTACACGGTGAAGGCCTTTGAACCGCCGACCATCTCCTGCTCATCCAGCCCGACGGAGGTTATGCCTGGTGGAACAGCCACGGTAACGGCACAGGCCGTGAGCCCGCAGAACCGTCCGTTGACTTACAGCTACTCTGCTTCTGCCGGCACCATTACGGGTAGTGGCACAACCGCAGAATTCTCTTCGGTCGGAGCGCTGACGGGCGCCGTCGGAATCACGTGCAGTGTTGCCGACGACAAGAGCCACACGGTAACAGCCAACACAACGGTCACGGTTTTGGCCCCGCCGCCACCGCCACCACCGCCGCACACTCAGGCCCTCTGCTCAATCAGCTTTGGCAACGACTCCAAGCGGCCAACCCGGGTGGACAACGAAGCCAAGGCATGCCTCGACCAGGTGGCTCTTGGCTTGAAGCAGCAGTCTGACGCCAAGGCAGTCGTCGTCGCTGACTCCAATGCCAAGGAAAAGGAGACCGAGGCAAAGCAGCAGAAGCGGGCAGCACACAACAAGCGCGTCAAGGTGGAGGACTTAGCCGCCCAGCGCGCTGTCAACGCCAAAGACTATCTGGTCAAGGATCAGGGCATCGATGCTTCGCGCATCACCACCATGACCGGAATGGGAGAAGACCAATCCGCACAGAACTACCTGGTGCCCGCGGGCGCGACCTTCGCGAACGACGTCCAGGGAACGATGCCGGTGAACGAGACAGAGGTGAAACCTCAGGAACGGAAGCCGCTGCCCCAACGGCATCACAAGCAGGCTGGCGGCTAACACTCGATCGACGCGAGAGTGTGGATCCCTGCCATCGCGAGGCAGTGCGCGTGGCGGAACTCATCGATGGGGATGGGTCTGCCACGCGAGTGCTTAAGGGCTGCCTGGATGGGGCCTTCTCCACTCAGCGAGAATTGCTAAACCCCGATATCGACTGGAGGGATTCTGGATTGGCGCCAAATCGCCAATTCACGCTTCTAGCCCGGTATCACTGCTCTGGGCACTTGGGCATCCTGAGAAGGTGATCGACTTCGGTTGACGAGCATTGCACGCAACAGCGACGCTGTCGAAGATGGCCTTGCAAGGTTACCTCAGCAAGCCCGCGGATGCCGGGCATGTCTGTGTCGGGCGTGATTCCTCTCAGGACGCTGAAGCACCGCTGCCGCTGAAGCGTGCTACCCCACACCCCACGAGCGGCGCTAAATCCTGAAGTTCCGATACGCGCAACAGAGGGGTGTGGCCATTCAACTGGCGCTTAGCAGCGGGCAGAAACAGTGGCGCTGCCCGAGAGATTCCTCCGCCGATCACCACAACTTCGGGGAGGAACTTGGCCAGCTTTGATTCGACTACTCGTCCCAAATGGTGGCCGAATTCAGTGAAGGTTTCTTCTGCTGCGGAGTCACCGGGCACAAGGGCGGCCAGCGCTGCCACTGTGCTGGCCTTCCCAGTGCGACGTTCGTAGCCGCTGCAAATTGCCCTGGAAGACAGAAAGTCTTCCACAATTCCACCTTCATAGGGAAGATCCCAAATCTCACCGCCAAGAGGCACGCCAAGTCCTTCAGTAACCAAGCGGCCGTTGACGGCAAATGCCGATCCGGTGCCTGTGCCCAGAGTCATGATCACGACGCGGGAGAATCCGCGCGCTGCGCCCGCGCCGACTTCACCCAGTAGGTAGGCGTCTGCGTCATTGAGAAACTGCACATGGGCTAGCTGACATTCGAATCGGTCGGCCAAAGCAGCGCGCAGATTCACTCCATAGAGGTAGGGCAGCTTGTGGCGCATAAGGCAGATGCCGTTTTCGAAGTCGAAGGGGCTGGGCATGGCCAGAGTGACGCCCAGAACCGGTGGTAAGCCATCTGATGCCCGGATGCCCAGACTTTGCAGGAGGTTAATGAAGGCCTCGCTGGTTTGCTCTGTGGGATGGTGGTCTGTGAAGACCGGACCCAGCTGGAAGGTGGCGTTGATGCAGACGGCTGCCGAAACATGGCTTCCACCTACGTCAAAAACCAGGACGGGACTTTCCAGCTGATCTGCCATATACACGTCCCACACCTTAACCATGAGAGCGTTCCCATGTCAACCTTGTTTGTCTTCATTTGTACCACAAGCGAGTTGCCATTAGCCGGAATGGTGAGGAAAATCCATGAAAAATCGCTTTCTACGCACTCATCAACATTGGTGGATTTCGCTGCTGTTTTCTGATCGCAGATTCGCAGGAACCGAAGTGCGAAGCCATATCGATGGAAATGGTAACGATCTCTCAAGCGGTCGGCAGACACAGATTCGGACCAAGTGGAAGCAGTTCGGCCTTGAGTGAATCAACATGGTGGAGGTTGCGCCGAAACCTTCAAGCCACGGAGGCACACCGACAGGGAACATGGCACCGGCTTGGCGGGCTTCACCAGGGGCGTGAGAAGAATAGGCGCAAATGACGCAGCCTGCTGAGTGCCTGGGCATGCATCGACCGATCCCCTTCAGGGAGTCGAATGTAGTCGAAGTTCGGTTGCTGCTCGGGCGATTACCAGGGCTGCACGGAGGGCGTAAGTGCTGAGTTTTTGAGAAATGGAAGGGTCTCAGTCATTTAGCTTGCTAAAGCGTGTTTCATAAATGCCATATCACGACATTCTCCCCATTGAAATCAACCGTTTACGGCCCATGGAAATGTTTATGAAACACGCTCTATCAAAAATCGCCGACTTTGTTTGTAACTCTTTTTGAGAATGGGACGAAATATGGACTTTCGATGTTTCCAGGCCGCTGTGGTGGGCGGTTTCGTCTCATAGTGTTCGGTCCAATGAGGCGGCGGATTGCCATGTCTCGACCCATCCAATCCCATTGTGCGCCAGGTTGGACTGTTTATATGCAATGAAATAGAGATCAAACAGAGATCAGGAATCAGGGGCAGAGACCAGAGATCGGGCCGGCAGAGATTGTGGCGGCGAACGACGGGCGGAAAACAACGTTCTGACGCGCCCCACTTAGTGAATGACGACAGGCACTCGGTGCTTGCATCCGCAGGAGCGACGCAACACAATTTCGACGGGCAGGACGATGCGGTTACCGGTCTGAGGTATCTCTCCCCGTTCGATGCGATCGAAGAGCAGACTGGTGGCCACCCGGCCCATCTCCAAGGCAGGTTGGCGCACCACTGTGAGCGAGGGCGATGTGAATTCGGCCATGTCAAAGTCGTCGAAGCCGGCGAAAGCAAGATCGGTGGGCATTTTCACGCCCAAATGCGAGAGCGAGCCAAGGACAAAGCGGGTGGCCAGGGTGTTCGAGGTCAAAATGGCTGTGGGCGCATTTGGGCCGTGCAGTTTCTCCTTGAGAGAAGCGAGGGTATCACCCTGCGATCCGCAGCCAAAAAAGGAGTCCTCGCGCAAACCGGCATCCTGCAGGGCGCGGCGATAGCCCATGAACCGCGTGTTGATGGTGAACAGGCTGCGGCTGAGCCCCATAAACGCGATCCGTTGATGCCCATGCTCAAT
The DNA here is from genome assembly GCA_963776535.1 of uncultured Acidobacteriaceae bacterium. Taxonomy (GTDB): domain Bacteria; phylum Acidobacteriota; class Terriglobia; order Terriglobales; family Acidobacteriaceae; genus Telmatobacter. The sequence goes on along the minus strand of CAVZNB010000032.1, from coordinate 122,286 downwards.
GAGGTGCTCGACCATGCGTCGTGCGCCGGCAGTGTTTTGCACAAGGACAACATCCACCGTGGGGTCAGAGACCGGGCGGTCAAAGGCTACCACCGGGGTCTTGCCGAACAGGGCTCGCGTCATGCGCGATTGGTTGAGCCGGGCGGGTATAACCACCACCCCATCCACGTTCCGCTGCAGCATCTGGTCTGCCTCAGCGTACTCGGTATCCGGGTCTTCGTTCGAAGTGGTGATGATGACGGAATAACCATGCTCCTTGGCGACCGTGGTAACGGCGTGGGCACAGTTGGCAAAAAACGGATCGTAGAGATAGGGAATGATGAGCCCGATGGAGCGGCTCTTCTGTCCGCGAAACGCACGGGCTAATTCGTTGGGCCGATAGTTCAGCTGGCTGATGGCCGTCTGAACGCGGCGCGCCGTTTCCTCCGCAACGGGAACCGTTCCGTTTAGAACGCGGGAGACGGTCATGGTGCCCACTCCGGCCAGGCGCGCTACGTCGCTCATGGTCGGTTTGCGATGCGCAACCTGTGCCTTGCTCCGCTGTTTCACTTTGCTTGCAGGCTGACTCTCAGGAAGTTCTGACAATTCGATATCTCCAGGCACAGCTAGCTTTCCACGGTCCCGGCAGAACTCTTGAGGGGAGAGATCGAGCGGCTCCGTTACGTCCCGGCGGCGACTGAATTCAAGCAGGATCGATCAAACAGATTCAGTGTTTCAGACTGTCTGCGATCAGGAACGCGATCGACGCGGACTATACCAAGCTTAACCTGCGAGTGGCAATCAATCCAGAAGGTGTGAAAGACACCGAGCTTGAGGCTTTGCACCCTGAGGTTCACGCTCACTCGTTCAGGCCGCAGCAGTGAAACGACCAATCGAAAACGGATAGCCTGGCCACTCCATATCCAAGCATGCCGGGCAATTCAGGCTATTGAGGCACCACGATGAGGGTGATGGACTGGGCCGGAAACGTGGTGGTGACGGTGCTGGCTGTGCCCCCTTTCGCCGGCGGCGTAACGGTCACATTGGGCTGTGCAACGATTGCAGTCAGGTTGGCGTTGCTGTAAAGGTATGCCTGGGCAGTGCTGCTTGTGGTTGTGAAGTTTGCCAGGGTGAGGGTTGAGGTCAAATCACCGAAGGTCTTGTTGATCACCATCACTGTGATGGCACTATCGGAGGTGCGCAGCGCTCCGTATACTGCAAGCTGTCCCTCGGCATCTGCGCCAGCGGAGGAACTGGTGGAGTTGAGCGCAGTGTCGCCAAAGACTGCCCCGTCGTTGGCCAGATCATAGTTGCGATACATGGCGAAGGCGTAGTTGCCGGGCCCCTGCGTATTGTAAGCAGCAGCCGGCCAGAAGGCGCTCATATCCAGGCCCTGGCGCCCGAAGATGCCCAGAATGTCAGCCTGGGTGACCGCACCGTTGATCGACTCCAGGCCGCCAAAGTTGTACTCGTCGATGGAGGTTTTTGTGCCCGGATAGTCTCGCGCGACCCAACTCTGCAACATGGGGATCAACTGCGGTGCCTGCGCCGGCGGAGAACAACTCGCTGTGTAGTTCGAGTCCGTGATGTAATTCGGCTGCGGGTAGTTGGGGTCGGTGTAAGTTGGATCCCAGAAGACACGTGTCCCATTGAGGCGTGCCTGCTGCTCCAGCGAATCCCCCGCAGTGGCGAAGGCCACGGAGTTGCCGTTGTAGTCAGGCGCAAAGTAGCCGTGAATATCCAGATAGTCGAGAAGGCGGATGTTATAGATCGTGGAATACTTCTGGAATTGCTGCAAGTAATACTCGATGAGCGGCACGCCCCCATGGGACTCGCGGTCTAGCGGATTGCTCCACGGCGAATAGCAGGGACCTGCGGCGTAGCCGTCCCAGATGTCCTGCATGGAATAGAAGTAGGCCCACCAGTTGTCAATGACCGGTCCGCTCACCTGGGCGGTGGGGTCGGCGGACTTGATGGCCAATGCCGTTCCCATGCCGTTGTTGGTGACCTCGTCGTAGGTGAATGGGTTGGGATGGACATCGCGGTGTACGGCGCTCCACCAAGTGGGTTCGTTGTCGAGATCCCAGATGGCGACCCCCTTACCACTGCTGGCGGAGCCGAAACTGCCGAGGATCTCATTGACCCAGCCGCCTTGCCACGTGGCATCCGCCCAGGTTGTGCTAACAGAGCCGGGAGCAGGTGTGGAGGCGGCGGTAATGTCGGGCGGAGGCTCGGCGATGCTGGTGATCTCTGCCTCGGCCGTCTGCGCCGCCGCGCCAGTGACCTCAATGTTGCAGCCGCTGGAACTGGTGCAGCCCTGAACCCCATCGGCCCAAAGGCCGCTGCCGCAGACCAGGCTGTAGTAGTCGTTGGTGCTGGTCTGGGCTCCGTTGAAGTCCGCGGTGTTGTAGCCGCAGGCACCGGTGCCGTTGGACACCCATCCAAGCACCGGCACTGTGCCCAGGGTAGCCGCACCAACGCTGTTGTTGCTGGAGATGAAATCGTTGAAGGCGCCGCCGCCAAACATATTGCCGGCTCCCTGAAAGTTCTCGAAGTACCAGTCGGAGGCAGAGTTTGTCCAAGTGGTCTTGTAGTTGTACCGGGAAATATCGTCCCCGCCCCAGCGAACGACGCCAGGGCTGGCTATCTTGGCCGAAGCGGCATCAAGGAAGTAACCGTTCATCCCATAGATGAGAGGGCTGATGGGGTGGGTCTGGTTGCCGGCATCCACAGTGAGCGCTGGCCCCGTGGCTGCAGTGGGTTGGCTGAGGGTGACGGTCGCGGTGCCGCTGATGGAGGGGTCGGCGGTACTGGTGGCCGTGACCTGGACGGTTGCCGGCGCGGGGTAGGGGGGATTGTAGAGCCCTGTCGAACTGATGTCGCCGGCGCTCAGGTTGCTGCCTGGCGCGCTCACGGCCCAGGTTACAGACTTGCTGAAGGAACCGGTGCCATTGACCGTGGCGGTGAACTGCTGCTGGGTTCCGATTGTCGCGGTGTTGGGCGCAACAGAGATGGAAAGGACCTGGGTCGCATTGTAGGTCGCTGTCACCGTCGTCGCGGCATTCATGGTCACGTTGCAGCTGGTTCCATTGGCGGAAGTGCATCCACCCCACGAGACGAAGGAATAGGTTCCGGAGTCAGTGGCAGCGAGGAGGGTAACCTGGGTTGCGGAGTCGTATGTTCGAGTAAAAGGCGTGGTTCCACTGCTTTGGCCGTTGTTGTCCGCAGGAGATACCTGAACGAAAATGCCGCTTGAGGGCGCGGCCGAATTCACGGTGAGAACAAACGGTGTGCCCGCGGCGGTTACCGTGACCGAACCCGTGCCTGAGGCAGCGCTATAGATGGAGGAACTGGCGGCGTCCGGCGTGTAAGCAGCAGTCAGAGTGTCAGTTCCAAGAGGCAGAGTGCCTGCAGGAATCGTAATGGAGGCGCTGCCGCCGTTCAAGGAAGTAGCGGCAGAAGAGTAGCTTCCGCTGCTCAGGATGACCGTTCCGGTGGGGGTTGGGTTGCCGGAGCCTCCACTGACCGATACCGTTCCCGCAAACGTTTGAGCAGAACTGATGCTCGAACCGGCAGGTGAGATGCTCACCGTCGGGGTGATGATTGAAACCACGGCAGTTACCGTAACCGCAGCGCTTCCGTTGGCGGCGGTATATGTGGAAGAACTGGCAGCATCCGGGGTGTAGACCGCGGTTAAGGTGTCGCTGCCGACGGCCAGGGAACCTGCGGGAATGCTGATAGTGGCAATGCCGCTGGTCAGCGTGGCGGTGGAGGTGTAGTTTCCGCTGCTCAGTGTGACGGAGCCAGTTGGCGCCGGACTGCCGCTGACTGCGATCTTTACGGACAGGGCCTGCGTTGTGGTAACGCTTGCCGACGCGGGTGTCACCGTAACGACGGGCGTGGTCTTGACGGGCGGAATGGGGTTGGAGGCCGTTTGACCTCCTCCACATCCAAAGCTGCAAAGACAGATGCCTGCACCGAACAAAAGGACCACTTGTCGAACTGTATCTCTCATGATCACTCTCCTCTCGAGTCTGCCAAGGGGGCTTTCGCACGGCGAATCCGCCAACCGAAAAAAATGGGGAAATTTGCGCGATCTTTCGAATGCCGATCATCATACCACTGACGCTGATGATAACGGCATCATATCGCCCAATCAGACGGTCCCAGCATCGCTCAAGCAGGAAAATCAAAAATGGAAATCTGTAGATTTCGCAGATTCACCCGGCTTGATTCTCCCGAAAAACATATCCAGCAAAGGCAAAGGGAGCAGCAGTTGAGCTGAACCAAGGGGCTGTTGCTTGTCCATCCGCATTACAATCGAGGCGGCACCGTTTGGCTGAACTTGAATATCTCTATCTTATTAATAATAAATATCTTATATTGATTATCTTGATCTGATTGTCTTCGCCTGGAATCAAACCCTCGCGTCTCCCCATGCAATCCCGGTGGTAGATTTGACCCTCCGAAATGCCTGGAGTGGGCAGCCTGAAGCGGCCATTGCACTTCCCTCTCTAGGAAGAGGAATGAGCAACGACGGAGGGTTGTCCGGTGCGCTTGTTCCATCAAGGCGCACGGCATGGGAGCGAAGACAGTGGAAGGGGTTTGAAATTCGGCGATAGCGTTCCCATTCAAGAAAAAAACGATTTTTGCTTGACAGACGATATGTGCGAGCCGCAATATTCTCGTCCGACATGCAAATCAAGATTCTGTGTTCAGTTTGTCACGTCTCCAGTGGAGGCGCGTTTAGGTTGAACCAGATATCCCAGACGCAAAATGGAACCGAGCTGACGGGGGGGACTACTATGGAGCTCTTTTCAAGGATCAGGCTGACAGCCTCGTTGCTGGTGCTGTTGATCGCTGTATTCCTGCTGGTGCAATTGCCGCTTTATGGACAGGAGTCGACGGGCAATGTGACCGGCGTAGTCGCCGATTCGACCGGCGCCGTGATTCCGAAGGCAGTCGTTGTGCTGACCGATCAGCAGACCGGAAATTCGCGCAAGGCGATCAGCAATGGAACGGGCGCCTTCTCATTTGCCTCCGTCCTACCGGGCACAAATTACAAATTTGAGATCACAGCAGCAAACTTCTCTCCCTGGGAGTCCCAGCCATTCGCTGTGCGCCCGGGCGACCAGCTCAGCTTCACAGACATCAAGATGCAGGTCGGTGGCGCTAACGCGTCGGTGACGGTCGAAGCAGCGGTCGATTCCATGAACGCGACGCTCGATACCGGTGAGCGCAGCGACATTATCACGGCCAAGGATCTAGACACCCTGACCGTCGTAGGGCGTGACGCCACCGAACTGGTGCGCATGCTGCCAGGCTACGCGATGTCGACCGGGGACCAGGGCCTCTTCAACCGGCCGGGGTATGACACCGCGGTGGTGGGTCTGAGCGGCCCCACAGGCGCCTTTTCCGCCAACGGCAGCGGCACAACCGGTATCGCCGTCGTGACCGACGGTGTCTCACTTACCGATATCGCCAGCAATTCCGGTACGGTGCAGCAGGTAAACATTGAAATGGTTCAGGATGTCAAGGCCACCAGCTCTTCCTTTAGCGCGGTGAATGCCAAGGGCCCGGCGGTGATCAACGCTTCCAGCAAGACAGGCGGTTCCACGTTTCATGGGGAAGCTTACCTGACTGGTCGCGACACGGTGCTGAATTCGAACGACTGGTATGACAACCTGCTGCGGCAGTCGCGCCCGCCGGGCAAGTACTACTTTCCTGGAGGCCAACTGGGCGGTCCTTTACCTATCCCGTTTACGCAGTTCAACCACAACCGGGACAAGCTGTTCTTCTTCGCGGCCTTCGAGTACTACAACCAGAGCTTTGAAGCGAACCAGGAGGCGCTGACAGCATGGGTTCCAACCATGGCCGAGCGCAGCGGAGATTTCAGTCCCGCAAATCTGGACGCGCAACTTTGCGGCGCGCGACCAGACGGCGCAGCCAACCCGAATGCCATCCAGCCCATGTGCTACTCGGAGAATTATCTTCCCAACGGAACTCTCGTCAGCAACTATAACGCCACTCCTTACGCCAATTCCGCAGGTGTGGCGCTGCTGAACTGGATGCCCAAGCCCAATGCGGATCCGTTCACGAACCAATTCGGCTACAACTATATCGAGCAGCTGATTCAGACGCAGAACGGCGAACAGTTCAAGTCCACGCTGCAGTACGACATCAACGACAACAGCAGGCTGTTCCTTGTCTACGGCCTGCAGAAGGAAGTCGATCAGGATCCGGTTGCCCTGGGGTATTTCCCGACATCTTCAATGCCTTATCCCGGCAACGTGACCACGGGCGATATCTCCAACATCCTGGCGGCGCGGTATACGCGCTCGTTCGGTTCCAGCCTGACCAATGAATTCGATGCTGCCATGTCATTTGTCAGTCTGCCGGGCAAGATGGGATCCCCCCTTGCCGCCAGCCGGTTCAACATGAATACCTACAACGGCGGCAACGGCAACTTCGACTACCTGGGTATGTACAAGAACGGCGGCGATTATTCCGTCCCTGCGATCGCCAACGGAGCTGGAAACGGCTATCCCAATCTGCTCATGCCGGGCGGCTTCTACAACAACCAGATCCGGACAAAGAAGGTCGATCCCATTCTGCAGGACAACCTGAGCTGGCAGAAGGGCAACCACTTCTTCCAGTTTGGCGTGTACTGGGAGACTGGCACCTACAACGGTATTGCAGATTCCGGTGCGTACCCGCAGGGGGAATTCACCTTTAATCCCGCCAACAGCTACTTCGAGTATGCTTCCGCGCCTTACGGTTCGGCGCAGTTTGTTGGCTGCTCGAATCCCAGCACGGCGGGCAACCTTCGCAATGCAGGAGCCGCTTATCTGGGCAGTTGCATCAATCCCTCGGCCATGATCTACATGGGATATGCGGACACCTATACCCAGACAAATTTCACCCCGACCGTCGATATGCGTTACACCACCATGGCCGGCTACATCAACGACAGCTGGAAGCTCCACCATGTCACTCTGAACCTGGGAGCCCGCATTGAGCACCTTGGTCCCTGGACTGACCGGCATAACAACGGCATGGCCACCTTCTCGCCCAGCCTCTACTCGCAGCAGTGCAGCGGTGACACCCGGAACTGCAGCAGCCTTAACATGCCCGGTATAACCTGGGCTGGCCTGAAATCGGGTGTGTCCAACTCGGTCAACGCGCCGGACATGGTTTACTTCTCGCCGCGCGTCGGTGTTGCCTGGGATATCTTCGGCAACAGCAAAACGGTGCTGCGCGGCGGCGGCGGCGTGTATCGCAACCAGGAGCAGTTCAACCCCTACGCGCTGGCTGCTGCGACAGCGCAGGGATTCAAGACCAGCATCCTTCAGGGAGCGCTGACCTTTGCCGGGATCGACAGCCAGTCACCTCTGAATCCTCCCGACTTCACCGCCTATGCACTTTCTCCGACTGATACAACGCGTCCGATTTACTACCAGTACAACGGCTCGGTCTCACAGGCAATGCCGTGGCGCTCTCGCCTGGAAGCGGCATTTGTGGGCAGCCACAACGTGAACCTGGGTTCGTACAACAACGGCAGCTCGTACAACAGCGCTTCAGATATCAACGTGATCTGCGGCATCGAGACGGGTTGCCCTGAAAACCCCAACCCCGCCGACCCCACCAACAATTTGTTCACGGTCAACCTGGGCTTACTGCCGTCATCGATGACGACCTTCCAGGGAGTATCAGGCGGCATCAGTGCCATGGATACGCAGGAACAGGATTTCTATCGCCCCTACCCGTTTTATCAGCACATCTACGTGCTCAAGCACAACTTCTACTCGAACTACAACAGCCTGCAGGTTGCCTGGAACAAGGCTTCCGGCTTTGTCTCTTACGGCGCCAACTACACGTTTGCGAAGAATCTGGGCACGGCCTCTTCCTACAACAATGTGATTCCGGATCCCATCAACCTGCGCAACGACTACATTCCTGTGCCGTTCGATCGCACACAGGTCTTCAACATCCATTATCTTATCGACGAGGGAACAAGGTACAAAGGCGGCAGCCGTCTCCTGTCCCAGGCTGCCAACGACTGGCAGATTTCGGGAGTTTCCTCGGTGATGAGCGGATTCCCGCTAGCTTCTGAGCAGGGAGAGAATTTCGGCTTTGGATATGGCCAGGTGTTGCCGGTGCAGACCGAATATCAAAATCAGTCGAACCCCCAGTCGAACACAACCTGCGGTGCAACCTATGGTATCCCGCCTAATTCGAGCGGCCAAACGTTCTGCGTTACCAGCATGAACCCAATCACCTGGTTGGGCACTCCCGATGTGCAGTTGATGCCGACGGTTCTCGGCAACCCGCGCGGAGGGTCAGCCAAGCACCAGTTCATCAATCCGACGGCGTTCGGGCTGCCGTTGCCTGAAACGAACGGCGTTTTCCGGCTCCCGTACATCCACGGTCCTTATTACATGGACCACGACATCACGCTTCTGAAGAATTTCTCATTGGGCGAGACTAAAAGACTACAGTTCCGGATGGCAGCCTTCAACGTCTTTAACCATCCACTGGTCTCGTTCAACAACGAAAACACGAACAACCTGACCCTTGGATTCCAGAACGCGGAGGCAGGAAAGGCACTGACGCAATCGGTGCTGGAATACCAGAACTTTGGTGTCGCGGACATCAAGGTCGGCAGCAGGTTGCTGGAATTGGGCGGGAAGTTCACGTTCTAGAAGGGTTTATCCGGTGGTCTAAGCATGGTGCTTTGGACCACCGGGCTCAGGACGGGCCGGTCGCTTCTTGATTTCCGGCCAGGTCCACGGATTTAAGAACAGTGCGGCGTCTGCCTGTGGCCGTCACGCTGGATGCGGGGGGCAAGCAAGCCGTTCGCAAGAGTTGTAAGGATCGAGATTGTTTCGGAGGGGTGGTATGGCCATCGAGTCTGCTGTTTTGCTTCGTCGGGTTGCACGGATCGCGTGCCTGGTTCTGTTTGTCGGCTTGCTCTTGTGCGGTGCGGCCACGGCGCAGTTGCCGATCAAGGCGCCGGTCCCGGTCACAGTTGGCTCGGTTATTCCCTTCGGCCACGGCAGCACCGGTCAATGGAGCCAGATTTATTCGGTAAAGGTGGCGCATAACGGAAGCGTCCTCTTCCTGGATACCGCAGTCAGTAACCTCTATCAATGGGCTCCAGGCGCGGCGGCGCCGACTCTTCTGGCAGGCCCGGCGCCGAAAGGACAGGATTCGAACGGCTCGACACTTGAGGCCTCGGGATCTTTCTGGAATTCAGGCATGGCCCTCGATGCCAACGACACGCTGTATGTTACGGACCGCTATGGCAGCGCCGTGCATTTCCTGCGGATGACGTACGACAGTGCCACTGGAACCTGGAACCAGCCCGCGAACTGGGCCAATTCGCCCAGCGTGATGGAGAGTGGTGTTCCGACCGCGATTGAGCCCCAGGATGTGGCCATCAACTGCGACAATGGTTTCCCGTGCACCATGGTTGTTGCCTGGTCGAACACAGGTGAAATTGACGAATTCACAGTTGATGCCAACGGCAACCCTGGAACTGTCAATCGGATCATCACGGGAATGCTGACCAGCGGCAACATCGTGGCAATCGACCACGCGCTGAATGTCTACTTTCTTGAGACCGTTTATTCCGCGCCAACATCGAGAGTGACCGGCGTTCGCGTGATTCCCGCGGGATCTGCGCCTATTGTGGGCGACGGAACGGGCACTGCCGAGCAGAAGCTCACACGCATCGACCCCGCTTCAGCGGGCTTCAACTTTAAGGGAATGACGTTTGACGACGCCGGCAATCTTTTTCTTTCGAGCGAGAATGACAACAATTCCTATGGCGGCCTGGTGAACCTGGTATTGATGGTGCCGAATGAAGGCACACCCAAGGCTCCCAACCTGGTTTGGGCTGACGCGGTTGAAGTTGCGCCGGTTGCTGCTGGATTCCCGGTGGCAGTCGATCCGAGGGGCTACCTTTGGATTCCCAATGGGAATGGCGGAAGCAACTGGGCTCCAACCGGAACCAAGGCTCCGCCGTGCACCTCGCTTGCACCGCAGAACTGCACAACCTCCGGCATCGTGCAGTGGTCTCCGGGAACAGCTAACCTGGGAGCGTCTGCGATAGGGACGGCGGGAAGCGTGCAGACAGTTTTTTACAGCTTCAGCACACCAATCACTCCAGGCAGTTTCACCTATGCGGCGCCGGGCGCCAAGAACTTCAATACCATCACTACCAATCCGAATCCTGATCCGACCATTGTTCCGCCCGTTCCGCCCTGCACGGCAGGGACTGCATACCCGACATTTTCATCCCAGGAGACGACCGTTACTGAAGACAGCTGGTGCGCGTTCTATGTAGAGCTGAATGCGCAAACGGCCGGAAGTATCTCCGGTGAATTGCAGATCCTTGATTCGAGCAAGAACATCGTGGCGGGGAGCAATGTCTATCTCAATGGCATCGGCCAGGGACCTGCGGTCTCCATCCTTTCTTCCGTCGCCGAACAGACGGTTGCTTCTGGTTTGAGTTCTCCGAAGCAGGTGGCAGGCGATGCGCTTGGTAATTCGTATGTGGCAGATCCTGGGCTGGGTACCGTGCAGATGTTCCCCGCCGGATCCATTTCGAATGCAGGATCGGCGATCGGATCCGGGCTGACCGCGCCCACTGGCGTGGCCGTAGACGGCGCGGGCGATGTGTACATCGGCGATTCCGGCAACATTATTATGGTGCCGTTTATCGACGGCGTCCTGGCTCCGTCGAAGCAGACCACGCTTCTGACAGGTCTGGGCAAGAATCTCAACCTGGCTGCTGACGGCGCGGGCAATGTTTATGTGGCCGATGAGGATAACAAGCAGGTTGTCAAGGTCTCAAATCCGCAGGAAAGCTTCCTGTTGCAGAACCAGCCGCTGAATGTTGTAGGCACCAAAGCCACTCCGCCGCCGGCCTTCACCGGACCATCGGCGATTGCCACCGACAATTCCGGGAACGTGTGGGTTGCCGACGGAACAAACCTGTGGGAACTGACGCCAACAGGCGGCGCAACTGAGATTACAAGTTCACTTTCGGCTCCGGTCACCGGGCTTGCCGTCGATCCTTCCGGCTCCATCTTTGTTGCCCAAGCGGGCGGCCTGTTATGGATTCCATATGAGGCGTCAAGCGGTGGCCTGAATGTGAATGGCGCAGTTCCGGTGGCCAGCGACTTGCCCACCGCCCCGTACAGCGTGGCGCTCGATGGATTTGAGAACGCCTATGTCTCGTACGGCTCCGGCAGCAGCGCGGGCATGTCCCAACTGGGTGTCGGCGGCACCATCAATTATGGGCAGATCGTCCCTTACGCGGAGGCCGACGAAGAGGCACAGATCTTCAACATTGGTAACACGCCACTCACTTTATCCGCATTCTCGGGAGATCTATTCACGGGAGCCAACGCCGGAGATTACTCCGTGGGATCACCCACAGATACTCCGGCATGCGATCCCTCCACTCCAATTCTGTCGGGAACATCCTGCTACTTTGACGTTGCTCTCACTCCGTCGGCGGCGGGCCCGAGCAGCGCATCGGTCGCCATTCTGAGCAATGCCGCGAATGCTCCCAGTGTTAACGTCGCACTGTCGGCGGATGCTGTAGTCGACAGCAGGCCCGCAACCACCACCACTGTTGTAGTTTCCCCATCCACCGGCATTAATTACCCAGGCAGCGTCACCATCACCGTGACCACCGTAGTTGCGGCAGGTGACACCGGCATCCCCGCGGGTACAGTCCCGAGCGGAACCATCACTCTCAGGGTCACTGGCCAGAAAATTGCCACTCAGCCGTTGTCGGCGAGCGGAGTGGCAACATTTACGTACAGCAATCTGCTTGGAGGAACCTATTCAGCGGTTGCGGACTACGGCGGCGAGGGTGTTTACCCCACCGCGCCTGACTTCGCCGCAAGCGGTGGCAAGGCGAAGTTCGTCGTAAACACCATCCCACCCACCGTGGTGGTTGGACCTCCTGGATGCCCGACCTCAAGTGCGACGAATTGCACGCTCAACCCGGAAAACGTAACCGTCTGGGCCGGCAACACCTATGTAAGTGTTGCAAGTCAGACCTCGATTGTGGCCTCTGTCACTTCGGGTGTGGGAACGCCGACCGGGACGGTCAGCTTCCAGCAGAATGGGCAGTGCGTCGATCCGACGCAGTGCAATATTCCGATCGATGCAAACGGAAACGCGGCTTTTTCAACCACGAATCTTGCGCAGGGCGTGTATACCCTGACGGTTGTGTACAACGGCGATGTGAATTATACCGTTGTCGCTACACCCATTCCGTCGTTCGAGGTGATTGCGCCCGCGGATCAGATTACGGCCACGCCGACCACTGCCACGCTGACCCCGGGAGTTCCCGGCCAGGTGACGCTCAATCTTGAGCCATTGGTGGGATTCAACCAGGATGTCAATGTGGAGTGCGTCGCAGCTTCATTACCGCAGTACGCGGAATGCACTTTCGATAATCCTGAGATTGGTGTCGGTCACGACGCCAACGGCAATCCAATTACTACTGGCGCCACGATCGTGGTAACCATCAGCACCAATGTGCCGGTCAATGGCGGTACAGCCAGTGTTGCTCGTCGAGCGCCCTGGTCGCTGGCGGGGATCTTCGGATTAGGCCTGTTGGGGTTGATTGCGGGACGCAAGAGAGTGAACCGTTTCATCACGGTAGTTTGCGTGGGCCTGATCCTTACAGGCGCATTCATGGGCATTACAGCCTGCACCAACGCGGGATACTCGACGCCTCCGCCGGCACCGAAGGTGACAACACCGGCGGGAACCTACAACGTGCAAATCATCACTGTCAATCCACAGACCGGACTGCAGAATTCGTTGACGACGCCGACGTTCATCTTGCCGGTAACTGTAAATTAAGGCAGACGCGAAGGGCAGATGCAACAGCGCCTTCGAGGAGTAAGAGGCAACTCCCCGAAGGCGGCAGTTAAGTGAAGCTTCGAATCATGAGTGGAGTAGAGCCACTCGGAGAAAGATTGATACCAGTTTTCGGGGAGGAATGCTATGGCCACCACGTCGTTGACCGCTCTGCGCCGGTTCGCTGGATTTGTATTTACGCTGCTCTTTACGGGCGCCTGCTTTTGCGTCGGAGCTGCGGGACAACTGCCGCTGGTGACATCCAGTGTGGTGAATAGTTTGCCGGCCCCACCCACGGATGGCGCTTACTGGCAGACCGCGGTTTCCAGCCATGGGGATTTTCTGGTTGCGGATTTTGAAGACGCGGCCGTGTACCAATATCCGGCGGGCGGAGGGGCTCCGATAACGCTGTTTGCCGCGGGCAATAGCGGCCCCGGCGGTGGGTGGGCCAACCTTGGCGTCGCACTGGATCAGTACGACAACCTCTACCTGGACAACAACTGGAACGGCGGCCTTCAGATTATTCCCTATGACCCCGTTCATCACACCTGGAACGTCGCCGCCGATTCAGTCTCAAACCCGATTTCGGCCGTCTCAGGTTATTTTCAGGGCGCCGGACTTGCCGGGAATCGGAATGGCCAGTTCGTAATGAGTTCGGAATGCTGCTCTCCTTCGATTCTGTCGTGGAACGTTAGCCCCGGCGGAGTTGTCAGTAATGTCCAAACGGTCATCAACTCCGCGACATCCAGGGCCAGGGCCCTGGCCATGGACAACGCCGGAAATATCTTTATCTGGGAGGACGGCGGCATTCCCAATGTTCTTGAGGTGCCGGCTGGCACCGTCGGGCTTGCCAGCGACACGGCGCTTGCGGTCGTGGATCCCCAAATCCCGAATCCTAATCCGAAGGGCTCCAACCCTCCCGCCTTCGTGTCCCTTCTCTCAAACATCACCGGAATGACGGTAGACGCTGCCGGTAACCTCTATGTCGGCGATAGCAGCCTTGGCGTCTTCATGGTTCCCAATCAGGGAGGTGTCCTGAATCCGAAAAACTGGGTGATGATCACTCCTGTTCCTGCGACAGCGCAGATCAGCATCGATCAGCAGCGCGATACATTGTTTGTCCCGACAGCGACACTCTGGAACGGTTTCAAAAACCTTGTCACCGTCAGTCTCGGTAATGCGGAAACAGGCTCGTCCCCCGTGGGTACGATGAGCACAACTCCGATCACGGTCTACTACTCCTTCGCGGGTCCGGTGACTCCGGCTCAATTCGTCATTCAGGAAGACGGCGTAACCAATCCCGACTTTACAATTGTCAGCGGCGGCGGTACCTGCGTGGTAGGAAACACCTATCCAATTCCTGCCAGCTCGACCGGAAGCGCGGTAACCAGTTGCACGGTTCAGGTCGCGGTTAATCCACACCTGGTGGGCAGCGTTTCGGCGCAGTTGCTTATGCAGACGGCGGCAACTGTCAACAAGCAGACGGTCTATACAACTGTTTCAGCAACTACACTGCATGGTACCGGGCTGGCCGGGGCCATTGAGACCACCCCAGCATGGGAATCCGCCGTAGGCGCGGGGTTGATGACTCCGAGCCAGGTCGCCACCGACACAATGGGCAACATCTACGTTGCAGATTCCGGTCTGGCGCAGGTTCTGATGTATGCGCCCGGCTCGAACACTTCGTCGAAGGCGGTCTCGATTGGAACGGGCCTGATGGCTCCTACCGGCGTGGCTGTCGACGGCGCGGGCGATGTGTTTATCGCCGACAGCGGCAACGTTTATGAGGTCCCCTTTGGGCCAGGCGGCTTGAATACCGCGGGACAATCGGTCCTGGTAAGCGGGTTGGGCGCGAACCTGCGGCTTGCAGCGGATGGATTGGGCCATGTGTATGTTGCGGACCCGGCCAATGCGCGAGTTGTGGAACTGTACAACGCGAGTGGGTCCTCCGGCCCGTTCGGCGCGGCAGAGGTTTTTCTTACCAGCGGATTTACTGCTCCCTCCGACGTTGCCGTGGATGCAAGCAACAACCTCTATGTGATCGACGGCTCGAATCTCTTTGAACTGTCCGGCGGGGTGATGACAACGCTGCTGGATAACCTCAGCAATGCCACAAGCGTTGCAATCGATCCATCCGGTGCACTCTATCTTTCTTCCTCAAGCGGCACTGTCCGCATTCCCTATGTGAGTGGCGCGTTGGTCCCAGCCAGCCAGACTGCGATCGCGGCCAGTGTTACCAACCCTACGGCACTGGCCATCGATAATATGGGCAACGTCTATCTGGCAGATGGCACAGCATTGAACGTGCACATGGTTAGCGCCAGCGGTTCGCTCAACTTCGGCAATGTACCGCTCGGAGATCAGCCATCCCTCAATGCCACCGTTACCAATGACGGCAACGCGCCATTGACTGTGACCGGCTACTCGAGCACCAATGCGATCGACTATACCGGGGCCGACGGTAATTGTGTCAGCGGCAGCCCGATTGCGCCGGCCAGCACTTGCGAAGTGGATGTGACTCTGGCTCCCGGACCTGGAGAACAGGGAACCCTCACCGGGCAGATCCAGATTCAGAGCAATGCGGCCAACTCGCCCATCGTCGTCAATGCAACCGGGATCGGTGCTCCGCTTGCGGTTTCGACGATATCGAACATCTCCGTGGGCAGTACAGCCGAGGTAATCAACACGCCGATCACTGTGACTGTGGCGCCCCAGGGCGGCACCATCGTGCCGACCGGCCAGGTAACCGTGACCTTCACAACCATTACCGGCGCAACCGGAAGCGTGTCGGGAACCTTGAAGAACGGGACCGTTTCGCTTACCCTTGCGCCTGTGGCGGCAGGTAACGCCACCTTCACCATCAATTATGGTGGCGACAGGGTGTACGGCCGATCCACATCCACAACCACTGCAACCGTGGCGAAGTCCGCCGTTTCCAACATCGTGTTACCAATCGCACAGGCGCTACCAACGTACGTTCTTGAGGCTGATGGCTCTACCCCGTACGATGGGTCCGCAGACTACTGGGAGTACAACTTCAAGGTGCAGGTAGCCGCGGCTGTTGGCGTGCCAACCGGCACGGTCAGCTTCATGGATACTTACCAGGCGGGTTCTTCAACGGCGACGACTTCCGGGATTGCATGCCCCGCCCAATCCGGCGCGGCTGTGCAACCACTAGACCCCACTGGCAGTGCATCCTTCGCGACCGATTGCCTGCCGATGCCTCAAAACGTCACCTACACGCCAATCGTCTCAACGCACGTGATTACCCCGGTCTACAGCGGCGATTCAAACTTCCTTACCTACACGGGCCAGGCGACAACATTCATCGTAGTCCGCAGCCCGGTAGTCGCCATCACCTCTTCCGCAGCTTCGCTGAACGTGGCTGCAGGCTCCACAGCCAGCACAAATTTGACCCTCACCTCCATGCTGGGCTATGGGTTTGCCGGAAAGAACCAGCAGTTGAACGACTACAACTTCCCGGTAACACTGTCTTGCAGCAACTTGCCCCCGCATGCTAACTGCTCATTCACCTACCCCAACCCGGATGCGAATATTCCCACCGCGGTGGATATCCCGTGCTCGGGAACCACGGCGGCGGCTGATGACTGCTTACCGGGTCTGGCCACATTGACCATCAACACCAACGTGGCTGTTGGAACCACAACCACCAGCCAGATCGTCCGGGCCACGCCGATCGCTTTCGCGGCTTTGTTCGGATTCGGGTTGATGGGTCTGTTCTTCCGACGGAGGGCCGCAGAAAAGGCCAATCTCTTCCTGATGCTCTGCCTTGCGATCCTGGGCGGTGCATTCGCGGTGAGCATGACTGCATGCGCAACCACCAACCTCAGCCCGGCTTCGGTTCTCACTACGCCGTCAGGAACGTTTGCAGTCACTGTGACGGCCCAACAGGTGGGCAGCCAGGTTATTACTTTGCCGACCGGTCCAATCACCATCTATGGCAGCCAGAACCAGGTCTCCCTGCCATTCACGATCAATGTGACCGTCCAGTAGGCCGATGATTCCCGGCTTGTGCCTTGAAGCGGCACAAGCCGGGAACAGACTGGTTTTCGTACAACTCTTCTTAAGAAAACTTATAGCCCGGATTTCTCATAGGCAAGATGCCCATCCGGATTAAGGGATTAAGAAAAGGACTTGGAAAGGCCGTCATTTCGTGGCATAACTGCGTTGTCGAAACGTAGTTGTAGCCGACGAAAGGCGGCCTTTCTGACGACAGAGGGTAACCAACGATCGGCCGCGTTTACAGCTCATTTTTCGCAGGCGGGTGGAAGCCGGGTTTTAACGCCGGTCAAGTGTCGACCGACGGCGGGGCGCTGTTGCTGCGCTTGGTCGACCGCGAGATCAAATTGCTGGATCGGCCGGCGGGCTGTTTTACTGGTGGCCGCTCGCCTTCGCTGGTCAAGCACCGGTTGTCGAGATGTTGGCGCGGCGTATCTACTGTCTAGCCCCGGACAATGAAGACTTCAACGAGCAGCTGCGCAGCGATCCGTTGCGGGCCCTGCTGAGCGGCAAGCGCTATCTGGACCAGCCGCTGGCTGGCTAGAACACGGTGAACCGGCTGGAACTGGTTGGCCGTACCGGTCGCTATCTCAAGCCTGGTTACTCGGCGCCTGCACTGGATCGCCTGCTGGGTGACCTGCTTCTGGCGTCGCACAGCAGCCGGCCAGAGCAGATCGTGCTCAACCTGCATGCGGCCGACATCCCCCTCTAAGGCCATCCGCCGGAGCGCTTCTTCCACCGGGGTGGCAGGGCTACTACGACCTCTACTGCTATCTGCCCTTGTACACCGTGGCCCTGCGCGGGCAGGTCACACGTCGTGATCGCTATGCCATTGACTTCGTTATCCGTCCAAGAGCGTGATAGAGCGCATCGATTTCATGTTCATGCGGATTGGTATCAAACCATTCAGTCCCGCGTGCACCCGATAACATCCTATGGAATACAAGATTGGCCAATAAAGATTTGGGATTTCGTATCTCTGCGTTCAGAGATGCCTATGCGGGCCGAGCTCTGGGGACGGTAGTTTCAGCAGCAGAGTGTTTGGGGCCAGGAATGCCACGAAGGAGATCCGGAGCCCAGGTGCGGGGTCAGGCAAGGAATACAGCAGGCATGAAGCGACATTGCCATGCGAACAGGGACTGAACGCCCGTTCCAGTTTTCGGCAACTCGCCGATCAAGAAAACGACTTCCGTCGTGATCGAAAGCCGCGATCATTGCGAGCTGTCCCTCGCATGCGGCGATCGAAATAACAAATCAATGCGACACTTTTGGCGCCACGCTGAGATCCCGGAATGGGGTTTCCTTCATCGTGTCCAGGAAGCGCCATGAGCTTTTGAAGTCTGGCGTGAGCGGCTGGTTGGTGAGGATGGCGCGCAGCATCTCGATGGGCATCATGTTCTGGTGCAGAATGGCGTCGTGATACTCACGGTCAGTCATCTTGCCGGAGTCGACCAGCTCATGATGCAGTGCGCGGAACTGTAACGCGCCCAGCATGTAGGCGCACTGATAGAGCGGATCGTAGCTGCCGTTGAAGGAGCGGCGCACCTCGGCGGCGGCGTTGTCGCGCTCATGGCCCACTTCGTCCACCAGGAAGTCAATGGCCTGCTGGGGCGTCATCAGGCCGAGATGGAAGCTGAGCGAGAAGATGATGCGCGCGCAGCGGTGCATGCGCCAGAAGAGCGCGCCGATGCGCTGCTCGGGCGTGGCGTGGAAGCCGTGGTCCCAGTACACCATCTCCCAGTAGAAGGCGTTGCCCTCGATCCAGAAGCCGGTGCCGAAGATCTGGCGGTAAGGCCGGTACCGCGCGGTCATGTACTCCTGCAGCCAGTGGCCGGGAATCAGCTCGTGAAACACGGTGGCGTGCGAGAAGGCGGGGTTGTTGCCGCGCATGCTCATCATCCGCTGGTCGAAGGTCATGGTGTCTGTCGGGTAACTGACGCTGATGGTGTCGCCGCCGGTGAAGAAGGGGTTCACCATCTGGCGCTCGGGCGTCATCATGTCCATGCGCCAGGTTTCCTTTGCCAGCTCGGGCACGGTGACCAGGTTATTCTTCTCCGCAAATTCCGTACCCTCAACCGCCAGGTCATGGATCAACTGCGGTTGCTTGCCGGGCTCCACGTAGGTGTTCTTCACGTGCTCGAGCGCCTTGTGCCAGTCGTCGCCATAGCCCAGTTCGCGGCTGGCGGCCAGCATCTGCTGTTTGCACCAGGCCATCTGTTCTTTGGCCATGGCGATCAGCTCTTCCGGCGTATAGGGAATCATCTCGTCGGAGAGTTGAGCCAGCAGCGCATCGCGGCCAACGGGCGTGCCGATGATCGTGGTTTTGTCGTCGTGGGCAATGCCGGCTACCTTCTCGCGGAGAAAGGTGGCGTAGTCCTTCATGGCGTCGTCGGTTTGCTTGTATGGCTGCGCCACCCACCATGTGAAGCTGGGGTCGTAGCCGTTGTAGAACTCGAACCAGTGATGAAACTGGTCGCGCAGTTCATCCAGATCGTCGGCCGCGCGCCAGGCCGCTATGGGAGTGGGCCGTGTGGCAGCCGTGGCCGAGTTCTTGGCCAGGCTGGCCTCCAGTTCCTTGCGCCGCGTGGCCAGTGCGGCGACCATTGCGTTCAACTGGCCGGCTATCTTTTCTCCGTTCGGCATCTCCACGCGGCGTTTGGCGTCTTCCAGGGCGAAGACGGTGGGCGCGACGGGAAGCAGCGGTTCCACTTCCTTCCATTGCGTGGCGGCCAGTGTGAGGCTGTGTTCTTCGCGTGTAAGGTGGTTTGCCAGCAGCAGATAGTCGGCCTTGCCTTCCTGGTCGAGCGCCGCAAAGTCCACCGCGGCCAACTGGCGGCGCGAGTCGGCGAGGAAGCGGGTCATGCGCTCGTGCGAGGCCGGGGAAAGGGTGTCGCTATAGACGCTCAGCAGCGTGTCGTGGTCCGCGGAATAGCGCTCAATGATGCCTTGCATCGGGTTCTGCGCTGTTGAAGACACGGGCTTTGCCGATGCGGCGTGCAGCAAGGGCAACGATGCGCAGACAAGGGCGGCGCAGAGGAGTCGAAACGTAGGCAGCGGCACTGGGCAAGATCCTTTGCAACAAGTATCAGTTGGATTCGGGCTGGGGAGGCGAGTTTTCTCCGGGCGGTCTCCATGATATACAAAATTGTACGCAATCTGTGAGAGAATTTCGGATTGATTCTGCGCTCGGCGGCTTTAAGCGGGAAGCGCCAACCTGGGAAGAGGTGCAAGGGATGAGCGAAGGCTGTTCCATCACGGTGAATGGCAAACAGATACGCGTGGCCCAAGGCGCCAGCGTGGCCGCGGCGGTGACCTTGGCCGGCGAGCCGTGCCGTTTTTCGGTTGGGGGCGAGGCACGCGGGCCGTTGTGCGGCATGGGAATCTGCATGGAGTGCCGCGCGACCGTGGACGGCGTTCCACACCTGCGTACCTGTCAACTGGTATGCGCGGAGGGCATGGAAGTGGTGACCGGATGACGGCGAGCTTCGATGTGCTGGTGGTGGGGGCCGGGCCGGGCGGCATGGCGGCGGCCACGGTGGCCGCCGAGGCGGGACGCCGGGTGTGCCTGCTCGACGACAACGCCGGGTCAGGCGGCCAGATTTGGCGGGGATTCCGGCCAGAGACGGCGCGCCGGTACCCGCATGGTGGCAGTTATCTCAAGTGGGCGGCGCGCCTCGCTCAGACGAACTGCGAGGTGTGGCAAGGGTGGCAGGCGATCGATCAACCGGCCGAGGGCCTGTTGCGGCTGGAGCGCGAGGGCGAAAGGCGCGATGCGGGGTTTGGGAGGCTGATTGTGGCCACCGGGGCGCGGGAACGGTTCCTGCCGTTTCCGGGTTGGACGTTGCCAGGGGTGATGGGCGCGGGTGGGTTGCAGGCGCTGGTCAAAGGCGGCCTGGACGCGCGCGGCAAGCGGGTGGTGCTGGCCGGGAGCGGACCGCTGCTGCTGGCCGTGGGCGCGGGGCTGGCGAGTGCGGGTGCGCGGGTGGTGGGAATCTACGAGCAGGCTCCCATGGCAAATCTGTTCGGCTTTGGACTTACGCTGGTGGGCCAGCCTGCCAAACTCATGGAAGGAGCGGGCTACCGGCTCAAAACCATCCGATCTCCGTACCGCACAGGCTGCTGGGTTGTGCGGGTGGAAGGGCGCGGGCGGGTGGAGCGCGTTACGCTGACCGATGGTCTGAAGCAATGGACCGTGGAATGCGACTGGCTTGGTTGCGGGTTCAACCTGGTGCCCAACCTGGAGTTGCCTCGGCTGCTGGGCTGCAAGACCGCCGGGGGATTTGTAGTTGTGGATCGTCTTCAGCAGAGCTCCGTTCCCTGTGTTGCATGTGTCGGCGAGTTGACGGGCATTGGCGGTCTGGAGAAGGCGCTGGTGGAGGGCCAGATCGCGGGCCTGGCGGCGGCCGGCTGCAAGCAAGAAGCGCAGGCGCTGGAGCCGCAGCGCAGGCGGTTGCAGCGGTTTGCAGAGCGGCTGGAACGCGCCTTTGCTCTGCGCCCGGAACTGCGCGCGCTGGCGACCTCCGAAACGGTGGTCTGCCGGTGCGAGGACGTTTCCCACGCCGCGCTTGAGGGCTGCTCAAGCTGGCGCCAGGCCAAGCTGCATACGCGCTGTGGCATGGGCGCCTGCCAGGGCCGTGTTTGCGGCGCGGCGGCTGAGTTCCTGTTCGGCTGGGAGAACGCAACCGGCCGGCCGCCGGTGTTTCCCGCGGCAGTCTCCACGCTGGCAGCCGGGACGGAAGCGTTCGAAGATGTTCACCAATCTCTCTGAAATGGTAGCCTCTGGCGCTGGATCGCGCAGGGTCTGCACGGCAATCTCCGCTTGAAAGGATCACGTTCCATGAGCGTTCAACAGCAAGACTGGATTCTCTCCCTGGCTTCGCGGCGGCGCTGGGCGGTTTGCCTTGCGATTGCGCTGGCCACTGCTTTCGGTGTGCTGCCGGCCGGGATGGCGGCGGGCGTGGTTCCGGCCGACTACGACCGGGCGCTGAATTTGCAGGACAAGTTGAAGGACCTGGTGGCGCACCTGCCCGATCACGTGGAGTGGATTGAAGGGACCGAGCGGTTTGTCTATCGCCGTTCGATCGCCGGGGGGCACGAGTTTGTGCTGGTGGATGCGGACAAGCGGACGAGCCAGCCGGCCTTTGACCATGCGCGCCTGGCTGCGGCGTTGAGCAAGGCGCTGGGCGAACAGGTGAAGCCGGAGGCGCTGCCGTTCGACCACTTCCACATGGACGCGGCGGGCGCGTGGATGGAGTTCATGCACGAGCGAGCGACATGGCGCTGCGATCTGGCGGCCTACACCTGCGCGAAGCAGGCGGGGCCGGAGATGCCTGCGGACGACGAGGATGGCGGGTACGATTCGACGCCCCCGGCGGTGAACGGCGCGGCGCATCCGGTGGCTTCGCCCGACGGCAACTGGCTGGCATTCGTGGAGAACTACAACGTGGCCATACGGCCTGCGCATGCCAAGCCGGAAGATGCGGTGAAGCAGACCGTGCTGCTGAGCGAAGACGGCTCGGAGGGCAACTACTACTCGCTGGATACGCTGGCCTGGTCGCCGGACTCGAAGCACCTGGCGGCGTATCGCATCCGTCCCGGCTACAAGCGCGAGGTGCATTACATCGAGTCATCGCCGGCCGATCAACTGCAGCCGAAGCACTCGACGATGGTCTATCCCAAGGCGGGCGACGTGCTGGCGCTCTACCAGCCGGTGCTGTTCGATGTGGCAGCGCGGCGGGAGACGCCGATCGACAATGCGCTCTTTCCCAATCCGTGGGAGCTGACGCCGTTTGCGTGGTGGAAGGATTCGCGCGGGTTCACCTTCGAGTACAACCAGCGCGGGCACCAGGTTTACCGCGTGATTGAAGTGGATGCGGCCACAGGCAAGGCGAGGACGCTGATCGAGGAGACAAGCCAGACGTTTATCAACTACGAGCCGCTGGACCGCAACCAGTACGACCACGGCAAGGTCTACCGCAAGGACCTGGACGACGGCAAGCAGATCCTGTGGGCCTCGGAGCGCGATGGATGGGAGCAGCTGTACCTGTTCGACGGACATACCGGCGCGCTGGAGCGGCAGATTACGAAGGGCGATTGGGTGGTGCGGGCGGTGGACCGCGTGGACGAGGCTGGCCAGGAGATTTATTTCGAGGCCAGCGGCATGGATGCGGACGAGGACCCGTATTACGTGCATGGCTACAAGATCCGGTTCGACGGCACGGGACTGACGCCGCTGAGCCCGGTGAAGGCGGACCACACGCTGAGCTACTCGCCGGATGGGAAGTATTTTGTCGACACGTACTCGCGGCTGGACCTGGCGCCGGTGATGGAACTGCACATGGCGGCGGATGGAAGCCTGGCGATGGCTGTCGACCAGGCCGATGACAAGGCGCTGCGGGCGGCGGGTTGGCAGCCGGCGGAGCCCTTCCACACAGCGGGGCGCGACGGCAAGACGGAGATCTGGGGCGTGATTCACCGGCCGCTGAATTTCGATCCGAACAAGAAGTATCCGGTGATTGAGGACATCTACGCGGGGCCGCAGGGCTCGTTTGTGCCCAAGAGCTTTACGGCGCGGGTGGAACCGCTGACGGAGCTGGGGTTTGTCGTGGTGCAGATCGACGGCATGGGCACCAACAACCGCTCACGCGCGTTTCACGACGTGGCGTGGCGCAACCTGAAAGACGCCGGGTTCCCGGACCGCATCCTGTGGCACAAGGCGGTGGCTGCGAAATATCCATGGTACGACATCAGCCGCGTGGGCATCTTCGGCACCTCGGCGGGCGGGCAGAGCGCGATGGGAGCGCTGTTGTTTCATCCCGAGTTCTACAAGGCGGCGGTGGCGAACTCGCGGCTGCCACGACAACCGCATGGACAAGATCTGGTGGAACGAGCAGTGGATGGGCTGGCCGGTGGGGCCGTGGTATGCCGAGTCGTCCAATGTGGACAACGCGTGGCGGCTGCAAGGCAAGCTGATGCTGGTGGTGGGCGAGATGGATAAGAACGTCGATCCGGCCTCGACGTTGCAGGTGGCCGACCGGCTGATCAAGGCTAACAAGGACTTCGACCTGCTGTTTGTGCCGGGCGGCGGGCACGGCGCCGGCGGGCGCTACGGGCAGCGCAAGCTGATGGACTTTTTTGTGCGCAACCTGCTGGACGAGAAGACGCCGGAGTGGAACCGGCAGGCAGCGGCGGGGCAGGGAACTGCGGCTGGGCATTGAAGGCCGGAGGGTTGTGACCTACGACTGCGGCGAACAGAGCTTGGGCGACGGGCGTGAAGAGTGCCTGAGGCTCGCGATTTTTGAAACTGCCGTGCGTACAAGTCCTTTAGAACGGGGTCTATTTACGCCTTTTGTGCTTGGAAGTCGATTGTTTTCATGGGGCTGGAAGTAAAGTGGCAGGGGGGTGCCATTTTTGTTCCCTCCGGGCGATGCGATTTCCCCTGGAGATGCATTGTTGGCCGGTGGCTGATTTCCATTCTTTCGACCTCTTGAAAACCATTGTGCGCCGATGGAGTGTAATTCTCTGCAAAACCATTGAGAGAAAATTTGGGACCGAGAGAAGGTTCGTTTCAGAGATTCGATCGGTTTTTGCGGGACATTCCTCGGGGCTGAGCGGGTTGCGGGAAAAAGCCTGATGATCATTGAATTTCCCGAAAAACATCCCTCAGGGACTGAAGCCCTCCATTGTTTTGTTGCGGTTACAGCCCGGCTGAAGCCGTGCCCTTTTTACAAAACCTCGGCGAACCGTGGATTGATCGAGTTTTTCACCATGCTGGGAAGCCGTGCCCTTTCAAAACGGGCGGTATGAAACAACCATAGATTCTTATTCATGGGGCAGGCTTGCAATTTTCTGTGCTCATTTTGCGCTGCGTCTGATCGTAAAAGCGGAGAACACGCGTTTCCGCAAATGAAGCTTCCGGATAGGCGGTGATTCGGGACTTGATTCGATTCGCTGCTAACATTAGGTCCATACCGATTCACTTCTGTTCCGAAAGAGTTGAAAAGACGAAGAGATTGGTCTGCGCATGCGCACTGATCGCAACGAGCTTTGTGGGCTGTCGATCAAGTGCGGTTCATAAGCCGCTCGATGCCTTACGAGAGATCAAGATCGGCAGAACTACGCTTTTCGGCAAACAAACCGAATTGGTTCTTGGCGGCAAGATGCCTGCGCGTTCAGATTTCTGCGATTGGAGTGGACCAACCTGCAACCTAAGGCCCGGCACATTTGGCGGAACAGAATCGATGTCTTTATGCAAGACCGATTCGGGACTAATCTCTATGTTCCATTTCGAATATGGTGCGATGTCCAGCGACGCTGTTAATGCGCAGATTGATGATTACACTCAGCGCCTTGGTAAACCCACAAACGATTCGACCGTTAGAAACAGTGAGACCGAGGTTCATAAACTTACATGGGTCGATTCCTCCACAACATTTGAGCTGATCTACAAGACTGGCCCGACCGACACCGTGGCGTCTGCATCGCTCTTCGACAACTCATTGGCCCACACTGAGCATTGAGCGATGCCATGTTCGTCCAAAGGCCCGGATGGTCGCCAAGTGCGAAGTTTCGGCTCATCCCCATAGCTGTCCCAGGCCATATTGTGTGCTAATTTGTGCTACGGGCGTGTCTATCTCGCCTCTCTCGCCCATTCTGCCAATTGTAGAATCAGTAACTTACACGTTTTCAATGGCCGGCAGAGCCGTGCACTTTCAAGTCAGTGACTTCCATCGAGTTTTTCCGCATGCTGTAAAGCCCGCGCTGATTCTGCGAAGCTTGCGGCACGCGACCCAGAGGGTGCCCCGCTCGCGCCCTGACAGTTCTTGCGGCTGCTGTTCAGTTTTTCAGCAGCCTGTGAGGCCCATACTCTTCAGGCTGACCATTCGGTAAGTCCGGGCTTGAATGTGGAGGTTTCCGGGGGATTTTGCCCTCGGGATGGGGCAAACCAGGAGGAGGATGGAGGGGGCGGGAAATTTTCTCTTGCAAAAAATACAATAGGCAATACATAATCTTGTTCATCCATGGATGCGCGTAAGCGTTTTCTTGCCCTAGGGCAGCAGCGGGGTCGGCCTTCCTGCTGAGCCCAGCGCCAACGGGATCGAAGTTCGAAGCTGTTGCGGAAAGGTTTTCTCAGGAATTGATTGATTGCCAAATCTTGCCAGTGGTGGAGGAGAGAAGAATGAGATTACAGAGCTGTTTTAGATTGCTGGGCGCAGCATTGACGCTTGCGGTGTTTTGCGCGATGGGCGTGACCGGCCGGGCGCAGTCGGGCTCGCAGGGCACCATCGTGGTGACGGTGCTGGATGCCAGCGGCGGGGTGGTGCCGGCAGCAGACCTGGAGCTGATCCAGGTGGACACCAACGACCACCGCACGGCGAAGGCCAGCTCGAAGGGCGACTTTACGTTTGTGGATCTGCCCATCGGCATCTACCACCTGAACGTTTTCAAGGACGGCTACGCGACCACCAGCCTGGACCAGATTGCGGTGCACGCGGCGCAGACGACGGGCGTGACGGCCAGCCTGAAGGTGGGCGGGCACAACGAAACGGTGACGGTGGACGCGAGTTCGAGCTCGGTGATCGAGACCAGCTCCAACTCGATTGGAACGGTGATCGACCTGAAGTATGTGGAAGACCTGCCGCTGGGCGGGCGCGATCTTTCGTCGCTGGTGGCGCTGACGCCGGGATTCCAGGGCAATCCGGGGTACAGCGAGACCGGGTTGCCGCTGGGCAACTTCAACGGCCAGGTGGAGATGGATACCAGCAGCAACGTGGACGGCGTGATCGGGAGCCCTTCGCGGGGAAAGTACTACGGCGGCAACGCCATGCCGGCGGTGACGGCGCGGGTGGAGAACATCCAGGAGATGTCGATCCAGACGGACATGATGGATGTGGACCAGGGCTTCGGGCAGGCCTCGATGCAGGTGAACTACGTGAGCCGCAGCGGAACGAACCAGTTTCACGGGCGGGCGTTTGAAGACTTCAAGAACGACGGGCTGTATGCAAACACCTGGGAGAACAACGCCAACGGTCTGCGCCGGGACAAGGTGATCTACAACGATTTTGGCGGCAGCGTGGGCGGACCGATACTGCGCGACAAGCTGTTTTTCTTCGGCAACTTCTCAACTCGGCGGATTCCTGGCTCGTACACGCTGAGCAACACGCTGCTGACATCGGCGGCGCAGGCGGGCAACTTCGGCTACACGTATACCAACTCGTCGGGCACCACGGCCACCAACACGGTGAACCTCTACAGCATCGAGAATGCGCTGGGGCTGGGGCTGCCGACATCTCCCAACGGCGAGGTGACCTCGCAACTGGGGCTGATCAACACGGCGGCGGGGAGCGGCACGTCGGTTGCGGTGGAAGGCGACCCCAACCTGGCTACGCTCTCGTGGAAGCAGGCGAATCCGGAGATCCTTTACTATCCGCTGGGGCGGATCGACTACAACATCTCGCCGAAGCTGCGCACCGGGCTTTCGTGGAGCATGACGCAGGACTCGACGCCCAGCTCGAACACGGCTCCATTTCCCAGCTCGACCTTTGCCAACCAGGTGAGCGGCAACCAGACGCGCAACTACACGCTGGCGGCCATGGTCACTGCCGACCTGTCTCCCAACCTGATCAACGATCTGCGCGGCGGCTTTTTGTATAACGCCAGCAAGTATGGCTATAACTCCCAGCCGCTCTACGCCACGCAGCCTTCCGTGGGCTGGGCGCTTGGATCTTCCGGCGAGAGCTACTACACGCCGGTGACCACGTACTATCCGCTGTTCAATGCATCGGACACGGTGTCGTGGCAGCACAAGAGCCACACGGCCAAGTTCGGCTTCTCGTGGTACCACGAGCAGGATCACTACTGGAATCCTCCGGCGGGGTATGCGAGCTACGGGCTGGGGCTGGTCAACGGCGATCCCGCGCTGAATGCCTTCACGGCTGCGAACTTTCCCAATGCAAGCGGCGGACAGATTGGCGAAGCGGAGGCTCTGTATGCCACGCTGGCGGGCAGAATCAGCGGCGTGAGCGGCAGCTATACATACAACCGCCAGACCAAGGCGTACAACACCGGCATCTCAGAGTATCCGCTGGATGAAGTTTCGCAGGCGTGGGCATGGTATGCGTCGGACTCGTGGCGAGTGTTTCCAACGCTGACGCTGAACTACGGGATGCGCTGGGACTACACGGGCGACAACTACGACAAGACGGGAGCGTACCACTCGGCTGGGCCGAGCGGGGTGTGGGGTCCGACGGCGGTGGGCGACTACTTTGATCCGGGCTCGCTGGGCGGGACGGCCGACCCGCAGATTTCAGTGAATCCGCACGCGTATCAGCCGTGGAACCGCTCGCCGCAGCCGCAGATGGGGCTGGCGTGGAATCCGAACATCACGGACGGTGCGCTGGGCAGACTGATGGGCGGGCGCAGCACGGTAATCCGCGCGGGCTTCAGCCTGAAGAAGTTTACCGAGCCTTACCAGTTCTACTGGGATGCGGCGTCGGACTACGGCTCTTTCTTCTACCAGTACTTCAACCTGTATCCGGCTTCGAGCACGTCGACGGGGTACTTCCAGGCGGGCAGCCTGGCGCTGGGCGACACCATGCCGCCGTATGCGCTGTCGCCGGCGAGCTATTTGGCGTCGGAGCAGGAGTCTTCGTTGACATTCCAGGGATTCCCGATGGTGGGGATCGATCCGAAGATCCAGCAGCCCTATGTGGAGACGTGGAACCTGGGCATTCAGCGGCAACTGGGAGCGAGCCGGGCGATTGAGCTGCGGTACCAGGGCAACCACTCGGTGCACCAGTGGATTTCCACCGATCCGAACGAGGTGAACATCTTCGAGAACGGATTCCTGAAAGAGTTTCAGCACGCGCAGGCCAACTACCAGATCAACCAGGCGAACGGCATTCAGTCGTTTGCCAACAACGGCTACGCGGGACAATTCAACCTGCCGATCATGACGCAGGCGTTCCAGGGCGAGAGCTCTGGAGGAGCGGGGATTGGGCTGTCGGACTTCGGCAATGCGCAGTTCCTCACCTATCTGAACTACGGCGAGGCCGGCGCGATGGCCAGCACGCTGAGCGGCTACCAGGGCACTGTGCCTTACATCTGCAACCTGATTGGATCGAACTTCAGCCCGTGCCAGAACATTCTGGGCTACAGCGGGTCGGGCACGTACCCGGTCAATTTCTTTCAGGCGAATCCGTTCACGGCGGGCAGCGGCGGGCCGTATTGGACGTACCTGGGATCGGAGCTGGAGGCGATCGGGTACTCGAACTACGACTCGTTCCAGGCGGAGTTCCGGCAGCAGACCTGGAAGGGCTTGCAGATGAATGCCAACTACAACCTGAGCCACACGCTGGGCTTTACATCGCAGGAGGCGTGGACGGCGCAGTCGAACCTGTTTACCATGCGGCCCAGCCAGATGCACCGCAACTACACGCCGGGCGAGTACGACATCCGGCACGTGATCCACGTGAACGGGACGTACGATCTGCCGTTCGGCAAGGGACGGCAGTGGCTGAACAC
Organism: uncultured Acidobacteriaceae bacterium; assembly: GCA_963776535.1. Taxonomy (GTDB): domain Bacteria; phylum Acidobacteriota; class Terriglobia; order Terriglobales; family Acidobacteriaceae; genus Telmatobacter. The sequence continues at coordinate 92,877 of CAVZNB010000032.1, read as the reverse complement.
GAGCGGCGTGGCGAACAGCGTGCTGGGCAACTGGACGCTGGGCAACGTGATCAACTGGCAGACGGGCATGCCGCAGCAGTTGACGGGCGGCTACCAGACGTACAACGACTTTGCCGACGGCGGGGTGACGCTGGCGCCGGGGGTGACGGCATCGCAGTTGCAGAAGGCGGTGCACGTGCACCGGCTGCCGCAGTCAGTGATTGCGGCGAATGCGGCCAACGGCATTCCCAACTACGTGGTGATGCTGGACTCGAAGTACCTGGCTTCGGGCACTAACGGCGGGGCGAATCCGAGTTATCTGGCTCCGAACACCACGGCGGGCTCGCTGGGACAGACGATCTTCCTGCACGGCACGCACGGGTTCTACCACGACATGTCGGTGTCGAAGACGTTTCCGGTGTGGGAGAAGGTGCGGCTGCAGTTCCAGGGCGAGTTCCTGAACCTGTGGAACCATCCGGTGTTTGGCAACGGCAACGGCTTCATGAACGCGAGCACGCAGAGCAGCACGTTTGGACTGGCGACAGGCGGGCCGAACAACGGGCCGCGGCACATTCAACTCCGCGCGAACATCGAATTCTGATGCCGCACGGCGAACCTTGCAGGCTGCTTGCTGCCGCGCTCGCGGAATGCTCGCGGGCGCGGCAGAGGCTTTGTGGAAGGCAGTGCTGAGAGCGGTTCCCGCAACTCTCGGCGGTCAAACAGGCGGTGAGCGGGGAAGAAAGAATTTGTTGCTAGAATGGACGGAAGCAACGGGCACTCGCGAAGGACGCCGGTGAACGGTTCCGGTGCGGGGAACGGCCGGAGAGTGAAGCAGATGGCGCCTTCAGCGGTGAAAGCAGCTAGGAGTTCGAAGAAGAAATCGGGCAAGGCGGAGCACGGAACCAGCGTGGGGATTGCGTTCCAGCGCATCCGCGAGCTGGTGGTGCACGGCAAGCTGGCGCCGGGCACCTGGATTGTGGAAGGCGACCTGTGCGAGCACCTGAACATGAGCCGCACGCCGGTGCGCGGTGCGCTCTACCTGCTGCAGCGCGAAGGGTACGTGATCGAGCACCGTTCGGGGAGCAAGTCGCGCATGATTGTTGCGCCGCTCACGAAGGAAGACGCGAACGAGCTGTATCCGATGATTGGGCGCATCGAGGGGTCTGGCGGGTCGGCGCGCCGCGGCGCTGCCGCAGACGGAACGCGATGAGCTGGCGGTGAAGCTGAAGCTGGTGAACGGGAAGCTGGCGCAGATTGCGCACGAGCGCAGCTACAACGGGCCGGATATCTTCGACCTGGATCACGAGTTTCACCGGCTGGTGGTTTCGGCGGGATCGGGGCCGCGGCTGAATACACTGCACCAGGCCATTGAACCGCAAACGGAGCGCTACTGGCGGCTGTATGCGAGCTCGATCATTGGGGAGCTGCATCTATCGGTCGCGGAGCACGAGGAGATTATCGCGGCGCTGGTGGAGGGGAATCCTGACCGGCTGGAGAAGGCGTTGTCAGTCAACTGGGAGAACGGCTGCGGGCGCCTTGCCAAGGTGATTGATATTTATGGCGAGCGGGGGAGCTGGTAACCACCTGCGCCACCTGCGGTGGGGCAGACGCTCGCTGTTCGCTCGCATGAGCTTCATTGACTTCTCATCCTTTCGCCAGAAGGAAGGCGCAAGGGCCGCTCATTCGAGGGGATTGCTTTCCCACCCATTTCACGATGGGACTGTGAAATGGATGGGGCATCCAGCCACCTGCGGTGGGGCAGACGCTCGCTGTTCGCTCGCACGAGATTCATTGACTTCCCATCCTTTCGCCAGAAGGAAGGCGCAAGGGCCGCTCATTCGAGGGGATTGGTTTCCCACCCATTTCACGATGGGACTGTGAGATGGATTGGGCACCCATCAAGTTAGCGGAGTTAGCGGGGTTAGTGAAATGGGATGAGGGACCTTGGGGAAGGTTGCTCATCCCATTTGCTTTTGGGTCAGGGATGGATGGGCTCGCGGGTGGGGACGCCGTCGATGAGGCGGAGGATTCCTAATGGATTGGCGGACTGAAGCTCTGCGGGGACTTGCGCGTCAGGGAAGTTCTGGAAGCAGACGGGCTTGGCGAAGCGGTAGATGGCGGCGGGGCCGACCGAGGTGTAGCGGGGATCGGACGTGGAGGGGTAGGGGCCGCCGTGGACCATGGCGTGGGAGACTTCAACGCCGGTTGGGAAGCCATTGAAGATGAGGCGGCCAGCTTTTTCCTGGAGCACGGCGACCAGATCGGCGTGGGCGGCCAGGTCTGCTTCCGAGCCCAGCAGGGTTGCGGTCAGGTGGCCGTCGAGGGCGTGGGCGGCGCGCAGATATTCTTCCGGCGACTGGCAGTGGACCAGCAGCGTGTCCGGGCCGAAGATCTCTTCGGCGAGCTCGGGACGGGCGAGAAATTCTTCGAGACTGGTGGAGAAAAGCTTTGCGCTGGCAGGGCAGGCGGGTGCGGCCTCGGCGACCGCAGCCTGTGCGGAGAGCGTGGCCTGCGTGGCGCGATGCGTGGAGGAGCGGGCGTAGTCGCGGGCGATGCCGGGAGTGAGCAGGGTGTAGGGCTGGGCCTGCGCGACCAGTTCGGCGAGTTTCGATTGGAATGCGGCTGCCTCCGGCTGCTGGGGCAGCAGGACGATGCCGGGCTTGGTGCACATTTGTCCCGCGGCCAGGGTGAAGGAGTTGAAGAGGTTTTGCGCCGCGGTTTCGGGGCTGTTCCTGAGAGCGCCGGGCAGGATGAAGACCGGGTTGCCGCTGGACATCTCAGTGAAGCAGGGGATGGGGCGGGGACGGGCGGCGGCGATGTCCATGAGGATGCGCCCGGCGCGCAGGGAGCCGGTAAAGGCGACGGCCTGCACCAGGGGATGGCGAACCAGGGCGGCGCCGTGCTCGATGCCTGCGTCGAAGACAAGCGAAAAGACTCCTTCGGGAAGGCCTGACGCGGCCACTGCGCGCTGTACCACCTCCGCGGCCAGTTCGCTGGAGCCGGGGTGGGCGGAGTGGGCCTTGACGATGACCGGGCAGCCGGCGGCGAGTGCGGACGCGGTGTCAGTTCCGGCGACTGAGAAGGCCAGCGGGAAGTTGCTGGGCGGGAAGACGACGACCGGGCCGAGCGGGCGCAGCATGGAGCGCAGATCGGGACGAGGGCAGCGGCTTGCGGTCGGGGAGCGCGGGATCGATCTTCGCTTCCACCCAGGAGCCTTCTTCCACCAGCGTGGCGAAGGCGCGGAGCTGCATGGTGGTGCGGCTTACCTCGCCAAGCAGGCGCGGCATGGGCAGGGCGGTTTCAAGTTGGGCGCGCTCGGCCAGCGGCTGCTGGATTGCGTCAAGGCCATCGGCGATGCGGCGCAGAAACGCGGCTTTGCCTTTGCCACTGGTGGAGGCGAAGGCAGGGAAGGCTTGCGCGGCGAGTTCGGCGGCCTGGTCTACTTCGGCTGCTGAGGCGGAGGAGTAGACGGGATGGAGGTGCTCGCCGGTGGCGGGGTTGACGGCCTGAATGGGCGCGCCGCCGGGTGCGCCGCGGCGGCCGCCGAGGAAGGATTGTCCGGTAAGAGGCATGTTGGAAGCTCCTGGATCAGTTTAAGGAATCGGAGGCTGGGATGGGTTTGCGAGCGCAATGATCCGATTGTGGCCGCATTCCCTCGGGGGCTGAACAGGCTGCGGGAAAAGTCCTGGTCGCATGTTAAGTCCCCAAGGACCATCCCTCAGGGGCTAAAGCCCAGTTGCTTGAATTGCACTTACGGCACGACTGAAGTCGTGCCCTTTCAAAAACAGCGACTTCCATTTCCCCCCCCAAGCTGTGAAGCCCGCAGGTTCAAGTCAGTTGCTCAATGGGGTGCTGGCGACGGCGACGGCAGGGCGGTGGGTTTGGGCGTGATGGAAGGCGGTGCGGGTGATGGAGAGCTCTTCGCCCACGACTTCAAGGCGCGGCCCGCGGACGCGCGCCGAGCCCACGCCCGCCTCCTGCTGCACCTGCTTGATGAGCTGGATGAACTTGGGCACTGTGTCCATGCGCAGCAACGGAAGGAACCAGCGATAGAGCTCGAAGGCTTCCTGGGTTTTGCCGGCGCGGGCCAGGTTGAACAGGTCGACGGACTCGCGCGGGAAGGCATTGACGAGGCCGGCAACCCAGCCCACGGCTCCGGCCGCGATGCCTTCGACGATGGCGTCGTCCACGCCGACGCAGATCTCGAGCCGGTTGCCGGTGAGGGCGCGAATGGCGGTCACGCGGCGCACGTCAGTGGAGGACTCCTTGACGGCGGCGAGGTTGGGATAGTGCTGGGCCAGGTCGGCGATCTGCTCGGGCAGGTAGTCCACGCCATAGGCTACGGGGTTGTTGTAAAGCATGCCGGCGAGTGGCGTGGCTTTGAGAATGGCCGCGACGTGGGCCTTGTTTTCGCGCCAGTCGCCCTTGTAGACGTAGGGCGGCAGAATCATCAGGCCTGCGCAGCCCTCGGCGTGCGCGGCTTTGGCCAGGTCGACTGCCTCGGCGGTGGAGAGTGCGGAGATGGCGGCGACCACGGGCGCCTTGCCCGCGAGAGCCGCGACGACGGTCCTGAGAATCTCAATCTTCTCCTCAAAGCGGAGCGTGGACGACTCGCCCAGCGAGCCGAGGCAGACGATGCCGGTGCACCCGTTCTCAATAAGCCACCCGGCATGGCGGGAGACAAAGGCGTGATCGACTTTCAGATCGTGAGTGAAGGCGGTAGTCATGGCGGGTAAGACGCCGGTGAAGTTCATGATCTCTCCTGAAGTAGTTTTTCCTGGCTTAAAGCCGGAGTGAAACGGGCCGGAAGGTAGGGGTCCGGCGGAATGGCGGGAAGATTGCCGGTGAATCTGGCAGCCAGCAGTTCGGCGGTGGCGAGGGCGGTGGTGATGCCGAGGCCTTCGTGGCCAGTGGCGAGCCAGAGCGTGGGGTCGCCGGGGAACGGGCCGATGAGCGGCAGCTTGTCAGGCGTGGCGGCGCGAAAGCCGGTCCAGACGCGCAGCACGCTGAGCGAGGCAACGGCGGGTAGATAGAGCGTGGCGCGCTGCAGCATGGCGGTTAGCAGCGGCTGGTCAACGGCGGAGCTTTCATTGCCGTACTGGCGCGAGGAGCCGATGAGGATTTGGCCGGTCTGGCGGGGCTGCACATTGAAGGCGACGGAGTCGGAAGAGACCGAATGCGCGCTTTTCAGATAGCCGAGTTCGACAAGCTGGTGGCGCACAAAGCCGGGATAGCGGTCAGTAATCGCGAGGTGCCCTTTGCGTTTTTTTACCGGTATTCCGGGAGTGCAGCGGGGAGCTTCCGCGCCCAGCGCGTTGACCAGCCGAGTGGCGCACAGGCGGGTTCCATCGGCCAGAACAGCTTCGCCGTTTTCGAGGCTTGCCACATCCTGGCCGACGAAGAGCGATGCGCCGAGCGACTGCGCCTGGCGCGCCATGTGCAGCGCGACCAGGGGAGGATAGACGACCGAGTCTTCGCTGACCAGCAGACCGCCGGCCAGGCCGCGGCGCAGGTTGGGCTCAAGCGTGGCCAGTTCCTTTTCTGAGATGAGGCGGCTGGGAACGGCGCGCGCGGCAAGCCAGCGCTGTTTGCGTTCGGCTTCGGCAAGTTCCTCATCGTCGGCGGCCACCCACAGCGTTCCGGGGGACTCGTATTCGGCGCTCTGGGGCAACTTTTTGCTGAGCTCCTGCCACAGCTGCTGCGAGCGGCGAGTGAGGGCGAATTGCGCCTCGGAGTCGTCCATGACCACGATGTGGCCCATGCCGGCGGCGGTGGCACCGCTGCCCAGCACGTCGCGCTCAACCAGTGCGACCTTCAGGCCGGCTTGCGCGCAGGCCAGGGCGCAGGCGGAACCCACAATGCCGCCTCCTGCGATGAGGATGTCGAAGCTCCCAACCGCCAGGCTGGTCATTCCGGCACTCCCAGGCGGAATGGGTCGGCGGGATCGAAGATGAGGGTGCACTCAGCGGTGACGTAGGCCGAGCCGGTGACGGTGGGGATGATTTTCTTTGCGCCGGCGGGAACACCGTTGGCTGTTGATTCGGATTCGTCGCAGTGGTAGCTGCCTTCAAAGACTGTGCCCAGGATGCCCTCCTGCCGCCAGGGCTGGCCGGCGTCGAGATGCCCGTCGGCGGCCAGGCAGGCCATCTTGGCGCTGGTACCGGTGCCGCAGGGGGAGCGGTCGTAGGCCTTGCCGGGGCAGAGCACGAAGTTGCGGCTGTGGTTGGCCGGGTCGTGGGCTGGGGTGAAGAGTTCGATGTGGTCGATCTCCGCGCCATTGGCTCCGGTGACGCCTGCGGCGGTGAGGGCGCGGCGAATCTCCCAGGTGTAGCTGGTGAGGAGCTCGACCTTGTCGATGGTGAGGGAGTAAGGCGGCTCGGCGACCAGGAAAAACCAGTTGCCGCCCCAGGCTACATCGCCGGTGACCGGGCCGTAGCCGGGAACTTCGACGGTGACGCCGGACTGGTAGCGATAGGCGGGGACGTTGCGGATGGTGACGCGATTGCCGGGATGGAGTTCAATGCGCACGGTGCCGACCGGCGTGTCGATGAGGTGCTCGCCGGGCTCTATGCGGCCCAGATGCGCCAGGGTGACGGCCAGGCCGATCATGCCGTGGCCGCACATGCCCAGGTAGCCGGCATTGTTGAAGAAGATGACGCCGGCGGCGCAGGCCGGATCGGTGGGCTCAACCAGCAGCGCGCCGACCAGCACGTCAGAGCCGCGCGGCTCGCAGAGGATGGCGCGACGGTAGACGTCGTGGTGGCTGCGCAGGCGTTCGAGGCGTTCGGCGAGGGGGCCGAGACCGAGGTGGGGACCGCCGGCAAGGACGCAGCGGGTGGGTTCTCCCGCAGTGTGCGAGTCAACAACGTCAAGGCGGAGAGGGATTTGGGTATTGACCATGGTTGTCAGCAAACAGTGTATTCGTGCACCCGGCTCGTGGTTGCAAACGGGCGGCGAAAAAGTGCGCTGTTGCAAAGTATACGAGGTTGGATACAATGATTGCTACCGGGCGGCGGTTTTTTTATGCGCAGGGCTTGATTTGGGAGTAGATTCAGGCAGAAACAGGGTTGGGGAGGCACAGGCGTGGGGGTTTTCAGCGGGGCGGAATGGCTGGCGGTTGGGCGGGTTTTGGCGGTGGGGGTTGGGCTGGCGGCGGCGTTGGCCCCGGCGCACGGCCAGTGGTATCCGGCGGGACGCGACGCCAGGCTGGGGCCAATGCTCGACCAGGGGCTGGTGCAGTTTGAGACGCCGGAACTGAACCTGCGGCTGGTGCGGTCGTCAGGGACGGTGGCTGGCCTGGAGACAAAGGGGCAGGCGGCTGCGGGCGATTCAGCGAAGGGCGTGGGCGGGTTCGAATTTACGCCGGCGGAACTGCTGGCGGCGCGGTCGACGGACGGCTACTACCACCTGGGCGACCTGGACCTGCGGTTGCGCGCGGCGGGCGAGACGGAGTGGCGGGGCTACTCGACGGCCCTGGAACGGCATCCGGTGAAGGCATTGGCGGCGCGGGCGGGAGAGCTGGAACGCGACGACTTGAGACCGGCGCTGCCGGCGGATTTCCCGCTGGAGGTTACGCGGAGCTGGGCGGTGGCGGATGGCAAGCTGGCGCTCAGATTCACGCTGCGCAACTCCGGCACGAAGGCGATTGAGGTGGGGGCGCTGGGGATTCCGCTGGTGTTCGACAACATTATCAGCGGCAAGGACCTGGAGCAGGCGCACGCGCTGAACAGCTTCTCCGACCCGTCGATTGCGCTGGACGGGGGCTATGTACAGGTGACGCGGCTGAATGGGCATGGGCCGGCGCTGGTGGTGGTTCCCGATGGCAGGACGCCGCTGGAGGCGTACAAGCCGATTGACGGGCCGCATGGGCGCGGGCGCAAGGCTGCTTTGTTCGAGGATCTGACGCCGCGCAACATGACCTTCGAGGGGTTCTACGAGTGGATGGTGGCTTCCGCTGCTTTCCAGCAGAACGAGTGGAAGCAGGCGGAGCCGTGGAACCGGGCGACGAGCTTTCAGCTGGAGCCGGGGCAGGAGCGCACGGTGGGGCTCCGGTTCCTGGTAGCGCCCGAAATTCGCGCGATCGAGAAAACGCTTGCTGAGAATGGGCGGCCGGTGGCGGTGGGCGTGCCCGGCTACATTCTGCCACAGGATACTGAGGCCAGCCTGTTCCTTAAATATCCCGAGGCGGTGAAGAAGCTGGAGGTGGAGCCGGCGGGTGCGATTGAGGTGAACGCGGCGGGCAGCACGGAGCACGGCTGGCAGCGGTACAGCTTGCGCGGGAAGCAATGGGGACGCGCGCGGGTGACCATTACTTATGGCGATGGGCTGGTGGAGACAGTGCAGTACCGGGTGATGAAGCCGGAGGCTGAGGCAGTCGACGACCTGGGACGGTTCGTGTTCACGAAGCAGTGGTTCGAGGTGAAAGACGATCCGTTCCATCGCAGCCCTTCGGTGATGAGCTACGACCGCGAGGCCAATGCGATTGTGACGCAGGACAAGCGCGTGTGGATTGCCGGGTTGAGCGATGAGGCAGGCGCGGGGTCGTGGCTGGCCGCGGCCATGAAGGAGTATGGACGGCCGGACAAGCAGCAGGTGGAGCAGCTGGAAGAGTTTGTGGACGGCGTGGTGTGGGGCGAGTTGCAGCAGAAGGATGGGCCGAACAAGTTTGGCGTGCGCAAGAGCCTGTTCTACTACCAGCCGGATGAGCTGCCGAACTTCCCGTACAGAAAAGAACTGGACTGGACGAGCTGGGAGAGCTGGAACAAGCAGGGCAGCGAGGACGTGGGGCGGTCGTTCAACTATCCGCATGTGGTGGCGCTGTACTGGTCGCTCTACCGCATTGCGCGCGATCACCAGGGGTTGGCGACGCACCACGACTGGCGCTGGTACCTGACGCAGGCCTATGAGACGACGATGGCCATGACGCGACTGGCGCCGGATCAGAGCCAGTTTGGGCAGATGGAAGGCGATGTGTTTGTGGCCGCGCTCGAGGACCTGAAGCGCGAGGGCATGACAGCCGAGGCCGCGACTCTTGAGGCGGCGATGAAGGCCCGCGCCGACGGATGGAAGAAGCTCACGTATCCGTTTGGGAGCGAGATGCCGTGGGACTCGACCGGGCAGGAAGAGGTGTACGCGTGGTCGCGCCACTTTGGCATGGACGATAAGGCGCAGATTACGCTGGACGCGATCACCGGCTACATGCCGACGATTCCGAACTGGGGTTACAACGGCAGCGCGCGGCGCTACTGGGACTTTCTCTATGGCGGCAAGTACGAGCGGCTGGAGCGGCAACTGCACCACTATGGATCGGGGATCAACGCGATTCCGGTGCTGGACGCGTACCGGCGCGACCCTCAGGACTTGTATCTGCTGCGCGTGGGATACGGGGGAACGATGGGCGCTGTGAGCGGGATCGACCAGGAGGGGTTTGGGTCGGCGGCATTCCACAGCTTTCCGGATCGCATGGCCTTCGATCCGTATACCGGCGACTACGGGCCGAACTTCTTTGGCCATGCGTGGAACACGGCAACCTATGTGGTGCAGGATGTGGAGTTTGGCTGGCTGGCGTTTGGCGGGAATCTCAAGGTCCAGAATAAGAGGGTGACCGTGGAACCGCGCGACAGCTTCCGGCAGCGGGTTTATCTTGCGCCGCTGGGGCTGTGGCTTACGCTGGATAGTGGACAGTTTGAGCAGGTGACGCTGGATGCGAGCGCGGGCACGGTGGATGTGCGGCTGGCGCCGGGCGACGCGTATACAAGCAATGCCTTGCTGCGCATTGAGCAGCCGGCGCATGTGGCGGGGGTGGGCGCGATTGGGCCGAGTGAAAAGTTGACGATGGAGCGCGGAGCGTATGTGGTTCCGCTGGGAAAGACAAGTGTGAGCGTGCGGCTCCAGGTGAATGCGGAGCAATGATCGCGCGGAAGATTGGTTTTTTTGACTCCCACCCATGCCGCCAGGAACGCGGCATGGATGGGGCACAGGGCGGAAAAGGAGAAGCGATGAGGTTGGAGGGCGTAACACGGAGAGGATTTTTGCGGACGTCGGCTGCGGCCGCGGCGGGAAGCGCGCTGCTGCCGCTGCACACATGGGCACTGGGCCAGGATGGCGCTACGGACGTGCCGCGCTCCAACAACCACACGGGCTACGAGAAGATTGTGTGGAAAGCGCAGCCGTTTCCCATTGCGCAGGTACGGCTGAAGGCGGGGCCGCTGAAAGATATGCAGGAGCGCGACCGCGTGTTTCTCTACATGCTGCCGAACGACCGCCTGCTGCACAGCTTTCGTTTGACCGCGGGCAAGCCTTCAACGGCGCAGCCGCTGGGTGGATGGGAAGCGCCCGACTGCGAGTTGCGCGGCCACTTTGCGGGCGGGCATTATCTCTCTGCCTGCGCCCTGATGTACGCGTCCACGGGCGACGAAGCGCTGCGGCAAAAGGCCGAGGGACTGGTGGCGGGGCTGGCCGAGTGCCAGCAGCCGAACGGCTACCTGGGCGCGTATCCGGAGGCGTTTTACGACCGGCTGAAAAAGCACGAGCACGTGTGGGCGCCGTTCTACACCTATCACAAGATTCTTGCCGGACACCTGGACATGTATGTCTACTGCGGCAGCGAAACGGCGCTGGATACGGCGAAGCGCATGGCCAATTGGGCCATCAAGTGGGTTGAGCCGTTGAGCGATGAGGAACTGGCCAAGGTGCAGATGACCGAGCACGGGGGCATGAACGAAGGGCTCTTCAACTTGTATGCACTGACCGGAGAGAAGAAGTATCTCGACGGCGGATTGCGCTTCGAGCACAAGCGGTTCTTCGATCCGCTGGCCGCGCATGAGGACAAGCTGGCCGGGCTGCACTCGAACACGAATATTCCCAAGGTGATTGGCGCGGCGCGTGGCTACGAGCTGACCGGCGATGAGCGGTACAAGGGAATTGCCGAATTTTTCTGGGAGACGATTGTCGACCACCACACCTTTGCGCCGGGCGGCACATCGAACACCGACGAGGGCTGGAGCGCGCCGGACACCATCGGCAGCCACCTTGGCCCTGGCGGGCAGGAGTGCTGCTGCAGCTACAACATGCTGAAGCTGACGCGGCACCTGTTCGGCTGGCAGCCCGAGGCGCGGCGCATGGACTACTACGAGCGCCTGCTGTGGAACGTGCGCGCCGGAACGCAGAACGTGGACGGCATGCTGATGTACTACGTGGCCACGGTTCCCGGCGGCTGGAAGACATTCGGCAACCAGTACGACTCGTTCTGGTGCTGCACGGGCACGGGATCGGAAGAGTACGCGAAGCTGGTGGACACGATCTACTTCCATGATGAGAAGAGCGTCTACGTGAACCAGTTTGTGGCTTCGGAGGTGAGCTGGCCGGAGAAGCGCGCGCGGCTGGTGCAGGAGACCAGCTTTCCCGAGGAAGAGCGCACGGCAATCACGGTGCACGCGGAGAAGCCGGTGGAGTTTACGCTGCGGGTGCGCGCGCCGCACTGGGCGCAGGGCATGGCGCTGACCGTCAACGGACGTCCTGAGCATACGGCTCCCGAGGCCGACGGCTACCTGGCGCTGACGCGAACCTGGAAGACCGGCGACCGCGTGGAGGTGACGCTGCCCATGACGCTGCGCGAAGAGAGCGTTGCGGGAAGCCCGGAGCTTGCCTCGCTGGCTTACGGGCCGCTGGTGCTGGTGGCCGAGCTGGGACGCGACGGCCTGAGCGATGACATGATCGAGGGCAACGAAGGCCCGGACCTGGACCGGTTGCCCGCGATCCCGATTCCGAAGTTCGAAGCCGGCAGCGGAGTCAAATCCGGCGTCTCGTGGGCGACGAAAAGCGGGGATGGCGAGCTCAGATTCCGCACCGTGAACCAGGCCAAAGACCTGAACCTGAAACCGCTTTACCAGGTGCTGGACGAGCGCTATTCAGTGTATTGGCAGCGCGAGTCCAAGGCGTGATTCCGATCGCCACAACCGCTTGTTTTTCAAGAGGTTTGTTGTTGCCGATGTTGATTCGGTAATGAACCAGGTTCGGTAACCTCGGACGCGTTACCTGGGCACAGTTTTCGACGCGGATAATCGGATGTGTGGACAGCGCGCGCAATCTTGGGCTCCTGAGCGACTACCAGACGTACCTTCGTGTGGAAAAGGGATTGCGGCCGCTGACCTGCGAGGCTTACGACGGCGATCTGAAGACCTTTGCCGAGTTTCTTGATGGGCGGCATGGCGTCTTGCTGACCGCGGCGCAGCAGGATGTGTCCGCGTTCCTCGAACACCTGCGCAACCATGCCATCGATTCGCGTTCCGCGGCGCGCAAGCTGAGCTGCCTGCGCGGCTTTTACAAGTGGCTGCTGCTGGACCGGCGCATCCATCACGACCCGACGGTGAATATTGAATCGCCCAAGGCGTGGAAGGTTCTGCCCAAGTCGCTGGCCGAGCCGGAGGTGGTGGAGATGCTGGAGCGGGCGGGGATGGCCGCGTCGCATCCACAGGCCCAGGCCACGGCGCTGCGCGATCGCGCCATTCTGGAACTGCTCTACGCAGGCGGGTTGCGTGTCTCAGAGGTTACAGCGCTCTCGACCGGCGACCTGGCCATGGACGCGGGGCGCGTGCACGTGCGGGGCAAGGGCGACAAGGAGCGCATTGTGCCGCTGGGGCGTACCGCGATTGAGGCGCTGGATGAGTATATGCGCAAGGGGCGGCCGCACCTGGCGCGGATCAGCACAGCGCGCAAGGCGAACGTGGCGCGGCAGGATGCGACGCGGCTGTTTCTCTCCCTGCGGGGCATGCCGCTGACGCGGCAGTGGGTGTGGCACCTGGTGAAGATTGCCGATCCGGACGCCAGCCCGCACCGCCTGCGCCACAGCTGCGCCACGCACATGGTGGAGCACGGCGCGGACCTGCGCAGCGTGCAGCTGATTCTTGGCCACGCGGACATCTCGACGACGCAGGTGTACACGCACCTGGCGCTGGGGCGGCTGAAGGAGGTGCATCGCATGCATCATCCGCGCGCGGCGCGGCCAGCAGAGCAGCCGAGGCCGCGGCTGGAGATTGTTCCCGACCCGAAACACGAGATTGCGCGCGACCCGGCAGAGGACAAGGCATGAGCGCGGCAGTTGCCGCGACCATGGCCGCGCTGGTGGAGGAGTACCTGCGCGTGCTGGCCAACGAGCGCGGGGCATCGGCGCATACTCTGCGGGCGTATCAGCGCGAGTTGCGCGGCTTTGCGGGTTTCATGGCGGAGCGGTTCGGTGACCAGTTCGCCGTTAACGGCATTGAGCACACGCAGATTCGCACCTATCTGGCGACGCTCTACGATCGCGGACTGTCGAAGGCTTCGGCGGCGCGGGCGCTGGCGGCGGTTCGCAGCTGGTTCAAGTGGCTGGCACGGGCCGGTTACGTGGAGCAGAATGCGGCTTCTCTGGTGGCCACGCCGCGCCTGCCCAAGCATCTGCCGCGCGTGCCTTCCATTGAGAAGATGAACCGCGTGGTGGACTCGGTGGGCGAGGACGCGGCCAGCTGGCCGGCGCGCGACCGGGCGATTCTGGAAGTGCTGTATGGCTGCGGCATCCGCAATGCGGAGCTGACCGGGCTGAATCTGGAAGACATTCACTGGGCCAACGACGCGATTCTGGTGCGCGGCAAGGGGCAGAAGCAGCGGCTGGTGCCGCTGGGCGATGCGGCGGCGCAGGCGCTCAGGGCATATATTGCGGAGCGCGAGGCGCGGCTGGCGGCGCTGGGCAAGGGTGTGGGTAAGGGAATTGGGACGCCGGCGCTGTTTGTGAATCTGCAACTGCGCGGGCTGGGCAAGGCCGTTGGCGCCAAGCCGTCGGGGCAGGCGCGGCTGACGACACGGAGCGTGGGGCGCATTGTGAAGCGCATTGCAATTCTGCGCGGGCTGAGCGCCGATGTGCATCCGCACACGCTGCGGCATGCGTTCGGAACGCATCTGCTGGAGGAGGGCGCGGACCTGCGGGCGATTCAGGAGCTGCTGGGGCATGAGCGGCTGTCGACGACGCAGCGGTATACGCAGCTGACCACGGCGCAGCTGACCCAGGTGTACGACCGGACGCACCCAAGAGCACGGTGAGGGAGCAGTGAGGGGGTGCGGGGTCAGTGAGTGCTATAGACTGTGAGCAGACTGTTAGCCTTGCTGAAGCAGCATGGAGTTGTTGGAAGCAACCATTAGACATTTTTCGTTCCCCGCCTTGGCTCTTTCCGAGCTCTTTGAAGGACGGGTATCGCCATGAACACCGCGGCAATTCGTACAGCCTGGGCTGGCAGGGTAATCGCTGAAAAATATACCCTCCTCGAATGTCTGGGCGGCAATGAAACAAGCGCTGTCTTCCGCGCGGAACTGTCCGCGCAACCATCGCGCCAGGTTGCCATCAAGCTGTCTCCCGCCGATGAAGCGGGCGCAGAAGCCCGCCTCATTGCCTTGGACGCCGCGGCCGCTCTCTCCCACCCTTATCTCCTGGGGCTGATCGAAAGCGGACGTTGCCAGGTTGACGGCGAGGCGCTGATCTACGTGGTGATGGAATTCGCCGAGGAGAATCTGGCCCAGGTTCTGCCCGAGAGACCGCTGACGGCCGGCGAGGCCGTGGAGATGCTGGACCCGGTTCTGGAAGCGCTGGATTATCTGCACGGCAAAGGGCTGGTACATGGACGGTGGAAGCCAGGCAACATTCTGGTGGTTGACAACCAGGTGAAGATCTCCTCCGACGGGCTGATGCGAGCCGGGGAGCCTGGTGTGCGGGATCAGGAACCATCCATTCTGGCCGCTCCGGAAGCGGCCACCTCGCCCGCCACAAACGCTGAGGACGTGTGGGGGCTCGGAGTCCTGCTGGTGGAGGCACTGACCCAGCATCCGCCGGCTTGGGACGGGCCAGGGCACGGAGATCCGCTGGTTCCGCCGTCACTTCCCCAGCCCCTCGCGGACATTGTGCGGGATTGTCTGCGCGTCGACCCCGCTCAGCGGTGCACCCTGGGCGAGATCAAGGCGCGCCTGCATCCGCAGGCATCGGTTGCAAGTGCGGCGAAGGTCGCGGTTGCTCCGAAGGCGCACTCGAAGCTTGGTACCACGGCGCTGATCGCCGCATTGGTTGTCCTGCTGGTCCTCGCAGTGGGATTTCTGCTGCGAATGCGCCGGGCTGAGCCGGGAATCTCGCCCGGCCAAAAACAGGCGCTCTCTCCAGACGCGCTTCCTGAGCCGTCCCGGCCTTTGGAAGCGGTGAGCGACGGCGGCGCGTCAGCCAAGGGAGCAGTGGCCGCGCGGGTGATGCCGGAGATCCTGCCCGCGGCAACCAAGTCGATTCACGGAGGATTCGACCTGAGCATCCGGGTCAAAGTCGATGCACAGGGCGGGGTAACGAGCGCAGAACTGGACGCTTCGGGGCCGAGCAAATACTTCGCCAAGCAAGCTCTCCAGGCCGCGCGGCAGTGGAGATTCACGCCGGCGCAAGTGAATGGCCAGGCAGCTTCAAGCGTCTGGGTGCTGAAGTTTCACTTCACGCAATCTTCCACTGAGATCACTCCAGTGGAAACCGAGCCGTAGGGCGTTTCGACATACACGGACGCGCAACCCGAAGCGACAACCTGTTGAAACCTACCATCTAGAAACTCAGCTTGCTTTTTGGGAACCAGGTGAGCTGAATGGTGGTGGTGGTTACGGTGTTCACCGGAGCGGGGTACACGGTCGAGCCAGTGTTGTAGATGGGCGCGGTCCAGTGCTCGAAGGCGAAGTTGCCGTTCAGTTCCAGGTCCTTGCCGAGGCGTTTGACCACCTGGAAGTTGATATCGTTCAGGGTGGTGCCACCGGGGATGAAGTCCTTGTCGGCCTTCTGGTCGCGCAGGCCCACCTGGAACCACTCATTGCCGCTGAAGTGGTAGGTAATCCAGGCCTGGCCGCCCTTGTCTTCGCGGCCAACCCAGTCGCCGAAGAGAACGCCTTTGTTGGTGTAACCCTGGCGCTGAATGGTCTCCCAGTACTCGAAATGGCCATATTGGCTGTCGGAGGTGGAGGGATCGGTGCTGACGGCTTCGATGCGCATATCCAACTTGGGAATGCCGGGCACATGCGAGAGATAGAGGCCGGGCCGGTAACTGGAGCGGCGCGGCGCATCTGGCGGGGAGACTTCGTCGTGGGCCTCGGAGTCGGTATAGAAGGTGAGCCAATTGCGCAGGAAGGGAAGCCGGTAAGAGACGTCGAATGCGCCGAAGCGAGCGCCGGGGTCGTGTGTGCTGAATTTTACGTTGCCGTTCGGCGCGGTGACGCTGAAAAAGCTCTTCAGGAAAGAATGCAGATTGATGGGCACGTGATTCTTGCCGCCCCAGATGACTGTGCGCTCGAAGCCGAATTCCAGGTTCTCGGTGGGACGGAAACTGACTTTCTCCACGTGGACCCAGGGATCGTTGGGGAAGACATGGCCTTTGAGCGAGCCGACCAGAAACTCATAGCGGAAGGGGCCGGTGATGTAAGAGAGCAGCGGCACATGCAGCGGCTCGATGCGGTTGATGCGGAAGGAGTAGATATTCTCAGCGTTGTTGGAGTAGGCCATGCCGGCGCCCAAGCCGGGTCCCAGCCAGTCGTCCTGCTTGCCGAAGGAGATTTCGTGGTTCAGGTAGTGGGTTGAGGCGTAGGCCTCCATGATGCGCCCATAGGTTGCAGTGGGAATGGGACCCAGCGGGATGGTGGACAGCGTATTCAGCGGAAGCGGGGTGCAGGCTGCGGTGGCCTTTTGGGCGCAGGAGTTGGTGAAGGCGACGACCGTGTCGTCGATGTCGGCGAGCGCGGTGGCCAGCCCGGTGGAGTAACCCGCACCGGACGGCGCACCCTGGAATTCGCCGCGCGCGTAAATGAGGAACCGGCCTGCCGAGGCATACCCGCTGGCGCCGGAGTAGTCGTTGAAGCCACTCTCGTAGGGGCGGCCATAATCGTTGATGATGGTGGAGCCAAGGTGGAAGCTGTCGCGCAGGGGAATGCCGCTGATGGCTCGCTCGACGGAGTAAATGGATTCGATGTGCGTGCTGCCTTTGATGGGTCCGCAGGGACCTTGGACGTCGGAATGCAGCTCGTGCGAGAGAGACTCGTAGATGCCCTCGGCTTCATCGGTAGCCGGGCCGGGGTCGGCGTCTTCGATGCGGGCTCCGGTTTCCTCCAGCATGTGGTCGAGGCTGGCGCGGGTGTATGGCCGCATGCCCAGGAAGACCGTGTCTACAAAGCCCAGGGAATAGAGACGCCAAACCGCCGGGTAGACCCAGCTATCGACGGGGATATACGGGGAGTCGAGGATGGAAGGCTCGCAGACCGACGCAGGGCGGTTGGGATCGGTGTCCGCCTTTCCTGCGAACGCCTGCGCTCCCGGCTGTTCGGCCAGGCAGGGAAGCGCGCAGGCCAGGAGAAGAGCAGCCAGCAAGGCGGCAGCTTGTATGCCAGGGATGGAAGCCAAACGTCTGCTCACGTTCATCTCCTCACTTTATCATTGGCAGAACCCTGGACTGGGATGAAAGTTGCGCAGAAAGTCACGGATGGGAAGGCTCCGGGGAGCAGACTTTCTGTTTGAGAATGAACGACTTGTCATTGTGGCACGGAGGCGGATTGGAGGAGCGGAGCCGGCGCCTCGCCCGGGCTGGCGGAGATTGGCGGGAACGCATCCCAGGCGGCCAACTCTCCGGGATCTAAACCTTTGCCGATCATGTATTTCTGCATGTTCTCAATGGGGTTGCCGGGCAGCGAGAGCCGGCAGTCGATCAGGGTGGGTCCGTGCCCTTTGCGGGCGTGGGCAATGGATTCGGAGGCCACGCGGTAGACGGCCACCACGTCGTTGCCGTCCACGTTGATGACCGGAAACGTGTAGCCTCTTCTTTTCACATGGATAGACCCATCGATGGGTGGCGTGGCGGAGCTTCTCGTCACGTCCAGCGCAACAAAAAGGATGGGCAGATTGTGCTCGGCGGCCAGGGAAAGGGTTTTGATCCAGGCGGCCTGCAAGCCCCGTTTTCCGCTTGAAAAGAGCACAGCGATCTTGCCGCAGTCCTGGTTGGCCAGCGCATCCCGGGCGGCAACCGCCGGACCCTGGGCGAGGCTGGGCAGGGGATTGACGGCCTTGAGAGCGGCATCCGGCCAGCCGGGGGCAGAGACGGAGTCATGGGCCGCCAGGTCAATGGCTGCGCCGACCACCGCTGCTTCATGGCCCACGATGGAGCCGGCAGCAGGTCCGTGGCGACGCCCAGCCTGGCTGCCAGGGTCAGCGGCCTGCCTGCGGCACTCGACCATAGCCTGGTACAGCGCGAGCAGCTTGCGGTTGGAGATGAGCGAGAAGCCCTGGTTGGCGGTGGCAAATTCCTTGAGGGTGGTCGTCATGGTCGGTCGGGGGTCACCAGTGATGCGATTGTAAACGCGGCGACGCCGGAGACCGAGCGCCGCGACATCTTTTTCCAGCCCGGAGACCGGCCCGCGGCTCAGTTCAGCGGGGTTGCGCTGCGCTGGTCCAGGGTCACGGAGTTGGAGCCGGCGTTCAACTGCACCGCCTGGCCCCAGACGAGCGTTTGCTTGTTGTAGAGGGCGGAGATCATCAGGTAGTAGGTTCCCGGGGGAACGCCGGGAAAGGTTCCTCTGCCGTTGCCATCGGCGCGCACGGCGGAGATGGCGTCGGCATGAATGGCGGCCGAGATCTTTGCGCAATCGGGAGCATGGGTACCGCACGCGATGCCTGCGTATTTGTAAGGTGAGGTTCCGGGTGGAACCGTGACTCCGCCGATGGCGAGCGCCTGACCATAGCTGTGGCGCAGCAGGATGCAGGGACGACTCGCCAGCGGATTGGGCGCGCCGGCCTGAGCAGGAAGTCCAGGGACGATGGTGAGCGTGGCGTTGCCCAGGGGCGCGGCGGGAGTGGAAAGGGTTCCGCCACCATTCGAGGGTGCTGCGCCCGGAGCGCCGCCGGAGGCGACCATGGTGGCCGCGGTACCGCCGCTGGCTGGGATCTGCTGGCTTGGGGCCAGTGCGGCAAGGGCGCAGGTTTGCTCGTTGGGAGCGAAGGTGAAGTTGTCGTTGTCGTCCTCGCCGGTGGTGATGCGGCCATGGACCTGGTAGGAGCCGGCGCCGGGGTCAAGCGAGCCATCGGGGCGGAAGGCGAGATGCAGCGGATGGTCCGGCGCATCGACACGGATGTACGACGCCGCGCCGTCGGCAACCACCGTATACGGGTATGCGCGCGCAGCGTCCGGACCGCAGCCCAGAATGACGGACTCCGGGAAGAATTGCACGCTGAACCCGGTGGAGGCCGCAAAGATGCCATGCATGCGGATGCCGGGCGGCGTGGGCGGGCCCTTGTCTCCGCCGAACATGGTCTTCAGCAGATCCGTCTGCATGGTCTGGATGCCCACGCTTGCGCCTTTGGAAGACAGGTTGAGGGCGGGGCAGGTGGCTCGCCTTGGCGCGAAGACAGTATGGCCGTTGTTGGCGTTCCCAGCCACGCGGTTGCCGGCCGCGTCATAGAGGTTGCCGAACTGGTCCTGCTGCGTGGCGCCGGTGCCAACGGCTCCGCCCACGTAGCCGCTGGCGATGACGCCGTTGATGGTGACCGGGCCGGGGCCGGTGATGGTTCCATCGGGGTGGAGGGTAAGGACAAGCGGCCGGGGGGTTGTGTCGATGGTGAGCGTGGGGCGGCTGCTCTTTAAATCGAGCGAGTAATTCTCCTGGTTGGGCGAGAGATCGGCGCAGTTGACCAGCACGCCACCGTCAATGAAGTCCAGACGCCAGTGGCCCGCGCCCTCGAAAACGCCTGCCATGTTGGGGCCGGGCGCGGGGGCTTTGTCGGCGCCGGGCAACACGGACGACAGCATTTGCCCGAAGGCGCCCAGCAGCGCGTTGCCGGTGCAGCTGGCGGGCAGCCGGCCGGAGGTTACGCAGCGGCGGATGGCGCGATCTTCCGCAGACACGGGCTTTTGCGGCTGGCCGTATTGGACGGGCGCATTGGCGGCGTTGAGCTGGTCCTCGGCTTTCTTCACGTTGGCGTTGTAAGTGTCCTGCTGCTTCTTCTGGAATGCCTGTGCCGCGGCCATTTGCTTGGCGCTGGGCTGCACGCAGGTGGGCAGCAGTTTTTTGAGCGCTCCGCGGGTGACGTAGGTGTAGGAGTTCATGCCGTTGGCCAGGAGCTTGTCCGGATGAGCCACCATGCAGTTGGCGTTGTCACTCAGGTCGCGAATGTTGCAGTTCTCGATATAGATGTGCTCACCGCTGCAGATGTAGGTGACGCCCAGCGGAATATCCTGCGCTGCGGCGAGCGAAGCGGCAAAAGCGGCACAGAGCAGAGTGAGTGGCGCGCGGAGATGGATGCCTTTGCGGCGGCGGTTCGAACAGGATTGGCCCATGGTTCCCCCTGGTTTCTTGAATGCCGGCAGCATCGCCGTGAGATGTATTCCTGGCTGCGAATTCGATCGGGAGTTATGGTGCGACCTCTGGGGAAGGGGACCACCATGGTAAAGCGAGGTCGCTTCAAAGAGCAAGCCAGATTATTCAGACCCGGAAGCGCCGGTTCCGGCCCAGCGAATCGCGAAGGCCTGGAAGGAATTTAGCTGCGTGCCCGCGCGCGCCTCTGTTATGCTGCGCCGTACATGACTTCACCCCCAGCGCTCAAGCGAGGCATACGGTTCCGCGACCTGGTGCTGTTCTACGTGGTGGTGGTGCTCAGCGTGCGCTGGACGGCGACGGCCGCAACGGCTGGGCCGAGCATCCTTGTCGTCTGGGTTGCCGCGCTTACCTGCTTCTTTATTCCGCTGGCCGCCAGCGTGATGGAACTGTCTTCGCGTTATCCGGAAGAGGGCGGCATTTACGTGTGGACGCGCGAGGCCTTCGGCGATTTCTCCGGCTTCATCTGCGCCTTTATCTACTGGATGAGCAACCTGCCGTTCTTTGCCGGCGTGCTTTACTTTGGCGCGGCGTCGGCGCTGTTTGCCTTTGGGCCGCGCGCGCAAAGCCTTGCATCCAACCCGCTTTACTACGTGGGATTCGCCATCTTCTGGCTGGCGGCGATTACGCTGCTCAACATTCTGGGCGTGGACGCGGGCAAGTGGCTGAACAACATTGGCGCGCTGGGCAGCCTGTTGCCGTTGACTGTGCTCATCCTGTTGGGCGTGGCCTCGTGCTGGCGCTTTGGGCCGGCGATTCATGTGACGGCGGCGAGCCTGACACCGCACTGGTCGCTGGACAACGCGGTGTTCTGGTCCACCGTGTTCTTCGCCTTCGCCGCCATTGAGGCTGCCTCGGCCATGGGCGACGAGATTGAGAATCCACGCCGCAACGTGCCGCTGGCGCTGCTGGTGGGCGGCTGCATTCTGACCATCGGCTACATTGGCGGCACCGCGGCGCTGCTATTTACATTGCCCGCGCAGGCGGTGGGCGGGCCGGATGGCTTTGTGAACGGCATAGCCCTGATGGCCAGCCGCCTCGGCTTTGGCTGGATGCTGGCGCCAATGGCGCTGCTGGTGGCACTGAACGCGGTGGGCGGAGCCGCGGCAAACCTGTCTTCCACCGCGCGGCTGCCGTTTGTGGTGGGCGTGGATCGCTATCTGCCGCCGGCATTCGGCTGGATTCACCCGCGCTTCCGCACGCCGTGGATCGCCATCGCCGCCTATGGAGGCGCGGGCATGGCGGTGGCGCTGCTCAGCCAGGCGGGAACCACCGTCCGCGGCGCTTACAACGTGCTGGTGAGCATGTCGGTGATCTCGTTGTTTCTGCCGTATCTGTTTCTTTTTTCCGCGCTGATCCGGCTGCAAAGCCGGCCGGCTGGGCCGGAGGTGCGGCGGGTTCCCGGCGGCAGGCCGGTGGCCATCGTGCTGGCCTCTGTGGGGCTGCTCACCACGGCCATCACCATTGTGCTCTCCATCATTCCCGGCGCGGACGAGACCAACAAGCCGCTGGCCGTGGCCAAGGTGCTGGGAGCCACTTGTGTGCTGGTGGGGCTGGGCGTGGGGATGTTTGTGGTGGGGCGGATCAAGGGGCGGAAGCGGGTCAGCTAGTCAGCGAGTCGGCTTGAATCACGCGGCTCAGGGCTAGGTGGAGTAATCCGCGTTGATGTGGACGTACTCGACGGTGAGGTCAGTGGTCCAGAAGACGCAGCTCCCGGCGCCCTGGTGCAGTTGAATGGCGATGGAGAACTCGGGCTGGGCGATGTAGGCGTGCGCGGCGGCCTCATCGAACTCCACAGCGCGTCCGCCGTCGCGGCAAATCTGGAGATCGCCGAAACGGATGTCGATGCGGTCGGGGTCGACCTCGGCGCCGGAGTAGCCGATGGCGGCCATCAGGCGTCCCCAGTTGGGATCGTTGCCGGCCCAGGCGGTCTTTACCAGCGGCGAATGGGCAATGGCTTTGGCGATGCGCAGCGCGTCGGCATCGGAAGCCGCGCCGTCAATGTGCAGCTCAACCACGTGGGTGATGCCTTCGCCATCGGCAACAATCTGCCGCGCCAGCGAGGTGCAGACGTGGGTCAGCGCGGGGGCAAACTCACGGTTGGCGGGGCCGATCTGCGCGCCGCTGGCGCCGGAGGCAAGCAGCAGGACTGTATCGTTCGTCGACGTGTCGCCATCCACCGAGATGCGGTTGAAGCTGAGATCGATGGCCTGGTTCAGATAGACCTGCAGATCGGCGGGTTCGACGGCGGCGTCGGTGAGCATATAGACCAGCATGGTGGCGTGCGGCACCAACTGCGGATGAATCATGCCGGAGCCCTTGCCGAATGCGGCGAAGCGGACCTCGCGCGCGGAGCCGTCGGGGCCGGTGGCGTCGAAGCGTGCAAAGGCGGTCTTCTCCACCGTGTCGGTGGTGAGGATGGCCTGGGCCGCCTGCTCAAAGTGGTCGAGTTCGGAGCCCAGCGATGCGGCCAGCGCGGGCAGCACGGCGATGAGCTTTTCCGCGGGCAGCGGCACGCCGATGATGCCGGTGGAAGAGGGAAATACCTCTTCCGGCTCGCAGCCAAACACCTCGGCCGCAGCCTCGCAGGTGGCGAGGGCGGCCTTCAGCCCCGGTTCTCCGGCGGCGCAGTTGGCATTGCCGGCATTGATGGCGACTACCCGCACCTGGCCGCCGGTGGAGCGCAGGTTGGCCTTGTCCACAATGAGCGGTGCGGCGGTGACGCGGTTGGCGGTAAAGGCAGCGGCAGCGCTGGCCGGCTCGTCGGCGACGATGAGGGCAAAGTCGGGGCGGCCGCTTTTCTTGAGGCCCGCCCTGGTGGCCCCAAACTGGAAGCCGCCGGGAAGCAGAAATTGGGTTGCGTCTGACATGGAGGTTAACCCCTTTAATTTAGCAGGTTCCGCGTGGCTGGGCGGCATGCCCGAAGTGCGAAAGTGTGGCTGGGGGGCGCATGGATACCCGATGCGGAGAGCGGAAACAATCCCTTCCCGGAAAACTTTGTTTCAATAGCGTTGCGTTGTGGGAGTAGGATTCTGGTTAAGCCCCCAAAGATCTCCCCCAGGAGTGGACGCCAAGATGCACGAGGAACAGGGAAGCACTCCGGTGCCAAAGGACGCTGCTTTCTACAAAGATCTGCTCGATCACATGAGCGACGGGGTCTACTTTGTGGACCAGGATCGGCGCATTCTGTATTGGAATGAGGGGGCTCACCGGCTGACCGGCTACACCGCCGAGGAGTTGCTGGGGCGCCAGTGCCAGGACGACATTCTCTGCCACATTGACAGTGTGGGCAAGCGGCTGTGCCAGGAGGGCTGTCCGCTGACGGCGAGCGTCGAAGACGGCGGTGTGCACGAGGCGAACCTCTTCCTCCGGCACAAGCAGGGAAGGCGGGTCCCGGTGAATGTGCGGGTGCAGCCTCTGCGCGATGCCAGCGGCGCAATTGTGGGCGCGATTGAGATTTTCAGTGACGACTCGGCGCAAAACGAGTCACGGCGCAAGGTTGAAGCGATGAAGCGGCTGGCCTTTCTGGACCACCTGACGCAACTGCCGAATCGCCGCTACCTGGAGATGGCGATTCACACGGCGCAGAGCGAGTTCGAGGTGCACCACGATCCATTCGGCGTGATGATGATGGATCTGAACCGATTCAAGAAGGTGAACGACACGTATGGCCACGGCTGCGGAGACCTGGCGCTGCAGGAAGCGGCCAAGACCCTGGCTGGGGCACTGCGGCCCACAGATACGGTTGGCCGCTGGGGCGGGGACGAGTTCCTGGCGATCGTTCGCAATGTGGACAGCGACACCCTGGGCAAACTGGCAGAGAGGTGCGTTGGCATGATCCGGCAGACCGCGGTGGCATGCGGCGAGGAGAGACGCATCGCGCTGTCGATTTCGGTGGGAGCCGCGCTGTCTGAAACGGGCGAGAAGCCGGAGGAATTGATCAACCGGGCAGACGCGCTGATGTACAAGAGCAAGTTCGGCCGCCGCAAGGGCGCCACGCAGGAGTAGGCGGGAAGGCAAGCGCGGCGATGGGCGTGCGCATGGGCCTGCCTCAGGCGGGGCGGACTTCTTCAACCCGATGGGGCTCAGGTAAGCTGGGGTTGCGGATAAGACGATGCCCAGCCCAGAGAAAAAGCCACCGGAAACAAGCGAAGAGAACGAAGCGGGATTCCTTGACCTGCGCGCTGTAAATGTGGCGCGGGGCGAACGCGTGGTTCTGCACGACGTGAACCTGACCATCCGCACCGGCGAGCATGTCGCCATCCTGGGGCCGAACGGCTGCGGGAAATCGACGCTGATCATGGCCATGAGCTGCCAGGTTTACCCCATGGTCAAGCCGGAGATGCGGGTGCGCATCTTTGGCCGCGAGCGCTGGGACCTGACCCAGCTGCGCCAGCACTTCGGCGTGGTGGGCGCGGAGCTTCCCGGCGAGCGCACCGCGGTGACCACGGGGCTTGACGCAGTCACGGCGGGGTTCTTTTCCGCGTCCACGCTGTGGCCCAACCTGCATGTGACGAAGCAGATGCGCGAGCGCTCCTGGGAGGCGCTGGAGCGGATGGAGGCTACGCACCTGGCCAGGCAGCTGGTGGGGGAGATGTCTGCCGGAGAGAAGCGGCGCATCGTGATTGCGCGGGCGCTGGTGCACCGGCCCAAGCAACTGCTGCTTGACGAGCCATCCAACGCGCTCGACCTGGCCGCGCAACGCGAACTGCGTGAAACCCTCCGCCGCCTGGCGCGGGAGGGTACCGGCCTGGTGCTGGTGACGCATCACCTGGGCGATATTCTCCCCGAAATTGAGCGCGTGATCCTGATGCGCGCCGGGCGGATTGTGGGCGACGGCCCGCGCGAAACGCTGCTGACCGGGCCGCGGCTCAGCGAGCTGTTCGGCACGCCCGTCCGCATTGGGCGCGACGAAGAGTGGCTGCATAGCTGGTGAACGGTCTACACTGCGCCCACGCCCGCCGCTTCGCGGTCACCCTCGTAGAACGTCCAGGATTTGTCGAATCCACCCACGGGTCCCGGCAGCGGGCTGTCATCCTCGTGAACCCAGTGGTAGTACTGTCCAAGTTCGTTGGTCAGTTGCGTCTCTTCCCGCTTCTCGTGGGCCGTGAGTCTCTCCAGGTATCCTCGTTCGCGCTCCAGCGTGGCCAGCGGAGTTGCTTCCAAATGGTCTACCGCACACCGAAGCGTGTAGCAGGCGACCTTATTGCACACCGAGGTCAGGTAGCGCAGGTACGCTCGTTGCGCGTCCGACACGCGGTTTCGCCTTGGCAGCCGCAAGCTGGCCTCGAAGTTCAAGCCGCGGAGCATATGACAGAGCCCCTGGTTGGTGAAATTCCTCTCGTAAAAGGTCGCAATCATCCATTCGTAGAAGATGTCGAGCTTCGGGTCGAGAAACTTGTAGTCTGGTTCGAAGGCGGTTCCCAGCATGCGGCCTTCCGCCTCCAATCTGCGCTTGATCGGCGTGCCGGCGTAGGGGAGCATGCGGCAGAAGGGCGCTACCGTCCAGCCGTCGCCGATGAACTCTTCCAGGAAGGCGATGTTGTGGCGAATCCGGCCGAAGGTTGAGTAAGGTTCCACCATCATGAAGCCGAAGTCGAACGAAAGGCCGAGTTTTTTCAGAATCCGGCCGGCGCGCAAGTGCGCCTCGGGCTTCATGCGCTTGTGCATGTCGGCCAGCCCATCTTCGTCGCCCGACTCGACTCCCATGTAGACATGCGTCAATCCGCCGGCCATCAGGCGGAGGAGGATGTCCTCATCAATCTCGTCGGAGCGGCAACTGATCTTGAACGCCAGCTCTCCGGCGAATCCTGCGGCCGCAATGCGATCCGCGATCTCGATTGCCCAGAGCTTGGCGTTCTTGCCGCCGGCCAGAAAGTCGTCGTCCTGAAACAGAAAAATGGGCACCTTCCGGTTGACGTGCAGATCGAGCATCTCGTCGGCCACCTCGCGCGGCGAGCGCAAGCGGCGCAGCGGCCCTCCCTGGCTTTCGTAAAAGGGACGAATGCTGCAGAAGGAGCAATCCCAAGGGCACCCGCGGCTGCCGAGTATCGAAGCCGTGGGCATGGGGTGGCCCTCGTAGTCGATCGACTGCCGATCGGGCCGGGGCAGGATGTCGAGGTTCTCCACCACTTTTGCCAGCGGCGCAACCACGATCTGTCCGTCGTCGGAACGAAACGCGATGCCGGGCAGGGTACGCCAGTCGGCGCCGGAGCTGAGGCAATGCAGGATCCTCACCATAGTCATTTCGCCATCGAACCGCACCACGGAATCCAGCCCCGGAGTCCGGCTGAGAATCTCTTCCGGCTCGAAGCTTGCGTAATGGCCGCCCATGGTGAAGTGACTGGTCACGCCTCCCTCGCGCAATGCCCTGATCACCCGTCCGAAATCCGGCGCCATGTATTGGAAGATCAGCGAGAAGCCGACCACATCCGGTTTCTCATGCCGGATGCGCCTGAGAATGACCTCGGGGTCGGCGCCGTAGGTCATGATTGAAGCCTCGTGCCCGGAAGCATTCACGGCCGACACCAGATAGCGCAAGCCAAGATTGTCCTGGTCCTGAAATCCAAGAAGAAGGACCTTCTGCGGGCGGAGGCCGGATGGGATGACTGGAACCCCGGCCGGATCGTTGGAGAGGATCTGCATTCGCGCACCATCCTTTTGTGGAGACAAATTTTCCATAAAGGCCCTGCGCAGTTTGGATGCGCAGAGCCAGGGGAAGCTCGAGCGGTCACGCAGATGCACAGCACCGCCGGGCAGCGATGAGACGACCCACTGCGATAGGGCCGGCGGTGCGGATGGTTACATCTGCCCTGGGCCTAACTCTTCTCTTTGGCCTTTGCCAGTTGCGCCGTCACTTGCTCTTCGATGGAAGCAAGGCGTGCCTTTTGGGCATTGATCGCGTGCAGCGTGCTCTCCAGTTGTTCCGCGGGAAGCCGGCTATAGTCGATCGGAGCAGGATCGCCGACCGGCCAATGTACCGGCGGCCGGTAGCCGCCCCCTCCGTAAATGGGCCACGGCCCTGGATCCGCATAGATGCGGCTGTAGTCGATGG
Source organism: uncultured Acidobacteriaceae bacterium (assembly GCA_963776535.1). Taxonomy (GTDB): domain Bacteria; phylum Acidobacteriota; class Terriglobia; order Terriglobales; family Acidobacteriaceae; genus Telmatobacter. The sequence continues at coordinate 65,453 of CAVZNB010000032.1, read as the reverse complement.
GGGCTGGATCGCCAATTGGGCCGCGAACTGGTGGCCTGTACCCGCCGCCGCCGTAAATCGGCCATGCCGGCGGATCGGCATAAACGCGGCTGTAGTCGATGGGGGCTGGGTCGCCTATGGGCCAATGTACGGGCGGCCGGTAGCCGCCCCATCCACCGCCCCACCAGGGCGGAGCCGGAGGATCGGCATAAACCGGGATGTGGGGGACGGCCGACGGCTGCGCATGGGCGGCTTCCAAACGGGCTACGCGGGCCTCGAGCGCTTTGACGGCATCGATATCGGTCATAATTTCCTCCCTCTGTTTGATTGGAAAAAAAAACAGATGCGCCATGGTTGCACCCTGCTTGTGCAGTGTCAAGACCAAAACAAGAGGCATAACTACAAGAAGGACGAGTTCCGGGTGAGCGATTGAAAAAAACTGAAAACGACGAAGCCAAGCTGCGAGGAAGAGTGACAGGGCCAAGCGCATGAACGGCGCGTCAATCGCGGTGGCCTGCTCATCGCGTCAGCTCTTTGCGCGGGCGGCCACCAGGCGCATGGGATGGATCTCGTAGCGGTTGAGACCTTCGAGGACGGAGGGGTCGTTGTCGCCGAAGGTGCGCGCCTCGGCCTCGTCTTCGACTTCAAGAATTCCCAGCCCGAAGGCGCCTGCCGGGTCCAGCACCGGGCCAAAGGCGAGGATGCGTCCGGCGGCGAAGTGCTGGTCCCAGTAGACGGAGTGGCGCTGCATCAGCGCGGCTTCCTCGGCAGTGATGTCGGCGGGAAACGTGGCGCGCGGCGGAATCAGCTTGAAGAAGTAATGTTGCCTGGGCATGGCTAACCATCGTACAGCTTTGTGGTACCATCCGGGCAAATGGCCCCCCTTGGCCAACGGAGGTGAATCGTGAGCGAGCTGACCAGGAGAGACTTTCTAAAAACCGGGATTGCGGCCGGAGCGCTGGCGGGCGCGGGAACCGTGGCGCAGGGAGCAACCCGCAGGACAGCCACCGACTGGGTGACGCTGGGCCGCTCGGATGTGAAGGTGACGCGGCTGGCGTTCGGCTGCGGCACCATGAGCGGGGAGGTGCAGGCGAGCCTGGGGCAGCAGGAGTTTACGCGGCTGGTGCGCTACGCCTACGACCGCGGGATTCGCTTCTTCGAGACCTCGGAGTCGTACGGCGAGACGCCGCGCATGCTGGGCATTGCGCTGAAAGGTTTGCCGCGGGAGAGCTACCGGATTATGAACAAGGTGAGCACGTTTCACCAGGTGGATCCGCATGTGAAGCTGGAAGAGCTGCGGCGGACGGTCGACACCGACTACTTCGACATCATGCTGCTGCACTGGCAGCACACCAAAACCTGGCCGCAGGACACGGAGCGCTGGCAGGAGGCGATTCTGGCCGCCGAGCAGAAGAAGACCATTGTCAGCCACGGCGCATCGGTGCACGGGCTGCCGGCGCTGCGCCAGGTTCCTGGCAACAAGTGGCTGGATGTGGCCATGATCCGCGTCAATCACAACGGAACGCGCATGGACGCGGAGGTTCCGGACACGGATGAGCTGGGCAACGTGGGCGAAGTGGTGAAGCACGTACAGCAGGTGAAGCGGGAAGGGATGGGCGTGATCAGCATGAAGCTGATTGGCGAAGGCGTCTTCAACCGCGAGGACCGGCAGAAGGCGATGCGCTTTGCATTCCAGACCGCGGGCGTGGATTCGGTCACTGTGGGCTACAAGAACACCGCCGAGATCGATGAGGCGCTGGAGAACCTGAACCTGGCTCTGGTGTAGGGGACAGTTCCCTGGATGGGAAAGCCGTGTTGCCTGCAAATGCGCGCGATCAAAATCGCCTCTTGACGCAGCGCCGGGGTTCCACGTACTTTGGCTTTACACGGGAAAGGAGGTTGATCCAGCTGATGAAGATTGATTGTTCCAGATGTTTCGTACGTGAGGTGACTGAGGCCTAGGGCATCGCGCCCCAGCCCCATGTTTGCCCCGGCGGAGGTCTTCCGCTGGGCAACTTGGCACTCGCGGCAGCGCGATGGCCTTAGTCCAATCCCAACAGTTCACCGGCAGCGGCCTGGGCATCGCGCTCAGGCCGCTGTTGTCGTTGGGTGGCCAATCACATTGACTCCAGAACGGCGGTGCTTCCAGGCTAGAGCGGGTGCTCAAATCCGCGTTTCACCCAGCGCACAAGAAAGAGAACAAGGTATGTAAGGGCCCACCCCATGGGCACCGGAACAAATGCAACAATGGCGGCATCGAACCGCGCAATAGCCATCGCTTGCTTGAGCGATTCGTCGGCGTATTCGTTGCATTCATCGAAGCCCTTCTTCCAATCGTCTCCAATTCTGCCCGCGAGATCGGCGTCACATTTGATCTGGCGTGAATTTATAGCTGGCTCGCTGGTGGCCATTTGTGAATCAAAGGTCCGTACCCAGGCAGCGAGAATCCAGGCAACGGAAGCGATTATTCCCAGTTTTTTCCAGCCGCTTAGCTTGGCCACACTGGAGCACCTCAGCACCGGATTATAGCGTCCAGGACGGCACACAATCGCGCAAAGAGGCCCCTAGGCGGGCCGGCGAGGATACATGCCGGAGTAGCCTACGGGCTTTTAGTTGTGGCCTGGACGCTTGGTCTGATCGGACGCAATCACGCCCGTCAACTCATCCAAATCAGCCGCCACAGGCTATTGTCAGTCATGACTACCGGCTTTTGCACGTCTTGCGCGTCTTTCCAGCCGTTCGTTTTCCACGCGCTCCCGTCGCTCTTCCGTTGTCTCGGAGGGTCTCTTGAAGATAGCGTGGTATAGCCAAGGATTCGCAGGGACTATTGAGTTGTGTTCACTAACCGGATGTTTCACTGTCTGGTCACTGGGGCATGCGGGAAAGAATGCAACAAGTTCCCACCCATTATTGCCCATGGATTCAAGTGTCTTTTGAACCGTAGGGTTCCCGCCTTGGGAACCTGAAATCCACTCAAGAACATCCGGTTGATGCTGAGTGTTAATCGAAACGATTTTGTAATCCCACTGGTTCATTGCTCTGCCTTTCCGTGTCGTTCCTTCATGGCCACAAACCCGGCCAAAGTGCTAGGCTGCCTGTCAGGGGGTCGCGATGCTAATGACCGTGGGGGAATTGCTAAAGAAACTTGAGGGTGTTGATCCGACGCTACACGTGTTTTTAGACCCGGAACACAACGGGGCTGTGCTCACAGAAATAGACGATGTGACCGTTGCGAGCGGAACTTCGATACGGTATCAGAATACTGGAAAGCACGGCATAAAGTATGACCATGCCGGGCCTGTCAAATACCTAATCCTATCGCCCAAAAAGGACTGAAGACACCGAGCGTTCGTTGCCTATGCAGGGGCCCGCATACTCACGCGGAAATAATCAGAAAGTCTCGCACCAGTTCGTATGCGAAGTCCTCGGGCTTTGGGAGGATGCCTGAAATCCGCTGGGTTGAATCGACAGGAGAAAACCTAACCTTTCCTCCGTCAACGACCAGGGCTAACCGTATGTCCATTTTCGCCTGAGGGCACCGAAAGAAGGCGGCGTGCGCGGCAAGGTCAAAGCCGCCCTCTAAGCAGATGGCGTCTTCAGTCCGCGTCATTACAATTCGGTCAGGGTGCAAGTCGTCCCACGAAATTGCCGTGCCACCAATTTCACGATTCAGCGCGTCAACCGATTGCTTGACCATCTGACGCATCTCTGCCCACGTGTTAGGTCCCTCGCTTTTGACCAGACCCAGTGTTCTTATGTCATCGGCTTCGCGGGCCCTCTTATCTTCGATCTTCCACTTATAGTCCGCTGCCAACTGCCGCAATCTTCCTGAAGCTTCTAGCGTCATGAATTCTCTTTCCTGAAGAGATGAGCCAATCATAAGCCTCCGTCAGACCGCATGAGACAAGATTCAGATTTGTGCTACTTTGTGTTACGGTCCCGCCTGTCTCGCCTCTCCCGCCAATTTTGGAATCAATAGGTTACAGATTCTATTGGGCGCTAAAGTGCCCAATCCCAACAGTCTACCGGCAGCGGCCTGGGCATCGCGCTCAGGCCGCTGTTGTCGTTGGGGGGCTACACGCGGGACAGGGGTTGCGGTAGACTTGGACCCGATGCGGGTTTTCGGGATTGACTGCGGGACGGAGATTACGGGCTTCGGGGTGGTGGAGTCGGATGACTCCGGACGCCAGCCGCGCCTGGTGTTGAAGGCCATGGGAGCCATCCGCCTGAAAAAGGCACTCACCACGGCCGAGCGGCTGGAACAGGTTTACCGGGAACTGAGCGGGGAACTGGAGCGCTGGACGCCGGATGCCGTGGCCATTGAGGAGGTCTTCTACTCAGTGAACGCGAAGAGCGCGCTGAAGCTGGGGCAGGTAAGGGGAGTGGCGCTGCTGGCTGCGGCCACACAGCGCCTCCCGGTGGCCGAGTATGCCCCGCTGAAGATCAAATCCAGCGTGGTGGGGTACGGATTGGCGAAGAAAGAGCAGGTTCAATTCATGGTGGCGCGGCTGCTGGAACTGACTGAAGTTCCAGAGCCGGCGGACGCAGCCGACGCGCTGGCGATTGCGATCTGCCACATTCATACCGCGCAGACGCTTGCGGCGCAGGGAGCGGGGCGATGAGGCGCTGGGGTCTGGCGCTGGCTGTTTTGGCGCTGGCGGCGCCGGCGCTGGCCGAACCGGGGACCGATTCTGGCGCTGGACTACTCGAATCCCTCACTGACGCCGGCGCACTGGGTTCTCACCCTCAATCCGGACGGAAGCGGGCACTTCCGTTCCGAACGGGGCAATGCGCCTCCGGAACCGTCAGAAGGATTTGAGCCGGCGGATGTGGACCGGGACATCCGGGTGAGCGCAGCCTTTGCCAGCCGCGTCTTTGAGATCGTCCACCAGCACAACCTGTTCAGTTCCGGGTGCGACAGCCACATGAAGGTGGCCTTCCAGGGATGGAAGAAGATCAGTTATACCGGGCCCGATGGGACCGGGGGGCTGCGCGTTCAACTACGCGAAAGATAAGGAGATCCAGTGGCTTGGCGAGTCGCTGGTGGCGGTGGCGGGAGGCATTGTGGAGGGCGCGCGGCTGGAGACGCTGCTGCAGCACGACCGCCTGGGGCTGGATAAGGAGACGGAGTATGTGGTGGAAGCCGCGGGCGATGGCCGGATGCAGCAACTGGGCACGATTCGCGAAATTCTTGAGCGGCTGGCGGACGACCCCGAGGTGATGGACCGGGTGCGAAAGCGGGCCAGGACGCTGCTGGCCAAGACAGAAAGATAGATGGGCTGGAAGCGAATTTTAGAGTAACTTTGCAGTTGGGGATGTGTCCAATCAGTGATAGGCCGCCCTGCGGGGCGAATCGCCAGGGAACGGGTGGCGATGGGAAGGTGGAATTCCATGAGCGGCAGGCAGCGTAGTGTTGGAATTCGCAAAAGAACAATCGGAAGGCGGCTCAGCGGTTGGATGCTTGGATTGGCTGCGATGTTGCTGGCGATGCCGGCGTTGCGGGCCGACGATGCCGGCCCCGCGGCGCGTGCTGTGCGCCTGAGCAGCGTTGACGGCCAGGTGCAGATTGCCCAGGGGAAACAGGTGATTGCCGCCGCCGCCGTTGCCAATGCACCCCTGTTTGAAGGTACGCGTGTAACCACCGCCGACGACGGACGGGCAGAGATTCAGTTTGAAGACGGCAGCGTGGCGCGGCTTTCTCCCAACAGCGCGCTTACCCTCAACGTGCTGCGCGGCAACGGAGCCAGCGGCGAGGCCGAGATTGAGATGAACGGCGGCCTGGGCTACTTTGAGATTCAGGGCGGCGGCCAGGCGGGAGCCATCCGCGTCAAGTTTGGTGACAGCATCATCACCGCCAGCGGTTACACGGTGATGCGCGTTAATCTGGACAACCCGCCGGGCGAGCTGGCTGTCTTCTCCGGCAACGCCCACCTGGAGCGCGGTACTGCAATGTCCGTCGATCTGCATGGCGGAGAGAGCGTGACGCTCAACGGCAGCGATGCTTCGCACTACACACTGAATGAGAACATCGAGCCGGACTCCTGGGACTCGTGGAACGCGGATCGCGACCAGGCGCTGAACGCAGAGGCGTCTGCCGCAACCGGCGCAAGCAAGAACTACCCCAACGGCAGCAACCCGGCCTGGAACGACCTGGACGCCAACGGCAACTGGTACAACGTCCCGGGGCAGGGAAATATCTGGTCGCCGAACGAGGCTTCTGATCCTGGATTCGACCCCTACGGCAACGGCTATTGGATGAACTCGCCCGGCTATGGGCCTATGTGGATTTCCGGCTATTCCTGGGGCTATCTGCCCTACCAGTGCGGAATGTGGAACTGGTATGACGATTTTGGCTGGGGATGGGCGCCCGGCTTTGGCGGCTGTAGTCCGTGGTGGTTCGGCGGCGGCTACTTTTACCCCAACATCGGCATCGGCTTTGGCGGCTACCGCCCGCCGCTCCGTCCTCGTCCGCCCAGACGTCCCCTGGGCGGCACGGGACTCATCGCGGTCAACCGCCGCATGACGGGCGTCACCGGCACTCTGCCCTTGCGTGACCGGACAGGCATTGTCACCATCGCCGGCCATGCCGTCATGCCGCTTCATCCCCTCAGCCCGCGGCCTCAGTACGACCGCTCGGCCTCAGGATTTGTGAATCGCACCGTGGTGACCAACGTGGGCGGCGTCCCGGCCACGGGCCAGGCGCGCGGCGGGCCAAGCTCTGCCGCCGGGCGTCCAGGGAGTGCGCCTACATCGGGCGCAAGGAGCGCCAGCGGAGGCACGCATGCAAGCTCGGCTAGCCATGCCTCCGGCGGCGGCGGCGGGGCGCCCCATTTCAGTTCTGGCGGCGGCGGTGGTGGCGGCGGGGCTTCCCACGGCGGTGGCGGCGGCGGTGGTGGCGGCGGATCGCACCACTGAGGTTTTTCGCAGAGCTTTAGTGATCTCGAAGAGAACGATGGCCGCGGTTGAGAGGGTTCCACAAGGAGCCTTCACTCCGCGGCCATTCCTTTTCCATCGCGCTGTGCTCTGGGGTTGTTCCAGCAGCCCTCGATCGGTCGGCAAGCTCGCTGCCATTGCGGCATCTCCTGAGAGCGGGCGGGTGCGTGCACTTTGTCCGTGGCGCTTCGCTGGCAGGACTGTTGAGTTATCACTTATACGTGAGGAGTTACTGATCGAGTAAGTTGTCGACGAGTTCGATTATTATCGATCCTGGTCTTGTTTAACTTAAGATACACAACAAAGGCCGCCCGAGTTAGCGGGCGGCCTTTGGCGTCGTGGATTGCCGCGCAGGTCAGCGGGCGAGGCGGCGATGCTTGGCGTGATAAATGGCGCGCGAGGTGCGGTTGAGCCGGTGGTTGAGCCGGACACGATCGACGCGGGTCAGGCCGCCATGGTCGAAGGCGCGCATATGGCGCTCCTGGCGGCCGATGGAGACTTCGCGGCGCTCCAGGCGGACGGCCTGGCGGGCGTTGAGCCGGCCGCTGCGGATTCCCTGCGCAATGCGCTGCTGCTGGTGTTCGCGGCGCTGGTTGATGGTGACGGCGTGGCGTTGCATCGGCTGCGGCGCCGCCTGAGCAAAACCAAGGGTGGAAGTTAGTGCCAGAAGTCCGACGCCAAGAATGGAAACTTTCATCGTAGTGCTCCCTGGGAGGCGGCGGTTTGGTTTTTCTGCTCTGTGCCGATCCGCGCTCACATCCATGCAGACCCGGCGCCAGCCTAAGTGTTGCGAGGAGTTATTGCCGTGTCCACCTTTAGATGGAGAGGCCGCGAACTTAGAGCAACCAAGAAACGGAGGAGTTAGTTGCCAAACTAAGTAACCTGCAAGGCGCGCCAGAGCGCCGCCAGTGTTTCAATGGAGAGCGCTTCGGCGCGGGCGCGGGGATCGATGCCAGCCTGCGCAAGTGCCGCGGCGATGGCAGCAGGAGAAAAATTAGCCGCGCGCAGATTGTTCGCGAGTGTCTTGCGCTTCTGCGCGAAGACCTTGCGGATGAAGGGTGGAAAGCTGTCCTCTTCCACGCCGAGTTCCGTAAAGCGCGGTGCAAACCGCCAGCGGAAGACACTGGAGTGCACGTCCGGCGGCGGCGAAAAGGCGGAAGGCGGTAGTGTGAAGAGGCTCTCCGCGGGCCCATACATCTGCACGGTCACGGAGAGCAATCCGTAGTCGCGCGAGCCGGGTTGCGCGGTGATGCGTTCGGCCACTTCGCGCTGCACCATCAGCACCGCGCGCTCGAGAGCCGCATGGCTTGCGGCCAGCTTCAGCAGAATCTGGGAAGTGATGTAATAAGGCAGGTTGCCGAAGACGAGCAGCGGCCCACCGGCCTGCGCAGCCGCTGCCGCGAAGTCGAAGCTGAGCACATCCTGCTGGTGAACGGTCAGTTTGCCGGCTGGGAACCGGGCGCGCAGGTGCGCAGCAAGGCCGGGATCGAGCTCCACCGCAACCACGTGCGCGGCGCGCGTCACGAGAGCCGAAGTAATGGCGCCGGCGCCAGGGCCGATCTCGACCACCGTGCGCCCGGCAAGATCGCCGTTGGAGGCAGCGATGCGCTGAATTGCGTCCGTGTCGTTGAGGAAGTTCTGGCCGAGGCGGGGTTTGGCGGGCATGTCTAACCTGATGGTAGACGAGACGGGCACTGAAGAGATAACGGCCGGAAAGCGTCTGTCAGCTTTCCTTGCGATACAGCAGATCGCGCATCGCTTTACGCCTTTCGGCGTTCAGCCCGCTGTCCACCTTCATACCATTCGCGATGGGTGCGGCGGCGGTCTCTTCCGGTTCGCTGCATTCATAACAACGGTTGGCGAAGCCGGGCTTATTGGGCCTCAGTTCGAACTCTTCCCCGCAGACGACACAGGTTTTAATCGGGAACGACATTGCACGTCTATTCTAGCGCGGAACCGTTCACGCGCCAACGCCGGAACCCGCAAACGTACCACTGCGCGGTGCGCTCACTCCCAGCATTCAATCTATTGCAATGCCTGCGCGCAAACAATGCACTCAGAGGAAGTACTCGAAGTCGGTCTCGATCTTCATTCTGCGATGAATCTTGAGAATGTGCCCGGAGCGCCGCTCGGGATTCAACTCCACGTAGTTGCGCGGCCCGTTCCACAGGTAGCGCTCGCCGCTCAGCATGTCCTCCGCCTCGAAGGAGCGGTCGAACGGAATTTCCAGCTCATCCAGCGGCAGCGTCACGAAGCCCCGCCTGGGTGTGATGCGGATCAAGATTCACCACCGTCACCACCAGGTTTGAACGGTCTTCCGACTCCTTGCTGTAGCACAGCAGCTGGTCATTGTCAGTGGCGTGGAACTTGAGGGACCAATCGCTGTGCAGCGCCGGATTGCTTTTGCGAATGGCATTGACGCGCGTAATCAGCGGGCGCAGGCTGTCTGCCCGGTCGAGATCCCAATGGCGGATCTCGTACTTCTCTGAGTTGAGATACTCCTCGCTGCCGTGGCGAACGGGGACGATTTTCCTGCAGCTCGAAGGCCGGCCCGTAGATGCCGTAGTTCGATCCCAGCGTGGCCGCCAGCAGCAGCCGGATGACGAAGGCCGCGCGCCCGCCCATCTGCAGAAACTCGGTGAGAATGTCGGGCGTGTTGGGCCACTGGTTGGGCCGGAAGAACTCGCGCACCGGCGTCTGCGCCAGTTCGGTCAGGTAAGCGGTGATCTCCGCCTTGCCGTTGCGCCACGGGAAGTACGTGTACGACTGGCTGAAGCCCAGCTTGGCCAGGCGGTACATGATCTTGGGCCGCGTGAAGGCCTCGGCCAGGAACAGCACCTCGGGATGGTCGCGCTTGATCTCGGGGATCACCCACTCCCAGAAGGGAAACGCCTTGGTGTGCGGATTGTCCACGCGGAAGATGGTCACGCCCTGGGCGATCCAATAATCGAAGACGCTCTTCAACTCCTCCCACATGCCCGCCCAGTCTTCGCTCTCGAAGTCGAAGGGGTAAATGTCCTGGTATTTCTTGGGCGGATTTTCGGCGTATTGAATCGTGCCATCCGGCCGCTTGCGAAACCAGTTCTCGTGCTCGCGCACGTAGGGGTGGTCGGGCGCAGCCTGGAAGGCGATGTCCAGGGCGACGGAGAGATCGAGCGCCTTGGCGCTGGAAACAAAATGGCGGAAGTCCGCCAGAGTGCCCAGCTCGGGATGAATGGACTTGTGGCCGCCCTCCTTCGCACCGATGGCCCAGGGGCTGCCGTCATCGCCCGGCTGCGACTCGGGATTGTTGTTGGGGCCCTTGCGGAAGAGGCGGCCGATGGGATGAATGGGCGGCATGTACACCACGTTGAAGCCCATCTCCGCAATCTCCGGCAAACGCTTTTCGCAGTCAGCAAAGGTGCCGTGTTTGCCCGGCTCCGCGGCCGTGGAGCGGGGAAAAACTCGTACCATGCACTGAAGCGCGCGCGTGCCGGATCCACCACGAGCGTGTATTCGCGGTCGGTCTCCGTGGCAAAGCGCCTGTCCGGGTAGCGCAGCACCAACTCATGCAGCTGCGGATCGGTGGCGTGGATGCGCAGATCCTTCGGCTCCTTGCCGGAGCGCAGCACCACTGCCCGCTCCGCAAGCCAGACGGCGTCGGCACCAAGGGCGCGACCGGCGGCTTCCGCAATCAAATCGGCGCCAATCAGGTAGTCCACCGGCGCATCGCTCTCCGCCTTGATGCGCTTCAGCAGGTCGCGCCGCCAGGTTTCAAAATGGTCGACCCAGCCCTGCACCTTGAAGCCGTAGCGGCCCACTTCGCCCACGCGGAACGAGCCCGTCCAGCGGTCGTTGCCGTTCACAATGGCGTGCATGGGGACTTCGACCCAGTGATCGGAACCCTCGCGATGCGCCAGCAGGCAGGCGGCAATGGCATCGTGGCCGTCAGTAAAGATGTCGGCTTCCACGCGAACCAGGTCGCCAACGGTGCGTTTTGCGGGGAAACGTCCGCCATCGACGGCGGGGGAGATGCTTTCAAGAATGACGCGTTTGCGTCCGTCCGATTCGGTCACTGTCATGGCTCAACTGCTCTTTCCTTGTATCCATTCTGCTGCTGGAACAGGCGCTCCGCACGCAGCGGCCCGCTCCCGTGACTCCTTGCTACTCCTGCGTCATCGCCTTGCGTTCTGCAATCAGGCTCCGGTAGAGGTCGATGGTCTGGTGGGCAATGGCGGTCCAGCTGAAGACCTCTTCCACCCGGCGCCGGCCCGCATCGCCAAACCGCCGGCACTCGTCCGGATTGTGCAGCATCTCGTTGATGCGCGACGCCAGGTCCTTGGCAAACTGCCCGGGGTTGCAGGGGAAGCCGGTCACCGGGTCCTGATCGAAGGGCACCAGGTAGCCGGTCTCTCCATCCACCACCACCTCCTTGATGCCGCCCGTGGCGCTGGCCACCACCGGCGCGCGGCAGGCCATGGCCTCAAGGTTGATGATGCCGAAGGGCTCGTAGACCGACGGGCAGCAGAAGACGCGGCAGTTCGAGTAGAGCTGAATGGCCTCCGGCTTGGTGACCATCTTTTCAATCCACACAATGTGTGGATGGTGCTGGCGCGCTTCGTCCACCTTGGCGCGCAGCTCGTCGGCAATCTCCGGCGTGTCGGGCGCTCCGGCGCACAGCACCACCTGCGTATTCGTCGGCAGGTAGTTGATGGCGTCCACCAGGTGCGTGACGCCCTTCTGGCGCGTGATGCGGCCCACAAACAGGACGTAGGGAATCGAAGGATCCACTCCGTAGTCCCGCAGCGCCTGCACCTCCGTAGTCTTCTGGTACTCGTTCAGATCGATGCCGTTGTAGATCACGTGGATTTTCGCGCGGATCCACCTCCGGGTAGGCGCGCAGGATGTCGGCTTTGGTCCCCCTGGAGACCGCGATGATCGCATCCGCGTCCAGCATCGCCGTGCGCTCCATCCACGCGCTCATGGCGTAGCCCGAGCCCAGCTGTTCCGCCTTCCAGGCGCGCAGCGGCTCCAGCGAGTGCGTGGTCAGCACAAACGGCATGCCGTAAAGCTTCTTGGCCAGGTAGCCGGCCATGGACACATACCAGGTGTGCGTATGCACCACGTCGATGCCCTCGAGCGCCTTGACCTGCGTCAGGTTCAGGCTCAGGGCCTCCAGCGCGCCCTTGAACTTGCCTTCAGTGCCGTTTGAGATCTCTGCCCACGGCTCGGCCCCGCGCACATGCAGGTTGCCGCTGTCGCCGTGCTGCGGGCCCCAGCAATGCACTTCCACTTCGATCTCCCGGGCCAGCTCCCGGCTGAGGTAGTCAACGTGGACCCCGGCTCCCCCGTACACCTGGGGAGGAAATTCGCGCGTAAATAGGCCGACTCGCAAATGCGTACCCTCGTGCCGTTTATTTTTACTGATGATACGGTGCAGCCGTGTTACCGGACGGATGGAAAAAATAGCTCAGACCCGCTGCTTCGGATGAGTTTACCGGGTGAGGGCGGGTGGCGCAAGATGCGCGGGAAGTCCTCATCAGGTGACGTCGAACGCTGCCGTGCAGACCCAGCCGTAAAAGCTCCAGTTGCCCCAAAACGCGGGCTCATGTCTGCGCCATTTATGCTCAGGAGTCTCCGAAATTCTATTGTCCTTCCAGCGCCGCCGAAGGCCCCGGATAGACCTTCTTTACCAGCCACAGCACCGGCAATCCCAGCAGGATCAGTGCGGTTCCCAGCAGCGAGCCTTTCAGGTTGCTGGTGTAACTGGAGATGAGCACGGCCGTGGCGCACACCACGAAGATGGCCGGCAACACCGGGTAGCCCCACACGCGGTACGGCCGCGGCGCGCCCGGCCGTGTGCGTCGATACACAAAGACCGTGGTCGCAGTGAGCATGTAGAACAGCCACTCCGCAAAGACGGCCAGCTCAAAGAACTGCTGAAAGCGGCTCAGGAAGAGCAGCAGAACCGTCGATAGAATCGCCTGAATGATGAGCGACGTGGAAGGCGACTGCCAGCGGGGATTGATGTGCGCGAACTGGCGGAAGAAGAGCCGGTCGCGCGCGGCGGCGTAGGGGATGCGCGCCCCGCTCATGATGGTCCCGTTGAGCGTGACAAAGATGCTGAGCGCCATGGCAGCGGCCACGAAGCCCGCACCGGCCGGTCCCGCGATGACGGTGAGCGCGGCCACGGCAGGCCGTTCGCTGGCCGCAATCTGCGCGGCGGGCAAGATGTACTGGATGGCCGCGTTGGTGGCCATGAACAGGAAGCCCACGATGAACAGCCCGCCGATGAGCGCAATGGGCAGCGAGCGCTCCGGGCGCTTCACTTCGCCGGCCACCATGGTCAGGTCGTTCCATCCGTCGTAGGCCCAGAGCGTGGCGATGAGCGCAGCCATGAACCCCGTCAGCCCGCCCACGGCATGCGGCAGCGTGGTGGTGAAGTTGGAGAGCGACCCGGACGACGCGGCGAAGCACAAGCCGGCAACGATGAGAATCAGCAGCACCTTCAAGCTGGTGAAGACAGAGCTGAAACTCCGCCGCCTTCTTGATGCCCAGGTAATTCAATCCCGGTGATGAACCAGGTGACGCCGATGGCAAACACCTGCGACCAGAGCAGCGGCACGGGCCCGGGGATTGCCTCGCTCAGCCAGTGGAAGGCAGGGAAGAAACCCAGGGTGCGCGCCAGCCCGATGGTCACCGCGGCAATGGAGGCCGGCTTGGCCACGGCGAACCAGGTCCACATGTAGAGGAAGGCGGTGGTATCGCCGTACGCGCCGCGCAGGTAGACGTACTCGCCGCCGGCGTAGGGCAGCATGGCGCCCAGCTCGGCGTAGGTCATGGCGCCGAAGAGTGAGAGCAGGCCGCCGACAATCCACGCCAGGTAAACCAGCGCCGACGAGCCCACGTCCTGCATCATCTCGCGCGGCACCAGGAAGATGCCGCTGCCAATGATGGTGCCGACCACAATGGCCGTTGCCTGGCTCGCGCCGACTACGCGGGGCAGGTCTGCAGGTTGAGCGGGCGGGTGCGCGGAGAGTATCTGGCTCATGAGGTGAACAGAGATTAGCACGGACGGGATGAATCTGGGCGGGACAATCGGGCGCTTCCAGACACTTTGGGCCGGTTGATGGCCCAGAGCGCTCGAGCCCGATGGAGGAAGAAAAAATACTTAAGCAACTACTTGACAATTTGCCCGTACCGGTTAATACTCAAGTCAAGGCTTAACCATTTTCCCCACAGCAGGAGTGAAGTCATGGCACAATCCACAACCATCCACAGCACATTCGTCATCGAACGCAGCTTCCCTGTCACGCCCGAGCGCGTTTTTGACGCTTTCGCCAACCCCGAGAAAAAGCGTCGCTGGTATGCCGATGGCGAAAACAAGCAGATCGAGAGCTACGATCTGGATTTTCGCGTTGGAGGCAAGGAACATTACGCCTCCGGCTTCAAAGAGGGCCATCCGCTGGCGGGGCGCACGCTCAAAAGCGAAAACATGTATCGGAACATCGTTCCAAACAGCCGCATCGTTTTCACCTCCACAATGGCCCTGGGGGAGCAGTGCTTCTCGATATCTCTGGGCACGGTTGAGCTCTTGCCGACGGAAAAGGGCACTGACCTCATCCTCACGTTTCAGAGCGCATTCCTGGAGGGCGCCGATGGGCCTGAAATGCGGGAAGCGGGATGGCGTGGGTTGCTGGACAAACTGGCCGGGGAGTTGGCCCGGTAGCCGGGACCAGGGGCGGGAGGCGCGCGATGATCGACAAGAAGCAGCTTGATATCGACCGCGTCTTTAGCGCTCTTGGGGACGCTACGCGGCGGGCGATGCTGGAACGGCTTAGTTCCGGACCAGTGTCGACGGCGATGTCGGTGTCACGGCTGGCCGAGCCGTTCGGGATGACGCTGGCCGCGGTGGTGCAGCACTTGCAGGTCTTGGAAGAGGCCGGCCTGGTGACGACCGAGAAGGTGGGCCGGGTGCGGAGTTGCCGGGTCGATACGGCGGGGCTGGATGCGGCGCGGGCGTGGCTGGGAGCGCGGCGGCCGGAGTGGGAGCGCGCGATGGACCGGCTGGGGGAGTTTCTGGAGGAGGTGTCTAAGTAGTGGAAGTGCACTCGATGAATGGTGGACGCGGAGTTATTCGGAGTTCAACGTAAAAGGAGCAAACATGATGAATCTCACACCCTTCCTACTGTTTGATGGCAATTGTGCCGAAGCCATGGCGTTTTACCAATCTTGTTTGGGAGGCGAACTGGCGATCACGAAGATGGGCAACACGCCGATGAAGAGCCAGATGCCGGCAGAACTGCATGAGAAAGTGGCCCATGCGCACTTGAAGAGCGGGATCATCGAGTTTTCGGCTACTGATTGGATGCACGCGATACGAAGACCGAAGCAGGGCAATACTGTGGCGATGTATCTGAACTGTGGGCAGTACAAAGAGTTGAGGGAAATATTCGATCGCCTCGCGGCGGGAGCGGACAGATCTCTGCTGGATGATCTGAAGGATTTGCCGTTTGGAAGCTATGGACATCTTGCGGATAAGTACGGCGTCCATTGGTTCTTCCAGGGGGAGAAGAAGGAAGCGTAACTGAGCGAAGGTCCTGTCTCTGGCAGGGGTTCAGGCCAGCCCAAACTGACGCAATAAGCACAGCGGGGCGGCGGGAGGCGGGGGATGATGGGCAAGAAGCAGCTCGATGTCGACCGCGTCTTCCAGGCTCTGGGCGATGCGACCCGGCGGGCCATGCTGGAGCGGTTGAGCGACGGGCCCATGTCGGTGTCGCGTCTCGCGGAGCCGCTGAAGATGACCCTTGCCGCAGTGGTCCAGCATCTGCAAATTCTCGAGGAAGCCGGCCTGGTGAAGACGGAGAAGGTGGGCCGTGTGCGCAGCTGCCGCATGGACTCCGCCGGCCTCAATGCGGCCGCGGACTGGCTCGCGGCGCGCCGCCCCGAGTGGGAGCGCAAGCTGGACCGGCTGGGTGAGTTTTTCCGGGAAATTGATGAGTCTGGAAAATAGCGGGCGCACGCGCGCGAGGTGGGCGAGTCAGAGATGCAAACTTGTATCAGGGTCTGGTAACTTGGGCGTTCAAAGTTAGGCGCTGAAAGGATTCGGAATAGCTTCATCTAAAGAGGAACAGAGTAAGCGCGGCCTGCCATAGATTCTTGAAGGTGGCTCTTTCCTGACGAAAGGACCGCTTGGCGCAGTCGGCTCCGGGATACATCTGCTCTGGCTCTGCTATAGTCCCAAAGTAACCGCCGATGTTTGCCTACTAATAAACATCTCTCGAAATGATCGTTCCCGACTCGAAAAATAATTTCAAAAAATTTGTTGACATCGAGTCCTAAATTCGTGATACGTTGCTCTTGTCTCACTCCCCTCGGATGCAAGTCCAAAATCCAAGTGTTAAGCGCAAGAGCTACTCCGCGGTAGCGTAGCACTAGGAGAGTGCGCAAATCTTCGCGCGGTCGTTTCGGAACGGCCAAACCTTCAGGGACAAAAGCATCAGTCGATTACAAACCTGGCTCAAGCAAATCCACGTGCTGAAGGAGAAACTTCCATGCATGTAGTTAGCCGTCGTGACCTTATCCGGTCTTCGGGCATGGTACTTGCGCTGCCGGCAATCGGAACGCAGTTACCCGCTTTCGCCGCCGGGCAAACACCCCGGAGTTCTGTTGCCTCCAAACCGCAAAACAAGCTTCTGCCGTTCAGCTCCGACCTGGATTCGTATGTCGCCCATACGTTCATGGCGATGAACATCAAGCAGGACAGCGAAGGAACAGTCAATCCGAAGGACTACTCTTCCGCTGCCGGCTTCCTTCACCTTTTCGCCAGGCATATTTCAAGCACCCAGGTTGATTCCGATTTCAAAGCCAATGTAGCTCAACTGAATCCGGATTCACTGTCCGATGCCCTTTCGCCCGCGAAGCTGAAGCCAATCCTCGCACAAGGTTCGCACAGCGTGAGCGATGATACGGCAGCCCTGGTGAGCGCGCTTTGCCTGAGTTCACCGAGCAGCGTTTCCGAGAGCATGAAACGCCTGGCAACAGCGGGAATCTCCGGAACTCACCACACCACGGCAACGCTGCTCAAGGAGTTTGCCGAGCAGCACGCAGCGTCAATCGTCTCCTCTTCCTATGCGCATGCTCATCTGGGCGCACAGCGGCGCGACGTCTGCGTGATCTCCGACGACTGGTGCAAAGACTTCGCGGCGGCCATCGCCGATACCGCCTTGCTTGCAACCATCGTCGGGCTGGCGTGTGCGATTGCGATGGGAAGCATCATTACGGCCCCGGAAGCCATTGGTCCCTGTACCTTCCTGTTGGGAGCAAGTCTCTCCGGTGCCGGCGCCGCGGCAGTTGTGCTTTCGGCAACCGTGCTGTACAAGCTGCTGGGTTGCCCCACTTCGTACCTCGGCCTGTATCCCTCCTAGGTCTCGACCAGTCGCAAGAGAGTGCTTGCGAGGAGTTGTGCATTTGACCATGGGATCGATACGTACAGGATCGATCAGAAGTTGACCGCGAAGCCAGAGCTATCAATTTGCCTGGCAACACTTTCCGGAGACTCTGGATGAATCTTCGAGGCCTGCGTTTCACCTGTTTCTGTGGGTACGCCGTGCTGGGCTTTCTGGTCCTGAGAGAATTGGCGCTATCTGCAAGGTGGAGTGTCGTTGTCTATGAGGCATTGCGGCTCTTATGCACGGCTGCCGGAGTTTTTGCCGTAAGTAAGTTCCGGGAGGGGAGCGGCGATCTTCCAGGGGAAATATCGCCCCTGAAGAAGCAGGTGGTCGTCATTGTGATTCTGTGTCTCAGCATTATGTCGGATCTGACTCTCAACGCTTACACGCGGAGTCTGGTTCCGTGAACAAAGAAATTGTGAAACAGATGTTGACAGTCTTCGTGTGGGTTTGCATCCTTCTCGTGTTTCTGGCACTACACCGGATTTACTTACATGCGCGCCTGCACTGACAAACTTCTCCGCATCCGGGATAGGTTGTGGAAGGTGTGTTACTGGACAGTGACTTAGACGGGCGAGGCATGCATGGTTTGCCCGTTCCACATCGGCATAACATTCGCAAACACCACTGAAGTTAGCAGTTAGGCAAAACTGGAGGGATCTTGACCATGCTTTCACGTCGGAAACTTATCGCAACTGGGATAGCAACAGGAGCGGCGACTCTTCTGCAGGCCAGGCCCGCCGGGGCGGCAAGAGTGGGTCAGGCCAGCTCCCTTGAAGTAGGGAGCGTTGAAGACTTTGTTTCGGTGACCTCGCCGTCGTCTCCGGGCTTCGCCTCCAAACTAGAGGACCTGTTTCCTGGTCTTCTGAAAGATCCTTACTTTCAGAAGATTCAATCTCACTCGGTCCTGATATCCAACGTTGGCGGCAAGCCCATCAATGCGTACAGTACGCACTGGGCCGTGGGCACCGCATCAGGTGGCTATGAAGCCATGCTGCTTCACTATTTCCACCCCACTTCGCGGCGTCCGCGCGCCATGCATTTTGGGGTGGCCGGGAACAAGACGCGTTTCACCGGGCAGATCCCGGCGATCAAGTCCGGCTCAACACGGCTGGTGACGCCCTATTTCAACTGGAGCCCCACCTACTACCGCAACAATCCGAAGCCGGACTGGAAGAAGATTTTGTCTGCGAGCGCGTCCAGGCAGTTTTTCCTTCAGGAGATCGCCAAGTCAACCAGCGTGCAAGTTACGGTGGATGCTGTGATCGTCGATCATAGCCAGGTAATCGGTCAGGACCGTGCAGGCCTGGGCGCCGTATACAGCACGACGAGGAATGCCGAGCGCGACGAGGCCAGTCAACTTCTGGGGTTCGCCCGGGGAGGGAGTTCAAAAGCGCAGATGCTCGCAGTCGTGTCGCAGCACGCGAGCTTTCCACCGCCTGCGAGGGATGGCAACCATCTCTATAACGCGGTGCGGATTCGCCAGGCAGCGGTGCTGTTGCGGCGGCTCAACAAGGCGCGGCCGGAGCAATTCACCAGGACGCTGGAGTACATCAGTTCCAAGCCTGTGACGGCCATCAGCAGCCAATCGTCAGTGAAGGGAGCATGACCATGATGTTCAATCCAAATGGAAGTGGAAGCGAAGGGGACGGCTTGGAGGAACTCGGTGGTCCTTCCACGAGCGATATGGCTGACCCTGCCGGTGACTCCGCGTTGAATAAGCCGAGGTTTGTGCTCACCGAATTAAAAGCGGAGGACCCTGTGCTGGACGGGGATGACGATGACGATGCCGACGACGACGACGATGATGATGGCGGGGGCGGCGGCGGGGGTGGCGACGACGACGACTCGGGTGACGATGACGACGACGATGATGACGATTGCGAAGACTGAAGACCGCAGAGGCTTGAGACAGTAGCTGCGTCCGCATGCGAAAGGCAGGAAGGTGCAGCGTGTCTCTCTTCGATCGCGTGAACTGCCGGCAGCCGCTTGCCGATTGAACCGGCTGCCGGCGCCAGCGCTGGTGCTTCATCCCGGGGGAAACTTGATTGCATTGGAGGCCGGCCTGTCCATCGATTCCGATCAGTTGGTCGACGATGCCCGCAGGCATCTCAGCCGGCTCTTCGATGCCAGTGCTCCGGCGGTACCGCAAAGGGATTCAGAGCCTGCTCTGCCCAGGGTGAATGTAACTCTGCGCACCCTGGGTGCAGTGCGCGGATCGATGTCGGGCCGCGGACAGACTCTACGCGAGCAACTGCTCGATGCAGTGGAGCGCGCGGCACGGGACAGCCGCTTTTCCGGCGCGATGGTCAAGGCGGACCTCGAGAAGGTATCGATCGAAGTCTGGCTGCAGCTCTCCTCTGAGTTGATTCCCCTGGACGCAAGGACCGGCCCGCAACCCATCCGTTGGGGCGAGGAGGGAGTTGAGGTTCTGCAGGGATCGGCATTTGCGTACTACAAGCCCTCCGTGGCCCTTACCAGCAAGTTCACAAACCCGCAGGATCTGTTTGACGGCCTCTGCAAGAAGGCCAGCCTGCCGCAAGATGCGTGGAAGGATGCGTCCTGCGTTCTGCGCAAGACTTCCTGGGTTCATCTATGCGAAACGCCAGGCGGCGAAGTCACGCACATGGTGGCGCTGCGGCCAACAGGTAATCTAACCGTGACATCCAGATTCCTGACGCAGTGCGTGTCCGATCATGTCAGCTACTTCAAACAGAGTCAGCAGGCGGACGGCTCCTTCTGCTATCGATATCTTCCTTTCCCGAATGCGGCCCGTAAGGAGGCTGCCAACCCCGTGCGTAGCTCCGGCTGCGCCTATGCCGTCGCGAAGGCAGCGTCTGCGCCGTTTCTCGATTCTGACCAGGACCTGAAACAGTGCGCCCGTCGCGCAGTTGCAGAGATACTGGGCCGCTCGGTCGCTCTCGATCTTAGTGGTTCCTTTATCTCCAGCCGTCCAGGCGGAAGAGGAGGCAAGCTCGGATCAACCGCATTGCTGTTGCTGGCGCTGCTCACGCCAGCGTTATCTGCGGATCACGAAGAGGATATTGACAGCCTCCTGGCGGCGATCAAGGCTTCGCAGTTAGACTCTGGGCTTTTCGCCTGTGTTTTTGGAACCGCGAAGGAGGGGGGCTCTCAAATAAATTTCTTTCCCGGCCAGGCAATTCTTGCGCTGGTGGTCAAGGCCATGCAGGGCGATGAATCATGCAGACCGTTCTATCGCAGGGCATTCGCGCCGTATCGCGCTCACTTTCGCCGCTCTCCCAGTACGGCGTTCGTCGGGTGGCACGCCGATGCATGGAGCCGGGCGGCGTTGCTCGACGGAAACGCTGAGTTTGCCGAGTTCGTATTTGAGCAGACCGATTGGTTGCTTCGACTGCAGCTCACGGACGATAAGGATTCGCTCTACTGGGGTGGATTCAGCAAAGGCGGCAAGCCGCCCGATTATTCGTCGATTGTGTATACGGAGGCTGTCGCCAGGGCCGCCGGATTGGCCTACCGTGCCGGAGATGCGCGCTGGGAAGGATACCGGGATGCATGCCGGGCGGGGATTACCTTCTGTTCCCGGTTGCGCTTGATGGAGGAGCAGTCGGTCTTCTTTGCGCACCCCTTGCGAGCAATTGGTGGAGTCGCCAGGAGCCTTTCGAACTTTGAAGTCCGATCGGACGTCGTGCAGCACGCCATCACGCTCGCACTGACATTTCTGGATACGCCGATTTTGCTCGATTCACCTGCGGAGACGGGCGCAGCATGACACGCGCCGGCGGGGGAATCCTAGCCACGCGAGCCTGTTGCGCCGTTGCAAACGGCTGTGCGCCTTCAGTACCAGAACTTCAGCTTGGGCCAGTCTTCCGCATAGCTGTGCTTGCGGTGGCGCAGCCAGAAGTAATGCAGATGCTCGAAATCCATGGTCCACGGCGCGTCAAAGGGGCCCAGGTCCACCACTTGCTCGTAGTTGTCCGTGTATTGCTTGGCATCCTTGCCCAGCGTCAGCATCGACTCGCCGCTGTAGCCGTTCCATCCCCAGTAGAAGTAGTTTTGATGGCCGCTGATGGCGGGCGGCAAGCCATAGGCGGGGCCCAGGATATTCACCGCGCTGGCCTCGCCGTAGTTGCCGCAGAAGATGCCGGTCTGCGCGCGCTCTTCCGGCGGCAGGGCGTTGTAGCGCGCGGCAAAGCCCTCGACCATCTGCGGCCAGCCGAAACGGTCAGACAGCACCTGGGGCAGGGGGCTGGTGAACTTTTCCGACCTGCCTCGCTGCGGCGCAAAGGGAGCCGTGTACGCGTTGTACTGCGCAGGAGGCAGAATGGTGAGCACGATGGGGCCGGTGGCAAAACACAACCCGCAAAGGAAATTTACCGTGCAGAGAACCAGCGGCCACTCCCGCCGGGTGAGCTGGGCAAAGGCTGCCGATCCGGCTGCAAAGAGCACCGGGTAGATGGGCGCTACATAGTAATCCTTGGCGTGCATGGCCATCATCATGCCCAGGAAAACCAGGTAGGTGAAGGCCACAAACCGCCAGCGCCGCGCGGCGCGCGAAAACCCCAGCCACACCAGCCCGCCCACCCACAGCGGAGCCGTGGTGAAGAGCAGAATGTTTACCTGTTCCAGCAGGAACGCCGGCGGCGCAAGTCGCAGATTCTTGTCGGAGTGCGCCACTGCGCTCAGGAACTCGTAAGTAGGGAAATGGTGGACCCATTGCCAGAGGAAGTTGGGCAGCGCCACCAGCACCAGCACGCCCACGCCGGCTGCGCACCACTTGCTGAGCAGAAGCCGTCGCTGCGGGCTCAACAGCAGGCCGGCCAGCAAGGCCACAAGATAAAAGACCGTGGCGTGCTTGTTCTCAATGCCCAGCCCGGCCAGCAGTCCAAACCAAAGCCAGGCGCGTGGTCCGGCCGAGCCGTCGGCAATGCGCAACACCACCAGCAGCGAGCCCATCCAGAAACAGGGCTCGAAGGAGTTCATTGAAAGGAAGTTCCCCGTGCCCAGAAAGACCGGAGCGGCCAGAATGGCGGACATGGCCAGCGCCTGCGCCGTCCGCCGCCCGCCCAGCTGCCAGGTGATCAGCCCGGTCAGGCCGACCATGACGCTGGTGGCCAGAAAGCTGAAGATGCGGATGCCGGTGGGCGAAAGGCCAAACAGCAGCTCGGCCAGCCGCGCCTGCACGGCCACCAGCGGAGGCTGATCCACGTAACCCCAGGCCAGGTGGCGCCCGCACATCAGAAAGTACAGCTCGTCGCGGAAGTATCCGTAGCCCAGGTGCATGCCCCAGAGCGAAGTGCCAAAGTGAACCAGAAAGGTGAGTGCGGCAAAGCAGGCGGCGAGCATGAGAGCCGGACGCAAGGGAGTTCGCGTAGGGATGGGCGAAGGCGATTGCGTCAACGTGCCAGAGCTCCTGGACTGCAGTTTCCGGGTCCTCCTCACCGATGCCCTGACTGAGCAATTACCCGGTGAAGGCATGGGCCGGTTCAAGTCCGTTCCTGCCGCTCCACCCGGGCGCTGTTTCAGCATTGGGCCGGACGGCGCCGGCCCATCCCGAAAGACTTCGGCCGCTGAGAGATCCCTTGGTTGATTGTACGCGGGCGGGGGGCGCGCAGGTTTCCGGTCTGCGAGACAGGAGAAGTGATCGGGATCACCGGCGCGGAGTTTTCCGCGGGCTAGAATTCTTTCCCAGCAGACGATCCAGGTGCCCGTGGGGATGGGTGGTCTGACTGAAGCCCCCGCGTGAACCTCCCGCGCGCGGTACCGGGGGCGTCCAGCCATCTCCTTCCTGCTCCAGCCCTTGGCCGGATGCTGTCGAGCTTCAAGGAGGGGCCATCCCATGGAAGGTCACTGTTCAAAATGTGGAGTAAAGCTGGAGTCGCCGTGGAAGTTCTGCCCTCATTGCGGAGGCGTCGCGGCCCTTCCGCTCCCAGAGAAGCCGGAAGAGCCTGAAAAGTCTCCTGCGCCAGGCGCATTTACCGGTCTGCTCTTTGGCATGCTGGCCGTGCCCATCCTGGTGATTGTCGGAACCATGCTGTGCCTCACCGGCCTGGGCGCCATTCTGGGCATACCCCTGATCGTGGCCGCCGTCTTTATGCCGCTGCTGGGTCCCATGGTCGGCATGCGTTCGCTCAAGGGCCACTGCCCGTGGTGCGGCATTGGCGTCAGCAGCGTGGGCAACACCCGGGACTTCAACTGCCACGGCTGCGGCAAGCGAATCGCCATCCGCCACCGCGAGTTCGTCTCCGCGGTGTGACCGGCGGTGCACACCGCTAAGGCAGGCCCGGTTGCCGAACCTCCGCATCCGTCCGTCTGACCGCGTCACGCCGCGGCAGACGAAGCGCTGCTCTGACCAGGCCGCGCCCAGCATCGCGCTGGGCGGCAGGCAGTCCGCAGGCCGATCGCGCCATCTGCCGGACCGCGCCCGCAATCGCTGAGCCCTGGTGCACGAGCAGCGTCCCGGAGCTCTCCATCTCCCGCACCGCCTTATAGTCGTTGGGAATCTTCCATCCCACCGGGTGATTCAAGGCCTTATTCAAGTGTTCATCGGTAAGTCCAAGAAAACGCGATTGATATCGATTGATGACGATCTCCAGTTTGGGGCAGGCATCCCCGGAAAACTGGGCGATCAACCGGTTGGCATTGCGCAGTTCCGGAATCCCCACCTGCGTCACCAGGTAGGTGGTTGCGGACGGCTCGAACAGGTGCATCTGGCGCAGGTCGATCTTCTTGCCGGCGTCCACCACCACGTTGTCGAATTGCCGGCGGGCCACTTCGAGCAACCGGCCAATGGCCCCGTTCGAAGGCCTGACTGCGGGTATCTCCTCCGGCGCGGCCAGCACCGCCAGGCCCGACCCATGGCGCACAAGAAGTGTCCCGAGCAGCCCCGCATCCAGCGCCGCGGAGTTCTCCAGCGCCTCCACCACAGAATGCTCCCCGCCCAACCCCAGGATCAGCGCCGCATCGCCCAAATGGAAGTTGAGGTCGATCAGAAGCGTGCTTTCGTGGGAGTCCTCTGCCAGCGCTACCGCAAAGTTGCAGGCCAGCGTGGTGGTCCCCACGCCGCCCTTCGAGCCAAGGAAGACCAGCAGCCGGCCGTTCTGCCTGCGGCTCGGCGATGCGTGTCTCAGCTGCGCCGCAACCCACGCCAGCGCCCTGGCTACAGCCTCGGGTTTGAAGGGCAGGATCAAAAATTCGCGCGCTCCGGCCCGCATGCTTTGCAGCATCAGCTCCGGGTCGGCCCGCGCGCAATAGACCATGACAATGGCCGCATCCCCCAGGCAAAGCTCCCCCACCAGCTTCAGCGCCCGCTCCGGCTCTCCGTCCAGGTCAATCAGGATGCAGGCAAACCCGCCCCTGCGCAGATGTGCCACTTCTTCGGGGTTCGCCGGGTACTCCATGAACTCCCGCACCTGCACCTTGCCGCACTGGCAAAGAGCGGCTGAGGCCGCAACCCGCCGCTGCCGGTCAGAACTCACCAGGGCGATGGATAGCTCGGCATCGCGTGGCGGAACAAAACTCTGCATCGGGCTCGACATGGGTTGACCGCGGCTCCAGAAGCCTGGCTCATGCTGTTCAAAAAACGCGCAGCAGAGTATGAACGATCTCTCATCTTGTTCATCGGCTCAGGAGCGGGAAACTTGAAGGGCTGAGCGAAAGATAGGCTCGCAAGGTTGCGGCCATCTCCCGTGGCGCGAACCCATGCCGCAGAACTCTGTAACTTCGATCATCGTTGGGATGCTGGACGCCGGACGGACCGCACCGCTCAGGCGGCGTGCGGAGTCAGCTTGATGCCGAGCGCCTTGATGACGCCGAGGAAGGTGGACAGCCGCGGATCGCCGGTGGGCGACAGCGCCTTGTAAAGAGCCTCGCGCGTGACGCCCGCCTGGCCGGCCAACTGCGTCATGCCCATGGCGCGCGCAATATCGCCCAGCGCGGCGGCAATCAGCGCCGGGTCGCCGTCCTCGAACGCAGCTTCGAGATAAGCAGCGATGGACGCGGGGCTGTCGAGATACTCCGAGGGATCCCAGGGGGTTGTTTTAAGCGCCATTTTGAGCCTCCTTCGCAAGCTTCTTCGCCTTGGCGATGTCTTCATTCTGGGTCTTCTTTGTGCCTCCAACCAAGAGTAGAACCAACAGGCTTCCAACCTGGTGAAAGTAGACCCTGTACCCTGGCCCGTAATCGATGCGCAACTCACTCACGCCCTCGCCAACCGGCTTTACATCTCCGAAGTTGCCGAGCGAGAGCCGACGGATACGGATCTGGATTCGAGCCCGCGCCTGTTCATCGCGAAGCTTGCGCACCCAGTTTGCAAAGAGGTCGGTCTGGCGGACCTCGATCATCTGTTAACTATAGTTCACGGTCAAAATCTTTTCAAGCGGAATATTCGCGTGTGCTCAATGGGAGGTTAAGAGAACCAATGCGCATGCATCCGCTCCAGGAATTCCTTGGTGATTAGAAAGCCGGAGGCCGAGCCAATGACCGAGTCAATCTCGCATTCGGGGCAAAGCGCTGTCTGATCCTGATCAATCCACTCACGAATCTTCGAGGGCGGAAAGCTGGTCATGCAGTAGAAACACCCACACAGTTCACTTCTTTCGATCTCGGCGCGATGCAAACTGCAATGATCATGCGCCAGTACGTGGTCGCTGTCCTCGCCGCGGAATCGAGAAAATATGGTCATGACACGACGGAGTGGGCGTCCTTGACCCTGATTTTAGGTTAAAGCGCTGGACTCGGATGCATTTCTGTGGAAGTGGCTGTAGATCGTCTCCGCCGTCTTCCTTGGCACCACCGCGGCCAGCGATTCCGCAGTGGCCTGCTGCACCTCGCGCAGGCTGCCGAAGTGGCTCAGCAGGCGCTGCCTTGTCTGCGGGCCGACGCCGGGGATATTCAACAGCTCGGAGTCACGGTCGCGCATGGCGCGGCGCTGGCGGTGATAGCCCACCGCGAACCGGTGGCTCTCGTCGCGGATCAGCTGGACCAGGTGCAGCACCGGCGAGCGCCGGTCGAGCACAATCGGCTCGTCCTCGTTGCCGTAGAGGTAGATCACCTCTTCGCGCTTGGCGATTGAGGCCAGCGGCTGGCTGGTCAGGCCCAGCGATTCCAGCGCCTCCGCGGCGGCGTGGAGTTGGCCCAGCCCGCCGTCAATGAGGATGAGCGAAGGCAGCGTGGTGGGCTCCTTGGACGGCTTTCCCTCGGGGGCTAAAGCCCCGGATTCCAAGTTAGGGGCGTTTTCGGCACGACTGAAGTCGTGCCCTTTCAAAGCGGACGGTTCGTCATCGGACTTACTCTCCGGAGTAAATTCAGATGCGGCCGTTCTTGAGTCCGGTCCTTCCAAAGCGTTCATTCCCCGATTTTGATCCAACAGCCGCCGATAGCGCCGCGTGACCACTTCGCGCATCGAAGCAAAATCGTCCACGCCCAGCACCGTCATCACCTTGAACTTGCGATAGAGCTGCTTGTTCATCTTGCCGTCTTCCCACACCACCAGCGAGGCCACTGTCTCCGCGCCCTGGATGTGCGAGATGTCGAAGCACTCAATGCGGCGCGGCAGTTCCGGCAGCATCAGCGCATCGGCCAGCGCCTCCTGGATTGCTTTCCGGCTCGGCTCCAGCACGCGGAAGCGCTGGATGTACGACTGCTTGGCGTTCTGCCCGGCCAGGTCCACCAGCGAGCGCTTCTCCCCGCGCTGCGGCACGGCCAGCTCAATGCGATGCCCGGTACGCTCGCTGAGCAGCGCCGCCAGCGCCTCGCGATCCGCAAAGTCCACCGGCACAAGGATGGTGCGCGGCACGTAATGCTGATCGATATAAAGCTGCTTCAGCAGCGCCGAAAACACAGACCCCGCGTGGAAGGGAACTTCGCGTTCGCCGGACCCATCGCGCTCGGCTGTCGTTGGCTCTTCCGCTCCATCGTCCGCGTTGCCTTCCAGCAGCTCCGGCAGGTCGTCCCAGAAGAACTCGCGCCGGTCCACAATCTTGCCCTTGCGCACGTGGAACAGGTTCACCGCCAGGCTGCCGGCCTCAAAGTGGTAGCCAAACACATCGGCGTCGTCGTCCTGCTCGGCGGTGGCAATGCGCTGCTTCTCCTGCAACTGGTGCACGGTGGAGAGCTGGTCGCGCAGCCGCGCCGCGGCCTCAAACTGTTCGGCCTCGGCTGCTTCCATCATGCGCGCGCTCAAGGCCCGCTCCAACTCGGCGTGCTTGCCTTCGAGAAAAAGCTGCGCATCCCGCACCGCGTGCGCGTAGGCCTCGGGAGTGGTGAATCCCTCCACGCACGGCCCCAGGCAGCGGTGAATGTAGTACTGCAGGCAGGCGCGCGCGTGATAGCGGCTCAGGTCCACCTTGCAACTGGGAATCAAAAAGCTGCGGTGAATCAGCTCCACAATCCTGTAGGCCAGGTTGCCGGGAAAGTAAGGCCCATAGTAGGCAGCGCCGTCCTTGCGCAGCCGCCGCGTGACAAACACCTTGGGGAAACGGTCGCCCAGCGTCAGCTTCACATAGGGGTAGGTCTTGTCGTCGCGCAGCAGGATGTTGAAGCGCGGATGCCGCTGCTTGATCAGGTTGTTTTCCAGGGCCAGCGCTTCGTGCTCGTTGGCCACCAGGATGTAGTCCAGGTCAACCGCCTCGCGCATCAGCGAGCCGGTCTTGGCATTGGCCTGCGACGCCTCCAGCAGGTACGACCGCACCCGCGAGCGCAGGTTCTTCGCCTTGCCCACGTAGATGACCTCGCCCTCGGCGTTCTTGTAGAGGTACACGCCGGGCTGCGTGGGCAGGGTGCGGATTTTCTCGTAGAAGTCCATAGGGGCAAGGCGTTCGCAGGGCCAGTTTCTAGCTTAGCTGTTCCGCGTCCAGCGGTGCGCGCCTGCGCCGGGAAGCCGGGCAATCCTTGCCGAAACAGGTAAGAATTACACGGCGGAGGTCTCGGCCCGCGCCGTTCACCCGCGCAAATAAATATTTCATTTTCAATTCATTAAGCGGGATGATCCGCATTGGCCCGCCAGTTGCCTTGAATTCCCCGGGCAACGGATTGACCCATTGATTCCCGAAGGGAGAAAAGGTATGCACGGAGGCAGAGAGCTGGTGTTCGGAGGGCAGGAAATGGTGGACACGGATCGAGTGAAAGGCGCCGTCAATGAGATTGCCGGCCGCGCCAGGCGCCAGGTGGGCGAGTGGACCGGCGACACCGATGCCCAGATCGAAGGGCTGGCCCAGGAAGTGAAAGGCAAGGCGCAGAAGACCTGGGGCGGCGTGAAAGATGCAGTCCGTTCCGCCCGCGACCAGGCCCGGCGCGAGCAGACCAAAACCAAAGCCACTAACCGTTGAACCCCAGCGCGCGCCAGGTCTGCGATCCTCTCCCATTTCCGGACCAACAATCGCTGCCTGGTATGCTTCCAACGTTTTCAAGAAGGCCCAGAAAAATTCAGGTTTCCTGCAGCAAAAGGAGAAAAGAAATGAGGAAAGTAACTCTGTTTGCAGCATTTCTGTGCTTCACAAGTCTTGCCTGGTCGGAGACGACGCAAGAAGCAACAGACGCGCGCCTGGTCCACGCCGGCGCGGTCCTGCATGAGATTATGGCCGCGCCGGACAAGGGCATTCCGGAAGAGGTTCTGGATCACGCCAGGTGCATTGCCGTGGTGCCGCACATGGTCAAGGGTGGCTTCGTCTTTGGTGCGGAGGGTGGCCGCGGCGTAGCCACCTGCCGCACGCCCCATGGCTGGAGCGCTCCGGCGTTCTTCGCCATCACCGGCGGCAGCTGGGGATTGCAGATCGGTGTGGAAGGCATCGACCTGGTCATGATCCTGCAAGGCGACAGCGGACTCAATCGCCTCATCTCCAGCAAGTTTGAAATCGGCGGCGACGCTTCGGCAGCCGCCGGTCCGGTGGGCCGCCACGCCTCGGCCGACACGGACTGGAAGCTGAATACCGAGATCCTCACCTACTCGCGCGCCCGCGGAGTCTTCGCCGGCATCTCGCTCAACGGCTCGGCTATTCGGCGCGACGATGACTCCACCAAAGCAATCTACGGCTCGGACATTCCCACCCGCAGCATCCTGCACGGCGAGGTGCCTCCACCGCCCGCGGCACAACCGTTCCTGGATGCGGTCGTGAACGCCCAGGCCGTCGCCAAGGCCTCAAAGTAGCAGCTCTCAAACGAATGCATGCAGGCGCATGAGACCGTTGCCGGCCTTGCTGCGCCCGCAGAGAGGAGAACCCATGCTCTGGACAATCTTTGTCATTCTCTTGATCTTGTGGCTTTTGGGTTTCAGCCTTCACATTGCCGGAAGCCTCATTCATCTGCTGCTGGTGGTGGCGCTGATCGTGCTCATCGTCAACCTGATCACCGGCCGTCGCACTGCGCTATGATCTCGCGCTCTGCAAGGGAGCAGCGCAGGCACTCTCTCGGATCTGCCGTGGCTTCTTCCCGGCAACGCGCGAAGATGCAGTCACAACGCCGATTTGTTCATTCGTACCCCTGGCGAACCATCGGTCCAGATGGGTGTCGATCTCTTTTCCGGTAAGTCGGCTCCTGAGGGAACCAGCAACCAGCAAGGAGGGATTCGCACTATGGACACTCGCAACGGCAAGACCTTTGATCCAGCTGCTTTTCTCAACTGTGCCGGGCTTGGCAGAAGAATCGTTGCAGTCGACCCGGAGCAGTCCTTTTTCACCCAGGGAGATCCCGCGGACTCAGTCTTCTTCCTGCTCACCGGCCGCGCAAAAGTCATGGTGGTTTCGTCCACGGGCAAGCAGGCGACCATTCTGCTGCTTGGGCCCGGCGATTTTTTCGGAGAAGAGTCGCTGGCCGCGAGGAATGGACTGCGCGTGGCAACCGCGACGGCCCTCAACAGCTGCACCGCCATCAGCATCAAGCGGGAAGACATGATCCGGCTGATGCACCGCGAGACGGGATTCTGCGACGAATTTCTCGCGCATCTGGTGGCGCGCAGCTTGCGCACCCAGGCCGACCTTGTTGATCAGATCTTCAACACCAGCGAGAAGCGCCTGGCGCGGACGCTGCTGCTGATGGCCGAGTACGGCAAGCCTGAAGAACCCCAGCCCATGATTCCTCCCATTACTCAGGAAACGCTGGCCGAGATGATCGGCACCACTCGGTCCCGCGTCAGCTTTTTCATGAACCGCTTCCGCAACCTCGGCCTCATCAGTTACACCGACCGCATTCGCGTGCACCGGCCGCGGCTGCAGGCCGCCCTGCTCAATCAGTTTGCGGAACTCTAATGTCGATACACCCTAGACCGGCTGCTGGCGGATGTGCTCGGCGCGCACGTCGGTGGCCGTGAACAGGGCAAGGAACGGCGCGCCCCCGGCGGCGGCTTCCACAGCCGGGCGGCCATTGGCTTCCTGCCGCTCCACAATGCACACCACCGCGGCCACTGTCATGCCGGCCTCTCGCGCAGCCTCCAGAGCATTGATGGTTGAGGCGCCCGTGGTGCACACGTCGTCCACAATCACCGCCCGCGCGCCCTCGCGGCAAAAGCCCTCGATGCGCCGGCCCGTGCCGTGTGCCTTCTCAGCCTTGCGCACCAGGAAGCCATGCAGCAGCGGCGCGCCGGGGTTTGCCTGTGCCCGCCACGCGCTGGCCGTGGCCACGTTGGAGACAATGGGGTCCGCGCCCATGGTCAGCCCGCCCACGGCGTCTGCCTCAATCGCATTGGCTTCCAGCAGTTCCAGAATGGCGTGCCCGGTCAGCCGTCCGCCCTCGGCGTGCAGCGTGGTGGTGCGGCAGTCAATGTAGTAGTCGCTCGTGCCGCCGGAGGACAACTTGAACTGCCCGAGACGAAAGCTGGTGCGGGCAAGAAGCGTAAGGAGTTGCTGAGCGTGAGTTGCGGTGGCCATCACTATGGATTGTAAAGGTAGCCGGGGCAGGAAACCGCCGCTTCCGCACATGCGGTTCCGGCGTGCGTCGCGGTCTCGCTTTGCAGAGTCCCGCATGCTGAATGAAGATTCGTTCACAAACCCGGCCGGGGTGCTTCCTTTTGGCAATTCTTGTATCTAACCCACCATGGAGACGACCTCTTTTCCCCCTTGGCTGTCCTCTGTTCAGCGGAATCTATGCACCCCGCGTTTATTCCGGATGCGCCTTCTTTTCCTGGCTGCCGTTTTCCTCGCTGCTGTTTTCGGCCCGTGGAGCAAACTGGCTGGCCAGACCGCGGACTCTTCCCAACCCGCGGCCATCACTTCAGAGTCTACCCAGTCCAGTTCCCAGACCGGCCTGCCCTCCGCCCCCGCGCCACAAACCGGCGGGAACGATCAGCAGACCAAGCGCATCCTCGGCATTGTGCCCAACTTCCGCGCCATCAGCACCAGCGAGAAGCTCCCCGCCCAGTCGGTCAAGGAGAAATTCGTGACTGCCACCGAGGACTCTTTCGACTACTCCTCCATCTTTATTCCCGCCATGCTCGCCGCCTACAACATGAAGACCAGCGCGACGCCCGAGTTCGGCGGCGGACCGGTGGGTTACGGGCGCTACTTCTGGCACACCGCCGTCGACCAGACCAGCGAAAACTACATGGTGGAGTTCGTGGTCCCCGCCATCACCCACGAAGACACGCGCTACTACACGCTGGGCCATGGCGGATTTCTCAAGCGCACCGGCTATGCCCTGAGCCGTGCCGTGGTTACCCGCAACGACTCCGCCAGGGAGGTCTTCAACGTGAGTGAGGTTATTGGTTCCGGCGCTTCCGCGGGTCTGTCCACGCTCTACTACCCCAGCCGCGAGCGTAGCCTGGGCAGCACCGGAACCGAGTGGGGGCTGGACGTCGCCATCGATGCCGCCGCGTTTGAGGTGAAGGAGTTCTGGCCCAACATCAACCACTGGCTCTTCCACGGCAGCAACACGGCCCCTGCCGCCCAGCACTGAAGACTCAAGACGGACGGTTGCGCTTAAACTAACCTGCTGATCCCTGACCCCTGCCTCTCACATCTTGTCCAGGTGCCGGAAGCCGCCTGTGCCAATCAACATCAGCGTGAACAGCAGGCCGTTGTAGCTGGCGTGCACCACCACGCTGGCTGCCAGCGAGCGCGTAGTGAGCCGCGCCCAGCACAGCACCAGGCTTACGGCCACCAGCAGCACGAACGGCCCTACCGAGTGGCCGGTCTGCTCCGCGTGCATCAGCGCGAAGGGAATGCTGGTGGCGATGGACGAGAAGATCATGGCGCCCGGCGACCATTGCGGATGCCCCTCCAAATCGAGCGACGCAGGCTTGAACCCGGCGGCCTTTTCCACGGACCAGTCGAAGGCCGTGCACAGCGCCGGAAGCAGAAACCCGCGGAAGATGGTCTCCTCAAAAAACGGCGCAAAGGTTACGCCAAAAGCGAACAGCAGCCACGCCGCGCTGCGCGTATCGAACAGCTTGTCGATGGGCGCGTTGGCCGGCCCCGGCAGCAGAACCTCATCCACCATAGCCAGCAGGAAACAGATGCACGCCGCACCAAACAGCACCCGGAAGCGTTCAATCGCCGCGTGCGCATTCCACTGCAGCCCCGCGAACAGCCCCTCGTGCCAGATGAGTGGAAACAGCAGCAGCGCCGCGCCAAAGCTCACCATGTAAAGAACGGCCATGCTGCCGATCGTGTAATGCACGTCGCTCATGGCTTTATCGACAGTGGTCACGCCCCACAGGTGGAAGTGCAGCGCCGAACGCGTCAGCAGGCCCGCGGCCAGCCCGCCCAGCAGCGCCAGCGCTCCCAGAATTCCCAGGTCGCCTATGTTGGGACGGCGCGTGGGCGCAGGCGGCGGTTCCGGCTGCGACCACCCGTCAAACAAGGCCGGCTCTGTCGGCCTCGGCACCGCGTCTGGTTCCACGGGTTCCGGCACTATGTAGGGAAACATGCGATCCAGCGCCTGCATCACCTCATGCGGCGTCAACTCGTCGTCCCGCCTGGGATGCGCTGCCTCTTCGGGAACAAGGGGGTCCTGTTCAGGAACAAGGCTCATGCGCGGCCCGTCTTCCTGGCGCGCGGCCCTGACGGCTTTTGAGCAGCCTTGCCGGTTTCGTCCGAGTCAATAGGCCCGGCCTTGGCCCGCGTAGCCGCCAAATCGTCCTCGGCGGGCGTGTTCCTCCGCGCCCGCTTTGGCTTGACTATTTCTCCAGGCTCTTTCGCCGCAGACACCGCATCCGCCGCAACACCCTCCGCACCTCGCTCCGTCAGCCGGTCGCTCGCAGCCTCATCCGCGCTCTCAATCGCCGTCATCTTGCCATTCGTGGAGGCGTAATACCGCTTCAGAAACTGCCCGGTGTACGAGCCCGGCGTGGCCGCAATCTTTGCCGGCCGTCCCTGGCCCACCACGCGTCCGCCGTCCTCGCCGCCCTCCGGCCCAAGGTCCAGAATCCAGTCCGCGTTGCGAATCACGTCCAGGTTGTGCTCGATGATGATGACCGAGTTGCCCAGGTCGGCCAGCCGGTGCAGCACCTCCAGCAGCTTGCGCACATCGTCAAAGTGCAGCCCGGTGGTTGGCTCGTCCAGCAGGTAAAGCGTCCGTCCCGTCTGCCGCTTGCTCAGTTCGCGCGCCAGCTTCATGCGCTGCGCCTCGCCGCCGGAGAGCGTGGTGGCGCTCTGCCCCAGGTGCACGTAGCCCAGACCCACATCCACCAGCGTCTGCAGCTTCTGCCGCACGTTGGGCACATCTTCCAGCACGGTGAGCGCGTCCTCGATGGTCAGGTCCAGCACGTCGGCAATCGAGTGCCCCTTGAACTTCACCGCCAGCGTCTCCTGGTTGTAGCGCCGCCCGTTGCACACCTCGCACTGTACGTAGACGTCGGGCATGAAGTTCATCTCAATGCGCCGCTGGCCGTCGCCCTGGCAGGTCTCGCAGCGCCCGCCCGTCACGTTGAAGCTGAACCGTCCCGGCTTGTATCCCCGCTCGCGCGACTCCGGCAGCATGGCGAACAAATCCCGTATGGGCGAGAACACCTGCGTATACGTGGCCGGATTCGAGCGCGGCGTCCGCCCAATCGGCGACTGGTCGATGCGCACCACCTTGTCCAGCTGCTCGGCCCCGCTCAGCGATTCGTGCGCCCCCGGCTCCTCGCGCGAGCCGTAAATGGACTGCGCCAGCGAGCGGTACAGAATGTCGTTGATCAGTGTGCTCTTGCCCGAGCCGCTCACGCCGGTTACCACCGTCATCACGCCCAGCGGAATGCGGATCGTCACGTCCTGCAAGTTGTGCTCGCGCGCCCCGGCCACCGTCAGCCACTTGCCCGTCAGCGGACGCGGCGCGGCCCGCTGCAGCATCGTCTCCGCGCCGCAAAGATACCGCCCGGTCAGCGACTCCGGGCAGGCCATGATCTCCGCCGGCGTCCCCTGCGCCACCACGCTTCCGCCCAGCCGTCCCGCGCCCGGCCCCAGGTCCAGTACGTAGTCGGCATGGCGAATGGTGTCTTCGTCGTGCTCCACCACCAACACCGTGTTGCCCAGGTCGCGCAGCCGTTCCAGCGCCTGGATCAGCCGCATGTTGTCGCGCTGATGCAGCCCGATGGAGGGCTCGTCCAGCACATACAGCACGCCGCGCAGCCGCGAGCCAATCTGCGTCGCCAGCCGGATCCGCTGCCCCTCGCCGCCGGAGAGCGTGGCCGCGTTGCGGTCCAGCGCCAGGTAGTTCAGCCCCACCTCGCACAGAAACTCCAGCCGCTCCACCACCTCCCGCCGGATGCGCTCCGCCACCAGCGCCTCGCGCGCCGTGAAGTTCAGGTTGATGGCCGCGGAGAGCGCCCGGTTCAGCGGCAGAGCCGTGAAGTCGGCAATCGAAAGCCCGCCAATCTTCACCGCCAGTGACTCCGGCCGCAGCCGCTTCCCACGGCACACCGGGCAGGGCGTCGCCGACATGAAGCTCATCATGTACTCGCGATAGCCGTCGCTGCGTGCCTCGTCAATGGAGTCGCGCAGGTAGGTCAGAATCCCGTGGAACCCGGTCCGCGGCGCCTCGCCCTTGGGTGGTCCGTACACCAGGATGTGCTGCTGCTTGGGCGGCAGATCCTCGAACGGCAGCTTCAGGTCAATCTTGTACCGCTCCGCCGCCAGGTGGATCAGCTTCGAGCGCATGGGACGCACGCCCCTCGAACCCGAACCGCACCATCCCGGACAGTGAGCATGGACCGCAAGAAGATCGCCTGGCGGGACCAGGCCAAGGCACAGCTCCGCGCCATCGACCAGCCAACCGCCCTGCGCATTCTTCATGCTCTCGCTCACTTCGCCGCCACCGGCGAGGGCGACGTAAAGCGCCTCCAGGACATCGAGCCGCCAGAGTTCCGCCTGCGCGTCGGCGACTACCGCCTCCGCTTTCACGACTACGGCCACACCCTCTACGTCACCGCCGTCAAGCACCGCCGCGAAGCCTACCGCTGAACTAACGGCCCTCGAACGGAACCGGACAGAGCCGCACACCGTCCGGGCTGCGTTCGATCTCCGTCCGACGCCGGGCCGCAAACTCGGCCACGCTAAGCCGTCTGGCTTAGGGATGGTGTCTAGCGGTCCAACACGCGGCCACGAGCGCCACGGAAGCCGCCGGATTGCCGCACTCGTGCACGCATGTGGAACATGAGAAGAAGACATTCTTCTCATAGCTGAGAACCACCCGCAGCGAGGACGGCGGTCAAGGGCGCGCGACTTGCGTGCGTTCATCGCAGCGAGCGCAGACCCTTGACGGCCACCGCAGCGAAGGGTACGCGCGCGAACGCGCCGGGACGCCTGTTCAGCCTCGATCCTTTTTTCTCAACAAGTTCGCAACAAGGAACCTGCGGTATCTCGTGAGAGACCGGATTTCGTTAACTCCACCCCTTCACGATGAGTTCCCAACGAGATACTAAGGTTCCTGGCAGTTACCTCGAAGGGGTGGAGTGTCGACCTTAAGCCGATGCCGTCAGGCAGCGTAAACGGGACGCGTCAGCCTAAGACGGACTACCAAGACGGAAGGCCGAGAAGATGGCGCCCCCAGTTGATGACCCAGCCGAGCCAGGGGAACCTTTGCAGGAAGATTCGGGTGGTTTCTGGAGTCATGAACATGCAGAGGAGAAAGACCACGACGACGATCAACAAGGCTTGAAGCCATGGCTTTTCACCGGCTATGATCAGTCCCGCCATTCCCCTTTCACCTCACCTCAGCGTTGGCCCGGTGAGATGGGAAGGGGTCTGGCTTCTGGGGGAAAACCGCAAACACAACCAACACCGCGACCCCGATCACCATTGGCAACCACATGATCCGCGCGGACTGAAGGCACGCCTTCCAGCCGTTTACGAAATACTGGAACACGGGTACTCCTACAGGAATGGCGAGGCTCAGAATGCTCGCTACGACTGCCCAGCTCCTCGACGAAGCCCATCTCTTCCAGTTGGACCACCATGCTAGTCCGAATACTGTTCCCATCCCGGCGAACAGCACTGCTATTGATATGGACAAGAGAATCCAACTTCGGTCATGGATGCGGTTTAGGTCAGTGATTGCCCAGTAGGTGGCAAGAATGCACCATGCTGCGATCACGATCGCCTCGGCGAGCGCTTCATCCGCGATCTGCAGGTAGGTCTCATATTGCAGCGGCGACATCCGCAGGGCGTCGCCGTCGTTGCGGAAGCCCTCCTTCGATCGGCCGTCTTCCGGAAGCCGCGCCCCAAATTCGATCGGCAGGCCGAGCAGATCTTGCATCGTTCGCTCGTACTCGCGGCGGGTCAAGCGGCGGAAGTGCGTGGCCTGGTTTTTCGCGAGCGCGGCTCGACGGCGCTCCTGGGCGAGCCAGGCCGTCATCAACTCGCGGTCTTCTTTCTTGAGGGCCGGTTCCTTCGCGGGAGGCATGTCGCCGAAATTGAGCCGATCGAGCACGTCGCGCCAGTGATCGCCATCGTTGCCCTTGACGAAATCGGGATTGAGCTTGTCGATCCGCAACTTCCCCTTGGCCTTCTCGACGCCGTGACAGCCGTAACAATGCTTCTGAAAAAGCGGGGCCACGCGGGCGAAAGGGATCGGCTCGTCCGCACGAAGCGGCATTGGCCCAACACCCGCGAGCAAGACGGCGACGGCGGCCATCCATCCACGTGCGAATCGGCGCGATTCTACCATGGCAATTGATCTCGAATACGAGGCGTGCGG
Source organism: uncultured Acidobacteriaceae bacterium (assembly GCA_963776535.1). Lineage (GTDB taxonomy): Bacteria > Acidobacteriota > Terriglobia > Terriglobales > Acidobacteriaceae > Telmatobacter. The sequence goes on along the minus strand of CAVZNB010000032.1, from coordinate 28,029 downwards.
CAGGAGCCGACGGAACCGGTGGGAGCACAGGCTTCATGATATGGCATGCGGCGACCAAATGCAATCAGAACAGGGAGCGACGAATTCGCCGACGGGCTGGGTTTTCGGTAGAATAGCGCAAACATCGAACCGCCGAAGGAAGCCGCCTTGGACACGCTGATCGGAAGACCTTGAAGCCGGCCAGGAGGGGTTCACGGGACTCCGCAACCCGACGCCCCCCTGTCCCTGGCGCGACCGCCCAAGCGTTCTTCGACGCAATCAAGTAATGCGGATGGAGGCACATCCTTCGTCCACCACCCCGGCAGCGCCAGCTTCGAGGAAGGCATGCGGCTGTTGCACAACATCGCGTATTACACGGTGTTCGCCCGAAGACTCGAAGACCAGTTTCCGGACGAAGCCGCATGGAGTTGCGTTGTATGCGGCCCTTCACCTTGTCAACGCATACTTGATCGACAAGAAAAACGTGCGGCTCGATCCTAAGACGGCCGCGCACGCGGAACGAAAAAAGGCGATGGAGAAATGTCCCGAGCTGCGCAATGCGCCGCAAGATATCGTGAGTTGAAAGACATGAGCGAACGCGTTCGGTACGATTCAGTTTCGAGTTCACGCCCGAATTTCACCGCATGTCAAAGATGTTTCTTGAAAAAATCGTCGCCATCGTCGAACCGAAGCTGAAGAAGGGCTGACATGAAACGAATTTGATCGTCGCTTGCGCTCCTCGTCCCTTGCCGTGATTTTCCCTTGGGTCGCCGAAGCCCAACCCGGCAAGGACACCAAGGCGCCGCCGCAAGCTTTCCCCCGCCGACGCGGCCAGGACCTTCAAGGTCGCCGGACGATCTGCGCTTCGATCAGGTGCTGGCCGAGCCGATCGTCAAGCAGCCGGTTTCGCTGAGCTTCGACGAACGCGGCCGGATGTGGGTCGTGCAGTATCTGCAATATCCGCACCCGGCCGGGCTGAAAATCGTCAGCCGGGACAAGTTCTGGCGCATCGTCTACGACAAGGTCCCGCCGCCGCCGCCGCAATCCACTTCCGCGGCAAGGACCGCATCACCATCCACGAAGACACGCAGGGCGACGGCGTCTTCGACAAGCACACCACCTTTCTCGAAGGCCTGAACATCGCCACGGCGGTCGCTCGCGGCCGCGGCGGCGTCTGGGTGCTCAATCCGCCGTACCTGCTCTTTTATCCGACGAAGGACAACGCGACGTGCCGACCGGCGATCCCGGTCGTGCATCTGGAAGGCTTCGGCCTGGAGGATACGCACTCGGTCGCCAACAGCCTGCGCTGGGGCCCCGATGGCTGGCTCTACGGCGCCCAGGGCAGCACCGTCACCGGCCACATCACCCGGCCCGGCGACAAGGAGCCGCGCCGTCCACATGATCGGCCAGCACATCTGGCGCTATCATCCCGAGAAGAAGCGCTTCGAGATCTTCGCCGAAGGGGGCGGCAACGCCTTCGGCGTCGAGATCGACGAGCAGGGCCGCGTCTTCTCCGGCCACAACGGCGGCGATACGCGCGGCTTCCACTACGTCCAGGGCGGCTATTATCGCAAGGGCTTCGAGAAGCACGGCCCGCTCTCCAATCCCTACTCCTTCGGCTACTTCCAGGCGATGAAGCACAACAAGGCGCAGCGCTTCAGCCACACGTTCGTCATCAACGAGGCGGACGCTCTGCCCGACGAGTATCGCGGCAAGCTTTTCGCCGTGGAGCCGCTGCAAGGCCACGTGATGCTGCAGCGACGTCAAGCGCGGACGGCTCCTCGCTGCAGACCAAGGACCTCGGGCCGGTCGTCAACAGCAGCGACACCTGGTTTCGGCCCGTCGACATCAAGCCGGCCCGGACGGCGCGCTCTACGTCGCCGACTTCTACGACGCCAAGATCGCCCATCTGCGGCCACAACGACGGCGTATCGACCACGACACCGGCCGGATCTATCGGCTGGCTGCCAAGATGCGAAACCGGCAAGCCGTTCGATCTCGGCAAGAAATCGTCGGCGGAGCTGGTCGAGCTGTTGAAGATCGGACAATCGCTGGCATCGCCAGACGGCCCTGCGGCTGCTCGGCGACCGCAAGGACCGAACGGTCTGCCGCCGCTGACGCAAGCTTCTCGCGAGGCAAGGGCAGCTCGCCCTGGAAGCGCTGTGGGCCCTGAATCTGAGCGGCGGCTTGATGCGTGCGCTGGCCGAGAAGCGCTCGACCATGCCGAGCCGTCCGTGCGAGCTGTGGACGGTGCGGCTGCTTGGCGATGACCACAAGCTTGGCGAGCGGATCGCGGCGAAGCTGGCGGAGATGGCGCGACGCGAAGCCGATCGTCCACGTGCCGCAGCCAACTGGCCTGCAGCGCCCAGCGGTTGTCGCCGCGCGGAAGGCTTGCCGATCGTGCAGCGGTTGCTGACGCACGACGAGGACGCGGCGCGACATTCACATGCCGCTGCTTGCTCTGGTGGGCCATCGAAGCGCATTGCGGCAAGGACCGCGATCGCGGTGCTCGAGCTGTTTCGCGATTCGGCGCTGTGGCGGACGAAGCTGGTCGGAAGAGACGATCCTGCCGCGCCTGATGCGCCGTTTCGCCGCTGGCCGGGGCCGCAGAAGGATTATCAGACCTGTGTCGAGCTGTTTCGCCTGGCCCCGGAGAAGAAGCACGGCCAGATTCTGCTCAAGGGATTCGAGGAAGCGTTCAAGGGCCGCTCGATCGCGGGGTTGCCGGACGAGCTGCTCGCGGAGATCGCCAAGCTCGGCGGCGGATCGATGGCGTTCGGCGTTCGGCAGGGCAAGGCCGACGCGATCGACAAGGCGCTGGCCATGGTCGGCACCCGAAGACGCCGCTGGCGGACCGGCTCGAATTGATCGACGTCCTCGGCGAGGCGAAACAGCCGCGCTGCGTCGGCCGCTGCTGACGTTGTGGCGGCGAAGGAGCCGGACGCGGTTCGCAACGGCGGTCTCGGTGCCCTGCAAGCTATCGAGGATGACAAGATCGGCACGGCGGTGGTCGAAGCTGCTGCCGGCGATGTCGGGCGAGGTGCGCGAGGTCGGCCGAATCGCTGCTGGTCGGCCGGCAGCGTGGAGCCGGCAACTGCTCGAGGCGGTGGATGCCGGGAAGGTGGAGCCAAGTCGATCCCGCTGGCAACCTTGCGAAAGCTGCTGCTGCACAAGGACGAGCAGATCGCCGGCGCTGGTCAACAAGCACTGGGGCGAAGTCAAGGGAGCCACCACCGCGGCCAGATGCAGAAGGACGATCGATCGGCTCGCGTCCGTCGTCGTCCGGCCGGCAAGGCCGATCCCTACGTCGGCAAGAAGCTCTTCACCGCGCGCTGCGCCAATTGCCACACGCTGCACGCCAAGGGGGGAAGCGTCGGCCCCGATCTGACGCCGTTCAAGCGCGACGACGTCGCACCTGCTCTTGCACATCGTCAACCCAGCGCCGAGATCCGCGAAGGCTACGAGACGCATCAATCGTGATACGGAAAGCGGCCGCACGCTGACCGGCATCGTGATGGAGAAAGACACCGCATGCTGGTCCTGACGACGCCGGACGGCCAGCGCATCGTGCTGCCTCGCGACGACATTGCGGAGATGGCCGTGAGCGGCATTTCGCTGATGCCGGAGGGCTTGCTGGAGGGCCTGAGCGATCAGGAGGTGCGCGACCTGTTCGCCTATCTGCGTTCGGGCCAACCGCTGAACGAGCGAAGTAGCGAAGGGCATCGGACCTTGAGCTGCCTTTGCATTTCTTGAAACGACCGGTTATGATGGTTCAATTGAGGACACCTGCGGCAGGCCACGAGCCCAATGGTGGACAAATGAAAAATCCAAATGGCAAGAATGGTCGCAGCAGGCCCGCCAAGAGCCAAGCTGCGGAACTTCCCAATGGCGTCGCCATTGGCGGCGAACAAGAACTTGCAACGCCTGGTATTCGCCGACGAAAGAGGAACTGGAGAAAGCAATCGATCTGCTTTGGACGATGAGCTTTACTCCCTTCCCCACGCATATCCGGACGGCAAATCGATCCTGGTGCCCGCGGAAGCAGTGGAGAACTTCACTGGCGGACTGCAGTTCTCGGCGGAGAAGATGATGTCCCGAAGCGGTCTCCGGTCCAAATAGGTCGCCGCGTCGGGCCGACAAAGCTCATCGCATGCAGGGAGGCTGTGCCGTGCCACGAAGAGGCAAGGGATTGCACGAGGTAAGAACACCGCAGCTCATCTGTAATCTGCCGGTGAACAACGCCAAGAGGAAAAGGCTTTTCGGGAGGTTATCGCCTACCTGGATGACTTGCGCCATCAAGACGTCGGCGTGAACGGCTACACTCACTCGGAAATGCGCCTCGCGGTCTTCCATGGCTTTTGGTGGCCGGCGGACGCCGTAAACCCCGTTCACGATTACATCGTCCTTTGCACCGTGGACTATCGGCTCGCCGCCAGCAGCCGGGAGCTTTCCCAGCAAGTGAAGCAACTCAAGCAAACCATTCGCAAGTGGTACCGCCATCACGGCAGCCCGCAAGACGAAGTCTGGGTCGTCGCACATCCGATCATCCGCCAAGATTGATTTCCGGAATCTCGCAAACGCCGATTCCTCATCGCTTGACATATTCCCATATGGGTATATACTCTCCGCATGGCTCGTTCCCGAACCACTGCCGATGTCTTCAACGCCGTCGCCGAGTCGCGCCGCCGCCGCATTCTTTCCTTGCTCGCCAAGGGGGAACGCTCCGTCAACGCCATGGCCAAGACCTTGCGATTCTCCCAGCCCCAGGTCTCCAAGCACCTGCCGCATGTTGCGGAAAGTCGGCCTCGTCAGCGTTCGCGGCGATGGGCAGCAACGGCTTTACAGCCTCAACGGCGAAGGCCTCAAGCCGATCCACGACTGGGTCAAATCGTTCGAGCAGTTCTGGAACGAAAGCTTCGATCGATTGGCCGATTACCTCAACGAGTTGCAGATCCCAGGAGAAAGCCAATGAGCACAAAAAGTGATGCGTCGTCGGCCGCGACGGACGCCGATTTCGTCCTCACCCGCGTCTTCAACGCCCCGCGCGAGCTCGTGTTCCAGGCCTGGACCAAGCCCGAGCACATGGCGCGCTGGTCGGGGCCGCACATCTTCACCAATCCGGTTTGCGAGCTCGACGTTCGGCCCGGCGGCGCTCGGGCGCATCGAAATGCGCGGCCCCGACGGCGATACGCACCCGGCCAAGGGAATCTATCGGGAAATCGTGCCCCCCGAACGGCTCGCCTTCACCATCGACCACTCCGACCTTTCCGATCAATGGCACGACATGGTGAATCCCAATCGCGACAAAACAGTGGGCAAGCCGCGCCTGGAAGCGCGGTGGACGGTGACGTTCGAGGACGAAAACGGCAAGACGAAGCAGACGATCCGCGTCCGCTTCGAGTCGGCGGCGGTGCGCAATGCGCTTCTGAAGCTCGGCATGTCGCAGGGCTGGTCGCAGAGCCTGGAACGGCTGGAGGCCGCGGTGGCGGGGCCGAACCCCTGGCGAGCCGGCGTTCGTCAGCACGCCGTGTTCACCGCCCCGCGCGATCTGGTGTTCAAGGCGTTTGCGGAGCCTGAGCGTTTCGTGCAATGGTGGGGGCCGCGGCTGCACGATGAAGATCGGCAGAGTTCGAGCTTCGCGCCGGCGGCGTCTGCCATTATTCCATGTCCTTCCCCGATGGCCGGGCGATGTGGGGCAAGTTCGTTTATCGGGAGATCGTTCCGCCGGGCCGGCTGGTGTTTGTCAATTCGTTTTCGGATGCCGCCGAAGGGGTAACGCGCAATCCGTACATTGGGAATTGGCCCGCGGAAACCCTCACCACGATCACGTTCACCGAACAGGCCGGCCAGACGACGCTGACCTTGCGAGCGGAACCGATCAACGCGACCGACCTGGAACGGCAGACCTTCGAAACGGGCCGCGAGCAAATGCACAAGGGCTTCGGCGGCGTCTGGATTCAGCTCGCCGAATTCCTGGCGAAGGGGTAAATCTCGTAGAGGCGATTCGAAATACCAGGAGAACCATTATGTCCGCGGATTCGCAACCGGCGGCGACGCCGAAGTGGATGGTCGTGCTCGGCTGGATCATCAGCGTGCTGCCGGCGCTGGGCCTGATCGCCAGCTCCATCGGCAATTTCTTGATGGTGCCCGATGTCATCAAGACTTTCGAGCATCTCGGCTTCCACGAAGACCAGGTGATTGGCGTCGGCATTCTGAAATTGACGTGTGCCCTCGTTTTCTATCCGGCACCGGCGGTCTTTTGCGCGATCCTTTGCACGGGCTATCTCGGCGGCGCCGTTGCCACGCACGTGCCCGTCGGCGATCCGTTCGTCCGGATATTCTCGCTCCGCTGATGTTCGCCGCCGCTGATCTGGCTGGGGCTGCTGTTCGCGATAGCAGTGCGCGTCGGCGCCGCCGCTGCCGAAGCCCGCCGGGGGGAAGCTTCCTGGCTCGTCAAGCTTCTGTTCGCGTTCGTCAGCATTGCCGCGGTTCTCTTTTTCGCCGTCTTCCTGCAGCCGGCCGAGTACAAGATCGAGCGCTCGATCACGATTAATGCGCCGGCGGCCGAGATTTTCCCGCACGTCAACGATCTGCACAAATGGGAAGCATGGTCCCCCTGGCTGAAAATCGACCCCAACGCCAAGCTGTCTTACGAAGGACCATCGTCCGGCAAGGGCGCGATCTTTCGCTGGAAGGGCAACGACGAAGCTGGCGAAGGCAGCATGACCATCACCGACAGCCGGCCGAACGATCTCATCAAGATCAAGCTCGAATTCCTCAAGCCGATGACAGGTACGGCCGACGTGGAATTCACCTTCAAGGAGGAAAACCAGAAAACGGTCGTCACCTGGAAAATGGCCGGCCACAACGATCTCGCCGGAAAGGCGATTCACGCGGTCAAGAACATGGACCAAATGATCGGCGACATACACAACGAGGGCCTGGCGAATCTGAAGCGGATTGTGGAAGCGAAAAAGTAACCGCTTGTTCCCACGTTCCGGCCTGGGAACGAGGAGCCCTCGTTCCCAGGCTCAGCCTGGGAACGCACTACCGCGAGGCTCAGCCTCGCCGTCCCTTCGCCGAAACCGGCTTCTTCACCGGCAGGCAGAGCCTGCCCGATCATGCGTTCCCAGGCAGAGCCTGGGAACGAGGAGCAACGGCTTGACACGCCCCCCGCCGACGGCACAATGAATGCGGGCGCGGCGGGGTTGTCCCACGAATCAAAAGGAAACACCGATGGCAACTGACATCACCGAACCCCATGCCGAGAACGCCGACCTCGCAAAGCGCTTCGCCCAATTGATCTCAACGTGGAGGGAGCGAACCGCCTTCTCGTCGAAGATCAAAACACGGACAGAGCACCCGGCCTTCCGCGAGATTGTCGCCATGGGCGAACCCGCTATCCCGCTCATCCTGGCGGACCTCGAAAAGAACGGCGGCTTCGGATTTCTCGCGCTCGCGGAAATCACGGGGGCCAATCCGATTGCGGAAAAAAGCCACGTCAACAACGACGAATGGGCCGCCGCGTGGCTCGTCTGGGCCCGCGAAAATGGATACAGGTGGGAGCATGCTGTTTAGCCCACAGGATTTCAATCAATCTGAATGCTGTCCGGCACTTCCCGAAAGATGCGCGTCGAACTGCGGGTGCACCGTCGAAATGCGCCGAGCAATACCGGATCGAATTTTCCTGGCGACGTTTCGAGCATGATTTGCAGGGCGACCGTGTGGGATAGGCCCGGGCGCTGCGGTCGGCGTGAGCGCATCGCATCGTAGGCGTCGGCGATGGCGACGATGCGGGCGGAGAGAGAGATGTCGTTGCCCGCCAGGCGATCGGGATAGCCGCTGCCGTCGTATTGTTCGTGATGTTGACGGGCGATGTCGATGGCCATGTGCAAGAAGCCGACGTCGGCGCCGAAGCGTTTGGCGACGATTTGCAGCGTATCGGCGCCGATGACGGTGTGCGTCTGCATGATTTTCAGCTCGCTCTCATCAAGCCGGCCCGCTTTCAGAAGAATCCGATCGGGCAAGCCGACGTTGCCGATGTCGTGCAATGGCGGCACAGCATTCGAGCGTCTGAATCCATTCGGGCGTGATCTGGTCGGCAAAGGCGGGGAGCACCGCGGCTTCCTGCGAGGATCGTGCAATAGCGCGGTATCCGCAAGAGATGCGCGATCGTCTCCGGTGGAGCGGTATTCGACAAGCCGGGCCAGGGCGAGCACCAGGGCGTTGCGGGCTTGCAGAAGATCGGTGGTGCGCATGTCGAGGCTGCGTTCCAGTTCGGTGTTCAATTCGAGCAATTGCCGGCTCAGTTGATCGGTTCGATCCTGCACCGTCTTGTGCTTGACGGCGGCACCGACTCGTGCCGCGATCTGCACGTTGCTGATCGGCAAGGGCAGATAATCGTCCGCTCCGCCGCTCAAGAACGACGCCATCTCGTCGGGCAAGAACGCCGGCGCCGTCATCAGAATCTTCAGGTTCGCACACGGCGGATTTTCCCGCAACGCACTCAACACCGCCCGCCCGTCCGTGCCCGGCAGATGGACCGCCAGCAACACCGCCGCGGGCGGATTCTCACGGACCAGCCGCATCGCACTCTCCCCATCCTCCGCTTCTTCGCAATCCATCCCCTTGGCCGCCAGGAGCCGCACCAGCCGGCAGCGCACGTCCTCATCCGCTTCCGCAATCACCACGCGCGGCCCGATCTCCGCGGGGGCGAATTCCGCCGGCTCCGCCTCCCGCTCGCTCGCCGTGATCCGGATCGGGTCGTGCCGTGATCGGCTCCCAAGGAACGGCAACAGCGCGTGCATCACCGCCTGCGGCGTCGCCAGCCGATCCGCGGGCCGCAGCGCGATCATCTGCTGGATCACCGCCTCCAGATCGAGCGGAACCTCCGGCCGCAGCGAACGCGCTTCGAGAGCCGTTTGATTCTGCCGGCGCAGGATCGCCTCCATGAGCGTCCCCTCGACGGGGAAAGCGCTCATGCCGGTCAAGGCGAAAAAGAAGGTCGCCCCCAGGCCGAAAATGTCGGTGCGGATATCGACCTGCGTCGGGTCGGACGCTTGTTCGGGGGCCATGTATTCCAGCGTTCCGAGCACCAGATCGGGCGTCGTGAAGCCATTGCTGACGAGATGGCGGACGAGGCCGAAGTCAAGCAATTTGGCCTGCTGATTCTGGGTCACGAAGACGTTGGACGGCTTGATGTCCCGATGAACCAGGTGATGGCGGTGGGCCTCGTCCAGGGCGCTGGCGATCTGATAAACAAGGGCGCACACTTCGCCGATGCCGAGGGTGCGGGCGGCGACGGCGTGCTCCAGGTCCATGCCGACGAGGTGCTCCATGGCGAAGTAGTAGAGGTCGGGTTGGCCGGGATGATCGGCAGGGCAAATGCCGGCATCGAAGGCGGCGACGATGTTCGGATGGTTCAGCCGGCCGACCGCCCGCATCTCGCGCAGGAAGCGCGTGACCATCATCGGATGCTCGTCGCTGCTGACGGGGAGCACCTTCACCGCGACCTTGCGGCGCAGCAAGACGTGCTCCGCCTCGAACACGACGCTGCAGCCCCCCGCACCCAGGCTGCCGAGCACCCGGTAATTCCCAAGCGCCAGGCTGCCGAACGTCCCCGCCTTGATGCGGTCGGCCTGATAATCGTTGATCAGGTTCAGCTCCGCCAGGCCATCCACCACGGCGTCCCGGTCCACCAGCACCGAATAGCCGATCGCACTGATCCTTCGGCACATTGTCCCAGTCATCGGGATGGACGACGCAAATGTCGAGCAGATGCTGCAGCAGGACTTGCGCGGGCGAAGCGCGAAGGATTCGCCGAGCGATCGAGAAGAGCGGTTTCCGCGAGAGCTGGTTGCAAGGGAGTGCTCATGTTTGGGCGTGCCTGGTTGGTGTGAACGTTCACGCGATGCCGCTTTGCGACGCCGACTTGGACATCGTGGTCAGCGAGTTCCAGAAGACGACGCGGTTCTTGCCTTGCGATTTCGCCTGGTACATCGCCCGGTCGGCGGCGGCGAGAATCTGCTCGGCTGTCCCATTGCGAGGCCGGCTCGAAGAAGACCGAGCCGATCGAGGCGCCGACCTTCCCCTCGCACTCATCCTGGGTGACGGTCAGCTTGTTGATCTTCGACCAGATGCGATGGCTGAAATTGTGCAGGCCGAGCTGATCGATCTGGTCGGTGAGGATGCAGAATTCATCCCCGCCGTAACGGGCGACCACGTCCCCCTGCCGCACCTCCTGGCTCAGGCAGCTGGCGATCTTTTGCAGCACCAGATCGCCGAACGCATGCCCGAAGCGATCGTTGAGCGGCTTGAACCCGTCCAGATCGAGAAACAGCAAGCCGAACGAGCCCGCCTCCCCGCGCGGCCGCTCGAACATCTCGCGCATCTTCGATTCCAGGTAGCGGCGGTTGAATATTTTGGTCAGCGGGTCGAAGACCGCTTCCTGCCGCCAGTGCCGCGCTTCGGATTCCGCCCGGTGCGACGCCTCGTTGGCCCGCCGATGATCCACGTTGTTGGCGACCATCAGATTCACCAGCTCCTCGCTCGCCCGGCTCAAGATTTCCGAATAATCGTTCGATTCGCCGATGTCGATCTGCAACAGGGCCGCGAAATCGGCGATTTTCTTGCTCAGCGGGGACAGGAATTCGCGCACCTCCTCTTCGCTCATCTGAAACTGGTTCTTCGCCACCTCGTGCAATTGCGGCAGCACTTCCGGCGGATTCGGGTGGAGCAACAGATCGGCCGCCCGCGTCGCGAAGTGCAGCCGATAGGCCCGGTCCCTGGCGGTGGCCGACGAATAGTTCCCCAGCTCCGGGTGATGATGATGGCGAATCCCCTCGGTGATCTCGCTGGGCAATCGCCAGCGGTCGAGGATGAACGCGCTCACCTCGGCGTGATTCAGCCCGCAGTGTGCTTCCTCCAGCTCGATCTTCCCCGCAACCTGCGTTTCCTCCGGCTCGGCCAAGACGAGCTTGTATTCCGCAGGCATCAGTTGCTGCAAAATCAATTCCCCAAGGTTGCGCAACAACCCGGCGACGGTATCGTCCTCCGGATCGCCGGCGCGCATGCGGCGCGACAATTCCCGGGCCACGATCGCCCCCGCCACCGATGCCTTCCAGTAGCGCCGCGTAACCGCGGCGTCGATCGACTGCAGCTTGCGCCTGCATCTCCGGAAAAGAGATCGCCAGGACGAGCAGCCGCGTCGAATTCAGGCCGACCACCGCCAGCGCCCGCTGGATCGACGTCACTGGACGCGACAGGCCGAACAACGCCGAATTGACGATGTGCATCACCCGTCCCGGACAGCCCCGGGTCCATCTGGATGATCTGGCAAAGATCGCCGATCGTGCAATCTGGCTTGCTGGCCTGATCGAGCACGTGCAGGATCACCGTGGGCGGCGAAGGGATGCTCGGATTGGCGGCGATCCGCTTCAGCAGCTCGATTTTCTGAGCGTGGGAAAGCAACGTTTCGGACATTGGGATTATTTCCATGGGGCCGACAAAGCCGGTCGGTTTCGGCCGGGATCGCCGTCGGCGGTCGCATCTCGACCGGAGGGACGTGATCCTGGAGTTTCGGGAACGCCGGCCTTGGCAGCGGTCCATGAGGATCCAAAAGCGCAGGGCAGGTCCAGGTTGAGATCGGTATCCGGGCAGTTCTGAAAGATCGTCTCGAACTGCCCATGCGCTTGCTGGAACGCGGCAAGCAGGAGCGGATCGAATCGGCCGCGCGAGCCCTCGACGAGCAATTCCACCGCGGCATTGTGCGAGAGGGCGATGCCGAGGCTGTGGGGGCGGCAGCATGTCGTAGGCGTCGGCAAGAGCGACGATGCGGGCGGCGGGGGGGATGTTGTTGCCGGCGAGCCGATCGGGATAGCCGGTGCCGTCGAAATGCTCGTGGTGATGGCGGGCGATTTCCACCGCCATCTGCCAGAAGGCGTCGGCGTTGCGATCGCGTCTGGCGACCGATTTGAGCGTGTCGGCGCCGATGGTCGTGTGGGCCTGGAGCATCATGACGTCTTCCGGCCCAAGCGGGCCATCGGGGCGAAGGACGTGATCGGGCAGCGCGACGGTGCCGATGTCGTGCAACAAGGTGCAGATTCCAGGGTTCGCTGGAAGGCGTCGTCGAACACGGGGGCGAGGCGGGGGTTGAGCGTGCCTGTGGCACCACAGCGCGGCGTATTGCGACATGCGCGTCAAATGAGCGGTGGTTTCGCCGGAGCGGGATTCGACGATTTTCGAGAGGGCGAACACCAGGGCGTTGCGGGCCTGCACCAGATCGCCGTGGCGGGCAGCGAGATTCTTTTCCAATTCGGCGTTGATGCCCAGGAGCTGGCGGTTGAGCGATTCGGAACGCTCCTGGGTCGCCTTGTGAACCAGGGCGGCCTTGACGCGGGCCACCAGTTGCCGGCGACCGAGCGGCTTGGCCAGGTAATCGTCCGCCCCCAGCGCGAGCATCTCCGCCATCTCATCGGTGGAGACTCCGCCCGACATCATGATCACCTTCAAATGCCGGCACGGCGGCTGCTCGCGCAGCGCCGCAGCAGTTGCGGCCCGGTCAACTTCGGCATGTCGATGTCCAGAAGCATCAGATCGAAATCGGCCGCTCCTTGAGCGCCTGCCAGCCCGCCTCGCCGTCCCCCGCCTCGTGCAACTCGAAGACCTCGTTGCGAAAGAAGCTCTTGCAGACGCTGCGCACGCCGGCTTCGTCGTCCACGATCAGAATCCGCGGGGCCACCGGCGGCGTGGCAATTGCCGCGTCCTGGCTGGGGGGCATGACGAAGGTATCGGTCTTGGGGCGCAGCGAGCCGAAGTTGCCGACCGGCGTGACGAACGGCAGCAGAGCGCGCATGAGTGCTTGCGGAGTCGGATAGCGGTCCTCGCGCTGATGGGCCATCATGCGGCGCATGACGGTCTCCAGTTCGGCCGGCACGTCGGGCCGCACGGCCGCGAACGCTCGGCGGCGTCTGCGTCAATCGGGCCGCCACCATCTGCGTCAAGCTGCCGTGCGAATCGAACGGCGGCTTGCCGGTCAGGCTGAAATAGAGCGTCGCCCCCAGGGCGAAGATGTCGGCGCGGATGTCCACGCTGCCGGCATCGCCGACCTGCTCCGAGCGATGTAGCTGATCGTGCCAAGCAGCGTGCCGGGGTTCGTCAAACGGCGTCGGCCGAAATGCAATGCCAGCCCGAAATCGAGCAGCTTGCCGACCCCTTCGGGCGTTTCGAGAATGTTGGACGGCTTGATGTCGCGGTGGATCAGCGAGTGCCGATGGGTTTCGTCGAGGGCGCTGGCGATCTGATACATCAGCTCGCAGGCGTGCGACACGCTCAAGGGCAGCCTTGCCGACCATCCGCTCCACGTCGGCGCCGACCACGGTATTCCATGACGAGGTAATAGAGATTGTCGCGTTTCGTTCTCCCGGGCCAGGCGAACGCCGGCGTCCAGCGTCTCCGACGATGTTCGGATGCTGCACGCGGGCCAGCACCCGCATCTCGGCGAAGAAGCGCTTGAGCAGAATCTCCCCCTCGTCCGGAGGTGTCTGCAACACCTTGAGGGCCACCGGGCGGCGCATCAGAATGTGCTCGCCGCGATAGACGACTCCCATGCCGCCCGAGCCGATGCGATCGAGAATCCGGTAATTGCCGAACACCAGGTGAGCCATGCCGCCGGCGAGAACGCGTCCCGCCTGATAATCGGTGATCAGCCGCGCCTCCGCCAGGCGCGGCAGGAGGTCGTGGGCGTCCTTGGCCGAGAGGATTTCTTGCTGGGCGGGTTCCTCGAGCGAATGCCATTCCTCCACGAGAATGACACGGTTCTTGATCATTTCCTGGAGCAGCAAGCGCGCGGGGCCGCCCGCCTTGGCTGCGTCCAGTGCGTCGCTGCTTCGCTCAATCATCCGGGTGCTGTCCATGATCTTTTCGCCGATCCGCTGGCCCAACGCCAACGACGGGACCGAGCCCGCCGTTCGCAAGGGCGATATAGGTCAAGTCACCTGCCCGCCCCGCACAGAACTTCGGCACCCTTGGCGAGCAACGTCTTCGAGGTAAAGGGCTTTTGCAGGAACGGCGCCGCGACCTCGGCGTCTGTCGCTGCCCGCTCGGCAAATTGTCGATATACCCCGACATGAAGAGCACCTTGAGGTCGGCACGTTTGCGTTTCAACTGCCGGGCCAGTTCGTCGCCGATTCATCCGCGCCATGACGGTGTCGGTGATGAGCAGATGGATGTCGTCGGCGACGCGCTCGTGCAGCCGCAGGGCATCCTCGCCGTTGCACGCTTCGAGCACCTTGTAGCCGCTGCTTTGCAGAGGCGCGGTGTGGCGAAGGCGCGGGATGTCGTCCTTGTCCTCGGCCAGGAGAATGGTTTCGGTTCCCCCCGAATCGATCTTGGGGCCCGCGGCTTGCTTCGCGGTCGGCACCGCAGGGGCCACGGCGACCGGCAGATAAATGTGAAACACCGTCCCTCGGCCAACCTCGCTGGAGAGCGGTGACGTGCCCGCCGCTCTGCCGCACGATGCCATGCACCGTCGCCAGGCCCAGCCCGGTCCCCTTGCCGTTTTCTTTCGTCGTGAAGAACGGCTCGAAAATCTGCCGTGTGCACGTTCTCGTCCATGCCGCAACCGGTGTCGCGCATCGCCATCACGACGTAGCGGCCCGGCTGAATCTCGGGGTTCTTGCCGGCAACCTCCTCATCCAGTTGCAGATTGAACGTTTCGATCGGTCAGCGTGCCGCCTTTGGGCATCGCGTCGCGGGCATTGACCGCCAGTTCAGAATCACCTGCTCCATCTGGCTGAAGTCGGCCTTGACCAGCTCCAGATCGCCGGCGAGCCGCTCGACCAGCGCGATGTCCGCGCCGAGCAGCCGGCGCCAGCATCTTGCTCATGTTCGCCGACGACGTCGTTGAGATTCAACGATCTTCCGGCACCAGAATCTGCTTGCGGCTGAAGGCGAGCAATTGCCGGGTCAGGTCGGCGCCGCGATTGCCGGTCTCCATGAGATCTCGACGAGCGAGCGGCTTCGGGGTCGAGCTGCGGCATGTCGAGCAGCACGTCGCAGTTGCCGATGATGACGGTCAGCAGGTTGTTGAAATCGTGGGCCACGCCGCCGGCCAGTCGGCCGATCGCCTCCATCTTCTGGGCTTGCCGCAGTTGCTCTTCGGTTCGCTGCAGCGCCTCCTTCGCCTGCCTGAGCCCTTGCTCGACCTGATGTTTCTCTTCGGTCGCCCGGAAACTGTCGAGGCTCGCCTCGACGGCCAGCTTGGTTAGATTCTCCGTCGCTTTCGTGAACACATTCGCGAACGATTCGCACGGCCCCAAATCGAAATCGATCAGAGCGGCGAACCCGGTGATCTTTTCTTGCAGCGACTCCAGGAACGAAAACAACTGCTCGTCGCTCATGCCGTAGCGCGGTTCGGCCAGGGCTGCGATCTCCCCAAGCAGGGCGGCATGCTCCGCGACTGGTGGATGCGCGCGACTTGGCTGGCGAAATGCAGCAGGTTGGCTCGAGCCGGCATGACGCCGGCGCCTGTTCGGGATGATGATGAAACTGGATCGGCGTCGTCAGATTCTTCGGGCAAGTTCCAGCGCCGCAGGCAATGCACTCCCGCAGTCGCATGATTGACGCCGATCTCTTTTTCCTCCAGCTCGCAACGGCTGCGGTCCAGCATTTCCGGCGGGCCTTCGACACCCGGCATATTCGCTCCGGGAACGTCTCCTGCAAGAGCAAAATTCCCATGTCGCACAACAGCCCCGCGACCATTTCGCTGTCCGGATCGGGCCATTTGCGTTGCGACGCCAACTCCCGGCACACGATCGCGGAGGTCACCGAGCTCTTCCAGTACGCCTTCATCTGCTCGCTGGATGCGACTGCGAAAACGCATCGAAGGGAGCGTCAGGCCCAGGACCAACGAGCGGACGTGATTCAAGCCCAAGAGGGTCAGGGCGCGTTCGATCGAGGCGACCGATCGTTGCAGGCCGAAAAGGGACGAATTCACCAGGCGGCAGCATCTTCGCCGCACAGGGCCGGGTCCTGGCTGATGATCTTGCCGATCTCGGCCAAGGTGCAATTCGGCACGCTGCGCGCTCGAGAATGCGCATGGTCAGCATCGGCGGCGTCGGCAGCCTTGGATTGTCGGCAATGTGCGCAAGCCGCTTTCGGCGTCCATCGAGCTCCCCCATCCTCCCCTGGTTATCGAGCCGCCCGGCAAACTTTTTGTCCATTCCGTAGCGGATTTGCATTATCTGCGTTCGGCGGTCGCAACGAACCTGCCGTTTCTGCCGACGGCGCGGTCCCGATGAGCTAAGCTTGATCGTGCCGAAGAGCGGGAATCGGCAAGAGAAAGCGAAATTCGTCGATGAGGTTGGCATTGTGCCAGCGGAAACCAGACGTGGGGCCAAGCTTCCAGTCGACCTTCCCAAATCCGAAAGTTGGACAGGCTGGAATGCCTGGCCCCACGTTTCGACTAAAGCGGATTCCGCCGCCAGGTTTCTCTTGACAGGATCGGGAAGATCGCTATGAAGCAGCATCAAATTCCACTAGGATGCTCACTTCGCCGAGCATCGACCCTTTCCGGCCGCGGCCGTGCTGCGCCGGAGGCAGCGCCAGCGCCCGGTGGAGGAAGCTGCGATGGGGCGTTGGATGAAGCCAATCACGACCATCGGCCTTGGCGTGCTGATGCTGGCGGCGGGCTGCACGGTCTCGGTCCAGCCATGGACCAAGCAGGCGCCGCCGGCCCGCCGCCCGATTCGCCCGCGCAGCCATCCCGGAACGGCGACGTTCCCAACAGCTGCCGCCCCCGCGCCGCTGCCGCAGCCCAATGAGGGGGCCGCCGTGTTGAACCAGCAGCTTTAGAAGCCGAGGATCAACGCGAGGTGCTCTCAACCAGGTGCAAAGCTCTGCAGAGAAAATTGAAGGAGCGTGATGAAAACCTGAGGCTAGCGTCCCACGAAATTGAAGAATCGAGCAAGAACCTGAAGCAAACGCGCGGACGACATTCGGCAATGGCAGACGGAGATGGACGAGCTGCGCAAGCGCGTGCGAAAGCTGGAAGATTACCGCTCGACGCTCAAGCCGCTCATCGAAGAGACGCTGCAACGCCTCAATCGGGAAAAAGGATGCCAGGAACCATTCGCATTCGTTGCCCAAGTGACGCAGGGCAAGGATGATTAGCCACATTGCAACGTGCCGGTCGTACTACTCGGCACACGCTGGAGCTGTTAACGGCAACGATGATTGACAAAGTTACGTGGGAAACCGGGCAACGTCCAACACCGCCAAAGCGGCGGCGGCAAGGGCTGGATCGTCTGGGTGCTGCTCGCAGTCATCGCGGTCGGCGGCGGCGCGTCGTTGCCCTGGATCTTCACGCCACCGTCCCAGCGACGAACCGCGCCACCGCGAAAAAGCCGAATCCCCCAAGACCAAACAAGAAGCGATTCCCTTCGGCGACATCGTGGTCAATCTCGGCGAGGACAAACTCAATCGCTTCCTGCGCGACAAGATCATGGTCGCCGTCGAGGAAAACGATGTCAAAGATGTCACCGAATTGCTTACCAAGCAGAAGGCGTTCCTGAAAAGCTGGCTGATCGGCTATCTCTCCGATCAATCCACGCAGGATGTGAGCCGAGAAGGCGGGCGTAAATCGCTCTGCGCCGGGAGATCCGCGAGCAATTCAACGCGATGCTCTTCCCGAACGGCGAGGAGCCGATTGTGGACATTCTCTTTGACGAATTCGTGGTGCAATGAACGCGAAACCGTACGATTTCACGAAGCCGGCACCCTTGTCGGCCGCCGCCGCGGGATCGGCTGACGAGGCTGGAGTCGGGTCGGCGCATTGCGTTCACGAACAAGATCGTGGGCCAAGCAATTGCCGTTGCGACTGGAAGCGATGTTGCGGGAATGGGACGGGCTGTACGCGCGGCAAGCAGCTGCCGCAGCTGCCGGAACCGTGTCTGGCCTATCGTGTGGTGATGGCGGACGGCAAAATTGCCGACGCTGCTGGTCGTTGCCGCGCGAGCCTGATGCTGAATCTGGTCGGCGCCTTGCTGGGGGATGACGCCGACGGCGACAGCCGCCGATCGCGAACTGACGCTTGTCGAGGAGGGGCTGGCGGACTATTTCCTGGCCGAATATTGGCTTTCCGCCTTTCGCGAAACCTGGCCGACCGGTCCCGCGGCCTCCTGGGTGCTCGACGGGCGGGAAACCAATCCGGCCCGCAGCCGCATCTTCGCCGCGGACGAGATTGTGCAAGCATTCAACTGGCAGATTTCGCGGGCCCTGGGGCGATGCCAACGGCGTTTGGCTTTTCCCGGAGAAAGGCCTGATCGCATGCCCTCGACGGCGCCGGACAAATCCGCCGCGTCGTCCCGCCGATCACGCCGCCCGCACGCGCAGACCATCGTGCATGCGTTGCCGATGGTCGTGCAGGTCATCCTGGGGACGGCCGAGCTGAAATTGTCGCAGCTCCGGACGCTTGCAAGTCGGCGATGTCCTGGTGCTCGATCAGAACCACGACGATCAGGCGGTGGCGCGCGTCGGCGAGCAGCGAACTTTACCGGGGCCGCGTCGGCCGCAGCGGCTCGTGCAAGGCGTTTCAAATCAAGTCTCTTCCCGAGAAATAACCCATGAATGCCGTCCGAGAAAGCAGTGTGGCCTTCAACAACCTCGCCGAACCCGTCCGCCGGCCGCGGGCATGGCCGCAATCCGACGGTCCTGGCCAGCGTCGCCGACTTCCCGAACTCGCCACCGAAGCCGGCGGAAAGGCCGGCGGCTCGCTCGACCACCTGCTCGACGTGTCCGTCTGCGTCAGCGCCGAGCTCGGCCGGGCCACCATGACCATTGCCGACCTGCTCAAGCTGGAAGTCGGCTCCGTCGTCGGCCTCGACCGCGCCGTCTCCGAACCGGTCGATCTGCTCGTGCAAGGCGTGCTCTTCGCCGCGCGGCGAAGTCGTCGTCATCGACGATTGCTTCGCCATCCGCATCCGCGAAATCCTCGACCCGAAGCTCGCCGGCAAACGGTGATGCTCGCCCGAGCGATTTCGCATGCGAATCACCGCACCGAAGGTGCCGCAACAAGTCAGCCCCAGGGCAGAGCGACGCGGCGACTGAGCCCGCGGTCGCGCGCCGCCCTGGGTAATGGCGGCATGAGGCCGGAGCCCTGAAAGGGCGAAACAGCCGACCGACACCTTTGTCCTGCCCCTCCAGGGCGATCAGTTTTGGACGTCCCTCAACCCAGGGCGGCGCGACGCGGCTCAGTCGCCGCCTCGCTCTGCCCTGGGCTGGCTTGTTGAGGCACCTTCGGTGCGAAATACGAATTCTCGCTTCGGTTCACTGCAAATAATTGAGCAAACTGGTCGAGCTGAGCTTCGCGAATGTTTCCAGCGAAAGTTGCAACTGATTCTGCATCGCTTGCAACTGCACGACGAGGTCGGTCGTGTTCGCGTCTCCCACGTTGCTGATGTTTTCCTGCGTCGCCAACTGCATATTTTGCAGGTTGGTTTGCAAGCTGCTCATGCTCTGCAGGGTTGTCGATTGCGCCTCCATTGCCGACTCCACCTGCGTGCTGACGCTCTGGAGCTGGGTGATGCTGTTGGAAATCGCCTGGATCTGATCGGCCGAGGAAAGATTGTTGACGTTGTTGAGGCCGCCTTGCAGCGAGATCAACGCCTGGAAGGCGTTGGTGGCCGAGCCGTCGGCTCCGAAGATGCTGCTGCCGGCGTAATAGACCGGTACGCTTTGGCCCTGATCGATGATGGTTGAACTTGGCGCGCTCGACCCCTGATAGGTGATCGCCGTCGGATTTCCATTGCCGTCCTGGCTGGTGACGACGTAGGGCTGCGTGTTGACCGCCGTGCCGCTGAAGACGTAAGCGCCGTTGTTCTGCGTGTTGGCGGCGGTGAGCAGATCGCTGATGAGGCCGCCGACTTGCTGGGCCATCGCGCCGTAAGCGGAGGCGTCGTTGGTGGAGTTGCTGGCCTGGACGGCGATTGATTGGGCCTGCGAGAAAACGTTGTCCACCTGCGTCAGCGCGGAGGTGCTCGTGTTCAGCGCCGCCGTCGCCGACTGGATGTTGCTCAGATCGGTGGTGTCGAGCTGATTCTGATCGTTGTCGGCAATCACATGCATCGCATCGACCGGATCATCCGAAACGTTCGCGAACTTCTGCCCGGTCGCGGCCTGCGCTTGCAGAGTCACGAACTGATTGTTCAGCAGTTGATTGTCGTAGATCGTGTCCTGATACAGCGTCATCGCCCCGATGCTGGCGTCCATTCATGCACCCCTCAAAGCCTAGGCGTAGGGTGGGTCGAACAACGTGAGACCCACCGTCCCCGCGCGATGGTGGGTCTCGCGTTGCTCGACCCACCCTACAACCGAATGAATGTGGCCTCGTCAACCGCTGATTATTGGCGTTATCGTTTGGAGCAGGTATGTCATGTTTTGGCTCACGACCGAGACGAATTTCGCCGCCATCGAATAGGCGTTCTGATATTGCACGAGCTGCGTCAGGGCATCGTTGGTGTCTACGCCGGAGACGCTCTGCAACTGGTCGTTGAGCTGCTGGCCGAGCGATTGCTGGGCGGTTTGCGTGGTTTGCAGGTTGTTGACCTGCGTGCCGACGCTGCTGATGATTCCTTCGAGATTTTGCAGCAGCGTTTGCGAGCCGCCTGCCATCACCGGGTCGGTTTGCAAGGCGGCCATCTTCGCCGCGTTCGAGCCGTCCCCCGGCTCGCCCGTCGTCGAAGTCGCCAACTGATTCGGATCGTTCAACAGGCTCGGATTGACTTGCAAGTCGGCCGGCGTGCTGCCGCTGAAAAAGGTGTTCAAGCCAAGCGCCGTCAGCACGTTGCGCGGAATCGGGGTTGGCGGCGACGTTGACGCTGAACGAATCGCCCGCGTTCGCCGTCCCCGCCGACAGATTCACGCTGACGCCGAGCGGCCCGGCAATGGGGGTCCCGGCGGTGTAGCCCTGCCCAACGTTGATCGAGCCGAGCACGTCGCCGGCGCTGTTGGTCACGTTCAGCGAGAGGTTCGGGGTGACGCCGATGGTGCCGGCGCCGCTGAAGGTGTAGGTGAGCGCGTCGTTCGTGCTGCCGGTGTATTGGCCGCTGATGCTGGCGGTGGTGGTGCCGGTGATCGACTGGGAATCGGGGCTGCTCGACAGGGCGCCGGTGAATTCGAAGGAGTAACCGGGGGCGGCCATGATGTCGAGCGTGCCGGTCTGCGAATTGACGACCGCTTGCACGTTCGGCACGCCGCTGATCGCGCTGGCGACGTCGCTCAGGCTTTGCGTGGCCGGATCGATGGCGACCTGGCTGAGCGTTTGCTGGCCGGTGCTCTGGTTGACGACGGTGATGTAGAGATCGCCTTGCTGCGGCGGGAAGGCGAGGTTGCGCTGGCGAGCGGGGTGTTGACGTTGGAGACGGCCCGCTGGCTGTTGAGCTGGGTCATCGGGCCGTTGAGGCCGAGGCCGGTCGCCTGGATTTCGTCGAATTGCGAGACCAGTCCTTGCGTGAAGGTGTTGAGCTGGCTGGTGATGGCGGGGAGAGTGGAGTTGGCGAGGGTGAGCGTGCCGCCGAGCTCGCCGCCGCTGATGCTGACCGGCTGATCCGATCCAACCGCGGTGACGACGAGATTGCCCTGGCTATCGGGGGCGACGCTGAGCGCGGTTGCTTGCGATGATCAGCACCAGGGGAGTGCCGCCGGCGAAAACGCTGACCTCGTTGGCCGACTGCGGCACGACTGTCACGCCGATCAGTTGCGAGAGATTGGCGACCGCCTCGTCGCGCTGATCGAGGATCATGTTCGCATTCTGCCCGGAAAAGGTTGCGCTCTGAATCTGCTGATTGAGCTGGGCGATCTGCGTGGTGAGCGTGTTGATCGAGGAGACGTAGGTGTTCGCCTGCGTCGCCAGGCCGCTCTGCACCTGATGCAAGTTTGCGGCGGTGGAATTCAATTGCGTGGCGACGGAGTTGGCGTCGGATAATACCTGCTCGCGCTGGGTTGGGTTGTCGGGTTCCGTGGTCAGCGTTTCCAGATCGTTGAGCATGTCGGCGAGCGAATCGTGCAACGTGCCGCTGCCGGTCGTGAGAAACGACTGCACCTGGTTGAGGCCGGAAAGCTGGGTGGTGCTATTGTTGGTGTCGGAGGCGTTGCTGTTGACGGCTTGCTCGAGGACCTGATTGACTTCGCGGGTGATGGTGGCGATCGAGACGCCGTCGCCGACGGAGGAGCCGGGGTTGACGATTTCGGTGAGATCGGCGACTTGATTGTCGTAGCCTGGGGTGCTGGCGTTGGTGATGTTCTCGCCGGTCAGATTCAGCAATTGCTGATCGACCTGGAGACCGGTCAGACCGATGGAAAGTGCGGACATGTCTCACCCGTGGATTTGGATCAGGGGCCGATAGTCGAGGGATTCGGCGTTGCCGGTGGGGCCGTAGCGGCCGGAGCCTGGCGCGGGTGTTGGTGAGATCGCGGAGGATTCGTCGGTAGGCGTCCAGATGGATGCGCAGGAAGAGGGACAGCCGGCGCGTTCCGGCGACGATCTCCTGGGCGAGTGCCGCGGGCCTTGGCCAGCTCGTCGGCAAGCGGGCCGCGCTCCACCGCCGGCAGATGATCGATCGCGATCGGCAAGGTGACGGCGTCCGGCGCGATCTTCAGCAATCCCCCGGCCGCCGCGCCGAACTCCCGGCGTCGCCGGCCCAGTTCCGCGATCCGCGTAACGAGCTCGGTTTGAGCACGCGTGCTCCCCGCCAGATCCGCGTACGTTGCCGCAGGGCCGTATCCACGCAGCGCAGCGACTGCACCGCGGCGGTCAAGAGGGTAAGCTCGCGGCTCAGTTGTTCGGTGCAAAGGGATCGCAGTTCCGGGGACGATGGCGTGGGGGTGTTCGGGCTGGTCGTGGTCATTGCTCGGGCTCCGTATTTCGAGTTGCCGGCGGATCATGGCGCCGATGCCGAGACCCCCCTTGGACGCCATGCGTTCCCCCATGAAATGGTCGAACAGGCCGCCGAGGGCGTCGCTTTTGTCGTGGCCGCACAGCGAATTGCTGGTGAGCGATTGCCGCATCTGCTTGATGAGCATGGAGGAGAGCATCCCCTCGAACGCCTGGGCGCCGGCATGTGGCGGCTCGCTCGTTTTGGGCGTCGGGCTGAGCGACACGGGGGACACAAGCTGAGGCAGAATTCCGCCAGTCGATTGCATCGGTTTTCTCCCGAAACCCCTGGGAACGGCGTACCTTATCCCAGGGCTCTCTCCCGAAACCCCTGGGAACGGCGTACCTTATCCCAGGGCTTGATGATTTCACATGAACACCAATTCCGCGTGCAAGGCGCCGGCCGTCTTGATCGCCTGGAAAATGGCGATCAGATCGCGCGGCGTCGCCCCCAGCGCGTTCAGGGCCCGGGCCAGCTCCGCCACCGTCATCGTCTGATCCAGCAGGTGGACCGATTCCCCTGTTCCGTGACGCCGACTTGCGCCCGCGGCAGCACCTTCGTCTTGCCCCGGCCAAATGGGTTCGGCTGCGACACGATCGGCTCATTGCTCGCCACGATCGCCAGGTTGCCATGCGTCACCGCCACCGTCGAAATCTTGACGTTGTGCCCGGCGACGATGGTGCCGGTGCGCTCGTTGATGACCACGCGGGCCGGCATGTCGGGCGTGACCTCCAGAAGGCCGAAATCGCTGATGAAGGAGACGACGTTGTTGCAGCGCTCGGTCGGGACGAAGACGTTGACGGTGCCGGCGTCGAGCGTGTAGGCGCAGCCGGTAAATTTATCGTTGATCTCCCTGGCAATGGCGCGGGCGGTGTTGTGATCGGGCTCGGCGAAGCAGGATGCGCAATTGCCCGTTGCACACCACCTTGCCGCGAGCTTCGCGGACGACAGTCGGCCCGCTGGCGACGCGGCCGACGGTGGGATGGTTTTTCTGGGCGGCGGCGCGGCGTTGACGGCGCCGCCCGTCGCCGGCTCCCCGCCGCGGTGAACAGAAATCCGCCCACCGACACCGGCCCCTGGGCCGTCACGTATTCCACCCCGTCCACCCCCTTGAGCGGCGTCATGATCAACGTGCCGTTGTCCAGGCTGGTCGCATCGTCCAGCGCCGACACCGTCACGTCGATCCGGCTGCCGACGCGGGCGAACGGGCCCAGCTCGGTCGTGACCATGACGGCGGAGATGTTGCCCGATTTGAAGGCGCTGTCCCCTTTGACGTCGGCGGTGATCTTGTCGTACCATGAAGCGCTGCAGCATGTCCACGGCGACCTGCTGGGTGAAGGTGCTGCTTGCTGCCGGTGCCGTTGAGGCCGACGACCAGGCCGAAGCCGACCAGTGGTTGCTCTGGGCGCCTTCGAGATCGGTGATGTCCTTGATGCGCACGCCTTCGGCGCGCGCGGCTGCGCGGCGAAGAAGCCGCGAGCACCAGGAAGGCAACGATCCAGCGGGCATTTTGGGGATTCATATGGTTCTCTCGTTTCAGGCCACGGGTGAGCCGCAGTGAGTTATCCGTAGGGTGCGTCAAGCGTAATCGCAGACGCACCAGTTCGCGCAGGACGGTGGGTCAGCGAGTACGCTTGCCCCACCCTACAGCTACGCGGGAATTCGCATCCGACGCGGAAAAAGGCCAAATCAATAAGGCCAAATCTTGTTCCAGATTCGGCCGCCCCAGCCCTGGTTCGTGTAGTTCGATTCCGGGCCCGTCCTTCGTAGGTGAAGTACAGGTTGGCGATGTATTGCGATTGCACGGTGTTGAACGGCCCGATGTCGGCGGGGCGGACGATGCCGCGCAGCCGGAGGGTCCGCATTTCGCGGGTGATCAGGCGCTGCCGGCATCCTTCGACGACGAGGTTGCCGTTGGGCAGCACGTCAACCACGATGAACGACATGCGGTCGGTGAATTTGCGGTCGATGCTGCTGTTGTTGGTGCCCGTTGAAGGCGCGATCGGTTTGCGGTTGCGGCGTTGAACCTGAAAGCCGAGTCACTTTGAAGATTTGGCCGAGTCGTGGTGGCCGACCAATGGCCGTTGGTGGTGTTGGAATTGTTGGTCGGCTTCTCCATGTTGCGTTTTCCTGGGTGTCGGAGCCGGTCGTTTCCTCGATGACGACGGTCAGCACGTCGCCGACTTGCGGGCGCGGTAATCGTGAAACATGTCGCTGACGGGCGTCGCGCCGGTCCCAGAGCGTCTGCGCGGGCAGCATTTGCGGACACGCCGCCGACAGGCTTAGCAGCAAAAACAACGCTCGAGTTTTCACTTCAACCTCCTCCAAAGGTGCGGGGCCGCCACGCCCCGAGAAGATCAATATTCCACGCTGACGATGCCGCTGGCTTCCACTCGGCCATTGACGATGCGGTTCGATTCGAGATTGCGCACGCGAATCAATCTGGCCCATCTTGCCGTCCTGCTGAGCCTCGCCCATGGCCTCGACGCGGGCCGAGCCGATGCGGGCGACGATCTTCACGTTGTCGTGCGCCTTGATGACGGCGTCCGTTCGGCCCGGCCGGCCGCTCGACGCCGAGCTCCAGGCCGGTTGGCTTGCTGCGGCGTCTTGCGCCGCGCTGGCGATATCGAACATAATCGGCACGACTTCGCGCGTCTTGCCGTTCACCATGAGCGCCACGTCGACGCGGCCCGGCCGTTGAACGGCACTTGCCCGCTTGACCGCCGCTCGATCAGATCCGATGGCCCGACGGCAGACAATAGCGGGCAACTCGACGCCCTTGCGCGGACGTTATCGATGACGCTGCTGCCGAATCGCCCGGATATTTCTCGCCGCAGAGCCTGCTCGGCGCCGCCCAGCATCTTCGCAACGTAAACGCCTCGTCGCTTTCCACGACCGTCGTTTGCCTGGCCCCCCCAGCGAAAGCTCTCGGCGTCAGATCCCGGCCAGGAGCAGGCGGAATCGCACCTGCTCGCTGGTGACAACGACATGGCCGGCGTCCAGCCTGAACTCGGCGACGTCAAGCTTGGCAATGCGCTTGCGCAGCGCCTGCCGCCGCCGCTGACCCGGGCGATCTGGCCGAGTGACACCAGGGTGTCATCGACGGTCGCCTGGGGTAAAAGCACCATGTGCACGGGATTGTCGGGCGCTACCTGGGCCGGCCTGCAACAGGCCGAGCAACGCGGCGATCAGACTGGTTGTTTCTAGCAGTATTGACCCGCCGAGCACCGCATGCGAGGTACTCCGAGCAGCGGGGTGATCGGCCGTATGCGTCGGAGCATCTCATGCGGGCTTGCACCCGCATGTTACCGGATAATGCTGGTGCTGCTGGCAAGCATCTGGTCGGCTGCCTGGATGGCCTTGGTGTTGAACTCGTAGGCACGCTGGGCCTGGATCAAGTTGACCATTTGCTGCACGACGTTGACGTTGGATTGTTCGAGGGCGCCGCCCTGAATGAGACCGGTGCCGTTGAGTCCCGGGGTCGTGGTGATCGACCTGGCCGGAGGCGGGCGATTGCAGTGTAAAGGTTGTTGCCCTGGGCGCTCAGGCCGGCCGGGTTGGGAAAGTTCGTGATGGTGAGCTGGCCGACCTGAGTCGACGTCGTCGGCGAGTTGGCCGTGGTCACGCTGACCGTGCCGTCGGTGCCGACGGTGATGGACTGGGTGCCGGTGGGAAAGGTCATGGCCGGATAGACGAGGTAGCCGTCGGCCGTGACGAGTTGATTGGTCGAGTTCAATTGAAAGGTGCCGTCACGGGTGTAGAAGAAGCCGCCGGCCGGGTTGGTGATCTGGAAAAAGCCGTTGCCGTTGATGGCCATGTTCAGGCTGTTGCCGGTGGTTTGCAGCGATCCCTGCGTGAACAGACGCGCTGTGCCGGCCACTTTCACGCCGGTGCCGATTTGCAAACCGGTCGGCAATTGCAGTCCCTGGGCGGACGTGGCTCCCGGCTGGCGAATCGTCTCATAGAGCAGATCCTGAAATTCGACCGTGCTGGACTTGAAGCCGGTCGTGTTCAAGTTGGCCAGGTTGTTGGCGGTATTGTCCAGCACGGCCTGCTGGGCCGCCATGCCGGTCGCACAGGTATTGAAAGCACGAATCATTCGGAATCCTTTCGCAACGTCTGCGCCTGATGCAGCGAGCGTTAGATGTTCTTGGCACGGCGGTCTAGCGGATCAGGACCCTTGAGGGCGAGTGTTTTGACCGATGGCGTCGGTCATCACTTGCATGGCTTTCTGGGCAGCTTCGTAATGCCGATGCCCATCATCATCGCGACCATCTCTTGCACCGGCTGAACATTCGAGCTTTCCCGATAGCCTCTGTTCGACGCGCACCGAGCCCGTGCCGGCGTCCGCGGGGAGCCTCCCTCGAACAGAGTCGGGCCAACGCGCCGCAGCGATTCGGGATTATCGAAGACTTGCCAATTGAAGCTGGCCGATCTGCAGTGCCATTGGCAGAACGGTGCCATCGCGTGCAACGCTAATGGATGAAGCGTCTCGCGGGATAGTCGAGCGAGCCACCCTGGCCAAGCACGCGATAGCCGCCGCCACGTGTCTGCAGTTCGCCTGTGGCGTTATTTCAAATGATCCGTTGCGAGTGTAGAGTGGACCATTCGGTCCCTGGACGGAGAAGAACGCTTCCGCCAACGCCAAATCGAGCGGGTTGTTGGTCTGCTGCAGCGAGCCTGTTTCGAGGTAGTGAAACGTAGTGGGCGCACGTCCCATGCCGCGCAATCTCGCCACCACGGGCGCAGGCGTGGGCTCCGCTCGAGCGAGATCACCTCGAGGTGACTTCCCTGCCGCCGATATCCGGGCGTGGTCGCATTGACCAGATTTTCAGCGATGACTTCGTGGTTGCCCGTCACCGTTTCCATGGCGCCCGCCACTCGATAAAGTCCGCCGAGCATTGCCGTATCCTTCCCTGGAGCACACAATTTTCGTCTCTCAGTGCGCATCAATAGCAAGCGTGAAATCAGCAAAGCAAATGCAATGCCGATCATCGGCGGTATTGGCGGCAACGTCGCTACATCAGGCGTAATCGGCACTTGCGGAATGGACGGCAAACTGGGAGTTTGCCGCAATCAGGAAAGAACTTCGCACCGGCCGCGAAGCTTTTGCCGAGCGAAG
>CAVZNB010000031.1:0-508190 GCA_963776535.1 uncultured Acidobacteriaceae bacterium | reverse complement strand
ACTAATTGCCGCTCGGACGTCTAGGGCTGATCCCGGAAAAGCCCACAGACAGCCATAGCCTTGCTTCGCCTCACTTTGATTCCAGAGACACCAAGTGAGCCGGAAGGGTAACCAGTCCGTCGAGAGAGCGAGCCCATATGTCCTGGCAAGCGCTTTTCCTGAACCCGATTGCCGGCAATGCGAACCGCACTACAGAGCTTTTTGCTGCTCTTCGTCCAGAGGCTCCGGTGGCAGAATCGCTCATGGATAGCGACGAATTCGCCGCCTTCTACCAGCGATCGGCGCGCCCGCTCTGGGCATACCTGGCGCGAGTCTCGGCAGACCCGGCTCTGGCCGACGATCTGATGCAGGAGAGCTTTGTGCGTTTCCTTTGCGCAGCGCGGCCGGAGATTTCCTCGGTTGATGGCGAAGTGACGGCCCGGCGCTACCTGTTTCGGATTGCGACAAACCTGTTGCGCGACCACTGGCGGCGTCCCGTATCGGCTTCCATCGAAGATTTGCCTGAGGAGTTTTTTACCTCGACTGACCGCTCCTCGCAGGCGGACTCGCAGGCGATTCTAGGACCTGCCCTTGCCCGGATGCGCCCGCGCGACCGGCAGCTTCTGTGGCTGGCCCACGCCGAAGGCTATTCGCATCACGAGATCGCCCAGATTACCGGCCTTGGCAGCGCCAGTATCCGGCTTTTGCTATTTCGCGCGCGGCACAAGATTGCGCGTATCCTTGCTGAACAAACCGCACGACGCGAGACGCTGCAAACCAGCCGGCAGCAGACTCCTCAGCTACCTTCTGAAGGCTACCGGAGCAAGCTATGAACATCCATAACTGTTCCCGCCAATCCGAATTGAAGGAGATGCTGACCCACGGCCACTGGCCTGAAGCCTGCCCAGCCGAACTGCGCGCTCACCTGGCGGCATGCCGGTCTTGTTCGGAATTACTGCTCATCAGCGATGCTTTCCAGCGTTCGCGGGCCGCGGCTGCTGCGGAAGCGCAGCTTCCCGCTCCCGGCGCAATCTGGTGGCGCGCTCAATTGCGCCGCCGAAGTGCAGCTTTGGAACGCGTCAGCAAGCCGATCTTAGGTGCAAACGTCTTCGCCCTTTCGATCCTGCTTGTGGTTGGCGCTGCCCTTGTCATGAGCGAGGTTCGGCAAGGTTTTCACCTGTTCGGCTGGCTGGAGCAATCGCAGGCTGTAGTCATGCACTTTTCCGTAGTGGTCGGTTCCGGCTGGAGCCTCGCGGTGCTGATTCCCATATTTGCGTCGCTGGCGCTGGTGGGTGCGGTGGTTGTTTACCTGGCTGCGGAACGATAGGAGGTCCCTGGCGGTTGTAAAGTTGTGGGGGATATTTCTTCAAGAGGGGCGAGCAGCGATTCCGCGATGCAGGCCAATCGCTTGACAGAGAGGGCCTTTACGATGTCTCCTCTCTCTACTGAACCTTATTCACTCCAGCGGACGGTCTGTTTTTCAGGCGTCCGTGTGCGTTGTCACGAGGAGATCGTTTGAGGTGGTGAACGGGAGTGGACGCAACAGGGGTTCCCCTGTGAGGCGCGTCCTGAAAGAAACAGTCCCGCACCGCCAGATACGACTCCAACAAGCGTCTTTGATTCCGGCTACGGGTCCAGACGCGGAAGTCCTCTTGTTGGGAGGGGCTCGTGCTGAAACGCGGAGCGGATGTCGCCCTGGCTGGCTTGCTGCTGATGGTCTCTTTGCCCCTTCTTGCTTTGGCTGCAATTGCGATCAAATTGGATTCAGAAGGCCCGGTGTTCTTCTGCCAGTCACGCATGGGTCGGGGTTTCAGGAGCTTCGGTCTTTTAAAACTGCGAACGATGCATGGCGCAAGCGACGGTCCCGTTTATACAGTGGCCGAGGATCCGCGTATTACCCGCGTTGGGCGCTGGTTGCGGTGGCTCAAGGTGGACGAATTGCCGCAGTTGTGGAATGTGCTGCGGGGAGAGATGAGCCTGGTGGGTCCGCGTCCCGTGGTTCCTGAACTGGCAACGGAGTTCAGGTCGGCATACGAGCGGTTGCTCACGGTGCGTCCCGGCCTTACCGACCCGGCCACGGTGAAGTTCTGCCGTGAAGACGAGTTGCTGGCGCTGCTTCCCGATCCTCAACGCTACTTCAAGACTGTGCTCATACCGGATAAACTTCGTATTTCCGCGGACTACCTCGAACAGGCCGGCTTCTTTAGCGATCTGCGCATCATGGCAGAGACGGCCCTGGCCCTGATTCCGTCCAACTGGCGCCCATGGCGGATTCACAACCGGCTTGCGCTTTCCGCACTGGATGCTGAGATGCGGTTTTCCGAGCCGGAGCAGAGTGTTGAGGTGCAGAGCTCTGCCGAGAACAATTGACTGCTTCCTTGGCGGCATGCCGGAAACGAGGCAAGGGGGCGCATAGGCGTGTTGTCGGTCACAGGCCGGATGGAACACCGCCTTGGTATGATTAGGGGCGAAAATAGACAAGCCGGACCCGCGTCTGGAACGGCGAGGAGAGCGTAATGCCCGAAGCAAATGCCCTGAGTTCAATTCCCACCAAGATTCTTGTACCCATCGACTTCAGTCCGTCCTCCCATGCAGCCCTGGAGACGGCTGCTGATCTTGCCCAGCATTTTGGCGCTGCTATTCATCTTGTGCACGTGATTCCCATGTTTCCCGCCACAACAATGCCGGACTTCATTCCTGAGACCAAGTTTCTTGAGGCTGCCAAAGCGGAAGCCGACAGGCACTTCTCCGCGGTCAGCGCGGATTTGACCGGGAAGGGCATCAAGGTGGGTACCAGCGTCGAAGTTGGCGACGATGTGGCCAGCACCATTCTGGAAGCGGTGGAACACGAGAATGCCGACATGGTTGTGATTTCCACTCATGGGCTCACCGGCTGGCACCCGCTTGTGTTTGGTTCGATTGCCGAGAAGGTGATGAAGCTGGTTGCTTGCCCGGTGCTGCTGCTGCGCACTCCCAAGCCGGCGAGCAGCGCGAAGGTTGCCTCGGGCCGCCTGATGGAATGGTGGTAACCGCAAATCGTAGAGGGCGAATCTCCGGCAGCGCGGCGGAGATTCGCCCTTGTCGCGTTCGGTTTGCCAGTTGGTTGCTCAATGGGGACATCCGCTTATAGCGAATCCCTAATAGCTGTACCTCGAAGCTGAATCGCTCAAGCCGACGCGACCACAAGACCCGGGGTCCCCGGCGACAGGTCTTCGTCGCGGGGGTGGAAGGCCGGGGTCCCCGGCGACAGGTCTTCGTCGCGGGGGTGGAAGGCCGGGGTCCCTGGCGACAGGTCTTCGTCGCTGGGGTGGAAGAAGCGGCAACCTGCCTCGGGCTCAGTGGGGCACGGTAGTTCTGGATTTGCCCTGACTAATGCTCCGGACTTGTCCCGCACGGCCGGACTCTCATCCCGCGCCGGCAAATTTCCCCTTGCGTATTTGCACATAATTATGCGCATCCGGCGCACACTGGTCTTGAAGGGTTGAATCATGCAAATCTCCAACCTCCTCAAACCGGAAAAAACCAGCCCGAACCTCGCAGCCCGGACCAGGAAAACATCGATTTTCCAGGTTTTGCTCTATGCCAATGAAACTAAATAAGTTACATGCAAAATCAGCCATTTTGTGCCTTGATATACTTGACTAACGGAAGTTGACGCGACCACAAGGCCGGGGTCCCCGGCGACAGGTCTTTGTCGCTGGGGTGGAAGGCCGGGGTCCCCGGCGACAGGTCTTTGTCGCTGGGGTGGAAGGCCGGGGTCCCCGGCGACAGGTCTTTGTCGCTGGGGTGGAAGGCCGGGGTCCCCGGCGACAGGTCTTCGTCGCTGGGGTGGAAGGCCGGGGTCCCCGGCGACAGGTCTTCGTCGCGGAAGTGGAAGGGGCGGCAACCTGCCTCGGACTCAGTGGGGCATAGTAATTCTGGATTTGCCTTAGTGGAAGTCGTGGGAACGTATGTCAGCATTGCTGATCTCGAGCGGTGTGATGCGCTGGGCCTTGACGTGGATGACTCCGTCCTGATTCTGCAACCGCCCCTGGATATCAAGAAAACGGGCGCGCGTGACAACCAGGCGGTTCTGCTCAAAGACATCTGGTGCAATGATCACGTTGGCGATCCCGGTTTCGTCTTCGAGTGAAAGAAAGACAAATCCCTTGGCGGTTCCCGGGCGCTGACGCGCAATGACACATCCGGCAATCCGAACCAACCGATTGCTTGCGCAATGATCCAGCTCGGTCGCGGAAAGAAAGCCTTGCAGCCGCAATGGCGCGCGCTGCCAGGTCATGGGATGTGGGCCCGTCGTCATACCAGTGCCGGAGTAGTCTGCTGTCAGACGCTCGTCGTCAGACATTTTCAGCAAGGGACTTGATGCTGCGGGCTGGATGGGTGTGGCGCTGCGCAGCAATGGACCAACAGGCCTTCCGGCCTGCTCCACCTGCCAGAGGGCATCGCGGCGATGCT
This sequence comes from uncultured Acidobacteriaceae bacterium, assembly GCA_963776535.1. Classification (GTDB taxonomy): domain Bacteria; phylum Acidobacteriota; class Terriglobia; order Terriglobales; family Acidobacteriaceae; genus Telmatobacter. The sequence goes on along the minus strand of CAVZNB010000031.1, from coordinate 503,756 downwards.
CGACAGCCCCCAACGCGTTGAGTGCACCAACGCTGGCAAGGGCAACCAGTTCCTTGCGATTGAGTTCAGGGACGCGTGCGGCGAACTGGTCAATCGATGCGTAGTGGCCTTGATTGTTGCGAGCGGAGATCAGAGCTTCGGCAGACGACTGACGCAGACCCTTCACATAATTCAAGCCCACGCGAAGTGAGAGCGAGCCATTGGTTTCAGCCTCCAGCGTGCACAGCCAGTCGGAGTACTGCACACAGATGGGACGAACGCGCAGGCCATGGCGTTGTGCGTCTTTGATGAGCACGGCGGGCGAGTAGAATCCCATGGGCTGGTTATTGAGCAGACCGCAGGTGAAGGCTGCGAGATAGTGGACCTTGAGATAAGCCGAGGCGTAGGCGATCAGCGCGAAGCTGGCTGCGTGTGACTCAGGAAAGCCGTACATGGCGAAGGAACTGATGCCTTGCACGATGTTTTCCTGGGCCTCGGGCCCGATGCCGTTGCGGGTCATGCCGGAGCGCAGGCGGCCTTCGAGATCTTTCATGCGCTGCATCGACCGCCGCATGCCGACGGCGCGGCGCAGTTCTTCGGCTTCAGCGCCGGTAAAACTGGCAACAGTCATGGCCATGCGCAGTAGTTGCTCCTGAAAGAGCGGGACGCCGAGGGTACGCTTAAGCACCGGTTCCAGCGAGGGATGGGGATACGTGACCTCCTCCTTGCCCTGACGGCGGCGCATGTAGGGGTGCATCATCTTGCCTACGATGGGACCGGGGCGGATGATGGCAACCTGCACGACGAGGTCGTAAAAGCGCACGGGTGCGTTGTGGGGAATTGAGGCCATTTGCGCTCGGCTCTCCACCTGGAACATGCCTACGGTGTCGGCCTTGCAGAGGGTTTGATAGACCAGAGGATCCTCTGGCAGAGCAGCCAGGTCAATTTCTTTTTTATAGTGGCGCGGGATTAGTTCAATGGAGTCCTGCAACACGGCCATCATGCCCAGGCCGAGCAGGTCAACCTTGATCAGACCCATGTCGGCGCAGTCTTCCTTGTCCCACTGGATGACGGTGCGGCCTGGCATGGAGGCGCGCTCGAGTGGAACTACATGGCTGAGCATACCGGCGCAGATCACCATGCCGCCGGAGTGCTGGCCGAGGTGGCGAGGCAGGTTGTACATGCGCTGGCAGAGATCAAGGTAGCGAGCAATTCGCGGATGACGGGCGTCGAAGCCGGCCTGAGCAAAGTAGTTTCCCATGGTGTCGTTCGCGCCGCGCCACTCCCAGCGGCTTACCAGGCTGGAGAGGCGCGCAAGCTGCTCTTCTTCGAAGCCAAGAGCCTTGCCCACTTCGCGCGCGGCGGAACGGCCGCGGTAGCTTATGACGTTGGCGGTCATGGCCGCACCCAACTGGCCGTAACGCTCATAGACGTACTGGATAGCCAGCTCGCGCTGATCGCCGGAGGGTAGATCGAGGTCGATGTCGGGCCACTCACCACGATTCTCGCTGAGGAAGCGCTCGAAGAGGAGTTCCATGCCGATGGGATCGACGGCAGTGATTTCGAGCGCATAGCAGACGGCGGAATTGGCTGCCGAGCCACGGCCCTGGGCTAGAATGCCGTGACGTTGGCAGTAACGGACCAGATCCCAGACGATGAGGAAGTATCCGGCAAAGCCCAGTTTGGCGATCAGATTGAGCTCATGCTCGACCTGAATGCGGGCCTTGGTCAAGAGATGCTGTCTGTCCGGCGAGCCGTAGCGTTTGTTTACGCCTTCTTCCACGCGGCGCGCCAGAAAGCTATCCATTGTTTCGCCGTGCGGGATGGGATAGTGGGGGAACTCGTAGGCGAGATGGTCGAGAGTGAATTCAAGCCGGTCGCTGACGATACAGGTGTTAGCGATAGCCTCTGGTATGTCTGCAAATATCTCTTCCATGCATTGCATGGAGCGGAGTTGTCTAGAGTTATTGCGCGATAAGAGGCGGCCGGCGCGGTCAAGAGTGGTGTGGTGGCGGATGGTAGTGAGTACATCGAGGATTTCGCGGTCCTGCTCAGTGGCGTGGAGAACGCCGTTGGTGGCGATAACAGGCAGATGGAGAGATGAGGCGAGGTTGACCAGGGACTGGTTGCGGCACTCCTGCTCGCGCTGGCCGTGGCGTTGCAGTTCGATATAAAGATTGCCGCGGCCAAAGATGGATGTTAGGCGTTCGGCTAAGTAGCGGGCGTGGTTTGCTCCTTGCTGCGCGAGCGCGGTGGCGAGCGGGCCTTCGTCGCCACCAGTAAGACAGATCAGACCGGCAGAGAATTCTTCGAGATCTTCAAGCAATGCCGCGCCTTCAGCCTTGGTTGCCTCGCGCATCTTGAATCGAGTGATGAGCTGGCAGAGATTCTGGTAACCGGTTTGCGAGGCGCAAAGCAGCAGCAGGCGTGGTGGCTCGGAAGGAAACTGATGCGGAAGCCAACTGGCTGGTGTGAGGCGGCTGCCGAAGGAACTGACCGCGATCTCCGCACCGATGTGTGCCCGAACGCCCGTCTTCTTTGCCTGGGTGTGAGCGCGCGCTGCGCCGTAGAGGCCGTTGTGGTCGGCAAGGGCAATGGCAGGCATATCGAGCTCGGCAGCGCGCTCGATAAGCGCTTCCGGCTGCGAGGCTCCGGCCAGAAAGCTGAAAGCGCTGGCGGTGTGGAGTTCGATATATGCGGGATCGTGTGGCATGAGGCGCCTTGACGGATGACAGGTTACAGATGACAGTTAGAAACGAATAGCTATTGCCGAAGGCTATAAGTGAGAAGTTATAACTTCCTGTTAGTCGTAGAAGGCTTCTAACTGCCATTGGTTGTGGGTGCAATCGCGGACTAACAGGCAGGCAATGGATGATCCGCCGCTTGATTCGGCGAGTACGTCCCACTCTTCAGTGTTCCACGCTTCGGTGGACCACCAGCAGCCGCTTGTTCGCCAGGGACCGTAGGATGAAGTGACTTTGAAGCTCTGCTCGCGATCGCGGAAAGCGATCGGCCTGAGTGCATCGAGTTGCACGCGCAGGGAGGTAGGCGGCCGAACCCGGCGCAGAGCCATGCGAGCCGGATTGGCAACGATTGCCTTGTGTTGGCCGGCGCTTGATGGCTCGGCGATGGAAAAGTTTTCCGTGCGGAAGCTACCGGGGCGGTGAGTGTCTTCGAGTACCGGCGCGCCGACGCGATCTTCGCCGGCTATGGCTTTAAGGCGGGCGATGGTTACGTCAAGGCGCGAGGGCTCGGGGATTTGCGGCGCGAACAGGCCGAGTTGTACCTTGCTGGACTGGCCAGCCTGCGCGCCAAGGGTGAGCGAGAGCACGGCAGACGGCGGTGGGTGCGCGGCGATCTCCAGTTGTAGCAGCTTGAGCAGAAACTTGCGGTCGATGGTAGCGAGTGCGGGACGGATTGTGCGCTGATAGACAACACCACCATCGAGTTGCATTGTTACGGCGAGCGATGCCAGCGCGAGAGCGCGTGTAGCGGCGCGTGTGGCGAGGCATTCGATCATGCGCGCACCCATGAAGAGCAGGGAATCAATCTGCTCGATGGGAGTCTCAAAGGCGCAAAACTCCTGAAGTGCAAACTCTGCCTCTATAGGTTGAAAGGCATGAGGCAGCTTGCCGCAGGCGAGTTTGCGCCAGTCTACGGCCTGAGGGCCGAGGCGAGTAACCAGCTCAACCTCTGGCAGATCGGCCAACTGGGCCAGGGTGCGAATACCCCATAGGCCGAAGGTGATGGCCGGGTCTTCCGGCAGGTCCAGCACGGTCAGAGGAAGTTTGCCCAGTGCGACGGTTTCCTGTTTATGAGGAATAACGGTGATGCCGCGCGTGGCTTTAGCCTTGATGCGTGCGGTGTGGAAGTTGGTGCTCACCGCAATTGAAACGTGAAATCCAGCTGTGGCAAGGGCTGCGCGTAGATTGCGTGCCAGAGTCTGAGGCGGGCCGAAGAGGCGTTCGGTTCCGGCAATGTCGAGGACGCAGGAGCATTCTGTGCCCTGGCTTACTTCCTCGATGCGTGGCGAAAACTGCGCAACGTATTCGAACAAAACTGTACGCGCGGCAGATTCCGTTTCCATGGAGCGGGTGACGAGATGCAGTTCGCTCAGGCTCTCAGCTTCCAGGCGCGTCATACCGGCGGATGCGCCCTTAAGGTGCGCAGCGCGGTTGAGGGAGCAGACTGTCTGGAGTGGAGGACAGCCATCGAGAACGGCTACAGGCTGCGAGGCCAGTTCCGGGTGCAGGCGAAGCAAGGCCTGGGCAGGGAACTCCTTGGCGTAGACGCAGGCGTAGAGTTCCTGGCTCATGCGCTTGCCTCCCTGTGGGCGGTTGCGGCCGCAGACCAGACTGAGACTGGCGGCTTGCGCTTGCCAGCAATGGAGATTGTGGATGGGGGAGTGGCGACACGGACGGTTCTGACCTGGTAAGAGCAACCGGCAAGCACCGCGTTGCCAGGCGACTCTGCAAGTTCCAGGGCGCACTCGAGGACCAGGTCTGCGCTCGATTGTGCTACCGGCTTCTGCGCCAGCACCAGCAGGGAACAGCGGGTGCGTGCGGCTGCCTGACGGAAGCGGAACCAGGTGGCGAGCGGGATGCGTGTGCTGTACTCAGGTGCTGTTGAGCCGAGATCGAGCACAAGGGCAGAAAAGCCGCCTACCTGGAGAAGCAGATCGGTGGCGCGCAGGGCTTTATCCAAATTCGAATAATCAGGCCGAGTCTCGAACCTGGTCTTTGGATTGGCGCTGTTGCAACGTACCCAGAGCAACTGACGCAGCACGACTCCGTTGGCAGCAGCGGACTCTGCATCGAAGGCATCGCTGGCGTCGATCCAGGCGCAGACGTTTTCCTGAAGGGTGCGCATTGCCAGAAAGGCGAGTGCGAGACTGGTGCGGCCAGATGAAACGGGGCCTGTGATTTCGCTGATGGCGCCAACAGGCAGGCCGCCATCGAGCAATCGATCGACCTCGGGAATACTGGTGGTTGCAGTCTCCCGGACGGTGCGTGGAACCGGCGATAGCGCGGCAGGGAAGCGGCGTTCGAGGGTGTGTTCGATCTGGAGACGGAGGGCTGAGACTGAGGGCATGTCGCGAACCTATATTCGCCTTTTCTTCGCTCAATAATCGCGCGAATCAACGCTTTTGTCAAAGGCGGACGGACAGGGTGGTGTATGTCCAAATCCGTCAGAGGTTTGCATGTGTACCATGGAAACCGGAGGCGGGTGTGAGGCTATTCCGAACCAAGACTGGGTGTGTGGTGGAGCAGGAGGGGCGATACTTCCGCATGGATGGGGCGGACTGGGATGGTCTGCTGGCGCAGGAGGACTTGTTTGTGGCGCTGTGCAGGCTGATTGCAGGGCAGAAGGCGTCAGAGAAATTCGATGCAGAGGAATGGCTGGCGCCGATTGGGCAGCAGGAAGTGTGGGCGGCGGGGGTGACCTACTATCGCAGCCGCGGGGCGCGGATGGAGGAATCAAAGGATGCGGGCGGAGGGAGCTTTTATGACCGCGTCTACTCGGCACAGCGACCGGAGCTGTTCTTCAAATCCACGGCCAGCCGCACGGTGGGGACGGGCGGCAAGGTAAGGATTCGAGCGGATGCGAAGTGGAGTGTGCCTGAGCCCGAGATGACGCTGCTGGTTAGCCCTGGCGGCAGGATCACGGGTTACACCATCGGCAACGACATGAGTTCCCGAGACATCGAAGGTGAGAACCCGCTCTACCTACCCCAAGCCAAGGTCTACAACGGTAGTTGCGCGCTGGGGCCTGGAATTCTGGTTCGCGCGGCACAGCTGGCCCCTCCAACCGAGATTGCTATTGAGATACTGCGCAGTGGGCAAACGGAGTTTGCCGGGCGCGTAGCTTTGACGGAGTTGAAGCGCGATCCACAAACGCTGGTTGAGTACCTATTTCGGGATAATACATTTCCGCACGGCTGCTTCCTGATGACGGGGACGGGTATTGTGCCGCCGAGTTCGTTTACGCTGGCCAGCGGGGATCTGATCCGCATCACCATTGAGCCGATCGGAACGCTGGAGAACGAGGTCGCGTAAGGGGATGTACGCCGGCTTCTCACTCATGTGCGTCCTGGACGCAGCGGAAGCCGACACCACCGGAGCGGTCGTAACCAGGCGCCATTAACAGCAGCTTGCCGTGTTCATCGTTGCGGTAGGCCTGGGGAAAATACCAGATGGATCCTTGCGGCTGGTAGTACTCGCCGCCGCGGACAATGGCGGCGCGTGTGTGCTCGTCGGTGTACTCGTCGGTCCATTGCCAGACGTTGCCCACCATGTCCATGACGCCGAAGGGGCTGGCGCCAGCGGGATGGGCGTCGACCGGATCGGGTCCACGCATGGAGCGGCCCGTGTCAGACACGGGAACATTTGCAAGCTGCCAGAAGTTGCCCCAGGGAAAATTACGCCCGTCGCTGCCCTGCGCAGCCAGTTGCCACTCCCACTCGTGGGGCAGGCGCTTGCCGGCCCACTGAGCGTAGGCGCGGGCATCTTCGAGCGAGACCCAGGTGACGGGGCGGTTGTCCCAGCCTGGCGGGAAGCTTCCGTTCTTCCAGTCGCGGAGGAAGTTGATGGTGTCTTGGGGTGCGTAGTGGGTGGCGTCGAGGAACTGCTTGAACTGGGCGTTTGTAACCGGGTACTTGTCGATGAAGAACGGTTTGATTTCCAGCATGTGCTCATGGAATCGGCGAGGCGAGGATTCCCAGGGGTATTGGACATCGACGAGGTTGGATGCATCGCCTTCGATCTCGACGCCCTGCACTCGGAAGTCGAACGCGCCGCCAGGAATTTTGACCATGCCGGTGGTCGTATCTGCGGCTGGCCTGGTGGGAGGAATGTCGACGAGGGTTTGCTTGAGAATGGGCGCGTCGTGGGAGAGATCGCTCAGTGGCTTTTGTGTCATTGCAGCCATCTGCTTCATCAGTGTTTTGATTGCGCTGCTAGGTTCACCGGGCGTCGCGAGAATGGCTCCGTAGCCGCTGGCTTCCATGCCAAAATCCAAAACAGCATCTTTGCCATCGATCTGGGGCTTCAGTTCCACCCCGTGATAGAGATCGAAGTAGCGCATGCCCGGAGTAACCGGCACGTCCATTTGGCGGCCTGCGATCTCGTAGCCGTTGCGGTTGACGATGGTCCAGACCGTGTCTTGACCGAGGGGCCAGCGGCTGGCGTAGACGCCGAAGGTGCGCATCGGGTAGAGCGGCTCCCAGTTGGGACTCACCAGGAAGGGAGCAACGGCGCGCTCGATTGTGGCGACGCGGCGGGTGGCTTCAGCGTCGCGTGGGTTGATACCGATCCAGATGCCCCACACGTTCTCCCAACTTTCCCAGCCTACGCCGTTGAAGAAGGCGAATTGCAGGTCGTCGGTCTTGTCCGGGTTCCAGCGGTCGCTGATGTTGACCATGTGGCGCGTTTCCAGCCACTTGTACTTGTCGACCATGGGGATGAAGGGAAAGCTGTACTGGCCCCAGGTCATTACATTCCAGGCGAGTGCTTCGTCGCTGGGACTGACACTTCAGGCTGGAAGGCTAGAGGATGGCCGATCTTCTCTGCGGCCAGGGAGAAGCCGAGGGGGACGCCTTCCTGCGTGTCGCCGTTAATGCCGTCCGCGCCGATCTGTTTCATGAGGGCGGCGATGGCGTCGGGCCAGGGCTCGTCGGGCGGGTGCGTGCCCTGGTCCCACATCATCATGGGAAACAGCACGCGCACACCACGGCGGTGGAAGTCGGCGACCATCTGGCGCACGCCCTCGACTCCGCCGGGCATGGATTCGACCATCTGGAGTTGGTTGCGGTCGTCGATGCCCATGTTGGGATAGGTGGCCCAGACGAGGACTGCATCGATGCCGCCGTAGCGCTTGTCGAGGTCGTCGAGATAACGATCGACGGTGTATTTGCCGGCGAGAGGGTCATAGAAATAGCGGTCGTGGACCATCATCTGGGGCTGCATGAAGCTTGACTGGGTCCATTGCAGGGCTGGCCACCCGTAGCGCGACCCGTCATAGGCGATGCGAATCAGATGCTCTGCGCGCCAGTGTGCGATGTCGGCAAGCCAGCGTTCATGGGTGAGGGGAGGGCATCCAGCGGTGAGAACGCCCTCCCAGGCGTGGTGCAGGTTCATGCAGTCGGGCGGGGGGATTTGCTGGCCGCGAGTCGGGTATTGAGTATCCTGCCCTGCGGCTGCGAGCGTGTAGATCGCTGCCAGGAGTGCGAGGCTGAGAGTGCGAAACATTCTGTGCGAGGTAATCAAGGCAGAGTTCCTTCGGCCCAGAGGCGCGGGATTTCATAAAAACAATCAGTTGTGCTTGGCCAGAAAATCCTCAACTTCGGTTCTTGAAGGCATGGAGGCCTGCGCTCCGCGACGGGTAACGGAGATGGCCGCGGCGGCACTGGCAAAGCGAGTTGCGGCCCATGGGTCCAGGCCTTCGAGCAACCCAACGGCAAACGCGCCGTTGAAGCAGTCGCCTGCGCCGACAGTGTCGATCGCGTCTACCTTGAATGCAGGAACCCAGGCTGCCGGGCCCCCATCGACAGCTACATAGCAGCCTTCTCCGCCGCGCTTGAGAACAACTCCCTTCAGTCCTCGGGAGAGCAGGTGCTTCGCACCGTCCTCGGGGCTGAGCTGCTTCGCCGAGGTAGAAGGCGGCCTCTGTTTCGTTGGGGGTGAACCAGGCGACCTGGCTCCAAATCTCGTCGGGCAGGGTTGCGGCGGGTGCGGGATCGAGCATCACCGGTACTCCGGCGGCAGCGCAGAGGGCGAGGGTGCGGCTGACGGTGGGGATGGGCAGTTCGAGCTGGCAGAAGACCATGCCGGCGGAACGGATGAGATCGGCGTAGCGATCGACGGCGTCGGAATCGACTTTGCCGTTTGCGCCGGGGACGACGACGATGGCGTTTTCGCCGCTGTCCGCAATCAGAATCGGGGCCACGCCGGAGGGACCGGGGACGCGTTGGACGGCTGCGGTTTCCACGCCGGCGGCTGCGAGGTTGTCGAGCAGCGCCTGCCCGAAGACGTCCTCGCCCACGGCGCCGATGATGTGCGTGGGATAGCCCAGCCGGGCAGCGGCGACGGCCTGGTTGGCGCCTTTGCCTCCGGGAGTGGTGTCAAACGATGTGCCGACGAAGCTCTCTCCGGGGACGGGGATGCGATGGGCGTGCGCCACCAGGTCCATGTTGATGCTGCCGACTACGACGATGGGCTTGCGGGAACCGTCCACGGTCAGACCTCAGTAAAGGGGAGCCAGCGCCACGGCGACGAGGCCGAGCGCGAAGAAGATGAACATGAAGAGCAGATAGCGCCGGGCAACGGGAGGTGCGCCGGCAAACTCATGCCAGACAAAGACGCCCCAGCAGGCGGAGACCATGGTGGCTCCCTGGCCGATGGAGTAAGAGACTGCCGGGCCGACCAGATGAGCGCCTGACGCGACAAAGTTGGCAATGGCGCCGGTGGCCCATATGGCGCCGCCGAATATACCGGCAAAGTGCCAGCGTAGCGGGGCTGGCCAGTAATTGGCCATCTTGACGGGGGGCTTTCCGTCAAGGGGCTTGGCCATCAGGAGCAGGTTGGCGGGGATGGTGGACAACAATACGCCAACAGCGAAGAAGAGCGAGACGGCGTAAGGGCCGACGGGAGCCACGCCGGGAGCGCCACGGAGCGCGGCGGCCACCAAGGGATAGAAGGTGCCCATGAGCAGGCCGGCTGTAAGCGAGAGCACGATGCCGCGCGTGGTTGCAGGTTTCCGCCTCACGGACGAAGACCTGTCCTTGGGGGCCCCGGTTGCTCTGGCCTTGGCTTCGCGCTTGCGATAAGCGGCGGCGTCGAGGACGATGGCCACGGTGACGAGGGCGACTCCGGCGAAGAGGAGGAGCGGGTTGCCAGCGGGGCGGACCAAGTAGCTGGAGACCGCGCCGACGATGAGCGCCAGGCCGATGCCGACGGGGAAGGCGACGGCCAGGCCGGCGACATCGATGGCGGCGACGAGGAGCAGGTTGGCGATGTTGAAGATGACTCCGCCCAAAAGGGCGAAGACGATGGAGCCAAGAGGCGCTTGGACGACGTCGTCGAGGAAGGGCATTCCGCCGTGGCCGTGGCTGCCGGCGGTGAGTCCCCAGAAGATGGCGCTGCCGAAGAGGCCGAGGGCGTAGTCCCAGTAGAAGAGCTGGAAGCGGTAGCCGGGGCAGAGCTTGAGGGTGTTGGCCCACGATCCCCAGCAGAGCATGGTGAGGATCATGAGCAGCAATGCACCGACGTAGGATTCAGGAAAGAACATGGTTAGGCCCCGTTTCGTTCCTTGGGTCGTGAACTAGGAAACATAAAGCCTGGGGCGGTGAGGGCGCAAATGAGGCTCTCCGGCTATCCAACCTGGAGTGCGGAGATTTTTCTTTCTTCCAATTGCTTACTGCTTTGCAGCCTTGATGGCTTCGGTGAGGGCGGGCACCACTTCAAACAGGTCGCCGACGATGCCGTAGTCGGCTACTTCAAAGATGGGGGCGTCGGGGTCTTTGTTGATGGCGACGATGCACTGCGAGGCCTTCATGCCGACCAGATGCTGGATAGCGCCGCTGATGCCGACGGCGAGATAGAGCTTGGGCGCGACGGTCTGGCCGCGAGCTGCCTACCTGGCGCTCCATGGGGAGCCAGCCGTTGTCGCAGATGGGGCGTGAGGCGGCGAGTTCCGCGCCGAGGGCTGTAGCGAGGTCCTGGACGAGGGGAAGATTTTCGGCTTCCTTGATGCCGCGGCCCACGCTGACGATCATCTGCGCGGAGCCGAGGTCGACGGTTTGGGAGCTTCCTCGGAAGGGTTCACCGGGGGCGGTGCGGATCTGGGCGGCGTCGATCGTCGGGGTGAAGGTAACGACTTCGGCGGGAGTGGTTGCGGGGGAATCCTCGACGCGGAAGGCTCCGGCCTGGACGGAGATGAAGCAGGGACCGCTGCCGGTGGGCTTGTATGCTCCGTTGAGGCGGCCCTGCATGAGCTGGCGGGTGAAAATGGGGCCGTCGGCAAGGGCTACTACGTCACTGATGAGCACCTGGCCGAGGCGGGCGGCCAAAGCGGGCGCATAGTCGCGCACCTGATAGGTGTGCGGGAGGACTGCGTACGCTGGACCTTCGGTTTGGATCAGTTGCTGAAGAGCCAGCGTGTATCCATCAGCCGTGTATTGGGCGAGGAGCGGATGCTCGACGCGGATGACTTTGGCGACGGCGCGGCTTGCGACTTCGGAGGCGAGAGCTGCGGTGTCTGCGCCGAGAAGGACGGCGGTGACGGTTGAGCCGGTTTGCGCGGCCAGGCGCTGGCCGGCTGCCAGGGCTTCCCAGCTGATGCGGGAGATGCGACCGGCTCGATCTTCAATGACTACCAGAATTCCGCTCATAGGACGCGCACCTCGAATTTCAGTTTTTCTACAAGGGCCGCGGCGGCTTCTTTGGGCGTGCCGGGCAGGATTTGGGTAGATTTCTGCTTTTGCGGGAGGGAGACGCGGTCGAGGACGACGACGGGGGCGGCGTCTACGCCTAACTCCGCGGCGGTGAGCTGGCGGACTTCCTTGAGCTTGGCGCGTTTGATGCCCATGAGAGTGGCGTAGCGGAGCTTGTTGCCGCCGGACTGGATGGTGAGGACGGCGGGGGTGGGCAGGGCTGATCTGCTGGAACCAGCCTTCTTCCAATTCCCGCTTGACGGTGAGGCCGGCGTCGGTCTTTTCTACATGCAGGATGAGCGAGGCGTGGGGCAGGTCGAGGAGCTCGGCGAGGATGACGCCGGTCTGGCCGAGGCCGAGGTCTTCCGACTGGAGGCCGGTGAGGACCAGGTCGGGCGCTTCCGGCGCGATGGCGGCGGCGAGCAGGCGGGCTACGCCGAGGGCGTCGCGGGCGCCGAGGTCGTCGCAGGCGATGTTGATGGCGCGGTCGGCGCCCTTGGCGAGGGCTTCGCGGATGGTTTGGCCGATGCGCTCAGGGCCGGCGGAGAGGACGACGACTTCGCCGCCGTGCTTCTCTTTCAGTTGCAGGGCTTCTTCGAGGGCGTAGGCGTCGGACTCGTTGAGGGCGAACTGAAGATCGGATTCTTCAATCCACTTTCCGGCGGCGTCGATGCGGAACTGGGCATCGCGATCGGGGACTTGCTTGATGGCTACGATGATTTTCATAAGGACAAGACCTCGACCATCTTAACGCGCCGGGGCGGATGGAAGCACGGCGCCGCCCCATCTCCCCTAGGACACGGGCGACACTGGCCGAGTTGGCCAAGCAATGGAATCCGGCGAGACGGGGTGGCGGAGTCATTCTGGGGCGTTCTATCGGACGGCAATGAATAGGCTCTCTTGGTACTTCGATCAAAAGCTTGAGCATTGGGCCAGGCGCAAGTATGAAACGCTGTTGCGGCGCAAGCGGCGCGCGTGGACTGGTTTCGAACGATGAAGAGCGATTCTCCCCAAACATTCGTTGACTGAAGTATGGCTCGAAAAAGGTTGGATAATGGGAGCCTCTTAAATTGACTGATTTACGCACTGTTCTGCGAGAGGCTCAGGGCGAAATCCCCAGGGCCGACTCACAGATCAAAGAGCGCAATCGGAAGGCTCTCGTCACTCATGTTCTTCTCGCTTCGCTAATTGGCGCGAGAGTTATGCGTTGAGGCTTCCACATAGCCAGGTGCCGAGATCCGCGATGGGCAACCGGATGCCGAGATAAAACTGCCCGAACAGCGCATACACGGCGCTGACTTCGTCGAAGCGCATCTCGTAGATGAGCTTTTTGAAGACGACGGGGTCTTCGGCGAAGAGGTCTACGCCCCACTCCCAGTCGTCCATGCCGATGGATCCCGAGATGATCTGCTTGACGACGTCGCCGTAGCGGCGGCCAATGAGGCCGTGCTCGTGCATCATGCGCTGGCGGTCGGCGAAGGGGACGGAGTACCAGTTCTTCTGTTCACCGCGCAGGCGGTCCATGGGATAGAAGCAGAGGTACTTGGCGTCGGGGATGGCGGGGAAGAGGCGTGGGGCCATGGCGACGGAGGCGCGCTCAAGGCTGGCGGCGACTTCAGCCCTGAACTCGGGCGAGTTGGGTTCGAGGCCCTTGGCGCTGGCGGCCTCCCAAGTCTTGCGGCTGGACTCGTAGAGGCCGAGCTCGACGACGGAGACGTAGCTGTGGGTGGGCGTGAGGTAGGTGTAGAGCTCGGTCTGCGCAAGCGAGAGCTCGACCTGGTTGAGCGCTTCAAACGAGTCGCGGAAGTGGATGAGGATGAGGTCGCCCTTGTGGCCGAGCTGGGAGAAAAGGGCGGTCTGGGCAGGGGAGTCAGGATTCTTTTTCTCAAGAGCGGTGAGAGCGGTGACGGCGTCAGCGGTGATGCGGTCGCGGTCGGCCTGGGGAGTGGCGCGCCAGGATTTCCAATCGAAGCGGAAGAATTGATGGAGCAGGCTGGAGCCCTCAAGCGTCAGCGGGACGGGGGAGTAATCAGACAACGGAGGCACCTCGAAGATTACGTGGAACAACCCTCATCCTAACAAACCACATGTGGTGGAGCAGACGCTTGCGGTTTGCTCGCATGGGATTCGTTGCTTCCCATCCTCTTCGTAAGAAGCACGAAGAGCAGGTCCTTCGACTCCCTCCGCTGCGCCCCGGCTGCTCAAGATGACAACAGCGTGCAGGCATCGATTGCGATTCGAGGGCGTGCCGCATGAGCCTATATACTGGAGAGGCGAATGAGCGAAAAAATAATTGCCCTTCTTGTGGAGTTTGTCACCCGCGTGATCGACGCCGGCGGTTACGCCGGCATTGCCGGGCTGCTGGCATTGAATTCCGCCGGAATTCCGATTCCTTCCGAGGTCATTCTGCCGTTTTCCGGGTACCTGGTTTACCTGGGCCGGTTCAATCTGTTTCTGGTTGCCCTAGCGGGTACGGTGGGGTGCAATATTGGCTCAGCCATCGCGTACTGGATTGGCGCGAAGGGCGGACGGCCGCTGGTGGAGCGCTACGGGCGATGGGTGATGATGAGCCCTCATGACCTTGACCGGATGGCGCAGTTTTTTGAGCGATTTGGTTCGATTACGATCCTGATTGGAAGAATGCTGCCGGTGGTGCAGACCTTTGTTGCGTTTCCTGCCGGAATCGCCAAAATGCCGAGGCTGCGTTTCCATGCCTACACGACAATTGGGTCGTTGGTGTGGTACTCGTGCCTGACGTATATCGGCAGAAAACTGGGCGAGGCCTGGGACACCGATCCGCGATTCCATGAATGGTTCCACCGCTTCCACCTGGTGGTGGAGATTGCTCTGCTGCTGGGAGTGGTTTGGTTTGTGTGGACGCATATCAAGAGTTCTCGTGCGGCCAAGGTGGCGTGAGGAGTCTGAACACTTCGAGGGGTGGGGCGGTTGTCGTACACTGTTTCGGTTGCCAAAACGGCAAATTGTATTGACGAATGTGCCATTATTCGAGACGAGAAGGGTAGGAGAAGCAATGTCGAGCGGAGAAAAGGGTGGCGTGCAAGCCGGCGCCGCAAAGGTAGCGCCAGCGACGGGCAAACTGGGAGTAATGGTGGTGGGGCTGGGCGCGGTGGCCACCACGATGATCGCCGGTGTGGAAGCGGTTCGCCGGGGGCTGGCCAAGCCGATTGGCTCGCTGACGCAGATGGGGACCATACGGCTGGGCAAGCGCACGGATAACAACTCGCCGCTGATCAAGGAGTTTGTGCCGCTGGCCGATCTGAACGACGTGGTGTTTGCCGGCTGGGACATCTTTGAGGACAACGTCTACGAGAGTGCGGCGCACGCCAAGGTGCTGGACGAGAAGACGCTGGCGCAATTGAAGCCGTATCTGGAGACCATCAAGCCGATGCCGGCGGTCTTTGACCAGTACTATGTGAAGCGGCTGCACGGCACGCATGTGAAGAAGGGCAAGAACAAGCGCGACCTAGCCGACCAGGTGATTGCCGACATACGGAACTTCAAGAAGACGGTGGACCGGGTGGTGATGATCTGGTGCGGGTCGACGGAGATTTTCCTGCAGCCGACGGCCGTGCATGAATCAATTGCGGCGTTTGAAGCAGGCCTGGAGTCGGACGACATCGGGATTGCGCCTTCGCAGATTTATGCTTACGCGGCGCTGAGCGAGGGAGTGCCGTTTGCCAATGGCGCGCCCAACCTGACGGTGGACCTGCCGGTGATGATCGAACTCTCAAAGAAGAACGCCGCGCCCATCTGCGGCAAGGACTTCAAGACCGGGCAGACGTTTATGAAGACGGTGCTGGCGCCGGCCTTCAAGGCGCGCATGATCGGGGTCTCTGGATGGTTTTCGACCAACATTCTGGGCAATCGCGACGGGGAAGTGCTGGACGACGCGCAGAGCTTCAAGACCAAGGAAGAGTCTAAGCTGGGCTCGCTGGAATACATTTTCCAGCCGGAGCTTTATCCCGACCTATACAAGGACATCTACCACAAGATTCGCATCAACTATTACCCGCCGCGCGGCGACGAGAAGGAAGCCTGGGACAACATCGACATCTTCGGCTGGCTGGGCTATCCGATGCAGATCAAGGTGAACTTCCTGTGCCGGGATTCGATTCTGGCCGCACCGATCGCACTGGACCTGGTGCTGTTCCTCGACCTGGCCAAGCGCGCTACGGAGCTGCGCTCGCGTGGCATTCAAGAATGGTTGAGCTTCTACCTGAAGTCGCCGCAGACGGCTGCTGGGCTGTATCCGGAGCACGATCTGTTCATCCAGTCGATGAAGCTGAAGAACACGTTGCGGCACATTATGGGCGCGGACCTGATTACCCACCTCGGCCTGGAGTACTACGACTGAGGACTGGCCGTCCAGGCGTATCGCTCCCGTTGGTCGCGAAAAGCAAAAAGCTCCATCCTTGACAGGGTGGGGCTTTTGTTTCTTTCTGATGCTTCTATCTGCGTCATCACGCTAGGGCAAATCCAGAATTACTGTGCCCCGCTGAGTCCGGGGCGGGTTGCCGCTCCTTCCACCCCTGCGACGAGGACCTGTCGCCGGGGACCCCGGGCCTTCCACCCCGGGCTTTGTGGTCGCGTCAACTTCCGTTCGTCAAGTATATCAAGGCACAAAATGGCTGATTTTGCATGTAACTTATTTAGTTTCATTGGTATAGAGCAAAACCAGAAAAATCGATGTTTACCTGGTCCGGGCTGCGAGGTTCGGGCTGTTTTTTCCGGTTTGAGGAGGCTGGAGATTTGCATGATTCAACCCTTCAAGACCATTGTGAGCCGGATGCGCATAATTATGTGCAAATGCGGGAGGGGAAATTTGCCGGCGCGGGATGAGGGTCCGACTGTGCGGGACAAGTCCGCAGCTTTAGAGCTTGGTGAAAAACTCCATTTGAGGGTAAAACTCGTGTGAAAGGCTTCCCGCAGGGGCTAAAGCCCTCAATTGTTTTGTTGCGGTTACGGCCCGGCTGAAGCCGTGCCCTTGTTACAAGGCCCAGGGGAATCCTGGTTTGGATGAGTTTTTCACCAAGCTGTTTAGTCAGGGCTAATCCAGAACTACCGTGCCCCACTGAGTCCGAGGCGGGTTGCCGTTCCTTCCACCCCCGCGACGAAGACCTGTCGCCGGGGACCCCGGCCTTCCACCCCAGCGACGAAGACCTGTCGCCGGGGACCCCGGTCTTCCACCCCAGCGACGAAGACCTGTCGCCGGGGACCCCGGTTGTGGTCGCGGCGGCTTGAGCGCTTCAGCTTCGAGGTACAGCTATTATGGATTCGCTATAGTAGCAGGATCGTTTTGCGCCGGTGAGGGCGAAATCATAGAATCTCCGGATGGGTGAACACGAAAATGAACTGTCGCGGCTGGTCGATCAGCTGAACCGTGCGGCGATTGGCGCGAAGTCGGGCGAGAAGCGATCGATTGACCAGTTGTTGCAGGCTGCGCTGCAGAGCCATGCGTCCGATATCATCCTGGTTGCCGGGTCGCCGGCGACGCTGCGGGTGAATGGGGCGCTGTCGGCAGAGGCGGAGCCGCCCATCTCCGCCGAGGGAATCCGCAGCCTGCTGCTGCCGCTGCTGACGCCCAGCCAGACGCAGGAGTTGCAGGAACGCAAGTGTATCGACTTCTGCTTTGTGCGCGGTGCGACGGGGCGGTTTCGCGCCAACTTCCACTATCAGCGGGGCACGCTGGCGGCGTCGATCCGGCTGCTGCCGGCGCAGATTCCCACGCTGGAGTCGTTGCATTTGCCGGGCACGCTGGCCCAGTTGGCCGACCGGCGGCAGGGGCTGGTGTTGCTGACCGGGGCTACGGGGAGCGGCAAGACTTCGACGATGGCGGCGCTGATTGACCGCGTCAACGCCAGCCGGCGCGATCACATCATCACGATTGAAGACCCGGTGGAGTACCAGCACGCGAATCGCAAGTCGCTGGTGGAGCAGATTGAGCTGGGCAGCGACACGCTGAGCTTTGCGCAGGCGGTGCGCGCGGTGCTGCGGCAGGATCCGGACGTGATCCTGGTGGGCGAGATGCGGGACAGCGAAACCATGGCCGCTGCGCTGACGGCGGCCGAGACCGGGCACCTGGTGCTGACGTCGCTGCACACCAACGACGCGGCGCAGACGGTGGCGCGCATTCTGGACACGTTTCCGGCCGGATTTCAATCGCAGATTCGGCAGCAACTGTCTCTGGCGCTGCTGGCGGTGATCTCGCAGCAGCTGCTTCCGGCGGCGAATGGGGTGGGGCGCTATCCGGCGGTCGAGATCCTGGTGGCGACGGCGGCCATGCGCAACCTGATTCGCCGCGGAGACGACCACCAGCTGCGCGCGAATATCGAGACGGGCCGCTCGGAGGGGATGCTGACCATGGAGCAGTCGCTGGCGGAGCTGGTGCGGTTTGGGCGGGTTTCGCGGGAGACGGCGTTCGCACATTGCAATCATCCGGAAGATCTGCGCAGGCACCTGAACAGCTAAACCGCGATTGATGTTGCCTCCGCAAACACGATGCGCAAGCGAGACGGCAAACCATCTGCAACGGGATGCAGCGAGCCGGCGTTAATGAGTGACCTGCCGGATGGAGGCAACACTGACGGACGCGATGACCAGCGCGGCTGCGAGGGTGAGGAAGAGAACGATCAGCGGGGCGTGGAGCGAGAGCATGAGGCCTGCCAGCATGGGGCCGATGACGGCGCCGGCGCGGCCCAGGCCCATCGCCCATCCAAGTCCGGAACTGCGAACCTTGATGGGATAAACACAGGTGGCGAGCGGGTAGATGCCATTGAAACCGCCCTGCAGGGTCACGCCGATGGTGAATGCAGTCAATAGCACGGCGTCCACCGGCATGCTTACTCCGCCGAAGACAATCAGCAGTCCCGCCGCGGCTAACAGGAAGAAAGAAATGAGCAGCTTGAGCCGGGTGGAATCTGACATTCGAGCCAGGACGGCTGTTCCCGCGAAAGCACCGAGATTGTAAACAGCGCCGGCGTAGATGCCGTCCCGCGGGTTGAGCCCTGCATCCATGGCCAGTTTTGGTATCCAGCTCACAATGGAGTAAAGAACCATGTAGCCCAAGAAGATGGCAGACCACAACAACAAAGTATCGTGGCGCAAACTCTTGCCGAGCAGGCTGGACAGGACATGCTTTTCGCGCACGCGAGTCTGCTCGGACGGCAATGCATCGAGAGAGGGCTCATCCAGCGGGCGATTAATGTAGTTCAGTGGTTCGAGCGATCCTCCACGGCGGAGGTGCTCAAGAAAAGCGACCGACTCCGGCAGTAGGAAGAAGCCTATGGGGAAGAACACCAGAGAGCCAAAACCGGAGAACAGGAGGATGCTGCGCCATGAGTAATGGACGAGCGCCCAGCCAGTGACAAAACCCGTGGCGGTGGCGCCAATGGGGTAGCCGCCCTGCAGCAGCCCGACAGAAAAATTACGCCTGTGAGGGGGCGCAAACTCCGCCACCAATGCTGTCATGCAGGCCAGAACCGTCCCGATCCCCATGCCCACGAGGACACGCGCCAGGAGCAGGGCAATGACGCCACCGGCAAGTCCGCTCAAGACCATTCCCGCCGACATCATGAGCAGCGCTGCCAGGATCAGAGGACGCCTGCCGTAACGGTCGCCGAGGGGCGCAATGATGAGTCCGCCTATGGCCATGCCGACCAGTGCGGCGCTGAAGATTTCTCCGAGAGTGGTTGGTGAGAGGGCCCAATCTCTGCTAATCGAAGGGGCCAGGTAGGACATGAGAAAGACGTTCATGCCGTCCACGGCGTTGATCATGAAGCACAACCCGACCACTTGCAGAGAGAGACGAGTCCATTGCCGTGCATGGTTGGCTCGTGCTTCGGCCGGGTCTACCCCAGCCAACTGGTCGTGACTAGCCTTGTGTCCGACAGCCGTCATCGTGCGCAGGAATCCGTTGCGGGCATGGTGAAGGAAGAATAAATGACGAACCCCGATAGGAGGATGCTCAGGCGGCAAGAGGCGTTTCTCAGCTCCGCAGTTGGGCGAGGAAGTGCTGGCGCATGCGATCGGGGTCCGGTTCCAATCCGGTGAAGAGACGGAAGGCTTCAATCGCCTGGTGGACAGCCATTCCGCTGCCGTCGAGAGTACGGCAACCTGCGGCGCGTGCCGCACGCAGAAGCTCCGTCTGCAGGGGGAAATAGACGATTTCCGCAACCCAGAGCCGGCTGTGCAGCAGAGCGCCGGGGAGCGGCAGCCCGGGATGGCTCTTCATCCCGGTGGGGGTAGCGTGAACCAGGCCATCGGCCACGGCGAGGCTGGCCTCGATGTCATTGGCCACGCGAATGCGGTCGGAACCGAATACCGCGCTGAAGCGATCGACAAGCGCCTGGCAGCGACGATGATCGGGATCGACAAGGTCAAGCTGGCCGGCGCCCATTTTCAGAAGCGCGTAGGCTGTTGCCGCTCCACCACCACCCGCTCCCAATTGCACCACGCGCTGGAGGGAAACTCCCTGGAAACCGCGGAGAAAGCTATCGCGGAAGCCGAGCCAGTCTGTATTGTGACCGAAGCGCCGCCGACGGGAAAACACCACCGTATTGACAGCGCCGATCATCCCTGCATCCGCTGAAATGTCGGTGAGGAGCGGAAGGATCGACTGCTTGCAGGGATGAGTGATGTTGAGGCCGGCAAAGCCGTTGTGCTCGGCTTCAGCGAGAAGGTCTGGCAACACATCGGCTGATAGTCCCAATGTTTCGAGGTCGATCAGCTGGTACTCGCAAAGCAGCCCGTGTTCCGCAGCTTCCCGCTCGTGCATTGCAGGAGTTCGCGATGCCTGAATTCCTGCGCCAACGAGGCCGAGCCGGAGTTTCTGGTGATTCCCTTGAAGATGCGCTCGCTTGATCACTCTTCAACCCTACCGGATAACAAGCTGCCAAGATGCTCATTCAGGTTGCTGCGCGGCCTCTACGCGGCCATGGCCTGGGCCAGGCGGCGGATGGTGAGGACGGTGATGTCGTCTTCCTGGCCGAATTCCCTGGCGGCGTCGGCGATGTAGAAGGCGGTCTGGTTGCTCAGGTTATGGACGCGATCGAAGCCGAACAGTTCGCCGGAGGCTTGGCGCGCTTCTACGACGCCGTCAGACATGAGTAAAACGCGGTCTCCGGGATGCAGGTAGAGATGCACCTCACCGTAGGAGACATCGGGCAGAACGCCGAGCGGGAGACCACCGGGGAGGGTGATCTCCTGGCTGTTGAGGTAAGGTGGCAGGTGGCCGGCGTTGGCGATGACCAGTTCGCCGTTGGCGCCGAACCAGGCGGCCTGGCAGGTGGTAAAGCTCTCGCTGCCGGTGAGCACGCGGTTGAGCGACTCGAGAATCTTTGCGGGGCTGCGCTCGGGAGTGCGGCGCATGGCACCCATGAGCATGGAGACGTTCATGGCGGCCTTGAGGCCCTTGCCCGCCACGTCGCCAATGATGACCAGCAGGCCGCCGTCCTCAATGGGCTGGACGTGGAAGAAGTCGCCGCCGACTTCGTTAGCGGGATTGTAGACGGAGTCGACCTCGAAGCCGGGGGTCTGAAGTTTCTCGTGGGGAATCATCAATTCCTGGACGCTGCGGGCCGCGGCCAGTTCGCTGGAGACGCGCTCCTGGTCGCGCTGCACGCGCAGGAAGCGCATGAAGATGATGGTAACGATGGCCAGGATGCCAGCGAAGTCGGCGAAGGATGCGAAGTGGATGGGCACCGGCCCGGCATAGAGGGTGAGCGGAGAGTGGTAAGCATGGCCGCTCCACTGGCTCATGCCGCCGGTGAGGATGGGCTCGGCGATGCCGATCAGGTCGAGAATCAGCGGGATCAGCAGCAGGCCGGCCTCGAAGTTGCGGCGCGCGGTGGCGGAGATCAGGGTGATGAAGATGAAGACCAGCCAGGCCAGGAACCAGAGAGAAGCAAACAGGAGGGTGACCGCCAGCAGCACCCCGACGACCGCGCTATGGCCGACAAACAGCAGCACCGGGCCCACCGCAGCCAGAATCGGCGCGGAGTAGCGTATGGCGCTGATATACCAGCGGCGCCGCAGGGCGAGGAAGGCGATGAGGAACTCGAAGTAAAGATAGGCTGCGATGAGCACCAGCTGGGTGACGGAGGCGGCGTACCAGAGGGTGTCGAGGCGGGCGGAACTGCCGGCCAGCTCGATGAAGCCCAGGGGCGCCAGAACCAATTCGTGCAACGCCAGCCACAGGTACTCAACGTGGCCCTTCTGGGTGAAGTAGAGCGCCAGCAGGAACAACGCCAGCACCAGCAGGAGGATGGAGTTGATTACCCTGGGCAGGCGCTCGAAGAGGGCGTGGGTGCTCCACAGCTCCAGGTGGTGATCAAGGTCTTCCCGGTTGCCGAGGTGGAACTTGCGTCCTGCGAAAAAGGAGGTATAGGCGTCATAGCCAAAGGGGGCGTAGACGGTGCGCACCACCAGGACCAGGCTGGTCTCCGAGTCAGGCACGTTGAGGTTGTAGAGCCGGGAGATCTGCTGGTAGTGCTGCGGCACATCGCTGTGCGGGCCTTCGGGCTGAATTGGACGTCCATTGGCAAACAGGTCCACGCCCCATGCGGAACTGATGGCCATGGAGGTGCTTTGGGAGACGGGAAGCTCGATCAGCAGTGCCAGCGGGCCATGGTTGGGCGCGAGCTTAATGTGCAGGCGAAACCAGACAAAGGGTTTCTGGTGGTCGCCGGGATGGTGTTGCGCGTGTTTGGAATCTGGATTCTCGTCCGCGTCCAGCGGATCTTCTGGGTGATCCTCGTCGGGAACGTCGGCAAAACCGTCTTTGGCTTCACGAACGGCCCAGGTGCTGTCGTCAAAGTTCGGGTTGGCGGCCGCTGGGTTGGCGGTGATGCCGACGCGCCAGCCCTTGTCCAGAATCATCGGCGAGCCCAGGTTGGAGGCGTCGAAGATAACTTCGGGGGTCCTGGGAGCGTTGGCAGGCGCCGGCTTGGGATGGTTGTGAGGCAGCAGCAGGTCTACGAGTGGAGGACCACCGTGGGGATGCGGCGCCTGCGCCAGGCCCTCAAGGGCGAAGCAGAAGACGACGGCAGCCAGTGTCAGGACGTTCCGGCGCAAGAATCCTCCCCCCAATGCGATGTGTTCTCCACTTTAATTCAGACGGATGGAAGCGCCAAGCACTTGCAGTGCAGCAGACGGCACTTGCAGTGCGGCAGACGGCACCTGCGGTGGGGCAGACGGCACTTGCAGTGCGGCAGACGGCACTTGCAGTGCGGCAGACGGCACTTGCAGTGCGGCAGACGCTCGCTATTCGCTCGCAGGAAGCTTTGGGCTCCCCGCCTTGCGCCGGGCTTGCACTGAACTTAGTGCGAATATGCCCCGATTTGCGCCTTTTGTGCATGGAACTCGATTGTTTTCAGAGGGCTGGAAGGAAAAGGGGGGAGGGGTGCGGTTTTGGGCGAACGGGAGGAGAAGAAGAGGCGAAACCGGAGGTGCTTTTTCTGTGTCTGGTCTCCATGACTGATCTCCTCCAGAAATATTGTGCTCGTTTCATGCGTAATTATCTGCAATGATTTTGCGGGCTGCTGCGATGGACGGACAGCACCGGTGCGTCTCCCTCTCCGGTCCCCAAAAGCCAGGGGCCACCCGCCTCCCGGGTCCCAAAAGCGAGGGACTGGGTGCACCCTCATTTTTTGGGTTCGGAACAGCCGTTGGGACCGGGGCTACCGGCCGCACGGGTTGGGACGAGGGTGGGAATACAGAGGGCGGGTGTGTGGGAAGTGAAGACGCTGGAAGCGCGAGGAAATATTCTCACCGATTGTTGCCAAAGAGGAGGATACTAACGTCTAAAGAGTGGAGCGAAGCGGCAGATCAGGCGGGCCGTGCCGGAGGTTGGGTTATGAGGACAGCTTGGAACGGTTTGAGAGCGATGTCGCTGGCGGGTTTGGCGCTGGCGCTGGCGGCCGGGCTTGGTGCGCAGTCCCCGGGGACAAGCACAACGCAGACGACGCCCGCTGCGCAGCCAGCCCCCGGAACCACACCGGTCAGCGGCGATACCCCGGCCGCGGACTCAGGGAAGCAGGCTTCGACTGGGACAGTGACCGGGACGGCACAGAGCAGCGGAGCTTCCTCGACCACGCCCGCGGCTCAGCCTGCGCCGGGGACGACTCCCGTGAGCGGCGATACGCCGGCCAGCACCACTCCCTCCAAGGCACCCGCACCGGGAACCACGCCGGTGGGCGGGGACACGGCGGCGACCGATGTGAATCCGGAGAAGGTGATTGAACCGGGCAGCCAGAAGATCAACGTGAAGCCGGGCAGCATTGAAGACGTGAACGCTGTGGGCAATCGCGATATCGGCGGACGCGGCATGGGCAACTGGTACTCGGTGGACACCGAGATCAAGATGGGCAAGATGTATGCCGAGGAGATCGAGAAGAGCACCAAGTTCATCACCGACCCGGTGATTGTGGAGTATGTGAACCGGGTGGGGCAGAACATCGTCAAGAACTCCGACTGCAAGGTTCCGTTCACCATCAAGGTCATCGACTCGGACGAGATCAACGCCATGGCGCTGCCGGGCGGGTTCTTCTACGTGAACTCCGGCCTGATTCTGAACGCGGATGAAGAGGCGGAACTGGCCGGCGTGATGGCGCATGAGACGGCACACGTGTGCGCCCACCATGCGGTGCGCGAGCAGACGCGCATGAACTACGCGCAGTTGGGCACCATTCCGCTGATCTTCATCGGCGGCTGGACGGGCTACGGGATCTATGAGGCTGCCGGGCTGGCCGTGCCCATAACCTTCCTTCAGTTCTCCCGCGACTTTGAGGCGCAGGCCGACTACCTGGGCGTGCAGTACATGTATCGCGCCGGCTACGATCCGCAGGCCTTTATCAGCTTCTTTGAGAAGATTCAGGCGCTGGAGAAGCGCAAGCCGGGTTTGGTGGCCAAGGCCTTCAGCGACCACCCGCAGACCCCGGACCGGATTCTGCACACCCAGGAAGAGATTGCCCGTATTCTGCCGGCGCGCGATGAGTACACGGTGACCACGTCAGAGTTTGACGACATCAAGGCGCGGCTGGCGCGGATTGAGAACAAGCGGCGACTGACCGACACCAAGGACAAGAACAAGCCTTCACTGCGCCGAGCAAGCGCCGATCCAAACAACCCCAATGCCGACCCCAACGCCGACGACGGGCCACCAACTCTGCACCGGCGCGAAGACCAGAACTGAAGACCAGAACTAAAGACCGCTCATGATGCGAATTGGTTTCCGGCTTTGGGAAGGTTGATTTGCCTGCTGGCAAGCTGAATTCCCCTGGTTGGTTTGTTGTTGTTTCGCGCGCCATTCGGTTCTACATTGATTGCGGAGAGATTTGTCGCTTCCCGGCGCACATGGGATCGATCGTGGGCGTCTTGAGTGAAGCGGTGCGCATGAGCGCGGCACTCTCGGAAAGTTCTTGGCGCATGAAGAAGATCGCCATCTTCGCAGCTGTGTCCGTGTTTGTCCTGCTGCTGACGAAGATTGCCAACCAGGTTCCACAGGAGCCGCCGGCCGGTTCGGCTTTCGCCCTGAAGGCGCAGAAGGTGATCCAGTGTTCCCCCACTGAGATCACGCTGGTGGATAACCACTACACGGCCACGCACCTGGAAAAGGACGACAGCTGGCCGGATTGCTCGACCTTCCAGAAGGACGAAGCCCTGGACTTCTATCTCTCGCGTGGCGACAAGACCCATTTCCTGAACGACGAGCGAACGGCCTGGTGGCGCAAGGCAATGTAAGGCGCTTTGGAGCCTTCCGGGCAAATGATTTTCATGCGGCCAACTTTCCGTGCAGCCGCACCATTTGTCCTAACAGCCCCAGCAATTGGGGAGGGAATCGGGGCAGGCCCAACGGGCGGGGTTTGGATACGGAAATGGAGCTTTGGCGTTTCCCGTGCCGGAGACGGAAATCCCGTTAATTTCCGGTAACTGCCTGAAAAGCCTTGATTGAGCGGGTGAAACCGCGTTATATACAAGACTACCGGCAGAAGTGCCGGAATCTCTGCTGAGGCGGCTCTGCCTCCAGGAGGCCAGTCATGCGTATCGCCGCAGCGCGCAACAATCTTCTTGTCCCCGAAGTACGCGAGGTGATGGACATTCGCCAGGCCTCGGACTACCTGGGCATCTCGCCGGACACGCTTTATAAGTATGCGTCGGATGGGTTTGTGCCCGCCTTCAAGCTGGGCAACCGCTGGCGCTTCAAGCGGTCGAGGCTGGACGAATGGATGGACCGCCAGTCTGACCTGCATGCGGCGGACGCGGAGCTGGATCCGCACCAGAAGAAGCCGGTACGGCCGGCGGTGTGAGGGCCTCACAATCTTGGCGATAGTCGTCAAACGCGTCAGTAAAGTTAGGCCGACCGAGACGGTCCGCACGATTTCGGAGTTGCTGGAGGCTGTTGGGGAGCAGGCGGGGCATTGGGGTTTTCCAGAGGACGATCAAAATCGTCCTCTGTTCCGCGGCCACGCGTCCCTCGCTTGGAAGCTGCGTCCCTCAAGTCTTCGCGGTCGGCGGTGGAACGCTGATACCTGCGAAAACGAAAACGAAAGTATCGAAGAGTTTCTCACGAAGGCGCCTGGGCTTGGCGGTACCGTCGCGTCATCGCTGTCCATTTGGGATGGCTATTTTCTCATGCAGCACCATTCCGTCCCGACGAGGCTCCTGGACTGGACTGAGAGCGTCTTAGTGGCAGCATACTTCGCTGTGTCCGCAAGCGCAATTGACGACGACTCGGCGATTTGGATGCTAGACCCGTATGGGTTAAACGAATGGAATCCAGATTTCGAGAACGGAATCATGATTTCGCCTGGATTTGTTGGTAACCGCCCAAAGGAGATCGAAAAGGTCAATCAGTGGTTGCCGCTTTGCGAAGGAAAGAGGTTCAACACAGTTCCTCAATACCCGCTTGCCATTTATCCGGCCTATTTTTCTCGGAGAATCGAAAACCAGCGATCCGCCTTCACAATTCATGGTTCGAAGCCCGACGGACTTGAAGAACTTTGGCGGAAGGGTGGCCCCCTCTTCAGGATCGTCATCCCCGGCCAGAAGGCGAAGTTGTTTAGGGGAATGCTTAGGGACATGGGCGTGAACACAGCAACGGTTTTCCCTGACACCGAGGGGCTTGGAAGGTATTTGGCGGAGCGTTGGGGACCCTCAGCCCCACAAGAGCCTCACCGAGGGGTCTTTACCAGGCTCAAACCGTCGGGGATCCACAAAGGAGGCGTGGGGGTTTTCGCCATCCGTCCGATCCCCAAAGGGACGAACGTGTTTGCGGGCGAGAGCGAGAGGCTTGTTTGGACGGATGCGGACCGAATTCCGGCCGAGCGAGGCCTAAGAAAGCTCTACACTGA
Organism: uncultured Acidobacteriaceae bacterium; assembly: GCA_963776535.1. Taxonomy (GTDB): domain Bacteria; phylum Acidobacteriota; class Terriglobia; order Terriglobales; family Acidobacteriaceae; genus Telmatobacter. The sequence goes on along the minus strand of CAVZNB010000031.1, from coordinate 476,981 downwards.
TTTCGGCGTGCTCCGGGATGACAGATACGCGACGCCTGCCAATTTCAATTCAGTAGGGCCTGGTTGGTACCTCAAAAGCTCAAAAAGGCCGAATGTCAGGTGCGACGAAAACATGGACTTTATCGCAATTCGGAATATCCGGTCTGGTGAGGAATTGACTGCCGATTACGACAAGTACAGTGATCCCGTCGTTCCCTAACTTTGCCCCCTAGCCCCTGTTATCCTCGACTAGTGGACCACTTCTCCCGCATCGGGCTTTTGCGCCGCCGCGTGACCAAGGCCGGGCTTCAGGGCCTGCTGGTTACGCATCTTCCCGACATTCGCTATCTCTCCGGATTTACCGGTTCTAGCGCCGCGGTCGCCGTCACTCGGCGCGCGGTGCGGCTGTTTACCGACGGCCGCTATACGACCCAGGCTGGCGAAGAGGTGCAGGCAGCGAAGGTGCAGATTGTCTCCGGCTCTCCGGCCGTGGCGGCGGTGGAGTGGCTGGCCGCGCAGCCGGGAGTGGAAGCGGCGGGGTTCGACGCGGCATGGACTTCGGTGGCCGATTTGACGCGCTGGAAGACGGCGCTGCCCAGCCGGTTGCGGCGGGCGTTTTTGACGCCGCTGGCTGCTCCCCTGGTGGAACCGCTGCGGATGGTGAAGGATGCCGACGAACTGGCTTTGATGGGGGAGGCGGCGCTGTTGGGGTGCAGGCTGTTCGAGCACATGCTGGGCTTTATCCGGCCGGGGATGCGGGAGGTGGACGTGGCCGCGGAACTGGAGTACCAGGCGCGGCGCAACGGTGCGGAGGGCATGTCGTTTGAGACCATCGTGGCTTCCGGGACGCGGTCGGCGCTGCCCCACGGACGCGCCACCAGTGCTCTGCTGCCGCGCAAAGGCTTTCTGACGCTGGACTTCGGTATAATCCTCGGAGGCTACTGTTCCGACATGACCCGTACGGTCTACCTGGGGAAACCCAGGGCAAAGGAGCGGGCGGCTTACGAGGCAGTGCTTGCGGCTCAGGAGGCGGGGGTGGAAGCGGTGCGCTCGGGCGTAAGCTGCGGAGATGTGGACGAAGCGGCACGCAGCGTATTGCGCAAGGCAGGTTTGGCGGAGGCATTTTCCCACTCCACCGGCCATGGGGTCGGATTGGAGATTCACGAGTCGCCGCGCGTCGGCGCCGGACAAAAGACCAGGCTTCTTCCCGGCATGGTGATCACCATTGAGCCTGGGATTTATCTGGCGGGCGAGTTCGGCATTCGCATTGAGGATATGGTGGCTGTAACGGCCGCCGGAGGGCAGGTGCTGACGCCGGCACCCAAAGCCCTGATTGAGCTTTGAAAGACAGTGGTCAGTGGTCAGTTTTCAGTTGTCAGTGGTCAGGTAACGCATGGTGCGTGCGCGCGGGAGAGCCAGGGAACGAATGAAACCACAGGATATTGCAGATCTTAAACAACTGATCGAATTCTTGAAGGAACACGGGGTTGCGGAGTTCGATCTGGACCGCGGCGACCTGAAGATCCGGCTCAAGTTTTCGCAGCCGGCAGGCGGTGCGGCAGGGCTGGGCGACCTGGCCCGGCTGCTGGCATCGGCCCCGCAGACGATAGCGTCGGCGGCTCCAGCGGCCACGGCAAGTGTTCCTGCGCCCGCTGCGGCAGCGCCGGCCGTTGACCCGGATGCGGGATTGCACATGGTGAAGTCCCCGATTGTGGGCACTTTCTATGGTTCGCCTTCGCCCGGCGCGGCAGCCTTTGTTTCCCCCGGCGACCACGTGGACAAGGGCCAGGTGATCTGCATTGTCGAAGCCATGAAGCTGATGAACGAGATCGAGTCCGATGCCGCGGGCGAGATTGTGAAGTGCCTTGTTTCCAACGGCCAGCCCATCGAGTTTGGGCAGCCCCTGTTCTCCATCCGTTTGAGTTAGGGTCCTGAATGTTTCGTAAAGTACTGGTTGCCAATCGCGGTGAAATTGCACTGCGCGTTTTGAACGCCTGCCGGGAACTCGGCATTCGCACGGTTGCCGTCTACAGCGAGGCGGATCGCAACTCGCTCCACGTTCGCTTTGCCGATGAGGCCATCTGCATTGGCCCGCCGCGGCCTGCGGACAGCTATCTGAATGTGCCGGCGGTGATTTCCGCGGCCGAGATCGCCGATGTGGAAGCGATTCATCCCGGCTACGGCCTGCTGAGCGAGAACGCCAACTTCGCGGAAGTGTGCCGCGCATCGAACATCAAGTTCATTGGGCCGCCGCCGGAGGTGACGCGGCTGATGGGCGAGAAGGAAAAGGCCCGCCAGGCGATGAAGAAGGCCAAGGTGCCCATTCTTCCCGGTTCCGACGGCGTGATTGCGACCGCCGAAGAGGCGCAGGACTGGGCCAAAAGGGTGGGCTATCCGGTGATTCTGAAGGCCAAGGCCGGCGGCGGCGGGCGCGGCATGCGCATTGTGCGCAACGCGGAGGAGCTGCCGAACCTGTTTCACGCGGCGTACAGCGAGGCCGCCAATGCTTTTGGCAACGGCGAGCTCTACATGGAGAAGTTCATTGAGCAGCCGCGGCACATCGAGTTTCAGATCCTGGCCGACGAGCACGGCAACGTGGCTTCGCTGTTTGAGCGCGAGTGCTCCATTCAGCGGCGGCATCAAAAGCTGATTGAAGAAGCGCCCAGCCTGCAGGTGACGCCGAAGATGCGCGAGGAGATCGGCGAGACGCTGTGCCGGTGCCTGAGCGATATCGGCTACCAGAACGCCGGGACGATCGAGTTCCTGATGGACGAGGACCGGCAGCTTTACTTCATCGAGATGAACACGCGCATCCAGGTGGAGCATCCGGTGACCGAAGCCATTACCGGCATCGACCTGGTGAAGGCGCAGTTGCGGATTGCGGCGGGCGAGCGGCTGGATACGATTCTGCCGGCGAAGATCGAGATGCGCGGGCACGCGATTGAGTGCCGCATCAATGCCGAGCATCCGCAGAAGTTTACGCCGTCGGCTGGGCAAGATTACGGCCTTCAACGTGCCGGGCGGCAACGGCGTGCGCGTGGATACGGCGCAATATGCCGAGGGCGTGGTGCCGCCGTACTACGACTCGCTGATTGCCAAGCTGATTGTGCATGGGGTGGACCGCGCCGAGGCGATTGCCAAGATGGAGCGGGCGCTGAGCCAGTTTGTGGTGCAGGGGATTGAGACTTCGATCTCGCTGCACCAGGAGATCTTTGCGGATGCGGGATTTCGGGCCGGCGAGTTCGACACCAAGTTCATGGAGCGGTTTCTGGCGAAGCGGGAGAAATAAGCGCCGACAACCTGAGAAATCGAACGAACAAATAGGCTGGGGTCCTGAACAGGATTCCAGCCATTTTTGCCGCGCCGAGAAAAATGTCCTTTTCCAAGCCGCTGTTTCGCCTATAGTGTTGAGCAACGCACAAGGGGGACAAACGACATGAGCATGCTGCAAAATCTTTCACAGATCGTTACGGCGATAGGCGGGTTGGGAACCGCGGCCTTCGGGCTGGTGGACTCGACTAAACCGTTCTTTGGCGGGGTGAACCGCATCGGCTTTGGCCGCATTGCTGCAGCGGTGACCAAGCTGACGCCGGGTGCGCCGGCCGCGGGGCTAACGCAAGGCAAGATCCTGGATACCCTGAAGGCCAACTGGTACAACGGCACCGACCTGAGCAGCCAGAAGTCGATTGCCAAGACGCTGATCAAGCAGGGTCTGAATGCGGCGAACGCGGCGGATCTGGCAAAGGTGGCCGGGGTGGACGCGACGGTGCTGCAGTCGGTGGCGACGAAGATTGCAAGCGGCACGCCGCTGGCTGCCAATGAAAGCGACGTGTACTCGCGGCTGGATTTCATCCTGACGGCGCTGCTGGATGAGGTGTATCAGGCCTCGGACCAGGCTTATACCAACGGCACGCGCGTGGTGGCGTCGTTCTTCGCGGTCGCGCTGTCGATCGCTGGGGGATGGACACTGCATAGCGGTCCTCCCCGCTATCTGTGGTCGCACGACATGGGGCTGGCGTTTATTGCCGGCCTGCTGGCGACGCCGCTTGCGCCTATCGCGAAGAATCTTTCCAGCGCCCTGGCCACGGCCGTGAGCACGATGCAGACAATCAAGAAGTCATAGGGAGGCTGCCATGACTCGATTTCTCGATTGCCGCATGAATCCGGTGGGCGGGGAACTGTCTACCGCGGTTGCCGTCAACCAGGGCACGACAATTGACGACTATACGGGGCTTGCACTGGCCGATCTGCTGAGTGCAATCCAGGGACAGAACGTGTTGATTGCCACGCATGGGTTCAATGTGAACCGGGCGGATGGGATTGCAAGCCTGTCGAACTGGGAGGGCCTGCTACAGCTGCCTCCGGCGAGTGTGTTTGTGGGTCTGCTGTGGCCGGGAGACTCAGTTTGGGCGCATGGGCTGGACTATCCGGACGAGCCCAAGGTGGCCGATGAGGCTGGGGTCCTGATCGCGGCGTTTCTGGATGCGAACTTTGCGGATGCGGGGAGCATTTCGTTTGCCTCGCACAGCCTGGGAGCGCGAGTTGTGCTGGAGACGATCAGCAACCTGAGCCTGCCGGTGCGGCGGCTGACGCTGATGGCCGGCGCGGTTGACGACGACAGCTTGATCAACGAGTTCCAGGCTGCGGCGGCCAAGGTGGGTGAGATCTCAGTGCTCGCGTCGAAGAAGGACGAGGTGCTGTCGGCGTGTTTCCCGATCGGGAATTTTTTTGCGGGAATCATTGCCGCGGGTCATCCATGGTGGCGGGGAGCGCTGGGTCACGGAGGACCCGTGAAGACCTGGCCGTCGAATCTGCATGGTCCGTACGCGATTCCGGAGAACTGGAATTATCAACACGGCGACTACCTGCACATTGCCAATCCAGCCGCTCCCGCATTGCCGATTCCAACAGACATTCCGGCTGACGGGTCGCCGGTGCCGGGGCCGGATGTGGGCGCGGATGGCAAGCCGATTGCAGGCTGGACTTCTGCGTTTTCCTCGGCGGTGGCTTCGACGCGGTTCCGATAGGGCGGAGTTTGAAACTCATTCGGAAGTGCGGCCGCGTTGGCCGCTCCGAGGAACCTGTGTAGAAGGCTTGTCACTTTTTGCGCGGGTTACTTCACGGTCACGGGCAGCACTCCTGGGCCTTCTGTTATTTTCGAATCCGTATCCAGCAGGCGTACCGCTCTGCTGCTGCCCGACACGTCGATAGACGGGATGCGCGACTGCCGCACCCAAACACCGTCGGCATCGTCCAGCCGCAATGCTGGCTGGTTAGACCCGGGGGCTGCATCGATCCTGACCCCATTGAGAGTCAGATCCTGCACCTTGTCCACCACAAATCCTGACTGCCAGGTGGCCGCGTTCGGTTCTTCCCAGCGAATCTCCACATCGTTCATCTCCACGTCACGCGCATATTCGAGGGTCATGGCAGCGGCGGTGCTTTCATAGGGAGCATCCGCTCCGTGCGAAACGAACAGCCGGATTTGGTTGAGCCTTATTCCCTCCAGCCAACTGTCCGGGTGGCCCCGCATCATGGATGTCCCCTGGCCGTGGGCGATGACATTGCTGATGGTCACATTGCGGATGATGCCTGCGGCGGGCTCGTTTTCGCGCTTGACGCCGTCGACCTCACTGCGCCGCCTGATGTTGAAGTGGATAGGATCGCCATCTCCCCACCAGAACCAGTCGAAGCGCCGGGTGTCGATGGTCAGGTTCGCAATGACTACGTTTTCCACGATACCGCCATCGAAGACCATGAAAGCCAGGCCACGGTTGGAGTTGGTAATGGTGACGTTGCTGATGGTGACGTTGCGGACGGCGTTGCTGTTCCCGTCGCAGAACTTCAGCGCGCTCGATGAGGACGACAGCCGGCAGTTGGTCACGGTCACGTTCTCCGTGGGCAGAGCCGGCCCCCAGATGTCGGACGAGTAGAAGACGATGGCATCATCTCCCGTCTCAATGGTGGAGTTGGAGATGTGCACATCCTGGCAGCCATCCGGGTCGATGCCATCTGCCCATACGGCTTCTTTCTGACTTGAGTAGATGTACACGCCATCGATCACCAGGCGCTTGCACGCATACGGATTGATGGTCCAGCTTCGCGACCGCAGGAACTTCAAGCCGGCGATGCGCACGTCTACACAACGGAGCAGCAGCACCATGCGCGGAACTACGGCCTCATTCGGATAGCCCGCGGGAAACGACCGCAGCAGGGGTTTTCCCGTTGCCTCCATCTGGCGTTGGTTGGGCAGGATGTAGTAGTCCGTGAAGCTGTTCGGAATCCACATATAGCTGGCCTGGCCATCCAGCGTTCCTGCCCCTTCAAGGGCGATATCGTGCAGGTCTTCGCCATAGATCAGCGCGGCCTTTTTGGGGTCATCGTACTGGCGCCCATCCAGCGTAGCAAAGATGGTGGCGCCAGCCTCCAGATAGAGGCGCACTCCGGAGCGCAGATGAAGCTGTCCAGAGGTGTACTCGCCGGGCGGGACGTACACCCTGCCCCCGCCCATTTTGCTGCAGGCATCGATGGCTTTCTGCAGGGCCGGGCGGGCATCGTCGCTCTTGCGGCCTGTCGCGCCGTAGTCTCTGATATCGAAGACGCGCTGTGCTGCTGACGCATGACTGAGGACAACCATCGACACTGCGCAAGCGCATAGGACAATTACCCGGGCAGGATTCATCCGATCATCATGCATCAGCCGCAGCGGACCCGGCAAGCTTGTTGATTGCTGTGCAGGGCGGCGAGTTGGAAATGAAAGTCTGATAGCAGTCAGGGGCGAATCCGGGGGTATCGCCCAATGCTGAACAGATTCAGCAACCATTTTCAGATAGGTTCGGGCTGGGTAGCCGCCTGCCTGGAAACTGCCTCACTGCCCGAGGCGACCTTTGCTTTGCGGCGAACTCACCCGGCGTGAAACAATCGCTTGGTTCGGCATGTTTCCATCCCCAGGAGGATGCGCGATGAAACCTATGACGGCGATGGACCGCAGACGATTCCTGCACACTGGCGGCATGGCGCTCACTGGAGGTCTGGCCGCTGCGGCACTGACTCCAAGAGCGCTGAGGGCAGCGCGATTGCCGGCGGCGGCGCACACAAAGCCCGATTACACGCTCAAGATTGAGCCGTGTAGCCTGGAGATTGCGCCGGGCATAACGGTGAAGACAACTGCTTATAACGGGCAGGTTCCGGGACCGATGCTGCGGCTGAAGGAGGGCGTGCCGGTGACCATCGATGTGACCAATGCGAGCGCGAATCCCGACACTGTGCACTGGCATGGACTGGCGATTGATTCGCTGAACGATGGGGCGATGGAAGAGGGGTCGCCGATGATTGCGCCGGGCGCGCTGTTGCGCTACACGTTTACGCCGAAGCCGGCGGGGACGCGGTGGTATCACACCCATGCGGGGGCGGGCGGGGACTTGACGCTGGGGACCTACAGCGGGCAGTTTGGATTTCTTCTGGTGGATGGCTCGGCAGATTCTGGGCACTACGACCAGGAGGTTTTTCTGGCGATTCACCACTGGAACGGCGCGTTTGTGCCGATGGTGGAGACGATGCGGGCGGAGTCGGCGAACCATCCGCAGACGACGGGATCGGATGTGGGCTATCAGTACGCGACCGTGAATCAGCACATGCTGGGGGCGGGTGAGCCGATTCGCGTGAAGCAGGGGCAGCGGGTGCTGATGCGGCTGCTGAACGCGAGCGCGACGGAGAACGTGGTGCTGGCGCTGCCGGGGCATACGTTCAAGGTGATCGCCATGGACGGGAACCCGGTGCCCAACCCGACGGCGGTGGAGGTGCTGAGCCTAGCGGTGGCGGAACGGGTGGATGCGATTGTCGAGATGAATGCGCCGGGGGTGTGGGTGCTGGGATCGACGCTGGCCGAGGCGCGCAAGATGGGGCTGGGCGTGGTGGTGGAGTACGCGGGCAAGACGGGCGCGCCGGTGTGGACGGACCCGGCTCCGGCGAAGTGGGATTACACGCAGTTTGCTTCCGCCGCCCCGGTGACGGCGGTACCGGACGAGACGGTGACGCTGACGTTTCGCGATGTGGGGCCGCAGAAGGGATCGAAGTTTGATACGTGGACGATCAACAACAAGTCGTGGCCGGATGTGGACCCGATCAAGGTGACGGCGGGAAAGCGCTACCGGCTTCTGCTGCGCAACGGGAGCGGGGATCAGCATCCGATCCACCTGCACCGGCACACGTTCGAGGTGACGCAGATTGCTCACAAGCAACTGAGCGGGCTGCGCAAGGATGTGGTGAACGTGATGCCGCTGGATACGGTGGCGGTGGATTTTACGGCGGACAATCCGGGCGATACGCTGCTGCATTGCCATCAGCAGCTGCACATGGACTTTGGCTTCATGACAATCATCAAGTATGGCGCGTAGGCAACCAACCAACGGTCCACAAGGAAACGGGATGACATATCTGAATCGAATTCCAGGCGCGGGAGCTTTTGTGCTGGCTATGGCTTGCGCGGCTTGCCTGGGGCAGAGCACCACTGGCTGGACTGCGTACAACGGCGGCCTGGACGGCGATCACTACTCGAAGCTGGCGCAGATCAACCGCGCGAATGTGCACGAACTGAAGCAGGCGTGGAGCTTCGATACGGGCGAGAAAGGCGGGATGCAGGATAATCCGCTGGTGGTGGGGCGGACGCTCTACGCCTACACGCCGACGCAGAAGATGGTGGCGCTGGACGCGGCCACGGGCGAGCTGAAGTGGAAGTTCGACTCGGGGGTGGGCGGGTCGCAACCGACTCGCGGCATGGCGTATTGGACCGACGGCAAGCAGGGGCGCATCTTTGCCGGAGTGATGAATTATCTCTACTGCCTGGACGCGGAGACGGGGCAGCCGGTGCCGGGGTTTGGCGAAGGCGGGCGCGTGGACCTGCGCAAGGAGCTGCGCGGCAACTACGAAGAGCAGTCGATTGTGCTGACCACGCCGGGCGTGATCTACAAGGACATGATCATTGTGGGCGGGCGGAATCCAGAGACGCATCCCGCGCCGCCGGGAGATATTCGCGCCTTCGACGTGCGCACCGGCAAGCTGCGCTGGAGCTTTCATACCATTCCGCATCCGGGCGAGCCGGGCTACGAGACGTGGCCGGCGGAGGCATGGAAGACGGCTGGAGCGGCCAACAACTGGGCGGGGATGGCGCTGGATGCGGAGCGGGGCATTGTGTATGCGCCGACGGGCTCGGCGGTGTTCGATTTCTACGGCGGCGACCGAGTGGGTAACGACCTCTATGCCAATACGCTGCTGGCGCTGGACGCCAACACAGGCAAGCGGCTGTGGCATTTCCAGGGGGTGCATCACGACCTGTGGGACCGGGATTTTCCGTCGGAGCCGGCGCTCTACACGGTGAAGCGCGACGGCAAGACGATTGCTGCGGTCGCGCAGACTACCAAGCAGGGGTTTCTTTACCTCTTCGATCGTGTGAACGGCCAGCCGCTGTTTCCCATTCACGAAGTGGCTTACCCGCCCAGCACGGTCCCGGGCGAGGCGGCCTCGCCCACGCAGCCAAAGCCGGATATGCCGGAGCCGTTTGCGCGGCAGCGGCTGACGGAGGAGATGCTGACCACGCGGACACCGGAGGCGCATGCGTGGGCGGTGAAGCAGTTTGCGAGTTTTAGGAGCGAGGGGCAGTTTGTTCCGCTCAGCCTGGGCAAGCAGACGGTGGTGTTCCCAGGGTTTGACGGCGGCGCGGAGTGGGGTGGTCCGGCGATTGATCCGGCGACCAACGTGTTGTATGTGAATGCGACGGAGATGGCGTGGACGGGCGGGCTGGTTGAGGCGGCTCGGGGAGGCAGTCCGGGCGCGCAGGTGTACCAGAACCAATGCGCCATGTGCCATGGGCAGGATCGCGCCGGTGCGCCGCCGGCGTTTCCGTCGCTGGTTGGCGTGCTGGGCAGGTTGTCGATGCAGCAGGTTACCGACAACATCAAGAAAGGGAACGGGCGGATGCCATCGTTTCCCAACATTGACGATGCGCAGCTAACGGCGCTGATCGAGTTTCTGCGGACGGATGCGGCGGCGGGTGCGGGGAAAGAGGCGGGAAGCGTGCCGGCGCAGGCCATGACGGCGCAGGAGCCTGAGGACAAGGCCGGAGCGTCTGTCTACGCGGACCATTGCGCCATTTGCCATGGGGATCACCGGGAGGGGATTGCTCCGGCGTTTCCGATGCTGATTGGCGTGGGCAGCCGCTTGACGCGGGCGCAGATTGTGGACATGATCCAGAACGGCAAGAACCAGATGCCGGCAGCGCCGGACTTGCAGGGATCGGACCTGGAGGCGCTTCTGCGCTACCTGGGCGTGGCTTCACCCGAGGCGCAGAAGCGAAAGTCCGCGTACGCGCACGCGTACGACCAGGAGAAGTACATCTTTACCGGCTACCGGAAGTTCCTGGATCCGGATGGCTACCCGGCGATTGTGCCGCCGTGGGGGACGCTGAACGCCATCGACTTGAAGACGGGCAAGTACCTGTGGAAGATTCCGCTGGGCGAGTACCCGGAACTGGCAGCGAAGGGGATGAAGAACACAGGAACAGAGAATTATGGCGGGCCGGTGGTGACTGCGGGTGGGGTGGTGTTTATTGGGGCGACTGTCTACGACCGGAAATTCCGGGCCTTCGACAGCCGCGATGGGAAGTTGTTATGGGAGACGGAACTGCCGTTTTCCGGGGTGGCTACGCCGGCGACGTACATGATCGACGGAAGGCAGTATGTGGTGATTGCTGCCAGCGGCTCGCGCAACCCTAAGGGGCCGCAAGGTGGGGCTTACGTGGCTTACGCGCTGCCCAAGTAACGGTCTCATTCTGTCTTCCAAAGCCGCTGGGTCGATTGCCTGGTTCTCTTGAGTTGTGGAAAAGATTATCGCTTTTTCTTCGCCTTTTTGCGTGGTTTTGGGGTATGCTGGTTTCGCAACGCAGGAGGTTGCCAAGATGGACATTCAAAAAGAGCTGGAGCTTGAGCTGGAACACGAGGCCGCGAAGACGCGGAAGGTGCTTGAAGCGATCCCGGAGGGAGCAGACTGGGGTTGGAAGCCGCATGCCAAGTCAATGAGCTTGGGGCAGTTAGCAGGTCATGTCTCGGATATGACCGGGGAATGGGGAATTTCGACCCTGACCAAGGACAAGGTGGAGTTTGCAGCGGACCACAAGTGGGAGCAGTATGTTCCTGCGAGCCGCGAGGAACTGCTGGCGAAATTTGACAAGGAAGTGGCAACGACTCGCGCTGCGCTGGCTGCCGTTACCGCGGAGAAGTGGGATCAGAACTGGCAATTTGTCTTTGGCGGGCATGCGTGGCTCGATCAGCCGCGGTACCAGATTTGGCGGGAGGCGGTGATGAACCACCTAGTCCATCACCGGGCGCAATTGGGAGTTTACCTGCGCCTGTTGGATGCGAAGATTCCCGGGTGCTACGGGCCTTCGGCGGACGAGGGTTGAAGACACGTTGAGACAAGTTTCCACCTGCTGCGAGAAGCCGTCCTGACCGAATCAACTCGGAAAGGACGGCTTCTATGTTCAGGTTGAGATTATCCCTGTAAATGGCTCATGGAAAGCCACATCATCAGAGGGTCTTACCTGGCGGGATCGACCAGGGCACCATAGACTACGGCGCGGCTTTCGTATTCCAGGTTGGGGCTGGCGGGGCCGAGCATGCGCTGGATCATGCCGATGAAGACGACGTCGTTGCTGGGGTCTACCCAGAACCAAGTGCCGGCTGCGCCGTCCCAGAAGAAGGTTCCTTTGCCTTCGGGCAGGTTGGCTTCGGGCGGGTCAAAGACGACGGCGCAGTTGTAGCCGTAGCCGAAGCCGGGCCGCAAGACCTGGGAGCCAATGCTGTACTGGCCGGTGAGCAGTTCGGTGGGGACGTGGTTGGAGGTCATGAGCTTAACGGTCGCGGGAGCGAGGATGCGCTTGCCGTCAAGCTGCCCGCCCTGAAGCATCATCTGGGCGAAGCGGAAGTAGTCTGCGGCTGTGGAGACCATGCCGCCGCCACCGGAGGGCATGCCGGGCTCGGATGCGTAGTCGGTGGAGCGACCTGAAGCGGAGGCCGGGGCTGCAACCAGCTCGCCGTTGGGCCCGGTGGTGTAGACGGAGGAGAAGCGGTCACGCTTGTCGGCAGGGACGTAAAAGGCGGCGTCTTTCATGCCCAGCGGCGTGAAGATCTGGTCGCGCATGAAGTTGGGGAGGGTCTGGCCGGAGAGCTTCTCAACGATATAGCCCTCGATGTCCATTGACATGGAGTAGGTCCAGCCTTTGCCGGGCTGATAGAGCAGGGGAAGTTTGGAGATTTTATCGATGAACTCCTGGAGATTCTTCGAGTCGAAGAGATGAGCGTCGCGATACATCTGGTCAACCGGTGTATTGCCGAAGAATCCGTAAGTGAAACCGGCGGTGTGGCTCATCAGCTCGCGCATCGTCGGAGCGTGATCGGGATCGACGAGGATCGGTTTACTGTCGGCTCCGACTCCGTTGTAGACCTTGAGGTGCGCGAACTCGGGGACGAATTTGGAGATGGGGTCGGAGGGGAGCCACTTGCCCTGCTCGTAGAGGATCATCATGGCGACGCCGGTGACCGGCTTGGTCATGGAGTAGTCGCGGAAGATGACGTCCTTGGTCATGGGCGCGCCGCTGGCCAGGTCGCGCAGGCCGTAGGTGCGGTAGTCGACGACCTTGCCGTGGCGGGCGAGGATGGTGACGATGCCGGCGATCTGCTTCTGGTCGACAGCCTGCTGCATGAGGGCGTGCAGATGCTCCAGGCGCTGCGAGGAGAAGCCGACGGACTCGGGGGTGACCACTGTCAGGTCGGTTGCTGGCTTGGCGGGCTGTTGCGCAGGCGCCAATTGCAGGATGGCGAAAAGAGATACCGCAGCCAAGACGATGCGGCTGAAGCTTCGAAGCGAATTTGTGGTCATGAGGTTCCCTCGCAATGGGGCAGAGCAGGAACCAGCCCTGCTTGCCGCATCCTTTATACCAAGCGTGGGGAGCCTTGCGCCGCGACTTTGCCGCGTTGGCCGGGATGCGGGACTGGTTCGGCACACAGGCGCCTTGCTGTGATGAAATGGCCCTAGGGCGTTGGCTGGGGAGTAGCAGCGTTGCTTGAAGCGAAATTTAACCGAAGAGGCGTCAGAAAGGATTTGAGACGTGCAGAGAATTGAGGGCAAGGAACTGCTGCAGCAGTTTGCCAGCGACAACTATGCCGGGATCTGTCCCGAGGCGTGGGGCGCCATGGCCGAGGCTAACCAGGGGCATACGACCTCGTATGGGGACGATCCGTGGACGGAGCGGGCGTCGAATGCATTTCGCGACCTGTTCGAGGCGGATTGCGAGGTGTTCCTTGTCTTCAATGGCACGGCGGCCAACTCGTTGGCGCTGGCTTCGCTGTGCCAGTCGTACCATGGGGTGATCTGTGCCGATTCAGCGCACGTGGAGACGGATGAGTGCGGTGCGCCTGAATTCTTTTCCAACGGCTCCAAGCTGCTGGTGGCACACAGCGCGGATGGCAAGCTGACACCGGCAGCGATCCGGGAACTGGCTACCAAACGCCAGGACATTCACTATCCCAAGCCGCGGGTGGTGACGGTGACCCAATCCACCGAGATGGGCCGTGTGTATTCACTGGCCGAATTGGGCGCGATTGCAGAGGAATGCAAAGCGCACGGGCTTTACCTGCACATGGACGGGGCGCGGTTTGCCAATGCAGTGGAGAGCCTGGGCTGCTCGGCGGCCGAGGTGAGCTGGAAGAGCGGCGTGGACGTGCTTTGCTTTGGCGGCACGAAAAACGGCATGGCGGTGGGCGAGGCGGTACTGTTCTTCGACCGCAAGCTGGCAGCGGACTTTGACTACCGCTGCAAGCAGGCGGGTCAACTGGCGTCGAAGATGCGTTTCCTGGCAGCGCCGTGGGTGGGGCTGCTGGAGAGCGGGGCATGGCTGCGCAATGCGGAACATGCCAACCGCTGCGCGCGGCACTTTGCGGCAGCAGATTGAGGGGATTCCGGGAGTGGCGCTGGCCGGGCCGGTGGAGGCGAATGCCGTATTTCTGGCGGCGCCGGAGACGATTCTTGAAGGACTCCGGGAACGCGGTTGGAGGTTTTACACGTTCATTGGCGGGGCGGCGCGATTCATGTTTTCCTGGGATGCAGATTTGGCGCGCGTCGACGCGCTCTGCGAGGACGTGAAGGCGTGTGCGGCTGAGGCGCACAGGACGGCAATGAGCGGGGCGGGTAGTTTCTGAGGGGAAGTGCAGGAACCGGCCAATCGAGAGAAATGCGCTCACTGAAAGAAAACTAAAGACATGAGCGCCAAAATCCGCTAAAACTTCTTTAAGTGACGATCCCAGACCGCATCTCCAATCCTCAGTTCCAAAGTCCGGCCAGTTTGCCAGACCCGGTTGCTTCTGGCATGGTGCAGAGCCTTGGCCTTTTTTCTTCCACAGCCCTTGTGATCGGGTCGATGATCGGCTCCGGCATCTTCATTGTCGAAGCGGACATTGCCCGCGGTACCGACTCGCCGGCGCTCTACCTGGGCGCATGGGTAGTGACCGCAGTGCTGACGATGATTGGCGCACTGAGCTACGGCGAGCTGGCTGCGATGATGCCGCGGGCCGGCGGGCAGTATGTTTACCTTCGCGAGTCGCTGGGGCCTCTGTGGGGGTTTCTCTACGGCTGGACCCTGTTCCTTGTCATCCAGACGGGAACCATCGCGGCGGTCTGCGTGGCTTTCGGCAAGTTTCTTGGGGTTTTCTTTCCGGCGATTTCGACGACGCACTGGCTGTGGCATATCGCGCATGTTCCGGCGATCAAGCTGGGGCCGATGGTGCTGGGCAACATGGACATTGGCGTCAACACGGCCAACCTGACGGGCATCGTGGTGGTCTTCTTCCTGGCCATTGTGAATATCTTCGGCGTGCGCCTTGGCTCGCTGATCCAGAATGTCTTTACCTCGGCCAAGGCGCTGTCGCTGGCTGCCCTGGTTGTGCTGGCGTTTACGGTGGGGCGCAATGCGACGGCGTGGAGCGCCAACTTCGGACCGGGATTGAGCCAGTTCTGGCGCAACGCAGGGTGGAGTTCGCTGCACCCGGTGCAGGTGGGCATTGGCGGGCCGATTGTGCTGGTAAACCTTGCGGTGATTCTGGCGGTGGTTCAGGTTGGCTCGCTGTTCTCATCCGACGCCTGGAACAACATCACCTTTACTGCCGGTGAGGTGAAGAACCCGAAACGGAACATTCCGCTCTCGCTGGTGCTGGGCACGGGGTTTGTGCTGACGGTATATTTTCTGGCGTCGCTGGGATACATCCTGGTGCTGCCCTTGCACGGAGATCCGAATGGCGCCACGGTGCTGGCGCGGGGCGTGCAGTATGCCTCAGAAGATCGGGTGGGCACGGCGGCACTGGAACAGATCTTCCACTCCGGCGGGGCATGGCTGATGGCCGGGGCGATTCTGGTTTCCACGTTCGGCTGCGCCAACGGGCTCACACTGGCTGGCGCGCGCGTCTACTATGCGATGAGCCGCGACGGGCTGTTCTTCAAGTCGGTGGGCAAGCTGCATCCGCAGTTCAAGACGCCGGTGGCGGGACTGATGGTGCAGGCGGTGTGGGCTACGTTCCTGTGCGTCTCTGGCTCTTACAGCCAGCTGCTGGACTACATCATCTTTGCGGTGCTGCTGTTTTACATCCTCACCATTGCCGGGTTGTTTGTATTGCGCTTCAAGCGGCCGGACGCGCCACGGCCTTACAAGGCGTTGGGCTATCCGTTTCTGCCGGGACTCTATATCGTGCTGGCGGCCTGGATTTGTATCGTATTATTGCGATACAAGCCTCAATACACATGGCCCGGGCTGGTTCTGGTTCTGCTGGGCATACCCGTATATCTCTTCTGGTCGCGACAGTCGGCAAGTCAACGTGAGTCCAATTCAAACTGAAATCAACCGCTGAGGAGGGAGTCCCTCGATCATGTCCAGTCTGTTTCGCATTAAACCCATGTCGTTGTTGAACCAGGAGGCGAGTGAAACGGGCGAACACACGCTCAAACGCTCGCTGGGCGCACTGAACCTGATCACGCTGGGCATCGGCGCCATTATCGGCGCCGGCATCTTTGTGCTGACGGGGACGGCCGCGGCCACGGCGGCCGGACCGGCTGTGTCGCTGAGCTTTGTGCTGGCCGGCATCACCTGCGCGTTTGCAGGGCTGTGCTATTCCGAGTTCGCCTCGATCATCCCGATCGCCGGTTCGGCGTACACCTACGGGTACGCGACGCTGGGCGAGCTGGTGGCCTGGATTATCGGCTGGGATCTGGGGCTGGAGTACGGGTTTGGTGCGGCCACGGTTGCGTCCGGCTGGTCAGGGTATTTCAACAGCCTGCTGGCCCAGATGAACATCCACATTCCGCCCCAACTGACGGCGACGCCGGGGACGGATCTGGTCTTTTTCCAAAACCAGTGGATGCCGGTGACTTCGCTTCCGATGGACGTTTCGGGCGTCGGCTTGCATCACGCCACCGGGCTGTTCAACCTTGTGGCGATTCTGGCGATTATGGCCATTACCACCGTTCTGGTAATTGGGATCAAGGAGTCAGCCAATCTGAACACGGCGATCGTGATCGTGAAGCTCACCGTCGTCGGCATATTCATAGTGCTGGGCGGCTACTTCCTGATCAAACATCCCGCGCTCGCAATGCATAACTGGCATCCGTTCATCCCGCCCTCGGATGGGCAAGGACACTTCGGGTTGAATGGCATTGCGCTGGGAGCGGCCAGTGTCTTCTTCGCATATATCGGATTTGACGCTGTTTCGACCGCGGCGCAGGAGGCAAAAAATCCCAAAAGGGATATGCCCATCGGCATTCTTGGTTCGCTGGCGGTGTGCACGGTGCTCTACATCATCGTCTCCACCATCCTCACCGGCCTGAAGAACTACAAGGAGCTGAACGTGGCCGCTCCAGTAGCTCTGGGCATCAAGGTGACAGGGATCGGCTGGGGAGAATTGCTGGTGAATATTGGCGCCGTGTTCGGGTTGGCAACCGTGATGCTGGTCATGCTACTGGGCCAGTCGCGCGTGTTCTTTTCCATGTCCAAGGACGGGCTGTTGCCCAAGTGGGCGTCGGCCATCCATCCCAGGTTCCGCACCCCCTGGATCTCGACCATCGCCGTCGGAGCCATCGTGGCCGTCCTGCCCGGCTTCCTGCCCATCGACCAGCTCGCCAAGCTGGTGAACATCGGCACGCTGCTGGCCTTCACGATTGTGTGTGCAGGAGTATGGGTGCTGCGGGTGCGGCACCCGGATATGCACCGGCCATTCAAGACGCCGCTGGTTCCGGCCATTCCGATTCTGGGCATACTCTCCGCGTTCTACCTGATGACGCGGCTGCCGAAGATCACCTGGGAGGTGATGATTGGCTGGCTGCTGTTCGGATTAATCATTTACTTCGGCTACTCACGGAGCCACAGCAAGGTGCAAAAGCTGCCGGTAGGGACGAAGTAGGGAGCTCGCACTCGACAACAAGAGACGTAAAGCCGAATGGCCTCCCGTGTGGGAGGCCGTTCTGCTTAGCAGAACGTGGTGAAGTCTGGATCGCTGAAGAACATTCGTCAGGGGCTAAAGCCCATCGTTTATTTTCAGCCATTTGCGGCACAACTGAAGTCGGGCCCTTTCAAAACCTGACGTTCACCACAGGCTGTTAGCCGAGAGTCGGTTCTTGCAATGTCGGCCAGAATTAAACTAAACTAAGTGGACTTAGTTCAGCGGAGGGGGCGATGCGGACCATCAACATACACGAAGCAAAGACGCACCTTTCGCGGCTGGTGGATGAAGCAGTCGAGGGCGATTCCTTCATCATTGCCAAGGCGGGCAAGCCGAAGGTGAAAGTCACAGCGTTGAATGAGACGCCGGCACAGCCCAACAGGCTGCTTGGTGCTCTGAAAGGTGTCTATACCCTTCCGGAGAACTTCGAAGAGATCGATCGGGAACTGGACAAAGAGATTGAGCGCATGTTTCTCGGCGAGGACACCGAATGAGATTCCTGCTCGATACGCAGGTCGCGATTTGGGCTCTGCTTGACTCACCGCGCCTGAGCCGCGAGGCGCGTGAGATCCTGGACGCTTCAGAGAATCGCCTGCTCTTCAGTGTTTGCAGCATCTGGGAGATTGCGATTAAGCGGGGATTGAAAAAGCCGGGATTTCAGCACGACGCAAAATTGATTCGGCGAACGCTGCTGCTAAACGGCTGCCAGGAGCTTGCGATTCAAAGCCCACACGCGTTTGAGGTAGAGTCCCTGCCGCCCATCCACAAAGATCCCTTCGACCGCATGCTGATCGCACAGGCGATGGTCGAAGGGATCACACTTCTTACGGCTGATCCGGTGATTGCCCAATATCCAGGCCCTATCCGGAAGATCTGAGAAGAAACTCTAGGCCGTGGTCTTGGCGCAGAACTCGTCGAAGGCGCGGAGGAGTTCGCCGGCGATTTGCTGCGCGGTGGACTGCTCGATGATGTAGCGCTGCATGAGGTAGACGAGCTTGCCGTCGCGCAGGATGGCGATGGCGGGGGAGCTGGGCGGATTACCCTCAAAGTAGCTGCGGGCGCGCTCTGTGGCTTCGCGGTCCTGGCCGGCGAAGACGGTGATCTTGTGGTCGGGCTGGCTGGCGGCGTTGGCCAGCGCCATGCGAACGCCGGGACGCATCTTTCCCGCTGCGCAGCCGCAGATGGAGTTGACGACCAGCAGCGTTGTGCCGGGTGCGGCGAGAGCCGTGTCCACGTCCTCGGCGGTGCGGGTTTCCTTAATTCCGGCGCGGGAGAGTTCCTCGCGCATGGGGATGACCATCAGTTCTGGATACATGTATGCCTCCGGCAGGGAAGCTGCCTGCAGTTATTCTATCGTGAAATCCGCATGGTGTAGGCTTGAACCGATGTTCATGGAAGAAAACAAGCCGCTTGCGCCCTTTACCACGTTTGGCATTGGCGGGCCGGCGCGCTGGTTTGTGGAGGCGGCCAGCGAGGACGAGCTTGTGGAGGCGACCGGCTGGGCGCGGGAGCGCGGGCTGGCGCTGTTTGTGCTGGGCGGCGGGAGCAACCTGCTGGTAGCGGATGCGGGGTTCGACGGGCTGGTGCTGCGGGTTGGCTTGCGCGGCATTGAAATCAGGGAGCCGGAGTTCCTTCGTTTAGGGGGTAAGAGCATCTACAGCGCGGCTGCCGGAGAGGACTGGGATAGCTTCGTGCAACGCGCCGTCGAAGACAATTGCGCGGGGATCGAGTGCCTTGCCGGGATTCCGGGAACGGTGGGCGGCACGCCAGTGCAGAACGTTGGCGCATACGGGCAGGAGGTCGCTTCGACCATTGATCGGGTGCGGGTCTTCGATCTCCTCGCGGGCCTATTCCACGATTTCCCAGGCGGAGTGCGGGTTTCGGTTACCGCACGGAGCCGCTTCAACTCAACCGATCGCGGGCGGTACGTTGTAACGCGGGTTGACTACCGCCTGAAGCGTGGCGGCGCACCGACGCTGCGTTACGCGGAACTGCAGCGCGCGATTCAGGTGAGCGGGTTTGGGGAGCGTCCGCCGAGCCTTACGGAAGTGGCCGAAGCGGTGCGGCGGGTGCGGCGAGGGAAGGGAATGCTGCTGGTGGAGGGCGATCCGGATTGCCACAGCGCCGGGAGCTTCTTCAAGAATCCAGTGATAAGCGAGGAACAGGTAGAGCAAATTGCTGTGACTAGCGGGAAGGAGCCGCCGCGGTTCACCGCGAGTCCTGGACAGGTTAAGCTTCCGGCGGCGTGGCTGATTGAGCAGGCCGGCTTCCAGAAGGGCTATGCGCTGGGCCGAGCGGGAGTCTCCTCGCGGCATACGCTGGCGCTGATCAATCGCGGCGGAGCAACGGCGGAGGAAATCCTGGCGTTGGCTAGCAGGATTGGCAATGCTGTGGAGGTGCGATTCGGGATTCGTCTGGAGATGGAGCCGGTAATGGTGGGGTTCTGAAACAAGACCGGCGGCTGCAAGGACGCGGCAACGGACTGATGGTGGGCACTTGGCCTAACCGATGCGCTCAAACAGGCGCTTGCGCTCTGTCGCAAGCACCTCCTTAGCCGACCCCAACGCGGCGAGGCGGCCGTCGTGAAGAAGCGCTACCTCGGCGGCTGTGGCCAGGGCGTCGGTGGCGTCGTGGGTGGCAAGAACGGTCAGGATCTTGTGTTCCTGGGCCCACTGCCGCAGACGCAGGAGCAAATCGTCGCTGGCTGCGCCATCGAGAGCGGATAACGGCTCGTCGAGAAGCAGCAGGCGGGGCCGGGGCGCAAGCGCGCGGGCCAAAGCTACGCGTTGCGCTTCGCCGCCGGAGAGGTCGTGCGGACGGCGCGAGGCAAGGCTCTCCGCACCGACAAAGGTCAGCATCTCTTCCACCCATTCGCGTTGCTCTTTCGCGTCGAACCAGGGCAACCCGTACGCGACGTTGGCTGCCACGCTCAGGTGGGGGAAGAGTGCGGACTGCTGGGCCACCATGGTTGTTTTTCTTTGCCCAGGCTTGAGCCAGATCTTTTGTGCCGAGTCGGTAAGGATTTGGCCGTCCAGAATTACCCGGGTTGACCGCGAGCGGGATGGTTCGGGGAGATCCAAACCGGCCAGGAGGCGCAGTAGTGTGGACTTGCCGGAGCCGGACGGGCCAAAGATGACGGTCCAGTCGGACGCGAATCGGCACTCGACTTCAAGGTGGAAGCTGCCGCGGCGGGCGTCCAGAGCCAATTCAAGCACGGCGGCCTCCACGCGGGCGTCCGCCGATATAAATGACAGCCAGGGCAACCGCGCTGAGCGCGAGCAGGATGGCCGCGGTGCGGTTGGCGGCGGCGTAGTCGAAGTTCTCCACCTGGTTGTAGAGGACGATGGAGAGGGTGCGCGTGGCGCCGGGAATGTCTCCGCCGAGCATGAGGACTACGCCGAACTCGCCCATGGTGTGCAGGAAGCTGAGCACGGCCGCGGCGATGAGAGAGCGGCGGGCCACCGGGAGCAGGAGCGTGGTGACGAGCCGGATGGGGCTGGCGCCGAGCAGCCGTGCGGCATCGACAAGCGCCGGCTCAACTGCGGCGAAGCCCGCCACAAGAGGCTGCACGGCGAAGGGCAGACTGTAAATGACCGAGCCAACCACCAGTCCGGAGAAAGAGAAGGCCAGCGGATGGCCAAGCAGCGCGGTGATGGCGCGGCCAAACGCGGTGCGCGGCCCGAGCAGAACCAGGAGGAAGAATCCGAGCACCGTGGGAGGAAGCACCAAGGGCAAGGCGGCCAGGGCCTCCAGCGCGGCCAACCAGCGGCTGCGGCCCAACACCAGCCATGCGGCCAGCGGCACGGCCACGACAAGCAGAATGGCAGTGGTGACCGAAGCCAGCTTGAGGGTGAGGGCGAGCGCTTGCCAGTCCATGGGGTTCCGGGAAACGGCGATCGTTGGGGTTCGTGGTTTCCCACCCATCCCACGATGAGACTGTGGAATGGATGGGGCAGCAAGCTTCGACTCAGGAAACGCAGATCCTTCGACTCCGCTGCGTGTTTCGCTCAGGATGACATTGAAGATGTTACTCAGGCTGTCTCTAGTGAACGGGTGTGAGGCCGCTCTTGGCAAGTTGGGCCTGGACGGAAGCGGAGAGCAGGTAGTCAAGCAGTTTGTGCACCTGCGCGCGCTGCGTGGTCTTGCTCACGATGACCGCGCCCTGTTCGATGGGCGGGTAGAGGTCGCGCGGGATCACAAAATATGCGCCGTCCCCGGCAAGCCTGAGGGTGAGCGCGGAGGTGAGCGAGATGAGCCCAGCGTCGGCGTTGCCGGAGTCGACGAATTGGGCGGTCTGTGAGATGTTCTCCGCCGTGACGAGTTTGGGCTTGAGAGTTTCGTAGAGCTTGAGGCTGGTGAGGGCGGCGACTGCGGCACGGCCATAGGGGGCGCGGTCGGGGTTGGCGACGGCCAGGCGCTTCAGGTTGGGGCTGCGCAAAAGGTCGAGCGAAGGAGTCATATTGGAATCTTTGCGGGTCCACAGGACGAGTGTGCCCCGCGCGTAAACAATGGGCGTTGAGGAATCAGCGGTCCCGGCTGCGTCGGCCAGTCCGGCGTCGATGAGGCGCTTGGGGTAACCGACGTCCGCTGAAAGAAAGAGGTCGAAGGGCGCGCCATTCTGAATCTGCGTGGTCAGGACTGCGGAAGCCTGAAAGGTGGCTTCGGCATGGATTCCGGTGGCTTGTTGGAACTGCGCGAGGATGGGCGGCAGAACCGGCTCCAGGTCAGCAGCGGCTGCGATGCGCAGCGGGGTTTGTGCGTCGGCAAAGGCCAGGCTGGCCATTGCGACCAGAAACATCGCGAATCCTATCCGAATCCGGTTGGGCATGCGGGGTTTTCAGCCTCCATGACAGAGCAAAATTCTGCCCACGCTGGTAGGCTAACACCAGGCATGAACGATAATTTGGGCATGAACGACAATTTGCACCAGTTACGCTGTTTTGGATGCGGGGCGCGTGTGGTCGGCACAGAAGCGCGGCCGGACTTCCGTTGCTCAGCGTGCGGCGATCTGTTTGAAGTGGAGTATCCCGGCTGGGGCCAGCGCCAGGGACATGACCGGCCCAACCCCGGCGCGCTGAAGTGGCTTTGGCGGGAGCGGCGCTGCTCGTCGGAGGCTCTTGATCATTCTGGAGTTTGGCGATTCCGCGAACTACTGCCCATTCTGGAAAACTTTGGCAATGCCGTAACACTGCGCGAGGGCAATACGCCGCTCTACCATCTGCCGCGCGCAGCGAAGGCCTTGGGAATCGACCAGCTGTTTGCCAAGCACCAGGGCATGAATCCGACTGGCTCCTTTAAAGACACAGGTATGACCACCGCCTTGAGCGTGGCCAAGGAACGGGGTTTTGAGTGGGTGGCCTGCGCGTCCACGGGCAATACCTCTGCCGCGATGGCTGCTTATGCGGCGCGCGCCGGGCTGCGCAGCCTGGTGGTGATTCCGGAGGGCAAGATAGCGTGGGGCAAACTGGCGCAGGCGATGGATTATGGCGCGGTGACCTGCCAGGTGAATACGGACTTCGACGGCTGCGTGCGCGTGCTGACGACGGTGGTGAAGGAAGCCAACATTTACCTGCTGAACTCGGTGAACCCATACCGGCTGGAGGGCCAGAAGACGCCGGCCTTCGAGATTGCCGAGGCTTTCGATTGGAATGTGCCCGACCACCTGATTGTGCCCGGCGGTAACCTGGCCAACAGTTCTGCGCTGGCCAAGGGATTTCGCGAACTGCGGGAACTGGGGCTGGTGGGCCGTTTGCCACGCATCTCGGTGATTCAGGCGGAGGGCGCGAATCCGCTGGTGCGGAGCTTGGCCAACAACAAAGGCGCCTCGCTGGAGCCGGTGCAAGCGCATACGCGCGCCACAGCAATTCGCATCGGCAATCCGGCCTCGTGGCGCAAGGCGGCTCGGGCCATTCACGAGACCGGCGGCTGGTGCCTGGATGTGAGCGAGGCGGAGATTGCCATTGCCAAGGCGGAACTGGGCGCCGAGGGTCTGGGCTGCGAACCAGCCTCTGCCGTAACACTTGCGGGTTTGAAGAAGCTGCGCGCCAAAGGCAATGTGTCTGCCGCGGATACCGTGGTTCTGCTGCTGACCGGCCACACGCTCAAGGACGCCGATTACACCATCGACTTCCATCGCGGCACGCTGCTGCGGGAGGAGGAAAAGGTGGGTCTGGAAGACAGGATTGAGAGCCTGCGGCGCAACGCGCAGGTGGTCGAGGCCACTCCGGAAGCGGTGCTGGCCGCGGTGAAGGGCAGCGCGGCATGAGCGAATGGTCGACAGCAGATGCAGAGTGCCTGCATTTGCGACTGCCCGCCACCTCGGCCAATCTCGGCTCCGGGTTCGATGCCGCTGCTGTCGCTCTGGACTTTTTCCTGGAGATCAAGGCTGAGCCAGCCCCTGAGTTCTCCATTGCCGCTACGGGCCACGATGCGGAACGCTGCGCTCGGCTTGAGAACAATCTCATCCTGGAGATCTACAAAGGACTGCTCTCGACCCACGACCGGCCGGTTGTGCCATTGAAGATATCCATGGCTAACGGGATTCCGCTGGGGATGGGCTGCGGATCTTCCGCAGCGGGACGGCTGGCGGCGGTCGTCCTGGCCAACCACTTCGGCAAGCTGGGGTGGAGTTCAGACGAGATTCTTGAAGAGGCATGCGTTCTGGAAGGTCATCCAGACAACGCCGTGGCCTGCTGGCTGGGTGGATTTGTGGCTGCGGCAAGCGAAGGCCGCACAGTGCATGTGGCGCGCGTGATTCCGCCGGCCGCCTGGCGGGCCATTCTGGTGATGCCTGCCGAACCTCTGGCCACCAGCAGCGCACGGGCCTTGCTCCCGGAGTGCTATTCGCGCGCCGATGCGGTGGCCAACATCCAGTCCGCGGCACTACTGGGGCTGGCGTTTGCGCAAGGCCGGGGCGATCTGCTGCGCATGGCCATGAGTGACCGCATTCACCAGCCCTATCGCGCGGAGATCTGCCCGCTGTTGCCGCGTCTTCTGCCTTTGGCAGGCAAGAACGGCATCCTGGGAGCGGCTTTGAGCGGGGCGGGACCGGCCGTGCTTGTAATTGTGGAGGACGGGGACTCGCTGGCGAGGGCATCCGCCGCGATCACTGAAGCCGTAGATGAATTGCTGCAGCCGGCGCTTGTCGCCTGCCGGTTTCTGCCGGACGGAGCGCAAGTAAGTGCATGCGGGAACGCTTGATTTTCAGGCCCGTTCGGCAACTATACCCTGCTTAACGACAGAGGAGTGAACAGGTTGTCATTAGGGTAATCTTCCGGAGATCACGTTACCTTTCTGGCTAATCACCTGCTCGTGATTACTTTTCCACATTACCTAAGATTGCTTGCTATTAACCAGTTAAACACTTAGATTTTCAGCGTGGGCAGTTCTGGGGGAGGGCTGCTCTAGCGCCCGTGGTCCTTCTAGGATCCGGGCGCTTCTATTTGCGACTGATGCAGCCGAAATGCCGTTTACGGACTGGAGTTTCCGGTTCTGCGGGCAGTTCTTTCCTGGGCTGGTTGTTCACCCGGCTGGTGCGAATTGCGACTTTCCACAAGGGTCGTGCATCCCATAGTTGCACGGCTCCCAGTACACTTGAAGTAGTTGGGGTTGCCGCAAGGAGGATTATGGCTGGATTGGGAGTGTTGGAAGTAAGCGATGCGACGTTCGACCAGGAGGTGCTCAAGAGCGAGCAGCCTGTGCTGGTGGATTTCTGGGCTGTCTGGTGCGGTCCATGCAAAGCGATTGCGCCTACCGTGGATGCGCTGGCCGCAAAGTACGCAGGCCAGTTGAAGGTGGCCAAGGTCAACGTGGATCAGAATGGCGCGACCCCGTCTCGCTATGGGATTCGCGGCATCCCCGCTTTGCTGTTCTTCAAGGGCGGAAAGGTTGCCGATCAGATCGTGGGATACGTTCCGCAGGATGTGATCGAAGAGAAGGTTCAGAAACTGATTGGCGCGCCGGCATTGCAGTAAGCCAGGCACGGATGCATGAGAAGGGCCCGGCCAAGTAGCCGGGCTTTTTCACATGCAACGAAATTTGCTCAGCGGTACTTGCGCAGCACGCCAAGCACGCGGCCCTGAATCATCACGTCGGAAGCCTTCACATAGATGGGCTCCATCTCGATGTTGGCCGGTTGCAGCCGCACCTGGGCCCCTTCTGCATAGAAGCGTTTCAGCGTGGTCTCGGCTCCACGGACGAGCGCCACCACAATCTCTCCCTGACGAGCCGTCCGGGTGCGCTCCACCAGCACGTAGTCGCCGCTGATGATGTGCTCATCGCGCATGGAGTCGCCGCGCACCTCGAGGGCGAAAACGTCGCGGTTGCCCACCACGTCGTGCAGCGAGATGCTCTCGGAACCTTCGGTTGTCTCCACCGGGAGCCCGGCGGCGATGCGTCCGGCGAGCGGGAGCCTGTCGCTGGTGCGGGTGCGCACCCCCGGCGGCACCACATCGATGGAGCGGCTGCGGTTGTGGACGCGGTCCAGCAAGCCCTTTTTCTCCAGGTTGGTGATGTGCTTGTGCACGGTTGCCAGGCTCTTCAGCCCCATGCCGCGCGCTATCTCTTCGAAGGACGGGGAGTAGCCGTTGCGGGAGACGAAGGACTCGAGGAAGTCGAGAATTTCTTTTTGCCTACGGGTGACAGCCATGGGTCGCATTATAGCGAATAAAAAGCGAACCGCGTCAAGTATTTTCTTCGCTTGTTCTTCGTGGGGGTATTCGCCTGTGAAATGGAGCACCGGTGCCGACGGCAGCGAGCCCTGGGCAAAAGCCCCCCAATCTTGAAGGAAGATCGTTTGTCTGGTCCCCATGCAGGGCGATGTAGTGAGTGGCACATTGCAAAGGGCTTGAACCCGGTTACGGGTGGAAGCGAATCGTGGCTCTGAAGACAAACACAAATCCGCCGATATTCCCGGATGAGGGTTTATGCAAGGTGGCCCTGTTTCAAGAAAGACCCCGTGGAACCATGATTTCGCTGAAAAAATACCTGGATTCAACCTCTGCAACGCCGCATGCTCCTGCTGTGGAAGAGAGCCTATGTCCTACGGATCTTCCTTGGGAAGATGACAAGGGAGAGATTCTCCCACTTGCGTTGGCGGCTTACCGTTCTTCCTTGCGGGAGATGGGCAACTGCAGCGTGGAGGCCTGTCCGGCGCTGGGTACGGGGCTAAAGCAGAGCCTCGCGACGGCGGCGGAAAAGCTCACCACGGAAGCGAGTGCGGAGACAGTTGCATCGGTGCAGACAGGGATTGGAGAGAAGTTGCAGAACTGGGGCCGGCAGACCGCCGAGCACTATCGCCGGAAGACGGCCGAGGTGAAAGATCTGCTGATTGTGATGGCGCATACGGCTCAGTCGGTGGGTGAGCGGGACCAGCGCTGCGCGGGCCAGATCTGCGAGGTGACCACGCGCCTGCAGACGATCGCCAGCCTGGAGGATCTGACCGATATCCGCTCTTCGATTGAGCAGAGCGCGGCGGATCTGAAGACCTCGGTAGACCGGATGACGGCCGAAGGCAAGCAGGCCATTGCACAGCTGAAGGCGGAGGTTTGCTGCTACCAGACCAAGCTGGAAGAGGCCGAAGAACTGGCCAGCCGGGATGCGCTGACCGGGCTGCGCAACCGCGCCTGGGTGGAGGGTCAGCTGGAACGCCGCTTTTCCCGGGGAACGGCGCTGTCGGCGGCCATTGTGGACATTGACGACTTCAAACGGGTGAACGACAAGTATGGCCACCTGGTGGGCGACGAGCTGTTGCAGAAATTCTCGCTGGAGTTGCGGACTGCCAGCCGTGCGACCGACATGATTGGGCGCTGGGGCGGCGACGAGTTCATCCTGGTGCTGAACTGCGGGCTGGCCGAGGCCGGGCCGCAGATTGAGCGGCTGCGTTCATGGGTCTGCCAGGACTATGCGGTGCACACGCGCACCGGCACGATGAAGCTGAAGGTGGAGGCTTCCATCGGCCTTGCGGAACGGACGCCAGCCGACGCCATCAAGGATCTGCTTGCCCGTGCCGACGCCGCGATGTACAAGCACAAAGCGAGGAACCGACTGCCAGCGATCGGTTCGCGGCGCTAGAGCGCGAGAGGAGACGGCAGCGCGGGTGTCCGAAACCGTGCACCATTTTGGGACACTCTCACCTCCCGTGCCGTTTCAGCAATCGTCTTGATCCTTTCTCATCTTTCTCTCTTGAGTTGCCCCTCCCCAAGAGGGAAGGTGGAGGTGCGCACTTGATGAGCGTCCCCTTATCTGTCCCGTCTGGGCGGGAAGGGGATCGAGAATCAGGAGCGCTGCTGATAAGAGAAAGGCTGCCATGAGGTTATTGATTGCCGAAGATGACAGGGCACTTGGTTTGTTTCTGAGCCGCGGTCTGGAGGCCGACGGACACCGGGTTCGACTGGCCTACGACGGGGGGCAAGCGATAGAGGCATTTCGCCAGGACATGCCGGATCTCACCATCCTCGACCTGAACATGCCGGTCAAGGATGGCGAGCAGGTTCTGCAAGAGGTGCGCACCGTGGATGCCGATCTGCCGGTGCTGGTGCTTACCGCACGCCAGGAGGTAGACACGCGGGTGCGCTGCCTGGATCTGGGCGCCGACGACCTGATGCTCAAGCCCTTCAGCCTGCATGAGCTGAGGGCCCGCTGCCGTGCGTTGCTGCGGCGCAAACGGGAGGCCCGGCTGCAACTGCGTGCCGGGGATCTGGAACTGGATCGGCTGGACCATACCGCCCGCCGCGGTGCCCGTTCCGTTGAGCTGACCAACAAGGAGTTCGCCTTGCTCGAACACCTGATGCTCAACCGCGGCCAGTGCGTCTCGCGGGTGGAACTGCTGGACGCGGTGTGGAACATGGAGCCGGCGCAGACGACCAACATTGTGGATGTCTACGTGAACTACCTGCGCCGCAAGCTGAACGACCCGCCTCCGGGTCAGCTGATCCGCACCGTGCGCGGCCAGGGATACCTGGTGCCTAACGAAATCAGCATGTCCGCGGCTGCCCTGGCGCTGCCTGCTGCAGCCTTACAGCCGGCAGCCGCAGGACCGGTGCCCGGACTGGCGTGAGGACAGCGGACATTCCGCGGAGTCTATGAGTAGCTGTCCCAGTGAACCGCAACCGCAACGAAGAGGAGATTGTTCATGCAGCCTGTTCCCGTCTCTCTGCTCCACCCCGTCGTACGCACCCCCCAGCGCACCGCGCTGGTCGCCAGCGCCGACCGCAGTTTCCGCCAACGACTCTCCGAAACCCTGACCGGCCTGCGCTGGCAGGTCCGCGAGGCCGAAGGCGGTGCGCAGGCCTGGAGCGAGGTCGAGACCACTGTGCCCGAAGCGCTGATCGTCGATTCATGGCTGCCCGATCTGGATCTAACTGAGTTTCTCAGCGATTTCCGGGACCGGTTTCCGCAGGTGGATGTGGTGAGTGCCGGGGGATCGACGGCTCACGAGAGCCAGCGCGGACCCTACCGCCAGGAACTCTTGTATGCGCTGCGGCGCTCCCAGGACACCGACACGGCGGTCTGGAACCTCGCTCCCACTCTTCCCAGCCAGGCGTCGGCGCCAGCTTCACTCCGCCCCGGCAGCTGGGCGGCGGGGCTGGCGAGCGGCCCGGCCTCTTCAAGTCGGGTCCCTGTCGAGGCCGGGGGAGCGCCCGCCGAAGGCGTGTCCCTGGGACCGAGGGCCGTGCCCATACGCAACCCATCCGCATCCAGTCTGCTGACGGCGTCTGCGCAAACCGTTTCCAGCTGCGAACGCAAGTCCGTCGACCGGCTGCCGGAGCTGGTGGGGAACGCCGACTGCATGCTGGAGGTCAGCCGCCGCGTGCGCCTGGTCGCTTCGCGCATGACCCCGGTGTTGATTGAAGGGCCCACGGGCTCGGGCAAGGAATTGGTTGCCGAGGCCTTGCACAGACTCTCGCCGAGAAGCCGCAAGCCATTTGTCGCCATCAATTGCGCCGCCATTCCTGAATCTCTGCTTGAGGCGGAACTGTTCGGCCACACGCGCGGGGCATTCACCGGCGCAGTGCAGGGCAGGATCGGCCGCATCGAGTCTGCCGATGGCGGCACACTGTTTCTGGACGAGATTGGCGAGATGCCTCTGGCCCTGCAATCGAAGCTGCTGCGCTTTGTGGAGAGCAGCGAATTGCAGCGCGTGGGTGACAACGAGACCGTGAAGGTGGATGTGCGCATTGTGGCGGCGACGCACCGCCCGCTGGCCGAGCACACCCAGACGGGGAGCTTCCGTGCCGACCTCTATTACCGGCTGGCGGTGTTTTTGATCCGCACCCCGTCGCTGGCCGAGCACGCACAGGATCTGACCCTGCTGGTGGATCATTTCCTGGAGAAGATGGGCCGCGATGCCCCGGTAAAACGCGTCGACCAGCCGGCGATGGCAAAGCTTGCGGGTCACGCATGGCCCGGAAATGTTCGCGAACTGGAACACGTGCTGGAACGGGCCGCCATTCTGGCCGGAGACGAGGCGGTTTTGACCGCGCAGGAGATCGACTTTGGACTGACGGTCCATTGAAATGAAAGGGGCGGGTCAGGATGAGAATGGAGATCGATACGCGGCTGGGCGAGCAGATTGGGCAGTATCTGAGCCTGGCCACCAGCGAGATCAAGCTGACCGCTGCCAACTTGGCCAACGTGGATACGCCCGGCTACCGGACGGTGGGGATGGACTTCGAAGCCGAGATGCGCGAGGCCATCGACAGCGTGGACCAGGGCAAGGCGCCCCGGCCGGTGCGGGTGCGGGCTGTGGATGGTCTGATCGCGCGCCCGGACGGGAATAACGTCTCAATGGACCGGGAAGGCCTAAATCTGGCCGAGGCGCAGCTGAAGTTCAAGACCGGGGTGGCGCTGTTGAAACAGCAGAACCAGATGGTGATGGACGCGATCCATGCCGACAAATGAAGCTTTCAGCCTCACGCTGCGGACTTTCGCCGCTGATCCTCTGTATTGCAGTCCACAAAGGCGTAGCTGAAAGCTGATAGCTGATAGCTGCGAAAGGAGCGCACAAAATGAATCTGTTTGGAGCGATGGATGCCTCCGGCGAAGCGATGCAGGCCGAGCGGATGCGGGCCGAGGTGGTGGCGGCCAACATGGCCAACGCGGAGACGACGCGCACCGCCTCGGGCGGGCCGTATCGCCGCCAGCACGTGGTCTTCGCCGCCGACCTGCCGCAGACCGGTTTTCTGAACGCGATGAGCGCGGCAGCGGGCACTCCGGCAGCCGGAACCCTGGCCGCCAGCGCCATGCCCACCCTGAGCTTGCCCGGATCAGGCGCTGTCGCGCCCGGCGTGCACATTGCCCAGGTGGTTGAGGATCAGGCGCCGCCTCTGAAGCGCTACGATCCCGGCCATCCCGATGCCGGACCGGACGGTTATGTCGCGTATCCGGACATTAATCCTCTCACAGAGATGGTGGACCTGATGGGGGCGACACGTGCATATGGACTGAACAGTTCCGCCGTCCAGGCCGAGAAGGGCATGATCACTTCGGCTCTGGAGATTGCCAAGTCGTAGCGCCTGGCCAACGAAGGAACAGGGGACTGGAAAGCGAAGAAGTCTCAGGGAAACAAGAGGACGCAGGAAAATCCGATGCAACCGATCACCAACATGCTTGCCGCAGCGGTTCCGAGAGTAACCGGATCAAACGACTCCGGGGCGGCGTCCCTACCAACTTGGGGTTCGGAGCCGGGCGCCGAACCGGCTCCGTTCTCGGACCTGCTGCAGGATGCGGTCGGCCAGGTGAACCAGCTGGAGGAACAGGCCAGCGCGGCCGTTACCGGGCTCATGAGCGGCACGGGAGTGGACGTGCACGAGGCGATGATCGCCACCCAGAAGGCGAGCATGGCCTTCGAGCTGACGCTGGCGGTGCGCAACAAGGCGGTGCAGGCCTACCAGTCGGTGATCGGGATGCAGTTCTAGGGCCGGGCGAGAGCGTTCTCCTGAGCCATTTGATTCTTGATGTGTGTTTTTTGAGAGCGGCGGGGCAACGGGATCATGGCCACCGGAACACAGTTGGAGAAGAGCATGCCGGGGACCTCCGGGCAGCCGCAATGGGCAGGCCGGATGGCGGGGCTGCTGGCCAGGGGGCGGGTTCGCTGGGCCACGATGCAGACCGGACAGCGGCGCTGGGCGCTGGCCGCCGGGGCACTGTTGGCGGCGCTGATCGGGAGCCTGCTCTGGTATGGGCTGCGCACCGACTGGCGCACGCTCTACGCGGGGCTTGATCCGGACGACGCACGCCAGACCGGGCTGATCCTCACCCAGGCGCAGATTCCGTACGACATGACCGCCGACGGCGCCGGAATCCGCGTTCCCGCAGATCAACTGGACAAGGCGCGCCTGGCGACAGCGGCCAAAGGTGGCGTGAAGAGCGGGCGGCTGGGGTTCGAGATCTTCGATAAGCCGAACTGGGTGGGCTCGGAGTTTGACGAGCAGGTCAACTACCAGAGGGCTCTCGAGGGCGAGCTCGAACACACGGTCGGTACGCTGACGGACATCGCGTCGGCGCGGGTGCACCTGGTGTTGCCCCACGACTCGCTGTTTCGAGAACAGGAGCGGCCGGCCAAAGCCTCCGTCGTGCTCAAGCTGCGTCACCGGTCGCTGGCCGACGGCGAGCCGGATGCGATTCGCAACCTGGTGGCCTCGGCCGTCGATGGACTGACCTCCGACCGGGTGGTTCTGGTGGATGCGGCCGGGAACTTGCCGCTGGGGCCGAAGACCGCGGACGCCGTGCGCCTGACCGCCGAGCAGGCACTGGAGGAAAAGCTGGTCTCAACGCTTGAGCCGGTCACCGGTGCCGGCAACGTGCGTGCCTCGGTGACACTGGACTACGATCCCGCCGCCACCGAGGAGACCAAAGAGACCTACGATCCTGACCAGACGGTGACCCTGTCAATGCAGCGCACGGAGCAGACCACAGGACCGCAGGCGGTCGCAGCCGGTGTGCCGGGCACAGCGTCCAACGCTCCCAATTCGCAGGCGCTGCCGGTCTACCCGCAGCAGACCACCCCGCCGCAGACTGCCAAGACCGAGTCGGGCACCTACGGCGCCTCGAAGACCACGCGGCACGTTCTGGAGAATCCAGGCCGGGTGCGCCGCTTGACCGCGGCCATTGTGGTCAACGACCGGCTGGCGCAATTGGCCGCCAAGGGCAAGGCAGCAGTGTGGCAGCCGCGCTCCGCAGAGGAGCTGCGCAACCTGACCGCGCTGGCTCAGGCGGCGGTGGGGTTCGACCCCTCGCGCGGCGATCTGCTCACGGTTGAGGATCTGGCCTTTGACGAGAATCGCACGATCGAGCCGCCCACGCTGCCCGGGCAGGTGCTGGCCACGGCAGAGAACTCACCCGTGCTGGTCAAGTATTCCGCGCTTCTGGCAGGGCTGCTGGTGGTGCTTGTGTTTGGGGTGCGGCCCGCGCTGCGCCGCACCGGCACTCTTGCAGGCAATGCATCCATTCGCGAGTTGCCCGGGGGAATGGCCGAAGCCGCGCATCCCGCCCTGAAGACTGCGGAGCCGGCCGAACTCGACCCGGAGCGGCAGCGCACCCAGGAGATCTTCGAACAGGTCAGCGGACATCTGAAGCGTGAGCCGTCACAGAGCTCGCGGCTGCTGCAAAGCTGGATCCACTCCGACTGAGCGGCACCCGGGGGGTACGTGTTGCATGGGCGGAATCAACCGTGCTGGGATGAAAAAAAAGCGGGCGGGATAGAAGAGGGGCAGCGACTTGGCGGAAGGAAGCGAGAACGGAACAGCAGGGCGCCGTCAATCGGCCAGCCTGACCGGCCTGCGCAAGGCCGCGATCCTTCTTGTAGCGGTGGGCGAGGAACTCGCCGGAGAGATCCTGCGCGCTTTGCCGGAAATGGATGTGCAGCGGCTCACCGAGGAACTCGCCGACTTGCGCGGCATCTCGCCGGAGCTCTCGGCCGAGATAATGGAGGAGTTCTGGGAGCTGCTCGAGACGCAGAGATTTGTGATGCATGGAGGGCTGGACTACGCCAGCCGCCTGCTCATGGAGACCTTCGGCAAAGAGCGCGCCGACGATCTGCTGATGCTGGTGCGTCGCTCGCAGGAGGCCGCGCAGGGAAATCTGGCCAAGCTGCAGCGCACCGACCCGCAGCAACTGGGAAAGCTGCTCGATTCCGAACATCCGCAAACCATCGCCCTGGTTCTGGCGCACCTGGATCCGCGCCGCGCCTCGATGGTGCTGGACAACCTGAGCGAGGAGCACAAGGTGGTTTCCATCCAGCGGCTGGCCGAGATGCGCCAGTTCTCGCCGGAGATGGCGCAGAAGGTGGCGCACATTCTGCACCGGCGGCTGGAGAGCATGGGCGACACGGCGCGCAAGAGCTACTCCGGCTTCAAGGCGGTGGCCGACCTGCTGAACCGGCTCAATGCCGAGGAATCGAAAAAGATTCTTGAGACCATCGAGGACGGGCAGCCGGAGCTGGCCCTGAGCATTCGCAACCTGATGTTTACCTTTGAAGACCTGGTGACGGTGCCGCCGGCGACCATCCGCGAGATCGTCTCCGGGGTGGACAAGCGGCAGCTGGCGATGGCGCTGCGCGGGGCCAACGACGAACTGCGCGCGCAGATCTTCAAGTCCATGAGTTCGCGGGCCGTGGAGATGCTGAAGGAAGACATGGAGGTGCTGGGCCCGGTGCGTTCGCGCGAGGTGGCGCAGGCGCAGCAGGAGATTCTCAACCTGGCCCGGCGCCTTGAGGCCGAGGGCAAGGTGGTGCTGAAGCTCGAGACCGGCGACGAGATGCTGGCGTGAAGAGAGGCAAGATGACAGGATTCATGATGAAAGTCAGATACACGCCGCTGGAAGCCCCCTCGGAGTTGCCGGCGAATTCCTGGCAGAAGCGGTGGTAACTGAACTGTCCTCTGTAACCTGTGATCTGTCATCGAACTGGAGGATTTCTTGCAGCAGGCGGGATCGACAATGAAGAACGGCGCGGCAATTCGAGGTCTTCGAGTACCCGGCTGGAACCGATGCGCCTTCCTTGCCAGTGTGGGAGGGCTGGGGAACAGGCGAAGCCGTATCCGGCGGCGCCGCGCATCCGGCGTACGATCACGGCCGGGCGGCTGCGGAGGCAGCTCTGCGCGGCGAGTTCGACAAGCGGCTGGCCGAGGAGACGCGCCGGTCCTTCGAAGCCGGACGGGAGCGGGGCAGGCAGGAGGGCCGGCAGGCGGAGCGCGAGGCACAGGCAGCGGCGCTGGCAGCGGCTGCCGAGCAGCGTGCGCCGCCAGGCTGCCGAGCTGATCGAGAGCTTTGCACAGGAGCGCGACCGTTTTCTGCACGCCGTCGAGCACGAAGTGGTGGAGCTGGCGCTGGCTGTGGCGGCGCGCATCCTGCGCCGCGAGGCGCAGATGGACCCGCTGCTGCTGACCGGAGCGGTGCGGGTGGCGCTGGGCCAGCTCTCCGGCTCGACCCAGGTGCGGCTGCGGGTGCCACCAGCCGAGCTCGACCTGTGGACCGAGGCCATCGCCCTGCTGCCCAACCTGGCGCTGAAGCCCGCGGTTCGTGGCCGGGGAGGGGATGCGGCTGGGCGACTGCGTGATCGAGACCGAGCTGGGCTCGGTGGACCTGGGAATCCGCGCCCAGTTGGGCGAGATCGAGCGCGGCTTCTTTGACCGCGCCGGCGGGTCCGGCGTAGGACGCACCGGCGCCGTGATCGAGGCATCGTCTGGCGGGCGCAAGGAGACACAGCCGTGAGCGTTGTTGCGGCCGTGCCTGCGAAGCCGCTTGCTGGGCCGCTACTTCGCCCGTCTGGAGCGCGGCCAGCCCTGGCGCTGGCGCGGGCAGGTGCTCGAGTCGGTGGGCCAGACCATCGAGTCGGCCGGCCCGCTGGCCTCGGTGGGCGAGTGCTGCGAGATTCAGGACCAGTTTGGGCCGCGCGCACCTGGCCGAGGTGATCGGCTTTCGCGGCTCGAATGTGCTGTCGATGCCGGTCGAGAGCACCGAGGGCATTCGCTTTGGCGATCCGGTGGCGGCGCTGGGGCGTGCATCCGGAGATCGAGGTGGGGCCGGCGCTGATGGGCAGGGTGCTGAATGCGCTGGGCGTGCCGATCGATGATGGCCGTCCGCCGGCCGTCGCCATGGCGCTGCCGCTGGACGGCGTGGTGCGCTCGCCGCTCGACCGGGTGCCGATTCGCACCCCGCTGGGCACCGGAATTCGCGTTCTCGATGCGCTGCTGACGGTGGGCCGGGGGCAGCGGGTGGGCATCTTCGGCGGGTCGGGGGTGGGCAAGAGCACGCTGATCGGCATGATGACCCGCAACACCGAGGCCGATGTGACGGTGGTGGGCCTGGTGGGCGAGCGCGGCCGCGAGGTGGGCGAGTTTCTTGAGGATTCGCTGGGCGTGGAGGGCCGGGCGCGCTCGGTGGTGGTGGTCTCCACCTCCGACCAGTCGCCGCTGATGCGCATGAGGGCGGCCCTGGCCGCCACCACGATCGCCGAGTACTTTGCCGCCCAGGGCAAGCATGTGCTGCTGGTGCTGGATTCGCTGACCCGCTTTGCCATGGCCGCCCGCGAGATTGGCCTGGCCGCCGGCGAGCCGCCGACCGCACAAGGGCTACACGCCTTCGGTGTTCACCCGGCTGGCGCGGCTGGTGGAGCGCGACAGGCCAGTTCCGGGTGGGCTCGATTACCGCCTTTTATACCGTGCTGATGGAGGGCGACGACCAGCAGGATCCGCTGGTGGACGCGGTGCGCTCGCTGCTCGACGGCCACGTGGTGCTCTCGCGGGCGCTGGCGGCCGAGGGCTGGTATCCGCCCATCGAGGTGCTGGACTCGATCAGCCGTCTGATGCCGGCGGTGACCGAAGCCGAGCATCGCGAGCAGGCGGCGCTGCTGCGCCGATTGATGGCTGTCTATGCGCGCTCCGAGGACCTGGTGCGCATCGGGGCCTACAAGCCGGGCGCGGACCCGGATCTGGACCGCGCACTTGCGCGCGCGCGAGCCGATGCGCGCCTTCATGACCCAGGAGGCCGCACGAGCAGGTGCACTTTGCCGACTGCGTCGAGCCGGCTGGCGGCGTTGGCCGCGGAGGTCTGAGCCATGGCCGTCTCGCGCGCGCTGCGCCGCCTGCTGCGCATCCGGGAGCTCGAAGAGGAGCAGAGCCGGCTGGCTCTGGAGTCTGCGCTCGGCGAGCTGAACCGGCTGAAGCACGCGCTGACGGCTACGGCCGAGCGGGACCGCCGGGGACGGCGGCTGGTGGAGGCCAGCGCGCAGCGGGCGAGCTGCCGGACCGGCTGGCGGGCCTCGAAGAGACGCGCACGGCCGACCGGCTGGCGCGGGCGCTGGCTCCGCGCATTCGCGGATGCGGAGCTCGATGTGGCGGCGCGGCGCGAGGAGTTCCTGGCTCAAGAGGGTGGAACGCCGCCAGGCCGAGACCCTGATCGAGGAGACCGAGGCGCGGGATGCCCTCGACGCAGGCCGGCGCGGCCAGCAGGCGCTGGACGACTGGTTTCGCAACCGGCTGCACAGGACGGAGGCGGAGGCGGCGAGGAAGGCTCGGGGCGGTTGCGAGGAGTGAAGCACGGTCGTGCGCGGACAGCGCAGGAACTGCCAGCCGGCCACGCGCCGGCGCGGATGCACTAGACTTAGGGCACTTTTTTGCCTTTTTTGCATGGAACATGATTGTTTTCAATGTGTTGAGAGAAAATCCATAGTTTGATGCATTTTCTTCCGTTGTTCGCTGCTGATTTGGGGTGCGCCGAGGGCTTCCCGCAGCATAAGGAGGAGTTTTATGGGCGTGTTTCGCCGGACTGCGCCGATGGCTTTTGACCCTCCATGCTTCGATTGTGCGCTCCAAGTCCGAAATCCTCTGCAGTGCAAATGGGGTATACGCCTATTGGAATCAGCGATATGAAAATCGCCCTCTTGACATCTCCGATGGGTGAGGCAGCGCCCCATGGGGACGTCAACCTTCAGAGGAACCATTGTGTGAGGGAGAAACACCCGGCCGCGGGAGAGAAAACTTGAGAGAAAATCCATGCGGCGAGGGGATTTGAGGACTTAAATGGAACCATTCTTCCCATTCTTGACATTTCTCTAACCCACCTTCCCCTTCCTTGGCACGGTATCTGCACTCATTCCTACCATGAACGGACCCACAGCAATCACGTTGGGAGCAGTTGGGCGAACCGGGGCGGGACAGAGTTTGGTTGCGGGCGGGGCGCTAAGCCAGTTCAAGGGTTTGACGGTGGCCGAACCTGCGGCATTCTCTTCGGCTTCCCAGGCGGTGGTCGAGAGCTTTCGCTCCAGCTGGCAGGCGCAGCTGGCTTCAATGGGTGGAGATCTGGAGCGCCCGATGGAGGCGGAGGATGGCGAAAAATCGGCGGAGAAGGCGTCTGCTGCCGAGGAACAACCAGCAACTGGGCCGGAGACCTCGATTGCGCAGCGAAGCCACGCAGAAGCGATAGCGTTGAAACCTTCAGCCCATTCCAGTTCTCAGACAGCTTCCGGCACGAACGCAGCGCCGACGCGGGGGCAAAGCCCGCAGCACCGCATCGTTCAATCGCCCCCAAGCCGCAGTTCAGATCAAACGGTCGTAGCCGGTACCATTGGCTCGACATGGAAATGCGCAGCGGCGAAGCCGGCGGCGAAACCAGCCTCGACGGGCCTGGCCCGGAGAGTGGCCGAATCGGCTCACGATGCGACCGCGATTCCGGTTGTGGTCGGCCCAACGGCGTTGAACCCGACCTTACCCGTGGCCGCATCCCAGGCTGCATCTTCCATGCCTCCGCTTCCCGCCTCTTCCTTTGAGGAGGTATCGCGGTCTCGGCCGGTCAGCAAAGGCCCAGAGTTCAGCAGTAGAGTTCAGAGTGAGTGGTTGGAAGGTGCTCCTT
This sequence comes from uncultured Acidobacteriaceae bacterium, assembly GCA_963776535.1. Taxonomy (GTDB): domain Bacteria; phylum Acidobacteriota; class Terriglobia; order Terriglobales; family Acidobacteriaceae; genus Telmatobacter. Next base: position 438,624 of record CAVZNB010000031.1, on the reverse strand, counting down.
CCGCTGCGATGCCGGATGCCGTTGCAGCAAGCATTGGAGGACAGGAGGAGACGGCTGGCGGTGCGACTCACCCTCAACCCGCGACTTTGCCGTCCGCCTCCCAGGAGCCCGTCGTTCAACCAGGGGCTCTTGCCGTTTCGTCCTCCGTCTCTCATTCTGCGGTCAGCCCAGGCGGAGGAGCGGACGAGCAGGAACGCGCGGCCTCCCCGGCGGCCATCTCCGTGCCGGATGCGGGCCCTTTGTCTGAGGGAAGCCTGCCGCCGGAAACGATCCCGGTCCGCATCTTCGCTGACCAAGCTGTCAAGCCTGCGGCTGCTTCCGCTCCCGCGTCACCGACAAGCCGCAACCGGGCGGTTGACGCCGGCTCAGAACAACTATCACCGGGACGGTTCATCCCGGGCGCACCAGCTCCGGCCCCGAGCGAGGAAGGCGCACAGCGGCCTCTACGAGGCTCGGGAACTGCTCGTCCCGCTGCAGCGCGGACAGCGCGAATTTCCGTGGCTATGGCGGGCGGCTCCGCCGATGGGAGCGGACAGGTGCGCGATCCGGCTGCAGCGCGAGTGGAAACAGTTCCCCAGGAGAGCACTCGCGGTGACGCGGCTGCAACGGATGCACGCGAGGTCTTTGCCGAGTTGGACAGGGGAACCGCCCCCGGCGCGCCTACCTGGATACATGGCGGCGCGCGGCAGGCAGAGGCGGGATTTCAGGACCCGTCGCTGGGCTGGGTTGGAGTGCGGGCAGAGATGACGGGCGGCGGAGTGCATGCCACGCTGGTGCCCGACTCGAGCGCGGCAGCCGGAGAGCTGGGCAAGCAGATGGAGGGTCTGCACACCTATCTGGCAGAGCAGCGCGCGCCGGTGATGTCGCTGGGGATGGCCGCGCCGCCGGACCGTGGCGCGGGCGCTTTGGGTGGCGGGGATGCCGGACAGCAGATGCAGCAGGGTACCGACCAGCAAGGGCAGCAGCAGGACTTCAGCGGTACCAACAACGGGCTCGCGCAGCACGGGTCCGGGGAAAGCGGATTCGCTGCTGCGGAGAATTCCGCAGCGACGGCTGGTCTGGAACGACCGGCCCAGATGAGCGGCGGCCACATCTCGGTGGTTGCCTGAGTGCGGGTCGCACGCGCAATCGGTGAGCGGCGCGAAGGACGATGCCGAAACTGCATCGTGCAGACGGAGAGAGGAACAGAATGGCGGCAATGGCAGGACTCTTCAATCACGGCCTGACGGCTGGGCAGGCGCTGACGGGAAGCGGCGCGAGCCCTATGGCCGCTTCGCCCGCGGCAACGGGCTCGACCGGGAGCACCAGCAGCACCGACAGCGGCGACAGCTCCTCGTCCACCATCTCGGCCAACGACTTCCTTACGCTGCTGGTCACCGAGATGCAGAACCAGGATCCTACGGCGGACACCGATCCCAACGAGTACATCAACCAGCTGGTGCAGGTGAACAGCCTGGAACAGCTGATCTCCATCAACCAGAATCTATCCACGGCCCTGGGCGACTCGGGCAGCAGTTCGAGTGCAAGCACCAGCAGCAGCCAGGCGTCGACCGCCCCGGGAGTAACGGGACAGACATCAGCCTCCGCGTCCAGCGTGACCGGGACCGGGCTGGCCACCAAGGCAGCGCCCGGAGCGGCACATGGAGTTGGGGCGGCAGGGCACCGGGCAGCAGCGCTGCACCCGGCGACGGCTCCGGGATCGGGCGCCGCCGCAGCCATCAGCCAGTTTGCGCAATCTGTGGGCGCGCGGTCAGCTCCCGGGAATCTGGGCATTCCCCAGGCCCACGCGGCGGCGCACAAGGTGGCGCGCGCACTGGACGGGCAGCCGCACGCAGCCAGGATCCCCGGCAAGCCGGCCGGGGCGCAGTGACCGATTTCATTACCGCTGGCCGGGAGGCCGGCAAAACCCAGGACAGAGGAGATTCGCAATGCCGAGCTTTTACATTCCACTCAGCGGTCTCGACGCCGATTCAACGGCGCTGAACACCATTGCCAACAACCTGGCCAACATGAACACAACGGGCTTCAAGTCGCAGACCACCAACTTCAGCGACCTGTTTTACCAGCAGGTGGGCGCCAATGGATCAGGAGACGAGATTCAGGCCGGGACGGGGGTGCAGGTTGCATCGAACAGCACTGATTTCTCCGGCGGGTCGATCTCGTCGACCGGGGTTTCAACCGATGCCGCGATCGACGGCTCGGGGTTCTTTGTTCTGGATGCGGGTGGAAGCAGCCAGCTTTATACCCAGAACGGAAGCTTCCAGCTGAGCGCGAACGGGACGCTGGAGAGCTCGGACGGGCTGGCGGTGATGGGCTACGCAGCCACCGACGGGGTGGTGAACACCAACGGGGGCCTGGTGGACATTAACATCCCCACCGGGCAGGTGATGCAGCCCGCGGCGACCACCAACTTCAGCATGACGGAGAACCTGAACTCGCAGTCGGCGGTGGGGTCGACCACCAGCGGCGAGGTGCAGGTCTATGATTCGCTGGGGAACGCGTACCAGGCGACGGTGACCTACGCCAACCAGGGCGACAACAAGTGGAGCTACAGCGTTTCTTTGCCGGATACCCTACAGGGCAACTCGACCACCGCAGCGGGGGTAACTACCTTGAACTACAACTTCGGATCGAGCGGGGCCACGCTGGCGACGGTAGATCCGTCAACCAACCTGACCATTACCGGGCCGACGGCGAGCGGGACGGCAACCATAGCCGCGCCTGCGGTGACGGCGGGCGAGACCATGGCCAGCTATGCGACGGCCTTGCAGACCGCGCTGACCAATGCCAACATCACCGGGGTGACGGTAACCTCTAATGCAGCTGGGCAGTTGAGCATCCAGGGGACGGGAATCTCGACCTCGGGAAGCGTGGTGCAGGACCCGATTGCCTCGGCCGCAGCAACCGGGACGCTGACCTTCGACTCCAGCGGCAACCTGGTGATCCCGGCGACGAATATCAGCGGGATCACATTCTCCGGCCTCTCCGACGGGGCGGCGAGCCTGAACCTGGACTTCAATCTGTTCGGCGCCACCGGCACGGGAAACATCAGCCAGACGGCAGCCGCCTCTTCGACCTCGGCCACCAGCCAGAACGGCTTTGCCAGCGGGCAGTATGAGAGCTTCTCGATCAACGGGAGCGGGGTAATTTCGGCCACGTTCTCGAACGGGCAGACGCAGAATGTGGGGCAGCTGGCGATTGCCACAGTAAGCAACGAGCAGGGGCTGGTGGATATGGGCTCGACCGAGTACCAGGCGACCACGGCCTCCGGAAATGCGGCAATCGGCGTGGCCGGCAGCGGTGGGCGGGGCACGATTGACGGCTCTTCGCTGGAGGCCTCGAATGTGAACATCTCGGCTGAATTCTCCGACCTGATCGTGGCGCAGCGCGCGTTTGAGGCCAACTCCAAAGCGGTGACGACCTTCGACACGGTGACCCAGGAGACCATCAACATGATCCACTAAGCCGCTGATGAAACATGACTTAGAAGAGGGAGGGTCGCGTAGATCCGCCCAGCAGCGAGGGGTTGACGTTGGCAATGGTGTGGGTGCCCTCCGAGCCGCCCCAGGCGAAGGCCAGGGACAGGGCGGGCAGACCTCCGGCGCGCAAGGTGAGGCCGACGGAGAAGCTGTGCGCCAGTTGCTGGAAGTCGACATCGCCGCGGGTGAGCGCGACCTTGCCCTGGTCGGCGGAGAAGGCGAAGCCGATGGGGCCCCAGATGGAGTGTTCGAAGGCTTCGCGCAGAAGGAAAGCGTCGGGGGCGCGGAAGCGGTAGTCGGGATAACTGGGGAGCCAGGAGTTCCCGTTGACGTCGGAGCCGCCGAGGGTTGGCTGGAAGTAGAAGGGAACGACGCTGCCGGCCGAGGCAATGGACTCGGTGATGAGGGCGCGGAATTCGACGGAGCCTTCGCGGTTGCGCTGGATGGCGGAGCATTTGGTGGCGCCGAGGGCGGCGGCGCACTCGTCGGGGCCGTTGGTGACCCTGGGGCCGTAGGATGCGGCGTTGTGGTAGAGCGGGATGGAGTGGTCAAGGTCTAAGTTGTAGCGGCGGAAGGAGTACCGGCTGGCGGAGGGAGCGAAGTACTGCTGGAACTGGGCCAGGTAGTCCAGCTGGAGGTGGTCGTTGAGGAGTGAGGGCTCGAGGCGAAGGCCTTCGCCGAGCTGAACAAAGGCGGGCTGGGTGGTGAGGCCGGGGGCAGTGGCCTCGGTGAAGACCTGCTCGATGGACGGGCTGGATTCTCCGTGGTTTCCGCGCAAATTGACGAAGCGGCCGTTGACTTCACCGAGCAGGGAAGCGTTCAGGGTGAGGCTGACCGGGACGATGGCGTTGGCACCGGCGATGGTCTGGGTCATTCCAAAGACGGAGGCGCTGGCCTGGAGCGAGCCGGGCCCGAGGCCGTAGAAGAAGAGCTGATTGAGCGAGATGGACTGCGCGGTGAGGTTGAAGACCGCGTAGGGGTGGACGGAAAGGTTGGAGTGGGCGGGTTTACCGCTGCTGGTGGTGATGACTTGGATCTTCTCGATGGGGGTGTGGATGGCTTTGAAGTAGAAGCCAGCGCGCCAGGAGCCGTTATCGGAGGCGATGGCGTCGGCGTCCCAACTGGTGCGCCAGAGCTGGTTGGGCGTGTAGTGGCCCACGTAGGCGCCGCCTGCTCCAAAGCCGTTTTGCGGGGCGATGCTGCCGACGGCGATGTGCAGGGGATGGTCAGTGAAGAGGAGATCGGCGCAGCCGGGAATTTTTTTGAGCGTAAATCCTTCGCAGCTTTGCTGAAAGCGCAGGGCTTCGCCGCGGAAGTCGGCGTGAACCTGGCTTTCCTGGGCGAGAGCGGCGGCTGCCGGCAAGGCCAGCAAAGCGAAGATGAGGGGGAATTCTCGCACATGTCCTCCTAATTGGATAGGGGCGGTTTGCGTCTCTTTGCACGGGTCGGGTGAAGAAGCTTGGTGATTTTGGCTATGTATTCGGCGGCCTCGGACTCGGTTTTGATGTCCTCAGGGCGGCGGCCATCGCGTTTCTCTTTGGGCAGGCGGGCGCTCTCGGCGTGATGGATATGCTTCAACTGGGCTTGGATCAGGCAGCCAGGCGGGCGGTTCTTGTTAAACGCGGAGGCAGGCGGCAAGGGAACGCGGATGAAGGTGACGTCACCGCGTTCGGCGGGTGCGGTCCGGGTGCGGGGTCGGCGTTGGCGCGGTCCGGGCTGCTTCGGTTCGGGTGCGGCGTCGGTCATAGCAATTGCCTCCTGCGCTATGTGTTGAAGACCACGCTGTCGGTGCGCATGGTGTCGAGTGACAGCAGGTCGAGGAAAGTCTGGGCGGCTTGTTCGCGCGGCGTGGCGGCGGGGTAAGGGCCGATGAAGTGGTTGGTGACGGTATTGGGAATGGAGGCGTGTTCAAAGACCCGGTCTGTCCCGACGACAGTGCCTTTGGGGATCCAGGGCGAGATGAGGACGGCGGGGACGCGCACGCCGAGGCGGTCGAAGTTGAAGGTATAGCTCAATTGAGTGTCGGCCGGACCGGCGGAGTAGCCGTCGGGCGTGCAGGCGGGAGGGGCAACGTGGTCGAAGATGCCGCCATGTTCGTCATAGACCACCAGCAGCGCGGTGCTGGCCCAGAGGGTCGCGTTGGCCTGGATGGCGTTGTAGACCGAGGCGATGAACAGCTCACCGGCCTGGACGTTGTGGTCGGGGTGCTGGTCGGATGCCAGTTGCTCGCCGTCGTCGTTGTCGTGATCGCTGTAGTTGGGCTCGATAAAGCTGTAGTCGGACAGAGTACCGGACTTGCAATCGGCAAGGAACTGGTCGTAGGTGGCGAATAGCGCGGGCTGGTGCTGGAGCAGGTTGACGACTTCCAGGCTGGAGCTTTGCTGATCGAAGTAGTAGAGCTTGGCGGTGTGGCCGGCGTCCTGGAGGCGCTCGTAGATGCTTTTGCCCTGGGGATAGAAGACGTTCATGCCGACCTGGCCGAAGGATGTGCCGTAGTGCGCAAAGGCGCGGTTGCAGAGCGTGGGTCCGGGGATGGAGGCAAACCAGCGGTTGAAAACGGCAAAGTTGGTAGCCAGCGAGGTGAGCACGGGTAGCTGCTGCTGGGTGAAGTAGTACATGATCTTCTGCGAGTGGGCCAGGTCCTGCTGCTGCTGGAAGTAGTTCTGAACAAAGCCCTTCATGCTGGCTACGCGGGGGTTGCTCTGGTCGCCATTGAAGATCTGCTGATCGACGGCAGGGAAGGCGTGGTCGGGGTCGGGATCGAGCTGGCTCTGAAATTCGGCGAGCGGCTGCACGAAGACCTGGTTCCCCTGGGTGTCGGGATTCCACTGCGTCCCGTCGACTCCATCGATCTGAGGGTTCACTGCCTTCAACGATCCGAGCATGTGGTCGAAGGAGCGGTTTTCCATCATCAGCACGACAATGTGTTTTAAGGCGTCAAGACCTGGTGGCATAGAGAGGCACCTTTCTTCGCGGCTTGAGTTGGAGCAACTTCAGGGTTCCAATTGAGAGCGGTGCCGCAACCATTCGGCATGTGAACAATCGATGGCTCGTTGAGCTGCCAGGGAACCGGAGAGCCGGCTGGGGAATTATCCCGGAGATTGCGGACAATTGTAATGACCTAACGCGGCGAGGAAAAGATTTCCTTTTTCTACGCGTACCGAACAAGTACTGAGTTTCCTGAACAGCGAGGCGGCAATTGAGAGTTTCTGCAGCCAGTGTGCGTCGGTTTCATTCCGGGACAGGGTCGTCAGGTTTCCCAGATCCGGATATACACCTTTTGCGGATTTGCAATGACACGGAAGAGGTGTTCAATGATTGAGGACTTCCGTGCCATTCTGGACATCTTAGGAAGCTCGGAGCCTAAGTATCGATGCTAAGTCAGAAAAATCCCAGTGACCAGGTTCCTTCTGGATACAGGCCCCTGTCGGGAACTTCGCCCTCCATGGGCACCGACCTGGTAACGACGACGTACCTTGTGATCGGTATCTCTCTCGGGATCGTGGCGGGAACCCTTGCCGCGGACGGCTCGTGGCGGGCGATGATTCCAAGGACCCTGGAGCATTCGGTTCAGGCAAGCACCCATATTGTCAGTCCAGTCAAACCTCCAGCCGCCAAACCTGGGCAGACGCAACTGGCCGAAGTGAAGCCAGCAGCGCAGGCAGTTCCGGCGGTCGCCCAGGCGGTTCCGGTAGCCGGCAAGGCGGAAGCAACAGCCATGCCACCAGGGGCGCAGGCAGCTTCTGCCAAGGCGTTGGTCGAAACCAGAACACTCCCTGGACAAAACATATTTGTTCCAGTCAAGGCTTCTGCCGCTCACCGGCCGACGGCCTCCGTCCGGCTGCATGCCCGGTGGAAGCGCCTGGGAAGGCGGCATCATCACCTGAGGCACGGTCTGCAGAACCGTCTGGTGGCCGCCGTTGCCCTGCAATGGGCCGTCAAAGCTGTCGCATCGCCGCCACCGGCGGAGGCGCCACAAACCTCGGCATTTACCGTGGAGGGCAATGTAACGATTGCCAATTATGACGCATCTTCAGGGCTGATTGAGACTTACGAGGGCGAGAGCTTTGCGCTGGACGCGAGTGTGAAGCCGCTGGAAGACAATCCTGCGGATCTTCAGTACCGGTGCGACCAGTCGTGGAACTGCACCCTGTCCCGCAACGGCGGAGTGCAGCTGAGTGCCCGCCGAACCAGATGATCCGGTGATTGATTGAGACACCTCAGCACATGACACACGGACTGTGATTCACAGTCTCACGGGATTTGGTGGGGGGTGGGGTGCTGTCCAATGGCTGGCTCGTCCGGGAACACCAAGCTATTGCAAAGGAACGCAGAGCAGCACATAAAGACATTCTGCGCCAAAGAACTGAAATGATCTGCAAAGGGGAGACGATTTTCCTGCAATCGCCCCAGCGATCTCTCAGAAGCTGTCCAGGAGCACAGCAGAGTGTTGTTGAGTTTCCGGAAATACCAGTGACGGCTTGGACCTGAAGTTCCTCGAAACTCGCTCTCTTTTTGAGGGGGTGAACAGGCTGCGGAAGAAGCCGGGTTTCCGATAGAAAGCACGAAGAACATACCGCAGGGGCTGAAGCCCGGGCTTTCTTTTCTGGCGTTTACGGCACGAGTGAACTCGTGCCCTTTCAAAGCCCTTTCCAGTTTGCGGCACGAGAGAACTCATGCCCTTTCAAAGCCCTTTCCAGTTTGCGGCACGAGAGAACTCATGCCCTTTTGAAAACCCTTTCCAGTTTGCGGCACGAGAGAACTCATGCCCTTTTGAAAACCCTTTCCAGTTTACGGCACGAGTGAAATTGTGCTCTTTCAAAACCCTTTCCAGTTTGCGGCACGAGAGAACTCATGCCCTTTCAAAGCCCTTTCCAGTTTGCGGCACGAGAGAACTCATGCCCTTTTGAAAACCCTTTCCAGTTTGCGGCACGAGAGAACTCATGCCCTTTTGAAAACCCTTTCCAGTTTACGGCACGAGTGAAATTGTGCTCTTTCAAAACCCTTTCCAGTTTGCGGCACGAGAGAACTCGCGCCCTTTTGAAACCTCTCCAAGCATTGCCTTCCCGACGAGTTTTTGCGGGGCTTGTGAGACCTACTGCGCCTGCCGGAATTCCCGATCGACAACTCTCGTATTGAAGGCGCAGGCGAAATTCGCCGCTTGGCTGGTTGCCCACGTGTCTGGTTTCTGGCCCCGATGTCGTCCTGTCAATGTATACAGATGTATATAGATCAACAGTATGCAACGACTTATTCAAGTGTTTTCTAGCTTTCCTTGCCGTGGCCGGACTTCTATGAAGAGACCCTTGCCGTGGGCCAGCATGGTCCCATCCGCTCCCAGGATCTTTGCCTCGGCCCAGTGCTTGCGGCCTTCGTTGTGGGTGACGCGGCCCTCGAGGCGCAGCGGTTTGAGGGAGGGGACGGGGCGGAGGTAGTCGACTTCCATGTGCCGGGTCATAGCCACAAAGCCGCGGGCGCGGACGGCTTTGCTCATGGTTTCGTCGAGCAAGGTGGCGATGATGCCGCCATGCAGGTAGCCGGGATGACCCTCGAAGGTATCCGGAATCTGTGGCAGGCAGACCACGGAATGGTCTTCAGCGAGCAGGAACTCGAGCTGCAACCCGGCGGGATTGGCCCGGCCACAGCCGAAGCAGCGGTTCTGCGCGCCGTGGGCCAGTGGGGTCAGGTTCTCATGGTGTTTCATGTGGTTTCTCTCGGGCTTAAGCTGTTTTGCTCAGGACGGCCTGGTAGACGTTGCGGTCGATGTTGCCACCGGTGAGTACGATGCCGATTCGCTCTCCGGCGTTGAGGTGTTGTTCCTTTTGGGCTCCGGCCAGCGCGGCAGCTCCGGCACCCTCGGCCAGGTTGTGGGTGTCTTCGTAGAGCGCGCACATGGCTTCGGCGATCTCTTGATCGGTGACCTCGACGATACGGGCGACGTTCTGCCAGATCACTTCCATGGCCTGAGCATTCGGCGTGCGACAGGCCAGGCCGTCGGCGATGGCGGTAAGTGATGGGGCTTCGACGATTTTGTGCTGCTGGAAGCTGAGGGAGTAAGAAGGGGACTGGGCGGCCACCACGCCAACGATTTCCGTCTTTAGATTCAGCGCGTTGCGGGCCGCGGAGACACCGCAGATGGAGGAGCCGAGGCCGATGGGCACGTAGACAGTGTGGAGCGGGGGAGCGGCTTTAAAGAGTTCCAGCGCATAGGTGGCGGTGCCCATGACCAGGCGCTCGTGGAAGGAGTCGACCATGACGAAGCCGAGGTCAGCGGCAAGGCGGAAGGCGAACTCGAGCGACTCCTGGAAGTCCTGGCCTTGCTCGACCAGCTCGGCGCCCTGGGCCAGCATGGCGCGGTTTTTCTCTTTGCTGTTGCCGTGCGGGACGACGATAACGGCGCGCAGACCGGCGAGCCGAGCCGCCATACCCACGCCCTGGCCGTGATTGCCTCGCGTGGCCGCGACCACGCCGGCCAGACGGGGCTGCGCCTGCCGAAGCCAGTCCATATAGACGAGCGCGCCGCGCAGCTTGAAGGCGCCTACCGGGCCGTGGTTCTCGTGCTTGACCCAGGCTTCACGGCTCAGGCGTTGGTTGAGCAGCGGCCAGCTGTACTGCGGAGTGGGCGGCATGTGGCGATAGACGACTGTCTGCGCTTCACGGATCTGGGCCAGGCTGGGAAGAGGCATGACTCCAGCATAGCGAAACCGCCCAATGGTGTAACCGGCAAATGGACTTGGATCGTGCTAGATTGGGGCACATGGATTTCAAAATTCGAAGGGCGCGCGTTGAGGATGCCCAGTCGATAGGGCTTGTCCAGGTGGAAAGCTGGCGGCGCACCTATGCCGGGATTATTCCGGATTCCTACCTGGCGTCCCTTGACGAAGTAGAGCGCGCCTCCATGTGGAAGCGGGAAATTGAGAGTGGCAGGTTCTTTATCTTCGTTGTCGAAGACCAGTGGGGAATCTTTGGATTTGTCAGTGGCGGCGAGATCCGGGAGCCTATCCAAGGTTACGATTGCGAACTCTACGCGATTTATCTCATGCCTGCCCTCCAGCGCCGTGGCGTGGGCCAGGAACTGGCGCTAACCCTGCGGGAGGCGCTGCTGATGGAGAGTTTCAGCAGCATGATCGTATGGGTTCTGGAGCGGAATCTTCCCGCGGTCTCCTTCTACAAGCGTCTTGGCGGTATCCAGATTGCGCAGAGGATGATCGAGATTGGCGGGGCGGAATTGCCGGAACTGGCATTTGGATGGCCGGTTCTCTGAATCCTGCTCGATCACTTCCGGCCCGACCTGGACGCATGCTGCATCCTGAAAGAGCCAGTTGACGCCTGCGGCCTCCTCCGCGCAGACTCTTCTTATCCCTGAGGATCGAACAGAATGGAGGTAATTTGACGATGATGGACCGGCGAACTGCAATCAAGGGTCTTGGCGGCGCGGCCAGCGCGTTGCTCTTGACTGAAGCCCTGCGGGCAGGATCGCAGACTGGACAAACGCCCGGCGTGGCGCACGCAGCACCCCCGAGCGGACCTTTTGTGCTGCCACCACTGCCGTACGCCTATGACGCGCTTGAGCCTTACTTTGACGCGGAGACCATGCACCTGCACCACGACAAGCACCACCAGGCGTACGTCAACAACCTGAATGCGGCGGTGGCCGCGCATCCGGAGCTGGCGGGGAAGACGGTCTACAACCTGGTTGAGAATCTTGACGCGGTTCCCGACTCGGTTCGCACAGCGGTGCGCAACAACGGCGGCGGGCATGTGAACCACTCCTTCTGGTGGCCGATGCTGGGTAAGGGCGGCGGAGCACCCGCGGGCGAGCTGGCCAAGGCCATCGACGCCAAATTCGGTACCTTCTCCGCGTTTCAGGACAAGCTGAACGACGCGGCGATGCACGTGTTCGGCAGCGGCTGGGCCTGGCTGGTGAAGTTGCCGGACGGCACCGTAGCCATTGAAAGCACGCCGAACCAGGACAGTCCTCTGACCGTTGGACACAGGCCGGTGGTGGGCGTGGATGTGTGGGAGCACGCCTACTATCTGAAGTACCAGAACAAGCGGGCGGACTATGTGAAGGCGTTCTTCCAGGTGGTGAACTGGGATCATGTGAGCGGCCAGTTTGTGTCGAAGGCGTAAGCGGCGAACGGAATGAAGTTTCCTGTTTTCTGCTGGTTACGGGGGTGGTTGTGGGCGAGTTTGGCGTTGGCGGCCGGACTGGGGATTGCTTTTTCCGGCTGCCGCAGAGCGCCGCAGCTTACGGCTCAGGAGCAGGAAGGGAAGCATCTCTACCAGGTGCGCTGCGCCCACTGCCACGAGGACAATGACCTGGCGCTCAAGAAGGTTCCGCCGGACCTGCACGGGGTCTTCAACCACAAAGCCCTGCCCAGCGGCATCCCTGCCACGGACGCGGCAGTGGCCAACAATGTGCTGAAAGGCCGAGGCATGATGCCGGGCTTTGCCGGCCGGTTCGACCAGGAGCAGATGGCGGCGCTGCTGGCTTACCTGCATACCGGGCTGCGGTGAGGGTCTGAAACCGTGGCTGAAGACTGCGTGGGGTGCAGGTTGGAAAGGCGACCATGCACCCCGCGCGTGGTTTCCGTCGATGAGGCCTACCGAGAGAGTCCGAGGCCTTTTGCCATGGTCTTCACCACGGTTCCATTGGCGTCGTCGTCTTTCAGCGCCCAGACATAGGCGCCGCCGAGTCCGCCGGGGACTTTCACGTCGACGTAGAGCATCTTGAGAAACGCGGTGTCCGGATTGTCGTAGGTGTAGAAGGTTTCGGAGGTGGGATCGTAGAGCGAAACGGCAATCCTCCGGGCATCGAACCAGGTGCTGTATCCGTTGGCAGTGAGGTTGGCAAGCGTTGAATACGTCGCCGTGCCTGGGGTCAGCAGAGAGTCGCAACCCGCCGTGTTGCCGCTCAGGTCGGTGCACAGTCCGGTGCCATTCGCCAGTAGTACCGGAGACGGCTCCGTCGATTCCTGGTAAAGGCCGTGGTTGACGTTGGGCACACCGGTCCAGCCTGCGCCGTAAAGAGGCACGCCCATGGTGTACTTGGACGGCGGAACACCGGCCTTGAGATAGGCATCCACCGTGGAATCGATGTCCAGGCCTTGACCGTAGAGGGGATCGTTTCTGGAATCGAAGAGCGGAGAGGCGTCGTTGGTTTGCGTGTCCCACGATCCGGCGTAGTTGTAGCCGTCAATGGTGATGAAGTCCACCTGCTCGGCAGCCTGCTTCAGATCGATGTTCACATAGTTCTGCGCACCCGCCGGCCCGTCGAAGGACAGCACATATTGTTTGCCGGTGGTCTTTGTCAAGGCATTCAGCTGCTTGCGGAACTCGGCCAGCAGCGCGGTGAAGTTTGCGGTGTCAGTGGCGGTGGGGAACTCCCAATCGATGTTGAAGCCATCGAAGAGGCCGGGAGCGGTGATGCCCGGAGCGATGTTTCCCTGGACAAACATGCCGATGCAGGAGGAAGCCAGGGCCTGGCGGCCAGCCTCGGTGCTGGCAGCGGTAACAAAGGCCGCGGTGTTGGCCGCCGAAGCGCCGCCCATTGACATCAGTACCTTCAGGTTGGGGTGAAGCTGCTTCAGTTGCTGAATCGCGGCGAAGTTGCCATAAAGCGGTCCCGCGTAGGGGACACCGCTGACGCTGGGAAGATAGGGGGTGGAATAGTCAGCCCAGGTATCGGCGATGGCGCAAGCCGGGGCGGGGGCGGTGGTTACGTTGGCAAAGGCGTAAATGAGGTGCGTCAGCTTATCGGCGACACCATTCTGTTGCAGGTTGGCAATGTTGTAGCCGGCGTAGTAGATACTCCATTCTTCGAAGTATCCACCCAGGATCTTGCCTGACTTCCCGTCCTGCGCAAGAGATGGTTGGACAGCTGCGAAGAAAACAAGGATGGTAGTCAAGACCACGAAAACCGAGCAATGGAGAAATTGTTTGGACATTGGCAGCACTCCTTGAGGGGGAAATTCGGATGGGCGGAGTATAGGCCTGTGCAGGGAAGTAGGCAATGATTATTTTGATTAATAATGATAGAAATGGCGACAGTTTGACGATTCACCTGCCAGAATTCACACTGTCTTCTATAAATATGAGCACATTAAGCTAAACTGATCATCCCGGAAAAACTAGAGAAATGCGCGATTCGGAGAGATAGAGAGCTTCGGCGGTGGAGAGACATCGACAGGTTTGCGGATTCATGGGTGTGATCCTGGCCTGGTGCAGGTAATCGTTCCCTGGGCCGGCCCAGCGTGTGATCCGGACCGAGGGGCTGAGCCTGACGAGCCTTGGCCGCGCTGCTATTATTCGTAGCGAATGGCGGTGATCGGCTCGACGGCGGCCGCACGCCTGGCGGGAATGAGGCAGGCCAGCGCGGCAACCAGCATCAGCGTCAGGGTGGAGAAGGTGAGGAGCAGCGGCTCCGGGGTTCCTGTCTGGCTCACGGCGGACCAATGCTCCATGACTTTGCTGAGAGAGACGCTGAGGAGCAGCCCGACGGCGACTCCGCCGCCCACGCTGCCCAGCACGGAAGTAAAGACAATGCGCAGTACGTGGGCGCGCGGGGCTCCCAGAGCCATGCGGATGCCGAACTCATTGGTGCGCTGGACGACGGAGTAGGAGACCACGCTGTAGAGCCCGACTGCCGACATGAGCAGCGCCAGCATGGCGAATGCGCCGAAGAGCCAGGTGAGCAGACGACCGCGCTCCCACTCCGGCTCGTCCTGTATCCAGTGCTCGAGGTCTTCCACGCCGGCGTTGGTCTGCTGGTCGTGATCGATGGAGTTGACCTTGGCACTGACGGCGTGGAGCAGGCGCAGCGGAGGTCCCTGGGTGCGAACCAGGATTTGCGTGCCCATGCGCAGGCGCAGCGTGTAGGGAACGAAGGCTTCGGGAAGGATGGGACGTGCCAGTCCGTCGTCGAGCTTGTCTTCAATGACGCCGACGATCAGCAGGTTTCCAGCGGCGCCGGGGGCGATCAGGTTGAAGGGCGGCTCGTCGCGTATCTCGGGAAACTTGATGGAGTGGCCGACGGGGTTTTCGTTGGGGAAGTAGCGTTTGGCCAGCGTCTGGTTCACAACCACCACGGGGGCACCGTTGTGGTTTTCGGTCTGGTCCCAGATGCGCCCGGCGGCGAGGGCAATGCGCAAGGCCGGGAAGTACTCTGGACTGACGAAGTTGAGGCGCGCCGGCTGTTCACTGCCCGAGGGCTTGCCGAGGATTTCAAAGTGGGTCTGATTGCCGTTGGAGGGCGGGGTCGCGTTGGTTGAGATGGCTGCCATGGCGACGCCGGGAACCTCGGCAACGGCGCTGCGCAGTCGGTCGAAGTAGGCTGACCGCTCGGCCCATGTTTTGTAGGTGCCGTCATGGACCGGGATGCCGACGGACATGATGTTGTGGGGGTCGTAGCCGAGGTTCATATGGAGCAGGTGGAGAAAGGCGTCGATGGCCGCACCGGCGGTGGTGAGCATGAGCAGGGTAAGGGCGAGCTGGCCGGCGATCAAGGCGCCGTGGAAGCGGCGGCCTGTGACACTGCCGGCCACCTTGCGTGTACCGGACTGCATGACCAGGCTGACGTTGGGGCGGGAAACCTGAAGCGCCGGCCAGAGGCCGAAGAGCACGCCCGTGGACACCGCGAGAGCCATGGAGAAGAGCAGGACGGAGAGATTGATGTGGATGGCCGCCTCGTGTGGGATGGAGTTTGCCGGCAGGTTGGCGACGATTAGGCCAAGGGATTTGTAGGCGATGAGCAGGCCCAGGCCCGCGCCGGTGAGCGAGAGCAGAAGCGCCTCGGTGAGTAACTGGCGGATGAGGCGGGAGCGGCTAGCTCCGACTGCGGAACGGACGGCGAACTCCTGGCTGCGGGTGGTGGCGCGGGCCAGCAGCAGGATGGAGACGTTGCCGCAGCCGATGAGCAAAAGCATGGCAACCGCACCGAAGAGCAGATAGGGAATGCCGCCCAGGCGCTCGATGAAGTCGTCGTTGAAGCCGCGCACTTTGAGATGGAAGGGAACCGTGGGGAAGTGCGTGGGGGTCTGCTGGGCAAACTGCTTGATGAGGGGCTCAAGGGCGGCTTGGGCCTGAGCGTGGCTGATACCGGGCTTGAGGCGGACGCCGACGTAGAACCTGCGGTTGAGGTCCTGGGTAATCTTTTGCGGGATGTAGACATCGGCGTCGTCCCAGGTGAAACGCGGCGCCGCGACACCGACGATGGTGTAGTTCTGGTGGACCATCTGCAGGGTCTTGCCCACCACGGTGCGGTCGCCGTTGAAGTGCCGCTGCCAGAATTTGTAACTGAGGACGACGACCGCCTGGGGGTCCTGGCCATCGATGGCGTCAGAGGGCTGCAGGCCGCGGCCCAGCGCCGCGGGGACGCCGAAGTACTGGAAGGCGTTGGAGCTGAAGTAGTCGGCGGAGACATCTTCCGGCAGGTCGGCGCCGGTGACTGTCAGGTTCCATTGGTCGGCGGTGAATGCATCGTCGACGACCGGAGATTTGCGAATCTGCTGCCACTGGCCGGCGGTGAATCCGACGCCATCCGGTTCGCCCTTGCCGGTGTCGATGCGCAGATGGATCATGCGGTCGGCGCCGAAGTAGGGGTAGGGATCGACCAGGAAGCCATAAACCACGCTGAATACAGCGGTGGTGGCGCCGATGCCAAGCGCCAGCGAGAAGACCGAGGTGAGGGTGAAACCCGGCATCTTGACCAGTTGCCGGAGTCCGTAGCGGATGTCCTGAAACAAAGTCTGCATGACGCTCCTTACTTCGAATGACGCTTGGCGTGCAGGGAAGTTTGTGAAGGCGAACAACGTGTGCCTGCATGCCGAGTGCCAATCCAGCGTTAGTCAAGTTATTGAATGCATTGATGAAGGCAACACACCGCGTAGGTGGACTGTCCGTTTCCGACGTTTGCTGTCCAGAAGCGGACAGGGGCGTGGACCTGCCGGGATGCGCAGAGGGGCTCGGCGTAAGCGAAATCACGATATACTCAGGATTGCTATGGCAACCGAGAAAACCTTCTACCTTGAGACCTTCGGATGCCAGATGAATGCCCATGACTCCGAAAAGGTGATTGGCACATTAGAGCAGCAGGGCTACCGGCAGGTGGACGCGGAGGAAGATGCCGGCCTGATTCTTTACAACACCTGCTCCATCCGCGATAAAGCCGAACAAAAGGTCTTTAACCGCCTGAACGACTACAAGAAGCTGCACAAGGCCGGGAAGCGCTTTGGGGTGCTGGGCTGCGTGGCGCAGCAGGAGGGGGAAAAGATCTTCGAGCGGGCGCCGTACGTGTCACTTGTGTCCGGCTCGGCCTCCTATCGAAAACTCCCTGAGATGCTGGCGCGGCTGGAGGCGGGGGAGACGCGCATTACCGGGCTCGACGACCGCCAGACGGACGAGACCTTCGAGACCGAGTTCACGGCCCGGAAGAATCCCTACCGCGGCTACATCACCATTATTGAAGGATGCGACAAGTTCTGCGCGTACTGCGTGGTGCCGTATACGCGAGGCAAGGAGCGGAGCCGGACGGCTTCATCTGTCCTTGCAGAGGCACGGCGGATTGCCGATCTGGGGTATACCGAGATTCAGCTGCTGGGCCAGAACGTGAACAGCTACAAGGACCCGGAAGGGAAGTTGACATTCGCGGAGTTGCTCGCGGCTGTTGGGCAGGTGGCGGGGATCAGGCGGGTGCGCTTCACCACCAGCCATCCGCGCGACTTTACCCGGGACATCGTGGACGCCATCGACGCCTATCCGACGCTCTGCGACCATGTGCATTTGCCGGTTCAGTCGGGCTCGGCGCGGGTGCTGAGGCAGATGGCGCGCGAATATACGCCAGAGTGGTACCTGGAACGGATCAGCTGGATCAAGGCGGCGAAGCGGACCATCTCGTTGTCGACGGACATTATTGTTGGTTTTCCGGGCGAGACTCCTGACGATTTTATCCAGACCATGGACCTTCTGGCCGAGGTGGAATACGATTGCGTGTTCGGGTTCAAGTACTCGGGGCGGCCCAATACACCGGCTTTGACCATGATTGATTCCATTCCGGATGCGGAGAAGTCGCAACGGCTTCAAGTTTTACTTGACCGGCAGCGTGAGATTCAAAGGATCAATTATGCCAAGCACCTGGGGCAAATAATGGAAGTAATGGTTGAAGGGGCAAACCCGGCACGAGGGCAGATCAACGGCCGCAGCAGCCAGAACAAGCCGGTGAACTTCACCACCGCCCAGCCCATTGCTCCGGCGGCGGGGAGTTACCGCCAGGTGAAAATTACAGCGACGCATCCAAACAGCCTGGTGGGCGAAAGCGTCTAAGATGGGAGCGGGGATGGTTGCGTGTGCGGGAAGGGAGTGCCATGGACAGCGAGCTCAAGAAACGGATTGAAGCGTTGCGTTCTGAGGCCGAGGAACAGGCGCGCAAGGGGCAACTTGACCGCGCGTCCCAGATCCGGCATGGCGAACTACCCAAACTAGAGGCGGAGTTGAAGCGCCTGAGCCTGGCCCAGGAAAGGGCGCAGCAGGAAGCGGGCCTTGTGGAGGTGCGGATTCGCGGCCTGATGATGGATCCCGCCACCAACATGCCGATCATCGTGCTGAAGGATGTTGGCTCTGAAACAGTGATGCCGATCTGGGTGGGCATCTTCGAGGCGAATGCCATTGCGATCGAGATTGAGAAGCTGGCCGCTCCCAGGCCGATGACGCACGATTTGACGAGAAATCTCATCCATCACTTGAATGGAGAGCTACACAAGGTTGTCATTAATGAACTTAGGGATGAGACATTCCTTGCAGTTCTATGGCTACGGCAGGGGGATGAGTCAGTGACAGTGGATGCGCGCCCGTCCGACGCGATTGCCCTGGCGTTGCGTGCAGACTGCCCGATCTACGTCTCCGAGCACGTGATGCAGGCGGCTAAACTGAACACCTCCGGTCCACCTGAGGGTCCCACTGGTGAACAGTTGCGCGGCTGGCTCGAAGGGCTGAACGACGAAGACCTTGGCCGTTACAAGATGTAGAAAACTTACGGGAAAGGCATTCCCATGCGTCCACTGGTTTTATCCCGGCGCACGTTGCTCAAATCTCTGCCCATTTTTGCGTTGCCGGCCACCTGCTTCGCTGGCGCAGAAGCCTCGTCAGATGAAGCACTTGCGATCATTGAAAAGGGGATTGGCGGACGCCTGGGTATGGCCGCGGTGAATACCGGAACCGGCCGTCGGCTCGCCTACCGTTCCGCAGAGCGATTCGCCATGTGCAGCACCTTCAAGTTTCTGCTTGCCGCCTGCGTTCTGCACAAGACTGAAGAAAAGGTCGAAGATCTTGATCGACCTATCTCTTATGGAAAGAAAGACTTAATGGAGTATGCCCCGGTCACGAGGGAGCACGTCCAGGAAGGCTCGATGACCATTGGGGGGCTTTGCGCCGCGGCCGTCGAAGTGAGTGACAATACGGCGGCGAACCTGCTGTTGAACGTGGTCGGCGGGCCTGCCGGACTGACGGAATTCATGCGGTTTCTGGGCAATGACGTTACCCGGCTGGACCGTACGGAACCCGATCTCAACGATGCTGTCCCCGGCGATCCCAGGGACACAACCAGCCCAGCCGCCATGCTGGACTCGATGGAGAAGCTGTTGACGGGGAAGGTCTTGAAAGAAGCAAACCGCGACCGGCTGACTGGGTGGCTTGAACATTGCACCACGGGCAAGAATCGACTGCGAGCGGGGATTCCTGCGGACTGGCGCGCCGGTGACAAGACTGGAACCGGGAACCACGGCGCCATGGGAGACCTGGGGATTTTCTGGCCGCCGGGCAAGCCGCCGATTCTGGCTGTTGCTTACCTTGCGGAAGGGAAAGCCTCAACGGAGCAGCGCGAGCAGGCCATCGCTGCTGTTGGGCGGTTGATTGCAGAGAGGTTATAGGCGGAGTTCAGGTTCCTGGCTTTTACTATACAGAATATCCGTTATCAGACATTCAAGTAGCTTCGAAATCCAAGGCAATATCAGCATTGCTGAATGGTTGTGGAATCCTTCTTGCTGAATGGAGGAATTCCGCCTATTCTGGCATCGACCGAGGACAATCTTGATCCGGCGGGCTGGACGGAGGTACGGTGGGACGCGCGATCTTTATCAGTTATCGCAGGGATGATTCGGAGGGCGAAGCGGGACGCCTGTTCGACGACCTGGTGAGGACTTTCGGCGACGATTCGGTGTTCATGGACGTGGCTGGTATCAACCCGGGCATCGACTTCCGCAAGGCCATTGACGACAATGTGGCGACCTGCGGCGTGCTGCTGGCAATGATCGGGCCGAACTGGGCCACGATCACCAACAGCGCGGGCGAGCGGCGCCTGGATGACGCGAACGATTTTGTGCGACTGGAGATCGCATCGGCGCTGGCGCGGAATATCGCGGTAATTCCGGTACTGGTGCACGACGCGAAGATGCCGCGCCCGGACGATCTTCCTGACAACCTGAAGGACCTGGCCTATCGGAACAGCGTTGAGATTACGCACGCGCGCTGGAATTCCGATGTGCAACTGCTGACCAAGGCGCTGGGGCAATACGTGGCGGCGTCCAGTGCTACGAGTACGGAGCCGGTGCACGCGACGGTATCGGTGCAGTTGCCGCCGCCGAATGTTGCTGCCGAGCAACCAGCGGCAGCGAAGGGTTCGAAGATACCTCTGATGGCGGGAGCGGCGGCGGTGATCGTGGTGATCGCCGTGATCGCGTTTGTTGCGATGCACCACACTGGCACCTCGACGCCGGCGCCCATTGCTCCCGCTCCTGCGGGGGCGCAGAGCAGTTCGGCAAGCCCGGCCGCGGGTGGTGCGACGGGTAACGCTACCGCCGCCCCATCGGTCCCCGACTGGGCCAGCGCGATGATGGGCGAGTGGGTTGGCAACGGGGCAAATGCGAAGACTGGTACATCGAACGATCCATCACCCAAGAAAGGAAATGAACTGGGCAGGTTGAAAATCGCCAGCAAGGACGGAGAGATCAGGATTCATGCATGGGGATCCTGCCGCGACTGCGACTGGGGATCGCAGAAAGCGGTGGTTGCGGAGGGAAATACGGCGACTGCCACCTGGGATTTCGCGAAGATGCCGGCGAGCGGCGAGCCAGGAGGTTCAGGCCGGGTGGCGCGCGTGACTGTCAGCCTGGATGGAGACAAGCTGAGCGTCGTCGTCCACAACGAATTCACGGATCGCCCCCCTAACAGCCGCACGTCGGAATTTGACAAGGTGCAGTGAAGCCGCGCTGCAAAGTCTTTGCGACAATCGCGCGGATCACAAGCGCTCGGATAGATAAAAGTCAGGCGGCCGGTGGCGTCGTGGCCTGGACTGCAGCAGCCTGCTGCTGGACCGACGCCCACTTCGCGTGCTCCTGCGACACCGTGGATTCGACGCGCTCGGCGAGCAGGGCGCGCGGGTCCGCGGCCGTGGCGTAGGGTCCTGCGTTGGCAAGATAGACATACTTCTCGTGCCTCAGCGCCTCGCAGGTGGAGCGGTAGTTGGTCCAGTTCTGCTGATACTGATTGAGGTGCAGCAGGCCTTCGAGGATGGTGATGAGCACGCCGAGACCGGCGGTGACCAGCTTGTCGTGGGGGTAGTTGAGCGCGGCCAGAAACGGGATGGCCGCGGCGCTGAGAATCTCGACGACCTTGATGCGCTTAAAGATGTGCTGCGAGGAGCGGCTCTTGCGGTCGTACCAGTCGATCTGATCTTCGAGACGGCCGTAGATCGGATCGGAGTCGGGGCCGGGGATGGTGACGGGATGAAGTGCGTTCTCTTCAGGCATCAGAGCAGTTCCTCAATACGAATCCTTTACACGAAATCGATGGCTCTCAGGTGGCGCCGGGCCGGGTTCGAGCATGAACGGGAGGGCCGCGACTACGCGGTCTGCGTGGTTGAGTCGCCGATGTCGAAGAGAGCCTCTTCGGCCTGACGGCGGCGCAACAGTCCCGCGACCACCGCTCCACCCGCGTGGTCCCAAAGGTCGAATTGAGCCGCGGCGGCGGTAAAGTCTCCGGCGTTAATGTCTCTGAGCAAAGTGGATCCGGCGAAGGCTCCGCCGCCGAGGTTGAAGACGAAATCGACGAGCGCATCGAATTCGTCCTGAGTGAGCACGACGTTCACCAGGTTGTTGACGCAGACAGCAGCGCTGGCTATGTCTTGAGCCAGAAGGGCCTGCGCCTGATCCTGCGTAATGGTCAGGCCCGGGGTGACATCCGCGCCGGTGTGACCGTAGCCGATGGTCCACACGCCGACCTGATCCTGATAGGCGGTGAGTTCGCAGCCTTCAAACTGCTCTGTCAGCGACATGCCGTCGCCATTGTATGTCAGGTTGCATACTCCCATTGCCGCACACACCTCCGGGGAAACCGAATGGCCTGAATATGCAAACCTAATAGTACAAAGCGAGACGCTTTCTGTCGATACAGAAAGAAGAGAGTCGGCCAGTTTCCAGGTTGGCCTTCCCCCAGCAGCAGTCCGTGGGGAAGACTCTCCGTTTTGCACTTCGTTATCCCGCGCAGGTTGGCGATCTGGTCCTCGTGGTTCCAGCGCAGAGGGTGTTCCCTACCCTGAGACGTACTCATCTGGATTCGAAACGATCCAAAGGGTTTAGCTCGAGATGCTGCGTGGAAGCCGGAAACGAACGCAACAAAAACGCCAAGAATCAGGCATTACAGCGAAAGGTCTACGTGGCCGGTTGAGCACCTGGCTGCTCGAGACTGGAATGGCGCTTTGTCACATGCCGAGGGCCGAGCGAATGCTCTGGGCCGCTTTCGTGGCGGCGGGGTCAATCCCCATGGGCGAAGGTGCGGGCTTGGCTGAGAGCATCTCGTGGATATATCCGTTGATCGGCGCCGCAATCTGGCGGCCCTCGATGACGGTGTGCAGCTTGTCGCCAACCAGGAAACAGGCGATGGGCGCGCCCTTCTCAAAGGCCACCTGGGCGGACAGATCCGGCATACCGAGCTTCTCCACCGTCTGTTCGGCCAGCGCCTGATTGATTCCGGCTTTTACCAGCGCCTCCAGGATGGCTTTTGCATTCTCTTTCAAGATTGCGCTGTGTTCGAAGGCGCAACCTTCAAAAGAGGAATACCCTTTGATGTTTGCGCCGTATACATCTTTCTCCATACCTGAGCCCTTCCATACGGACACGTGGACGTGCATCAACGCCATGAGCAGCATAAGCCGGTAACGAAACTTCTGATCATCTGTTTTGGGCAGATCGCCGAGGCCGGCATCGGCGGCGCAGGCCGCGTCAACCATCGCGGCAAAGTACTTCCTTTGCTCGGTGTCCTTGGCGGTAAGCAATTCAATGATATTGAGCCGGTCTTTGCGCGTGTCGGACAGCAGTTTGTTGGCCGCAACGCCGACGGTGGTCTGGATTCCCGTTGGAATTTTCCTTGCTTCGTCGTGGAACGTGGTTTTGACCTTGGACTCGGGGATCAAGCCTGACGCGGGTATGGTGTGTTCGAACTGCTCCGGCGCCGTAATGTTCGGCCTCGCTTTGGCCAGAGCCCCCGACGTGTTCCCTTTCAACACCTTATTTACGGAGCTCTTGAGGAACGTCAGGTTCTGGGCGTCCAGCAGATGGGGCGTCGAAACCAGTTCGGCTGGGTGTTCCACACCGAGCTTGCGGTTGATATTGGGCAACTCCGCATGGATGGAGACACCCCGCGCGGGCTGGTTTGGGTCTGCGGGAACTTTCGGGAGGTCGGCAAAACTTGTGGATCGCACCAGCGGCTGCCGCTTGATGGTCTCCTTCATGTCAGAGAGCTGATTGAGATCCGCTTCTTTGAGTTTGGCTTTGTCCGCCATCGCCAACCCCGCCATGGCGGAAGGCCTGCGAGCGTCGGAGTTGAGCCATGCGATGGTGATGTACCCGATGCCCTCGATCTCAACGCCCAGGCGCACAGCTCCCTGGATGGGCTTGGCTTCGCTCATGGGGACCTCCAGAAGAAGCGGCGGAGATCAGCATAGCATGGTTCCAGGAAGTCGTTGGCACCGATTCTGGGCTGCTTTTGTTCGCGAAGCTAATTGCGAATGCCCGCCAGCAACGCTTCAATCTCGGTCTTTTCCCCGGCGGTGACGGGCAGCAGCGGTGAGCGGGCGCGGCCGCCGTAGTAGCCGTTGAAGTCGCAGGCGTACTTGACGCCGCTGATACCGAGCTGGCCAACGACCCGCTGGCTGGGGTCGGCGATGCGCTGCTGCTTTTCCCGGGCGAGCTTGAGGTCATGATCTTTCCAGGCCAGGTAGACCTCCTGGCAGGCCTGCGGGGCGCAGGCAGCGAAGCCCAGAATGGCTCCGGAGGCCCCTGCTTCGAGCGCTTCGAGGAGGATGGACACGGAGCCGGTGAGCACCTGGAAGCCCACTTCCTTGGTTCTTGTCTTGATGGCTGGGAGGGGGGGCGCAGCGGCAACGGCCGCACCGCCGGCCAGGTCACCGGCTGAAACAAAGGAGCCGGCCTGGACCTCAGGCTTCGCGGTCAGCATGCGGCCGGTTACCGCTTCGAAGATTGGCGTCACCGTCACAGTGCGTCTGGCGGCATTGCGCGTGGCCTCGACGGTGGCCCCGATGCGCGGAAGGTTGCCGCTGGAATCCTTGATGCCGATGATGTTGGGATGCTGGGCAAGTTCGGCGATCAGTTCGATGGGGATGTCGTAGGGGGCGCAGCGCGGAATGTTGTAAAGCAGCACTGGCAGCGGCGAGCGGTCGGCGACGCTGCGGAAGTAATGGAGGACGGCGGACGGCGTCATTTGGCTGGCGTAATAGGTGGGGGTGCGCACCAGCACCGCGTCATAGCGGAACTGCGCAGCAGCCTCGGCCAGCTCGACCGTGGTCTTGACGCTCTCGTGGCCCACTCCGGCGATGAGCACTTTTTCCGGAGCTGCGGCTTCGGCGGCCACACGCAGGACATCGCGCGACTCGGCCTCGTCGAGGGCGACGGCTTCTCCCGTGGAGCCGAGCAGGAGCAGCCCGGAGAGCAGGCTGCGCGAGTAGCGGGCCACATTGGCTTCCAGCTTGCGAAAGTAGATGCGCTCGTCGGGATAGAACGGTGTGGGGACGGCGGCGAGAATGCCCTCAATCAGCATGCTCTTATTGTAGAGCCATGAGCTGAGGAGTTTGCCCTTTCCGGACCATGCGCCGAACGAAAGTGGAATTGGATTTCAAGGTGCGCAAGTATAGGGTAAATAGACTATAGTCACTGGAAAGAAGACTTCGAGGAGCCTTGCGGATGGAGCCTTTGATCAGCGTGGATGAGGAAGAACAGAGTTCCGCAAAGCTATCCAACCAGGCGGCATGGTTTTTTGCGCACGTGGCCCTGGCGCTGGGCTCATGGCTTGCGCTGATGCTGCTGGGCTACGCCTTCAATCCACCCGGCGTGAACCAGATCTTTATCCTTATCCTGTCCACCTGTGTTCCGCTCCTTGTAGGTTTTGCTTTTACCCGCGCGCGCCAGGACGAGATGGCTGGGGTGGTATGGCTGGTTGGCCTGATCTGGATGCTGGTGATCAGCCTCTGGATTCTGGATATGCCCACTGGTCCCAACGCATGCCTGAAATGCGACGCCACGGAAAAGCTGACGCGGACATTCTTCAGCCTGCCGAGCCCGAGCGGCCTGATCGACAACGACGGCCCATTTTTAGCCACCTGGCCGGCAGCGGCGCTGGTGGGCTACTCGATTGGCGCGCGGCTGGCGATGAACAAGAAAAAGTAAGCCGGATCTCTCAGTTCCCTTTTCATTTCAACCGTTTGTGTCCGCATGCAACTGCTGGAGCGCGTAAACCGTGGTGCGCTGGCGCTGCATGGCGGCAATGCCCTCGGCCGCTGCCTGGGCGGCGGCGATGGTGGTGATGGTGGGGATGCGCGCCAAAACGGCTGCGCGGCGGATGGCCTTCTCGTCAAAAAAGGTATCCTGGCCGCGCGGGGTGTTGATGATGAGCTGAATACGGTCGCCCTTGATGAGGTCGACGACGTTGGGACGGCCCTCCTTGACCTTGAAGACCCGCTCCACGCTAAGGCCGATCCGTTCCAGCACGTTGGCCGTACCTTCCGTGGCGACAATCTTGAAGCCCAGATGCACGTAGCGGCGGGCCAGTTCGGTGGCGGCGTCCTTGTCGTGGTCGTTGACGCTGAAGAAGACAGTGCCGCTGGTGGGCAGGACCTGGCCGGCGGAGAGCTGCGCCTTGGCAAAGGCCTCGCCGAAAGTGGCTGCGACGCCCATCACTTCGCCGGTGGAGCGCATCTCCGGGCCTAGAACCGTGTCCACGCCGGCGAACTTGTTCCAGGGAAAGACGGGAGACTTGACGTAGTAAAACGCTCCGGTTTCGAGATCCTTTTGGGCGGCAAGCTGTTTTGGAAGCAGTTCGCGGAGTTTGCGGCCGGTCATGAGGCGCGCGGCTACCTTGGCCAGAGGGATGCCGGTGGCTTTGGAGACGTAAGGCACCGTGCGCGAGGCGCGGGGGTTGACTTCGATGACATAGACCTGGTCGTTGCCGTCGGCGTCGCGCTGAATGGCGAATTGCAAATTGACCAGGCCGACGACTTTGAGGGCCAGCGCCAGCTTGCGGGTGTAAGTGCGCAGAACGTTGAGCGTCTCCGGGCGGATGTTGACGGCGGGCAGGACGCACGAGGAGTCGCCTGAGTGGATGCCAGCTTCTTCAATATGCTGCATGATGCCGGCGATGATTACGTCTTCCGAGTCGCAGAGGGCGTCGACGTCGACTTCAGTGGCGTCCATGAGGAAGTGGTCGACCAGGACGGGGCGCTCCTGGGAGTACTCGACAGCTTGCTTCATGTACTGGGCCACGGCTTCGCCGTCGTAACAGATGACCATGGCGCGGCCACCGAGAACGTAGCTGGGACGGACGAGGACCGGGTAGCCGATGCGCTCGCCGATGGCCAGGGCTTCTTCCACGCTGGTGGCCGTGCCGCCGCGGGGCTGGGGGATTTCCAGTTCTACAAGCAGCTTTCCGAAGCGCTTGCGGTCTTCGGCAAGGTCAATGGACTCAGGCGATGTTCCAATGATGGGCACACCGGCGGCGCGCAGGCGCTGGGCCAGGTTGAGCGGCGTCTGCCCGCCAAACTGGACGATCATGCCGATGGGTGCGCCGGACTGCGCTTCGTGGTTGTAGACGGCGAGGACGTCTTCGAGGGTGAGCGGTTCGAAGTAGAGGCGGTCGCTGGTGTCGTAGTCAGTGGAGACGGTCTCCGGGTTGCAGTTGACCATGATGGTCTCGTAGCCGTCGTCTTTGAGGGCGAAGGCGGCGTGGCAGCAGCAATAGTCGAACTCAATTCCCTGCCCGATGCGGTTCGGCCCGGAGCCGAGGATGATGATCTTGGGCGTTTGCGTGGGTGCGGCCTCGTCCTCTTCGTCGTAGGTCGAGTAGAGGTAGGGAGTCATCGATTCGAACTCGGCGGCGCAGGTGTCGACCAGCTTGAAGACGGGGCGGATTCCCTTCCCTTCGCGCAGTTCCCTCACCTGCTGCGTGCCGGCGTGGCCTTCCAGCTTCCACTCCGCGGCGATGCGCTCGTCGCTCAGGCCGAGGCGTTTGAGGCGGCGCAGCTGCTCTTCGGTGATGGCCTCCGGGGTTGTGTCGGCAATCTTTCCCTGTTCCAGCGTGATCTCGCGAATCTGATGCAGGAACCAGGGGTCCATGCCGGTGAGGCGTGCGACTTCGCGCACGCTCAGGCCGCGTTCGAAGGCGAAGCGGATGTAGCCGAGGCGCTCGGGCTGCGGGGTGACCAGGCGCTGGGTGAGGCGGCGCGGCTCCAGGTTGATCTCGGCGCCGGTCTTTTTGCCCGTTTCGAGGGCGCGCCAGGCCTTCATCAGCGCTTCCTTGAAGGTGCGGCCGATGGCCATGACTTCGCCAACGGACTTCATCTGCGGGCCGAGCGTGTCGTCGGAGCCGGGGAATTTCTCGAACTGCCACTTGGGGATCTTGACGACGACGTAGTCGATGGTGGGCTCGAAGCAGGCAGGGGTTTTGCGGGTGATGTCGTTGGGGATCTCGTCGAGAGTGTAGCCGACGGCGAGCTTAGCGGCGATTTTTGCGATGGGAAAGCCAGTGGCTTTTGACGCGAGGGCCGAGGAGCGCGAGACGCGCGGGTTCATCTCGATGACGGTCATGCGGCCGTCGACAGGGTTAACGGCAAACTGAACGTTGGATCCGCCGGTCTCGACGCCGATCTCGCGCATGACGGCGATGGCGGCGTCGCGCATCTTCTGGTACTCGCGGTCGGTGAGGGTCTGCGCGGGGGCCACGGTGATGGAGTCGCCGGTGTGCACGCCCATGGGGTCGAAGTTCTCGATCGAACAAATGATGATGACGTTGTCGGCCAGGTCGCGCATGACCTCGAGTTCGTACTCCTTCCAGCCGAGGACGCTTTCTTCAACGAGGCACTCGTGGACGGGCGAAAGATCGAGGCCGCGGGCGAGGATTTCCATGAGCTCTTCGCGGTTGTAGGCGATGCCGCCTCCGGAGCCGCCGAGAGTAAAGCTGGGGCGGATCAGTACCGGGAAGCCGAGCTTGCCGGCGAAGTCGAGGCCGTCGCGGAGGTTGTTGACGAGCGCGGATTTCGAGACGTCGAGGCCGATGCGGATCATGGCGTCTTTGAAGAGGAGACGGTCTTCTGCCTTCTTGATGGCTTCGAGTTTGGCACCTATCAACTCAACGTTATAGCGGTCGAGGATGCCGGCGTCGGCCAGGTCGACGGCGAGGTTGAGGGCCGTCTGACCGCCGACTGTGGGCAGCAGCGCAAAGATGCCGGAACCGGGGTTCGACGTGAGCATCTCCGACTCGATGCGAATAATTTCTTCGACGTACTCGCGGGTGAGCGGCTCGATGTAGGTGCGATCGGCGAGATCGGGATCGGTCATGATGGTGGCCGGGTTGGAGTTGACCAGCACCACCTCGTAGCCCTCCTGCTTGAGGGCCTTGCAGGCCTGCGTGCCGGAGTAGTCGAACTCGGCGGATTGGCCGATCACGATCGGGCCGGAGCCGATCACCAGGATTTTTTGGATGTCATTTCTGCGTGGCATGGGTCCTGCTCTTCGTATTTGGTATTGATTTGAAAGGGCACGATTTCAGTCGTGCCGCTCGCGGTTCCCATAGGGCTCTCGGGCTTCAGCCCCCGAGGAATGGGGTCCAGCTTCCATCCGGGGAAGGCCGAAGAGTACCGGTATTCCGACGGACGTGTGCATAGGTGCTTCTTAACCGGATTCAGATGGATGTAATGGACGTGTTTGTCATAGTCTTCAAGGTCTCGAATGCGGTGGTCCGCAAATCCGCGACGCCATATCTCCATGTTTGATCCAAGCTCTTTCTTTGCGCGAAAGGAAAATCCACCTTTGATCAGTTGCACCGCCTTCTCTAGCGCTGTCGAAGGTGTGATCAACAGGTGAAAATGGTCGGGCATCAGAACGAACTCGTGGAGAAGATAGAAACCCTCGCGGTGCGAAAGCAGAGTCTTGAAAAACAGGCGCGCCCACAAATCCGTATTGAAAATCGCGCGACGTTCCCACGTGTCGGACGTGACGAAGTAGGTTTGCTCGTTGTTCGTTGCATGCTCGCGTTCGGGTTTCAAAAACGTCCCTCAGGGGCTAATGCCCGACTATTATTCGCATTCTTGCGGCACGACTGAAGTCGTGCCCTTTCAAAGAAGAGATTCGATCCCACCTCGTTTTATCACCTTGCCGTGCCGGCCAACCTTTGCGATATTACCCTTTGCCGGGCGGAAGAAGTCCTTTGTCCCCTGGTGTATTCCTGTGGGTATGTCGCGGTTTCGTGGACGCATCTTCTCGAACCGTTCTGAATGCAAAATAGCCCAGTTCTCAAGAAGCAATCGCGCAGGAAAATCGTCAAAGCTATGTTGGTTCAGTTCAACTCCACAAATTCTGACAGCACCCTCGATTGCTAGGTACTGAAGATGGCATTTTCCAATTGAATCCTGGATCGCGCCCCGAACAGACCATCCAGATCTGACCTTCGCAGGGCCTTGAGATGTTTGATCGATTCTTGGGCAAATGTGATCGCGAAGTCTCGTGCCAAAATGGCCGGCTACGCCTATGTAACAAGACAAGTCCTCCGGAAAAACAAATCGGTAGACTCCTGGTATTGAGACGCCATCAACGCGCCACAACTTACGCGGTTGCTCCCGACTCATCGCCCATTCTTCGATTTCCTTCGAAGACAACAACTCCCGCCAAACCAACTTTCCGTTGGGTTGTGCAGGGCTGCTCACGATTTCCACTCCTCCATCATCTGGCGGAAGTCGTGGAAGAGGTAGTGCGAGTCGTGCGGGCCGGGCGCGGCTTCGGGATGGTACTGGACGCTGAAAAGCGGCAGCGTCTTGTGGCGCAGGCCTTCGAGCGTCTGATCGTTGAGGTCCACGTGGGTCAGCTCCACTTCGTTGGCATTGATGGAGTCGGGATCGACGGCGAAGTTGTGGTTGTGGGCAGTAATCTCTACCTTGCCGGTGGTGTTGTTGCGCACCGGGTGGTTGCCGCCATGGTGGCCGAACTTGAGCTTGTAGGTCCGGCCGCCGAGGGCCAGGCCGGTGAGCTGGTGGCCTAAACAGATTCCAAAAACCGGCACGCGACCCAGGAAGTTGCGGATTGCGCGTACGGCGTAATCCACCGGCTCCGGATCGCCGGGGCCGTTGGAGAGGAAGACGCCGTCGGGCTTGAGATCGAAGACGTCCTCGGCGGTGGTTTCGGCCGGGACAACCGTGACGCGGCAGCCTTCGCGGGTGAGCATGCGCAGGATGTTGTGCTTGATGCCGAAGTCGTAGGCGACGACGTGCAACTGGCGCCTCCGCGCCTCTTCGTGGGAGATGAACCCATTGGTCAGAAGCGGCTCCCCGCTCTGGTTACGGCTGTCATCCGCGTCGAAGGTGTAGAGGGACTTGGTGGAGACCACGCGGGCCAGGTCGGTGCCGTCCATCTTGCGAATGGCGCGGGCCCGCTGCACGAGAACCTCGGGGTTCGACTCAACGGTTGAGATGACGCCGCGCATCACGCCGTGGGTACGGAGATGGCGGACCAGGGCGCGGGTGTCGATCTCGGCGAGCACGGGTACGGCATAGCGCTCCATGTACTCGTCGGTGACCTGCTCGGAGCGCCAGTTGGAGCTGATGGGCGAGAACTCGCGGACGATCAGGCCCTCAATATAGGGCTTGGCCGATTCGTTGTCTGCCTGGCAAGTACCGTAGTTGCCGATCTGGGGGTTGGTGAGAACGACGATTTGACCGGCATAGGAGGGATCGGTGGCGATTTCCTGATATCCGGTAAGAGAAGTATTGAAAACAACTTCGCCCTGGCATTCACCAGGTGAGCCATAGCCGTGGCCACGGAAGATGCGCCCGTCTTCGAGCGCCAGGATCGCCTGCATCGCGTCTCCGGGGAGTGGATTCAATCGATTTTAGCACCTGGCACCTGCGGTGCGGCAGACGCTCGCTATTCGCTCGCACTTGCCTGGCTGCTTCTTGCAGTTTGGTGGAAAAAAGGGCGACGTTATCGCACGACGCCGGCGTCGCGGGTGGGCCAGTAGACGAAGACGGCCTTGCCGTAGATGAGGCCGCGCTCGACGGGTCCGAACTCGCGGCTGTCAGAGGAGATGGAGCGGTGGTCGCCCATCATGAAGTAGGTGTCGTCGGGCACCACCATCTCCGCCATGGAGCGGGTATCTCGATATTCCTGAGGCACATAGGGTTCAGGCTGGCGTCTGCCGTTGAGCCAGACCACGCCGTGTTCGATGCGCAGCCGGTCACCGGGCAGGGCGATGACGCGCTTGATGTAGCTTTTTTCCGGGTCGCGGGGATAGTGGAAGACCACCACGTCGCCGCGCTCGATGGCCGAGATGTGGTAGACAAACTTGTTGATGAAGAGGCGGTCCCGGTCTTCCAGGCGCGGCAGCATGCTGGTGCCTTCCACGCGTACCGGTTGGTAAAGAAAGGTGATGATCAGCACCGAAGCGACGGCGGAGACCAGCAGATCGCGCAGCCAGAGGCCGATTCCGCCGGCGATGCGCACCGGCGCAGAGGGCGGGGTGGGCTCCGGCTGGCCGGCTTC
The DNA here is from genome assembly GCA_963776535.1 of uncultured Acidobacteriaceae bacterium. Taxonomy (GTDB): domain Bacteria; phylum Acidobacteriota; class Terriglobia; order Terriglobales; family Acidobacteriaceae; genus Telmatobacter. Next base: position 407,060 of record CAVZNB010000031.1, on the reverse strand, counting down.
GGGCGATGAGCCGAGCGCCGAGTTGGGGATGGAAGGAATGTCTTCAGAAACCGTTTGCATTGCCGCCTTGGCCTTTAGAGTCGCGAGGTTGCAGACACTAAAGAGAGAAAAGTATTCAAGTGAAACAAATGAACCGCAGAAAACTCAACACCGCTTCTACGCTTCTTCGACGCTGTCTGGGGTGGGGTGGTGAGCCGTGAGAAGATCTACACCCCAATCGCAGTATAACCGGAAGCCGCTCGCACTCGCGCCGATTGTTGTGGAGTACGCTTGCGGGAGAATCCCCAAAATAGATGCGGGGACCATGGAACGGTCCCCGTATCGGTTAGGGTTGTCAGTTCCCCGCTATTGGCAGACGCCTCCATTGCCGGCAGCATAGATGGCCGCCACCTGGGCTCCTGTCAGCGCCTGGTTAGACACCAGCACGTCGTTGATCAGGCCGACAAAGGGGCGATTCTCGTTGACTTCCTGCCCAATGGCGAACCAGTCATTCGATGGGTAAGAGATGGTACCGGTCCAGGTGGCGTCGTAGGTTGTGGTCGACGGCTGGAGAACTCCGTTGAAGTAGATTTGAGCCGGATTGTTGGCCGACCGAACGGCGGTTACAAGAGTCCACTGGTTGAGGGGCACCTGAGCCTGCGTGTCCGTCTCGTGCCAGGCTGAACCATCGCCAATTTGGAATTGGATGTGGCCCGGTGGCACGTCGCTCTCGCCATTGTCGTCGGTGGAGCCGTCAAACAACAGGGTAGTGCCGCCATACACGTTGTCTTCCTGGCTTCCAGCAATGAGCTCGAAGGGGCCGCTGCCGTAGTTGACCGGCAGTTGCGTCGGGTAGATCCAGGCCGACAGGGTAATGGCGTTCTGGATTTGCAGGTTGGTTGGCACCGGTTGCCCGATCAGCACGTACTGGTTCGAGTTGCTGGCGTTGCTCTCCAGATTGAACGCATCGCCCGTTTCTCCAAGAGCATAGGTAACGCCATTTTCCAGGGTCCCGCTGTTGCCTCCGGGGCCGTAGTCAGTGGCGTTGTTGTTGCCGGGCCACAACGAAACCAAGCCAGGGACGGACGCCTGCGGCAGGCACGCGTTGACGCCGGTGATGGTCGCGGAGCAGGGGGCGTTGGTGCCTCCATACTCGCCGTTGCAGGACCAGGTCCAGGCACCGGCGACGTTGGTGATTGCCGAGGCGATCCCGCCGGTCGCCGAGCACAGGTTGGCTGTGGGCGGCGCGGAGAACGATTGGCCGTTGGCGGTTCCGCAGGCGCCGTTCACCGCGGCGGTTGTGCCGGTGGTGAAGGTGGTCTCTACCCCGTAGTTCGGCTCGTAATTGCCGGCGACGTCATAGAGGTACCAGTTGTTGGGCCAGTACACGAGATCGTAGATGGTTGACTCTGCCAGCGGCGATACCGGCGTGAGCGTAACCACCGTGACGCCGCCCACAGTGGAGATGGCGAGCGTGGTTGGCACCGTGGTCTGCGTGTTGTGGGTACGCAGGTAAATCTGGCTGGAAGTGATGAGCGCCGGGTTCATCAACTCGCTGAAGGTGAGAGTTATCGGAGCGTTCACTGCGACACCTGTCGCGTTGTTCGCCGGGGTTGCTGCTGTGGCTGTTGGGTTGGTCCAGTCAAAGCCCGATCCGGTGGTGAAGGTGCTGGTGGTGGTGCCCTGAGCGGGATTGCCGTTCAGGTCGGTCACGCCGGCGAAGTTGAAGGTGTAGGTAGTGTTCGGCGGCAGGGCCCAGGGCAGTTGCACCTCGGCGATGTAGTTGCCATCCTCCGGGTACACGGCGATTGGCTCCGCGCTGCCGCCGTTGGGCATGAAGGTGATGTTGGCCATCGAGTCGGTGGCGACCGGCTCGTTGAACAGCAGCATCAGGCTGGTGTTGTTCCACGGGCCGCCGATGGAGTTCAGAGGCACGTTGGTCATGCCGCTGGGCGGATTGGCGTAGACCAGCGACGGGCCGACGGCGACGGGGCCATTGCCGGTGTAGAAGTACGCATTGGTGTTGCTCATGCCGTTGCCGGTCAGGTCGATGGCTCCGTAGCAGTCGTAATAGTACTCGGTGTTGGCGAACAGAGGCGTGGTAGGAGTCATGGTGACCGCCGTCAGGTCTGTGGCCCACGTGTACGTGACCGGAATGGAGGCGTTGGTCACGTAACTGTAAACGTAGGTGTTGGAGGCGTTGACGCTGCTCGGATCCATGGCCTCGGAGTAGTGGCAGGTGAAGGAGGCGTTGGTGCCAATGCCGGTTGTTCCGCCACCGAAGTCGAGCGTGGCAGTCGGCGTGGTGTAGTCGGGCAAAGCCGCAGTGGTAAAGCTGGTGGACACCGCCGTAAACGGAACGCCTGCATAATCCAGCACTCCGCTGACGCTTATGTTCACTGTTGTTGATGGCGGCAAGGGATTGGTCGGCGAGAAGTTGGCGCCGACTGCATTATTGGTGCCGGAGGTATAGACAAACGACCAGTTGCCGGGGACAGGATTGCCGCCGACGGTGACTTGCGCGTTTGGTGTGGCGCCCTGGTTGAACATGGCGCGATTGAACGGCTTGGAGAACACAACGCGGATGTAGGCATTCGTGCCCACATTCGCCGAGCCGTTGGGCGGTCCAACGGTGACCGTTCCGGCAGCCGTGTCTGTGGTGGTGCCGGCCAGGAAGTACGTGTCCCAGCATGCGCTGTTGGTGCCAACTCCATCCGTTCCCTTGCACATTGCCGTTGGCGCAACGCATAGTACTCATGGTTTGCAGTGAGCGGCGAATGCTGGAGCCAATTCAATCACGTTGGGTTCAGGTAGGGAAATGGTGATTGCCGGGTAGGTGCCGGTGGTGTCGTCGTACAGATACACGTTGGCAGAGGTCAGCGTGGCTGCATTGAGCGGCAGGCTGAACTGCAGGTAGATATCGGAGTTGGTCGGGATGTTCGACGTGTTCGAGCCAGGACTGTTGTTGATGTTTGAGGGCGCAGCGGTGGTGGTATTCACAGTGGGAGCGATGTAGAAGTATGCCGCTGGTGCCGTTGAATGCGTCGCCGTTGACATCCAGCACGCTGCCGGAGAGGAACCACTGGACGGTGGCGCCGGCCGGGAACTGAACGGCGGGCAGGAACTGGATCTCGTAATCATCAGCGCTTGCCTGCACGGTTCCGGCATAGACCTGCGCCGTTGACTGTGACGGTCAGTTGGCCGGGCAGCGTGGATGCATTCACCTGGCGATTCATGAAAGGGTCAGCTAGCGTGTCAGTCGGGTCGCCGGTTGCATTGTTGCCCGGCTCAATGGACTGCACGCTGCCGTTGCCGGTGGCGGGATTCACTCCCGTGGTGAAAGTGCTGGTGAAGGTGTTGGCCAGGGTGTTGCCCGACAGTCGCTGATGCCCCCGGCGGGAAGCTGCGATGGTGTAGGTTGTGCCGGTATAGAGAGCGCCGGTGTTGAAGGTCAGGTGCGGTTGTCCGCCGACATGGTGATGCTGTCCGTTGTCTTGCAGCCCCTGGCCGGCGCAGAGCAATACGTTGCGGCAGCTGTTGCTGCTCCCGTTGCGCTATAGGGGTTGATGCCCTTGTTGAAGGTCACCGACACGGCTTAGTCGTGGCGCACATTGGTGGCGCCGTTGGCCGGACTGACCGAAAGCACCTGCAAGGCCGTGGTGTCCGCAACAGCCGGGCGCGTAGAACCACACCAACTGCTGACCCGTAGCAGCCGCCGTTCTGGAAGACATCGCCCAGAATGTCGGTCGGCCCGCCGCATTCGCCCACATAGATCTGCGCTCCGCTCGGATACGGAGTAGTGGGAGTGAAGGTGACCTGGTTGCCATTGACTGCATAAGTTCCGGCAATGCCGATGTTGCTGTTCCAGGTATCCATCACCTTCAGCGTGGCGCTGTTAACCGTCGCCGGATCGAGGATCTGGCTGAAGGTCATGATGATCGGCTGGGTGTTGGAGCCTGACCGTCGCGCCCCACTGTGATGTTGGAGCCGGTGAAGGTAAGCCCGCCGCCGGATGCCAGCCGCGCCGGTGGTGAATGTGGTGCTGGAAGGCGTCACCGCGTTGCCGTTGGCGTCTGTGAAGCCGGAGACATTCACCGTGTAGGTGATGCCTGCGGCCAGCGGAGCTGGTTGGCGTGAAGATCAGATTCCTGCACGGTTGGGCAGGCTCACCGTTCCCGCCACTGGAGTAGCGCCGTTCAGCAGTTGGATCGAGTTCTGCGTCCAGCTGGTGGGATCGATCGGCGCGCTGATCGATACGCAATGACCTGCGCGTTCAGCGGAATGCCGTGGCAGTGTTCGCCGGGCTGACGGTCACCGTCGGAGCGGTGGTGATCCGCGCCGCCGTTGGTGGTGAAGTAATACCAACCCGCGGAGTACGTTGTTGCCGTCCTGATCCTGCGACGTAGCCGCTGTAGCCGACGTAGTAGCGATAGGTCGGTGTTGGGCAGCAGCGCAATCTGCGGCGTCAGCGTAACCTCCATGCCCATTGGCCGACTGTGTCACCGTCAGCGGAATCCACTGCCCGGTGTCGTTCAGATCCATGGCAAAGGTGCTGTTGTTGACGGTGATCGGATTGAGCGGCTTGTTGAAGACGATCTTGGCGATCACATTGGTTCCCACCGTGGCGTTGTTCGGCGGATCGATGGTGACCACCGTCGGCGCGGTGATGTCGTAGCTCGGGCCGGTGGTGAAGCTGTTGGTGACCGTGGCGACGGTGTTGCCGGCCGGATCCTTCACGCCCGCGATCGTCATCGTGTAGGTGGTGTTGGGCGCCAGCGGCGCCGCTCGGGACGAGTTGCAGCACCGTGTTGGCCGCGCTCATAACAGGTCGAGGCCGTCACCGTCGAAGCCGCCCTGCGAAAGCGTGACGCCGGTCAGGATAGTTGGGATCGATGGGCGCGCTGAACTGCGCTTCGATGATCGCGTTGGTGCCCAGGCCGGTTGCGCCGCTGATCGGATTGAAGTCGATCACCGTGGGAGCAGTCGAGGCGCTGGTGAACTCGGCATAGAAAGTGGTTTCAATGCCGCTCACCGTGTTGCCCGCGATGTCCGTGCCGCTGTTGACATAGAAGTAGTACTCGCGTCCCGCGGCCAGCGGGACGTGCGGAGCCAGATAGGCAATCGTCTGGGTCGCATTCCAGGTGAGCGTGGTGGCAATGCAGGTGCCTTGCAGACGTAGTCGTAGATGTAGATGTTGCCGCATGCGCCGGGCTGTCCGGTGGTGAAGGTGGTCACATCCATCGATTCGCTGAACTGAATCGGTGATCGCCGAGTTGATGGGGATGCTCTCGCTGCTGGTGATGCTGCTCCAGATCACGGTTGGAGCCGTGAAGTCCGGACCCGAGCCCGGTGGTGAAAGCTGGAGGAGAAGTTGACCGGGTTGCCCACATGGTCGAGGACGCCATTGAGGGTCATCGTCAGGTTGGTGTTGGCCGGCAGCGGAGCGTTGGGCACAAACTCGACGCGGGTGTCGGCGGAGTTGAACCAGTAGCTTCCGGCCAGCGGCGTGCCGCCATTGGAAACGGGAAGGTGTTGGTGTTGACGCTGACCGGATCGATGGCCTTGCTGAAGATCACGCCCGGCGTCACGTTGACGCCCACGTCGGTGGCGCCGTTGTACGGCACCGCGCTCACGATGGTCGGCAGGGTGTTGTCAGCCGCCGTGCCGGTGTAGAAGTACGGCTGGTATTGTGTCGCGGGCACGCTGGTGGCGCTTTGCAAGCCGGTCTCGACGCAGACGTAGTAGTAGTCGCCGGCCGTTAGAGGACTGTTGGGCACCATGCGCACTTCGTTCGGCGGGAGGCCGGACACGTAGGTAACCGGAGTGATCGCGCCGCCGCAGCCAGTTTCCGCCGCGGAGAGATAGATGTTGGTGGCGGTGATCGTCGACGCATTGAGCGGCGTGTTGAACTGGAGATCGACAAAGGCGTTCAGCGAGGCGCCGCTGCTGCTGCTGGACGGGACCATGGTCTGCACGGCCGGCACCAGAGTGCCGGTGCTGCCCGCCACGGTGAAGTAGCCGGATGTGCTGGTGACCGGCGTGTTGTACGTGGTGTCAAGCAAGCTGCCCGTCGTCCACCACTGGATGAGCGCACCCTGGGTCCATGGAACGCTGGGCGTGAACTCGAGGGTGTAGCCGTTGTCGAGCACCTGCATCGATGCCGGGCACGATTGACGTTGTTCTCCGCCACTTCAAGGCCGCTGGTTGCGGTGCCTGCATTGATGGGCAGGTTGAAGTAAAGCGTGAGCGGCTCGTTGACGCCGATACCGCTGGCGGTGTTGCCTGGCCGCGTGCTGATCACCGTTCCATTGGTGTTGGAGTCGTAGTAGCTGGTGGTGAACTGGCTGGTGTATGGAACCAGCGCATCGCCAGTCCAATCCGTCAGGTGGCTGTTCATAACGGCCGTCATCACCGTGCTGCTCGGCAGCGCGTAGCAGTTGAAGGAGACGGTGGTGTTGTCCTGCGATTTGGTGTAGCTGCCGCCGCCGCACCACGGACTCTGGCTGTCGCCCGCGAAGAGGCCAAAGTCGGCATTCGCTGCGTTCGGGTTGATGGAGCTCGGGTTGACGGAACGGTTGAAGGTGGCCGTTACCGGTGCGCGCAGGCCAATGTTGGTTGCGTTGTTGGCGGGCGTGAAGGCCATCACTTGGAACGGGGTGGAGGGCGCGATCGCGGTGGCGCCGGTGGTGAAGTTGGTGAGCTGCGTGTAGCAGTTGGTGCCGCAAGTGGCTGCGCTGTCACCGGCGAGGTCGAACGGGCCGTTATACGCGCCGACCCAGATGTTGGTGCTGGTGGGGAACGGGCTATCAGGAGTGAAGACAACCTGGTTGCCCGTGACCACGTAGGCACCGGCGATCTCCAGGTTGCTGTTCCAAGTGACCATGACGGGCAGCGTGGTGGAGTTGACGGTGGCCGGATCGAGCGGGTGGTTGAAGGTGAGCGTGATGGTGGAGTTGGTGGCCACAGCGGTGGCGTTGTTCGCCGGGACCGCGGTTGTCAACGACAGTCCGCCGGTAAAGCTGGCGCCGCAGGTTTCAATCACGGCACTCAGCCTGAAGGCTTCGTAGGAGTTGTCGGTTGAGCCCCATCCGAGAGACAGGGTGTTGGCGCCGGTAACGAGCAGGCCGCTGGGGATGGCGACATTCAGCGAAGCCAGGCTTCCAATAGCGCTGATGTTGCCTGTGATCGGTGTCCCGTTGATGGCCAGTTCACCATTGTCGTCAACACCCATGCTTCCCACGAGGCATTGGTTGCTGGGCACACTTCCGCTGATGTTGAAGGTGGTGTAGTAGAGCCCGTAGGTATTTCCTGTGGTGCTATTGGGGTTGATGTTGATCCAGTCGGAGGTTGGTCCATTGGCTGGCCATCCGCCGTAGAACCCGGCATCGCCCGAACCAACGGTCTGAAGCGGCTGTGAGGTACCGGTCGTGCAGCCGGTTGCCGCCGACGCGCACCCGAAGGTGGTTTCAGAAGGCGTGCCAGCTTCAGCGATGTAGACCCAGTGGCCGTCGTTGGTGTTGTTGGTGGTGATCAACTGGCCGGCCGCATTCAGGCCGGTGGAGAGGTTGATGGGAGCAGAGGAAGCGGCGGTGGTAAAGGTGCTGGTGAAAGCTGTGCCCGCATTGCCCACCATGTCGCTGTAGCCGCTGACCGCTACCGTGTAGACGGTGCCGGGCTGCAGCGTAGAGGCCGGAACAAAGATGAACGTGACCAGGTCGCTCTGGAGCGTAGCGGTGCCGGCGATGGCCGAACCGCCCGAGGGAGTGACCGTGATGGCGCTGCTGACCGAGTCAGGACTGATGGGAGCACTGAAGTGAACGACAACCTCGCCGTTCAACGGCACAGCCGTGGCGGCGTTGGCCGGCGAAACAGAGACGACCGTGGGCGGAGTCGTATCCGACCCTGCTCCGGTGGTGAAGTATCCGTTGGCGCCGTTCAGGTAGTTGCCGTCCATGTCGTAATAGCCGCCGGCCATGTACAGGCGGTAGTAGGTATCGGGCAGCAGCGGGTAGGTGGGAGTGAAGGTTGCACTCCGGCCATTGGGAGCAACCGTGACGGTGCCGCCAATGTACTTGCCGCTATCGTTGTTGTAGAGCAGCAGCGTGCCGGTGTTGATGTCGATCGGGTTGATGGGCTTCTGGAAGTAGAGTCCAGGTGCGAAGTTGGTGCCCAGGTTGGTCTGGCCGCTCTCAAAGCTCCAGGCGGAGACGTTGTTGGTTACCGTGTCGGCGGCGGCGCCGGTGGTGAAGGTGAAGCTTCCCGGCGTGAGGCTGTTGCCGGCCGTATCCTCCAGAGGCGAGCCGTACGTAACTGTGTAAGTGGTATTGGCCGCCAGCGGGCTGGTGGGCGTGAAGTACAGAAGCGTTCCCGGCCCCGCGCAGCAATACACTCCGCTATTCCAGCTCCACGTTCCTGCCACAGGGTTGCCGCCGGTGCTGACGACGAGCCCGGTCTGCGTGGACTGATTCATATCTCCTGAGAACTCAAGCTCAACGGTCACGTTGGTGCCGACGTTGGTTGCGTTGGCCGGCGGGTTGGCAGCGATCACCGTAGGCTGCGTGGTGGCGGCGCTGTCGACGGTGTAGAAGGACTCGTAGCCATAGTTGCCGAACGAAGTGCCAGTGGCGCTCTGGATGGCACTCGTCATGTACAGGTAGTACTGGGAGTTGACAGCCAGCAGGCTGGTGGGAGTAAAGGTGGCCACCCTGCCCGTTGCATCCACGCTCACAGTGCCCGGAACGGAAACCCATCCGCCCGGATTGCTGACCAGCCAGAACTCAATCGAGCTGGTGGTGATTGTGGACCGGTTCATCGGTTGGCTGAAGACGAAGGTGAAGATGGTGTTGATGGGCACGCCGCCGGCGTTCACTCCTGGGCTGATGGAGAGAAGCGTAGGCGAGGGTACGGTGACCGGGTCGACAGTGAAGCCGCCGGGTACGGTTTCGACCTCCCCGCCGGTGGTTGTGGTTACGGTGTACGGGCCGGTGGGAGTGCTGGCACCGATGCTGATGTTGGCAACCAGGCTGTTGGTGGAGTTGACCGTGACGCTGTTCACGGTGATGCCTGAACCGAAGCTGACCGTGGTGGTTCCCTGGATCCAGTCGGTGTACAGGCCGGTGATGGTGACGTTCAAATCGGTCTGACCATCCGTGCCGATGTTCGGGTTGATCTCGGTAATAACAGGCGTGCCCGCCAATACGCTGAAGGCGCCGTTCAACTGTACATTCTGGCTGTTGGTGTCTACGGTGATGGTGCGCCCGCCCACCGTAGCGTTCGACGCGGCGGTGATGTTCGCGGTCAGTTGCGTGAAGCTGTTGACCGTAATGAAGTTCACCGTGATTCCGGAGCCGAAGTTGACAGTGGTGAAGGCCTGCTGGAAGTTGGTGAACACACCATTGATGACGATGTTGCCCGTGGTACCCGCCTGGATGGTGCCTGGCGCAGCGGAGGTGAGCGTGGGCACGCCGGCGAGCACACTGAATCCGCCGGTAATGTTCGCCACTTCTGCACCCGTGGTGACAGTCGGGGTGTAGGAAGCGATGGCAGCAGTCGGGCTGATGGTGATGTTGGCCACGGCGCTGGTGGCACTGTTGACGGTGAGGGAATTGACCGTGATGCCGGAGCCGAAGGTGGCTACGCTGGTTCCCTGCACCCAGTGGGTGAACAGGCCGGTAAGGGTGACGTTAATGGTAGTGCCCTGCGTGCCGGTTGGCGGGTTCACAGAGCCAATCTGCGCAGCGCCTGTGCCGACGGTGAAGCCGCCCAGGATGGTGGCCACTTCCCCACCGGTGGTCAGCGTTACGTTGTATGAGCCGGTAGGCGTGCCGGTGGGAATGGTGATGCCCACCGTGGCGCTTTGCAGGCCGGTGACGGTGACCGAGGTGACCTGGATGCCGCCGCCGAATGAGGCTGTGGTGACGCCCTGAGCCCAATGCGTCTGACTGCCGGTGATGACGACGTTGAGCGATTGTCCTTCAGCGCCGTCGGTTGGACTCAACGGACCGACGATGGCTGCAGGACCCAGCGTTACGTCGTATGCGTTGGTCAGGCTAACCACCTGCGTTCCGGTGGTGACAGAGACGTTGCGGTAACCGAGCGTTGTTATCGGCGACACGGTGATATTGGCCGTTGCCTGGGTTGCGCTGTTGACGGTAACCGAGTTGACGGTGATGCCGGTGCCGAAGTTGGCCGTGGTGGTGCCGTTGACAAAGGTCGTGAAGTCACCGGTAAGGGTGACGGGGCTGGTGGACAGACCCTGTGGTCCGCTGTTCGGGACAACCGCGAGCAATTCGGGTTCCGACTGGCTTACGGTGAAGACGTTGACGCCGGTTGCAACTTCGCCGCCGGTGGTCGCAGTCACGTTGTACTCGGTCGCCTGCGCGGTGGTATCCACGGTGACGTTGGCCGAGATGAGGGTGGGCGAGAGGACGGTGATCGGCGCATTGAATACGACCGGGACCCCGTACTGGCTGTTGGAAATGGTGAGCGAGGTGGTGCCCTGTACCCAGTGCGTATTGATGCCCTGGATCTGGAGGTTGGCCAGGACGGCGCCCTGGTCGGCGGCCGCTGGCGTGACGCTGTTGACCACCGCGGGTCCGGGGCTTACGTAGATCGCGTTATTCAGGCCAAGCTGCTGCGTGCCGGTGGTGACGGTCAGGTTGTAGTAGCCGACCGGTGCGGTAGGTTGCACGTAGCCGTCGACCGTGAGGGAGGTCGGCCCGGTCACGTTGACATTGGTCACCGTGATCCAGGGGCCGAAGGAGACCACCGGCGGAGTTGCCGAGGTCCAGGTGGTTGCCTGGCTCAGGATGGTGAACACGGCGCTGCTCTGCTGCGGCAGCGAACCAGGTCCGGAGGAGAGCAGATACGGCGTGCCCGCGGTAACCACAAAGCCGTTGGTGATGCGCGCAATTTCGCCCGCGGTCTGGGCGGTGACGCCGGTCGGGCCTTCACCGGCGTAGGCCGGGATGGCGAGAGTGAGGGTTGCAGTGGTTTCGCTGGTGACGTCGGTGCTGGTCACCACGATGCCGTCACCGAAGCTGAAGACCGTTGCTGCATCCCAGTGCGTGTTCTGGCCGGTTACAACCACGGTCACGTTGGTGCCTTGCGGCGACGTGTTGGGCGCGACGGAGGCGATCAGGGCCAGGCTCGGCGTCACGCTGAATCCGGCGCCGCCCACAACCTGGGCGATGGGCGCCGCATCCGGCGTGTTGGCAACCACGCCAACGCCGCCCAACGGAGCGAGTTGCGCAATGTTAATGACCTGGGTGGCGATCGTGGGTCCAAGAATCGTCGGCGGACCAACGGTGGTGACGCCGGAGTTAACACCACCGAAGCTGAACGTGGTGGTGCTGTCGAAGGTTGTGTACTGGCCGAGGATATCGACTAACAGGTTGGTTGCGCCCTGCAGACCCGAGCCCGGATCGACGATGCTCAAAGTCGGCTGTTCAATGACCACGCTGAAGTTGGCGTTCTCCACCTCGCCGGACGGATACTCGCTGGTGGCTCCTGTGGTCAGAGTCAGGTCGCTCGTGGATGCGGTTGCATTCGACGCGATGGTGATGTTGGCCGTGGCCAGGTTCGGGCCCAGCACCTGGAAGCAGTTGATGGTGATGCTGGGGTTGATGACGCCCGTCAGCGTGGTGCCTGTCTGGCCGCACGCCGGACCTGTCCCTGGCTGCCAATCCGTGTAGGCGCCGTAGAAGGTAACGGTCAAGGTCTGGCCGGGGAGTGCCGATCCGGGCGAGATGTACCAGATGTACGGAGTCGGCGGAGGCGCAACCGGCAGCACCTGGAAGTTGCCGGTGAGGCCCTGCGTTCCAGTCTGCGCAACGACCGTGCGGTAGCCGTCCTGCGCGCCTGCCGCGATGTCGATCACCGCCTCGATGGTGGTTTCGTTTTCGATATCCAACGTTCCTGGCTCAATGGTGATGCCGGGGCCAAAGCTTACTGTGGTGACGCCCGACGTCCATTGGGTATACAAGCCGTGAATGGTCACTTCAAGGCCTGTTGTCCCGCCCGCCGGGTTCTGCTGGCTGTTGGGGCTGATGTAGGTGATCACCGGGACGCCGCCGGTTACCACAAACGCGCCGCTATCGGTGAGGGATTCGCCGTTGGTGACCATGTAGACGGAGCGCGCGCCCGGGTTGGCGGTGGGCGAGATGCTCATATCCACCGTGGCGCTGGTGGCGCTGTTGATGACCACAGAGTTGATGGTCAGATCGCTGCCGCCGCCGGCGATGTAGAACTGGGTGAAGTTCTGTGCCCAGTGGGTCTGCTCGCCGGTGATGTTGAAGACCACTTCCTGGCCTTCGTTGCCGGTATTCGGCGAGACGCTGGAGATAATCGCCGGACCCGGAATGATGGAGAACACATTCGCGGTTACGATCTCGCTGCCGGTGCCGGTTGTGGCGCCGGGCGCGCAGCCTACAAAGTTCGCCGTTGGCGGCTGCAGGGCGCAGGAGAGCCCGGGCGTTGTGACCGTGACGGAGCGGCCGCCGGTGTACGCGAGCGGATCGATGGTGATGGTTGCATCCACCTCGACATTGGAGATGAGCGCGACGGATTGCACGGTGATGCCCGCGCCGAAGGTGGCTGTGCTGTTGCTGTCAAAGTGCGTGTACTGGCCGATGAGGCGGACCACGAGCGGACCGGTCGCGCTGGGCAGCGGTGCGCCCTGCTTGGCCTGGTTCGGGATGGCCTCATTCAGCGTACCCACGCCCGGTTCCACCGTGAACGAGTACTGCTGCGTGGCCACCTGGCCCAGGGTTGTGACGGTCACCGTCTTGAAGCCGGTGGTGGCCGAGGTGGAAACAGCGACCGGTACTGTCAGGTGCGTGCTGTCGACCACCTGGATCTCGCCCACCGCGAAGTTCGGGTCGCCGAAGCTGACCTGGGTTTCGCCCTGGACGAAGTTGGTGGCCGATCCAACGATCTGCACTGTAAGGGTGGATCCCTGAATTGCTTCCAGCGGCGAGACACTGGTGATCTCTTCCGCACCCTGGGCAACGCAGAAGGTGCCAGGAGTGGGAGTGGCCATCGAGACCTGCTCGTTTCCTGTGGTGACCGTGGCAATGTGGCCGCATGGAGAGCCGTAGTCCACATACGCCCACGGGCTGATGGTAATGTTCGCGGTCATGTTCTCAGAGTCGACCACGTTGATGGAGTTGACCGTGATGTCCTGGTTGAACGCGACGTTGGTGGTGTTCTGGTTGAAGTGCGTGAAGCGGCCCAGGATTTGCAGCGTATAGGTGCCGTCCTGCTGGCCGACGCTCGGCGAGAAGGCGAGCATGATCGGCGAGCCTTCTTCTATGTCGATGGCCTGCGGCAGATACACAACTTCGCCGTCGGTGGATGCGGTCAAAGTGGAGAAGCCGACTGAAGCGACAGAGAGCACGGTGATCTGCGCCTGCGCCGTGGTCGGGCTGGAGATGGTGAGTTGATCCGTCACCACGCCGTAGCCAAAGTTCATGGTGGTTTCGCCCTGCAGCCAGTGCGTGCCCACGCCGACGATGTTGAGCGTGACGGTTTGCAGTTGCGCAACCTCAGGAACGCCAGTCGGCGAGCTTCCGGGTGTGCAGTTGAAGCCGGCGATGTAATTCGTGGTGGCCGTCGGGCAGGTAAAGTTCGGCTCAACGCTCTGGATGTAAGCCGCGCTCGGGACCACGCTGAACCCGCCGCCGCTGACAATCTGCGAGCCGGTGTACGTGACAACGCTGTTACCGCCCACAGGCGCGGTGGGACTGATGCCAAGGATCGCCGTGGCCGTGGTGGGACTGGTGATGGTCAGGTTGGAGATGGAGACGCCGGCGCCCATAATGACTTCCGTGGTCCCCTGGACCCAGTTGGTCCCCGATCCGGTAATCACCACCGGATCTGCCAGTGTGCCTACTGTTGCGCCCTGCGCCCCACTGTTCGGAACCACGCTGACGATGCTGGGCAGCGCCGGAGAATCGACCAGGAAGCCCGCCACGACCTGTTCCGAGTTGGTGTTGACGTAGAGGGACTGCCATCCGTAAGGCGACGGGGTCAGCACGCCGTTTGACTCCCACTGCATGCTGACGTTGGCGATCAAATCGGTGGGGCTATTTACGGTAACGCTGTTTACCGTGATCTGCGGCCCAAACGAAACCGTCGTCACGCCCTGGGCAAAGTGCGTGTTCAGACCCACGATCTCCACGTTCAGGCCCACGGTGCTCGGAGGTGCATTGGAAGGATTCACCGAGATAATACCCACCGGCGTACTGGTGACGTTGAAGTAGGTAGTGACGATCTGACCGCCGGTGGTCAAGGTTACAAGGCGCGGACCGGTGGCTGTGGGAGTACCGTTGGTGCCCGCGATGATGGTCAGCGTGGCGCTGGCGCTTACCGGGCTGAGGATCTGGAAGTTCGACAGGGTGACGCCCTCGCCGGCGATGACCGGCTGCGTGGTCGGACCCCAGTTGGTGAACTGGCCGATGAAGTTAACCGTGAACTGGTTGACGGCAGGAGCGATGGGCAGCAGGCCGTTGGCCGGGTTCATGGTGAGCGTGGGCGTGGCTGCGCACACGTTCATGGTGGCGCTGACGATCTGTCCGCCAGTGGCCAGATAGAAGCTGTAGCCTCCCGCCGGAGTGTTGGTGGGCACAGCCACGGCCAGCGTGGCGCTGGTCGTGCTGTTGATGGTGATCTCGTCAAAGCTGGGCGCCGGGACGGGCACTGGATAGAAGCCGGCGGTGGTCTGCGCCGTGGCCCAGATGGTGTTCATGCCGGTCACGGTCAGGTTCACCTGGCCGCCCTGCGGCACGCAGTTGGGCGAGACGTTGGTGATGGAGGCGCTGGACGGAGTGACCGTGAAGCTGAACGGGAAGATGGTCACATTCCCCGCCGGTCCGCTCAGCAGGTTCGCCGTAATGGTTCCTACGTTGGCATCCGAAGCGATGACGATCGGGATCGAGACCTGGTTCGGCGAAATCACGTTGACTGTTGGCGAAGAGATGTTGCCGTCAAAGTCGGCCGAGATCTGGCCGGCTACGAAGTTGGTAAAGCTGTTGCCGGTTATGACGACATTCAGCGCCTGACCCTGCACGCCTGAACTCGGCGTTACGGAGATCAGTGCCGGCGTGGCCCCGGTGATGGTGATGGCGTTGGCAAGCGTTGCGATTTCGCCGCCGGTTGCAACGGTCGCGGTCTGGACCCCGAGTGGCGCGCTGGCCGGTACGGCAACCTGCACGGTGGCCGTAGTGAGGCTGGTAACGTTGACGTCGCCAACGATGACGCCGCTGATGGAGACGGTGGTTGCATTCGGGATGAAGTGCGTTCCGGCAGCGATGAGATAGAGCGCTCCGCTGAAGCCCTGCGGAACCACCGCGGGAACGGCCGAGCCCTGCGTCTGGCTGATGCTGAGCAGCGTGGCGTTGTTCGGGCCAATGGTGAAGATTGGACCATCGGAGATGGCGAACTCGCCCACCGTCTGCATGGTCACGATGCGCGAGCCGACAGGCGTGGTGTTGCTGATGGTGATGTTGGCTACGGCATCGGTGGCGTCAGTAATGGTCAGCGAGTTCATCTGCACGCCGTCGCCGAAGTTGGCAATGGTGGTGCCCTGAATGAAGTGCGTACCGGTGGCGGTAATGGCCACGTTCAGTGTCTGGCCCTGGGAGCCAAAGTTCGGCGCGACGGCGGTCACCGTGTGTTGCAGGGTGGGATCGGCCAGGTTGAAGGCCGAGATCAGCGTTGCTGTTTCCGTCTTTCCACCCGAGAGAGGCGACGAGACCGCGATGTTGCATGCGCCATAAACGCCGCCGCTGAGGGTGAGCGAGGCGCTAAGAGAGTTGGCGGAGTTGGCCACAACATTGTTGACCGTGATGTTGCACACAACCGCGGTGTTGTCTTCCTCAACAAATTTGATGGTCGAAGAGTTGCTGAAGTGCGTCCAGCCGTTGCCGGTGATGACCACGTTCACAACGGTGCCGGAGGCGCCTGCTCCAGGCGAAACCACAGACACGGCAGCTGCCGGAGGCGTCGCGGTGGCCGAACCGGTGAGCGATGCCGTCAGGGTTGTTCCGCCGGGCGCGGAGTCCGTGATGGTGAGCGAACCGTTGCGCGTGCTGCTGGGCAAGGTCGAGGTGGGCGAGAAATTCACGTAGATCAGGCAGGACGACTGGGCCGCAATCACGCCCGTGGGGCAGTTGCTGTTGGCCTGGTAGTCGCCGGCCGCGAGCGAACCCACCGCGGCATACGTGAAGGTCTCCGACTGCGATTCGTGATTGGTCAGCGTGACGACCTTGGACGGGCTAATGGTGCCGACGGTCTGCGCGCTGAAAGACAGAGACGATGGGGAGATGGTCAGCGGATTGGTCCCGGTGCCAGTCAGATTCACAACTTGAGGGCTGGTGGCCGCAAGGTCTCGAACCTGTAATTGGCCATCGCTCACGCCGCCCACCGTGGGATCGAATTCCACGGTAATGGTGCAGGACGCAATGGCTCCAGCGCCGCCGATGCCCGCGCCACCGATGGGGCAGGTGGTGGCCGTCTGAATGAACGGGCCGGTCAGATTGATGCCGGTAAAGACCAGCGGCGTGGTCGTCACTTCATTGGTGACGGTAAACGTCTGGTAGGCGCTGGTTGTCCCCACGTTCGCCGTATAGGCGGCATCGGAGGTGATGACCACCGGGGCGTTCCCCGGACCCGTAAGCGTGACGGTCTGCGGGCTGCCGGTCACTCCGTCCGCAATGCTCAGCGTCGCAGTCCTGGTGCCCGACGTAATGGGTGTGAAGTACAGATTGAAGATGCAGCTCTTACCGGAAGGAAGAGTCTGGGGCGCGGTCGGGCAGGTGCCTCCAACCGTGAAGTCGTTGGGGTCAGCGCCGGCGATGGTCGCGGAAGAAATGGTCAGCGGAACATTCTGCTCGTTGGTCAGAGTCAGCGTCTTCAGCGGGCTCGTAAATCCAACAAAGGTTGTCGCGAAGGAAACTGAGGAGGACGAAAGCACGACAGGTTGGATCGCGGTCGCGGTCAATGTGACTGGCACGGAGCTGACGCCCCCACCAAATGCCACCGTGAAAGAAGCGGCCGCTTGCGCGCCCAGGCTGGTGGCGGTCAAGTCCACACCGATGACGCAGCTCTGCCCTGCCGCAAGGGCAATGGTGGTCGAGCAGGTCGTAGCCGTTGTGTCCAGAGTGTAGCCGCCGCTAAAGCCGGAGATCGAGCTGATCGACAGCGAGACGGCCTGGTTGTTGACCAGCGTGACACCCTTCTCTATCTTCTGTTCGAGGATTACATCGCCGAACGCAAGCGGGCTGGGAATGGTCACAGCCACAACGCCGGTTCCGGTCATAGGCACGGATTGTGGGGAGGTGGGCGCGCTGTCGTTGATCGACAGCGAGGTCGGCGAAGCTGCGCCGGCTGTGGTAGGCGCAAAGGCAACGCCGATGGTGCAACTGGCACCGGAGGCCAGCGGGGTTCCGACCACGCAGGGGGTTCCGGTGGTGGGCGCGACAGACTTATAGGGCGTCGTAGCGGCAAAGGATGTGAAGTTGAGTGCGACGGCCTGGTTGTTGGTTACGGTCACGGTCTTGGTGGGGCTGGTGACGCCGGCAACCACATTGCCAAAGAACAGCGCGGTGGGCGAAACCGTGACGGCTACCACCCCGTTTCCGGAGAGCGTGGCAACCTGCGGGCTGTTCAGGCCGCTATCCAGGATCGTAAGCTGCCCACCTGAGGTTGTACCCGCGACAGTCGGGGCGAAGTCGACGCCGATGTAGCAGGAGCTTCCGGCTGGCACTGAGCCAGAGAGAGCGCCACCCGAATTCGGGCAGGTGGTCGCCGAACTGGTATCCAGCACAAACGGCCCGTTGAACACATCGCCGGTCAGCGTGATCGCAGTGGTCTCGTTGTTTGTCAGCTTGATCTGCTTGGCGGCGCTGGTGGCGCCCAGAACGCCGTTACCGAAGGCCACGCTGGTCGGTGAGAGCACCACCGAGGCCTCGCCGGTGGCGGAGAGCGCCACGCTCAGCGGGGAGTTGCTGGCATTTGTGTTGATCGTCAGCGAACCGCCCGGCTGGGAGCCAATTGAGGTGGGAGTTACCGTCAGCCTAACGGTGCATGTTCCGCCGTTGGCTGCAACCGTGGGCGTCAGGCAGGTCGACGAAGGATCAATTGCATAGGGGCTGCCTGCCGTCACCGACAGCGATGAAACCGTCAGCGGGGACGCCTGGTTATTGGTAAGGGTCACCGTCTGAATGGCACTGGTGGCGCCCACAACCACGCTGCCGAAGTTCACCGCAGTTGGAGAAACGCTGCTGGGCACAATGCCCGCGCCGCTCAGCGCAACAGTCACCGGACTGTTTGTGGCGCTGCTGGCGATCGACACCGAACCGCCCGTGAGCGCTCCCAGGGCCGATGGCGTCCATGTGAGCGAGATGGTGCAGTTGCTGCTGGCTGCCAGCGTGGTGCCGCATGCTGTAGGTGCTCCGCTGTTCACCACAACACCCGCGGAAGGAGTAATGGAAATTCCGGTCAGAGCCGTCGGCAGATAGTTGTAGAACGTGACCGACTTGGCCACGCTTGGCTCGGCCACGACTACGTTGCCAAAGGCCACCGATGTGGGCGAAACCGCAGACTGGACCGTGCCGGTTGCCGTAAGCGTCGCAGTCACCGGAGAGTTCGATGCACTTGAGGCCACGCTCAACGAAGCCGCGGGAACCGCACCCACTGCCGTGGGTGTGACCGTGAGGTTGATGGTGCAGGTGCCGAATGCAGCAAGCGAGGTGCCGCAGGTCGTGGCTGAGATGGCATAGGGCGAACCGGCAGTAACGCTCGCCGAAACCGACGTCAGCGCGGCGGAAGTGTAGTTGTAGAACGTAATTGACTTGGCCGCGCTGGTGGCGCCCTGGACGACGTTGCCAAAAGCCACTGACGAAGCTGAGAGCGCAGACGGCGTTGTGCCCGTAGCGGTGAGGGCTGCGGTAAGCGGGCTGTTGGTCGCACTGCTGGAAACGGTCAGCGAAGCGGCTGGAACTGCGCCCGTTGCTGTTGGCGTGACTGTAAGGGAGATGTTGCAGTTGGAAAATGCTGCCAGGGAGCTACCGCAGGTCGTGGCTGAGATGGCATAGGGCGAACCAGCAGTAACGCTCGCCGAAACCGACGTCAGCGCGGCGGAAGTGTAGTTGTAAAGTGTGATCGACTTGGCTGCGCTGGTGGCGCCAACCGCGACATTGCCGAAAGCCACTGACGAAGCTGAAAGCGCAGACTGCGTTGTGCCCGTAGCGGTGAGGGTCGCGGTAAGCGGGCTATTTGTCGCACTGCTGGAAACGGTCAGCGAAGCGGCTGGAACTGCGCCCGTTGCTGTAGGTGTCACCGTGAGGTTGATGGTGCAGTTGCCGAATGCCGCAAGCGAGGTGCCGCAGGTCGTGGCTGAGATGGCATATGGCGAACCGGCAGTAACGCTCGCCGAAACCGACGTCAGCGCGGCGGAAGTGTAGTTGTAAAGCGTGACCGACTTGGCTGCGCTGGTAGAGCCGACAGCGATGCTGCCGAAAGCCACGGACGATGCTGACAGCGCAGATTGTGCTGAGCCCGTAACGGTGAGGGCCGCGGTGACGGGGCTGTTGGTCGCACTGCTGGAAACGGACAGCGAAGCGGCTGGAGCTGCGCCCAGTGCCGTTGGTGTCACGGTTAGGTTGATAGTGCAATTGCCGAATGCCGCAAGCGAAGCGCCGCAAGTCCCTCCCGTGATGGCGTAGGGCGAGCCGGCTGTGACGCTCGACGAGATGCCTGTCAGCATGGCGGAAGTGAAGTTGTAAAACGTGACCGACTTGGCTGCGCTGGTGGAGCCGACGGCGATGTCGCCGAAGCCAACTGAAGACGCCGAGAGCAACGAAGGCGTTTCCCCTGTTCCACTCAATGCGACGGACTGCGGGCTGCTCGTGGAATTGCTCGTTATTGTCAGAGTCGCCCCCGCCGGCGAAGCGCCCAGCGCAGTCGGCGTGAAGGTCAGGCCGACGTAGCAAGTGGCGCCAGCGGCCAGGGGAGTGGTAGTGGAGCAGGGCGAAGACGAAGCCGTCGCCAGGGCAAACGGGTCCCCCGTCGTCACGGCGAGCGAACTGATCGAGACAGCCGATGTCCCGGTATTCTTGAATCCGACCGCGTGGATCAGGCTCGTGGAGCCGACCGCCACGTCGCCGAAGTTCAGCGATGTTACAGAAACCGTGGTTTGAGCAACGGCGACGGCCGAAGAAATCAGGCTGAACATCGCCATCAGCGACAGCAGAAACAGGTTGTGCGATTTCCGCGCGAGATTCGTTCCACGGTTGGACATTGAGCTACCCTCCAGGCTTTCAGGCCGTGCTGTCGAGGTGGGGCCCCAGGGACGCACGGAATTTTCGCTACTCCCTTGTACGCGCCAAATCTGCTTCGAATGCATCACGGAAGGTCGGCATCGGAATCGGCTCCAGGCTCAAACCGGAACCAATGTCAAAACGTCAACCCCTGATGAACAGGAACGGATAAGGCGTATTAGGGAACGGAATCGGATTCTAAGCACTCGAAATTCAGAAAAGCAAGTGAATTCTTAATAACTCAGGAAAAACCGATAACTCTCGTATGGCCTTTATTATGTAAAGAGTAACCGGAGTCACTGTATCAAAGGTAACATTTAGTGACCTGCCCGCAGCACCATCGATTCTTGAAAAATGTTGGCGCGCTCACCTCGCCCCCGGCAGTCACGGAGGAACAGGTGTGAGGGGCCATCATCAGGGAAACAGTGGCTTGGGAGGGCCGCTTCCGGAGGGGCTTTACTCGTTTAAGTAAACGAATAAAAACGGCGTTCTGTAACTGCTCTCATTGTCCTTTGCCCATCCCTCCTGGTTACTCGCAGCCAAGACTGCCCGGAGGGCAAAGTATGTGTGCGTGATTCGGCTTGTCCAGCGGCTTTGGCTGGTTGGCGGATGGAACCAAAACCGAAGCTGTCCCGCTCAGGTTGGCTTCCTCAAGCAGCAGCGGGCGCTGCAAAACCATTTCCACCTGGGCGCCGCTTTCAATATTCACATCCGCTCCGCGCGTGAACAGCGAGACAATTCCGGCCGCGGCCGCACCGGCTCCGATTCCGGCCAATCCTCCTGCCAAGGGATGCCCTCCAGCCAGCCCGCCGATGGAGCCAACCGTACCACCGGTCGGAATCGCGATCTTGGCCACCTCGCCGGCGTTGCGTCCCTTGTCGCCGTTCTGCTCGATGGTGCCTTCGCCGTCGTCCTTCACCGTCTGCTTGCTGGCGCCGGGCAGGCTGTTGACCAGACCAGGAATCTCCACCACGGTCCCATTGGGAAAGATGATGGAGGTGAAATGCATGTCCAGCTGGGCCTTTCCCTTAACGCGGCCTGCGCGCGCGACGCGGTCCACCACTCCCTGCACGTAAACTCCGGCAGGAATCAGCACCTTGTTTCCCACAACAACGGGAAAGGTAGAAGCCAGATAAACGCCGTCGCCCGCCTTGGCGCTCCTGGTATTGATGGCGCTGCGCAGTTGCAACAGAACCTTGGTGCCCTCGGGGACGGTGTATGTCTTCGGCGTCTCCACGCCTGCCTGGGCCGGAACAGCCGGAATGTCCGGTCCCGCCGCTGTGTTGCCTGCAGGGGCTGTCGCCTGGCCGCTCTGCGCCGTGCAGACATTGAATGGCACTGCAGCCAGGAACACCGCGGTTGCAACCACGCACACCCTGCTGAGTACTCGCATCCATGCCTCCCGGAAGTATCGTTTTCTGAATAGACTCGCCACTCGACCTCAAGGATAGCCGCTGGCACATCTTCCGCAAATATCGATTCGTCCCATCGCCTGGGAAAAATGCAGGCGCCTCACTGCGCCTCTGCTCAAATCGCGGTACGATGCTCTCAACCATGGCCGCCGATATCACCACGCCCCTTCCTACTTCCGCAGGCGCTGCCGCCCAGTTCGCTGCCGCGCACAAGGTGCTCAACGAGGCGATCGCAGCCCGTGCGTTTCCCGGCTGCGCCTTCGGCGTGCTGGCCGGCGGCAAGGTTGTGCTCCAGGATGCGCTGGGCCGCTTCACCTACGAGGAAGACGCACCCGCCGTGACCGCTGAGACTGTCTTCGACGTGGCCAGCCTCACCAAGGTCGTCGCCACCACCGCCGCGGCCATGCTTCTCTATCCAGCGCGGGCTGCTCGACCTGGAGACACCCCTGGGCGAGTTGCTGCCGGGCTTTGTGGTGGGCCGCGCCGCCGCAGCAGCACGCCCGTTACGTCAAGCTGCGCCATCTGCTGGCGCACAACTCCGGACTGCCCGGCTACGTCGAGTTCTTTCGCACTGCCACCACGCCGGCCGCGCTCTATCGCGCCTGCCTTGAAGCTGCCCCTCGAAGCCGAGCCGGGCGCGCGCGCCGAGTACTCCGATCCCGGCTTCATTCTGCTCGGCAAGGCGCTCGAAGTCCTCACCCGCGAATCCCTCGCCCCCTGGGTGCGCCGCGAGGTCTTTTCAGCCCCTCGGCCTTGCTGCCACCGGCTTCTGTCCGGCGCCGGCAGCGCGTGCGGCAATTCCCCCCACCGAAGAGGACAGCACCCTGCGCCATCGCCGCATTCAGGGCGAGGTGCAGGATGAAAACGCCTGGCTGCTTAAAGGCGCGGCCGGCCATGCCGGGCTCTTCTCCAACGTGCCTGACCTGCTGCGCTTCGCCGCGGAGATTCTGGCCGCGGTATCCCCGGCCAATGCCCAGCCTGGCGCGCCCCGGCTCTTCGATGCGGACACGGTCGAGCTCTTTGCCCAGCGCCAGGGCCCGGAGGGCAGCTCCCGCGCGCTGGGCTGGGATACGCCCTCGGCCGAGTCCTCATCGGGCCGCTACTTTTCGCCCCACTCCATCGGCCACCTGGGCTTCAGCGGCTGTTCCCTGTGGATCGACCTTGAGGCCGGGATTGCCGTGGTGCTGCTCACCAACCGCACCTGGCCCGACCGCGAGCAGCCAGCTGATCCGCCAGGTTCGGCCCGCCTTTCACGATGCCGTCCGCGAAGCGCTTTGATCGTCCGTTCCCACCCTGATGCCTGCCCGGGATCACACTGCCCAGCAGAATTCTCTCTGGACTTTGCGGGTTTCCAGATACAATCAAAGGTTGGGGACATACGCGATGCTAACCAGCTCGACGATGCAGGAGACGGCCGGCACCCAAGCTAACGACACCAAAAAAGACCAGGCCTCCCTGCTTCAGCAACTGACCACCGAGAGCCAGAACGAGGCTTCTCAAGGCTTTGACACCAAATCCGCTCTGGAGATCGCGCGCATCATCAATCATGAGGATGCGAAGGTTGCAGCGGCGGTCAAGAAGGCGATTCCGGAGATCGCGCAGGTCATCGACCAGGTGGCCCGCAGCCTGCGCGATGGCGGCCGGCTGATCTACATCGGCGCCGGTTCCAGCGGACGCATCGCCGCCCTCGACGCCTCCGAATGCCCGCCCACCTACTCCACCGCTCCCGGACAGGTGCAGTACATCATGGCCGGCGGACCCAAGGCTCTGGCCTCGGCCGTCGAGGTCAACGAAGACTCCGAAGAACTGGGCCAGCGCGACATCGCCCGCCGCCGCCCCACGCGCAAGGATGTGGTCATCGGGCGTCTCCGCCTCCGGCCGCACGCCTTATGTGGTGGCCGCCGTGGCCTACGCCCGCGCCCGCGGCGCTCACACCGCCGCCGTCACCTGCAACCACGACACGCCCCTCGCCGCCGCCGCCGATATCGTCATCGTTGCCGAAGTCGGCCCCGAGGTCATCTCCGGCTCGACGCGCATGAAGGCCGGCACCGCGCAGAAGATGGTCCTGAACATGATCACCACCGGCGCCATGACCCGGCTGGGCTATGTGTACGAGAACCTGATGGTCAACGTGCACATGCAGAACTCCAAGCTGGTGGAGCGCGGCATCCGCATCCTCATGTGCGCCTGCAAGATCGATCGCGAGACCGCCGTGCAGACCATCAAGAGCGCGGGCCGCAGCGTGCCGGTGGCCCTGGTCATGCTCAAGGCCAGAGTCGACAAGCCCGAGGCCGTGCGCCGGCTGGCGAAGTCCGACGGCAATGTACGGCTGGCGATTGAAGATAACGTGCTGGAGCTGTAAGCACGCACTACGTACACAAGGATCTGGAAATAGATCAGCCGGGGACTCGCTGGGATTGCGTTCCACCGGCTGATTCATTTGCTGCATTGTTTACGGCTCATACTCCCAAAGATCGTTCAGATCCCCCGGATTCCCGGCCGAGTCGCCGCCATTTCCGCCAAAGAGCCAGAGGTTTCCGGATGCGTCAATCCAGGTTGCTGCTCCCACGCGACCGCCGGGAGTGTTGCCTGCGGCAGCGGTGCCCAAGGTCCCGTAGGTCCCCTTCCTGCTACCCACATTCGATCCAGACTCCCAGGTCCATTGGCCACCGCTGAACTTCCATAAATCGTTCAGGTAAGGCGAGGTTCCAGAATAGGTGGAGCTGAACCCTTCGCCGCCAAAAAGCCAGAAGTTGCCCGACGCATCCGTCCAGGTCATGCCACTGTCGCGCGAGCCGGGCGCATTGCCGGGTGCGGGTGTGCCAAGTGTTCCGTACACTCCGACCTGGTCGATCTCCGCCATGGTCTCGTCGGGTCCGTCCATCCAGGCCCACATGCCGCTTCTGAACCTCCAAAGATCGTTCAGATCGGCCACGTTGACCGTCTCATCTCCCCAGCCCACGCCACCGAAGATCCACAGGTTTCCCGAGGAATCCATCCAGCCGAAAGCATTGGACCGGCCGCCTGGAACATTCCCCGCTGCCGGCGTTCCTTTTGTTCCATACACGCCGGGCTGCGTGGGATCGTAGACACTGAAACCGCTCACCCAGGTCCACTCACCCCCGCTGAACTCCCACAGGTCGTTCATGTACGCGCCGCAGAACGTGGCGCAACCCTGTCCGCCAAAGAGCCAGAAGTTTCCCGAGGCATCGGTCGCAGCCACGGCGCCCGCTCGCCCACCCGGAATGTTTCCGGCAGCTGCCTTGCCCTGCGTCCCATATGTGCCGCCCTGGTTGGCAAGCTTCGAGCCGCCCATCCAGGTCCATGCCCCCCCGCTCCACTTCCAAAGATCGTTCAGATAGCCGACGTTCCCGGCCGAGTCGTAACCGGTGCCGCCAAAGAGCCAAAGGCTGCCCGCCGCGTCCCGCCATGTGACGGCGCTGAGACGCCCGCCAGGTGCATTTCCGGCGGCCGCAACACCGAGCGTTCCGTAGCTTCCGGGCTGGTTTGTTGCGTTCGACCCTCCCATCCAGGTCCATTCGTTTCCGCTGAACTTCCAAAGATCGTTGTAGTAGGCATTGGTGCCTGCCCAGCAGAGCGGATCAAATTGGTTGCATCCACCGCCCACCATGGGGCCGGCGCCGCCGAACAGCCAGAGATTGCCTTGTGCGTCGGTCCAGCTGGATGCGCCGGCACGCGCACCCGGGACATTGCCGGCAGCAGCTATGCCCACCGTTCCATAGATTCCTGCCTGGTTGACTGTGTCTGCCCCGCTCACCCACACCCATTCGTTGGGCGCGGCGGTTGGAGATGGGTTGTTTGGCGCCGGGTTGGGAATGGGAGTGGGTACTACTCCTGTGCTGGCATTGCACCCGGCGAAACTCAACAGCACCAGCGCTGCGGTCAACCATGCACTTGACTTGAACAGGGGGTCCATGGAGAGTCTCCGTTCCTGACTGTTCTTCCCAGGCTGCCCCTCGCTCGCTGCTCAAGGCTCCTGAAACAGGCATCGAAAACTGTGGCCTGGCGGCCAACAATCCCCGGCCGGGCCAACTCACCAATGATATGCCAGGGCTGCTATTGAGATTGACTCCCGCGCCGAATAAAGGTTGATACCCAAAACAGTTGTTTCTTCCCCTGGTGTGCAATTTGCACGTTTTCGGCAGCGGCGCAGCTCTTAGCCTTTTTACGGCAATCCCCGTTTACCAGCAGGAGACTCAAACTTGGCCGAACAGCCCGCCACAAGCCCCACCCGATTTACACTGGAAGGTCAGGAGCTCCGCATTCTTCATGGATAAATTCGTCATTCGCGGCGGAAATCCGCTGTTGGGCACCATCCGCGTCTCCGGCGCAAAGAACTCGGCGCTGCCCTGCATGGCCGCGGCCATTCTCACCGAGGACGAGGTGACCCTGGAAAACATTCCCCAGGTGCGCGACATCGAGACCGAGCGCCGCCTGCTGGTCTCCATGGGCGCCGAGGTCGAGCTGGGCTACGGCCGCGCCCAGCACCGCACCAAAATCTGCTGCCGCACGCTCTCCGATCCGGAAGCCAAGTACGAGATTGTAAAGACCATGCGCGCCAGTTCCCTGGTCCTGGGTCCGCTGGTGGCTCGTTGCGGCATGGCGCGCGTGGCCATGCCCGGCGGTTGCGCCATTGGCGGCCGGCCCATCGATCTGCACATCAAGGGCCTGGAAAAGATGGGCGCCACCATCACCCAGGAGCACGGCTACCTGGAAGCCCGCGCCGAACGCCTGCGCGGCGCTCACCTTGTGTTTGACAAGATCACCGTCACCGGCACCGAGGACCTGCTGATGGCCGCCGTCCTGGCCGAGGGCGAGACCCTGATGGAGAACTGCGCCCGCGAGCCCGAGGTCAGCGACCTGGCTTCCCTGCTCACCGCCATGGGCGCAAAGATCCACGGCGCGGGCACATCCACCATCCGCGTGCAGGGCGTCACGAGCCTCCATGGCGCGCGTCACCGCATCTATCCCGATCGCATTGAAGCGGGAACCTTCCTCATCGCCGGCGCCATCAGCAGCGGCGACCTGATTGTGGCCAACTGCAACCCCAGTCACCTTGGCGCCGTCATCGCCAAACTGGAAGAGGCCGGCGTGCGCATCGATCAGCTGGGCCCCGACTCGGTCCGCGTCCGTTCCGAGGGCCATCTGCGCGCAGCCGACATCTCCACCGAGGAGTATCCCGGCTTCCCCACTGACATGCAGGCGCAATACATGGCACTGGCCACGCAGTCAGAGGGCGTAAGCCAGGTGAAGGAGAACATCTTCGAAAACCGCTTCATGCACGTGCAGGAACTGGTGCGCATGGGCGCCAACATCAAGGTGGATGGCAACACAGCCACGGTGCGCGGCCCGGCTAAGCTTTCCTCCGCGGCCGTCATGTGCTCTGACCTGCGCGCCTCGGCGTCCCTGGTGCTGGCTGCGCTGGTGGCGGACGGCGAGTCCATCCTCGACCGCGTCTACCACATGGATCGCGGCTATGAACGCATCGAAGAGAAACTGCGCAGCGTGGGTGCGCAGATCCGGCGCATGGGAAACATCTTTACGCCTAAAGATGAAGAGTTGATTGCTCGATAGGGCTTAACGCCAGCTCACCGCGATATGCCAGTGCAGCCCGCGCTCGGCCGTCTTTGCCAGCACGCGCTCGTATTCACGCAACTCTACCAGCACCGGCGGCGTCTCCGAGCCGAGCGCAGCCGGATTCTCCGTCAGGAACTCAATCAGCGCGCAAACCGTAGCCAGCCCGTCGGGAGCGCCGTACCACTGCGGCTGCGGCAAATGCCGCGCCCAGTCAGGGCTGGCAACCCCCTGCTCCAGCAGCAGCGCCATCGAGTTTTCATCGGCAGAAAAGAACTCCAGCAGAGGCGTTACATGCAACCGCTCTGCCAGCCGCTCCAGCGCATCCTCGTTTCGCGCCAACGCCTGCCCGTTGACGAAGATATCGTAACCGGGGTCTTCCCCTTCAACGACAATGTATAAGCTGGCTGCCATCGTTCTGAGTCTAGTAGAGATGGCTGCGGAATTGCACAAAACTCGAGCGCGGTTATCCAAACAATAACCGGCTCAGTAGCATGTCAAGGTTACGCACGCGCGATCGGAAGTACTTTCTCTGCTACGAAAGAGTTATGGAAAAACGGCTCGGATCGTTGATTCTGTTAGATAAGCGTTGCTTGAGCTGAGATGAGGTGAGAGTGGTCAATTGGACTGAGTTACCGGACCTGGCGGCCGTTGCCTTTCTGGCTGCAGCGTTCGCCTCAGTGGCCCGCCGCAACCAGACTCACGTCTCCAGACTTTGGCTTACCGGCTGGGTCATGATCGCCCTGCACTTCGCGGGCATGATCTTTATCAACCTGCCCGGCATGCTCGGCATCGTGTGCAACATCATCGCCATTGGAGCTTTGACCTGGGCCGGAACTCTATTCATGTGGGCCTCGGTTCCCTACCGCAACGATCCATCCAGCCGCTTGATTGTCATTTCGCTCCTTGCCGCCAACACACTGTACATCTCCCTGCTCGTCGTCAGCCCTGTTCCAGGCTGGACTCTCGACGTCAGCGCCGTGCTCTTCGGAGCCATGCCTCTCGCGGTCTTCGTGGCCAACAGCGCCAACCGCAAAAGCCCGCTTCGTTGGACCATCGTCAGCCTCTACTGCGCCCTGACCGCATTCCTGCTCTTCTTTCAGCACCGCCCGGATAACGGCCTGTCCCTTGGCCTGGACGCGATCCTGTTCACCGTCTTCCTCGGCTGCTGCATCCATTTTTGGCACGCTTACCGGCGCGCCACGGCCGGAGCGTTCATTACCATCGCCGGATTTTTTGCCTGGGCCTCTGTTTTTCTGGTTGGACCGCTCGTGCAGGCGTACTTGCCTGCCGTCCATGTCGAAAGCGAAGTGTGGAACCTGCCCAAGTACCTGGTGGCCGTGGGCATGATCCTGCTGCTTCTGGAAGACCAGATCGAGCACAACAGGCACCTGGCGCTGCACGATCATCTTACCGGCCTGCCTAATCGCCGCCTTTACCAGGACCGGCTCGCCAACGCCCTCGAGCGCGCACGGCGCAGCAATGCCCATGCCGCCCTTCTGGTCATCGACCTTGACCGCTTCAAGCAGGTCAACGACACCCTCGGCCATCACGTTGGCGACCTGGTGCTGCAGCGGGTTGGGACGCTGTTCGCCTCGCGTGTTCGCCGCTCCGATACCGTAGCCCGCACCGGCGGCGACGAATTCTCCATCATCCTCGAAGAGCCCACCAGCCGCGCTGAGGCCGACGTACGTCGGCCAGTCCCTGATCAAACTGCTCAGCGAGCCTCTCCAACTCGGCCAGCACACGGTGCGCATCGGCGCCAGCGTCGGCATCGCCGTCTTCCCTGAAGATGCGAGCGATATGGAAGCTCTGTGCATCGCCGCCGACCTGCGCATGTACGACGCCAAGCACGAAGCTCTCGGCACCGCGCCCACAGGAATTGCGTGCGCATTCGCCAGCGCTCTCACCGCGCGGAAGCCTCCGCAGACGCCCCGAGCCTGCCAGATGGTGGATTAGGTCTCGTTTCGCCCCACAATTCGATTCCGCCCACAAATGGTGAAAGGCCCGGATATCGCATCCGGGCCTTTCACTATGCAGCCTGGTATTGTTCCGATTTATCCCTGACCGCCGCCGGGTCCGCGGCCGCCGCCACCAGCACCACCGGGACGGCGACGCCGGCGACGGCGATTGTTGTTGTTGGCCGGCGGACGGCCAGTGCCCCCGCTGGCAGCAGGCGTGCCGACCACAACCGGCGCGCCTTCCACGCGGTTGAAGTTCGGCTCGTTCTCTTCGTCGAACTCCTCGCCGCCCTCCTCGTCGAAGTCGTCTCCGCCTTCGATCAGGATGGTGCTCTGGTTCGACTTCGGCTGACGCTCGTCGAACTCGTTGCGCGGCTTGACGGGCGCGGCAGCCGGCGCAGGACGGTGCGACGATCTCCACCTCTTCCGTCTCGCGCCGGAGCCGACTGGCGCCAGCTTGGCCTTCTGCTCCTTGATGAGCGCCTTGCGGCTGAGCTTGATGCGATTGCCTTCGATGGCCAGAACCTTGACCATCACCTGATCGCCCTCGCGCAGCTCGTCCTTCACTTCCTTCACGCGATGCTCGGCGATCTCGGAGATGTGCAGCAGGCCGTCGGTGCCGGGGAAGAGCTCGACAAATGCGCCGAACTCCGCCAGCCGAACCACCTTGCCCAGATAAACCTTGCCGATCTCCGGCACGGCGGTGATGTTGCCGATCATCTCGAGCGCCTTCTTCAGGCCCTCGGCGTCGCACGAAGCAACGCTGACGCGGCCGGTGTCGTCCACATCGATCTTGGCGCCGGTCTGCTCGATGATGCCGCGGATGGTTGCGCCGCCCTTGCCGATCAGATCGCGAATCTTGTCGGTGGGAATCATCACGGTTTCGATGCGCGGCGCGTAAGCCGAGCGCTCGGTGCGCGGTCCGTCCAGCACCGCGTCCATCTTGTCCAGCAGGAAGAGCCGGCCGCGCTTCGCCTGCTCCATCGCCTGCTGCAGGATCTCGCGGGTCAGGCCGCCGATCTTGATGTCCATCTGCAGCGCGGTGATGCCCTTGCGGGTGCCGGCCACCTTGAAGTCCATATCGCCGTAGTGATCTTCCGCGCCGGCAATGTCGGTGAGGATGGCGTAGTCGTCGCCCTCCTTCACCAGGCCCATGGCCACGCCGGCCACCGCGCCCTTGAGCGCGATGCCCGCGTCATAGAGCGCCAGGCTGGCGCCGCAGACCGTGGCCATCGACGAAGAGCCGTTCGATTCCAGAATGTCGCGAGACGATGCGGATGGTGTAAGGCGACTCTTCGGCGCGTGGGCAGAACCGCGGTGATGGCGCGCTCGGCCAGTGCTCCGTGGCCGATCTCGCGGCGTCCCGTGCCGCGTCATGCGGCCCGTCTCGCCCACGCAGAAGGGCGGGAAGTTGTAGTGCAGCATGAAGGGCTTCTTCTTCTCGCCCTCATAGCTCTCCAGCCGCTGGCCGTCGTCCGGCGTGCCCAGCGTGGCCGTAACCAGCGCCTGCGTCTCGCCGCGGGTAAACAGCGCCGACCCGTGTGTGCGGGGCAGAACGCTGGTCTCGATGGTGATCTGCGCGAATCTCGTCGAAGGCGCGGCGATCGGGCCGAATGCGCTCCTTGGTCACCTGCTCGCGGAAGATCCGCTCGCGCAGCTATCTCGTAGTAGTGCGCCAGCTTCTTCTTGGCCGCCGGATCGTCGGCGGGCAGCTCCGCGGCCAGCTCGTCCTTGATCTCCTTGACCAGCGCCTAGCTCTCCGGTCTTGGCGTGGGTCTTGGTGTCCAGCGCGTCCTTGAGGCGGTCGCCGATCTTGGCCTTCAGCTCGTCGTAGTAGGCCTCGTCGAACTCCGGCGCGGTAAAGGCCCGCTTGGGCTTGCCGGCCACGGCAACCAGCTCGTCGATGGCGGCAACAATCTTCTTGATCTCGGTGTGGCGCAAACTCGATGGCCGCCAGGATCGACTCTTCAGTCTCTTCCTTGGCGCCCGACTCGATCATCACAATGCCGTCCTTGTGGCCGACGACCATGATGTTCACCGTGGTTGCCGCGCGCTCGGAATAGGTGGGGTTGATGACGAACTCGCCATCCACGCGGCCCACGCGCACCGCGCCAACCGTGGCGCTGAAGGGAATGTCGGAGAGAGCCAGCGCGCAGGCGGCGGCGTTGATGCCCACCACGTCGGGATCGTTCTCCTTGTCGGCGGAGAAGACCAGCGCGATCACCTGGGTCTCGTTGCGGAAGCCGTCGGGGAACAAGCGGACGGATGGGGCGGTCGATCTGGCGGCAGGTCAGCACTTCTTTTTCGCTGGGCCGGCCTTCGCGCTTGATGAAGCCGCCGGGAATGCGTCCGCCGGCGTAGGTGTACTCGCGGTAATCCACGGTGAGGGGGAAAAAGTCGATGCCTTCCCTGGGATCGGGAGAGGCCACGGCAGTGGCCAGAACCACGGTTTCGCCCGTGGTCACCAGTGCGGCGCCGGAGGCCTGCTTGGCCATGCGCCCGGTCTCAAAGACCAGCCGCTTGCCACCGGCAAGCTCGACGGCTACTTCATGCTTAGACATAGAGTCCTCGTTTCATTGTTTTCGCTTGGGAAACTTGTGGGGGGAATGCGCCGGAGGGTGCCAGGAATAAGGCGACTGAATGGAAGGAAGACAGGCTGCGCGCAAAAGAGTGGGGGTTGCGCGGGGGAGCGGATTCTCCCGGCCTGTGGTTCGTGCCGGATGCAGAGACAGCGCACAGCCGATAGCTGTGCGCCGTCCCTGGCAGCGGGTCGAGTTCGCCAGGTACACCATGGCCCCAGGTTCTGGGTAGAACGGGGGCCGTGACCAACCATCGGTCTGGGCGCTTCCGGTTCAATGTTTGCTTTCCGACTACTTGCGGATACCGAGTTTGCCGATCACGTCGCGGTAGCGGTCGGTATCGTGCGTCTTCAGGTAATCCAGCAGGCGGCGGCGCTTGCTGACCAACTGCAAAAGACCGCGCCGGGAAGCGTGGTCCTTCTTGTGGGTCTTGAAGTGCTCGGTCAGTTCGCCAATCCGCTCACTCAGAATCGCGATCTGGACCTCCGGCGAGCCGGTGTCCGATTCGTGGGTGCGGAAGCGTTCAATCAGGGTTGTTTTCTTTGCAGTCGCCAGCACGGCGTGTGTTACTCCTCTTGTCTTCTCATGTCCACTCTTAAGTGTCTAATGTGAGATTACCATGAACGGCCATCCCCGCGCCACGTCAGCCTGCCCCGAACCCGGAAGTAAACCCTCCAAGCTCAGCGTGTGCGGAACGGAAAAGAACAGGGCAACAGCGGCCAACCCGGTGGCGCCAGATGGCATACCATGGCGGGTGCGCAATGTCCCTGGTCTCGCTTTTCAATCCTGGGTCGTCCGCGAACCCAACCGGCTATAGTTGTAACGATCAAGAGCAGTACGGAAGAGCACCCGAGCCAATCGCTGAGCTGATAGCTGACGGCTGAAAGCTGCCATTACTTCTCCGCCGTCAGCCAATAGTTCGCCCGCGCCACAATCCGCGCTCCGTAGTCCTGGGCAGTTTGGACCCGGATGGTGTGCAGCCCCGGCGTCGGGTCAGAGGGGCTGAAGGTAATCAGGTACCGGTTGCGGGCGTGCTTGGCCGCGTCCACCACCCGCTGCTCAAACCCCTTGTCGCCGGTAAACGTGGTGTACTCCCCACCGCTCATGTGCGCAATCTCTTTGGCCACGTTCTTCTTGAAGGCCTGCACAAGCATGGCTACCGTTGAAAACAGGTTCATGGTCCGGTCGTCGCCCGAGTCCTTGACATCGTGCAGCAGCTCCGCCTTCGATGGCGAAAACGAGATGCTCAGCACCAGCACGTCCGACCGCCCGATCTTCTTCACCAGCTGCTCCGGCTTGGTGTGCTTGCTGCCATGGTCGCGCTTCTCGCTCACCAGCAACAGCACGCGCCGGTACTCCTTGGGCGTATCCTCCAGCAGATCGACCGCGTAGCTCACCGTATCCAGAATTGCGTCCCCGCCATTGCCCGGCTGCAGATGCTTCAGCCCGTCGCCCAGGTCGTCGCTGGAGTGCGTAAAGTCGTGAATCAGGTGCGGGTGCGAGTCGAACCCCACCAGCGCCGCCTGGCTGCGCCCATCGGCGAGAAACAGATCCAGCAGCGGCCCCAGCTTGGCCAGCTTGTCGAATTCAAGCGCGCTCACCCCGCCCTCTTCCACAGCCACCACCAGCGCCACCGGCGCCGTATCCATCTCCTCCTGCACGCGAATCTTCTGCGCCACGCCGTTGTCTTCGAGAATGAAGTCGCTGGGCTTGAGCCCGTAGACAACTTCCCCGTCGCGCTTCTCCACCAGCGTGGGAACCAGAACTTCCTGCGTGGTCACGCGCAGGGTCGGCGTCTCCGCCTGCGTACCCGGCATTGGTTTTGGAGGCTCAACGGGCGGCAACTGCTGCGCGCCGGCCGCAGCATTCATCAAAACAATCGCAGCCAGAACGCCAGCCACAGCCCGTAGATCAAATCTCATGCAGAAAAAACTCCAGGGCAACTGCGGTTGGGAAGAAAGGGACCAGGAATCAGTTTTTGGCCTTTTCCCTGTTGCTTGAGACGCAAATGATCTCAAATGAGTGAACCGCACGTTCAAAAACAAATGACAACGCTTCAGGGGCCGCAATCATTTCCTATTCCCTATCCCTACCGTCACGTCCGCTTGCGTGCTTCTCTCTCCACGCGCCCCGTCCACACCAGAAAGCTCAACAGCTCCCAGCGCTGCGACCACATGAACTTGAAGATATTTCCCGCCGTCAGTGTCTCTGCGCTCATGCCGGAGTAGGTCTCGACGCGCCAGCGAAGGTATTCGCTTCGCCACGGCGCCAGCCGGTGGCCGCGCGTTGCATTCCAGAGAAATCGGATCGGAGCGAACAAGGTGCGTCCTTTCCTCCAGTATAGACTTCCCGTTCCTCACAACAGGCTAGGGACAGGACAGCCTGGAGATCGGCTCGCGGACAGACGCCCCACGCCTAATTCAGCTTGCTGAACAAGCTGTTGGAGGATGAGTCAAGCTGGGCGATCACTGCCTCCAGCGCCGTCTGTTGCGTCTCAGAGAGCGACAGCTGCGTAGAAACCTGCGCCACATCCGCCTGCATCAGGTTGGTCTGCGCGGCGGTCAATTGAGTCTGGTCGCTGGTCACCGCGTCTGAGGCAGCCGTCAGTTGCGTAATCGAGTTATCGATGGTCACTCGCTGCTGCGAAACATAGTTCAGCGCCGTGCTCAAATCCTGCGTATCGCTCACCGCCTGTGTGGTGTTCACCGTTCCCGTGGAGTAGTCCGCCACCAGCGCATTCAGCGCCCCAAACACGCTGTTGGCCCCGCTGCCCAGAAAGATCTGGCTGCCCGGCACATTCAACTGGATCTTCTGTCCGTTGGGCGAAAGAAGATAGTTCACATCCTGGTCGCCGTTGTAGCGGGTCACCGCCGGCGAGGTCGCCGTGGACGTGGTAAACGGCGTTGTCGCAGTCTGGCCCCCGGCAAAAATGTACTGGCCCTGGTAGCTGGTGTTGGCCAGCGAGGTCACCTCATCGAGAATACCGGCGATCTGGCTGCCCACCGATTGCACATCGCTTGCGTTCATGGTGCCGTTGTTGGCGCTGGTGGCCAGCGAAATGGCCTGCGTCAGCTGCGAAACCACGCTGCCCAGCGTCGAATCCGCCACCTGCAACTGACCCGTCACCAGGCTCGAGCTCTGGGTAAACGAGTCGTCCTGCTCAATCTGGTTCAGCAGCAGCACATTCTCGCCCGCGGCCACCGGGTTCTGGCTCAGCTCGGTGATGCTCACGCCGCTGGAGAGCTCGGCCGTCAGTTGCTGCTGGTTCGCCTGAGACTGGTCCAGCGAGCCAACCAGGTTCGACACATAACTCGGATCCACACGCATGCGTTTTTCCCCCGTTGCGATCGGACCGCCTGTCACTCGTGCCCAGGCGCGTTCTTAAGACACAGCCGTCTCAACCCCCAGGTTCAAGGCCGAGGTCATCACGGTATTCAGCATGTTGAAGACCTGCGAAGCCGCCTGGTAGCTGCTCTGCAAGGTGGACATGGCGGATGCTTCATCGTTCAGATTCACGCTGGAGAGTGCATTGTTCTGCGTCTGCAACTGAGTTACAGAAGCAGTCTGCGCCGTGTTTTCCGCCTCGACGCCGGAGACGGTAGCGCCCAGCGTGGAGACAAAGTTGGAGTAGTAGTCCGTCGGCGTCTGCCCGCCGACAATGGTTTGATTGGCCAGGTTGGCCATCGCCGTGGCGTTGGAGTTGTCGCCCGTCCCCGCTCCCGCAGCCGCCGCGGCAATCTGGTTGGGATCGGTCATCACCACGCTCATCGCCGCCGCGCTTCCGGCCACGGTCGCCGGCTGCGCAAAAATGTTCAGCGGAGCGGCCGCCGTGCCCGTCACGCCATCCAGATCCGTCCCTGCGCTATTCTGCGTGTTCACCTGCGTCGAAATGTTGTAGGCCAGCTGGTTCAGTGCGTTGAGCGCGGTGGGAATATCCTGGTCCCGCGCCGTCAGGTAGCCACCCAGTTCCCCGCCGCCCGAGGCCAGTTGCGTGGTGATGTCCGTGTTGCCTACAAAAAAGTGCGCTACTCCATCCACCGTGCCGCTGGTCAGCTGGAAGCTCGACCCCTCGGAGACCAGCAGCTGCCCTCCGGTCGTGGTGATCGAAAGCCCGTTGTTTTCCGTAGTCACCTGGTTCACGCCGACCAGCTGCGAAAGCTGGCTGATGTCCTCCTGGCGCTGATCCTCCAGCGTGCCCGCATCCGCGTTGGGCGAGGTGGTCTGAATCTGCTGGTTCAACTGCGCAATCGCCGTGGTCAGCGAGTTCACCTGCGCCGTCACACCCGATGCCTCCTGGTCCAGCGCCGCGCTTTGTCCGTTCAGGCTGGCTGCCGCATTGGAGATATCCGAGGCCAGCGTCCCGGCCGAGGAAAGCACCTCCTCGCGCAGTGAGTTGTTGGTCGGGTCTGCCTCCAGCGAAGAGAAGGAACTGAAGAAACTGGTCATGTCGCTGCCGATGTCGCCCGCCGTCGCAGTGGTCGAGCCGGAGTCGGGAGTGAAGAGCGCCTGCACGGAATCCAGCGCCGTCAGCCGCGCGCCGGAAGCCGACGCCAACTGCTGCTGCTGGTCCAGCCGCTGCTCCAGCACCCGGTCCCGCAGCGATGTCGCCCCCGTCTCCGTCACCCCGTCGCCATACGAGACTCCGTTGATCGTGACCGGCTGGTTCTCCTGCCAGTTGGGTGTCTCCTGCGTGTAACCGGGAGTGTTGGCATTGGCCACGTTGTTGGCCACAATGCTCAAGGCCGCCTGATCCGCGTCCAGCGCGCCGGAGATCATGCTGAATGCGGAGTTAATTGTCCCCATGGCCGCTCCCACCGCGCGCCCATCCCCGCGCCTCGGGTTCGCTGTACTCGGCGCAGCCCATACGCAGCTCCCGCAACCGGTTCATCACCTGCAGATTGTTCCGCGTCGCCTCCAGAACCCTGCCAAACACGGCCATCTCCCCGGCCGCCTCCCGCGCCTCCCGGGCCAGGCGTGCGCGCTCTTCCCGGCCCGAGCCGGCCAGCTCCCGGTTCAAGGCCTGGCACGACACCGCCAGTTCCTCAAGCCGCGCCGCATCCAGCCGGGCCAGGGCCTGCGAAGCCTCCACCACCAGCGCCTTCAGCTCCGGATGCTCCCGGCGCGTTCCCAGATCACGCATTGCCCGCATCCTCTCTTCCCGCCCGACCCTCTGGCCCTGCGCCCTAGCGGCTGCCGCCCAGCATCGCGTCCACCATCTTTGACGCCACCGCGCTGGCCGGTGCATCGTAGGTTCCCGCCGCCAGCGCCGCCTGCACGCTGGCCACCTTGTCCGTGCGCACATCAGAGTCGGCCGCTGTCAATGCCACCTCGCTGCCCGCACTGCTCAACGTCGCCCGATCGCTGGCCGCCGCACCGCTGCCGGCCGTCGCACTGCTTCTTGCCTGCGGAGCCGTTGTGGCCGGCTGGGTCACACCCAAAAGGCTCTTCAACCCATCCAGACTGCTGCGAATATCCATACGCATTCCTCCTTGAAGAACCTATCGGCAGATCGTCTAATCACTCCAGTCATTTTCCTGCCCTGATTACGGTATTCATGGGTAAATTTCCGATTACCGGAACCGTCCCATTTTGATTACCTGGCGGAGAAAGTTGCTTCACGATCCTCGAAGCGATCCCGAACCCTCCCCCTTCGCTCAGCGCCCGCCCCAGCGCCTCGGAGGCAAACTCCCCCAACGCGCCGCCGGAGCCCGAGTCCTCGTCCCCATCGTCCTCGCTCCGGTTCAGCGGCTTCATCAGCTCCTTCATCATCTGCGCCTCGAACTCGTGCGCCGCTTTCACCAGCCGCGGCTGCGGCGTCGCTCCATTCCCCACGCCGGCCGTGACCCCTGCTGCCGTGATTCCGTACATTCCATTCCTCCCACCGCTACTCAAACCGGCTATAGAACTTCCAGGTCGGCCTCCAGTGCGCCGGCCTCCTTCATCGCCTGCAGGATCGAGATCACGTCCCGGGCACCGGCCCCGGTCCGCTGTAGCTCCAGAACCAGATCCTCCACCGTCGCGCCTTCCTTTAGATCGATGCGGTTCACCGGCTTGTCCTGCGCCTGAATCGTCGTCTGCTCCACCACCTGCGTGGTTCCCGCCGCGCCGGGATTGGGCTGCGATACCAGCGGCTCCGTGATCACATTCACGATCAGCCCGCCATGCAGGATGGAAACCGGCTGCAGCCGCACCGTTCCCCCGATCACCACCGTTCCTGTCCGCTCGTTCACCACCACCCGCGCCCGCGGATAAACCTCCACCTCGACACCCTCCACCCGGTCGAGAAGCACCGCCATATCCTCCTCCGGAGCAGTCTGAATCTCCACCCGCCGGCTGTCGACCG
Organism: uncultured Acidobacteriaceae bacterium; assembly: GCA_963776535.1. GTDB lineage: Bacteria > Acidobacteriota > Terriglobia > Terriglobales > Acidobacteriaceae > Telmatobacter. The sequence goes on along the minus strand of CAVZNB010000031.1, from coordinate 368,873 downwards.
CATGGGCGCGCGCCGAGCCCAGGGTTGCGTTAATGGCCGCGGCCATCCGCTCGGCGGTGTGGAAGTCGGCGTCGTTCAACACCACGTTGACCGTATGCATCTGCTTCAAATCGAACGGCACCGGCCGCTCCACCAGCGCTCCCCCCGGAATCCGCGCCGTGGTGGGGTGGTTAACCTGCTTGGAACTGCCCCCGCCGGTGGCCGCGTATCCGCCCAGCACCAGCGCTCCCTGCGCCTGCGCGTAGACCTGCCCATCCGGCCCGTAGAGAGGGGTCATCAACAGGATGCCCCCTTCCAGAGACCGCGCATCCCCGGCTGAGCTGACCGTGATGTCCATCTTGTACCCGGGCCGGCTGAAGGGCGGCAGCGTGGCCACGACAAACACTCCGGCCATATTCTTCACCTGCATGTTGCTGGCCGAGTTCGAGCCGGTCTGCGGCACCGTCACCCCCATCCGCTCCAGGGCCGAGATCAGGGTCTGCGCCGGAAAGATGGTCTGCGAGCTGTCCCCGGTTCCATGCAGCCCCACCACCAGCCCGTAGCCCACCAGCTGGTTGTCGCGAATCCCTTCAATCGTGGCTACATCCTTCACCCGCGCCTTCTGTGCAACGGACTCGGCCCGCGCCAGCGATGCAGCCAGAAACAGCGCGCTGGCCAGCAACACCCACCACCGGAAGGACGTCTCTCGCATCCGGCTCGCCGCTGTTCTCCTGAATTCTTGCATCGCTTCCATCTCTCGCATCGCACGCGCGCCGTTCTCTAGTCCGTTAGTCCCTAGTCCCTTAGTCCCTGTCTTCAGAAGATCAGCAGCTTCTCCAGAAAACGCACCAGCGGGTTCTGCCGGTAGGTCGAGTCGTTGACAATCCCCTTGCCCGTCACTTCCAGCTCCAGGTCGGTCATCGCCGTCGACAGCACCTGGTTCTGCGAGCTCACATCCTCGGGCCGCACCAGGCCGCGCAGCTTGATCAGCTGCGTCTGCTGCGAGAAGGTCAGCTGCCGCGTGGCCTGCACCACCAGCATCCCGTTGGGCAGCACATCCACCACCTCGCCGCCAAAGGTCGTCGTCAGGCTGGAGTTGGTGGTGCTCTGCCCGGCCGCGGTCAGGCCCGAGGCTGCCGTCATCCCCACCAGGTTCTGCAGCGCGTTCGAGGTCTTCAGCGCGCCGAACAGCGAGGTCAGCGCGGAGCTGGCATTCGATGCCCTTGCATTCTTGACCCCGCCGTCGGTCTCCGCCACCAAAGCCTCGGAGACCACGATCGAAACCACGTCGTGCAGCCGTACCGCCTTGGCGTCGGTGCCCAGCCGCACCAGCCGCCCCTCCGGGCTCCAGATCGAGCCGGGCGTCTTCACCTCCGCCGCCTGCTGCGCCCGTACCCGCTCGACATACGCCTTGAGCGCCTCCTCGGGCGGCGTAGGCTTGGCCGTGGGTGTCAGGGATAGCTTCTTCTTGCTTAAAGCTCCAAGCGGCGCGGCAACCGGAAGCAACACCACTACGCACAGAACCAGTGCTACAAATCGCGCTGTCATCGCCGTGGCTCCTCTGCAAGCGCCGCCCTGCCGTATGCGACGGCGACGGCGCGCACAATCCGCCCGCCGATCGACAGGCGGACATTGAACTCCGATCCGGCCGTAGCCGGGCCCAGCGCCACCGCCTCGAGCCGCGCATCAACCATCCGCGTGTGTTCCTCCACCACCACGCTCTCGCCGGAGCGAATCACCGGCGCCGGTGTCTCGACCGCAGGTCCGGCCTGCATGCGCTGCCGCGCACTCGTCGCTGTCCGGCGCGCCGCGGAAACCAGCAACAGCCGGCCCGGTCCACCGGGATGGCTGGAATCGCGCACCAGCAGCCATCGGTTCCCCAGGTAGGGGTCGTCGATCTCCCGCACCAGCTCGCCCTGCGCTGCTGCACCCGCGGGATCCGCAGCCGATGAAGAGAGGAGGATGCGCGGGCTTGGGACGGAAGCGCCGGTCTGGCCCCGCGCGCCGCAGAACCCCGCCGCCAGCACCGCGACGATCCAAACGACTTTTTGTCCCGTGCGCATTCGCGTTCCTTCCCCGCCGTTCTTCCGCAAATCCAGGAATATTCAAGTGGTACTTCGCTTTTAGTGCGTCATATTGTTGACCTGTGAGTACATGTCGTCAGCGGCCTTGATCACCTTCGAGTTCGACTCATAGGCCCGCTGCGCCAGCACCATCTGCACAAACATGGTCACCACGTCCACATTCGAGTTCTCCAGATAGCCCTGCTGCAGCGTACCCAGTCCCTCGCTTCCGCCGGGGTTGCCGGTCACCGGATTGCCGGAGCTGAGCGTGGTCTGGAGAAGGTTCGAGCCCATGCTTTCCAGGCCCCCGGGATTGGGAAACGTGGCCAGCTGGATCTGCCCCAGCTGGGAGGGGTTCTGCTGGCCCGGCAGGGTGGCATTCACCACCCCGTACTGGGTGATGGTAACCGCCGTGGCGCTGGCCGGAATGGTGATGGTGGGAATGATCGGATCGCCGTCCGTGGTCACAATGGTCCCCTGGTTGTTGAGTTGGAACTGCCCGGCGCGCGTGTAGGCAATCGTCCCGTCAGGCCGCTGCACCTGGAAGAACCCCGAGCCCTCGATGGCTACGTCGAGCGGATTGGATGTCTGGTTCAGCGATCCCTGGGTCATAATCACTTCGGTGGCCGCGGACTTGGTCCCCAGGCCGATCTGCAGTCCGGCCGAGACCGTCGACTGGCTCTCCGCCGCGCCCGGCGTCACCAGGTTTTGATAGACCATGTCCTGGAACTCCAGCCGCAGCTGGCGAAACCCGGTGGTCGAGGAGTTGGCCAGGTTGTTGGCGATCGTGTCCAGGTTCAGCTGCTGTGCGCTCATGCCGCTGGCCGCCGTATACAACGCTCGAATCATGGGGGCTCCTTTCAGTCGCCCAGGGACTGAGGGACTAGGGGACTGAGGGACTAGGGCCGGAAGAGAATTGACTTCCGACGGCCCAGTGGTGAGCCACGCCGTCGCTGAGGCATTGCTTCCCGAACTCCGCTAATCCCCGTTTCATTTGCCCCTAGTCCCTCTGTCCCTCGTCCTTAGTCCCTTAGTCCCTGGTCCCTTCGTCCCTCGTGCTCACACCCTGGGCAGATCCTCGGTGGCAATCTTGTTGAACTCGGTATGAAACACAGTCAGCGCCTTCTGCATCATCTCCGCCTGGCGCTGCATCACGATCAGGTCCAGCGAGCCCTGAATCACGTCCTGATTGGCGGCTTCAATGGCGCCCTGATGAATGGAGCCCTTGCTGGAAAGCTGCGCCGTCACACCCGCCGGAGCCACGTAGCGGTTGGCGCCCTCGGGCGTCAGCTGGGCCGCGGCGGGAAAGGTAAATACCCCCACCTTCGCGATCACCCCGCCCGCGACCGAGACTGCGCCGTCCTCGCCCACCGTCACCTCGCCGGGAGGCAGCAGAATCGTCTTGCCCGCGTCGGAGAGCACCGGCTCGCCCGCCGCCGTCACCAGCTGCCCCCCCTGCGAGCGGTGAAATCCTCCGTCGCGGGTGTAGCGCAGCCCGTTGGACGTCTCCACCTGAAAGAATCCCTCGCCCTCGATTGCCAGATCCAGCGGATTGCCGGTCGCCGCAAGCGCGCCCTGAGCCATGCTCAGCCGGTCGCCTCCCAGCAGGCCGAAGTTGTTCACCGTCCGCCCCAGCTGCGAGTCCAGCGCATCCGGACCCAGCAACACGGAGCGGAAGTACTCCCGCTCGGCGCGGTAGCCCGGCGTTCCGGCATTGGCCAGGTTGGCCGCCGCCGTGTCCAGCGCCTGGGTGCGCGCCACCAGTCCGCTCATCGCCGCATAGTATCCGCTGTCCATTGAGCGATTGCCTCCAACGGAAGGGAATTAGTGCAGATGGAGGACCGAAAACGGGAAGGGGGGATTAGAAGAGCATCAGAATTGCGGAGCAGAGATCAGAGGTCATGGGTCAGGGATGAGAGATCCGGGGTCAGGGTGCGGGGAACCCGCGGGCCGGTTGCGAGCGGCGGTCTATCCGCTCGGTTCGCAGGTTCACAGGGGGTGCCGGGTCTCGTGGATGGCGGCCACCCAATGTGTGCAGACAACTGGATGCGCCGGTCTCGCTCTCGCTCTGCAGAGAGGCGGGAAAGCCTCCAGCTGATCTTGACCCTGACCCCTGCTCCCTGCTCCCTGCCCCCTGATTTGCGTCCTACTGCAGGCCGTCACACACGATGGTGACGTCGAAGCTCGATTCGCCGAAGCGGTAAGAGTGATGGAGCTGGAACTCGGGAGCCTGCACGTGCAGGTTGTAGTCGCGGCCGGTAATCACTGCCGGCACCGAGAGACCGCAGTTGGCGGCCAGGTTCGGGACTTTGCCCTTCCACGCCCCGGCCAGCATGTTGCCGATCTCGCCGATGGCGTCCTTGACCGTGTCGTCGATCTCGTCGAACTCCATACCCGTCATCAGCGCCGCAATTTTGATGGCCGCCGAACTGCCGGAGCGAAAGACGCACGCCCCGCTCAGCAGGCCGCCGAAGCCCACCACCGCGGTCACCGACTCCTGCTCATGCAGCACCGGCCCAGCTTCGCGCCGGCAGGCCACACCCAGCATCAGTTGAAAGACCTCTTCCACACTTGCATCCAGGTTCCGCGGATCGGAGACCAGTTGCACGGATTCACGCAGCGAGACCGCCATCGTACGCTCCATTTCGTCATCACCGCCGACCCGCGTGCGCGCGATGGCGGAGTTCCTCACCCCGTTCAGCAACATGATTGGCTCCTCCGGTTACGCCGCGTTCAGCAACGGCAGCACCCGCTCCTTTACCTGTTCGGCCGTGAACGGCTTGCGAATGTAGCCCTGCGCCCCGGACAGAATCGCCTGCTTCACATGCTCTTCGCTGGATTCGGTCGTAATCATCACCACCGGCACCCCCGGCGCCAGGTTCTGCGCCCGGATCTGGCGAAGAAACTCCAGTCCGTCCATCGAGGGCATATTAATGTCGGAGAGGATCAGGTCCACCTGCTTGGCCCTGAGCAGGTCCAGACCCTCGGTTCCGCTGCCCGCCTCATGCACCACCATCAGGTCCAGGCCGGCCTGGCGCAGCGCCCGCTCCACAATCTTGCGCATCACCGAGGAATCGTCCACGATCAGGGTTCGAATCTCACTCATGCCTTGCTCCTCTTGCCTGCCTTATCGGCAGGTGCGGCCAACTCTTGAGAGGCCAACCCTGCTCAATTCCCGGCCCTAATGCGCGCCGATCGAGCAGATCAGGTCCTCGACCGATCCAATCTCCGGCAGCGCCCCGCTCTTCCGGGCGAGCGTCATCCGCAGCCAAAGGCATTCGTGCACCCGCACCAGCCGGGACTCCACAGGGCGCGTCTTCTCAATCGCCTTGGCCAGCGCATGCACCGCGGCCGGCTCCGAGCCGGCCTCGATCAACGTCACGCGGGGAAACCGCGCTGCCAGCAAGCGGGTGTGCGCCGGCCCAAACTCCGAGCCCTGCACCAGCCCGCTCTCCACCCGCAATCCCGTCATCCGCTCGATCCCCAGCGCCAGTACCGGGTCCAGCCGGTCCTCAAATCCCAGGTAGAGCAGCTTGCCCGCTGCCACGCGCAAGGGCAGAGCTCGGAAGGCGTCCACAAACAGACGCGGCATCGACCCGGTCAACGACTCTGGATCGAAAAACTCCAGGCTTAGTACCGGGCAGCTCCATTGCAGTCCCAGGGCCCGCGTCACCAGCCTCTCGCTCACCCCCTGCTGGCGCACCAGCCAGGAACCCAGCCGCCCACTGCCCACCGCCCGCTGCGACTCCAGAGCCCGGCGCAGCTGCGCGGCGGTGATCCAGCCCTGCTCCAGCATCGTCAATCCCAGCGGAATCCGATGCCGCCGGGTCTCGGCCGGCTCAGCCCTGCCCTCCAGCTCGCGGCGCACAGCAGCGGCCACACCGGCCCGCGTACAAGCTGCCGAACAGCTCCAACCGCCTTCAAATACCGGCCTGGAACGGCTGCGCAGCAAGTGCAGCCATCCCGAACCGCACGCCGGGTTGGCGCAGGCCTCCAGCCACCCGCCGCCAGCCGCTCCGGAACCGCCCTCCCGGCCCATCTCCAGGCCCATACCGGGACCTGCCGCAGCAGCCGGCTGCCAGCCCATCCCACCTTCTGGCGCCCCTGCACCCTCCACGCGCCGCCGCAACCGGCCCAGGTTTCCCTTCAGAACAGGCATCGTATGGTCTCCAGGCGCTTGCGCGGCTCGGCCACCTCGGTCACCCGCAGGCCGAAGTTGCCGTTCACCAGTACCACTTCGCCGCGGGCCACAATCCTGTCGCCGACGATCAGGTCAACGGGATCCGCAATATGGCGGTCCAGCTGCACCACGTCGCCCGGCCCCAGGTCGAGAATCTCTCCCAGCGGCATCTCCCGGCATCCGAAGCGCAGCGTAGCTTCCAGTTCCACATCCAAGAGCAGCTCCACCCCTGGGCTGACCACAGGCGCTGCCGCAGCTCCAGCCGCTTTCCCCGGCTCCGGCCTGATCACCGGCTGCGCCGCACGCGCTTCGCTGCTCAACTCATCGCGCACCAACACCGCCCAGGCCCGCTCGCCCGACTGCAGCTGGAAGGCACGCGATATCTTGCTCTCCCCCGCGATCGGCTCGAAGCGCTCGATGCGGCACTTCTTGCCCGCCGCGGCCAGCATCTCTCCCACCGCCGACTCGGCCACCTCGCGCAGCAGCTCTCCCCACCCGGCCTTTTGATCCATCCCCTCGCCCACCAGCGGCGAATCGAGAACCGTTCCGTCCAGCACCACCGCGAAACGCCCCGCCAGGTCTCCGGCCAGCACCGCCGCAAAACCGAAGGCGTTCGCCGCCAGCGGCCCGGGCTGGGACTCAACCAGCTGCGGCTCTCCGGCCAGGGCCTGAGCAAACAAGGCAGTGGCCGCACCGGTCCAGCAGTCCAGATAACTCTTCATGCCTCCACCTCTCCCAGTTGCCGGTCAATGCGCGCGCCGCGGTGCGCTCCCTGGCGGATGGCCTGCGCCTCGGCCAGCGGCTGGCCTCCCACCTGCCAGACCGGGACGGTATTGGCCGGCAGGTCAAGACGCAAGACCGATCCCGGCTCGAGGCTCTCGATGGCGCTTGCGGCCAGCCGCACCGAAGGCAGCTGCAGGCTGCCGCCAAAGCGAATCCGGCGCGCCGAGGACTCCATCCGCGCCCGCGTCTCCCCGGCGTGGCGGCGGCTGCGCCCCCAGTCCGAGGTCAGGCGGCGCAAAATGGTGTTGGCCACCACCGCCGGAAACGCCAGATTAAGCAGACCCGGAACTGTGCGGCATGCGGATCTCGAAGCTCAGGCACAGCGTCTTCTCCGTCACCGCCATGATGCGCGCCACCTGGGTCTGCATCTGCCGCCGCTCGAAGTTGAAGCTCAGCCCCACCGGCTGCCAGGCCGCGGTCAGCTCGCGGCAGATGATCTCCACCACCGAGCCCAGAATGGCCTCTTCAATGTCGGTCAGCTCGCGTAGCGCCCCCTCCTTGCCTTCGCCGCCCAGCAGCAGATCGATCACCGGCGGGGCCAGCGCCAGGTCCAGCTGCAGCACCGAGAGCGCGCCCAGCGGCTCCAGCCGCACCGAGGCCACGTAGCTGATCTCGGGAATCCGCAGCAGAAACTCGTTGAACTGGATCTGCTCGGCCGAGACCAGGTTGACCTGAAAACGGGTCCGCAGCCACGCCGCCAGGTTGTGCGTCAGGTTGCGTGCGAACAGATCGTTCAGCATGCTGATGGCGCGCAGCTGGTCGGTCGAGATCTGCCCCGCCGACGCAAAGTTGTAAGGCACCACCCGGGCCCGCACCTCCGCCCGTCCCGCCTCCGGCACCGAACTCCGGGCCGCCTCGAAGAGCGCGTCAATCTCGTCCTGTTTTAGGGTCTTTTCCATTTCCTATTCCCTGTTCCCTGTTCCCTATTCCCTGATCCCTATTCCCTGCGCTTCACCGTCTCATCCGCCCCGCGCCCCTGGCGGCGGCAGGACGGTCGAAGGCTCCGCGCGCGGCCAGATCCTTCAATGCCGACCTCAGGTGGACCACCGCCGAGGCATGCACCTGCGAGACCCGCGACTCGACCACCCCCAGGGCCAGGCCGATCTCGCGCATGGTCATCTCCTCGTAGTAGTAGAGAGTCATCACCAGCCGTTCCCTGTCGGGCAGGTTGGAGATGGCTTCCGTCAGCCGCTCCTCGAGCTCGCCCCTCAGGCAGCGAAACAGCGGGTCCTCCTCGGGACGCCCCGGCACGTAGGCCAGTTCCTCCTCGCCCGAGTCCTCGTTGCGCTCCATGTGCAGGGTGCCGATCTCCAGGCCCTTCAGGTCGCCCAGCAGCTGCTGGTACTCGTCCAGCCCCACCGCCATCTCCGCGGCCACCTCGGCCTCGTCGGGCGCGTGCCCCAGCCGCGCCGTCAGCACCCGGATCGCCTCCTCCACCGCGCGGCCCTTCCTGCGCAGTTCGCGGGGGCTCCAGTCGAGCGTCCGCAAGCTGTCCAGAATTGCGCCCCGGATGCGGAACTGCGCGTAGGAACGGAACTGCACCTTCTTGGCCGGGTCGAACTTCGAAAACGCGTCCATCAGTCCCACCACTCCGGCCGAGACCAGATCTTCGATGTCCACATGCTGGGGCAGCCGCTCGTGAATGCGCCGCGCCAGGAAACGCACAATGGGCAGATGCTCCAGCAGCACCCGCTCCTGCTCGCTGTTCAGCCCGCGCCCCCCGAGCCCGCGGGCGGATACCCGCCCGGCGCCACCGCGCGCCGTTGCCCTCCCTGATTCCCCATCGTGGCCGCCATCTCGACTCCCATCCCCGTTCCCCTTTCCACTCAGCGCACCGTTCCCACCGGCCGCAGGCGAATCTCCGCAGGAATCTCTCCGGCCGCCACCACCGCCAGCCGCGGCAGCACCGGCTCCAGCCAGCGCTTGACGTGATAGCGGGCCGGACTAGGGACAAGGAGCACGGGCAGGGCCGCGGCGGAGGCGGCGCCGATAAGTTGCCTCACAGAATCGGAGAGCCGGCGCACCACCGGGGTGCCCGGACGGCCTGCGCGGCCAGCAGCCGCTGGCCGCCGTCGGGCGCCAGCGTAGCCAGAATCTCCTCCTCCAGCGCCGGGTCCAGCAGCAGCACCGGCAGCTCGCCCTCCGGATCAAGCAGCGGGCGAATCAGCCGCCGTCCCAGCGCCTGGCGCGCGGCCTCCACCAGCGCCACCACGTTCTTGTTCACCGGCGCGGTTTCGAGCAGCGCCTCCAGAATCGCGCCCAGGTCGCGGATCGAGACCCGCTCCCGCAACAGCTGCTCCAGCACCCGGCCCACCTCGCCCAGGCGTCAGCAGCTTGGGCACCAGCTCCTCCATCAGCTTGGGGTGGCTCTCGTTGAGCGCGTCCATCAGCCGCTTGGTCTCCGCGCGGCCCAGCAGCTCAAACGCGTGGCGCCGGATCAGCTCGCCCAGATGGGTGGTGATCACCGTGACCGCGTCCACCACCGAGTAGCCGGCGGCGATGGCCTGGTCCTCCAGAGCCGGCGCAATCCAGATGGCGGGCACGCCGAAGGCCGGTTCCCGCGTCTCCCTGCCGGCCAGCGGCCGGCGGCCCGGCTCGCCGGAGACGGCCAGCAACTGCAGCACCCTCGGTCTGCCAGCGGCCGATCTCCATGCCTCGCAGCGAGAACAGGTACTCGCGCGGCTTCAGCCGCAGGTTGTCCGAGATGTGCACCGGCGGCACCAGGAATCCCATCTCCGCAGACAGATGCCGGCGCAGCGAACGCACCCGGTTCAGCAGCTGCCCGCCCTGCTTCTCGTCCACCAGCGGAATCAGCTGGAAGCCGATCTCGAGAGTCAGCTCTTCGAGCTTCAGCAGCTGCGCCAGGTCCGAGCCCTGCGCCTCGGCGGCCTTCTTCTTCTCCGCTGCAACCGGCTCGGCCGCGGGAGCCAGCGCGGCCCGCGCAGAGACCCGCCGTGCGCCCAGAAACAACCCCGCCGCCACGGTCAGAAACGCCACCTTGGGCAGCCCCGGAATCAGGCACATGGCCGCCGAGACCAGGCTGGCCAGGTAGAGCGTCGCCGGCTTGCCCAGCAGCTGCTGGCGAATCTCGCCGCCCAGCAACCCGGCGGAGTTGGCGCGGGTCAGCGTAATGCCCCCGGCCACCGAGACCAGCAGCGAGGGAATCAGCGTCACCAGCCCGTCGCCCACCGTCAGCACGGTGTAAGTGCGCGCCGCCTCGGCCAGCTCCATGCCCTGCTGCAGTGTGCCGATCAACAAGCCCGGCAACGATGTTGATGGCCGTAATCAGGATCGTGGCCAGCGAGTCGCGCTGGTTGAAGCGCGCCGCTCCATCCATGGCGCCGTAGAACTCGGCCTCGCGGGCAATGGCCTGCCGCCGCCTGCGCGCCTCCGCCTCGTCGATCAGCCCGGCATTCATGTCCGCGTCGATGGCCATCTGCTTGCCCGGCAGCGCATCCAGGGTGAAGCGCGCGGTCACCTCGGCGGTGCGCACCGCGCCGTGAGAGACCACTAAGAATTGAATGGCGATCAGGGCCAGAAACAGCACGAAGCCGACCACGTAGTTGCCGCCCACCACAAACTGGCCGAAGGCCTCGATCACCTTGCCCGCGGCCGCCGTGCCCTCGGAGCCGTGCAGCAGGATGCGGCGGCTGGAGGCGATGTTCAGCGCCAGCCGGAAAAGGGTCAGCAGAAGAAGCAGCGTGGGAAAGACGCTCAGCTCCACGGCCCGCCGGATCTGCACCGCGGAGAGAAACACGATGATCGAGGCGGCCATCGAGATCGCCAGCAGAAAATCCAGCGCCGCAGGCCGGCAGCGGCACCAGCATGACGAAGATCACGCTGATCGCCGCCAGCGGCAGCACATACTCGCGCAGCCGCTGCAGGAATGGTCTGCGCGGCTGGCGCTCCCAATGCCAGGGCTGCGGTGCTCATCGCGTTCCCCCCGACTTGGCCTATCTGGACCTGGTCTTTCCGGAATTGGCCGGCCGGAACCCGCTCGATCACTCTCGGGTTGATGCGGCGCGAGCGGCCGGTTGCCGGCCATCCCCGCCCGGCAGCCTGGGCCTGGCGCGCGCCGCGGTCTCGCGGGCGCGGCGCTCGCGCAGCTCAGCCTCCACCCGCTGCCGGTAGAGATAGGCCAGAATCGCCGCCACCGCCGCATAGAGATCAACCGGAATCGCCTGGCCCACCTCGACCGAGCGGTAGAGCGAGCGCGCCAGCGGCGGGTTCTCGATGATCGGCACGCCCGCCCAGCGCGCCTCGGCCTTGATCTCCTCGGCCAGCAGGTTGCGCCCCTTGGCCAGCACCTTGGGCGCCTCCATGGTGGCGAAATCGAAGCCCAGCGCCACGGCATAGTGGGTGGGATTGGTCAGCACCACGGCGGCCTTCGAGACGTCGGCCTTCACCCTGCGCCGCCGCATCTGCCGCTGCAGGTTGCGGATGCGGCCGCGAATCTGCGGATTGCCCTCGGTCTCCTTCATCTCGTCGCGCATATCCTCGCGGCTCATCTTCAGGCGCGACTCGCGGCTCTGCCACTCCACCAGGTAGTCGATCGCCGACCAGCCGAAGAGCAGCCACGCCGCGGCCAGCAGCAGCCCGTAGACATCCGAGCCCAGCAGCTCCAGTCGCGCGGTCGAGAACGGCGGCACGCGTCAACTGCCGCGCGATGCGCTGCACCGCAAAGACCGCCAGCAAACTGGCCGGCATCAGCGACTTGGCCAGCCTGCGCCGCGGCGCGCAGCGAGAACAGATTCTTGATGTTCGAGACCGGGTTGATGCGGTCCAGCTTGAAGCCGACGGCCCCGGCATGGAAGTTCAACGCCGCCGGTCTGCAGCACCCCTGCCCCCAGAGCCGCCCGCGGCCACCGCCGCCATCACCATCGCCGGAGGGCCCAGAATCCCCAGCGCCAGCCGGCGCAATGCGTAGAGCGTCGGCTCCATCTCGGCCGGCTCCCAGCGCGCAGGCAGTCCCAGAGCCAGAAACGCCGGCAAACGCCCCCCGCCAGGCCAGCAGAATGCGGCTGCCCAGCGCGCCCAGCACCATCACTCCGGCCAGGGTTCCGGCCGCCGCCGACAGCTCCCGGCTGTGCAGGATGTCGCCTTCCTTGCGCGCCTTCTCGCGCCGGTGCTGGGTTGCCTGTTCGGTGCGCTCTCCGGGCATCGGCTATCCTCCCCATCCGTGCGCGGCGGCAGGCGCCGAATCAGCCGCTCGGCCAGGTCCAGCAGCCCGCTCAAAGCGCGCCTCGATGAAGCGCGGCCACAGGGCCAGCGAGCCGGTCAGCAGGGCAAAGCCGGTCAGCGTCTTCATGGGCACGGTCAGCGATCATCACCGGCAACTGCGGGCTGAGCTTGCCCAGCAGAGCCACCGCCACCTCCACCAGCATGGTCGCCGCCAGCACCGGCGCGGCCAGCTCCACCGCGGCCAGAAAGATGCCCCCGGCGGCGCGCACAATCGCCAGAGCCGACTCGGGCGGCAGCGCGTAGCTGCCCAGCGGCGCCGCGCGGAAGCTGCGCACCATCGAGGCCAGCAGAATCCGGTCCAGGCCCGCCGTAATCACCACCAGCGTTCCCATCAGCTGAAACAGCTCGCCCAGCAGAGGCGTCTGGATCGAGGAGGTCGGATCCAGCAGGTTGACCAGCGAAAAGCTGAACTGCATGCCCACAATCTGCCCGGCAAAGAGCATCATCTCGGTCAGCAGCGTCAGCGTCAGTCCATAGACCAGCCCCACCGCCAGCTCGCCCAGCAGAGCCGAGAAGCCGAGCGTGACCTGGGCCTCGGGCAGCGCGGCCACCAGCGGCGCCAGCAGATACGCCACCGCGCCCACAAACACCGCCTTGGTGCGCAGGGGCAGCGCGGTCGAAGAGAAGAACGGCGCGAAGGCCACCATCCCGCTCACCCGCACCAGGGCCAGCGTCATGGCGGTGAGAAAGCTCGTCCAGTCAGTCTCTGCTCCGTGCGTCATCTTTTCCCTTGAGCTGCCAGCTTCCAGGCTCTGGCTTTCGCTTTCGTCCGACCGCGGCGATTTCCGTGTCGGTTGCAACATCGTTTGCACTCCAAGATCAGGCTGAAAGCTGTTCTTCTCATCCCAGATAGCGGTGAAAATCCCCCAGCAGCAGCCGCGTATACGCCGCCATCCGGCCCAGGAACCAGGGCATCCCCACCAGCAGAATCATGGCAGATCGCCGCCAGCCGCGGCACCGAGGTCAGCGACTGCTCCTGCAGGCTGGTCAGGGTCTGCACCAGGCTCAGCACGAAAGCTCAGCAGCGCCGCCGCAATCAGCAGCGGCGCGGCCAGAATCATGGCCTCCTTCATCAGCTGGCGCAGCAGTTCGGCAACCAGGTCGGGCGTCATCGCTTCTCCTCCCTCAAAAGCTCTTCAACAGCGAGCTGGCCAGCAGGTTCCAGCCGTCCACCATCACAAACAGCAGAATCTTCAGCGGCGTCGAGACCACCACCGGCGGCAGCTGGAACATGCCGATCGAGGTGGTGATCGCCGCCGTCACCATGTCGATCAGCAGAAACGGCAGAAACAGCACCGCGCCGATGGCAGAAGCCGGCCTTCAGCTCGGAGAGAATGTAGGCCGGAACCACCACCCGCATGGGCAGATCGTCCGGCGTGTTGGGCCGCGGAATCTGTCCGGCCGCGGTAAACAGGGCCAGGTCCTTCTCGCGCGCGTAGTGCAGCAGGAAGTGCTTCACCGGCTGCGCGCCGCGGTCGATGGCCTCCAGCCCGTTACCTGGCCCGCGCGATAAGGCTCCACGGCCTGCTGGTCCACCTGGTTGAGCACCGGCGTCATCAGAAACCAGGTCATCATCAGCGCCAGCCCCATCAGCGTGGGATTGGAGGGCGCGGTCTGCGTGCCCAGCGCCTGGCGCAGAAAGTGGAAGACCACCAGCAGCCGCACCAGCGGCGTCATGGCCATCAGAATCGCCGGCAGCAGCGTGATCAGCGTCAGAACAAACAGAATCGTCCACGGCGTCGAATCCGAGGGGTGCAGCCGCGCGTTCAAATCCGGCAGCAGCGGCGCTGGCGCAGCGGCGGCCGCGCGGCCCAGGGCCAGCAGGCTACCATGAGACCCTCGCCTGTCCGTCCCGATTCGTGCTCCCCGCGCCCTTCCGCCGACCCACCGCTCATCCAGCGCATAGAACGCCGGCGCGCCCTCCGGCGATGTAGCCACCAGAAACCGCCGTCCCTCGGCCTCGACCAGCGCCAGCGACTGGCGCGGCGCCAGCGCAATCCGCTCCACCAGCTCCAGCCGCGGCTCGCCGGCGCCGTCCCGCCCGCAGCCGCCCCAGCAGCCATCCGGCCAGCCCACCGGCCGGCATCGCCTTTGCGTTCCCCGTCATCGCATTCCCATCCGCATCTCGCCCAACCTCAGTCCCTCGTCCCTTAGTCCCTGGTCCCGCTGTCCCTGCCGTTCACGCCAGCCGCGTCACCCGCACCGCCAGCTGCGTCTCGACCACCTCAAACTCGCTCCACGCCAGCTGCACCTCGCCAGCGGCCAGCGGCACATCCTCGCCATGGCCCCAGTGGTCTCGATCACCTGGCCTGGCTCCGAGCGCCAGCAGATTGCGTACGCGAAAGTCGCGCACCGGCACCGAGACATCCAGCTCCACCGGCAGCCGCGCCACCGGCGCACGTAAACTGATCCCCGCGCCCTCCGCCGGCCCATGTGCCGCCGGCACCAGCGCCTGTTCGGCAGCAATCACCGGCGCATTGGGAGCCGGCGCGCCGTGCGCAGGCTCGCCTGCCGGAGGCGCAAGTGGATGTGCGGTGGCCATGTGCTGAGAATTGAGGCAGAAGCATGACCAGAACAGGGACAGAAGGATTGGGAAAAACTCATGGAGTGTGGCCACATCAAACCCTCGCGGCCCACACCCCCATCCCGTCCATCCGCATCGCTGCTACACTGTTAAAGAACAGCCATCTGCGGTTTTCCGGCCAAACTGGCGCGGACTACCGCCTCGAATCGAGGGTCAGAGACATGACGGAACAGAACGGAAACAGGAGCTTTACAGGCACCAGCCTGCGCCTCAAGATCGGCCTGGCCGAGATGCTCAAGGGCGGCGTCATCATGGACGTGATGAACGTCGAGCAGGCGCGCATCGCCGAGGAGGCCGGCGCCACCTCCGTCATGGCCCTCGAGCGCGTCCCCGCCATGATCCGCGCCGAAGGCGGCGTGGCCCGCATGGCCAAGCCCGCGCTCATCAAGCAGATCATCCAGGCGGTCTCCATTCCGGTCATGGCCAAGGCCCGCATCGGCCACTTCGCCGAAGCCCAGATCCTCCAGGAACTGGGCGTCGACTTCATCGACGAGAGCGAGGTTCTCACCCCCGCCGACGAGGCCCACCACATCGACAAGCACGCCTTCACCACGCCCTTTGTCTGCGGCGCGCGCAACCTGGGCGAGGCCCTGCGGCGCATCGCCGAAGGCGCGGCCATGATCCGCACCAAAGGCGAAGCGGGCACCGGCGACGTGGTCCACGCCGTTCAGCACATGCGCCAGATCACCAGCGAGATGCGCGCCCTCACCGTCCTCTCCGAACAGGAACTCTACGCGGCCGCCAAGGACCACCAGGCACCCTATGAGCTGATCCGCATGGTCGCCCAGACCGGCAAGCTGCCCGTGCCCAACTTCTCCGCCGGCGGCATCGCCACCCCGGCCGACGCGGCCCTCATGATGCAGCTCGGCGCCGAAGCCATCTTCGTCGGCAGCGGCATCTTCATGAAGGAGCGCGCCACGCCCCTCGACGTCGAAAACGATCCCAAGGAGCGCGAAGAAGCCGTCTCCCGCGCCAAGGCCATCGTCATGGCCACCACCCACTTCAACGACCCCAAGATCCTCGCCGAAGTCAGCGAGCAGGTCACCGGCACCATGAAGGGCCTGGCCGCCGCCGGATTAGAAGAGTCTCAACTTTTGCAGACGCGCGGCTGGTGACCACCTGCGGTGGGCAGACGCTCGCTGTCCGCTCGCAGGAGATTCGTTACTTCCTGTCCTTGCGCTAAGAAAAAGCGCAAGGATGGGGCATCCGGCCGACTAAATATCGCGGAACAGAAGAGACTCGGCGTAGCTCATGACCATTGTCCGCGCTGCGAGACCTTCGATTGGGTGGTTGAGCCTATTGCGATTGAGGTGATGCCGCTGACCAAATCGTCGGCCCCGCCACACTCGTATTCTCCAGTGCATACCTTATGGCTGCAATTGACCTTGTTGTAGACATAGTCATCTGACTAGTGATATGACTATCTAGGTGGAGGCACTCTCATGCCCTGGCCCGTTTACGACGCAAAGGCGCGCTTCAGCGCGTTCCTTGAAACAACCCTCAAGGAAGGTCCGCAAGTAGTCACACGCCGGGGCGTTGAGACTGCCGTTTTCGTCCCCATCGACGAGTGGAAGCGCTTGCAGGCGACAGCGAGGCCATCTATCAAGGATGTCCTGCTTGACCCGAATGGCCCCCACGATATTGTTCTACCTCCCCGGCGCCCGGTCCTCAAATTGCGCCCATTCTCCTTCGACGATGATGGGCAGCAATGAACTATTTGCTCGATACGAACGTCATCTCCGAACTGCGCAAGAGAAAACCCCATGGCGCAGTATTCGCATGGATCGAGAGCCTTCGCGACCAGGACATCCAGATTCCCGCCGTGGCAATTGCCGAGTTGCAGGGCGGCGCGGAACTCACGCGCCGGCAGGACCCCGCAAAATCACGCGAGTTGGAAGATTGGATCGATCGGATTATGGCGACCTTCGTCGTTCTCCCAATGGATGGATCGATGTTTCGGGATTGGGCTCGGCTCATGAGTGGGAAGTCAGACAACCTGGCCGCCGACGCAATGGTTGCCGCCACGGCGCGCGCACATCGCCTCACGGTAGCAACGCGAAACGTGAAGGATTTCACAACCTTCGGGGTCCAACTCTTCAACCCTTTTACCTATGCCTCAACTGGAAAAAAGAATTGAGCAAACCCACTTCGCCCCGCATCGGCGTCCTTGCCATCCAGGGCGACTACGCCGCCCACGCCGAAGCCCTCGCCTCTTCCGGCGCCGATCCCGTGGAGATCCGCAAACCGGACCAGCTCACCGGCCTGGACGGCCTCATTCTTCCCGGTGGCGAATCCACCACCATCCTCCGCTTCCTCGAAAAACACAACTTCTTCGATACCCTCAAAGCGTTTTGCCAAACCAAGCCGGTCTTCGGCACCTGCGCCGGGGCCATCCTGCTGGCCCGCGAAGTCCGCAACCCCGCCCAGCGCTCGCTCGGCGTGCTCGATGCCGTCGCCGAGCGCAACGCCTACGGCCGCCAGATCGACTCCGCCATCCTCACCGCGCAAACCGCCCTCCCCGGCGGCCCGCTGGAGATGGTCTTCATCCGCGCTCCCCGCCTGGTCGACCCCGGCCCCACCGTCGAAGTGCTGGCCCAGCGTGACGGTTTTCCGGTCCTCGTCCGCCAGGGAACCGTCATGGCCGCCACCTTTCACCCCGAGCTCTCCGCGGACCATCGCGTCCACGCCCTCTTCGTTCAGGCCGTCGGCGCCGCCCGCGCAAAATAATCCCGGCCCGCCACAAGCGGAACCCCATTTTTTCCCGCTGGCTGGAACAGCCTTCCAAAATTGCATCCATCCCCAACGATTCTGGATGCGTCCAAGACAAAGTGAGTGTAATCTCTCCTCACAGAGGCTTCCCCAGTATGCCCTCCATCTTCACGCCCACCCCCGCGGAGACAGAACGGAAAGAGCCGGGCATCGGCGGAAAACCGCCCGTCGACCGGCGTCCCACCGGTGGTGGCGGCGGCGGGGGCGACGACGAATGGCGTAATGAGCGCCACGGCCCGCGCGAGCAGTTGCACCGCGTCCGCTTCTTCGTGCTCTCCGCCCTGGCCGCGGACATGCTCTTCTTCGCCGTTCTCGTTGTCTTCTTCTTTGCCCGCCAGGCCGGCCTGCAGATGAACCCGCGCACCCATCTCTTCTACCCCGACTGGCGCCCCATCGTGCTGCCCAGGATTCTCTATCTCAATACGCTGATCCTGGTCCTCAGCAGTCTGGCCATGGAGCGGGCGCGGCAAAATATCTTCCGCGAGATTGATGTGCTGGAGGAGTGGCTTGGTCTGGGCCGCCCTGCGCTGCGGGCCACCCTGCCCTGGGTGGCAGCCACGCTGGGCGCTGGCATTCTCTTCCTCGCCGGCCAGGCCTTCGCCTGGAAGCAGCTCACCGCGCAGGGCTTCGCTTTTGACCGCGTTCAGGTCACCCCGGCCAGCTACTTCTTTTACGTCATCACCGGCCTGCACGCGCTCCATCTGGTGCTTGGCATCCTGGCGCTGGCGTTTTGCCTGATTGGCCTGGGCTGGCTGCGCCGCGTGGAGTTCCGCCAGATCGCCATCGATTCCACCGCCTGGTTCTGGCACTTCATGACCGGCGCATGGCTCATGCTGCTGGCCGTGCTGGCGCTGGGCCAGTAACAGCCTCGCGCCTGTCCCCGGACGCTCGGGAATCCGGCATCCCGAAATCAATCAAATCAGGCAGTTTGGGAAAAGCTGCGGAAGATCCTCATGCGGCGCGAAGACGGAGCATCGAGCGCAGCCGCTCGCCCACCGTCGGAACTACCGGACACTCGTAGTACACCTGCCGGTTCAGCGCCATCAGCAGTTGAACAGCCTCCAGCTCCGCGTTCCTGGGATAGATCTCCACGCCGCGATGAATAAACTCATCGGTCAGGTACTCGATGGCGTGACCCAGAATCTCCAGCGCGTGCCCGGCCTGGGGGGAAATCCGGCGAAGGCGGTTGAGGTTTGCACAGGCAGGGGAGGCTACCGGCGTGGAAACGTGCATTGCGAAGTCGGTGGTCAGGGAAGCTGCCATGGTCAGTGCTCCTCACCTTGCTCATCGGCACCTCCGGTGATCCATTCAGATGACCAAGGTACCGCAAACCAAAAAGAACAAAAGACAGTATTGCCACGTGCTCTTGGATTCGATGTGACGAAGCTCACCGTTTGTCGACTTCGAATCCTGCTATATCAAACTCGTACACATGGAGTTCTGGAAACAGCAAGCAGGATACTTTCTGGGAAGGTCGGGCCCCACTTCGTGAAGATAAAACCACGCGAGCTGCCGCTGCCTATCCCTCGTTGCTGGGAGCGCATCCCACTTTTGTGGGCACAACCCCCGTTTGCCCCTCCCGCCAAGCCCTCCCTTCCAGCCCGCCCGGACTGCCTCCGTACCAGCATCCGGAACCCGGCTTCGGCTTCCGGCTCTCGCCCTATCACCAGAAGCCGCCTTCTACCCGTATCATTGACAGTTCTGCCGGACCGATTCTCACAAGGAACCTTCTTCCGGCAGCCTTCAGGCTCCGCCTCCGCCTTGACGGGATGAGGCTGAAAACCTAAGCTCAAACCAGCGTCCTGTTCGCAGAAATCTGGACGTGTACCAGCGAGCAGGCATAACCTTCGCGGATTCTTCCGGACCGGGCGGCGCTTATTCCTTACTACTGGCAATATCTACCGCTGTTCATGCAGATTCTGGCCGTAATTGTGCTGGGATTGGGCATGGTGGTTGCCTCCTGGTTTGTGGGCCGCCATCGCAACACCAAAACCAAGCTCGCCGCCTATGAGTGCGGCATCGTGGCCACCGGCGACGCCCGCGGCCGCTTCAGCGTCCGCTTTTACCTGGTCGCCGTCCTCTTCATCCTGTTCGACGTGGAAGCGGTGTTCATGATGCCCTGGGCGGTCATCTACCGCAATCTGCCCGGCATCACCGGCTCCCGGTTCTTCGGCTTCTGGGAGATGGTGGTCTACCTCGGCTTTGTCGCCGTCGGCCTCTACTACATCGTGCGCAAAGGCATCCTCAACTGGAGCCAGGACAAGGCGGACCTATAACCATGAGCGATGCAAACCCATTAATCGGGAAGGCGGCCGTGCTCGAAACGCTTGCAGACCATCCCGCCGTGAAAGCCATCCTGGCGCTTGGAACCCCGACGCCCTCACCGACGCCAAATTTCGATTCGGCGAGCTCACCCTCACCATTGCTCCGGAACAGATTCGCGCCGCCTGCTTAGCCGTCCAGGCCGCCGGCTACAACTTCTTTGAAGACATGACCGCGGTCGACTGGTTCCCTGCTTCGCCGCGCTTTCAGCTCAGCTATCACATCCTCTCGCATGGGTTCAAAGAGCGCATCCGCCTGCGCGTTCTGCTGGACGAAGCCAGCCCCGCTGTCGAGTCCATCACTCCCGTCTGGGCCGCGGCCAACTACTACGAGCGCGAAGTCTTCGATCTGTTCGGCATCCGCTTTGAAGAGCATCCCAATCTGCGCCGCATCATGATGCCCGACGACTGGGAGGGCCATCCCCTGCGCAAGGACTACCCGGTGGAGGGCTACCGCTAGATGAGCGAACCCCGCAGGCATGCCCATCCTTGAAGCCCGGCCGAAGGCGCCACAGACCAGCACATGGTCATCAACATGGGCCCGCAGCACCCGGCCACCCACGGCGTTCTGCGCCTGGTGCTGGAGATCGACGGCGAAATCATTGTCCGCCTCTATCCCGAGATCGGCTACCTGCACACCGGCATCGAGAAGACCTGCGAGGCCAAGTTCTACCAGCAGGTGGTTCCGCTCACCGACCGCATCAACTACCTCGACCCGCTCTCCAACAATCTCTGTTACTGCTCTGGCCGTGGAAAAGCTGCTCGGCCTGGAAATTCCCGACAAGGCCCAGTGGCTGCGCGTCCTGCTGGCCGAGTTGAGCCGCCTCAACTCCCACCTGATCTGGCTCGGCACGCACGCCATGGACATCGGCGCGCTCACCGTTTTCCTTTACACCTTCCGCGAGCGCGAAGACATTCTCCGCCTCTTTGAAGCCGTAGCCGGCCAGCGCATGATGACCAGCTACATCCGCATCGGCGGCCTGGCCATGGAGCCGCCCCTCGACTTCCTTGATCGCGTGCAGGCCTTCATCCGCACCTTCCCGGAGAAGATCGACGAGTACTCCAACCTGCTCACCGGCAATCCCATCTTCCGCAACCGTCTCATGGGCGTGGGCCATCTGTCTGCCGCGGACGCCATTGCCCTTGGAGTGACCGGGCCCCCGCTGCGCGCCTCTGGAGTCGACTTCGACCTGCGCCGCGACATGCCCTACTCCAGCTACGAGAAGTTCCAGTTCCACGTGCCGGTCTCCACCGACTGCGATTGCTGGGCACGGTACGAAGTCCGCCTCGATCGAGATGCGCGAGAGCGTCAAGATCATTCAGCAGGCCCTGGACGGCATGCCCGAAGGCCCCGTCAAAGCCGATGCACCCAAGATCGTCCTGCCCGACCGCGAGAAGATGAAGACCCAGATGGAAGCGCTCATCCATCACTTCAAGATCGTCACCGAAGGCTTCGCAGTCCCCGCGGGCGAGGTTTACCAGGGCATTGAAGCGGGTCACGGCCAGACCGGCTACTATGTCGTTTCCGACGGAACGGCGAAGCCTTATCGCGTGCACATGCGCTATCCGTCGTTTGCCACCCTGCAGGCGCTTGAGACCATGTGCAAAGGCCGCATGCTGGCCGACGTAGTCGCAGTAATCGGATCCATCGACATTGTCTTAGGAGAGATTGACCGCTAGCGGAAGTTGAGGTTTTGAAAGTGCACGGCTGCAGCCGTGCCGCAAGGAGAGCAAGAAGAAGTTGGGCTTTAGCCCCTGAGGAAACGCTGTTTGGGACAGGATGAACCGATCGGAAACAGCACCAGCCCGGAACAGCTCTACATCGAACTCTGGGTTTCCCTCGCTTCCCTGCTCCGCAGCTACACCGCGGCGCACGGATTGAACGGCAATCGACAGGCAACGGTCGAGCTCGGCGAAGAAAAGATCCTGGTGCGGCACGGCGATGATTGGCTCGCTCTCATCCGTAATGGCGCAGAAGTAAGCTGGCAGCGCGAAGATGGAAGGCACGGCAACCTGGAGTTCACTGAGCACGGCAGATTAAGCGAAGCGGGAGCAGGCGAGGAAGAGATGGATATGGCAGCCGAACGATGGGCACGGGAGCTGATGCAATGAGCTCAGGAATACCATGTCGATCTTTTCGCCCCAGGTGGCAGCGCGCTTCGACGCGCTGGTCGAGAAATACCCCGTCCGCCGCTCCGCGCTCGTCCCCATGCTGCTCTACGCGCAGGACGAGATCGGCTACCTCTCTGACGCCGTCATCGCCGAAGTCGCCGAGCGCATCGGCATCACCGAGCTCGAAGTCCGCAACGTGGCCAGCTACTACTCCATGCTCCGCTTCAAGCCTGCCGGCAAATACAACGTCCAGGTCTGCACCAACATCAGCTGCATGCTGCGCGGCGCCTACGATCTCTACGAGCGCTTCCAGGAAGAGCTCGGCATCGGCCACAAGGGCGTCACCGCCGACGGCATGTTCTCTCTCGAAGAAGTCGAGTGCATCGGCGCCTGTTGCTGGGCTCCCGCCATCCAGGTCAACTACGACTTCCACGACGACCTGACTCCTCAGCACGTCACCGGCATTCTTGAAACCTATCGTGGCCGTGCGAGTGCAGAAGGGAGTGTCCGCTAATGCCCAAGCTCGTCTCCCATCCCGATGAAGTCAAGGTTGTCAGCAAGCGCTTCGGCCAGGGCGCTGCCAACATCGATCGCTACATCGAACTTGGCGGCTATGCAGCCGCGAAGAAGTGTCTGGCCCAGGGTCCCGAATGGATCATCGAGGAGATGAAGGCCTCCAGCCTGCGCGGACGCGGCGGCGCGGGTTTCCCCACCGGCCTCAAATGGTCCTTCGTTCCCAAGCAGTCGCCCAAGCCCAAGTACGTCCTGGTCAACGGCGACGAGAGCGAACCCGGCACCTGCAAGGATCACCTGATCTTTCTGCACGATCCGCACGCGGTCATTGAAGGCACCATCATCGCCGGCCTCGCCATCGGCGCGAAGCTCGGCTTCATCTACCTGCGCGGCGAGTACCGCTACCTGCTCGACATCATGGAGAAAGCCGTCGCCGACGCCTACGCCAAGGGCTTTCTCGGCAAAGGCATCTTCGGCTCCGAGACAGAATTTCAGATCATCACCCAGACCGGCGCGGGCGCCTACGAAGTGGGCGAAGAGTCGGCGCTGATGGAGTCGCTCGAAGGCAAGCGCGGCGTACCGCGCATCAAGCCGCCCTTCCCTGCCGTCGTCGGCCTCTACGGCGGTCCCACGGTCATCAACAACGCCGAGACCATCGCCAGCGTGCCCCACGTCATCGAGATGGGTGGCGCGGCCTTTGCGTCCATCGGTTCTCCGCGCAACGGCGGAACGCGCCTGTTCTCCATCAGCGGCCACGTGCAGCGCCCCGGCGTTTACGAGCTGCCCATGGGCTACAACCTTCAACAAGATGATCTATGAAATCGCCGGCGGCATTCGCGGCGGGCGCAAGTTGAAGGCCGTTGTCCCCGGCGGCAGTTCTCGACTCCGGTGCTGCTCCCGGAGGAGATCGAAAATCTAGGCATGGACTTCGACCAGGTCGGCAAAGCCGGTTCCATGCTCGGCTCCGGCGGCGTCGTCGTCATCGACGACCAGACCTGCATCGTCGAGTTCGCCCTGCGCACGATCAGCTTCTATCAGCACGAGATCCTGCGGCTGGTGCATTCCCTGCCGCGAAGGGACTGACTGGCTCAAGAAGTCGCTCACCCGCTTCCACGCCGGCTTTGGTGTGGCCAAAGACATCGACAACATTCAGTACCTGGCGGAAAACATGATGGGCCGCACCTTCTGCCCGTTGGGCGACGCCGCCGCCATGCCCACGCTGGGCTTTGTGAAAAAGTTCCGCAAAGAGTTTGAAGACCACCTGAACGGCAAGCCCTGCCCGTTCGCCAAACACGTAGAACTGGCCGTGATTTAAGGGGCGCTGGAGACGAATGGCAGACGTAACCTTCACAGTCGATGGAAAGAAGCTGACGGCCCCCGCGGGGACGCTGCTTATTGACGCCTGCCGCAAGGCCGGCATCGAGATTCCGGCCTTCTGTTACTACCCCGGCCTCAGCCTCCAGGCCGCCTGCCGCATGTGCGTCGTGCGCCAGGAAAAAGTACCCAAGCTGCAAACCGCCTGCACCACCACCGTTGCCGAGGGCCAGGTCTTCATCACCGAGTCGCCTGAAATCGCGCAGGCCCGCAAGGCCACCATCGAACTCCTGCTCGGCAACCATCCCCTCGACTGCCCCGTCTGCGACGCCGGCGGCGAGTGCGAGTTGCAGGACATGACCTTCAAGTACGGCGCCGGCGAAAGCCTCTACGCCGAGGCCAAGCAGCACCGCGAAGAGCAGCAGTGGTCCCCGGCCGTCTACTACGACCGTCCCCGCTGCATCCTCTGCTACCGCTGCATCCGCATGTGCGGCGAAGGCATGGATGTCTGGGCCCTCGGCGTGCAGAACCGCGGCGTGCGCTCCGTCATCGCCCCCAATAGCGTGGCCGACGACGGCCAAACAGGCCAGCTCGACTGCGAGCAATGCGGCATGTGCATCGACGTCTGCCCGGTCGGCGCGCTCACCAGCGGCAGCTATCGCTACAAGACACGCCCCTGGGAGATGAAGCACGTCTCCACCGTCTGCACCCACTGCGCCGACGGCTGCAAGGTCACCCTCGGCGTCCGCCAGGTCAACGACGGCTCTGAAATCGTTCGCGCCGACAACCGCGACAAGAGCGGCATCAACGGCGACTTTCTCTGCGCCAAGGGCCGCTTCGGCTTCGACTTTGTCGAGAGCCCCGAGCGCCTGACCAAGCCTCTCGTCCGCAACGCCCAAGGCAAACTCGAACCCGCCACCTGGGAGCAGGCCCTGCGCCTTGCCGGCAGCAAGCTCAAGGAAGTCCGCGACAGCCGCGGCGGAAGCGCCATCGGCGTCATCGGCTCCAACCAGACCACCAACGAAGAAAACTATCTGCTGCAGAAATTTGCGCGCACGGTGCTTGGCACCAACAACATCGACCACGAGCGCACCACCGACTACGCCGCCTTTGCCCGCGCCCTCGCCGGCCACAACGGCAAAACCGCCAGCCTGCGCGACATCGCCACCGCCCCGGCCATCCTGCTCATCGGCGGCGACCCCACGGAAGAGCATCCGCTGCTCGCCTGGCAGCTGCGCACCAACGTCCGCCTCAACCGGGCGCGCCTCTACATCGCCAATTCCAAATCCATCAAGCTCGAGCGCCAGGCCAAAGCCGTGCAGGGCTTGCCGCCCAACGGCTACAAGGACCTGACCGCCATCCTCGACAGCAACAGCCACCGACTTTGCCAAAGCTGTCATGGCTGAGGAGTCGCTGGTCATCATCTTCGGCCAGGAGTTCCGCGGCGCCGCCGTCGAAGCTCTCGTCGCCTGGGGTCTCGCCCGCGGCAACGTCCGCTTCGCTTATCTCGGCGACCACTCCAACTCCCGCGGCGCAGCCGACATGGGCCTCTTCCCCGACTCTGCTGCCCGGCTACGTGCCCGTCTCCGCGCCCGGCGCATTCTGCTGAGTATCCCGGCCTGCCCACAGCACCCGGCAAGCCGCTCGCCGAAATATTTGCAGCCGCATCCAAAGGCGAACTCGGCGCGCTGCTCGTCGTCGGCGCCAACCCCGTCGCGACGCTCGGCGTCAACCCCGCAGCCCTCAAAGAACACCTTCCTCATCGTGCAGGACATCTTCCTCACGGAGACCGCGGCCCTCGCCGATGTTGTCCTTCCCGCCGCCAGCCTCTACGAAAAATCCGGCACCGTCACCAACACCTATGGCGATGTGCAACTGGTCAAGAAAGCCGCCGACCGCGCCGGCGTCAAGCCCGACTTCGAAATCCTCGTCCGCCTCGCCGGCGCCATGGGCGTCGACGTCAAGTCTCTCGTTCCCTTCGGCAAGGCCGGCGTCACCGCCGATCTCGGCCAGTCCCGCGGCGCGCAATCCGGCGAAGCCGACCGCCACGCCGTCTGGCTCGCGGCCAACAACCTCGAACCGAAGCTCAGCCCCTTCGATCCGCTCGCCGTTCTCGACGAGATCGCCCGCCTGGTTCCCGGCTACGCCCTCGACCGCATCAATCTCTTCGCCGGCAACGACGTGCCCACCGAACCGGGCTTCGTTCCTGTCACCGCCCTCACCGCGTCCGCGGCCGACACCATCGTCCCCGCGCACGACACCCTCTTCACCTCCTCCACGCTGGGCCGCTACAGCCCCGCGCTCCAGCAACTCCAACAGCACCAGGCACACGAATTAGCAGAGTCCGCCGCCGACTGAGGTTTTTGATCGGGCACAATCTTCGGCAAGCAGAAATTCTTTGAAGGGTACGGGCTTTAGCCCGTACAAAACAGCAGCAGATAACCGGGGCTTTAGCCCACGGGGGAATGCCAGGCCGGTTCAAATTCCAGGCCCACTCATTCAACCAGGTTTCGAGCAACACAAGAGGCCCAGACGCACGTGAATCTTCTACCGTTTATCCTGTGGAGCCTGCTCAAAGTCGCCGTGGTCACGGTGGTGATGCTGCTCGGCGTCGCCTACACCGTGCTGCTGGAGCGCAAGCTCGTGGGCCGCATCCAGAACCGCTGGGGACCCAGCCGCGTCGGCCCCTTCGGCCTGCTTCAGCCGCTGGTCGATGGCGCCAAGTCCTTCCTCAAAGAAGACATCATCCCCACCGGCGTCTATCGCCCGCTCTATCTGCTCGCGCCCATCATCTCGCTCGGCTGCGCGCTCATCTCCATCGGCGTTGTCCCTTTCGGCGAACCGCACGTCGGCCCCGGCGGCCTCGACCTCTTTGAAATCTCCAATGTCAACATCGGCCTGCTCGTCATCCTCGGCGTCACCTCCATCGGCGTCTACGGCATCGCCCTCGCCGGCTGGTCTTCGAACAACAAGTACTCGCTGCTCGGCTCGCTGCGCTCCTCGGCCCAGCTCATCAGCTACGAACTCGCCCTCGGCCTTTCGCTGGTCGGCGTCGTCCTCCGCGCCGGCTCGCTCAACCTGCGCGTCATTGTCGAGCAGCAAGCCACCAAGGGCATGGCCACCTGGAACATCTTCGGCGGCTTCCAGTTCGTCGCCTTCTTCATCTACCTCATGGCCGCCTATGCCGAAACCAACCGCTCGCCCTTCGATCTGCCCGAAGCCGAGAGCGAGCTCACCGGCGGCTATCACACCGAGTACAGCTCCATGAAGTTCGCCATGTTCTTCATGGCCGAATACGCCAACATGATCACCGTCGGCTGCGTCGCCACGCTGCTGTTTCTCGGCGGCTGGACCAGCCCCTTCGGCGACCTGATGCCCCAACCGCAGAACATCTTTGCCCACGCGCTGTTTCCCATCTTCTGGTTTGTGGTCAAGGTCTTCTGCTTCCTGTTTCTCTACGTCTGGGTGCGCGGCACGCTGCCCCGCTTCCGCTACGACCAGCTCATGAACTTCGGCTGGCGCTAGCTCATGCCGCTTGCCATGCTCAACATTGTGGCCACCAGCCTCTGGCTTGCGTATCAGTCGCACTGATTTACAATCGGGAAGGATTTTCAAAGAGCCGGCTCCATCCGCTCCGTCGTCCTTCCCCCTAACCGTCCGGATCCGTTTCGCCGGCCGCCGCATGTACGCCAGGGAACGATGCACCTGATCCTGTTTCTCATCTTTGCCGGATTCTGCCTGGCTGGGGCCATCAACCTCCTGCTCCAGAGCCATCCCATCAACAGCGCTCTTTCGCTGATCGTGGTGATGACCTCGCTGGCCGTGCTTTACCTGCTCCTCGGCGCGGAGTTCCTCGCCGCCGCGCAGGTCATCGTCTACGCCGGCGCCATCATGGTGCTGTTCACCTTCGTGGTCATGCTGCTCAACGCCGGCCGCGAAGAACGCACCATGGGCAGCCGCTCCTGGCGCGCCGTCGGCTTTCCCGCCGTGGTTGCCGTCCTCGGCTGTCATTGCCACCGTCATTCTGCAAGCACGCGGCATTGGGCGTCGCCGCACTCAGCGACGGCATCACCTCAACCGAAGACCTCAGCCGCGTCCTCTTCCACGAACTGCTGCTGCCCTTCGAGGTCACCTCGGTGCTCATCCTCATCGCCATCCTCGGCGCCGTCGCCCTGGCCCGCCACGGCCACGGCGACCCAGCACGAAAACGATGAAAGGACGGCCGCCAAGTGAGCTCACTTTTCTCGCAGGAAGTTCCGCTCGTTCTGGTATCTGCTGCTCAGCGCGGCACTGTTCGCGCTCGGCATCATCGGCTTTCTCATCAAGCGCAACCTCATCACCGTCTTCATGTCCATTGAGCTCATGCTCAACGCCGTCAATCTCTCCTTTGTCACCTTCGCCCACCAGTGGCACGCAGGTGAAGAGGCCAGATCTTTGTCTTCTTTGTGATGATGGTGGCCGCGGCTGAAGCAGCCGTCGGCCTGGCCATCATTATTGCCGTCTTCCGCGCCCGCGCAACCCTGGCCGTCGACCGTATCGACCTGATGAAACTATGAACGGATATCTCCATCTCTGGCTGATTCCGCTGCTGCCGTTTGCGGGCTTTCTGCTCAACGGACTCCTTGGCCGTCGTTTGCCCAAGGCTTTGGTGACTACGGTTGCGTTGCTGGCGCCGCTGGCTTCCTTTGCAGTTGTTGCCGTTGCAGCTCTAAACTTCTTCTGGCGAATTGGCCCATTTGCTTCCGTCCTTCCCTTTACGGAAACCTGCCCCATCCCCTGGATCAACATCGGCACGCTTCACATCGACTTCAGTTCGTTCTCGACCAGCTCTCGCTCGTCATGCTGCTCGTCGTCACCGGCGTAGGCTTCCTCATTCACATCTACTCCGTCGGCTACATGGCCCACGACGAAGGCTACGCGCGCTACTTCAGCTACCTCAATCTCTTCCTCTTCTTCATGACCACCCTGGTCCTCGCCGGCAACGCGCTGGTGATGTTCGTCGGCTGGGAGGGCGTCGGTCTCGCCTCCTACCTGCTCATCGGCTTCTGGTTCTCCAAAACCTCCGCCGCCGACGCCGGCAAAAAAGCCTTCATCGTCAACCGCATCGGCGACTTCGGCTTCCTCATCGGCATGTTCCTGCTGCTGGCCAACTTCGGCACGCTCACCTTCTCTGAAATCGCGACAAAGCTCGGCCAGGATCGCTGGCTGGACCGGCGGCGTGGTCACCGTCATCGCTCTCTGCCTGCTCCTCGGCGCAACCGGCAAGTCCGCCCAGCTCCCGCTCTACATCTGGCTGCCCGACGCCATGGAAGGCCCCACCCCCGTCTCCGCGCTCATCCACGCCGCCACCATGGTCACCGCCGGCGTCTACATGATCGCCCGCACCCACGTCCTCTTTGATCACTCGCCCTTCGCGCTCTCGCGTGGTCGCCATCGTCGGCGCGAGCCACCGCTCTCTTCGCCGCCACCATCGGCCTCGTGCAGAACGACATCAAGCGCGTTCTCGCCTACTCCACCATCTCCCAGCTCGGCTACATGTTCCTCGGCTGCGGCGTCGCGGCTTACTCGGCCGCCATCTTCCACCTCATGACCCACGCCTTCTTCAAGGCGCTGCTCTTCCTCGCCGCAGGCTCCGTCATTCACGGCCTGGGCGGCGAGCAGGATATGCGCAAGATGGGCGGCCTGCGCAAGAAACTCCCGGTCACCTTCTGGACCATGACCATTGCCGTCTTCGCCATCGCCGGCTTCCCGCCGCTTGCCGGCTTCTTCTCCAAAGACGCCATCCTCTACGCTGCGTACCAGCAAGGCTCACTCGGAAAGGGACTCTGGTTCGTCGGCCTCGTCACTGCCCTGCTCACCTCCTTCTACATGTTCCGCCTCTGGTATCTCACCTTCCTCGGCGAATCGCGCAGCCACGATGCGCATCCGCATGAAAGCCCCTGGTCCATGCTCGGACCGCTCGTCATCCTTGCCCTCCTCTCCATTACCGGCGGCTGGATCGGTATAGGCGAGAATCTGGGCCGCTTCGGCGCATTCCTTGCGCCCGCCACCGGCTCACACACCGTTGAGGCCGGCAGCGCCAATCTCGAACTACATCCTCAGCGTCGTAGCCGTGGCTGTCGCACTCCTCGGCTGGTACATCGCCCACTCCTTCTATCAACAGAAGCCCGAGCGACCCGCTGAGTTGGCCGCTGCCTTCCCCGCCGGCCACAATCTCCTCGCCAACAAGTTTTACGTCGACGAGTTCTACAGCGCCACAGTCGTCAAGCCGCTCATGCTCACCTCCACTTACATCCTCGGCTGGGTCGTCGACAAGGCCATCCTGGGCGGCGGCGCCTGGCTCCTCGGCGGCATCGCCACCTTCTGCGGAGCGCTCCTGCAACGCTGGCAATCCGGCAACATCCGCTCCTACGCCGCCTGGCTTGCCGCCGGAGCAGCCGCCGTGCTGCTCTTCGTGCTGGTTCCCTGGGCTTCGGTCCTGGCAAGCCTCGGAATTCATCTCAATATGGTGGGGCACTGAGAACGATGAACGACGATCAACAACTCGATTCTCACGCTGATCCTGCTGGTTCCTCTGGCCGGAGCGGTCCTCGTCGCCCTGGTTCCCGACCGCGCCAAGCTGCCCAACTGGATCGCCCTGCTCACCTCGCTCGTCACCTTCGGCCTCACCCTCCATCTGCCCGCCACTTCGACCTGGCCAGCGGCGGCTTCCAGTTTGCAGTCAACAAGCCCTGGATCGAGAACCCCGCCATCTTCTACCACGTCGGCGTCGACGGCCTCAGCCTCTGGCTCGTCGTCCTCGCCGGCCTGCTCGCGCCCATCGGCGTCATCGCCAGTTGGAACGCCATCCAGTCCCGCCGCAAGGTCTTCTTCGTTCTCTTTCTCGTCCAGCAGACCGCCATGTTCGGCGTCTTCATCTCCCTCGACCTGATGCTCTACTACGGCTTCTGGGAGCTCTCGCTGGTCCCCATGGCCATCCTGATCGCCATGTACGGCCGCAAAGACGGTCCCAAAGCCGCTCTCAAGTTCTTCCTCTTTACCTTCATCCCCTCCGCGCCCCTGCTGGTCGCCATCCTTTGGCTCTACGCCCGCACCGGAAGCTTCGACTTCACCACCCTCCAGATCCTCATCGCCTACGGCCAGTTCCCTGCCGGCCCGCTCTTCTGGGCAGCCCTCGCCTTCCTCTTCGCCTTCGCCGTCAAGGTACCGGTCTTCCCGCTCCACGGCTGGCTCTCCGACACCTTACTGCTGAAGCCCCCGTAGCCCTCGCCATGGTCGTCGCCGGCAAGCTCGGCCTCTACTCCATGCTCCGCTTCCACATCGGGCTCTTCCCCGTCCAGGCCCGCGTCGCCGCGCCCTATCTCATCGCTCTGGCCGTCATCGGCATTCTCTACGGCGCATGCCTTGCCCTCGTCCAGCGCGACTTCTGGAAGCTCATCGCCTTTGCCGCTCGTCAGCCATCTCAGCCTCATCGTTCTCGGCATCTACGGCTTCACCTTCATCGGCACCTCCGGAGCTATCTACCAGATCCTCTCCCACGGCGTGGTCGATGGCGCGCTCTTCTTCCTCCTCGGCCTGCTCTACGACCGCTACTCGACCAGCCAGATCAACGCCTACGGCGGCCTGGCCGCCAGGTTGCCACGCACGGCCACCCTCTTCGTTCTCACCACCCTGGCCATGATCGGCCTGCCCATCCTCAGCGGCTTCGTCGGCGAGTTCCTCATCCTCTCCAGCACCTTCGGCGGCGTCAGCCGCGGCTGGGCCATCGCCGCCACGCTCGGCGTCATCCTCGGCGCGGCCTACATGCTGTGGCTCGTCCAGCGCATCTTCTACGGGCCGCAGAGCGAAATGGTCGCTGCCCGCCCGCCGCACGATCTCAACCTCCGCGATCTGGTCCTGCTCTGGCCCATCGCCGTTCTCACCCTGGTCATGGGCGTTGCTCCCTCCATCTGGCTGCCCACCATCGAGCAGGGCGTCCACCGGCCCCCGCTCATCACGCATTCTGGCCCAGGATTCGTGACCCTCACTTCCACGCCAATGGGAGGCCAGCGGTGAACCCAGTGCCCGACATCTTCCGCATCCTTCCCGAGGTCATCCTCACCCTCACCGGCGTCGCCGTCATGCTCATTGACGCTTCGCTTCCTTCCGGCATTTCGCGCCGCAACCTCGGCTGGGTCGCCGCCATCGGCACCACCATCGCCCTCTGGGCCAGCCTCTGGCAGCTCTCCCTGCCCCAGGGCACTGGCTTCTTCGGCACCGTCGAAACCAGCGCCTTCACCATCTTCTTCCACGTCCTCATCTGCGGCATCGTCCTCGTCGCCCTGCTGCTCTCGCTGGACACGCTGCCGGAAGACAGCCATCACCAGGGCGAGTACTACGCCCTCATCGTCTTCGGCGCTGTCGGCATGTGCCTGCTCACCGGCGCGGTCGAGCTGCTGGTTGTCTTCATCGCCCTCGAAATCTCATCTATCGCCACCTATGTCCTGGCCGGCTACCGCAAGCAGACCGCCCGCGGCCCCGAAGCCGCCATCAAGTACTTCCTGCTTGGCTCCTTTGCCACCGCCTTCCTGCTTTACGGCGTCGCCCTCATCTTCGGCGCAACAGGCACCACGCAAATCTACGAGATCGCCCACGCAGTTCCCCTCGCCTTCAACCACTCCCTGCTCGTCGCTGGCATGGCGTTGATGCTGGTCGGCATCCTCTTCAAAGTCTCTGCCGCGCCCTTCCACGTCTGGACGCCTGACGTCTACGAGGGCTCTCCCTCGCCCGTCGTCGCTCTCATGTCCACCGCGCCCAAGGCCGCGGCCTTCGCCGTGCTGTTGCGCGTGGTCTACGAGATCTTCCCCACGCTCCGCTCCACCTGGTCGCCGTTGCTCTGGGCCGTCGCCGTGCTCTCCATGACCGTCGGCAACCTGGCCGCCCTGCGCCAGCAGAACGTCAAGCGCATGCTCGCCTACTCCTCCATTGCCCACGCCGGCTACCTGCTGGCCGCCTTCGCCGGCCTCGGCACCAGCGGCATCGCCGCCGCCAGCTTTTACACCGCGGCCTATGCCGCCATGAACGTGGGCATCTTCGCCGTCATCACCGTCATCGGCGGCTACGAGGAATCCATGCCCATGATCGACGACTACCGCGGCCTGCTCTATCGCTCCCCGCTGCTCGGCGGCGTGCTCATCTTCTTCCTGGTCTCTCTGGTCGGAATTCCCTTTACCGGCGGCTTCTTCGGCAAGTTTTACTCGTTCTCCGCCGCGGTCGGCGGCAGCGCCATCTGGCTGGCCATTATCGGCCTGCTCAACTCCGGCCTGGCTGCGGCGTACTACTTGCGCCTCGCCCTCGTCACCGCCCAGCGCCCCGACGAAAGCGCCGCCAAATCCACCGCTCCTGGTCCTCAGGTTGGCTTTGCGGTTACGGCAGCCCTGGCCATGGCCGTTCTCGCCACGCTCGCCCTCGGCATCGTGCCCAACGAAGTTCTGCGCGCCGCCGAGTCCGGAGCTCACACTCTCCAGGCTCCTCCTGCGCCGACTACGAATGGGGCCCAGATCGATACCATCCCCGCCCCCGAGCAGTTGAATCCGCTCCATCCCTGAAGCTCACCCCGGCATTAGTCGGAGATTGCCTTGATGTCGGCCCGTAACGCGGCCGCGCCAGCAAGGCCAGCCGCTGGTCCCTGCCGCAACAGGCCCCGGTAAAAGAGCGTCGCCAGCCGCAGTACGCGTTCGCTGGCATAGTGCCGGCAAACCCACGCCCGCGCCGCATCGCCCATCCGCCGCCGCCGCGCTGGATCGCGCAGCAGCGTCAGCACCGCCTCGCTGATCGCCTCCGGATACCCCGGCGGAATCAGCAGCCCCGTCACCTCCGGCACCACCGCATCCCGCGAGCCCGTAGACAGCGTTGTCACCACCGGAATCCCGGTCGCCGCCGCCTCCAGCACCGCATTCGGAAACCCCTCCCGCCACGTCGGCAGCGCCATCACGTCCATCGCCCGGTAATATGGCGCCGTGTCGGCCACAAACCCGGTGCAATGAATTCGCGGATGAGCGGCAATCCGATCCCGCACCCCGGCCGCCAGCGCATCCTCCGCCGCATCGAACCAGCCCACCAGCAGCAGATGCGCCTCCGGTTCGCGCTCCACAATCGTGTCAAAGGCCTCCACCAGCTCGGGAATCCCCTTGTCCTGCGTCAGCCGCCCCACAAACCCCACCACCGGCGCATCCGCCGGAATTCCCAACTGGCTGCGCACGCCGCTCTCGCCGGGCGAAAACCGCTCCACGTCCACTCCGTTGCTGCTGCCGTCTCCCAGCATCTGCAGCTTGTCTGCCGCGGCCAGTCTCAGTTCCAGCGCCTCAGCGCGCATGCTCTTGCTGTTGCAAAGAACCACCTGCGCGGACGCCGCCGTCACCCGCTCGGCCGCCAGAAGCACCAGCCTCTTCAAGCCTGTAGAAGTCTCCAGCTTCAGCCCGCGCAGCATGTAAATGCGCGTCGGCACGCCCGCCAGCCATGCGGCCACACAGCCCAGCAGCCCTGCCTTGGGCGTGCTGAATTCGGCCACATCCGGCTTCAGCCGCATCAGCAGCCACCACAACCGCACCAGCGCTGCCAGGTCGGCAAGCGGCGCAATCTCCCGCCGCATCGGCACACCCATCGCTTCCACGCCCTCCCGCGCCGCCGTTCGCTCCAGCAGCTCGCCGGGGCTTGATATCAGCGTCACGCGAAAGCCCGCCTCGCGCAGCGCGCAAAGCCGCCCCGTCAGGTTCAGACATGTCTGTGGGTGGGTAATGCCGATAACCAAATGAGGCGCAAGCTGCGAAAACCCTTGCCGCACCCCATCCCTGCGTTCAGACGCTTGAGAAGCTTCCATCAACCCCACCTGTACTCCGGGGACCGCCGCGCAGGCTCACAATTCCTGCTCAGAGATCGTCCATCAACGCCGGGGTAAAGGCAGGTGTCCAAATCAATATGCTGCAAAACTACAGTGCCGCAGACAAACCATGCAGTTGATGCATCGTTTGCATGTCGGTCATGTTTCTTAGTGAAATCAAAAAACACTGTACCACTTCTCCACAGGCAATCAAAAGTGACGGGGAGCACAACTCTGGATTCTTCTCGGCTTATACTCAGTCCTCCACCCAAAATGCGCATGATCGATCGCCCAAAGCTCCTGTTGCTCATCCCGCATCTTGGCCGCGGCGGAGCCGAAAGGGTCTCCGCACTTCTCGCACAGCATCTCTCCCGCGAAAAATATGAGCTCCACCTTGCTCTTGTCACGCAGGCCGCCACAGCTGTTCCCCCGTTTCCGCCCGGAGTCACCGTTCACTTCCTCGGCGCAACCCGCGTCCGTTTCGCCGCCTTCCGCGTGCTCTCCCTCGTCCGCCGCCTGCGACCGTGCTTGATCCTCTCCGGAATGTTTCATCTCAACTTCCTGGTGCTCCTGTTGCGCCCCATGTTCCCCCCCGCAACCTGCGTTCTGGTCCGGCAAAATGGCACTCTCTCCAAATCTCTCGCCAGTGACCACCTGCCCTTCTTCACCCGCCTGTTTTACCGCTGGCTCTACCCTCGCGCAGACCAAGTCGTCTGCCAATCCGCGGCCATGGCCGAAGACCTCGCCCGCCAGCTCGCAATCTCCACAACCTGCCTGCCCGTCCTGCGCAACCCTGTTGACGTCGAAGCCATTCGCGATGAAACCGCTAATTCTCCGTCCCTATGGACCGGCTCAGGCCCGCACCTGCTGGCCATCGGCCGATTGTCCCGCGAGAAAGGCTTCGACCTGCTTCTGCAAGCTCTTGCCGCTGTACGGGAACAACTTCCCAGCGCTGACCTCGTCATCGCCGGCGCGGGGCCGGAAGAAGCCGCCCTCAGGGACCAATGCCGCAACCTGGGCTTGGAGTCCGCCGTCCACTTTGCCGGCCGCACCGCCCAGCCCGCCAAATACTTCCCCGGCGCCTCGGCATTCGTGCTCCCTTCCCGCCACGAGGGGATGCCGAACGCCCTGCTGGAGGCTGCGGCAGCCGGACTGCCCCTCGTAGCCCTGCCTGCCTCCGGCGGCGTGGTTGAGTTGCTCCGTGGCCAGCCCGGCACATGGCTCGCCCATGAAATCTCCTCGCCCGCGCTGGCTTCCACCCTCCTGGCCGCGCTCCGGGAGTTACAACCTGCCCAACGATTCATCCACCCCTTCATCGACGAGTTCCGCATCGACCGCGCCCTGCGCGCCTATGAAAACCTCATTGATCGTGCCCTCCGGCAGCGTCTGCCATGAGCCACATCGCCCTGCTCATTCCCGGCCTTGACCGCATCGGTGGCGCCGAGCGCCAGCTGATCCTACTCGCCCAGGGCCTCAGCCGCCGCGGATGGCGCGTCAGCGTCGTTGCCCTCTCCGGCGCCGGAGGCGCCGCCGCCACCGAACTGGCCCGCCACGGAATCGGCTTCCAGAGCCTCGCCATGCGCAAGGGCCTCGCCGATCCCCGCGGCTGGCTGCGCTTCCATCGTTGGCTGCGAACCCACCAGCCTGACGTTCTCCATGCCCACCTGCCCCACGCCGCATGGTTCGCCCGTTGGTCGCGCCTCGCTGCTCCGGTGCGCGTTCAGCTCGATACCCTGCACAGCTCCTCTACCGGAACCCGTGGCCGCAAGCTCGGCTACCGCTGGAGCAACTGGCTCCCCGATAAGGTAACCGCCGTCAGCCATGCGGTAGGCGCAGCCCATCTCCACGCCGCCATGGTCACCCGGAACAAGCTTTTAGTACTCCCCAATGGCGTCGACACGTCCACGTGGCAGCCCGACACTCCGTCCCGCGCCAGCCTCCGCGCCGAACTCTGCCTCACAGACGAGTTTCTTTGGGTCGCTGCCGGCCGCCTCGATCCCGTCAAGGACTACCCCACACTCCTTCAGACCATGGTCGAGCTCCCCGACTCCGCCCGCCTGGTCATCGCCGGCGCGGGCCCGCTCGAATCCGAGCTCCGCCTGCTCGCCGCCCAACTCAATCTGACCCGCCGCGTCCGCTTCCTCGGCTTCGAGCCCGATGTTCGCCGCTGGATGCAGGCCGCCGACGGCTTCGTCCTTTCCTCTCGCTGGGAAGGCCTGCCCATGGCTCTTCTTGAGGCAGCCGTCTGCGCCCTCCCCGCCGTCGCAACCGATGTTCCCGGCACGCGCGAGGTCATCGCCGACGGCCAGACCGGCATGCTCGCCACAGCAGGCAGCGCTCTCGCCCTCCAGGGAGCCATGGTCCGCTTGATGCGGAAGCCCGTCGAAGAGCGCCGCGCCATGGGCCAAAGCGCCCGCCGCCTTGTCCTTGATCGCTATAGCCTTGAAACTGTGCTCGACTGCTGGGAGAGCCTCTACGCCGAGCTCCTCCGCCACAACCCCAGCCCCGTCCGCTGGAGCCGTAGCCCCCAAATCTGAATCATCCTCCCGCCGTCCAGTCCCCATCGAATTTGCAATGCCTTATTTCAACATGTACAACGTAAGCTAATCATAATAAACTCACTTAACTGGCGCTTTACAACCGGCGCTTCGAATACTTCTTTGATCGGGAACCTTTCGCCCGCCAGGTGGCCAAGCTTTCGTACAAGCGCTCGCCAAAGCTCAGTTCCCCCGGTTTCAGCTCGGTCAGCACCCGATCCACCGACGTCAACTGTTGCGCATGCTGATGCAGAAACTCGCCAAGCTGGTCCACCAGCAGCCCCCGCGCTGTATTGGTATGCACGCAGATCGTCCATAGCCCCTTCTGCTTCTCCACCGGCGCCCAAAGTTGTTGAGGAATCCACGTCAACCCACCGCGCCGGAACGGCGCGCGCGCCAATCCATCCGACAGCACATTGATCCCTTCCCCGCGCAGCGCCACCAGCGTATTTGCGTCAAAACCGTGGCGGGGAGCCACCCATACCCGCGGGTTCAGCCCCTGGCCGCGAAGAATCTCCAGCCCTGCCTCAATCCATTTCTTTTGGGTGTCCAGGTCAACACCCGCAAACTCCGTATGCCGATGCAGCGGCACCAGGCTCTTCCCCTTGCTGCGGCAAAGATGCCGGTACCCGTGCAAGGCGATCGTTGCCCCAGCCGCTTCCAGCTCACGCATCCGCTCCCAGAACACCGGATCTGGCTCCGAGCGCTGCAGATCCGCGTCCATGTTGTCAGGCACAATCGCCAAAATCGGCTCAATCCCAAATTCTTCAATGAGCGGAACAAAACGCTCCCACCTGCTGCGGGAAACCGTCGGGCAAAGATCGTCGAAACGAAGTAGATATTGCGCTGGTTTTGGAACCAAGCCTATGCCTCCCAAGCTTCTCCCTGGTTCTCACGAACCTGTGCTGCGCGGCCCAGTGGGTCTCTGCCACCCCTGTATCTTGCCGGAAAGGGCGATATTCTCCGCAAGCCAATCCCTCATCAAGCCCCATTGCCGCCCACCTCCGGCAGCAATTTCCGGGCCCAGTACCACAAAAACAGCCAGGTGCTGATCGTCCAGACCGAGGTGGCCAGGGCAATCCCCGCAACCCCGAGCCAGCGCATCAATACCAGGTTCAACACAACATCCAGAATCAAATTGAGCATACCGCAGTAGAGCGCCAGATCGGTGCGCCGCATGGCAATAATGAACCGGTAATGGACCCGGCTCACCACAAAGAACGGAATCTGGATGGCGTACATGGCCAATACTTTAGCCACCAGCGCTGTATCCCGCGGCCCAAACGCCCCATGCTCGAACGCAACCCGCACCAGCACTTGCGATCCGGCAATGAGCAACACCGCCAGCGGAACTGAAACCGCTGCCGTCAGCCGCACCCAGTTCCGCACCGCCTTCCGGCAACCCTCCCCGTCGCGCTGCGCAATCATCCGCGAAAAGTAAGGCGTCACCACCGTCGAAACCGCACCAGCCAGCAGGCTCAGCGCCACGCTCACAAACCGCCCGCCATATACCAGTGCCGAGACGCTCCCCGCCGGCAGCATCGCCGCCATCGACTGGTCCACCAGCAGCCCGCCCGATGCCGCCACCGCGCTCAGCAGCACCGGCCCATACTGCTGCGCCACCTCGCGCGTCGCCTCCGTCATCCCGTGCCAGCGCAACCGGAACCGGTACCCCAGCCGGTCCATCATCCCCGCCACCAGCCCCGCATGAACCAGCGACCCCGCAAGCGTTCCATACACCAGCGCCCATATCCCCAGCCGTCCCCCCAGCACCAGCGCTCCCGCCGCAACCGCTATCGGAATCACCACCGGAGCCAGTGCCGGCAAGACAAATCGATCAAACGTGTTCAGCACCGCGCCGCAGTTGGTGGCAATCCCCGTAATCACCACCAGTGGCAGCAGCACGTAGAAAATCCTGATCGAAAGTGCCATCTTCGCGGCTGCAAAGTGCGACGCAATCAGCGGAAAAAGCCCCCGTGCCCCGGCCGCCATCAGCACGGAAACCAACCCCAGAAGCAGGCACATCCACAGCATCGAGCTCGACAGCAGTTCCTGGGCCCGCTCCCGACCCTCCCGCTCCCGCACCCGGATCAACGTAGGCACCAGAGCCTGATTCATCGACTCGGAGATCAGGTTGATCAGCAGCCCCGGCACGAGCGCCGCCGCCAGAAACGCATCCATGGCGTCTGACCGCCCGTAGACCCCGGCAACCGCCATCTCCTTCGCCGTGGCCGCCAGCTTCACCACAACGCCGACCGCGGTCACGGAGACCGCTGCACGCAGCACCCGGCTGTGCACGCCGCCGCTTCCCATGAATCTTTCGGCCCAGGCCATCGATCCCATGGCTGCCGGCCTCAACGTACCGGCCCGCAAGCCAGATGCGGTTCACGCGCGGGTCCCATTGCGGCAAGCCCTTCGGGATCCTCCACCGCCAGCCGCCCGGCAGCAGCAATCACTCCCAGCAGCAGCCACGTCGCGCGATTCTCCTCCACCGTGTCCACCAGCGACGCAACCATCCACACCGCCAGCACTGTGCCCAGAGCCACGCGCACCGCCCCGTGTGTGGCCAGCGCCGCCCGCACCGCCAGCCCCACAACACCCAACGCCAGGCAAAGCGCAATCAATCCCCCGCCCACCACAATTGAGAGCGCTGTATTGTGCGCCGTGTCCAGTGGATTCATGCCCGCCACGGCCACAAACGATCCCGCCCCGCTCCCCGCCAGCGGCGCATGCGCAAACGCCCGCCAGCCGGCGCCCCAGATGTTCCACCGCTGGTTCAGATCCCCGCCCTGCAGTTGACTGGGAATTGTCCCCAGCCGCGCCAACGTCCCGTACGGCACCGTAAACCACAACAGGAACGCAAAAAATGGCAACGCCGCCAACACCGCAACTGCCCGCCTGGGGTGACCCCGCAAAAGCAGCCATCCGCAGCCGCCCAGCGCCAGAACCGCCGCCAGAAATCCCCCGCGGGAGGCCGTCAGCACCACCGCAACCAACCCCACCGGTAGATAGCCCACCCCCAGTAACCGCGCTGGCCTGCGCCGCTCGCAGTTGGCCAGCAGCGCTGCCAGCGGCAGTCCCAGGTCAAGAAACCGCGCCACATCGTTCGGATCCTGCCCCGCCGCCACAAACCGGATCTGCCCCGCCGCAATCGCCTCTGCCGACGCAAAGTTTGCCAGCGTAAGCACCGCCAGCACCCACGATCCTGCAACATAGCACCGCAGCAACCAGCGCAGATCCTCCGGGCTATCCGCAAACTCCCACACCAGCCAGACAATCATCGTCTCCTGGAAGAACCCGCGCATCTTTTCCACGGTCTCCTGCGGCGCAGCCGTCCAGAAGTACGAGCAGCACAACCACAGATAGAAAGCCAACACCAGCCACTGCATCGCCCCCGGCGTGCGCAGCCTTCCCGCCTGCAACACCGCCGGAACCGCAACCAGCAGCACCGCCAGCCCCATCAGCCGGGCAATATTTCCCAGACCCGCACCTAGATCCAGGGAGTACTCCCACGGAATCGCAAACGCGAACACCAGCAACAACCCCCAGGCCGCTCGTCTCATCCGCTAATACCTCTGCGAGTACACCAGCGCCGAGTAAATCGTCACCCCCACCGCCGACTGAATCGCCGCCTCCATCGTCCGGTTCCACATGTTCTTGGCCATCGAGTCCGGCACAAACAGAATGTCCCGGTCGTAAATCGGCTGGTCCGGGTCCTGCCCGTGAATCATCCGCTGCAGGTTCAGCGTGGTCAGCGTCCGTCCGCCTTTCTGCTCGCGGATCAGCAGCGCCTTCCCCGCCGCTGCATTCTGGCTCGGCCCCCACGCCAGGCTCAGCGCCTGCACCACCGTCAGCCCCTGCGCCGGGTCAACCGGAAACCCACCCGGCCGCACCACGTCGCCAATCACATACACCAGCCCTGCCCGGCTCACCTGCACCGTATCGCCCGGAGTCAGTTCAGGATTGTGATCCGTCGCCGTGTCCGTCCCACCCGGATCCAGCACCACCGCATGCGCCGTATGCGCATCGCTCCTGTGAAACACATTCACCAGCCGTCCCGCATTCGGGCTCAGCCCTGCCGCCGCTGAGATCAGGTCCAGCAACCGGTGGTGCAGCGTATACGGATAGACTCCCGGCCGCGCCACCTCGCCCAGCACGCTCACATCCTGCCCCGCATACTGCGTCACAAGTACCGCCACCTGCGGATGCAGCAGCATTCCTTTGGCCACCAGCGCCGCCTCAATCGCATGCGCCGCGCCAGCCTCGTCCATCCCCTCCACCCGCACCTCATTCACCATCGGCAGCGTCACCGTGCCCGCCGCAGACACCCGCACTGCCGAGTGAAACTCCGGCATGTGAAACTCCGACACATCCAGAAAATCCCCCGGACCAATCGGCGCCGCCATCGGCACACCCGCCAGCGTCCCCGCCTGCACCCCAGTCTGTCCCGCCGCCAGCGGTCCATCCCACACCGCCGGCGAGTCCTTCGGATTCGGAACCACCCTCGTGTCCGGCGTCGCCGGCAGTCGCGCAACACCCGTCGGCAGCCCATCCAGCGCCGGCGTCGGCGCCTGTGCCCGCACCAACCCGCCCGCCAGCACCACCATCAGCAGCACCACTCCCGCCTTACCGCTCAACGACTCCATCAGTAGCGCGCCTCCCATTGCCACCCACAACCCTGCAAAGAATGTGATCGCCAGATACAGCGGCAGATCCGGCGCAACCGGCTTCACCGGCTGCCGCGCCCCATCCACCACGGAGATCGTCGGGCTCTGCACCCCCGCCGCCAGCCCAGCCTCTTCCACCTTCTCCTGCACACGCATGTAAAGCTGGTGGCTCGCGCTCGCTTCCTGCAGCATCACCGCATACTGCGTCGCCGCCTCATTCAGCTTCATCCCCTCGGCCGTCCGCTCCTCCAGGCTCTTCTTCACCAGCTGCTCGCGGTCTGTCGCCGTCTGGAGAGCGCTTTTGAAGCGCGCCGTCAGCTTGGCGTCCTCCGCCTTCCTCTGCGTCTCCAGATCCTCCAGCTGCCGCTTGATCTCCACCACCCGCGGAAAGTTCGGCCCATGCTCGGTGCTCAACTGTGCCTGCTCCAGTTCCAACTCGCTCGCCTTCGTATGAATCTGCTCCAGCAGCGCCGTCGCAAAGCTTCCATACTCGGCCTGCAGCCGCGGGTCGGCAGCAATCACCAGTTCCGGATCGCCCTCCGAAG
This sequence comes from uncultured Acidobacteriaceae bacterium, assembly GCA_963776535.1. Classification (GTDB taxonomy): domain Bacteria; phylum Acidobacteriota; class Terriglobia; order Terriglobales; family Acidobacteriaceae; genus Telmatobacter. Next base: position 326,407 of record CAVZNB010000031.1, on the reverse strand, counting down.
CCGACCGCCACTCCGCCTCGCGCATGATCCGGTCCGTCGTCGCCGCCACCAGTTGCCTTCCCAGCTCATCCATCTCCAGAAGCGTCGAGTTGTGCTGCTCCTCGCCCGGCTGCCCATTGGCCAGCATCGCCGGCGCGCTCAACAACCCATGCGCATTCTGGAAGTCCGTCAGCCTCTGCTCATCGCCGTCCACGCGGCTCTTCAAGTCCTTCAGCTGGCTGCTCAGCCAGTCCGTCTGCTGCGCCGTCGCCTGCACCCGCGCTTCGCTGTCCTGCTCCCCATAAAGCCGGATCAGGTCATTCACCACCGCCGCTGACAGTGCCGCATCCCTGCACCGGAACCGAATTTCCACCACCAGCGACCGCGGCATGGCCTCCACCTGCAACCGTCTCTGAAACCGCTCCAGCAGATATGCCTGCGCTTCCGGCGTCGCGGCGTCCGCCCGGTACCCCGGAAACAGCCGCGCAAACCGCCCGTTAAACCCCTCCGCCTGGTAGAGCTTCAGGTCCGCAATCACCCGCCACGCCAGCTGGTCGCTGCGCAGATAGTTCGCCAGCGTCTCCTGCTGCAACGGCGCGGACAAAATCGACGCGGCCGCCAGCGGTCCCGCCGCATCCATGCTCAGCGCGGAGGCAGGCGCCGTACGCAGCGCAACCCGCGCGCTGGCTTCATATTGATTGGGAGCAATCAGGCAATACAGAAGACACAGCAGCAGCAGTCCGCCTTCAACCCCCACAACCAGCCTGCGCCGGCGCCATAGCACCGCCGCCAGCTGCCGCAATGAGGTCGAAGAGCCGTCCCGCCGTACGCAGGCTTCCGCAGCACCGGCAGCAGCCGGAACAGACACGTGTGATGGATCGTGCGAAAAATCAGACAGTCCCGGCATGGAGTTGAAGCTCCAGTTTCAAAAAGCCGGCCCCGTCTGCACCTGCGCAGGGCTCTCCTTTTTTAGATAGAAGAACGCACGTTACTGAGGAGATCCAAGCCAGTCTCCATCACGCAAACACCCCTGTCGGTGCTTTGCATCACATCGCAGGGACATCTACGGAAGAAACACCCACGCGCCTGCCTCACACGTCCAGTCGATTCGAGGCAGCCACCCGCCCGTACCAAAAGCCGGAGTCCTTGATCGTTCGCTTCTGGTTGCGGAAGTCCGTATAGATCAATCCATAACGCTCGGTATAGCCCTCCGCCCATTGGAAGTTGTCCAGCAGCGTCCACGCATGGAACGCTCGCACCCGGGCTCCGTCACTGATCGCACGCGCCAGCTCCGCCAGCACTTCGCGGTACCACTGGATTCGCCGCCCATCCGGTATGCGCCCGTTCTGTTCCTCGTCCGGCCCATCCAGATAACCGCATCCGCTCTCGGTGATCTCGATGATCGGGTGGTCGTAATCCCTTGAAATCTGCGAGACCAGGTCATAGATTCCGCGCGGCCACACTTCCAGCCCGGCTTCGGTAAGCGGCCCTTCCGTAGGCATCCCAGCCCGGAACCGCGTATAAGGGTCGCGCCCGCCCGGCGAGTTGCTCTCAATTTCCGTCCCGCTGAAATTGCCTCCACTCAGAAATTGTTCCTTGCTTGCATCCGAGACAATGCGGCGCGTGTAGAAGTGAAACCCCACCCAGTCAAGCGGCGCATAGAGCAGCTTCTCGTCCCCCGCCTTGAAGCCCATCTGCTCATACGGCGGTTCTCCCACAAAAGCCTTCGGGTAGCGGCCATGCATCGCCGCCTCAAGAAAGAACACGTTGTTCATCGCGTGATACCGGGCCGCGGCTGCGCGATCGTCGTCCGAGTCCGTCTTCGGATATGCCGGGGCCATCTCATACGCGCTCCCGAACGTCGCCTTGGGAGACGCTGCTTTCACTGCGCGGTGCGCCTCCGCCTGGGCCAGAGCCAGCGTGTGCGCAGCCTTCAGGAAGTCGTTGAAGCTGGTCCGGCAGGGCGGAAAAGCGCCCGCCGCGTAGCCCATGAAAGCAATCGCCCAGGGCATGTTGAACGGCGCCCACATCGTGATCCGATCGCCCAGGTGCTTGGCCAGAATCCCCGCGTAGTCCGCGAAATACCCCGCCAGCTCCCGCTTCGGCCAGCCTCCACGATCTTCGAGAGCCTGCGGCAGATCCCAGTGGTACATCGTGCACCACGGCCGGATACCGGCCTCAAGCAGCGCATCCACGTAGCGGCTATAGTGATCCACTCCCTTCATGTTCGGGGCTCCGATACCGGAAGGCTGTATGCGCGGCCACGAAATGGAAAAACGCTGGCTCTTCTGGTTCAGTTGCTTGGCCAGTGCAATGTCCCGCTTGTAAAGGTGGTACTCGTCGCAGGCAACGTCGCCTGTCACGCCGCCCCGCACCTTCCCCGGCGTATGCGTGAATCTGTCCCATATCGATTCGCCCTTGCCATCCTCGTTCCACGCGCCCTCCACCTGGTACGAAGCCGTCGCCGTACCCCAGATGAAACCCTCCGGAAAACGCGCCTGCTTGATCAGCGATTCGGGCACCGCCCCGGGAACCTGGTCCGCGGAAAGTGGAGCCGACCCATAGCCGGAACGATGGTAAAGCGCAGCCCCTGCCGCTGCGGCCAAAGAACGCAAAGCAAATTGACGACGGTTGATCATGAGTTCCCTCCGCTCGCACCAGCTTACCGCACCCCCCGCGCCCGTCTGGGTCCTCTGCCTTGATTCAACACCAGTGAAGGCGAAGCACCACCGTTATCGCATCTCAACCGCGGCAATCAACGCATCCAGCGCCGAGGTTTGCCGCGTGCCGTCGCCGGAATCGAACGGCCCCTCCCAATGCACTCCAAAGCGATGATCCGCTCCTTGATCGTTGCGCCAGATGCTGTCCGCATTGGTATCGGCAAAAGCCTTGTACTCCGCACGCGGAGCCGCCCGGTTCAACCGCACCAGGTTGCGCAGGAAGATGCCTTTGAACTGCGGCAGATCCGGCCCTTTGCCCGCAGGTTCCTTCAGCACCCCGGCTGGCGTCACCAGGTTGGTCATGGCCGCATTGGCAATTGCCCGCGCTTTCTCAAGCAACGCAGGGTCGTGCGTGGCTGCCCACAGTTCCGCCAACCCGCCCAGAATCACTCCCTGGTTATACGTCCAGGTGGTTCCGTTGTTATTGGTGCAAGCCGAAGGGTTGGCCGCGTTCAGCCCGTCGTTAATCAGATTGCCCGCGTTGATCATCCCCGACGCGCTGAACCACTGCCATTCTTTCTGTGCCCATGCCAGGTATTGCGCCTTCCGTCTTCCATCGCTCTCACGGTTCGCCAGCGATGCGGCAATCTCCAGAAACAGCTCGTTGGTGATCGCGTTCTTGTAGGGCGAGTTCTTCAGGTCCTTGCTCCACCACACACCGCCGCCGCAGGTCGTCGAATCCCATTGCGTCGTCATATCCTCAAAGATGGTCTCAGCCATCCCCAGGTATTGCGGCCTCTTCGTAAGATCGTAGGCGTCGATCCACGCCTCCGCCCACCAGCCCTCATCGTCATTCGAGTCGTTGAGGAAGTTCCTGATGCCGTATGCCTTGTTTGCCTTGTTAAAGGTGTTGTCCACCGCGCCCAGGTATCGCGTCGTGTGGGTCGCGCGCGAGTAGTCCACCAGAACCGTAATCGCATTGGCCGAGTTCCACCAGTCCGTCGGCTTCTCATAGAGACCTGAGCTCTCAACATACCAGCCCTGCAGCGCTTCAATGCCCAAAGTCGCCTGTTGCCGATAGCCAGCAGTCGCCTTCGTCGCCGTGTCCTGCGGTCCCGCGCTCGTCGCAGACCCACCGGCGCAACAGCCCATCACGATCAGCGCGCAAACAGCGCACACCCAGCCCTTCCGGCAGCGATTCTTCATTGCCATGTTGTCAACCTTGCGATCAGAGCACATTCCCAAAACGTAGCACCCCGCGGCTCGCTCGAGAAAGCGCCTTGTGACACGCGCGCCACAAATCCCCCCACAATCACTAACCTGTCAGCCCGAGCGACCGTAGCGCAACGCGGGATGTCGAAAGCCTGCCCTGAGCACAGTCGAAGGGGGCCTGCATTTGTTTTTGCTCCGACCCCACCGCTCGCCATGCCAACATCCGCCAGTGTCCTGTTTCTGAAGTTCGCAACATAAATAACGTTGTCATCCTGAGCGACGCTTGGCCCGATTTTGGGCCAAGCGGAGTCGAAGGACCTGCATTTCGGGGCTTCGACTTATACTGCGAACTTCGGGGACACCACACTGGCCTTTCGCGAATATCCACGGCGCACCGCACCGCCAAACCCAACCTGAACTTTGCCCTTGCGCATCCGCCCCCGGGCCTTACAATCTTTGGGAATCGGACCGGAACACAAAATCTCCGCTGAACATCGGCATGCAACTCTCCGCTCCGGCGAATCACAAACAAATGAGGAGTGACCTATGATGGATCGGCCTGCATTCCTGCCTGCATTCGTATGCGCCTTTCGGCGTCTCTCTCCGCGGCTTTGCTTCGCGGCCTGCGCTGCATTGTTCCTCTCACTCGCTTCAGCCGCCGCCGGCGCTCAAACCAGCACGGCAAACGATGAGGAGTACACCAAAAAAATCCTGGAGTTCACCACCGAGCCATTCTTCCTCACCAATCTCGTCGACCATCTCCCCGCTTCAGCCACCGTTCCCACCCCGGAAAACGTCCTCGGCCACATCGTCGGAGCCCCCGACGTCCTCACCTACTCCAAGGACATTTACCATTACTACGACGAGCTCGCCAAGGCCTCGCCGCGCGTCAAAGTCTTCCGCACCGGCAAAACCGAAGAGGGACGCGACTTTCTCCTCGTCGCCGTCAGCGACGAAGCCAATATCGCCCAGCTCGACCACCTCAAGGAGATCACCGCCAAGCTCGCCGACCCCCGCAAAATCTCAGAAGCTGAAGCGCAGCAGCTCATCGCCACCGGCAAGCCCTTTTACTGGGCATCCGGCTCCATTCACTCGCCGGAATCCGGCTCGCCGGAGATGCTCATGGAGCTGGCCTACCGACTGGCCGTCGAAGAGACACCCTTCATCCAGAACATCCGCAAGAATGCCGTCTTCCTCATCACCCCGATCGTCGAAGTCGACGGCCACGACCGCATGGTCGACTGGACCAACTACCGCAAGGCCTATCCCACCCGCCCGCAGCCCGACCTCGTTTACTGGGGTCACTACGTCCAGCACGACAACAACCGCGACTCCATCGGCATGGGTCTCAAGCTCTCCCAGATGATGATGTCCAACTTCCTCGAGTGGCACCCCCAGGTGCTCCACGACCTGCACGAGTCCGAGCCCTATCTCTACATCTCCACCGGCACCGGCCCCTACAACGCCTGGCTCGATCCCATCGTCGTCAGCGAGTGGCAGAAGATGGCCTACAACGAAATTGAGCAGCTCACCGAGAAAGGCGTCGTCGGCGTCTGGACCCACGGCTTCTACGATGGCTGGGCTCCCAACTACATGTTCTACGTCGCCAACGGCCACAACTCCATCGGCCGCTTCTACGAGACCTTCGGCAACCTCTACCCTGAAACTACCGAGCGCACCCTTCCCGCCTCCGCAACCTCCCGCACCTGGTACCGCCCCAACCCCCCGCTGCCCAAGGTCAAGTGGTCTCTGCGCAACAACACCAACCTCGAAGAGAGCGGCCTGCTCCTCGGCCTCGACTACATGGCCCAGCATCCCCAGGTGTTCCTCAGCAACTTCTACCTCAAGAGCAAGCGCTCCGTCGCTAAAGCCACCACCGAGGGCCCCGCCGCCTGGGCCATCGTCAACGACGGCCGCCGTCCCGCGCTCGCCGCCCAGCTCGCCAACCTTCTGCAACGCCAGGGCGCTGAAGTCGATCGCCTCGATCAGGACTTCGAAGTCAAGCCCGCACCTGCCCCGCAGAAACCCGCCAGCACCGAAGCCAAGCCGGACGACAAGCCCTCCGCTGACGCCACCGCCAAAAAAGAAGAGCCCAGGCCCGTCAAGCTCCCTCAGGGCAGCTACATCATCCGCATGGATCAGCCCTACAGCCGCATGGCAGACATGCTGCTCGACACCCAGTACTACTCCACCGCCGACCCGCGCCCCTACGACGACACCGGATGGACCCTCGGCCCCCTGCGCAACGTCAAAACCGTCCGCATCACTGACCCGGCCATCCTCAAAGCCTCCATGACCCTCATCGACGTCCCGGCCCGCAACACCGTGGCCGGCATCGCCGCGCTGCCCGCGGCCAAAGGCAAGTCCGCCGCCGTCAAGCTCTACATCGTCCAGGCCAACGCCGAGCCCGGCATCGCCGCCCTCCGCTTCCGCCTCAAGGACGCCAAAATCTTTGCCGCTGAAGACTCCTTCGACGCCGCCGGCCGTAAATTCGCCGCCGGCTCCTTCCTCATCCCCACCGACGGCAACCCCGCCGACCTCGAATCCACCCTCCGCCAGGCGGCCACCGACCTCGGCATCCAGGCCGTCGCCGCCGCTGACGATCCCCCCGTCGCCCGCCACCCCCTCGGCGTCCCGCGCATCGCCCTGCTCCACACCTGGACCAGCACCCAGAACGAAGGCTGGTTCCGTCTCGCCCTGGAAGAAACCGGCGTCCCCTACGCCTACATCTCCGATACCCTCGTCCGCACCACCCCCGACCTGCGCGAAAAATACGACGTCATCCTCTTCCCGCCCACCTTCTCTGACATCCGCGAGATCCTCGCCGGCATTCCCAAGCGCACCCTGCCCGACGGCACCGACGCCGGACCCATCCCCTGGCAGAAATCCGACGTCACCCCCAACTGGGGCGGCATTGACGAGACCCCCGACATCCGCGGCGGCCTCGGCTTTGAAGGCGTCGCCCACCTCAAGCAGTTCATTGAAGAAGGCGGCCTCTTCGTCTCCATCGGCTCCAGCAACCACCTGCCCATCGATCTCGGCCTCGCTGACACCGTCACCATCAAAGACACTCACAATCTCCAGGTCCGCGGCTCCATCGTCCGCGCTAACGTTGAAGACGCCAAAAGCCCAATCGCTTACGGCTACGACAGCACAGTCGGCATCTACTTCAACCAGGCCCCGGTCTTCAGAATCGCCCTCTCCGGCGACCGCGAATCCGCCGCACCCCGTCCCAGCGGCCGCGGCTCCGCCACCGACCCTGACATTCCCCAGGGTCGCATCTGGACCACTCCCGAAGCCCAACCCGAGCGCACCAAAGCCGAGCAGGAGCTCTACATTGACCCGCAATACCGGGTCTTCTCGAGCAGCGTGCTCCCGCCCCCCGCGCTCTACCCCCGTGTCGTACTCCGCTTCGCCGACGAAAAAGATCTCTGGATCAGCGGCATGTTAGCCGGCGGCTCTGAACTCGCCGGCGCGCCCGCCGTCGTTGACGCTCCCCTCGGCCGCGGCCACATCGTCCTCTTCGCCAACAATCCCATGTGGCGTCAGGAAACCCAGGGCAGCTTCATGCTCCTCCTCAACGCCGCCCTCAACTACGACCACCTCGACGCCGGCCGCCCCAAAAAATAACCCGGCATCCCGAACGCAGCGAAACCGCGCACCCCCTCGACAGATCCTTGTCGATGGGGTGGGCCATTGCGCGCGCCCTCCCGGCCTGCGCTCTCCACCCAACAAAGTGCAGGGTGTACAATTCGGCTCAATCAGCCGATATCCCAGCTACCACCGGAATCCTCTTTTCAGGAAAGTTGTAGGTGCCTATGAAGAGACACGGAACACTCCTCCTGCTCGCCGTTTTCATTGCCTTCGTCGCCGCACAGGCAAGCGCCTCCACGCCGGCTCTCACCGCGTCAAGCTCCAGGACTCCCGGTCTCGCACCCCATGCACACCTCCTCAAGCCCAAATCGGCTGCTCCATCGGACAACGCTCCCGCCAAGCCCAGTCACCTTTTCACGGTGACCGACGAGAAGGGACTGGTATTGACCTGTATCGCGCCGGAGATTGATACCAACCCCGACACCGATCTCTTCAAGAGCTGCACGTTGGCTCCCGGCCGCACCCTGGACGATGTGATGCACACCTTTGTCCAGGGCATTCACTATGAGCAGAGCCAGCATCAAAAGGAACGCGAAGAGTGGCAGAGAAATCTCGACGAGAAGACACCCCAGAATTCCGCACAGAAACAGTGATGGCTGAGCCGGCCACGCAGAATCTCTAACGGCAAGCGCGTCAGGTTCCAGGAACTCCACCCTGTTCTGGTCCTGGCTTCCTTGAACCCCTACGCCCCCATCCGATACCACTCCACCGTTCTCTTCAACCCCTCGCGGAAATCCACCACCGGCCGATACCCAAGCAACTCGTCCGCCAGCCCAATATCCGCCAGCGAGTCGCGAATATCCCCGGCTCGTCCCTCCGCATACTTTGGCTCGCCCGCGTACCCGGTCAGCTCCCGCAGAATCCCAAAAGTCTCATTCAACGTAATCCGCTTGCCCGTCGCCGCATTCATCATCCGTCCGGAAACCTTCTCCGCCGGCGCCGCAGCCGCAAGCAGGTTGGCATGCACAACGTTGTCGATATACGTAAAGTCCCGGCTCTGCTCCCCATCCCCGTAGATCGTTGGCTGCTCCCCGGCCAGCATCTTCCGGCAAAATATCGCCAGCACCCCTGAGTAATGGCTGGTCGGGTCCTGGTACGGCCCAAACACATTAAAGTACCGCAGCACCACTGTTTCCAGTCCATACACCCGCGCAAACACCCGCATGTAGTGCTCGCCCGCCAGCTTGGCCACCGCGTACGGCGAGATCGGATTCGGCAGCATCTGCTCGTGCTTTGGCAGCGTGGGCGACTCGCCGTACGCCGACGACGATCCCGCGTACACCACCCTCCGCACCCCCGCATCCCGCGCCGCCACCAGCAGGTTCAGCGTCGCATCCACGCAGGCCACGTTGGTCGCCACCGGGTTCGCCACTGACCGCGGCACCGACGCCAGCGCCGCCTCGTGAAACACAATCTCCACCCCCGCGCACACCCGCGCGCACACCCCCGCATCGGCCAGGTCGCCCTCGATAAACTCCATCGCCTCCAGCCCCGCCAGGTTGGCCCGCTTGCCGGTGATGAAGTTGTCCACCCCGCGCACCGTCTCACCGCGCTTCAGCAGCGCCGCCGCAATCGAGCGCCCAATAAACCCCGCCGCCCCGGTCACAAGATACTTTGCCAATTGAATCCCCTCTCACTGCCATGTCAAAAGTTGCAGGAATCCAGTCTAGCCGACTGGGTGCCGCACTTGAGACGAGCTTCTCCCCAGGCCAATACGCTGAACGCGCCCATCTTTCCCCGGCGTCTTCTACCTTGAGGTATTCTTTCCCGCGTGGAGCGTCTCATCTCAGGAGCTACCTATGCCCATCGACATGCAAAGCCTTTGCCCCCTGCTCGCCGTCTACGATATGCCGGCCTCGCTGCGCTTCTATCGCGACCTGCTCGGCTTCGAAATTCACCTGAGCTCCGACCCGGAGCCCGACGGGCACATCGACTGGGTCTGGCTCCGCCGCAACGATGCCAACCTCATGCTCAACACCATGTTCGAGCGCAGCCGCCGCCCACCTCAGCTCGAACCTGCCCGGATCGCCGCCCACGGAGATACCCAGATCTACATCGGCTGCCAGGACCTCGACGCCGCCGCGGAGTATCTGAAAGCCGCCGGCATCGCCGTCAAAGGCCCCATGATCCGCCCCTTCGGCATGAAGCAACTCTTCTTCCGCGACCCCGACAACTACGAGCTCTGCTTTCAGTGGACCGCCTAACCAACTCGCAAGAGATCAAGGGAAGCCAAATAGAGATACAGGGCAGGCAATTCAACCGGGCGAGTTATTCTAAACGCAATGAGGACCCTTCGCCGATTCGTGCTTTGGACGGCTACAGGAATCGGGGTCCTGATTCTTGGCCTTGCATCCCTCGTATACGGCCCTCCTCTCATTCAACCGCTTTATCTGCAAAAGCTGAGGTACGAGATCCCTGACGGTTATCGCGGATGGGTGCAGTTCGAAGTTGGCAATCCTCATTGCCCTCCCCTGACTCGCGATGGCCGGTTCCTCGTTTACTTCGTCGACCCGAAGGGGCACGGATGCACCTCTGATCCTATCGCTGAGGGTTGGAGAACGATCCGATATGAATATGTTCGCCCGGACGGACACAGGCAAACCCTCGCAGAAACCGGCTGGGGCAAGGGAGGGCTCATTTGGGATGAGATGTACCGCTCGAAAGGATCGCAAAAAAGTTATGTCTTCTTTGTTGGGACTGAACAGCAGTTTCACGTCGCAGAGGACGGCCCGATTGAATAATTTCGGCGGCGACCTAAAACTGAGCCAATACCGGCCCTCTTGACCCCGCGACAAGCCCCCGCCCCATCCTGTATCGTGGGGCTGGAATCCTGTTCGTTTTATGCTGCTCTCCTTTTCCGCCTCCGCACTGCCCATCTTCGCTGAACCCCAGCATTTCTCGCTCTTCGAGAAGCTCCTCTTCGCCGCTGTCTTCCTCGCCTCTGTCTATTTGTTCAGTCGCCGCTTCGGCGTGGTCCTCGACAAGATCCTCAAATCGAAGAAGGACGCGAACTTTCGCCTCTTTCCCATCGGCAAGCGGGCTTGGGACTTCTTCTGGGAGGTTCTCTGCCAGGCCAAGGTCATCCGCGAGCGCCCGCTCCCCGGCCTGGCCCACGCGGTCGGTCTTCTGGGCTTTCCTGGCCTTCGCCCTGGTCACGCTCAACCACTGCGCCACAGCCTTCGGCCTCGGCTTTCTCTCGCCCTCCGGCGTCCCGGCCGCTGGTATTTCTACTTCGCCGCAGCCTTTGCCCTCTTCTGCGCCGTGGGCATCGCCGGCCTCTTCATTCGCCGCTTCCTCGTCCGCCCCAAATGGCTCGGCCCCAAGCTTTCCTGGGAATCCGGCTTCATCGCCTTCCTCATCTTCACCCTCATGGGCACCTACCTGGCCTCGTTCTTCGTCGCCGACACATCCACGGCTGCCCGCGTCCTCTGGTGGGTTCATTCGCTGGCGCTCTTCACCTTCCTGCCCATCATCCCCCACACCAAGCACCTCCACCTCGTCCTCAGCCCCGCCACCGTCTTTCTCTCCCGCGGCAGTTACGCGCAAATCCCCCCGCTCAGCGGCGATGAGGACTTCGGCCTGGTCGCCGGCACTGACCTCACCCAACTCGTCAGCCTCCAGGCCTACTCCTGCGTCGAGTGTGGACGCTGCACTGAGCACTGCCCCGCCGCCAACACCGGCAAGCTCCTCAACCCCAAGGAAATCATCCTCGGCGTCCGCGCCTACCTCAACGACCTCGGCCCCGCGTCCGACCAACCGCTCCTCGGCAAGTACAACTCCCAGGAAGCCGTCTTCCAGTGCACCACCTGCGGCGCATGCGAGTTCCAGTGTCCCGTCGGCATTGAGCACGTTCCCATCCTCGTCGGCCTGCGCCGTGGCGCCGTCAACACCGGCGAATGGGAAAATGACTACGGCGCAAAACTCTTCCTCGCCCTCGAGCGCGGCAGCAACGCTTTGGGAATCAGCCCGGCCGAACGCGACAAGTTCATCCAGAAGGAGGCGCTGCCTCTTTTTGATGGAACCCAGGAGTATTGCCTCTGGCTCGGCTGCATGGGCGGATACGACCCCAAGGGCCGCGCAATCGTCGCCGACTTCGCCCGTGTCATGAACTACCTCGGCGCAAGCTACGGCGTCCTGCGCAAGGAAAAATGCACCGGCGACCCCGTCCGTCGCCTCGGCAACGACCTCGTTTTCCAGCAACTCGCCGAAGCCAACCTCGAAGCCCTCGCCCAGAACAAGGTCAAGAAGATCGTCAGCATCTGCCCCCACTGCGTCCGCACCATCCAGGAAGACTGGAAAGAGTACGGCACGCCCCCCGAGATCGACCACCACAGCGAGTTCCTCGCCCGCTTCGCCCACCGCCTTCCCCCGCAGCAGGCTTTAAAAGGGCACGACTTGAGTCGTGCCGATAGCGACTCATCCCAATTGATCGGGGCTTTAGCCCCTGAGGAACAAGCTTTGAAAGGGCACGACTTGAGTCGTGCCGAAAACGAATCTAAATTAACGCGGGCTTTAGCCCCTGAAGAACAAGCTTTGAAAGGGCACGACTTGAGTCGTGCCGGAAACGAATCTGAATTGACGCGGGCTTTAGCCCCCGAGGCCCCGGAAACCATCGTCTTCCACGACCCCTGCTACCTCGGCCGCTACCGCAACGTTTACGACCAACCCCGCACCGTCGCCGCTCTCGCCGGAACAGTCATAGAAGCCCCCCGCAACCACCAGCGCAGCTTCTGTTGCGGCGCCGGCGGCGGCCTCGCCTTCCTCGGCGAAGAAACCGGGGAACGCGTCAGCCACAACCGCGCCGCCGAACTCACCGCCACCGGCGCACAAACCGTAGCCACCGCCTGCCCCTTCTGCAACTCCATGTTCCGCGACGCCCTCGCCGAACAAGGCGACTCCGCCCCTCAACTCCTTGACATTGCTCAGCTCGCCGCCCGCACCCTGCCCGCATCGAAAACGTAAGTATCTTTCGCCGTAGCAGGAGGCTTTATGGTTGGAGGCCGCTCAAATGCGCACGTGCAGCGGCTCTCCTGAGCTTCCCTGCGCCCCATCCTCCTCCGCTGTTTGTTCAAGATTCGTTGCACATAATTACCAAGCCCTGGCGCACAATCGAAGAATGAACACCAAAGTCCTCCACGGAAACAGTCACAACACCCCCGGAAACCCCTTTTTGCCGCCTCGGCGGTCCATAGCGCATCCCCCACAATGGCAAAAAAACCGGGAAGAATCTGCTACATAGGGGGTACCCCTCCCCCGGTTTTCCTCCAGCCCCATGAAAAGAATCGGGTTGCACTCAAAAATGGCTCAATTTGACCACTTTTATAAAGAAACACGCCCCGCCCGAATCGTTCGACCTTCAAAAACACGACTGACTGACAACCCGGGAAATCCGCACCCGGCATCCTTTCCTGGTGCAATCGCATGAAGGACCAACCAGAGCACGAGCATCCTCACAGCCGTTCACTTCGCGGCATAAACCTGGGGACCCGTAACGATTTCTTAACAACCTACGAACCTGTTTCTTTTTAGGTGCCCGTGGCGAAAGCCGTGTTTTGATCCAGCACGGCGGGATGCCACCTGGGTCCCGTGCCGTAAATGCCCCAAAGGAAACAAAGCTCTTTCGCTCCAGTGGAATGACTTCCTGCCGCGCCGGCTATCACCACAGACCGTTAGCCGGCTTGGAGTTGTCGAACCAGCACCCTGAGCCCTGTCGAAAGGGATACTGCTGCCGGAACCTGGGAAACCACAAATCGCACCAAGTTAAGATAAGCCATGCCCGGAACGAAGCCACCGTCGAAGAAGTCCGCAAACAAACCCCTCCGCGGCGACCTCGCCGTCGACCGCGTCGCCGCCATCCTTCGCGGCCTTGACGAAGCCTACCCCGACGTCAAGTGCGCGCTCACCCACTCCTCCCCGTGGGAGCTGCTGGTCGCTACCATCCTCTCCGCTCAGTGCACCGACGTCCGCGTCAACATGGTCACGCCAGAACTCTTCAAGCGCTTCCCCACCCCGGCCACCATGGCCAAAGCTACGCTCCCCCAGCTTGAAACCCTCATCCGCACCACAGGCTTCTTCCACAACAAGGCCAAGTCCATTAAAGGCGCCGCCCAGAAGATCATCTCCGACTTCAACGGCCAGGTCCCGCAGACCTTGGCGGAACTCATCACCATTCCCGGCGCCGCGCGCAAGACGGCCAACGTCGTCCTGGGCGTCTGCTTCGGCAAGGCCGAAGGTGTCGTGGTCGACACTCATGTCTTCCGCATCGCCCGCCGCCTCGGCCTGGCCAAGGGCGACACCCCGCAAAAAGTTGAGCAGGAACTGATGAAGGTCATCCCGCAGAACCGCTGGATCGACTTCTCTCACCAGATCATCCATCACGGCCGCCAGGTCTGCGACGCCCGCAAACCCAAATGCGACCGCTGTAACCTGGAGCAGCTCTGCCACTCCAAAGAAAAAACCTGGCAGTCGTGAAGCAGCAAGTCAGCGGGTCAGCAAGTCAGCGGTAGCTGCAATCAGCCCCGGAACATCCGATGGACTCGCCTCAGCCGCCGGTTCCCAGCCGAGCTCGCGCAGCGTCTGGCTAGTAATCGGCCCGATCGAGACAGCCGGAACGCCGGAAAACGGCCAGTCAACCCCAGCCGCACGAGCCGCTTCCGCCAGATGCGTCACGCTGGACGAACTGGTAAACGTAGCCGCATCAATCCCTTCCGCCAGCGCCTTGCGAAGGAGCGCGGGCGTTCCTTCGGGGAGCACATTCCGGTAAGCGTCCACCACATCCACCAGCGCGCCCGCAGCTCGCAGCGCGTCCGGAATCACATCCCGCGCCACCGCCGCCCGCGCCACCAGAATCTTCTGCCCGGACGCTTGCCCAGCCAGCCCCTCAACCAAACTTTCGGCCACGTATGATTCCGGAACAAACGTAACGGTTAATCCTGTCTTACGCGCCGCCTCGGCAGTGGCTGTTCCCACCGCAGCCACCCTCAGTGACCCGGAACCGGCCAGCGGCACACCCAACACCGCGGCGCGCTCCGCCAGCGCCCGCACTGTGTTTGTGCTGGTTAGGATCAGCGAATCGTAACTTTTGAGGTTTCGAATTGCCGCATCCAGCGGCCCAGGATTCTCCGGCGGCCGAATCTCCAGCACCGGAACCTCCACCGGCTCGCAACCCAGCGCGCGCAGCCCTTCGCTCAGCTTTCCTGCCTGGTGCGCGGCCCGGGTCACCAGCACCCGCCGCCCTGCCAGCGGCAGCCAACTCACCGCCCAGCCTCGCCCGCCGCAGCCGCCAGCAACGGCCCGGCTCCCGCATCGATCAGCATCTTCGCTGCCAGCCGTCCCAGCGCGGCAGGGTTGAATTTTCCGCGCGGAGCACAGTGGAAGATCCGCACCGCATTGCCAGTCTCCGGAGCAGCCACGACGCCAAAGATCTCGTCAAACGGCTCCTTCTCACCGGCAGCTTCCCATGCCTCAACGGGCCGCACCCGGCAATGAATCCCGATCGGCACCTGGCATCCGCCGCCCAACTCCGCCAGCGCCGCCCGCTCCGCCGTCACCGCAAACCGTGTGGCCTCGTCGTTTAAAAATGCCACCGCATCCATCGTCGCCGCATCGTCTTTGCGCGTCTCAATCCCCAGCGACCCCTGACCCGCTGCCGGGCAAAAATCCTTTGGCTCCAGCCGCTCCCGCACCCACTCCGTCTTTTCCAGCCGGTCGAGCCCCGCCGCGGCCAGCAGAATCGCGTCCACCTGCCCCTCGGCCAGCTTCCTCAGCCGCGTGTCTACATTCCCGCGAAACTCCACCGCCTCAATATCCGGCCGCAGCGCCTTCAACTGCGCCCTGCGCCGCTGGCTGCTGGTTCCTACCCGCCCACCCAGTGGCAGCGCCGCCAAGTTCGCATACCTCACAGAAACAAACACATCGCGCGGGTCAACCCGAGGAGGCGTTGCCGCCAACGCAAACGGCTCGGGCAATTCCGTCGGCAAATCCTTGAGCGAGTGCACAGCCAAATCCACGCGCCCCTCGGCCAAAGCTTCTTCAATCTCCTTGGTAAACATCCCTTTCGACCCAACTTGCGCGAAGGTCACCTCCTGCAGCCGGTCGCCGGTGGTCTTGATGATCTCAATCTCCACCGCGTGCCCCTGCCCGCGCAGCAGCGCGGCAATATGATTGGCCTGCCACAGGGCCAGTTGCGATCCACGGCTTCCAATTCGCAGCTTCATCGGTGGGTCTCCACGCCGGTTGCGCTTTCGACCGCGCCCACCGCTTTCTCTTCAGGGTTTTCCCCGCATTGGTTGGTCTTCGCCACACCCGCCGCGGAAGCCTGCTCCGCATCCCGATTTGCGCTCACGGAAACCGACCACTCCTCGCACACCGCATCCAGCCGCACCTGGTCGCCCTCGCGCGCGGCCTGTTTCAGCGCCTGCATGGGGGGATGGAGAAACTTGTTCACCAGCCCGCGTGTCAAAGCCTCAACTGCAGAAATCTGCTCGGCGGTCAACCCACCCAGCCGGGCCTGCATCCGTTTCAGCTCCGCCTGCCGAATCTCCTCTGCTTGCCGCTGCAACGCCACAATCGCCGGCGCCACATTCACCGTCCGTTGCCGCGCATGGAATCGCTCCACCTCGCCGGCAATCAGCGTCTCGGCATCGCTGGCTTCGCGGCTCCGTTCTGCCAGGTGAGCCGCAGCCACCGCCTGCAGGTCGTCAATGTCGTAAACAAACAGGCCCTCCAGCTTGCCCATCTCCGGGTCGACATCGCGCGGCACGGCAATATCGATAAAGAACATGGGCCGGTTCCGCCGCTTGTGCATGAACCTCTGACCGTGCTCCCGACGGAAGATAGGGTGCGGCGCGCCCGTGGAACTGATCACAATGTCAGCGTCGCTGGCTACCTCATACAACTGCTCGTAAGGAATCACGCGGCCCGCAAATTGTTCGGCCATGCGGTGCGCGCGCTCCTGGGTCCGGTTGCTCACCAGGATGGCTCCGGCTCCCTGCTGCACCAGGTGCCGCGCCGCCAGTTCGCTCATCTTACCCGCGCCCACCAGGAACACCGTCCGCCCCTGCAGCGAGCCAAAGATCTTCTTCGCTAAATCAACGGCTACGGAAGCAATCGAAACCGAGCTCGAGCCAATCTCCGTCTCCGACCGCACCTTTTTGGCCGCCGCAAACGCGCTTTGCAGCAGATGTTCCAGCTGACCGCTCACCGTTCCCGCCGCCCGCGCCACGGCAAAGGCCTCTTTCACCTGCCCCAGAATCTGCGGCTCGCCCACCACCATCGAGTCCAGGCTGGCGGCCACCCGGAACAGGTGCCGCACCGCATCCCTGTCGTTCTCCCTGTAAATGTGCGGCTCCAGCAGTTCCCGGTCCAGCCCGAAGTGCCGGTGCAGAAAGCCGGTCAGGTCCGCGTCCGGTGACTCCACGGCGGCCAGCAGTTCAACCCGGTTGCACGTCGAGACAATCATGCACTCGGTCACGCCTTCCACCGCAGCCAGCGCGCGCGTCGTCTCCGGCAGCTCCTCGCGGCTGATGGCAATCTTCTCCCGCAGCGCGATGGGCGCCGTCTTGTAGTTCACACCAATGAGCGAGAGCGTCATTGCGCACCGAACCTGTGGACATGGCTGAACAGGTTGGCGGTCCAAACCACTACCATCACGGCAAATACCGCCCCCGAGAGATAAGCCGCCTTGCGTCCGCGCAGCCCGGCTGAGCGCCGAACCAGCAGCAGCAATACGTAAATGGCCCAGCTCACAAAGGCCGCAATAATTTTAGGATCAAGGAAATACGATGCGCCCAGGCTGGTCTCCTGCACCAACACGGCACCAATCACCAGCCCCACCGTCATGCACGGGAAGCCAAACTCCAACATGGCTTCCGAGATGCGCTCCAGCGTATCCAGCGGCGGCAGCCAGTCCAGCGGCGCCCACCAGGAGTCCTCGCCGGTCAGCAGGCGCACCTTGGGCTTGGCCTTCAGCCGCCGCTCCTGAACAAGGTAAAGGATGGAGGCCAGCAGGCTGAACCCCAGCGCCACGTAGGCCAGCAGCAGAGCCGTAATATGCGCAATCAACCAGCTCACGCGCACGCCCTGCGATGCAAAAGTATAGCGGTCCGGCCCCAGCGCGGGAATCAAGACCATGAAGAAAGTAACCGGCAAGGCAAACAAACCAAGCGAGATGGCGTCGTAAAGCCACCACACCAGGAAGAACACTGAAACCACCGCCAGCCCCAGCAGGCTCTGTACTTCCCGCACGCTTACCGGAACCCAGTGGTGCGCCTGCACCAGCATTTCAATCGCGGAGACAAAGTGAAAGAACCAGGCCATTCCGCCCAGATGCACGCACCAGCGTCGCCACCGGTCAACTTTGTAGAGCACGGCCGGAAAGACGGCGACACTCGCCGACGCGTAGAGAATAGCCGCAACTCGAAGCCAGAGCAGATACATACCGATATTCACCTTAAAGGCGTAACTGCTCAGTATACTGTGATGCAAATCACCAAATGGAATGGGAGAGCCGCATCCGCAACTCGCCTGGGTGTTTTAGAACGCCGCCTTCATCACCGCAAGTCCCGCTTGGGAAACCTGGACATCGTCCGCCGACTTGCCTCCGCTGAACGACACAATCACCCAGCCGCCCTTCACCTGGGCCACCACCCCACCCTGCCAGCCGAGTTCGCCGGTCAGTATCGGATCCTTTGAAGTCCCGCTATTCACCAGCGTCCGCGCCATCTCCGTCGATTTGGTGTAGGCAAAAGCCAGCAGGTTATTGCCCTTCGATGTGGCTGTGGGAGGGTCCGTCATGCGCCCCACCACCGCCATCTTTGAAGACCACGCCTGCACCGTCTCTCCCGGAGCGTAGTTCACCACCGCCACGCCGCCAATCTTCAGCTCCGCTGCCTTGGCCTTCATCGTATCGAGCGCTGCCGTCGCTAACGCATCAAACTTCTTCGCACTCAGCGTCTTGGGCGCATTCCCCGCCCCTGCGCTCATCGCCATTCCTGCTGCCAGCAACCATCCGCACACAACGGTTCTTGTCTTCATCCCTCCCCTTCCAACCGGCACACACATCTCTTGCGGCTGATTGTTCACCGGAGTAGTCTACGCTCCCACGCGGACTCTTGAGCTTAGCGGAACGGCCGCCTGTCACCTTTGACCGGAGGCGCTAGTGCGCAGCGAGCGACCCATAGACAAGCCCAATCACGATGCCGACAATCAGCCACTGCACAAAATAGGCGAGTGACTGCTGCACCGTCAGTTTCAGCCCGATGTTCAGGTTCACATAATTGTGCAGGGTAAAGGTGCATAGGACGAAGACGCCGATGAGCGCCCCAAAACGAGCACCCGCGGCCAGGCCGGAGCCGCCCTCATAGATCTGCGCGTAAAGCACCGCCAGCGTCAGGATGGAAACAAAGATCCCCACCATCCCGATAGGTAAGTGGCTCATCTGGCCATCGTGATCGCGGTAAACCGCGGGATACTTCAAGAACTCCGTCTTGAGCGAAGGGGAAAGCCAGAAGACGAGCGCGCCCACGGCCATATAAGCCACAAATGCAGCCAGGGCGGCGAGAACCAGGTGCAGAAGGTTCATCGGCGTTCCTTTCCGAAAACCTTGGAATCGGGAATCTGAGTTGAGCCAATCTACTGGCAATGGGCCGGCTCGGTCAAGAAATATCGATCTCCGGCGCCTGTGTCCCTGTGTGCCGGCAACAACTACCCCGCGACCATCCCGTCACGATACTCTTAAAGCCAGCGTGATCAAGCAAGACACTCAACCCGGCGTCGGCGCTCCGCCGTCTCCCCCTTTGGACCAGAGTCTTGTCGACCTGACGCCCTTCATGCGCCAGTGGACCGCCGCCAAGCGCGAGAACCCCGACGCCCTGCTCTTCTTCCGCATGGGAGACTTCTACGAGCTCTTCTACGACGACGCCGTCACCGTCAGCCGCGAACTCCAGCTCACCCTCACTGCCCGCGACAAGGAGCGCTCGCAGCCTATGTGCGGCGTCCCCTACCACGCGGTGGAGCAGTACCTCACGCGCTTGCTTCGCAAGGGCTACCGCATCGCCATCTGCGACCAGATGGAAGACCCCAAGCTCACCAAGAAGATCGTCCGCCGCGAAGTGACCCGCGTCCTCACCCCCGGCACTGCCCTCGACAATGCGCTCGGCCAGGAGCAGAACAACTTTCTCGCCGCGCTCTTTGAAACCGGCCCCGCCAACCAGCCCGTCTGCGCCATCGCCCTGCTTGACGTCTCTACCGGCGAGTTCCGCACCGCCGAGTTTCAGGGCCCCGCCGCGCGCCAGCAGGCCATCGACGAAATCGCCAAGGCCGGTCCCAGCGAAGTCCTCTTGCCCGCCAGCGCCCACTTGTCCCCAGAGCTCGATCGAGGCCTCGAACGCATCGCCGCCCGCACCCGGGTTGAAGACTGGGTCTGGACGCGCGACTTCGCCGTCCCGCTGGTCGAACGCCAGCTCAACGTGCGTACCCTCGAAGGCTACGGCCTCGACATCCATCCCGCCGCAGCCATCGCCGCTGGAGCAGTCCTCCACTACGTCCGCACCACGCAAAAAATCGATGCCCTGCACATCGACAGCCTCAAATTCCAGGAGCACTCGACAGCCCTCGAACTTGACCAGGTCACCGTGCGCAATCTCGAACTGGTCGAGCCGCTCTTCGTCGGCCAGGACTCCCGCGCCACGCTCTTCCACACCCTCGATGCCTGTCAGACCCCCATGGGCAAGCGCCTGCTCCGCACCACCATCCTGCGCCCGCTGGTGGATGCGCAAGCACTCGAAGCCCGCTACGAGGCCGTCGCCGAAGCCCATGGCGATCTGCTCAAGCGCGAAGAACTCCGCCGCGCCTTCAGCGGCATCCTCGATCTCGAACGCCTGCTCGCGCGTCTCTCGCTCGACTCCGCCGGCCCGCGCGACGTCCGCGCCCTGGCCGTCAGCCTCGCCAAACTCCCCGCGCTTAGGCTCGCCCTCGACGCGCTGGGAGCCCCGCTCTGGCACTCGCTCACCACTCGCCTCGATACCCTTGAAGATGTAACCGCCCTCATCGCAACCACGCTGATCGCCGAGCCTCCGCTCACGCTGGTCGATGGCGGCGCCATCGCCGCCGGCGTCGACGCGGAGCTCGACGAACTCCGCACCATCTCCTCCACTGGCCGCCAATCCATCGCCGCCATCGAGGAGCGCGAGCGCCAGCGCACAGGCATCGGCTCGCTCAAAGTCCGCTACAACACCGTCTTCGGCTATTACATCGAAATCACCAAAGCCAATCTCGCTCTCGCCCCCGCCGACTACGAACGCAAGCAAACCCTCGTCAACGCCGAGCGCTTCACCACTCCCGAGCTCAAAGAGTACGAGCGCAAAATCCTCACCGCCCACGACCGCTGCATCGAAATCGAAAAACGCATCTTCATCGACCTTCGCAAAAAAGTGCTTGAAGCCGCCGGCCGCATTCGCCGCAGCTCCGCCGCCGTCGCTGAAGCCGACCTGCTCTCCAACTTCGCGCATCTTGCCGCGCTGCGCCGTTACGTTCGCCCCACCATTGTGGATGAGCCGGTCCTCGAAGCCGTAGCCGGCCGCCATCCCGTCATCGAGCAATGGATGGAGGAAACCCGCGAAGGTCGCTTCATCGCCAACGATCTCTATCTCAATGCCGCGGACCTCCATGAAGAAGGCAACGGACCGAGCCTTCTACTAATTACTGGCCCCAACATGGGCGGCAAAAGCACCTACCTGCGCCAGGCCGCGATGCTGGTATTGCTGGCCCAGATGGGCAGCTTCGTCCCCGCCGAGAAGCTGCGCTTCGGCCTCGTCGATCGCATCTACACCCGCATCGGCGCCAGCGACAACGTTGCCCGCGGCCGCTCCACCTTCATGGTCGAGATGACCGAGACCGCCACCATCCTCAACACCGCTACCCGCCAGTCGCTCATCCTCCTCGACGAAATGGGCCGCGGCACAGCCACGTTCGACGGCCTCTCGCTCGCATGGGCCACCGTGGAGTACCTTCACGCGGAGACAGGCGCGCGCACCCTCTTCGCCACGCACTACCATGAGCTCACCATGCTCGCCGAGAAGCTGCCGCGCGTGCGCAATCTGCGTGTAGGCGTAAAAGAAGCCGCCGGCGGCATTGTGTTTCTGCATAACATTGAGCCCGGCGCAGCCAGCAAGAGTTATGGCATTGAAGTGGCGCGCCTCGCCGGCCTGCCCGCGCAGGTCATCGAGCGCGCCAAGCGCGTACTCAAGCAGCATGAGAAACAGGAACGCCAGAACGTCCAGGTGGAGACAGCCGAGCCGGTGCAGCTCACCATCTTCACGCCGCTCTCGCAGCGCATCGTCGATCGTATCGAGGCTACTGACGTGAACTCGCTCACGCCGTTGCAGGCCCTTAATCTGCTGGAAGAGTTGCAGCAAGAGCTCAAGGAGAAAGGATGACCGCGAATCTGCGTCACGCCGCCGGAAGCCTGCTCGTCGTAGGTCTTTCGGGCCCGGAGCTGACAGGCCTGGAGCGCGCATGGCTCCAGCTCGTGCGTCCCGCCGGCATCATCCTCTTCCGCCGCAACATTGTGGACGCAAGCCAAACCCGCGCGCTCCTCAATGAGGCAACTTATCTCTGTGCGCCCAACAGCCTTCACTGCGTCGATGTTGAAGGCGGAACAGTCGACCGTCTGCGCGATGCGCTCGCGCCGTTGCCCTCTGCGCAGGCAGTAGCGCTCGCTGCACAAGTCACGCGCAAGCCTGCGCTCTCTCGCGAGCACGGAGAGCTGGTGGCACGTGCAGTGAGGGCCTTCGGCTTCAACACGACTCTTGCACCGGTGCTGGACCTCGCCCTGCCCGCGTCCGCAAACGTCATGGGCACCCGCGCCGCTGCCCCATCGCCAGACGTCGTCACCGCCTACGCCAGTAACTTCCTCGCTGGGTTGGCAGCCCACGGCGTCGTCGGCTGCGGCAAGCATTTCCCTGGCCTCGGCGCCGGCACCCTCGACTCGCATTTTGAAACGCCCGCCATTCATCGCAACCTCCGCGATCTTCAGCGCCAAGACCTCGCCCCGTATCGTGCGCTCCATAATCAACTTCCGATGATCATGGTCAACCATGCCGCCTATCCCGATACGCCTGGCGGCAATCGCCCCGCTTCCGCATCGCCCTTTTGGATAACCACCGTCCTCCGAAGGCAGATCGCATATCGCGGCATCATCTTCTCTGACGATCTGGAGATGGGCGGCATCCTCAAATTCCTGCCCATCGAGCAAACTGTAATCGCCGCCGTCCACGCCGGCATGGACCTCATGGAGATATGTCACAGCCCGGAGCTCATCCTCCGCGCCTATGAATCAATACTCATGGAGGCGGAGCGCTCGGCAGCATTCCGCAATCTCCTGCTCACGCGCGCCCGCCAAACATCCCTCAAGCGCAGAAAACTCTTCACAGCCAAACCCTCCACATCTCTTGCGCCGCGCCAATTCGAGTCCCTTCGCGCCCGCATCCATCGTTTCTGCGAGACCATTGCCAAGTCCCAGCCTGCATACCCGGAGCACTCCGCATGAACGCCAATGCCATGACCGTCGCCGGCATCATGAGCGGCACCTCCGCCGATGGCATCGACGTAGCCATCGTGCGCATCGCGCCCGGCAAGCTACGCTCCCGACTCACGCTTCTCGCGCATGAAGGCTTTCCATTTTCCACCGCTCTCCGCCGCGGCGTGCTCGCGGCCATGAATGCCGCTTCGACATCCACGGCCGCATTGGCCCAACTCAACTGGCGTCTCGGCATCGCCTACGCTGAAGCCGTCCAAGCAACGCTCAAGCGCCATCCCGTCAAGCTCGATCTCGTCGGCTGTCATGGCCAAACGCTCTATCACCAGGCGCGCGCCGCAGCGTATGCCGGCCGCAGCTTTGCATGCACCTGGCAAGCGGGCGAAGCACAAGTGATCGCATCCGCGCTCGGCGTCCCCGTCGTTTCCAACTTCCGTCCCGCCGACATGCTGGCTGGCGGCCAGGGCGCACCGCTCGTTCCACTTCTTGATTACGTTCTCTTCGCGCATCCCACCCGCGGCCGCGTGCTCCAGAACATCGGCGGCATCGCCAACCTCACCGCAATTCCTGCGGCTGCGCAAGCCGCCCAGCTCATCGCCTTCGACACCGGTCCCGGCAACATGGTCATCGATGCGCTCGCTCTGGAACTGTTCAACAAGCGCTTCGACCGCAACGGCGCCATCGCCGCCGATGGCACAATCCTGGCTCCTGTCCTTGCCGCCGCCCTGCGCAACCCCTACTTCGGGCTCAAGCCTCCGCGCACCGCCGGCCGCGAGCAATTCGGCCGCGAGTACGCCGCAAAGTTCCTCGCCGCCTGCCGAAAGCACAGCAACAAGCCTGAAGACGCAATGGCCACAGCCACCCTGCTCACCTCCGAAACCATCGCTGCAAGCTACAAGCAATTCGTCCACAAAAAGATGTGTAGTGCACAGCAGTCATCCATCGACTACATCGTCTCCGGAGGCGGCGCGCGCAACCTCACGCTCATGGCCATGCTTGCAAAGCGCCTTGCGCCGCTCGGCTGCGAACTGGCCTCCACAGCGGACTTCGGCCTCCCAGCCGAAGCCAAGGAGGCCGCGGCCTTTGCGCTCCTTGCCTGGCAAACCTGGCATCGCAAGCCCGGCAACGTGCCCGCCGCCACCGGCGCAAAGCGCTCCGCAATCCTCGGACAGGTGACCTATGTTTAGGAGCCGTGGGCTGCTTGCATTCGCGGTGCTGCTGCTCCTCACCGCTTGCCGTTCCGCCCCGCGTAATCCAAACACTGTCGTCTTCCTCATTGAAAGCAGTCCCGCCAACCTCGATCCACGCGTCAGCACCGATGTCCAATCGCAGCGCATCGACGCGCTTCTCTTCGACGGCCTGGTCGCGCGCGACGCCCATTTCCAGTTCACGCCCGCCCTCGCCGAGCGCTGGGATCAGCCCGACCCGCTCACCCTCGTCTTTCATCTCCGCAACGGTGTTCGCTTTCACAACGGCGCCCCGCTCACCGCGCGCGACGTGGTGTGGACGTTTGAGTCCATGATTGACCAGACCCGTCCCGGATCGGTCATCACGCCCAAGGCAGCATCCTACGCCGCCATCAACACCATGGAAGCACCGGACGACCGCACAGTAGTCATGCATCTCAAACATCCTGACAACTTCCTTCTCACCAATCTATCCACCGGCGCCATCGGCATTGTGCCCCAGGGCAGCGGGCGCGACTTCTGGCAGCATCCCGTCGGCACCGGCCCGTTCCGCTTCGTCTCCCAACAGATCGATCAGGATGTCATCATCGAGCGCAACCCGCACAGCTGGTCCATCGTCCCCAGGCTCGAGCGTGTCCGCTTCGCCATTGTGCCCGATGCCATCACCGAATCGCTGGAGCTTGAAAAAGGCTCCGGCGACGTGGCCATCAATTCCCTGCCCATGGACTCGCTCGCCGTGCTGGCCGCGCGGCCCAACCTGCAGGTGGAGGAGACCGGCGGCACGGAGATTCAGTATCTCGGCTTCAACCTGCGCGACCCGCTGCTCCAGGACGCGCGCGTGCGCCAGGCCATCTCCTGTGCCATCGACCGCAACCTGATCATTCAAACGCTGCTCGGCAATCATGCGCACCCCGCGCTCAGCCTGTTGCCGACCAGCCATTGGGCCTTCAACGCCGGCGGCCCGCGCTACGATTACGATCCAGCCCGCGCCGCGCAACTACTCGATGCAGCCGGCCATCCCCGCGCCGCCAATGGTATCCGCTTTCCCCTCACCATGAAGACCAGCAACGACGAAGGCACGCGCCTGTTGGCCGCCGTCCTCCAGCAGCAACTGGCCACCGTGGGCATTGCCCTCGACATTCGCAGCTTCGAATACGCCACCTTCTACTCGGATGTCATGCATGGCGCTTTTCAGATGTACTCCCTGCGCTGGATCGGCGGCAACGAGCAGCCGGACATCTTCAGCTACGCATTCTCCACCGCCCGCTTTTCCCCCAAAGGCGCCAACCGCAGCCACTACTCCAACCCCCGCCTCGATGCCCTGCTCGACGATGCGGCCGAAAGCTCCAACCTGGAAAAGCGCCGCGCCGACTACGCTGAAGCCCAGCAAATTCTTGCCCAGGATCTGCCCGCCATCAACCTCTGGTATCGCGACACGGTTGTCGTGCATAACCGCAGGCTCACGCACGTCGTTCCCGCGCCTTCCGGCAGCTACATCTTCCTTGAGACGGCGGACCTTGCCGGTCAAGACTGACCGAAGCCTCTTCGACAACCTTCGTCACTCCCGAAAGTGTCGCTCTGCGCCGTCTAATTTCTGGCCCGCACAACCCTTAAAGGCCTTAAGGTTATCTTAAGGTTCAACGTGCGCAACCCGCACAAATGCCTTGTTTTATACACATCATTAAAAATTTTGCGGAATCCTCCACGCTATGGCACGGAACGCTCAACCTTTTCGCGCGATGGCTCGTCTACCGAACCAGGAACAACTCTTGAACCCCGGTCCTCAGGAACTTCCCAGCCGCGGAGAAATGACTTATGAATCGCACGACGAATCTTCGGTATCCTGTCTCGCATGCAGGGGGTAAGCTCTCCGCTGCCCTGCTTGTGGCAACCCTCCTCATCGCTCCCCTCGTGCAGGCGCAGGCTCCCCCTCGCTTCATCGGAACCGTCACCGCCATCAGCGGAACCACGATCACCGTGAAGACCGACGCCGGCCAGTCCTATCCGGTAGAAGTTCCGGCCACCGCAGTTATCAAGCGCATCGAGCCCGGCGAGAAGGATCTTAGCAAGGCTGAGGCTATGCAGTTCGCTGACCTCGCTGTGGGCGATCGCGCCCTGGTGAAGCTTGACCCCGACGCGCCCGCCGGTACCACCCAGGCGTTGCAGATCATTGCCATCAAGCAGGCTGACGTTGCCGAGAAGCAGCAGAAGGAGCGTGAAGACTGGCAGCGGCGCGGCGTCGGCGGCCTGGTGAAAAGTGCCGATCCTGCTTCAGGGGTCATTCTCATCACCAGCGGCGCGGGAGCAACCGCGAAGACCATCACCGTGAGGACCACCAAGGCAACCATGCTCAAGCGCTACGCACCTGCTTCCGTGCGCTTCGATGCCGCTGTGTCCGCACCCATTGACGCCATTCATCCCGGCGACCAGTTGCGCGCTCGCGGCGCCAAGAGCCCCGATGGCTCCAGCATCGACGCCGAAGAGGTGGTCTCGGGCACCTTCCGCAATCTCTCCGGAACCATTTCCTCTGTCGATGCCGCCAACAACACGCTGGTGCTGAAAGATCTGGCAACCAAGAAACAGGTCACCATTCACATCACTGCCGACGCGCAGATGCGTAAGCTTCCCGATCGCATGGCGGCTATGCTAGCGGCGCGTTTGAAAGGAACAGCGGCTCCCGCTTCTGCATCCGGCGCAGGTGCGGCAACCACGCGGCGTGCTTCGGGCGGAGGCGGACAGTGGAGCCAGGGCGGCGCACAGGCCGGAGGCGGCACAGGCAGCGGCGATCCGCAGCAGATGCTAAGTCGGGCTCCTGTCATTCAGATTGCTGATCTCAAGAAAGGTGACGCCATTATGGTCGTTTCAACGGAAGGAACCAATGACGTTACCGCCATCACTTTGGTAGCTGGCGTTGAGCCGTTGCTGGAAGCTCCAGCCGCGAGCCAGAGCCTGCTCAACAACTGGAGCATGGGCTCCGGCGCGCCCGACGTAGGCGCTCAATAATCATGCGCAATCATTCATTCGAAACAAGCGAGGGACTTTTGCATTCACACGAGCATTGCATTCATCGATTTCTGATTGCCCTGGTGGTTGGCCTCCTGAGCGGGCTCACGGCGCTCGGCCAGGCTCCTGCGCCGCCGGTTCAAACGCCGGCGCCTGCGGCTGCCCCCGCTGCATCGGCAACGACAGGCACGCTGCGCGGCCACGTTGCAGACCAAACCGGCGCGCTCATCCCCGGCGCCACTGTAACCATCACCAACTCCGCGGGGGGAGCCGTGACGAGCGTGACCTCCGACTCGGCAGGCGCATATTCGGTACCCGGCCTTCCTCCCGGCGGCTACATCGTCAACGCCATCTATGCGGGTTTTGCGCCGTTCAGCTCGCCCACCATCCAACTGGCGGCCGGCCAATCCAAGCGTGTTGACATCTCCATGGCCGTTGAAGCGGCGCAGCAGAACGTGGTGGTCACCGACGACACGCCTCAGGTCAATATCGATGCCAGTGGAAACGCCAACGCCATCGTGCTCAAAGGCAAGGATCTCGACGCGCTCTCCGACGATCCCGATGAACTCTCGAACGAGCTCGCCGCGCTCGCCGGCCCTTCTGCCGGTCCCAACGGCGGGCAGATTTACATTGACGGTTTCAGCGGCGGCCAGCTTCCGCCCAAGTCGGCCATCCGCGAGATCCGCATCAACCAGAACCCCTTCTCCGCTGAATTCGACAGGCTGGGCTACGGGCGCATTGAAATTTTGACCAAGCCCGGCACGGACAAGTTGCACGGGCAGGCCTTCATCCAGGGAAACGACAAGCCCTTCAACACCGGCAACCCGTTCACCTCAACCATCCCTTCCTATTACAGCTACCAGTTCAACGGCACGGTGAGCGGCGCAATCTCAAAGACCGCGTCGTTTTTTGTCAGCGCTGAACAACGCAACACGGGAAATGTCAATGCCTGGCTCATTCCGGACGCGGTGCTTGAAGACGAATCGGGCACCTTTGTCAACGATCCCAATTACGGCGTCAACCTTTTGAACCGGCGCATTCGCGACAACGCCTCCGCGCGCATCGATTGGCAGTTGGGCGCAAAGAACACCTTCACCGTTCGCTACGGGTTCTGGTCCGAATCCGAACATGGCGATCTGAATTCAGGGTCGCTGCCCAGCGCATCTACGCATGAGTCGAACACCGACCATACCGTGCAGATGAGCGATGCTCTGGTCATCAACGATCATGCAGTCAATGAAACGCGTTTTCAGTTCGAGCGCCAGAATGAGAATCACTATCCGGATTCAACCGATCGCACGATCGGTGTCCAGGGCGATTTCAACGGAGGCGGCTACTCGGGGCAGGAGAGTCGCGATCATACCACTCGCCTGGAGTTTTGGAATATCACGACTCTGAGCCACGGCACGCATGCCATCAAGTTCGGCACCCGCATGCGCGACACGCGCGATGCCAATCTGACCGATTCGAACTTCAATGGTGCGTTCACGTTTGCCAACTACCAGGACTACCTTGCTATGGCCAACGGATTGCAAACCGAAACCTTCAACAACCTTGTTCAACAGGGATACGGACCCATCTCCGCAAGCTATGCAACGGGCCAGGAATCGGCCGTCGCCAACATGTTCGATATTGCCCTGTTTGCCCAGGACGACTGGAAGTTCAATCCCAAGCTGACGCTTTCCGGCGGCATGCGCTGGGAGGCGCAAAATCACATCGCCGATCACGACGACTGGGGGCCACGCGCATCCTTCGCCTACGCCCTTG
The DNA here is from genome assembly GCA_963776535.1 of uncultured Acidobacteriaceae bacterium. GTDB lineage: Bacteria > Acidobacteriota > Terriglobia > Terriglobales > Acidobacteriaceae > Telmatobacter. The sequence goes on along the minus strand of CAVZNB010000031.1, from coordinate 297,410 downwards.
ATGGCAATGGCAAGGACAAAAAAACCAAAACCGTCGTGCGCGGCGGCTATGGTTTCTTCTTCGACCGCTTCGGCACCGGCAACCTGCTCACAATCAATCGCGCCAACCTTCAGCAGCAAGTGGTGCTCAATAGTCCAAGCTGCACCTCCACTGCAACTTCACTCAATGCCATCGATCTAACCACCTGCTCCAGCAACGGCTCCACAAGCACTGTATCCACGCCTGTTAAGTACGAAGTGGCTCCCGGCTATCACGCTGCCACTACCGAGCAGTTTGGAACCAGCTTGGAGCGGCAATTAAATTCCGGCACCAGCCTGACCGTTACCTACCTGCGGTCCTTCGGCGTTCACCAGGTGGTTACTCGCAACGCCAATCAGGCCACCGGCGGCACGCCGCAGACCAACTCCGGCGGCTACCTGTATGAGTTCTATCCTGAAGCCGTCTTCAAACAGAACCAGCTCATCGCCAGCGTGAACTCCAAACTGAGCAAGAATCTCAACCTGGTTGGCTTCTACACAATGTCTTCTGCCAACAGCAACGGCAACGGCAGCGCTTCAAATGCCTATAACCTTGACCAGGACTACGGCCGTGCCAGCTTTGTCACACGCAACTCGGTATTCTTCATGGCCAGCTACGCCGGGCCTTGGGGAATTCGCTTCAACCCCTTCCTCATCGCGCAGTCGGGCCGCCCATTCAATATCACGCTGGCTAGTGACCCGCTGAACAACTTCTTCAATCAGCGCCCCACTTATGCAACCTCTTCCACCCCGGCCGCGGACATCATATCCACCGCCTTCGGCATGCTGGACAGCGCCGCACTCCCCGGAGAGTCGTTGATTCCCGCGAACTTGGGCAACAGCCCCGCCTCCGTTGCCCTCAACCTGCGCATAAGCCGCGCATTCGGTATCGGTCCTAAACTAGTCTCAGCTAACAACCAGGCCGATGGCGGCCCTCCCCCCGGCGGTGGCCCTCCCCCCGGCGGTGGCGGCAGGGGACGCGGTGGTCCTCCGGGAGGCGGCCTTGGCCCCGGTGGTCTCGGCGGCGGCGGTCGCGGCGGTCCAGGCGGAATGTTTGGACCCACCGGCACTGGCCGCAAATACTCGCTCAACTTCAGCGCACAGGCACTAAACCTGTTCAACGACATCGACTATGGAACACCGACAGGGACGCTGACCAGCCCGTACTTCGATAAGTCGACGACCCTCGCCGGCGGCATCTTCAGTACCGGCTCGGCTGCGCGGCGTATCTTCGTTCAGGCCGTCTTCTCGTTCTGAGAAACTCGAATCCAGAAGGCAGCAGGGCCGGAGCAATCAGCTCGGGCCCCTCCCTTTGGTAACTCGCAGTTCCCTCTCGCTTCATCGCAAATCCCGGCGCAGCAATCCATCGCTGCTTCCCACCTCACGGATGCGCGAAACTGTCCAGTGCGAGCACGCGGCGATACAAACTCTCCCATTCAGCCGCCCGCGCATCCATGCCAAAACTGGATTCGATGCGCGCGCGTGTCTCGCGTCCAAGCCTCTGCCTGTCTTCCGTGCTCCGCCGCATCGCCGCCAGCATTGCTTCCGCCAAAGCTTCTGAATTCCCCGCCTGCACAATCATCCCCGCATCGCCCACCAGTTCGCGAACGCCACCCACGTCCGTCGCCACCACCGGCTTCTCCATGGCCATCGCCTCGCCCACCACCAGCGGCATCCCCTCCCACGACGAGCTGAGCACGAATCCATCCGCCGCATCCATGAGCGCTGGCATATCGCGCCGCAGTCCGAGCCATAGCGCCTGCTCCACCAACCCTTCCTCCGCAGCGAACACGTCGGCTCGTTTCACACCGCTGAGATCACCTTCTCCGGCAATCCACAGTTGTGCCTGCGGCCGCGCAGCTCGCACACGCGCAAACGCGCGCAATAGATTCGGAAAATCCTTGGCCGGTACAATGCGCCCCGCCGCGAGCCACACAAACTCTTCGCTGACGCCCATTGTTGTTCGCATCTCGGATCGCCGATCTGCATTGATTGAGAACTCCGCCGTATCAATCCCGTTGGTCACCACCACAATCTTCCCCCGCGGGACCGCCTTCAGCTGCACAAACCGGTCTGCCACAGCTTGGCTCACTGCCGTCGTTCGCCGGCTCAGAAAATCAGTCAGCCGGTACGCCAGCATCCGCGCATGCCCGCCCTCATTCACGTTGTGAATCGTCGACACCACCGCGTGAGCAGGGGCCAGCGCCCTCAGCAAGCGAGCCGTAAAATTCGCATGAAAGCTGTGGCTGTGCACAACATCGGGCCTGAAATCCCTGAGGAATCGCCGCGCCCGCAAAACACCTCTTGCAAAGCTCAGTGCAGACCTGTGCATATCCAAATGAACAGCATCGAGCGACGTGGGCCACTCTTCCTTCAGCCCAGGACGCAGCACCAGCAGCGCAACCGCGTGCCCGCGCTCGGCCATCCGCTTGGCCAGCGCCAGCACCTGCCGTTCCGCTCCGCCCACCCCCAGCGACGTGAGCACATACACAATCCGCATAAGCCCCGGATTCCACAAAGATTTTGTGGCTCGATGATACCGCGGATCTCAGTCTTTGTGCTTCGGTGCCAGCCAGCGCCCCAGGATCCCATCCACCGCGAACAGCCCCGGCCCGAAGATCAGAATCACCAGCGCCGCAAACCAATAGGTGTAAGGCGAAGCGCCATAGAAGTCATCCGGCTTGGAAAGGATGTGGAAGAAGTTGGTGCGGTCGTCCGGCACGCTCAGGTAAGCCATGGTCATGTTCACAAACAGAACCAGCGAGGTCAGCCGCGACGCAACCCCCAGCGCGAACAGCGTCCCGCCCACCAGTTCCACCAACCCCACCAGCAGCGCAGCCAGGCCGGCTGCCGGCAAATTCAGGCTAAGAAAGTACTGCGTCACGCGATCCAGGTGCGTAAGCTTGCCCCAGCCATCCTGCATGAACTGCCAGCCCCAGTAAAGCCGTATCGCCAGCAGCAGCGGACTCTGCCCCAGGTTCAGCAGCGCTGTGTAGCCGCCGTATACTTTCTTCCCCAGTTCAACAATCTTTGCCATGCTCACCCTTCCTCGCCGTCCAGCAAGCCTTCCAGTTCCGGCGCACAAATCCAGCCCAGCGCGGCCCAGTGGCCAAACCACGCGCGCACCAGCGCCGGATGCCGTGCCGCCGGCTTGCGCGAATCGCGAAAACCAGCCTCCAGTGCCTCGCCCAGCGGCAGACCCTTGCCGAGCGCCGCAAGCGTGAGAAACTCCTCGCGCTCCAGCCTCCGGTAGTACACCAGGTTGTCCTGCCTGTGCGCCGCCACCCACGTCGGCCTGCGCCGCAGCTTAGGCAGCCGCGCCGGAGACTCAGGACCATCGTCGTGCTTCACTCCGGCCTCGCTGGTTCCCCGCTTCTGGTCCTTGTGCAAGGCAAGCACAATGTCGTCCGCCGCGTAGTGCAGCGCCAGCAGTTGCAAATGCGGTTGCAGCCCAAGCCGCGACCCGCCATCGAGCGTCGCAATCTGGTCCAGCGTCAGCGCCGTGCGCTCCGCATTGTCAAACGCCTCCACAAACGCCCACTCAATCCGCACCACGTCCAAGGCCAGCCTGTGTCTCCGTCCCGCCCACTGCGGATGCGCCGCCAGCCACTCCGGCAACTTCGAACCCAAATTGCGCATCGAAAACGACCGGCTCGGATGTGCCGTCAGGTACGCAATCGACATCTCCGCAAACGCGCTGCTTCCCACCACGCCGCGCAGCGCCGGAAAGTCCTCCGCCAGCGCGTCCAGCACGCGATACCAGTACTGGCGGTTATAAATCTCCAGCCGCTCAAATGGCGTCAGCTGGCTGTTGGGAGCAATAAAACCCGCGGCAACCGCGGTCATCGCCCGCCCGTCCGGCGCCTGCGCGCGCATATCCTCGTCCGCCGTCAGCGGCATCATGATGGCCGCAGCCATCTGCCGCTGCAACTCGCCCAGGCTCATGGCTTCAGCGCTCCCAGTCTGTGTACTCATCGCGCCGCCTCCGCAAGTTCGTCCGCCTGCCGATGCAGATAGCGGTTCGCCTTCTTCGCCTCTGCATGAACCTCGTCGAAGCTGGGAATGTGGTCGTCCCACTCCAGCAGCGTCGGCGTCGGTCCGCAGCGCTCAATCGCGCGCGCATACAAATCCCACACCGGTTCAATCACCGGATGGTCGTGCGTATCCAGAATGTACTTTTCATACTTCGAGTGCCCGGCAATATGAATCTGCGCTACGCGTTCGGCCGGCACCGCATTCACATACTCCATCGGGTCGAACTCGTGATTCACACTCGAAACATACACGTTGTTCACATCCAGCAGAATCCCGCAGTTCGCGCGCTCCACCACCTCGTTCAGAAACTCCCACTCCGTCATCTGCGAACCCGTAAACGCCGCGTAGCTGCTCACATTCTCCACGGCCACGGGAATCTCCAGAAAATCCTGCACCGTGCGCACCCGCTCCACCGTCCGCTCCACCGCCTCCCATGTATACGGCAGCGGCAGCAGGTCGTGCGTATACGTGCCGTCCACGCTGCCCCAGCAAAGGTGATCGCTCAGCCACGGCGTCTTCGTCCGCCGCACCAGTTGCTTCAGCCGCTTCAAATGTTCAGGATCAGGCTCAGTCACTGACCCAAAGTACATTGACACGCCGTGCTGAACCACCCGGTACTGCTCCAGAATCTGATCCAGAATCGCCATCGGGCGTCCCGCATCGCACATAAAGTTTTCTGAGATAATCTCGAACCAGTCCACCACCGGCTTGCGCGAAAAAATATGGCTGTAGTGCGGAATCCGCAGCCCGATTCCCACTCCGTGATCCTGGTACGCGTTGAAGCGATTGCCGGCCATTGCGATTCCTTCCCAAAGGATACGTAGAAGATTCAGGATGAAAGTTGGTCTGTTTCCAGGTTGGCAGGTTGAGGGGAATTTGAAATCGAGGTCGCGGCAGGAAGATCAGGATGGATCGCCCTGCCGCAACTTCGCGGGAAGCCGATCGTTACACAGCCTTCGGAGGCGTGGAGCCGTCGGTGGCGCAGCCGCCCTTGCCCTTGCAGGTGTTCTTGCCCTTGCATCCCTGGTCGCCGGTAGAGCAGCCGCCGGTTCCCTTGCAGCTGTTTTTGCCTTTACAGGAGTGCTTGGCAGGCGGGGTCTTGTCCTGCGCCGCAAGCAGCATGCCCGCCGTAACGCCGGAGACATGGTTTGAACCGCTGGTGGCCGCCTTGGCCGCTACGGAGGTTCCACCGATCAGGCCGGAGAGCGCCGCCGTCAGAAGCATTGCATTGATCTGATTCTTTGTCATAATCCTCTTTGACCTCGTTTGGGGGTTGGGGCGGATGCTCTCCACCGGTTGTTCAATGCGATTCCGGCATGTAGCCAGTCCCGCCGTATCTGTGTCACGCAACCTAGGAGTGAACGCCCGGGCAAAAGGTTACATGGAAAATCATTGGATTGAAAAGTTAAATTCCGCCCGCACTGTTCATCTGCGTAATCTACGCGGCTAGCTGCCCCTTGGATTCCCGCAACCGCAAAAAACTTTTGCGGTTGGTCGCGCTTCGTTCCATGCGCTAACCTGATCACTGCCGCAGCCCCGCCTGTGTATGCAGGCTCCGCGCCGCGTGGAGGTTTCTCTGTGGATCAGGATTCTGCCGAAGTTCCAAAGCGATTGCGCGCCCTCGGCGGCACAAGCCTCGTGTTTGCCCTGCTGCAAAGCCTCTGCACCGCTGTCTTTGCCATCAGTGGCATCCGTGTAGCCATCGGCCTCACCGCGCTCGCAGCCGTCAGCGGTATCTATGCACCCGCCCGTGGCTTCCACCAGGACGCCATTCGCATCCCCATGCTCATCTTCGCCACCGTTGGCGCACTGGTGAATCTCGCCGTCCTGGCCTGGATCTGGCGTCTGCGTTCGCAGCCCTCCGCGCAGTGGCGCAGGCAGCAGCTCACTTCAAAACAGAAGCGCTCCGAGCGTCTGCAAGTCGTCCTCGCAATTGTGACTCTGATTCTCGTCGGCCTGGAAACCTGGACCCACACAAAAATTCACCGCACCGGCCCGCCGCCTTCTGCCGTGGTCACGAGCGTCCGGTGAGTCTTCAGGAAGGGCCCGCCGCTTCCATCTCTTTTTCCAGCCGCGCATGCAAACGTTTGCTGAATCCCAAGGGCAGCTCAAACACCCGCTCGTCCGCCATCAGCACCACCACGTTGCGCGTCGAATCCAGAACCGCCGAGCAGATCTCGCACGTTTCCAGGTGCTTATCGATCTCGGCGCGCAGCTCTGCGTCCACCTCGCCATCGATGTAGGCGGAGATGTGGTCCCAGACGTGTTTGCAGTCGATCCTCACGCGTCAGCCCCCATCATTTCTTCAGCCACCCGAGCAGCCCTTTCCGTCGCGGAGCAAATCCCTCCAGGCGCGGCGCCAGCTCCCGTTGCAGCAGCGCTCGTGCCCGGTGCAGCCTCACCTTCACCGCCCCTTCGGTAATCCCCAGGGCAGTCGCCGTCTCACGTACATCCATCTCTTCGATGTCCCTCAGCAGCACAACGTTACGGTAAATCTCCGGCAGTCCCTCAATGGCCTTGCGCAGAATTGCTCCCAATTCCTTCCGCTCCAGCGCCTCCAGCGGCACCTCGCGCCAGCTGGTCAGCATCGCCGGGGTATAGTCGCCGGTCTGCTCGTCTGTCTCCGCGTCCAGCGAGTCCTCGCGCCGCGCCACCTGCTTTGCGCAGCCGCCCTAGCCCCTCGTTGCGCGCAATCGAAAGCACCCAGGTGCGAAACTGCGAGTCCCCACGAAAATTCTTCAGATTCAGATAAACCTTGATCGCCGTCTCCTGCGCCGCGTCTTCCGCCTCCGCCTCATTGCGCAGCAACGACATCAGCAGAAAGTAGATGGCGCGCTCGCAGGGGCGGATAAGGTCATGAAACAAATGCCTTTCGCCCGCCAGAATGCGGCGGATACAGTCAGCCTCGAATTCGGGATTGGGAGCTGTCATCGTGCTCTCGAGCCCAGCCCGGCGCAGCTGAGACTTCGCTTGGGCCGGCTCGCAACTCTTCTCGAGAACTATACCGCGCTGCACCGCCTGACGGTTCAAAGCTGCCTCCAGCACTTCATTCCCGGTCATTAAAGTTTTGTATCTTCAAAAACATTCCTTGTACGCAAAACACAGATTGCGCTGTACAATCTCCACGAGGAGACCCATGGCCGGAGATATTCAACTTACGTGCAGCGATTGCGGGCAGGACTTTACCTTCACCGCTGCTGATCAGGCGTTCTTTCAGGAACGTGGTTATTCGACCCCGAAGCGTTGCAAGAATTGCCGTCAGGCAAAGAAGAACGACCAGGGGGGCTCCGGCTACCGTTCGGCTCCGGCACAGGGAACACCTGTGATTTGTTCGGGTTGCGGCCAGCCTACAACAGTGCCTTTTGAGCCGCGTGGCGATCGCCCGGTCTTTTGCCGGGACTGCTACCAGGCGCGCAAGGGCAGCGGCGGTGGTGGCGGCGGAAGTTCCCGCGGTCGCGGCCGTTTCTAGCTTTTGTCGGGGTCAAGTGCCCGCATCCAGCACCGGACCCCGGTTTCACACGCCAGCCTTTGGCAATACACTCGGGCGAGTGATCCGGTCCAGCGCGCCGTACATCTTCACGGCGGGTTGTACCCTTTCCACCTTCCGTACGTTTAACTTGCGTTTCCCGCACCTCCGAGGGGCAGCCGCCGCCAAAGTGGCTGTCCCTTCTGCTTTTCCAGCCATGCTTTTTCGCGGCGGAGTCGATTGCGGGCCCGTCCCTCAATTTTGGCTCCGGACTTGGACATGGGGCAGTCGAGCCCGGTAAACTGGCTCTTAACTCAACCCCCAACACCTTAGGACGCATCCCAGCATCATGGCTTCTCATCTGTCCTTTACAGGATTCGCATGCAAGAATCTGTGGCGCAGACGCCTCAGAACTCTGCTCACGCTCTGCGGCATCGGCATGGCCATCGGTGCATTTGTCGCCCTGGTGGGCTTCTCCCGCTCCTTCGAGCACGAGTGGCAGCGGCTTTACTCCTCCAGCGGCACTGACATCGCCGTCGTCGACAAGAACTTCATGAATACCTCGGTGAATGAGTCCCTTCTCGGCAAGCTCCGCGCCGTTCCCGTTGTCAGCCAGGCCGAGCCCATGATCTTCAACATCATGGACATCACCCCGGAAGTCAACGCCCTCATCTTCGGCTGGCACGACGACTCCTACGAGTTCGATTCTCTCACCTTCAACTCCGGAGGCCGCTTCCACGACGGCAAACCGGAGATCATCATCGGCGAGCTTTTGGCCCGTAACCTCAACAAGAAGGTCGGGGACACGGTCGAGCTCCAGGGGACTTCCTTCACCATCGTCGGCATCTACCACGGCGGCACCGCTCTTGAGGCCGGCGCCCTCATCATGCCCATTGATCAACTCCAGATCCTTTCCAGCCTGCAAGGCAAGGTTTCCGGCTTCCACGTCCGCCTGCGTCCCGCACCGCCCGGAGAGTCGCCCGACCATTATCTAAAGCTTGCCCAGGCCCAGATCGAAGCCGCCCTGCCCGGCCTGAATGCCCAGGCAGCCGCGGACCGCGCCGCCAACAACCAGTTTGTCGGCCTCGCCCACGCCGTCGCCTGGGGCACCTCCTGCATTGCCCTGCTTATGGGCATCCTCGGCATCGCCAACACCATGGCCATGTCGGTCTTCGAGCGCACCCGCGAAATCGGCATCCTTCGCGCCATCGGCTGGAAGACCTGGCGCGTCCTGCTGCTCATCCAGGTGGAAGCCACCGTCCTCGGCTTCATCGGCGGAATCCTCGGCGTCGCCTTCGGATGGGCTGGCCTCCACCTGCTCTCAACCCTCCCGCAAACGGCCAGCATCGTTTCCACGTCCCTCTCCTGGGTGCATCTGGTCGAGGCTCTTGTCATCTCCGTCATCTCCGGGCTCATCGCCGGAGCATACCCCGCCTGGCGCGGCGCACATCTGTCTCCTGTTGAGGCCCTGCGCCATGACTAGCCCCCAATTGGAAGTGCGTCACCTCCGCAAAAGCTACGACGACGGCCGCATCGAAGCCCTCCGCGGCGTCAGCCTCACCATCGACTCAGGCGAGTACATCGCCATCAGCGGCGCCAGCGGAAGCGGCAAATCCACTCTCCTCCAGCTCCTCGGCGGCCTCGACATACCCACCTCGGGCGAAGTTCTCTTCGAGAATTCGAAGCTCGGCACTGCCATCGATCTCGACGACTACCGCGCCCACCGCGTCGGCTTCATCTTCCAGGCCTTTTATCTGCTCCCTACCCTCCGCGCCATTGAAAACGTTCAGGTTCCCATGCTCGCCATCTCCACCAGCGCCAGGGAGCGGACCGAGCGCGCGGAGTCCCTGCTGCACGAGTTGGGCCTCTCCCACCGCCTGAATCAGTACCCCAATGAGCTCTCCGCCGGCGAGCGTCAGCGCGTCGCCATTGCCCGCGCCCTCGCCAACAAACCCTCCATCCTGCTCGCCGACGAACCTACCGGCAACTTGGACAGCGTCAATTCAGCGCGTATCATGGAAATACTGACTGGCATTCAAAAAACGCATGGCATGACGCTCATTATCGTGACCCACGAAAACGATATTGCCCACGCGGCGCCGCGCCACATTCGCATCCGCGACGGGAGAATCGAAGCATGAAGCTTCCCGTCTCCTTGCTTGCGGTTCTGCTCTCTTGTGCCCCAGCCTTTGCCGTCGGCGCTCACACCCCGCTCGACCTCGCCCGCCAGGCAGCGGAGAAGGCCGACTTCCGCGCCTCCGGCCATCTCGTCCACGTCGACCCCTCCGGGGCCCGCACCAGCTACCCCATCACCGTCAAGGCCCACTGGTTCCCCGGCGTCCTCCGTGTGCTCGTCGAGCTTGCACCGCCCTCCGGCTCGAACGCAAACCACGGCCAGGCCCTCCACGCCCTGCTCGAACTCCACCCCGGCGGCGCAAGTTTCATCCGCATCGCCCATCCCGGCGACCCCGCTCCCAGCATTCTTCCCGTCGACAAATGGTCTGACGGCGTTGCAGGCACCGGCTTCAGCTTTGAAGACTTCCTCGAAGGCCAGCTCTTCTGGTCCGGCCAGTCCGTCACCGAGCACGTCAAATATGGCGTTCATGACTGCGACCTGGTCAAAAGCACACCCGGCCCTGCCGATAAGAGTCACTACTCCGAAGTCAGCACCTGGCTCGATAGGGCCATCGCCTTTCCCGTGTACGTGGAAAAGACCGTGAAAGGAAGCGCCGTCGTGAAGGAATACACCTACTTCGGGCTTCGCCACGAGGGCGGCATTTGGTCAGCCAGCCAGATCGAAGAAAAAAATCATGGCCAGCCGGGCTCAACACTCCTTATCATCGACCGCGGGAGCCCAAAAGCAAATTTGACCCTCGGAGATTTCAGTCCGGAACGCATCGCTAGTTTTTGAACGAATCACATTTTCTGACCAGATTACCGGTTGCCAGGATCGTTTATGTATATTGTTCTCTCCATTGTCGTACTGACCGCAGTCCTCGTGGGCGCGGGTTTCCTGTATCAGGTCATCGGCTCCCATCGTGACCGCCGCCGCTTCGCTTCGCCCGGCCGCTGGGTCGAAATCGGCCGCGGACATCGCCTCTATATGCTCGAGAAAGGCGCCGGCGGCCCCACTGTTCTCTTTGAAGCCGGAATCGCCGCCACCAATCTCAACTGGTTTCACATCCAGGAAACCGTCGCCCGCTTCACCCACACCGTCTCTTACGATCGCGGCGGCCTCGGCTGGAGCGGTCCCAGCTACACCGCCCGCACCCCCAGCAACTGCGCCTCCGAGCTCCACGACCTGCTCAAGCGGGCCAACATCAAGCCTCCCTATATCCTCGTAGGACACTCCTTTGGCGGCCTCGTCATGCGCCGCTACGCGCTCTGCTATCCCGAAGAAGTCGCCGGCGTGGTTCTCGTCGATCCGATGCGCTGCGAGGAATGGCCGCCCATGAACCCCGGCCGCCAGCGCGAAGTGGATCGCGGCAAGCGCCTCTCCGGCTACGCCGTCCCCATTGCCCGCTTCGGCCTCGCCCGCCTCGCCGTCACCTCGCTCCTCTGCCGCTCCGGAAAAATCTCCGGCCAGCTCGCCGGCGCTGCCGGCAAAGGCGGCCGCCACGTCCTCGACCGCGTCACAGAAGAAGTCGGCAAGATGCCACGCGAAGTCTGGCCCATCGTTGCCGCCCACTGGTCCCGCCCCGGCTATTACGTCGGCATGCGCGACCACGTCGAAGCCGTGCCCGACACCGTCCGCGAAATGCAAGACGCCGAGCCCATCCGAGACATTCCTGTCCTGCTGCTCACCCCCGGCAAGTCCACCCCGCTCTCTGACCAGCTCGTCGCCCGCATCGGCGACAACGTCCAGCAGGTCATCGCCGTCGACAGCGCCCACTGGATCCACCTCGACGAACCCGACCTCGTCATCCAGTCCATCCGCGAGATGGTCTCAGCCGTAGCCCGAGAGCCTGTCGCCGCCTCGCTCTGATCCTGCCGCCGTGGAAGGATGCCAACCATTCAATTCAGGGAACGGTTGCCGCAGCGGAGAGTATGGGCTTTAAGTGTTGGCGGGAACCCGGAGTCCCGGCGGTAAGCCCTCCAATGATTTTTAGTGGCCAGGTCACACGCCGTTGGGGACTTCGGAAACTTCCGCACTCATCCGGGTCCCTCCTCGAGCAGACCCTTCTGCCGGTCAGATGTCGGCAACCTGCCTCTGCGCCTTTAATAGCCCGTTAATGAATCTTTCTCTCATATTTAACCCACGTCTCTGACCGGGATATTTAACGTTATCCCCGGAGGAACACCCATGAAAACTTCCCTTCCCAAGGTCGCCCTTCTGTCTGCCGTTGCACTCGTTTTGCCGGCAGAATTGCTAGCCCAGAATGACCATGGCTACAACCACCGCTCTGATTCCGGAGCAGATACTCTCGTGCTCAGTCGCAGCGTCTATGTGGGAAACGCCTCCACAGTCACCATCGGCGAGTCGTTGCCGCTCGGATGCCTCGGCGGCTCGGTTGGCCTGACCGTCAATGTGCCCACCACCACCGGTGGCACGGACGCTGTTGCTGTCCCCTGCGGCTATCGCGGCAGACAACGGCGAATATCCCAACCTCTTCGATTCGCATAACGTCTGGAACAACGCCAACTCCGACGGCAGTTTCGGCGTCACCTCACCCATCTTCCTCGACTATCTGACAACGGATGGCTGGCCCTTGGGAACACTCCCCATCCCTGCCGATCAGATGGTGACCAGCTTCAGTTCCAAGTCGGAACTGGCTCTGAACCTCTCTGCTGACGGCCATTCCATCACCTTCATGGGGTATCGAGGCGGTGTCGGCTGCGGAGGCACTCAGGTTTCTCCTACCGCTCCAAGCCTTCTCGATGTGTCGGCGTCCAACACGCCGGGCGTTTGCGATCCCACCAATCCGGTCATCTCAACATTTGTAAGCGATCCCGTTGTTCCCGCGGCATACTACCGCGCGGTTGCCGAAGTAGATGATGATGGCCGCATCAGCTTCACCGATGGAAACGCCTACAGCGGAGACAACGGCCGGGCAGCCATCAAGGGCGGCAAATGGCTTGTACTACATGGTCGGAAACGACAACTGCGGCAACCTGTCGAAGAAGCAGATGTCAACAACCTACGACGGGATCGATCTGGCCAATGCCACGGGCTCTGAGCTGCTTGTTCCCGGACAGGTCCCGCTAACCCCTCCCAACATCGCCATGATCGGGCGTCTTGCAATTTGGAACCGACAAGCCCGGCAAAGACACCAACTTCCGCGGCATGACCATCTTCAACAACACGCTGTACGTCGCCAAGGGCAGCGGCGGTAATGGCATCAACACCGTGTATCAGGTGGGCAGCGCCGGCACGTTGCCAACCGGCTCCGCCGCTGACCTTGCAGCGGTGCCCATCACCGTCCTGCCGGGATTCCCCAACACCGCTGCCAGCACATCCACTGCGTTTCCCTTCGGCATCTGGTTCGCCGACGCCAATACCCTCTACGTTTGCGACGAGGGAGACGGCATGCTGGTCTCGCCCCCCGTCAATGGAAACGTGGCCGACGCCCAGTCCCTGGCCACCGCGGGCCTGCAGAAATACCGCCTTATCAACGGCACCTGGGTGCTGCAATACATTCTCCAGGATGGCTTGAATATCGGCGTGCCGTACAGCATCCCCTGGTATCCAACCGCGCTCAACCCGGCCACCGGCGGCTGCCGCAACATTGCCGGACGCCACAACCATGACGGAACCGTCACCATCTTCGCCATCACCTCCACCATCAGCGCCAATGGCGACACCGGAGCCGACCCCAACAAACTGGTCAAGGTCACCGATCGTGTAAGCGACACAACCTTGCCCACGGGAGACGATCGCCTGGGACATTTCACCACCATTCGGAGCGCCAGCGCTCGCGAGGTCCTTCGCGGAGTTGCCTTCGCCCCCGGCAATCATGGCTGGTGGTAAGGCGCAATTGTCCTAATCCGGCCGGAGCCGCGACATTGTCACGGCTCCGGCCTTCATGCTGGGTGGGTCCTTTCGTCCGTTCTTTCCCGTCTGAACTTGCCCATCTGTTCCCGCACACTGTGTAAATATTTCCAGCATCAAGCACAATCTTCGCACCCATCTTCGATGGGAAACGCCGCAACCTGCTCCAATCAAAAGACTTCCCTGTCTCGACAGACTGGCACCGAACATGCCCCACCGTTATGAAGGCAAAACTGCTTCGCCTTCTCAGGAGGGGTTATGGTGCAATTTGCTTCCCTGCCACAGGGCATGGCATCCAAACACATTGCGGCTTATGCCGCCGTCGTCGTACTGGGTGGAGCTCTCGGTGCCTATTCGATCCATGAACACCGCACTGCGCAGAATCTTGCGGAAAAGAACTTGTCCACAAACACCGTGCTGAATGCCACGCAGCAGGAACTGGGCGACCTCCGGGCCAAGGTCGATATGCTTGCCGCGCGCAGCCAGGCGCCGGCCGCGCCCCAGGCTCCTTCCACCACGGCCGCATCCAGGCGCCCCTCGCCCGCTCACCGCCAGGGCGTCGATCCGCGCTACAAAAAGCTGCAATCGCAATTGGACGAACAGGGCAAAGCAATCGAACAAACCCGCAACGATCTGGCCAGCACCCAGGGCGACCTGACAAACACACGCACTGAATTGTCCGGCTCCATTGCCCACACCCATGACGAACTGGTGTTGCTTGAAAAGAAGGGGGAGCGCAACTTTACTGAGTTCGACCTGACCAAGTCAAAGGAATTTCGCCGCGAGGGCCCCTTCGAGATTCGCCTCCAGAAGGCCAATCTCAAACACCATTATGCCGACCTGGAGCTGATGGTGGACGATCGCAGCATGTCGCAAAAGCACGTGAATCTCTACCAGCCGGTGATGTTCTCCACACCCGACAGTCCGCAGCCTGTCGAGGTGGTCATTAACGACATCGGCAAAGACCACATTCACGGCTACGTCAGCGCTCCGAAGTACCGCCAGTCGGAGCTGGTCTCGATGTCGAACCCGCCGGCAAACGGTACACAAAACCAGGATCAGTCGGCGACAAACTCCATCGCGCAACCTGCGGCGCGTGAGAAGCTCCCCGTGCCCGCGCCCCAGCAATAGGCAACAATATCAGCCGGAGCCGCGAGCTTTATCGTTGGTCTCTTAAAGGAGCCCGTGGATTGTCGCTCCATGCGAACGGAGCCGGTTCACGGCTGGTTGTAATATCCCAGGCTGCTGTGCGCCGTCAGCCCCGGCCGGTCGATCTTCACCTTCAATTCGTGATACTCGTCCGTGTGTTCGGCAGCAACAGGATTGAATGAAAGCCTGTAGAAAACGCTCAGGTCTTCTTGGCAGTTCGCCATCTGCGTCGCCAGGTCGTTGCTGGGGTCAAGCACGCGGCCACCACTCTGCACGGCAATCACCTGCAAGGCCAGATTCTCCGTATCCGCCTGCTTTGCAGACTTGACTCCCCGCAGGAATGCCTTGTAACTCGCCCCACCCGCCGTGTCGCTCATCACCGAGGCGGATCCCGATTGTTGCGGTGCCTCCCCGGCCGGCATCATCCCGCCATGCGGCGGAGAAATCACCCCTGGCGCGCCTGCCTTCGGATCGGCCATGGGAGAGATGCTGTATAGCGCAATGTGGGCCTCGCGCATCCTGGTTGCAATCTCTACAATCGTATCGAAGGCTCGCTCCCGGTCCTGGGCAGTCGATCCGTAGTTCGGCCCTCCCAAAACCGGCCAGCCCGGACCCGTCCAGATCAGAAGCTTTCTGCCCGGGATCTTCACTTCGTTCTCCGCAATCGAGGCCAGCGACCGCACCGACAGTTGAAACCTCCCGACCTCGCCAAGCCCGGCAGAGTGAACCGTCGCATTCGCTTGGCCCAGCACTGCGGCCAAAGCATTCCCGTCGCTCGAGGGCCGCGGCTGAATCCGCATCCCCTCCTCGGAAAGCACCATGATCGACGTCGGGTAGGCCAGATGCCCGCCATTCTGCTCAAGGAATTTTACGATTTGCGCCCGCGCAATTCCGGCCTGCTCGAACGTGGAATTTACAAGGTCGAGAAGCAGAATCACCTCAACCTGTCCATCCCTTGCTGCGGCGGAGCCGTCGATCTCTCGAAAAGACAGCAGTTCCTGGCGTTTCTCGCTATCCAGAACCGTGAAGTCTTTCAGTTGCAGACCCGCCACGGGGCCTCCACGCTTGGCGTTCACCACCACATCCAGCTGGATGCGTCCCTCCATGCCATCCGCCTTAGCCTGGGGGCGCTGCGAAAGCACAGGGTCTTTCGCCGGCGTCGCAGGCGCGGCTTCCTGCTGCGCCGGAACAGAGCCTTGCTGCGCCAGCAAAGTCCCCGGAAGCCAAAGAAGAAGAAACCATGCACGCAGCCATCGATCCATGCCGTCCCTCCTGCTCTCAATTCCCTGGATGCTGCCGCACCATGGCTGTGTGCCCGATCCTTTTCGCGCTCTCTGTGAAGAGGGTGGGAAACCACGAACCCCAACCCGAACCAGGCAGACGAGCAGTTCTCTACTGCTTCTCATTCGCCGTGAACGTCGTCCACGGCCCCGCCTTCATGTCGTGCAAAATTGGCTTCTCCCACGCGAACTTCGGGTGCGCCGCCAGAAACGGCCCGGCCAGAAAATCCTCCCCGCACGGATGCCCGGCGCGTCCGATGAAGCTCAACTTCGCCGCCAGATCCGAGTCCATCACCTTGCCCGTCACCGCGCCCCCCGGATCGAACGGCGGATCGCCCCACACCTTTTCGCCCACCGGCGACGTGTCCTCGTGCCCGCACAGGCTGCGCTTGCCGGCGTCTTCCTTCTTCTCGTAGCTGTCGTAGTGGTCGCTCAGGAATGCCTCGGCCAGCGCCGTGTCCAGCTTCCCGTAGTGCTCTTGCATAAACTGTTCCGCCCGGATATGCCGCGCATTCATGCTGCTCTCCGGGTTCTTCGGGTTGAATCCCTCCGTATCCTCGCGGATCAGCGTCGGGTCCGCCGCAAAGTTCGACGACACAAAATAGCCGTCCTTCTTCTTGGTCAGCGGCGTCTGGTGCAGCCCCAGTTCCAGGTAGCCAATCTCCCCCGTCTTCCGGTCCCCGATCAGCCATGAATTCGCATACCCGCCGTTGTTCCCCTTACGCATCATCGCCGCGTACTCATCAATCGACGTCGCATACTGCATCGCCTTGCGCGAGCGGTCAAACTCCGGAATCCCATTCGCATCAAAGCCCTTCATCATCGGCAGCGTGGTCTCGGTAATCATCAACCCGCTCGCATTCACGCCGAAGTCGTCCTGGCTGGTAATCACGCCCGGCAGCCCATCCATCAGCAGGTGCTGTCCGCTCGCCGGCACAATGTCGAACACCATCGTCCAGCGTTCGCCCTCCGCATACGAAGACCAGTTCGAATGCGCAATCACAATCTTCCCGTCTTTGGTAGCCGACCCGGTTGCCACAAACGCGCTGCACTTGCCTGGCGCCACCGCCGCCGGCGGGTTCGGCTTGTGCTCCCTCCTGTTCACCGTCGGCAGATAGTAGTTGCTCAGCTCGATATCCCCGTTCAGCGCCACAATGTCCCACAAATCCAGCGTCGATCCCTGCGCCTTCAGCCCCTCCGCAATTCCCTTCAGCTCCTCCTGGTACTCGGGCTCAATGTGCGGCCACAGCACGTCCCTGCCCGCGTCCCGGAAGAAGCTCCATGGCCGATGGTCTTCGTGCGGCGCCGTCACCATGTACACATGCACATTGTCCTCAATCTCCCGCGCCAGCAGGTACCCATGCTGGAAGCCCACCTGCTCCGGCGTGCCTTCCAGGTGGACATACGTCCAGCCGCCCTCATTGAACTTGTAGCCGCCGTTCAGGCGAGCATCTGCCTCCGCCGCCGATGAATACGCGGCGTTTCCATGGAGCGCCGCTGCCATGGAAGCGGGACAGGCGGTCGCCATCCACGCAGTCAGCGTCAAGGCAAAGAGAAAGAAGGAGAGTTTTCGGGCCAGCGGAAAGGGCATTCGGCATCCTCCGGGAATGCCCTGAAGATACCACAAAAGATTGAGGTTAGTGCAGAACCGGTCCCTGACTGCTCACAAGACGAGGGCAGCCAGGAGCCGGTCATCGAACGCTTACACTCCGATCGCGCGCAGGGCAGACTGCTCAATACCAGTCACAGGAACTCGGCGACGGTTTCAAAGCCACGCGAGGGACCGCTCCCCCGGTGAACACCTCTGCGACACTTCCACGCAACCAGTAACCAGCAGCAAAACACGCCCTAGCGCTTCTTTCCCTTTTTCGCAGCCGGTTTGGCAGCCTTCTTCACAACTTGCTTGGCTGCCGGTTTGACGGCCTTCTTGGCAACAGGCTTGCTCTTGGCCGGCGCGGCCTTTACCGGCTTGGCCTTCGCCTTGCCCTTTGCCGCCATCGCCTTTGCATTCATGCTCTGGGGCGGCTTGGCGCCCGGCGTCAGCATCACGCTTGCTTTCAGCGGTGCGGGCTTCTTCTTTGTCACCTGCTGCGGCGGCTTGGCCCCGGGCCTGAATCCGCTCGCCGCCTTCACCTTGTTGGTTTGCGGCGGCTTCGCGCCCGGCTTCAACGCCCCGCCCGCTTTCGCCGCCAGGGGCTTCTTCGCAAGCTGCGGGGGCTTGGCTCCAGGGGTTAACGCGCCCCCCGGCTTTGCCGCCAGAGCCCTATCAGCTTGTGGCGGCTTCGCTCCGGGGACCAATACCCCGCCGTCATCGCGGATAACTGTCGATTGTGGGGGCTTCGCTCCAGGCGTCAGCTCTCCCACCTCTTCGGCCTTGGGAGCGGCTTGCGGCGGCTTCACGTCAACTTCCTTCTCCGGGCTCGACACAGCAGTCGATCCCGCCTTTTTCTTACTCATCTTGTCATCCTCTCTGCTTTCTGGCTCTTTTGCATTCGTTTTCACTGCGGGGGGAGAAACTTTTGCACGCACCGCCGTCGGCGCACTCTTTCCCTTCAGCTCTGCCTTGCCCGGCTTGCCCTTCGCGCCGCGCTTCACCGGTTCCGGCTCAACATCATCATCCGCTTCCAAATCGTCTTCACCTGGCTCCACCACATCCGCCAGGTCCGAATCCGATTCCAGATCCACCTTCGGCAGGCTCAGACCAAGATCGATCTCATCGTCGTCGCCGCCAATATCGTCCAGATCCTCGTCGTCCTCCAAGCCGTCGTCGGCCTCCTCCTCATCGTCGTCGTAGGTGCGCTCCTTCAGCTTGGCCTCTCCGCGCTTGGCCCGCGTACGCTTCACCGTCACCTGCGGCGGTGGCGCGGGCGGCGAGTGTGGCTCCAGGAATGCCCGCATCTCCTCCGGCGTCGTCAGCTTCCCATCAATCAGCTCCAGGAAGATCGACTGCACAATCTCTTTGTACGTCCCCAGTTCCGGCGTAATCCGCATCTCCTGCATCAGCGCGTGAGGAATCCGCTGCCGCGCCTCCGGCCACACCTTCAGGAACTGGTTAAACCGCTCCAGCACCGCCTTGTCCTTGCTGGTAAACGCAAGCCACAGCACCGCTTCCGGATCGTAGCTGGTAAACAGCTTGTATCCCGCTGAAGGCGCCGCGTTCTCCTTGGCCTGCAGCACCTTGGCAAACTTCGCCGCCACTGCGTCCAGGCTGTTCCACTCCTCCACAAACCCCGGTCGCAGCAGCTGCTTCTTCAGGGCAGCCAGATCCTTCGCCCCCAGTTTCGCCGTCAGCAGCTGCATCTGCGCCGCCGACATATCCGCATGAATCCCCTGCAGCAGCAGCTCCACCGCAAGATCATGCAGGGCCTTCAACCTCTCCTCGTCCGCCTTGGCCGCTGTCCACGCCGGGAACAGCACCTGCATCCATCCCTCGGCTTCCAGCGCTCGAAGAACCTTCAGCCCCTCATCCTCGTGCCCAATCTGTTCCAGCTCCCGGCTCCGCGCCTCGTCCGGAAGATTCTCAATCACACCCTCGCTCTTGGCATTCTCATAGCGCGTCTGTGTCTTGGCGTCCAGGTCCCACCCCAGCCGCGCCCGGTACCGTGTCGCCCGAATCAGCAGCGACGGATCCTCCAGAAATCCATAGTTCGACACCAGCCTGAGCGTTCGCGCCTCAATATCCGCCGCCCCGTTCAGCGGGTCCATCAGCAGGCCAAACGATCCCTCGTTCAGCGAGATGGCCATCGCGTTTACCGTAAAATCCCGGCGCCGCAAATCTTCCTGGATGGAAGCTGGATGGTAAACCGGATTCGATATCTTGCTGTAATCCATCCGGTGCGTGCTCACCACATCCACCCGGACCGTCCCCGGAAAACACAGGTAGAGGGTCTTTGAACTCTCGCTCTCACCCCACACGCTTCCGCCACGCTTTTCTAGTATTTTCTTCAACTTAAGCGCGTTTCCATGAACGGCCACTTCAAGATCGCGGACAGCATGCCCACTGGTCAGGTCCCGTACGGCGTCTCCGGTCAGGAACAAAAGCATCCCTGCCTCGCGTGCCGCCTCGCGCAGCCAGCGCAAAGCGCTCTGCTGGTCCGCCGACAGCCGGTTTTCCAAAAGGTAAATGTAGTCGGGCATTGCTTCCCCTGCTTTCGCCGCCTCAGCTTCTGCTCTCAACCCCAGCGCCCAAGTGCCTCATGTTGTTACGCTTACAGCACAGGCGGAGGATGCGGCAAAGCAGTACATTAACACAATCAGGTCACCTTGGCTAGGGCCTATTGCACTCCGATTGCAGCTTTCCCCGTCCCTGCCCCAACCCCGCCAACCCAACTACGCAAACCTGTCCTGCAATCCCCTCTCCGTGCGACAATCCAAAGCAGTGGCCTCGCTCCGCAAACCCGTGATTGTGCGCAAGTTCTCCAGGGATTGGTGCGCCGGCTACGCCCCCCCCAGCTTCGCCCCGGACGCGCCCGAGTTGGAGATCCTCGACCTCACCGGCAAGGTCCTCCGCATCGCCTGGGAGCAGGTCAAGTGGGTCTGTTACGTTCGCGACCTTCCCGCCCCCAACTCCACAGCCGACGCCGCCGGCCCCGAGCGCCTCCTCAACAAGCGCTTCACCACTCGGCCCCGCACCGCCGGCGTCTGGCTCCGCCTCACCCTCAACGACGGCGACCTGCTCGAAGGCCTCGCCGCCAACGACCGCTCCCTGCTCCTCGGCGCCGGCCTCCTGCTCACCCCGCCAGACACCCGCTCCAACACCCAGCGCATCTACGTCCCCCGCGCCGCCATCCAGTCTTTGGAAGTAGCCGGCCTCATCGGCGCCGCCGGCCGCAAGGGCCACCCCTCCCGCCATCCCGCTGACCAGCCCAGCCTCTTCAACCCCGACCCCGAATGACCGTGCGGAAACTCCACCTGAGCTTTTGTCTTTATCTAATTGATAATACGAGATTTGTCATCCTGAACGACCGGAGCGCAGCGCAGGAAGTTGAAGGGCCTGCATTTGCTTTTAAATGTTTGATAAATAAATAACTTGTCATCCTGAGCGACCGCAGCGCACCGGGGTCCCCATCGACAGGTCTTCGTCGATGGGGTGGAGGGCAGCGCAGGGAGCCGAAGGACCTGCATTTCTTCTTGATTGCCAACTCGCTCAATCAACCTGAAAGCCACGCGCCGCTGGTTGGGATTTCAACCCCGGCAGAGTTCGCCCACCATCCCCGAATTCACCCAGTTCGGCAGTCGTGTGCCCCACTTCACAGCCTCATCGTGAGATGGGTGGGAAGCCACGAACCTCAACCCGCCGCAACAGAGACCAACTCCTACCCCGTCACAATCTCGCTGAAGTCGGCAATCCCTGAGAACCCGCGCAGCACCGCGTCAATCAACGCCAGGTTCGCCCCGCGAAGGTCCGGGTCGGGGTCCAGCACCATCACCTTGTCGAAGAACGCGTCCACCGTCGGCCGCAGTGTCGCAATCAGCGCCAGCGCCTCGCCATAAGCCCGCGCGGCGCGCAGCCTCGCCACCTCAGGCTCAAGCGTCGCCGCCGCATCGGCAAGCTGCCGCGCTTCCGCAGAAAGAACCACCCCAGCACCCGCCTCCACGGCAAATCCCTTTTCCTCAGCCTGCCGCAGAATATTCTTGATCCGCTTGAACGCCGCGGAGATCGCCGCGAAATCCGCCGACTCACGCGCCGCCGTCAGCGCTTCAGCCCGCGCAATCGCGTCGCGCACATCGTCCGCGCCCGCCGCCAGCACCGCATTCACCACGTCGTAAGCAAAGCCCTTATAGTCCTTCAAATAGAAGTTCAACCGGTCGAGCAGAAACGCTGAGACCGCCGTCAGGGTTTGGTCGGAATCAATGTTTCTCAGTCGAGGTGTAATGATTCCATTCTGATCAATTTGCACTTCTCCGGGATATGCTTCCAGCACATCTCTAAGCGTCAGTGGGAGTTCCGATTCTGCAAGTATCTTTACAATCGCATTCGCGGAACGGCGAAGCGCAAATGGATCCTTCGATCCTGTGGGCGCCTGCCCAATGTCAAACATTGCCACGATTGTCTGAATGCGATCCGCGAGGCCAAACAACTGGCCTTCCACGGTCGCAGGAATTGCATCTTCCATCGAGGCCGGAATGTACTGGGAATAGATTGCGTCGGCAATGGCGGCATTGTGTTCTGGGTATCCTTCCTGGTGCCATTGTGCGCGTATATATAATCCTCCGATGATGCCCTGAAGTTCCGTAAACTCTTTCACTAGCTCCGTAGTTAGATCAGTCTTAGCGTATTCTGCGGCAATTGCCGCAAGACCGAAATTAACAGTCCCCCCCTTTAAGACGATTGCTGTGCCAAGCCGCCGGGTTGCCACAATGTTCTGCTCCGTTTTCCAGTAGTAGCTCCATGGTTTGCCCTTCGGCGGACGGAAGAAGGTGACATTCTTGAGGCTCTCGACGCGCTGGGACAGCGGCGTCTTCTGATCCACATCCCAGAAGAACCGCGCATCCTTGAACCGCGCGCGCAGAACCCTCTGGTTGCCATGGCGAATCGTCTCTTCGCCTTCTTCGCCCACCTCGATATTCAAAACAGTCAGAAAATGCGGAGCCAGCTTCCCTGTCGCATCCTCCACGGCGAAATACTTCTGGTGATCCCGCATCACGGTCACCAGCACCTCTTCCGGCAGCGCCAAATACTCTGGCTCAAAGTTGCCCAGCACCACGCTCGGCCACTCCGTCAGGTGCACCACGGCCTCAATCAGCGGCTCATCCTCGCGCCAGCGCGCTCCAGGTACGGTCCGCGTCGCCGCATCCAGCGCTTTGCGAATCCTATGCCTCCGCTCGGCCACATCCACCACCACAAACGCCCCGCGCAGTGCCTCAACGTAGCTCTGCGGCGCATCAATCGCCACCGGCTCCGCACCATGCAGCACGCGATGCCCGCGGCTCGCACTCCCTGCCGCAATCCCCGCAATCTCCAGTGGAACCACCGCCGCATCCAGCAGCGCCACCACCCACCGTACCGGCCGCACAAACCGTTCCGGCTTGCCCGCCCGCCAATACATGTTCTTCGCCCAGTAAAGCGCCAGCACTTCCTTCGGCAGCTCCGCCGCAAGCAACTGCGTTGCGCGAAGCCCCTGGCGCCGAACAGTCACTCCTACATACTCACCCTTGGCGTTGGTCACCTTTTCCAGATCCGCAACAGCCACGCCGGCCTTCTTCGCAAAGGCCTCTGCCGCCGCCGTCGGAGCCCCCTCTTTGAACGCCACCTTCCACGACGGACCGGTCAGCTTGTCTTCCGTATCCGCCTGGCTGGCCATCACATTCTCCACCAGCACCGCCAGCCGCCGCGGCGTCGAGTACGTCGTTACCTTGCCCGCCGCGCCCAGCAGCCGCTCTCGCGTCAACAGGTCCGTCACGCGCTTGCCCAGCTCGGCCTCAGCCCCGGCAATCATGCGGGCAGGAATCTCATCCAGCCCAATCTCCAACAAAAAATCCGCCATAACCACAAGTTCTTTCTGCAATATGCGTTGAGATCTTCTAGCCGTTACCTTCCAGCTAGTCCCATCTACTATTGAACGAAAGCTTCTAAATTCAGCACGAAAAGCTAAAAGCTGGAAGCGAGTAGCTAGAAGCTGCTTTGTTGTTGCCCCACATGTACCCTGGCCACCCCCACCGCCAGGTTGCGAATGCGCCCAATCATCCCCACCCGCTCCGTCACGCTGATCGCTCCCCGCGCATCCAGCAGGTTAAACAGATTCGAGCATTTCAGCGCCAGCTCATACGTTGAAATCAGGGGAAACCGACGCTTCTCCGCCGCGCTCGCCTGCTCATCCGCAAGCAGCGCATTGCCCCGCGCCAGCAGCGCCTGCGCCTCGGCCTCGTAGCTGTTGAAGTGCGCCCACAGCCGCTCCACGTCCGCATCCTCAAAGTTGTACACCGAGTACTGCAGCTCCTCGGTTAGCCGCACGTCGCCGTAGGTCACCACCGCACCCGTCTCCGGATCGCGCGCCCACACCACGTCGTACACCGAGTCCACGTCCTGCAAGAATGCGCACAGCCGCTCCAGCCCATAGGTCAACTCGGCGCAAATCGGGTCCAGGTCCAGGCCCCCGCATTGCTGGAAGTACGTGAACTGGGTAATCTCCATCCCGTCCATCATCACCTGCCAGCCCACGCCCCATGCGCCCACCGTCGGGCCCTCCCAGTTGTCCTCTTCAAACTTCAGGTCGTGCTTGCTCAGGTCGATCCCGATCGCTTCCAGCGACTGCAGATAAAGCTCCTGCACGTTCACCGGCGGCGGCTTCAAGATCAGCTGAAACTGCGTGTGCCGGAACAGCCGGTTGGGGTTCTCGCCATAGCGCCCATCGGCCGGCCGCCGCGAAGGCTGCGCGTAGCCCACCTTGTAAGGCTTCGGCCCCAGCACCCGCAGAAACGTCTCCGGCGCCATCGTCCCCGCGCCCACTTCAACGTCGTACGGTTGCTGCAGAACGCAGCCGCGCTCCGCCCAGAAACTCTGCAGCCGGAACAACAGCTCCTGAAAGGTCAGCGCGGAAGGTTTTGAGCCGGATACAGCCCTATCCAAAGAAACAGCAGATGAAGACACAGTCACACTCACTCTCAACGGGACTCGTCCAATTTTACCAGCCCCGCAACTCCCGCGCGGCCGTCTCAACAGGGGGGATTCACCCCAGGTGCCCAGTGCCCCATGTATTGCGCAGCCCCATCGCGAAATGGGTGGGAAACTTCGAACCTCCATCGCGCGCAAGCGCCGTCTGCCCCACCCCAGGTGGTCAAAGCCTCAGCAGCACCTCAGCCGTTCTCAATTTTCTCTCCAGATGCCGCTCCAGCGCCTGCACCGTAAATCGCCGCAGATCCTGCGCCCTCCGCCGCGGCCACACCTCGCCCGCAAACGCCGCTACCGGAGCCCGCAGCATCCGCTGCGCCAGCAGCCAGGAGTCCCCCGACAGCTCGTTGGCGCTCCCGCCCCGATGCACCCCGCAATACAGCCCGTCCGTTGCCCCATGGAACCACACTTTCTCCGCCTGCAAGGCCTCGCCGCAGGCAGTGCAATGCCCAATATCGGGCAACAGTCCCATCAGCCGGGTCATCCATAGCGAAAAATACGTCAGCGGCATCCACGGCTGCTCCACCGTGGTCTGTTCCAGCACTGCCAGCAGCAGCCGGAAGACCGTCTCCTGCGGATCGTGCTCCGGCAGAGCCTCGTCCAGCACCTCCGCAAAAAAGCTCAACACCGCCATGCGCAGGTGGTCCACCGGGGCTGACAGCGGCGACCGCACAATCTCCAGCTGGTCCAGCCGCACCAGTTCCTGCCGCGGCTTTTCCACAAACCACGCCCGTGCCACCGTCATCGGTTCCAGTGCCCCGCCAAACCGCTTACGGCTCTTCAGCGCCGACTTCGCCACCCCCTTCACGCGCCCGTAATCGCGCGTAAAGAAGCTTACAATCAGGTCCGCCTCATGCAGGGGCCAGGTGCGCAAAACCACCGCTTCTGAGGTCAGCACGCTCATGCGTATCCCATCTTCTCACCTGCAGTTATCGTCCGTTGCCGCAGCCAAATCGACCCGGGCAACCCCTGCGAAACCGGCGTCCTGAGCGCCTTTCGCAACCCAAACCCCCGTAGCCTATCGAAATTTTTCCGGGAGAATCAACCCGGTCAACGGTTACAATCGGCTCAGAGGTTCCAAATGCCTTCCGCAATGGTCACCTTCAACGGCCGCATCACTCTTCCCCCGCATGTCCGCAAACAGCTTGGACTAAAGACCGGCGATAGCGTTGAGTTCGTTGAAATCGGTAATGGTCACTTTGCCATCGCTCCAGGTCAGGCTTCCACAACCAGCACAACCCAGGAATTAAGCCGCGACCCTGGTGGCTGGATGCCCAAGCTGGAATTCTCCCCCACCGCTGAGGAGCCGCGCTTCAAAGAACTGGACGAAGCCATCCACTGAGCGCTGTTCTCAGGCCTGCCAAAAACACACTCCCGCTGCCTGCGCCCGCCTTGCGCAACCCTCACATCTGCGCTCTGTCTCGGCCATCGGCATTTGCGCACAGACACGCGCGCGCATTCCGGTAACCGGAATGCGCGCAGTGGGCAACCCTCAACAGCTTAAGAAGCGGGAACCCGCTCAGCGTCCGAAGTGCGCAGCGTTCTTCTCGGTAAAGTGAGCCCACTTCTCCGGCAGGTCATCCTGCGCGAAGATGGCCGAAACCGGGCACGCTGGCACGCAGGCGCCGCAGTCGATGCACTCCACAGGATCGATGAACAGCTGATCCGCCTCGGCGTGCCCGTCTTCGTCTTTCTTGGGGTGAATGCAATCGACAGGACAAGCGTCCACACAGGCGGTGTCCTTGGTGCCGATACAGGGTTCTGCAATGACGTATGCCATGACTGAATTCTCCGGGGTGACTAACTCTCGACGCTGATAGTAGCACACCACCCCAAATTCTGACTCGCCCTCTTTCACCCCCGTTTTGCCATGCGGGAACCACGGCAATCATCCCCTCCATTCAGGCCCTCTTCAGTCCTGCCCACCTCCTGGTCGGCGCCAGCGCTTGGGGCCACCTTCCTGCTTGCAGGCAATAAGCCCGCAAACCGGCGAACGCCGCATGCAACGGTTGCAGCCACACAATTCGCCACCTTGCACCCGTCGACCCGGCAACCCCCTCTCCATCACATTCCAAGAAGACAAAGGAGTGGTATTCTTGCACGTCGTTCCATGACATCGAGGAGGATGACGTGAGAAAGAGCATCGTATGGGCGATCGCCGGATTGACGTTTTTAGCTGGCTGTGGAGACAAGGCCGCCAACGTACCCATCCCGCCCAAATGGCAGGGTGCCGCCTACCACATCTCGTTTGACACACCGCCCGTGAAACCAAATCCGGCGGGCGTCACCATTCCCACCATCAAGTACACCGCGAATCCTGACGCTGTCGAGAAGCGAGCCCTCCTCGTGGTACGATTCGACGCTTCCGGCGTTACCAAGAATGGCCCCGTCGCGAACCAGATGATCATGGCCCCGGTCGATATCTCCGGCACCGACGGCGCCCTTCCCGCGGATTACATGGATCTGGCTGATAAGGAACTGTCGAAGTTTCTCGGCGCCTACTGCGTCAAGGGGAAAATCAAGATCACCGTCGCCATGGCCCGGTCGTCGCTCAGCAATCAGGCCACAGAAGCCGAAATCGACAACAAGCGCCTGTCAGACTGGCTGCCCATCGAGGTCGTCTTCAAGAACCCCCACCCCCACTGCTAGCGACCTGTTTCTGAAGTTCGCAGCATAAATAGCGCTGTCATCCTGAGCGAAGCTTGGCCCGATTTTGGGCCAAGTGGAATCGAAGAACCTGCATTTCTGGGCTTCGACTTGTGCTGCGAACTTCGGGGACACCACACTCGTTTTCCAAACCCAACGGGGCTGGAGAGCGTCTACCCCCCCAACGCCCGCTCCGCCCGTCTCTGCGCAAACTCCTGCGGCGTAGGAATCGGCGCCAAATCCCGCCCCGCAAACATCGCCTCGAACAGCCCCACCAACTCCTCGTGGATCAGCCCGTTCGAAGCCAGCACCTCCCGGCTGTCCAGCCGGAACGCCCCGCCGGCAAAGTCCCCCACCCGCCCGCCGGCCTCAGTCACCAGCAGAATCCCCGCCGCCGTATCCCAAGGGTTCAGGTTGAACTCCCAGAACGCCTCCAGCCGTCCGCTCGCCACATATGCCAAATCCAGAGCCGCCGACCCCGCCCGCCTCACCCCGTGCGACCGCAGCGTGAACTCGTGGTAGAAGTGGATGTTCGGGCTGTCGTGCCGCTTCTTGCTCGGGAACCCCGTTGACACCAGCGACTCCGCCAGCACTCCAATCCGCGAAACATGCATCGGCTTCCCATTCAGCCACGCCCCGCGTCCCCGCTCGGCCGCATACAACTCATCCCGCATCGGGTCGTACACCACCCCAGCCACAATCGTCCCGTCTTCTCCCGGCGCAATCCCCGCTTGCCGATGCTCCAGCCCCAGCGAGACGCAGAACTGCGGAAACCCATGCGCAAAGTTCGTCGTCCCATCCAGCGGGTCCACGTACCAGCGAAACTCGCCCTCCATCCGCTCCCGCGTACCCTCTTCGCCAAACACGCCGTGCTCCGGAAACACCGCCGCCAGCCGCTCACGTATCAACTTTTCTGAAGTCCGGTCAGCCACCGTTACCAGGTCCACATCGCCCTTGTATTCGGTCTCCACCCCGGCCGCAAAAAACTTGCGCAAACACGCTCCCGCCTCCCGCGCAATCGTCGCAGCCTTGGGAACCCACACCGTCGGCGCAGCGCCTGTCGCGCTCAAGACGCAGCCCCATTCGGAGCCGTCTTGCTCGCAACCTGCCTCGCCTGCCCATCGGATCTTACCTCGCGCCGCCGCCCACCCTCAGAGATGCTGCGGATCTGGTGCTTGTAGATGAACAGGTTGGGCTGTCCTTCCCGCGTCAGCCGCAGCATCGTGTCGTCGAAGTACTCAATCCACCCGCGCACCGTCTCTCCATCGCGCAGTTTCACGGTAACAACCACCTGGCGGTCGCTCAGGGAACGCAGGTAGAGAGCCTCCTGGCCGGTATCGCCCGGCGGAGGCGCCTTGGAACGGCGACGCGAAGAAGAAGATAGAGGAGAGGTCATAATGCCATTTTAGATGCAGCCCCGCCCCAAAACGCTCACCCGCCCAGAAAGAACAGAAGCAGCGGAAGAGCTCATCGCAGGCGCAACTCCCGGAAGCTTTGCACCAGTCGTCCACCTGATTCGCTTACCCGCGGGGAATGAAACTGTCCCCCATCTGGGCGCCCTCTGGGCAGGACGCCTTTGTTTCTGTCCGATGGCTGGGCCGGCTGTCGTAGAGTTCCCATTGTTCAGCAGATGGACAGACTATTCCAGGTCTTCCTGTTCAAACGTCGGGTTTAGATGAATGTCAATCTGCCGCAGCGGAGTGAGTGAAACGAATCTGTGTTTCTCGCCGGCGCGAACCACCAGAATGTCTCCGGGTCCAGCATCGAATTCCCGTCCGTCGACGGTCCAGCGCGAGCGCCCTTCAATCACGTAAACAAGTTCGTCGTAACGATGACGGTGGAGCCGCGGTCCGCGCCCGATCTCTGCCATGACCACGAACATCGAAATGCCAAGGCCGCCCGCTTGCGCTCCAACAAATTCGTAAGACGACCCGACAAACGGAAGATCAGCCTGGTTGATCGCTAACATGCTGATTGGAGAGACAGGACGGGCGCGAGGATGCAAAATCAACGAGCCAAATACCGCAGAACTCGCTTCTGGTTCTAGCTCCGAATCCTCTGGGCTCTGGACGCATCATCGGAGAACCGAAACCGTATCCATGGCCACAGAGCCAGTGCCGCAACAGTCGAGTCTGCTCCACCGTAAGCGAACGCACCCACCACCGCCCAGTGAGGAGAGCTTGAGGGTTGGAAGCGAAGAACCGAAAATCCAAATCATTCTCCCAACCTTTTGCAGATAATTACCGCTTCCTGGCGCACAATCATCCATACAAGCAGGCCGGAAAAAGGCAAAAAGAAGGCAAGCAAAATGGCACCCCCCTGCCACATTCCTTCCAGCCCCATGAAAACAATCAGGTTCCATGCACAAAAGGCGTAAATGGACACCTTTCTAAAGGACTTGTATACCGCCCACTTCCAGAATTACCTCTCCGGCCATCCCGCCCGTCAGTTCTTCGTCGACGGCCGGTCTCCGTAGTACCCGGTCTTGTGCCGGACGTTGAAGTCCTGCGTTGCCGCGCGCGGCACGGTCACATCGATGCGGTGAAACGTCCGTCCCGGCTCCTGGTTGTGCGGGTAGTAGCCAATCAGGTATTGCGTGCGCAGATCGTCGCTCACCTGGGCAAAGGCCTTGTCCAGCCCGCCCTCGCTTACATAGAAGCTCTTGCCGCCGGTCTGCTCGGCCAGCGTAATCAGCGCATGCTCGCCGCCCAGGTCGCGCCCCGCGCTCGCCTCAATCGGCACGTCGATGATCGAGTAAATCATCACCTCGTGCCGCAGTGCCGCCTCCAATGCCTCGGCGTATGTCGTGCTCTTGGCCGTATCGCCGCCGTCGGAAACCAGCACCAGCACCCGCCGTCCATCCTTCCTGCCCAGCCCTTCAGAGCCCAGCAGGATCGCATCGTAAAGCGCCGTAGCGTTGTCGGCGTGCAATTGTCCCAGGCCGCGGTCGATCAGCGCAACTTTGTTCGTAAAGGGGGTCAGTTCTTTCACATCGGTCGCAAACTGCAACAGGCTCATCTGGTCCTGAGGTCGCAGAATGGCATGCACAAATCGCCGCGCCGCATCCGCCTCATCGGCCATGTCCTTCCGCACGCTGCCGCTCGTATCAATGGCCAGCGTCAGGTTCAGCGGCAGCTCCGACTGCCGCTCGAACACCGCAATCTGCTGCGGCCGGCCGTCTTCGGTTACTGAGAAATCCTCCCGCGTGAGCCCGCCGACAATCGCCCCGTTGCGATCCGTCACGTTCACAAAAATGCTCACCAGCTTCACGTCCACGTGCAGCGTCAAATCCTGCGCCCGGAGCGACGTCTCAGGCACAGCAAGAAGCAACAATGGGAGCAGCAGACGGACGCATAAAGTCTCACCCCTCATGCGCAGCCTCCGGCCCAACTGCCAGATCGGCGGGAAACGGCTCGCCATCCGCCCACACTACTCCATCCGCAAACGTCTCTTTCTTCCAGATCGGCACCGTCTTCTTGAGCGTGTCAATCACCCACCGGCAAGCCTCAAACGCCGCTCCGCGATGTGCGGAAGCCACAACGATCAGCACACTGGTCTCGCCCACCAGAAGCCGCCCCAGTCGATGAACGATGGTTACATGGCGCACGCCAAACCGGGTGCGGGCCTCAGCGGCCAGAGCGCCCATCTGCTTCGCGGCCATCTCTTCATAGGCCTCGTAATCCAGATGGAGCGTCCGCCGCCCGCGTGTGTTGTTGCGCACAATGCCGTCAAACACAACCACGGCTCCGTCCTCGCCCTCTTTGGCGGCCGCAACAAGCTTCTCGGCATCGATTGGATCGCGTGTAAGCGCGGTGACAGAGTCTTGCGTTGCGCCCCCGGAGACAGGCGGCAGCAAACCCACTTCGTCGCCCTCATGCAGCACATGACCCGCCGCCGCGTATTCCGAGTTGACGCTCACCGCAATGCCGCGCAGTGCAGCCCGGGGCCTTTGCGCGCACAGCTGTTCGAGCAGCGAAGCCACGGTGGCGCCCTCCGCCAGCTCAACCGTCGCCACCGCCGTGCCCAGCCAGTCTTTCAAAATCCCAAAGCAAACAACCCGCAAGTGCATCACGCTTTAAAGAATACCGCCTGCCAGTTAGACGCGGCAGACGCCATTCAGTCGGGGAAATATCCTCGGCGGAATGCGATGAGCGCCCGCAGCTCAGACCATCTTGAAGAGAAATCCCGTGGGCGTGCCCCACAGGTTCCGCGCCCGATCCTCGTAGAAGATGCTGAACTCAATGCCGGCAATGTCGTAGTCGAACAGCGGAACGCGGTCAAACGTGTAATCGCCACGCACCGAGTATTCGTCGCCGCTGCAGTCAATCATCAGCGTTTCGCTCGTCGACAGCCGTTCAGGATGCGTGAGCAGGATGCAGCCCATGGAAAAGACACCCAGCCCGAACTCGTTGCCGGCCATGGCCACCCGGGTGCGCCGCGCCGACGACCCGCGATGCAGCATCCCTGCCTGCGCCCCAACCACCAGAATGTCATTGCCCTGCTGCTGATCGCTCAAAATCTTCTCGGCCAGCTTGGAACGCTCGCTCTGGCGCAGATACTTGTCTCCCATCTTGCCGATGATCCTGTTGGAAAACTTGCGCCGCGTGGACAGAATCTCCAGCATCCTCTCCACCGCTTCGCTGTACGTGGGCGCCACCGCCTGCCAGCGAGGAATCGCGAACCACGCCTCAGCCCCATCCGGCAGAGGCTTGCGGGCAAGCCTCTCATGGCAACTGCCCAATCCCGGAAACAGCTTCCTCAGTTCCGTCACCTGCGCCTCTACAGGCCGCACACGGTACGTTGGCGGGTACACGCGATCCGAGTGCACCTCCTCGTCCTTAAACTTGTCGCTCATGGTGTGGCGCTGGACAATCTCAACCACCCGCTCCGCTACTTCGCACTTGAGCTTCCTGCCCATCTCGAGAACCGATTGCGCGCTTTGCCGGTCCAGTTGTTCAATCGCCGTTCGATACGCCTCCTGCATGGCATCGCCCAGGAACTCCTGAAGCATCCTGTTCTGCTGCTCGGTCGTGTTGCCGGACAAGTGCAATGGAACGATCTGATGAAGGGTCACTTGTGAGGTTGCCATGGTCACCGCTTCCAGCGCAGATGCGCTCGAGTTTCTTCGTCCTTCATCGGCAACATGGTTGATTACTTCAGTGCGAGCCTCTCATCAGCGGAAATCAGGTGCACCAATGAAAAGGCCGGCAGATTCGCCGGCCCTCCATTCCTCTCCGATCCTGTCCAGATGCAATTACGCCACTGCCCCAACCACAACCCCGGGCTCGGCGGGCTTTGTATCCGGTCTGGCATTGAGCAACGGCAGTGCCACAGCCAGCACATCCTCAATTCGGCTCGCGTAGTGGACCGTCACGCCCTCCATCAGTTCCGGGGTCAGGTCCTCTTCCACGTCCTGACGGTTGTCCGCGGGCAGAATGATGGTTGTCACCCCAGCCCGCCGCGCCGCCAGGAACTTCTCCTTGATTCCGCCCACCGGTAGTACGTTCCCGCTCAGCGTTATCTCGCCAGTCATGGCCGTCAGCGGTCGCACCGGCGTGTCAGTCAACAGCGAAGCGAGCACCGTGGCCATGGTGACTCCGGCCGAAGGACCATCCTTGGGAATGGCGCCTGCAGGCACATGGATATGCAGATCGATATCCTTTGTGAAGTCTTCCGCCAGCCCCAGGCTTGCCGCGTTCGACCGCACCCAGGTCAGCGCGGCCTGCATCGACTCCTGCATCACCTCGCCAATCTGCCCGGTCATCGTAAAGCCGCCCTTGCCCTTCATCTTGTTGGCTTCGATAAACAGAATGTCCCCGCCTGCCGGCGTCCAGGCCAGCCCCACAGCCACTCCCGGGCGCTTCACACGCTCGGCAACTTCTGTCTCCACGCGCACCTGGATGCCCCCCAGGAACTCCTTCAGGATGTCCCGGGTGACCACCAGCTTTTCTGTCTTGCCCTCCACCACGCGCCGCGCCTGCTTGCGGCAAACAGTGCCAAGCACCTGCTCCAGTTTGCGCACGCCGGCCTCGCGCGTGTAGTGGCGCACCACGTAGCGGACTGCATCCTCAGGAAACTCGATCTGCTCCGTGGTGATCCCGTTCTCCTTGATTTGACGCGGTATCAGGTACCGGTTGGCAATGTGCAGCTTCTCCTCTTCGCTGTAGCCCTGCAGGAAGATCAGTTCCATCCTATCGAGCAGCGGCGGAGGAACCGGATCAAGCATGTTCGCCGTGCAGATGAACAGCACCTTGGACAAATCAAACGGCACGTCCAGGTAGTTGTCGCGGAAGCTGTTGTTCTGCTCCGGGTCGAGCGTCTCCAGCAGCGCCGAGGCCGGATCGCCACGGAAGTCCCGACCGAGTTTGTCGACTTCGTCGAGCATGATCACGGGATCGTTGCAATCGGCACGGCGAATACTTTGGATGATCTGCCCGGGCAGCGCGCCAATGTAAGTGCGGCGATGGCCGCGGATCTCCGCCTCATCGTGCATGCCGCCCAGCGAGATGCGCTGGAACTTGCGCCCCAGGGCACGCGCGATTGATCTCCCCAGGCTGGTCTTACCCACGCCCGGAGGGCCCACGAAGCAGAGAATCGGTCCTTTCATGTCCGGCTTCAACTCAAGCACAGACAAGTAATCCAGGATCCGGTCCTTCACCTTCTTCAGCTCGTAGTGGTCCTGATCCAGAATCTCTCTCGCTTTGCCGATGTCGATCTTTTCCCCGGAACTCCTGGCCCAGGGAAGCACCGCGAGCCATTCGATGTAGTTGCGGGTGAGCGAGTAGTCGGCCGCCATGGGAGACATCCGCGAGAGGCGGGAAAGCTCTTTCAGAGCCTCCTTTTTCACGTCCTCGGGCATGTTGGCTTCGTCGATCTTCTTGCGCAGGTCTTCCACCTCGCGCTGGCCCTCGTCCTGCTCGCCCAACTCCTTCTGGATGGCCTTCATTTGTTCGCGGAGGTAGTAGTCGCGCTGCGACTGCTGCACCTGGTCCTGCACTTCGGTCTGGATCTTGGTGCGCAACTGCTGCACCTCGATCTCCTTGGCCAGGTGCTTGTTCAACTGTTCCAGCCGTTCCTCAATTGCGGCCGTTTCCAGCAATTGCTGCTTGTCGTCGGTGGTCAGAAACGGCAACGAGGAGGCCACAAAATCCACCAGCCGGCTGGGATCATCGATATTCGCCGCAATCGTACGCAACTCGTCGGAGAGCGTCTGTGACTCCGCCACGATCTGTTGGAACTGCGATATGACGTTGCGGACCAGGGCTTCCAGACTGGAACTTGCCTCGGGCTGCACATCCGCCAGCGTCTCCACCTCAGCCAACATGAACGGCTCGGTCTGGATGTATCGGACTAACCGGACCCGCTCCACGCCCTCCGTGAACACAAAGCGGCTCTGGTTGGGCATACGAACAACCTTGTGCACTGTCGCCAGCGTACCCACCCCATGCATATCGCTGGACTTGGGTGTGTCCAGGCGCGGATCCAGTTGCGCCGCAACGATGATCGTCCGCTCCTCACCCAGCGACTCGATCAACTGGATGGAACTCTCCCGGCCCACCGTGAGAGGAAGCACAGCGTGGGGAAACAGCACTGTATCGCGCACCGGAAGGACAGGAATGATTCGCGCACTGGTGAGATTCTTTCCGGGTTTGCCCTTATCGGGGGGCGGAGTCGTTGGCTGGTTTGACATTGAGTGTCCTCATATCAACTTTCCTTCATTAGACAGTGCAGGTCTCTAAAAGTTTCAAGATTCTCGCTCTGCCGGCTTTACTTATCCGATTTTCCCCGTTGGACCAACACTCGCGAATACGGTCAGACATCCAATCAGGTTCCCTGTTCCCCAACCGGGCCTTAGGCCAGCGGCCTGTGTACAATCGCCGATTCCACCCAATCCACTTCCACCGTCAAATGGTCGCTTGGCATCCTGAGCGGG
This sequence comes from uncultured Acidobacteriaceae bacterium, assembly GCA_963776535.1. Classification (GTDB taxonomy): domain Bacteria; phylum Acidobacteriota; class Terriglobia; order Terriglobales; family Acidobacteriaceae; genus Telmatobacter. The sequence continues at coordinate 262,284 of CAVZNB010000031.1, read as the reverse complement.
AACTGCTTCCTCATCCTTCGCACGGGACTCGCTTGCAATGGACCACGACGGTTGTATCGGCCAAAACTCAAGAAAATTGAGCGCATTGGGGTTGCCGTTGAAAGACAACTTCCGAAAGCAGGTATGCCTCCACTAGCGTTGAAACCATGGACCAGGCACGGACAGCTCATCTGTGCCCTGCACTCAGAATCCATCACCGGCCGAGCCAGCCTGGCGCTCATTGCCATTTACCCAGCAAAAATTGCCATCAGTCTGGGTCGGGCACGGCCTCTTCGCTCTTGATCTTCGATTCGATCTGCTCCCAGAGATCGTCCGGAGGCTCCACCATCGGAAACAACTGGCGTGCCGCCTCGGCAATGATCTCCAAGTCGGCCAGGAGGGCGCGGCAAAGCTCGCAGCTTTGCAGATGGGGGTGGTCGACCACTTTCTCGCCCGAACCGATGAGGTCTGGCAGCTGGGCCTGGAAGGCAGCACAGTCCAAATTTTTGGCGCTTTCGTTCATCGCCTGCCCTCCTCCTTTGGATGCATGCGCAGAGCATCGCGCAGCTTCAGCCGGGCCTTGTGCAGCTGCGACTTGCTGTTGCCGATCGAACACTCCAGCATGGCGGCTATCTCGTTATGCTCGTAACCCTCAATATCATGCAGAACAAAAATCAGCCGGTAACCCGCAGGCAGGTCGTCGATGGCTCGCTGCAGCGCCAGCCGGTCAACGGTGCCGGAGAGATTCAGATCCGGCGCTCCAAAGCTGCGTCCCGGACGCTCTTCCAACGCCGGCTCCATCGCCTCATCCAGAGAGACAAGGGAGAGTCCCTTCTTGCGGAGTTGCATCAAAACCACATTAATTGCCAGCCGGTGCAGCCAGGTGGAAAAAGCCGAGTCACCCCGGAACGTCGCTATCTTCCGGTGCAGCTGCAAGAATGCTTCCTGGGTCAGGTCTTCTGCCTCTGCAATGTTGCCCACCATGCGCAGGCATAAAGAGTAGATGCGTCTTTTATGCAGGGAGTAGAGCTGGGAAAAAGCCTGATGATCGCCGGCCTGGGCGCGGGCCAGCACATCGGCATCCCCGCCGCTTGCAGATTCAGGCAGTTGCAAGGAAACGCCCACACCGAGTGGCTGAGGCGATGGATCGAGCGGACGCGGGGTGGACCTCGACTGGGGCATTCGTTTCCTTGCTCACCGCTCAGCAATCCTTGGCCTGCTGCGCAGGGCTGCTTTCCTCGTTAGTATAAGGGGAGCCGGATGGGTGCTCGGAATCGCTGATCAATTGGCCCGTTCCATCCGCTGGGCAGGCTCTCCCTGGGAGGCCGTGCCGTAGAGCAGGATCAGAACCTGGTTGCCTGCAGATTTTGGGAGAGAGATGACTTTGAGTACAAAGCCGTCATGGTTTTGCGGCAGCTTGGTGGGTTCCCGGAGCTTGGGGATCCCAGTCATGGCCGCCCTCGTCTTCTCCCTCGCGGCCGGAATCCATGGCTGGAGCCAATCTACCCCCCAGGATTCCACCGGCTCTGCCCCCGCGCAGCACATCGTTTCACCTACGCAAACCACCCAGTCTTCCGCGGCTCCGGAAAGGGACGCGCTGGCGCAATGGCAGGGCGTGCCGGTGAGGCGCATCTCCTTTGAGGGGGTTGACGCTGCCCGGCTGGAACCCCTCCCCAGCCATTTGGCGCAAACCCTGGGAACGCCCCTCAGCCCGGACAACCTGCGCCGGAGCCTTCGCCAGCTCTTTGCAACCGGCCTTTATGAAACTATCGATGCCGCCGCGCTGCCACTGAACGATGGCGTTGCCATTCTTTTCGAAGGTACGCCGCGCACCTTTATCGGAAGCGTCACCGTGGAGGGCGCCAAGGGCACAACCATCAACGCGCAACTGGCTCGCGCAGGTCAACTCAATGCCGGGTCCCGCTTTACCCAAAACAAACTCGACCAGGCGCTTGGCGAGATGCGTACGACGCTGGACGACAACGGCTTCCGCGAGCCACAGATCACCTACGCGCTGACGCATCATCCGGAAGACCAGCTCGTGGACATCGCCTTCCTGGTAGACAGCGGACCCCAGGCGCGCCTTGGCTCGGTACAGGTCAGCGGCGATCCCGGAATGAGCGTGGAGGAGTTTCGACGCTATGCCCACCTGAGGGCTGGAATGCACGTGGACCACGAGACCGCCAACCGCGCACTCGCAGGCGTTCTGAAGCACTATCGGAATCAGGACCGCCTGGAGGCGGAAATCAAGCTCGAATCCGAACAGTACGACGACACGACCAAGCGTAGCAACTTTCATTTTTCCGCCACTCGAGGGCCCGAGGTGAAGGTGCAGGTCAAGGGCGTCAACATGGACCAGGAACGCATTCGCCACGTGATCCCCATCTACGAAGAGGGCACCGTGGATGAGGATCTGCTCAATGAAGGCAATCGCCGCATTCGTGATTACTACCAGCGCCTGGGCTACTTCGATGTGAAGGTCGATCATCAGCAACAGTCCAGCAGCCAGGATCGCGTGGAGATTCTCTTCAACGTCGCGCTCGGACCTCGCCGTCGGGTTGAGCGTGTCGAAGTAGCGGGAAATCATTACTTTGACGCCGGGACCCTTAAGCAGCTCTTAAACGTTCACGCCGCCGACGCTCTCGACCGCCACGGAGCCTACAGCCAGGCCCTGGTGTCCGCTGACATCTCCGCACTCCAGGCCGTCTACCAAAACAATGGATTCTCCAAGGTGAAGATCACCCCGGAAACCAGCTCCGCTGCAACCGGCCTTGCCGACAACCCAAAGCCCGGCGGCGGTGCAAGCCCGGCTCAATCCGGAATCCCCGCTGCCAAAGGCTCAGCCGCCGACGGAAAAACAGCGCCCCTCACCGTAACCTACCGCATCGAGGAAGGCCAACAGTCGAGGGTGGGAACCGTCAAAATTGAAGGCAACGATCACGTGGACTGCTTCCCAGCTCACCCCGCTGTTGAACACGACTGCGGGACAGTTGCTTTCGCCCCGGGCGCTGGCAGGAGACCGCGACGCCCTGGTGACCGACTACCTGAGCCGCGGCTTCGAGCACCCGCAGGTAGACGTGACCCAGCAGGCCGATCCCGCCGATCCGGATACGGTGAATGTCGCCTTCCACATCACCGAGGGACAGCAGGTGTTTGTGCGCAAAGTGCTGCTTTACCGGGCTTCACTACACGCGCCCGGATACGGTGGCAAGCGCCATCACCATCCATGCCGGCGATCCGCTCAACCAGACGGCGCTCGACGGACACGCAGCGCAATCTCTACGAGTTCGCCCTGTTCAACGAGGTCGACACGGCAGTCGAGAACCCCAACGGCGGCGATAGCCAGCAAGACGGTCCTGCTGCAGGCCGTGGAGGCGCGGCGCTGGGCGCTCACCTACGGCTTCGGCTTCGAGGCCCAGACCGGTACGCCGCACTACAACTGCGGCCTGGCATCATTCGTCAGCGGCGCCCCTTGCAATACCGAGGGCAAGACCGGCGTCAGCCCCCGCGTGCTCGTGCGACATCACGCGCAACAACCTCTTCGGCCGGGAACAATCGGCCTCACTGCAAGCCACTTATGGTTTGCTGGAACAGAAAATCGACCTGCTCTTCCAGGTCCCGCACTTTGAAGGCACACCGCGACTTTGGCCTGAACCTCTCCGGCGGCTACGCCAACAGCCTGGATGTGACCACCTATGTGGCCTCCAAGCTGGAAGCCGGCATGCGCTGGACTGAGCACTTCAATCCGCCGGACTCCCTGCTTTCCAAAGCCAACACCTTCGTTTACGAATTCAACTTCCGCCGCGTCAAGGTGCAGGCAAACAGCCTTCAGGTTTCGCCCGGCGAAATCTCCACCCTGGCCACCGCGGTACGCGTGGGCGGTCCGGCGCTTACCTGGATTCGCGACACGCGCGACTCGCCCCTCGACGCGCACCGCGGCACCTACACCAGCTTTCAGGAGTTCCTCTCCGACAAGTTCTTCGGCGCCCAGGCTGCCTTCAATCGCCTGGACGTGTCCAACTCCAGCTACTGGAGCTTCGACAAGGGGCGTCTGGTGGTGGCCCGCAACACTCGATACGGCCAGGAACGCGCCTTCGGCACACCGGGAAGCGAACTGATTCCGCTCCCCGAGCGGCTCTATGCCGGCGGACCCACATCTCTGCGCGGCTTTTCCATCAACGCGGCCGGCCCCCGCGACCCGGAGACCGGCTTCCCCATCGGAGGAGCCGGCGCGCTGATCAACAGCACCGAACTCCGGCTGCCTCCGCCCACGCTTCCCTTCTTCGGCGACTCGCTCAGCCTGGTTCTGTTCCACGACATGGGCAACATCTTCGCCAACGCCTCCGACGCGTGGGCCAGCGCGCTGCGCGTGCACCAGCCCAACCGCAGCGCCTGCACCAACCTTGACATCGTGAATCCCAACAAGCCGGACGCACCGGTCCCTCCCATCACATCCACCGGCTGGCAGGGTGAGTGCAGCTTCAACTACTTCTCTCACGCCCTCGGGTTGGGCTTGCGCTACCATACCCCCGCCGGCCCCATTCGGCTGGACTTCAGCTATAACCTGAACACACCCATTTTTCCGGTGATCTATAACTACTCAAACCCCACCGCCTTGCCGACCGTGGGCGAGGCCAACCACTTCAATTTCTTCTTCAGCCTGGGGCAGACCTTCTGATGTGCTCGCCGCTCCCAATCCGGCTTACCTGCACCCGCGCCTTCGCCTACCGGGCAGCGCTTGTGCTCTGCCTGGTTGTGCTGGGCGTTGCGCAAGGAACGGCCCAGCAGGCTGCGCCGAGTCCAGCCGCAGACTCGGCGCAGCAGCCGCAATCAGCCGCGACCCGAGCCGCAGTCCCCGTAGTCCTCGATCGGGTCGTCGCCGTGGTCAACAACCAGGCCATCCTCGACAGCGACATCGACGACGAAATCCGACTCTCCGTGCTCGACCCCGCGCGCGTTGGCCTGGGAGTACTCACCCGGGCGCGTGCGCTGGACCAGTTGATTGGACGCGACCTGATCCAGCAGCAGATTCGCCAGGAAGACTTGCAGTCTCTGCTTCCAACTCAGGCTGAAGTCGATGACCGTCTTTCCGATATTCGCAGGGAGTTGCCCTCCTGTGTCCGCAGTCATTGCGCCACGGAGGATGGATGGAAGGCATTCCTGGTCCTGCACAACCTGAACCAGGAACGCGTTGAATCCTATCTGCGCTACCGGGTTGAGATTCTGCGCTTCATCGAGCAGCGCTTCCGCCAGGGGATCAGCATCTCTCCGCAGGAAATTGATGCCTATTACCACGACACCCTTCTGCCCCAGTTCGCAAAGGGTGAAGCAATCCCGCCCCTCGAAGAGGTTTCCAAACGTATCGAAGAGATTTTGCTCCAGCAACGTGTGAATGCCCTCTTCTTTGACTGGCTCAGCAACCTGCGCAAACAAGGCAACATCGAAGTGCTCGACCCTACGATTGAGACCTCAAGCCCCGAGGCGCCAGCGACGCCAGTCTCCGCACCTCAAAGCGGAGTTCGAGGAACCCCCATGGATGGCGACGGAAAAGGAAGCCAATGAACGAATCCGAGTCCAGACTTCCGGAAACCGCTGAGGCTCCACCCCCGCGCCGCCGCTGGCGCAGGTTTCTGACCCTTGCCGTTTGTGTTGCCATTGTGATGGTCGCAGCGCCGTTTGGCCTCTATCTGTGGTCAAGCTCCGAAGCTACCCAGAACCTGGTGCGCGAGCGCATGGTAAGCATCCTGGAGCAGGCGACAGGCGGGCGCGTGCAGATTGCCTCCTTCCACTGGCGCCTGTTCGACCTGGAGGCCGAGGCGAATGGACTGGTCATTCACGGCCTCGAAGCACCCGGTGAAGCTCCCCTGGCAAAGGCCGACCGGATGAGCGTGCGGCTAAGCCTGCTGGGATTCTGGAGCCCGCGCATCCTGCTGCGCGACCTGGAGATCGTTCACCCTGCATTCCACGTGATTGTCTACGCAGACGGATCGACGAACCTGCCTAAGCCGCGCAAACCGAGAAAGCCCGGCAAGCCGGTGCTCGAAACACTTTTCAATCTCCAGGCCGGCCATGTTTCCGTCCGCCAGGGCGAACTGGAATTTGAGGACCGGGCAACGGAGTTCGACTTTCAGAACCGCTTTGTCGAGCTTGACTTCGATGCCCGAAACGTTGCTGTTTTCATGCGTTATGTTCCATCCAGCGGCGCCGATCCGGAGGCCTATCACATTGAAACCGGCGCAACCGACCTGAGCCTTGCACGCGCCAAGGCGATGCCGGCCCTCGGTTCCCTGCAGGCTACGCTTGACCTGACCCGGACCGCAGCCTATCTCCGCAGCCTGCGCATCACCTCTCAATTTGCCGCGGCGAATGCGCACCCGGAAGAAGAGCACACGGTGGATGTGTCCGGCGTGCTGCAGGACTTTGCCCATCCCCAATGGAAGGCCAGGATCGAGGGCGACCTGGACATGCGGCTGATTGATCCAGCGCTGGGCTATCCCTTTGCACCGCAGGGAATCGCACGCCTCGATCTCGACAGCGCCGGTGTGGAAGCGGAGTTCCGGGTGGACGGGACCGTTCACGCCGTTGACGCATCCTACATCGGCACCGGGGTGGTAGCCACGGGCCTTCTGCTCGATGCCCACATCCACGCCGATCCCCGGCAGTTGTTAATCACCAAGGTCGTCGCCCGGCTGCGGCAGGGTGGTGAGTTGGAGGGCGAGGTCGCACTCAGTCCCTGGCTTCCGCCCACGCCGGAGACAACGATTGTGGAGCGTTCCGGCATAAACAACATGCGTGCGACCGGGCCTGTTCCGGCGCCAAAGCGTGTGCCCATTCCGCCCAACCCCAACGTCATCACCATTCCCGTCAACGGCAAGGTGACGGCCCAGTTCAAAGACGTGGCCCTCGATACGCTGATGGATATGGTGGGCCAACCCCCATTTCTGCGGCTCGGATTGGATGCCCGCATCAACGGTACGGCCCATGCCAACTGGGTCAAGGGAGACCAGCAGACTTTGACGGTAGATGCGACGCTTGGTCTGGGACCCTCTCCCCAGGCCGTGAGCGGCGAAGTGGCCACCTTCGGCTCCATTGACGCTACCTACACGCAAAGGGACGGTGCAGTCGATCTGCGCAAGCTCGATCTGCAAATGCCTGCCAGCCAGATCGAAGCGCACGGACGGCTGGGGGCTTATCCGCTCACCAGCCCATCCGGGCTGACACTCGATTTCCACTCCCACGACCTGGGCGAGTTTGACGCGGTTCTTCGCGATCTCGGGCTCAACCGCTACGGCAAGAGCGGAGCGGCCGCGCTGCCGGTAACGCTGGCGGGGCAGGGTGAGTTCCAGGGCTCATGGACCGGCTCCCTGGTCGAACCCCGGATTGCCGGCACAGCCAAGGCGACGCAACTAGCTATTGAGATGATTCCGGCCGCGGCTGCTGTCAACGCCAAACCCGGAAGCCCGCCGTCCTCGTCGTCCCCCGCCGCCCAGCCGCAGTTTGTTCATTGGGATACAGCGGAAGCTACCGGCAGCTATGCCGCCGAACGGATTGTGATTCAACATGGCTTGCTGCTTCGGGGCAAAGCGCAGCTCGCCTTCGACGGCACATTGGACGCAACGCCGCCCTCCACCCGCCAGGGGGAGCCGGAGTTCGACGCCAACTCCCCGGTGCACGCGCACATCCGTGCCGCCAATGTGGACCTGGACGACCTGTTGCCGCTGCTGGGCCAGCGCCTGCCCGTCACCGGCCTGCTGGACGGGGACTTTCAGGCCAACGGGCCGCTTCATGCACTGGACGGCTCCGGATGGGCCGAACTCAATGGTGCAAACGTCGACGGAGAACCCGTAACCCGCCTGCGCGCCCAGGGAACGCTCACCGGCGAGTCGCTCAAATTTGGCTCGTTCACGGCCAGCTTGCCTGCCGGCTCTCTGTCGGCTTCAGGCAGTTACGACCTCAAATCCCACCGCTTCCAGGTAGACGCGAAAGGCTCGGAGATCGATATCGCCAAAATCGACATCCTGCGCCGCCAGGGCCTGGACACGACCGGGAAGTTAGGCTTGACTGTGACCGGGTCGGGCACCCTGGAGGATCCGCGCCTCGAAGCCCACGCCACTCTTGCCGGACTGGCCGTGGATGGAGAGTCGCTGGGCGCCCTGGTGCTGGCGGCCCACACAGCCAACCATCAGGCTGTCTACGACGCATCCACACGCCTTGAAGGGGCCGAGGTTGATCTCAACGGTCAGACCGCCCTGGGCGGCGACTATGCAACCCAGGCGAAGCTGGCTTTCTCGCACTTCGACATTGGCGGCCTGCTCAAGACGGCCCATGTGCAGGGGCTGACGGGTCAGTCGGCACTGGCCGGCGATCTCACCCTTGAGGGACCGCTGGCCCACCCGCTGCAACTGCGCGGCGAGGCCCGCCTGCAGCAGTTGGCCGCCAGCATCGCCGGTGTCCATCTGGAAAGCCAGGGGGGCGTCCATACCACGCTGGCCAACGGCCGCATGGTGCTCGATCCACTCCATGTCACCGGGGAAGACACAGACCTTCACGCCCAGGGAAGCCTCGACTTCAACGGCAAACAACAGTTGGAGTTTGCCGCCAGCGGTTCGATCAACCTGAAGCTCGCCGAGACCATCGATCCGGACCTGACCGCGGGCGGGACAACAACTTTCCAGGTGGAGGCGCACGGCCCGCTGAAGGATCCCGATCTGCAAGGCAGCATCAACTTCCAGAACGGGTTCTTGTCTCTGGAAGACGTGCCCAACGGCCTGAGCCAGCTGCATGGCACCCTGGAGTTCAACAAGAACCGGCTGGAGGTCAAATCGCTTACCGCCATGAGCGGCGGAGGCCTGTTGAGCGTAGGCGGTTACCTTGCTTACCAGCATGGGCTCTTCGCCGATCTTTCGGTCACCGGCAAAGGCATCCGCATCCGCTATCCGGAGGGCGTAAGTTCCCTGGCCGATACGTCGCTCCATCTGCAGGGCTCGCAGAACAACCTGCTGCTCTCCGGCGACGTCATGATCACCCGATTCAGCGTCAGCTCCGACCTGGACATCGCCGCCCTGGCGTCCCAGGCCAATGCCGTGCAGGCCGTGGCCCCGCCCGATGCTCCTTCCAATCACATTCGCCTGAACGTCCACGTGGTCTCATCGCCGCAGTTGAACTTCCAGAACGCTTACGCCAAGCTGGCCGGCAACGTGGACATCCGCCTGCGCGGAACGGTTGCCTCGCCCTCCCTGCTGGGCCGCGTCTCCATCACGGAAGGGACCGCCATCATCGCCGGCACACGCTACGACCTGCAGCGCGGCGACATCAACTTCACCAATCCCGTCCGCATCGATCCGACCATCGACCTGAATGCCACGGCGCGCGTGGAGGACTACGACATTACGCTGGGGCTGCACGGCACCCCGCAGAAACCCACTGTGACCTGGCGCAGCGATCCACCTCTGCCGGAGGCCGACGTGGTGGCCCTGCTGGCGCTGGGGCGCACGGAAAATCAGCAGCGCCTGTACACCCAGCAGCAGGAGCAATCCGTAGCCAACCCCACCACCGACGCCCTGCTCGGCGGCGCCCTGAATGCCACCGTCAGCAGCCGTGTGCAGAAGCTGTTTGGAGCCGGCTCGGTGAAGGTGGACCCCAACTACATTGGCTCGCTGGGCAACTCCACCTCGCGCATCACGGTGGAAGAACAGCTGGGCCGAGATATCACCCTGACCTACGCCACCAATGTGGACACCACCGGCCAGCAGCTGTTGCAGGCCGAGATCGCCATCAACCGCCATGTCTCCCTGCTGGTGGCGCGCGACGAGTCCGGCGTCTTCTCCATGGTGCTAAAGGCCACGCGCCGCTTCCGCTAGTGTGGTGTCCCCGAAGTTCGCAGCATAAGTCGATGCCCCGAAATGCAGGTCCTTCGACTCCACTTGGCCCAAAATCGGGCCAAGCTTCGCTCAGGATGACAACGTTATTTATGTTGCGAACTTTAGACTCAGGACACTAGGGCGGAATCAGGACGGCTCACGAGGCGCGGCTGGATAAGCGATGCGAGAGAAGGCCTGATTCACCAGGGCAATCGCATGGACACAGTTTGGGGCACCGAATGCGCTTCACACCGCCCTTACAGGGCGGGGGGAATCAGCCAACCCGCTTTCCCCGGGCGCCGCTGCGCTTGCCACGGGGCTATTTTCACGCCGTCCCTCCAGGACGAAAGACCGCCTATGGCCGGCAGACCGATTGAAACAGCGAGTTCCAACCGCAGATTTCGTTCATGCGATTCCCGTGCCTGATTCACTTCTACCGGTCCGGCGCCTCTACGGGTCGGTCGCCGGGGGCCAGTTTGAGAATGGTGTTGTTCTTCATCGCCAGCCGGATGCGTTGCAGCATGAACCATGCCGATTTCTGAGTGACGCCGATGCACCGGGCAACCTGGTGGCTCGAAGCGCCGTACTTGCCGTTCGACAGCATCCACATCGCGGTGAGCCACTGGCCCAGCTTGACCGCCGAATCCTCAAAGATGGTGTTGACCCTGACGGAATACTGCCTGCCGCAGTCCCGGCACTGCCATCGCTTCTGGTTCTTCAGCCAGTGCTGGCGAATCGCAGGCATAGAGCAGGCGGGGCACTGAGGGCCGTTGGTCCAGCGCATCGCGGCAACAGTGTCAATGCATACCTGCTCGTCAGCGAAGTATCCGATTGCATCTAAAAGGGTTGCTGGCTCGTTGTTCATGGCGAAGACGGGGCACCCCCACTTTCTTTCATTGGTCACGTATATCACAGTGCAAATGGCCGATTTTGCCACGTAACCTATTTGCTATGAATGAGTTGCAAGGAAATCCATAGTTTGACGTGCTCAACTCCCTGCCGCGGGCGGCTGCGGTTCATGATTTGCTGTCCGATGAAGCGGGAGTTTTTCAAGGTTTCAACGCTTTCAAAGCTATTGTGCGCCAAAGGCGCGTAATGATCTGCAAAATGCGCGAAGAATAATTTGCCGCAATGGAGTGAGGATGCGGTTGTGAAGGATGGCTTCAGGACATGAAGCGAGGGGCAGGAATTCCTCTCCGACCGGAGCCTTGTGCATCCGTAACTTTTCAGCGGATTGCGTGTCTATCCAAGCGCAGGTAAATCCGGCGGAGAAACTTTCAGCCGATTCCCGCATCTGGATTCATGGAACAGACGTACAGGAACAGAGGAGGAGACAAGAACATGACAACGACGAAGCGTAGAAATCGGACCGCGGTGCTCGCGGCCGCGCTCGCCGGGGCCTTCCTGAGCCTTCCCCAATTCTCTTTGGCAGCGGCTTCAGGCTCCGGCGCAACGGCGCAGGCGCAGGCAGAGAACCCGGCGGCCAGCGACGCGGCTGCCCGCCTGAACAAGAAGCAGTACAAGAACGTCACCGTTTCTTTAGACAACGGCATTGCCACGCTCTCAGGAACGGTGGACCTTTACGAGTACAAGGCCGACGCGGAGAAGAGCATGCACAAGGCCAAGGGCGTGACCGCGGTGCGCAACCAGATTGAGGTCGCAGGGCCGAAGGTTCCCGACTCCGAACTGCGGGCCAAGCTGGGTGAAAAGCTGGCCTACGACCGCGTGGGCTACGGCAACACCTTTAACTCCATCACGCTGAGGGTCCAGGACGGCGTGGTCACTCTTGGCGGACATGCCCGGACGGATGTGGACAAGGACTCAGCACTGGCCCTGGTGAGCACTTATCCCGGCGTGAAGGATGTGGTCAGCGAGATCGAGGTGGATCCCGTCTCCATGATGGACAACCAGACGCGCATGGCTGTGGCGCGGGCGGTGTATGGGTTCCCTTCGCTGAACAAGTACGCCGTTGACCCCGCCAAGCCCATCCGGATCTCGGTGCAGAACGGCAACGTGGAGCTCTACGGCATGGTTGACAGCCAGTCCGACAAGGATACGGCGTTCCTTCGCGCCAATGGCGTCCCCGGCGTCTTCTCAGTGAAGAACTACCTACTGGTGGCCAACCAGACGCCGGAAGGTGGGAAGCAGGTTGCGCAGTAATAACCACTCAAAAGCACACTCGGCCTCGCGGGAGAACTTTCCTGCGAGGCTTTTTTCTTCTCCCAAAAAAGCGGGCTGGGCAGATTCCCTTTTGGGGGTTTTCGCGTCATTCAAGGCAGAACACGGTTCACGGTCCCTATTGTCGATGCCGGATTGTGTGCGCAGAGGTGTCTATGGATCCCATGCTTCGCGTCCTCTCAATCAGTTGCCTTGCGGCCGTGCTTGGGGGGATGGGTTCTGCGCAGACTGCGTACCCCACAGCCGGGATGACGGCGAAGAAGACGATCGAGAGCCGCCTGAGGAGCGGGGATGCGCGTCTGGAGGCCTGGGGTGCGCATGACGCGCTTGCCGCGGACGACAGAACTCTCATCCCGGATTTAGTCGAGCTGGCAGACAAATGGGAACCGCTCGCGCGCGAGACCCCCAGCACGGATCTTCCGGATGGACTGACGCAGGAGCAGCAGGATGATCGGGATGCGATGGCTTCCGTGCTTGACGCGCTCATCCAGATGCGCGGATCGCTTTCCGCAGATACCTTACGTAACCTGGCGCCCGACTTCGGCAACGACGTTGCCATCCTGCTGAGCCGCCTGCCGGCTGAAGAGGCGAGTCCGCTGGCGCTTGAACTTTACCACTCTCCGCCGGAGCACAGCCGTAACCTGCAGTATGTGAGCGCTTCCCTGCTGGCGCTGCATCCGGTGCCGGGGTTTGCGGCAGACTTGCTCTCCAATATTGCCGTGTGGGCTCGCGTTGTGGCGGTTCTTCCTGGCACGGCAACCGGATTTGGCGGCTCTTACGGCACCTGCGCGACGCGCGCTCCGGCGGTCCACGAAGGCTGGCCCGCGATAGGGCAATACGCCCTGTCGAAGGAAAAGGGCGCGGATTCCTGGCAGATTGTGGCTGGGATAGATCCCATCTATGCCCGGCGCGAACTCTACACCCGCTACCTCGTCGAAGACCCGTGCGCCACACATACGGGCATGAATCTGGGCGCGGAGCAGCGGCTCCGTTTGATCGCGGAAATGCTGAAAGTTGCGCCCGATGCGATCGGGTGGAAGACCTCGCCGTCGATCGACATCGGGTACGAATCTGCGCAGCAATTCGAGCAGTCGGTGCGGGCGTTCATTGCCGAGCAGCAGGGAAAGCAGCGGGCGACCCTGGCCGCGCTGGCCGAGCGCGATCTGGCCACAGCGGATGAGGCAGAGCAATCTCTTCCGCTGCTTGAGATTCATCTCTTCGACATGCGGGGAGCAAAGAATGAGCCAATCGAAAAGCTTGCCAACCTTCCTCCGCGGGTGGAGTGGTTCGCCAACCCCTGAGCATAAAACGCGGCGGGGCGTCCCAATCCCGAAATTGAGACCTAGATCCCGTCGGGCGACTCCATGCTCTCCCCGCGACATTCACACATTTGTAACAACAACAGGCCTTCTGATTCCTTACACTTATCCCACCATGGCCATTGACGACCCACTCGCCATCGAACGCAAAGACGGCAAAGCTCCCGGCACGCTTGTCTTCCAGCTCACCGGCCCGGTCACGCTTTGCAATCTGTTCGACCTGCAAGGGCAACTGCGCAGCGGCGACCTGCCCCGCGTCTCCATCCTCGATCTGAGCGGCGTGCCTTACATGGATTCGGCGGGCATGGGGGCCATCATTAACTACTACACGCACTGCCAGGGCAGGGGCGTGAAGCTGATTGTGGCCGGAGTGAGCAGCCGGGTGATGGAGCTGTTCAAGCTGACGCGCGTGGATACGGTGATGCGGCTTGTGCCCAGCGTGGACGAGGCCGAAGCCGGGCTTTGAAGCAACGTCACGAACTCGTTGCAGGCGTTCTTCGGTAACTCATCCCGCACCCTGACAGTCAAACTGGTGCAGAGAGCGCGCGCGGCCGACCGGAGCCGTGCACCCGTATACTGGCAGACTCAGGGAGACTTCATTGCATCTGCGTTCCTTTTGTCGAATTCTGCCGCTTTTCGCCTGTCTGGCCGTACCTGCACTTTTGGCTCAGGACGCCGCTCCAAACACAGCAAATCCAACACTTACGACCAACGCCCAGGCCGTGGCGGTTGACGTGGTGGTGACACGAGGCAACGACGAGCCGGTGCTGGGATTGCAAAAGCAGGCGTTTGAGGTGCTTGAAGACGGCAAGCCGCAGGCCATCGATTTGTTTGAAGAGCATACGGCGCCTGCCGGCGCTGACACCCTTACCGCGCTGCAACTGCCGGCGCACGTGTTCACCAATCAGCCCACCGCACCGCGCGGCGACTCGGTGAGCGTGCTGTTGCTGGATAGCCTGAACACGCCCGCACCGGACCAGGCATTTGTTCACAAGCAACTCGCGGAGTTCATCCAGAAGATCCAACCGGGAATGCGCATCGCCGTCTTCACGCTGAATACGCGGTTGCACCTGCTGCAGGGGTTTACTTCAGACAGTTCCCTGCTGCGCGCCGATCTGGAGAGCAAGGGCGCGGCAGCGGGGACGACCACGGTCTCCCGGACGCGCGATGAGGATCTGCGCGACAAGGAAGACGTGATGATGACGGGGGAGATGTCGAACACGGGAGGGGCTGACTCAGGGCTGGCGGCGCAGGGCATGGCCAGCTCTCTGGAGCAACAATCGCAGAATGAGGCCGGAATGCGCAGTTCGATTACGCTGGCGGCGCTGCAACAGTTGGCGCGGTCGCTGGCGGCGATTCCGGGGCGCAAGAACCTGATCTGGTTTGCGAGCACCTTTCCGGTGTCGATGTTTCCGAATGGTGACAAGGAACAGTTGCTGGCGAACGGCAAGGAGATGGGCCCGGCGGTACGCAAGACCGCGGACCTGCTGACGCAGGCCAAGGTGGCCGTTTATCCGGTGTCGGCGCAGGGGATTGTTCTGGATCGCACCACCAATGCGGACTCCGGCGGGCAGCCGGAGGGCGACGACTTCGAGACGAATCCCTTCAAGGGCGCCCCGGCCAACGCGGCAAACACGGCCGCGATGGAGCAGCTGGCGCACGACACCGGCGGCAAGGCGCTCTACATCTCGAACAACCTGAGCCAGGCCGTGGCGGGCGCCATCCAGGATGGCTCGCACTACTACACGCTGGTGTACACGCCGCCCAGCACGAAGATGGACGGCAAGTTTCATCGCATCGAGGTGAGGCTGACCGAGGGTAAGGCGAGACTGGCTTACCGGCGCGGGTACTATGCGGACGATGCACGCGAGGAAAAGCCCGGAGACAAGGCGGCAACGGACCCGCTGCCGCCGCTGATGGCGCATGGTCTGCCGGACTCGACGCAGATTCTTTTTGAGGAGCGGGTCGTGCCTCTATCGCCCCAACCCGGTGCGGATGCGGCGCGGGCCGGGGGCAACGCAAAGCTGGCGGGGCCGCTGACCCGGTACAAGATCGACTTTGCCATCAATCCGAACAACGTGGCTCTGGACCCGGCTCCGGATGGAACCCACAACGGCAGAATTGAAGTGGCGCTGGTGGCGTACGATGAGGCCGGCAAGGCCGTGAACTGGACCGGGGAGACGCTGGAACTGATTCTGAAGCCGCCGGCTTACGCGCAGATTATGCGCGGTGGCATTCCGGTGCATTTGCAGCTCGACCTGCCCGCGGCAAACCTCTCGCTCTCCACCGGCGTTTACGACCTGGTGGCGCGCAGGGCGGGAACGCTGGAGGTTCCGGTGGCGGCACAGACAAGCGCGGCAGCGCGGTAGGCAGCGTCCGAAAATAAGTGCCTTGGAGATTGGCGCCACCAGAGTGCCGAATGCGGTGGCTTTGGAAGCCGCTGCGGGAGTGAACTGTGGGAAAGAACTCCCCCGCAGGCGCCCCTACAGGGCTTTTGGTCCATTTTGTTGGCCTTTCCCAGGACGGCGCTTCGCTTGTCCTGGGCTATTCTCCTTCGGCCCCTTCGGGGCGAGTGCCGCGGGGCCGTTTTCATGCACTTGGGTGGGCCGAAGAACCATGGAGACACGGCTGAAGTCGTGGCCTTTCAAAACATAAACGACCATCTGCGCATAAACGACAATCTGCACATAAACGACAATCTGCACATAAACGACCATCTGTGTGGCGGACACCATCAGGGCGGGGGGAAAGATCACTCTTCGATATCGTCGTCTTCCGGTTCGGGAGCCTTGGCGCCGGTGTTGGGCCGGGCTGCCGCAGCTGTGGTCTCCGCTTTCGCCTTGGCGGCGGGAGCAGGCTCGGCGGGCAGCGGTGGGTGATCAAAGCTGTAAAGCTCGTTGAAGAAGTACTTGTATGTGGCGTGGGCTTCGCCACGGAACTGGGGCTTGAAACCGAAGAGCAGAATGCGGCCGTGGCCGTAGGCCAGTTCGAGGGCGGCGATTTTGCCTTCGATGGCTTCGGGGTGCAGCAGCAGGCCGCTTTCCAGCGGGTTGGTCTGCTTTGGATAGCGCGCCAGAACGGCGCCTTTGAAGCCGGGCAGCGTTTCGAAGGCCGGGCCGGCCTGGAACATCACCACAGGCGAGTCGGAGATGCCGAAGTTGACGGGCATCTCGGGATGCTCGGTCTCCACGCGGAGAAGCGCGCCGGAGCAGAAGAAGCGGTCGCTGCGGGCGCCCTCGATGACATTCTCGACTGGCAGGGACATGAGCGGGATGAGGGTGGAGGCGGTGCGGTTGAAGGCGATGAGCGTGCCGCCCTCGCGGACAAACTCGCGCAGGTGGTCGATGCCGTCTTCGCCGACGCCGCCGACATACTGACCGGGAACGATGCCGATGGTGTAGCCCTGCATCATCTGGCGTGAGGACATGTCGGGGAGCACGATGACGTCGTAGCGGCTCCTGAGGTTGGCGGAACGGATGTCGGCGTTGTAAAGGCTCTTGGGCTCGAAGCCATAATTCTCGAGGATCCAGCGGGTCCAGCCTTCGTCGATGGAGGGCGACCAGGGGCGATAGAGGCCGATGCGGGCTTTCTTGAGGGCCAGGGTATGCGCCGGAGCAGCGGCGGAGACGGCGGAGACGGCATACTTCTTCGTGAGGGTGTCGAGGGCGGGACGGCTCAAGCCGCCGATGAGGAATGCGCCGGTTTCGGTGCCTTCCGCGGTCTTGACCGGATCCTGGGCCAGGGAGACGCTGCCGCCCTGCGCGAGGGCTGCGTTCACCAGCTCAAAGGCCGCGTTGACCTTGTGGCTGACGGCGTAGACCGAACCGGCGCCTTCCACGGTGGCATCGGGAAGCTGAATGGAATCGACCTTGGTGAGCAGGGCGCGCTGATCGGCTTCCAGCGGATCGGTGACTGCGTCCACATCCACGCCCATCTGCAGGGACAGCGTCCAGCCGGTGACGTCGTAGGGCAGGTCGATGGCCTTGGAGGTGCCGTTTTCAAGGGCATCGGGATAGCGCTGACGCTCGAAGAGCTCCTTGGCCAGGGCGGAGTACGGCTGATCCATGGGAATGACCCAGGAGCCAGTGGGATAGGCGACGCCGTTGGCCTTGAAGCCGTCCTTCGTCTTGTAGACATCGATGCCGTTATCGATCATCTTCTGCGCCAGCAGGCCGGCTTCCGGGGTGTCGGCCTGCTTGTCGCTGATGACGTAGGCAAACGGCGGCTCTTTGCGGAAGTGCTGGATGTTGTCGCGGGCGGCCTGGTAGCGGTTGTAGAGCAGCGTCTCGTGGTTCTTCGCGGCCAGGTCAAGAACCGACATGGAGCCGGCGACCATGTAGTCGACCGCATCTTTCAGGTGCCACCAGCCGCCCTCCCAGGGGGTGGTATACATGGTCAGGGCGCGCAGATCCTGATCGGGCTTGGGAAACTCGTCGGCAGTGTAAAAGCGGGGCGTGGCGTAGCGGTAGAGAGCGGTCTCCGTAAAGAAAGAAATCTCGTTGCGGAAGACTCCGGCCCAGTCAGTAAAGCCGGCGTACCAGTTGTCGAAGCGCGACTCGGAGATGGCGCCGGGCATGTTGTGCGCGTCGAGGTAGGCGGACATGTTGGTGCCGACGACGTTGAGCCAGCTGCGGACATAGGGGCTGATGTTGGAGGAGATGGGATCGGAGAACGGCGGAATCCAGATGCGTGCCGGAAACGGAGCGGTCTGGTGCTGGCAGTAGAAGATGACCGGGCTGTATTCGAGCTCCGCCCTGGTCACCACCTGCTCTTCCTTCATATTCATCATGTAGCCGTCGCGGTTGTTGTCGTGGCCCACATACTCCTGGTAGAGCCAGGGCAGCGGGCTGACTTCGTACCTGGTGCCCAGGTTCTGGCGGTACCAGTGCACCACCATGTCCTGGCCGTCGGGGTTGAGAGTGGGCCAGAGCACCAGGATCACCTTATCGAGGATCGCGTCGATCTCCGGGTCGTTCTGCGCGCTGACCAGCTTGTAGGCCAGAATCATGGTGTGCTGGGTGCCGGCGACTTCGTCGGAGTGCAGGCCTCCGTCGATGTGCACAATCACTTTGGAACTGCGCGCCAGCTCTTTTGCCTGGTCGTCGTTCAGGTCTTCCGCGCGAGCCAGGCGGCCGGCGATCTTCTTGGATTCGTCGAGCTTGGCCAGGTTGGCCGGCGAGGAGATCACGGCCACTTCAATGTCCTGCCCGTGCGTGCTCTTGCCCACGGTGAACATCTTGATGCGGTCAGAGGATGCCGCCAGCGCGTGGAAGTAGCGGATGGTATCGGCGTAGTCGGCCAGGTAGAAGTCGTCACCCGGGTTGTGCCCAAGAACGGAGGCGGGGGTGGGTGCCTGGGCGGGAACCATGACAGATGCGGCGGCCAGCAAACAGAACAAGGTGAAACCCTGGATTGGCTTGGACAGAGACATCGACACTCCTGAATTTTGCTATCGGTTTGAGGACAAAGGAAGCGTGGCAAGGAAGACGCCGCAAACAAGCCCGATGCAGCATCGGCGAGGACGGAGGTCCGGCGAGCATTTGTTTTCAAGGGTAGCGCGCTGGCCTGCAAAGGGCAATTTTTTGAGGGCACAACGCCTCCGCGTGGCGCCGAGACGTTATCGAGTGAAGGCTCGAACCGCATGGCGCGGCGGCCATGCTAAGGTGGATGCGCGGAGGGCTTGAGAGATGCTTGTGACCCATCGTCTGGAGTTGTTCGTCATGGCCTGTTGCCTGGCGCCATTTGCCGGCGCGCAAAGTACGCCCGCGCCTTACGCGGAACCAACCGTGTCGCCTGAGGTCGCTCAGCGGATTCAGCGGGTGGAGAACGGCCTGGTTGGCCCGGTTGTGATCGAAGGGGATGCGAAGGCCACCCACACGCTGGCCGACCGCATGAAGGAGCTTAATGTTCCCGGTGTCAGCGTGGCTGTGCTACACAACGGCAAGATCGAGTGGGCGCGGGGCTATGGCGTCAGCAGCATCGGCGGACCGGCGGTCACTGCGGACACCATGTTCCAGGCCGGCTCCATCAGCAAGCCGGTGGCAACTTTGGCGGCCCTGCGGCTGGTGGAGCAAGGCAAACTCTCGCTGGATGTGGATATCAACACGCTGCTGAAGAGCTGGAAGCTGCCCAGCGACCCGGTGACCGGCGGCAAGCCTGTCACACTGCGCGAACTGCTGACCCACACCGGCGGCACCACGGTTCACGGTTTTCCCGGCTATGCGTCGAATGAGCCTGTTCCCACGCTGGTGCAGGTGCTGAACGGCGAAAAACCCGCCAACACGCCCGCCATCCGCAGCGAAGCCGTGCCGGGAAGCAAATGGAACTACTCCGGGGGCGGCTTCACGATTGTGCAGCAGGCCATGATCGACGTGAGCGGCGAGCCGTTTCCCAGGCTCCTGCACGACACCGTGCTGGCGCCCATCGGCATGACGCACAGCACCTACGAGCAGCCGCTGGGCAAGGAGTTCCAGGCCTATGCCGCGACGCCTTACCGCGGGGACGGCAAACCGGTGGAAGGCGGCGCGCACACCTACCCGGAGATGGCCGCTGCCGGGCTGTGGACCACGCCCACCGACCTGGCCCTCTACGCCATCGAGGTTGAAAAGTCGCTGCAGGGCAAGGCCAACCACGTGCTCTCCGCGGAGATGACCCGCCAGATGCTCACGGCTGGGATGGGCAACTGGGGCCTGGGGCTGGAGATTGGCGGCGCGCCCGGGAATCCGTACTTCTCCCATGGCGGCGTGAACGAGGGCTTCATCAACATCTTTGCTGCTTATGAAAAGAACGGCGAGGGAGCGTTTGTGATGACCAACTCCGGCAACGGCGGCGCGCTGGGCGACGAGATCATGCACTCCATTGCCGCCGAATACGGATGGCCGGACTGGCACCCCGTTGTGCGCACGGCGGTCGAGGTCGACCCCAAAGTGCTGGCGCAGTACGCCGGAACCTACGCGCTGGCGCCGAACTTCGACCTGGTTGTCACCGTCGAGAACGGCCAGCTCATGACGCAAGCCACCGGCCAGGGCAAAATCCCGCTCTTCGCCGAATCCGAAACGAAGTTTTTCCCAACCGTCATCGTGGCAGAGATCGAATTCGCAAAAGACGACCAGGGCAAGGTGACGGGCCTGGTGCTTCACCAGGGCGGTCAGGAGATGAAGGCGCCGAGGAAGTAGGCCGAGCCCCCTAAAGTAAACTATTCCCTGGTAGCCCATGCCCGGCCTCTGGTCAAAAACGCGCACGACTCTCGAGATGATCAAGTGGGAGCACTCCATCTTCGCGCTGCCCTTTGCGCTGACGGCGACGCTGCTGGCTGCCGGAGGACTTCCCACCGTACGCACAGTCTTTTGGATTCTCATCGCGATGGTCGCCGCGCGCACCTGCGCCATGGCCTTCAATCGCTGGGCAGACGCCGAACTGGACGCCGCCAATCCACGCACCCGCGCCCGCGCCATTCCCGCCGGCCTGCTTTCGCGCCAGTTTGTCTTCGGATTCACCTGCGCGGCGGCGCTGATCTTTGTGCTGGCCGCCGACGAACTGAACCCGCTTACGCTGTATCTTTCGCCGGTGGTCCTGGTGGTGCTGCTGGGCTATAGCTATATGAAGCGCTTCACCCGCTGGTCGCACCTGGGCCTGGGACTGGCGCTCGGCCTGGCCCCGTCGGCTGCGTGGATCGCCGTCCGCGGCACGCTGGACCCGCGCATCCTGGTGCTTACCGCCGCCGTCACACTGTGGGCGGGCGGCTTTGACGTGCTCTATGCCTGCCAGGACTTTGAACACGACCGCGCGGCCGGCCTGCACAGCCTGCCCCAGGCGGTCGGCATCCCCACCGCTTTCTTCGCTGCCCGGTTCATGCACCTGGCCATGCTGGCCCTGCTGGCCTGGTTCGGGATTCTCTTCAAATTTCAGTTGATCGGCTGGCTGGGCATTGCCGCCGTCGGGCTGCTGCTGGCCTACGAGCACTCCCTGGTTTCGCCGCGCGATCTGCGCCGACTGAACGCCGCCTTTTTCACCATGAACGGCGTCATCGCCATGGTGTTTCTGGTCTTTGTCGCCGCCGACCATTGGCTGCACTTTTGACCCAAAAATCCCACGGCGCCAACTCCGATGCGTCCCGGCAAAACTCATCGATCGAGCTGTGGTATGGTGCCAGAAAGCACCCCAACCACCCGCCGGTCGCAATCAGTTCCGAGATTCCGCGCGCGCCAGAATGAGAGTCCGCAATGAAGATCGCCATCCAGGGAGAACCCGGCTCCTTCAGCCACGAGGCCGCGATGAATCTGGTCGCCGACGCCGTCATCGTCCCTGTCTCGCTCTCCGCCGACGTCTTTGCCGCGCTGGTTTCCGGCTCGGTGGACGCAGCCGCGATTCCTATCGAGAATTCCCTGGCCGGCTCCGTCGCAGAACACTTCGACCTGCTGCTTACCAATGACGTGATTGTGGAGCGGGAGACGCTGCTGCGCATTCGGCACAACCTGATCGCCCTTCCCGGCGTTGCCATCGACGAGATCGACCGCGTCTTCTCGCATCCCGTGGCCCTGGCGCAATGCCGCCGCTTCCTCGCCGGCGCACCCCACCATGGAGGCTCTGCCCGCCTACGACACCGCCGGAAGCGTCAAGCAGCTGGTGGAACTCCGCGACCGGCACGCCGCAGCCATTGCCAGCGAGGCCGCAGCGCGCTTCTACGGAGCAGAGATTCTGCAGGCCGGCATTGAAGACAATGCGGAGAACTTTACCCGCTTCTTCCTCGTCCGCCGTGCCGCAGACGCCAGCACCGACCCCGCGTCCAACAAGATCAGCATTGCTTTTTCTGTGGAAAACAGGCCCGGATCTCTGGTTGCGGCCCTTACGGAACTGTCTGCACTGGGCACGAACCTGACTAAAATCGAGTCGCGGCCGGTGCACGGCAAGCCGTGGGAGTACATCTTTTACGTCGACTGCCAGCTGCACTCGCCCGAAGAAGGCACGCGGGCGCTGGAGGCGCTCAAGCCCCATTGCTCCATGGTGAAGGAACTGGGCCGCTACCGCGAGGCGGTAAAGCCGGCACAATCCGGACGGCTGACATGCCTGCTCGCACAGGCAAACCTTGCGTAAGCCAGCAAAAAGGGGGATGAGCCGAAGCCCGTCCCCCTTTTTGCTGGCTTACGCCCCGGGCTGGCCGCCCGGTCTAGAAGTGATAGGCCACGCCGATGGTGGGCATGAAGATGTTGAACCACTTGTTGGTAGCCAATTCGTGGTGTCGCCAAAAGTGGCACCTTGGTGACCAGACCGCGATATTCGGCGCGGATGTCGAAGCTGGGGCTGATCTCGTAAGCAACGCCGGCACCATAGATGGCGCCAATCGTGGTCTGCTGCTTCGCATCCAGATCGCCGATGCCCGAGTTGCGGATGGGCAGAAAGATGAATGCCCCCGGCCCAGCCTCCACAAAGGGATTGAATTTCTTGAAGTTGAACGAGCGCACATAGGCGGCCGAAATCTCCTGGGTGCGGTCGGCACCGCGATTCCCTTGGGGAATGAGGGGTTGAAGAAGAGCAATCTTGTTCTGGTAGTCGATTGAGTAGTTGGCTTCCAGCGCGCTGGACGGCGTGAGCATGAAGCGGTAGCTGGCCAACGCGCCCAGCCCATAGTTGGAATGGACTTGTACATCGGTTTGTGAGGCAATGAACGGCTCGATAATGGCCGTCCCGCTAATGCTGATGTCCTGGCGGCTTTCCTGGGCGCGGCCTGCTGCCGCACACACCGACCAGCAGGAATGCAATGATGGCGATCTTCTTCATTCGGTCCTGAACCTCACGACTGCGCAACCGTCCGGCTGGCAACGAGCTTGTCGATTCCGGCGCGCCGGTTGATCCGGGCCCCGCTCTCAGCATTGTAAATGGCCGAGCTGGGTTCATCATAGAAACCCACCCAGCCGGTCCTTCCTTTGCAACGGTCTTGGCCTTTAGACGCACCGCAATCCATTCCGGTAGAAGTCGACAAAAAGGGACGCAGGGACCAGGGACTGAGAGACCAGGGACTGAGAGACTGGAACGTGGGGCACGTGGCATTGCGCGGCCACCCGGGTCATGGATTTTGATGCGGAACCAGCTGCGGGCTCAGCCGCAGGCGGTGTGGCCCGCCGCCCCTACGTCCCTGGTCCCTCGATTCATCAGCCCACCCGTTCCACCTGGTAGTAAAACGGCGGCCCCTGCTCCTGGGCCAGCGCCCGCACCGTGCGCAGAAACGCCCTGGCCGCATATGACAGCGTAGCCTGCCGCCGATGCACCAGCCGCAGCACCCGCCGCATCTCCAGCTCGTCCACCGGCACCCGCACCAGGTCGCCGTTCTCCAGTTCCCGCGCCACCGTCAGGTGCGGCACCAGCGCCACCCCGTTGCCCATGGCCACAAAACGCTTGATCGCCTCAATGGTCGGCAGCTCGATGGCCATGTTCAGCGGCGTGCGGTAGCGCTGGAAGGCCTCAATCACCTTTTGCCGCAGCGGCGAGGCCACATTGTGGGCCACAAACAGCTCCTCGCCCAGGTCGGTGATGGAGACCCTTTCCGCGCCTGGCCAGCGGATGGCGCGGACTCACAATAAACGCCAGGCTGTCGGCATAGACCGCGATGGTCCGGAACTGCGCCGGATCGGGCCGGAACGAGATCATGCCCAGCTCAAAGGTGCGCAGGTTCAGTTCCTCGGGAATGCGGCTGGCCAGCATCCGGTGCACGGTCACGCTGACCTGGGGAAACTCCCGCCGGAAGCGGTCGATGGCCGGCAGCAGATACATGCAGGTGTATTCATTGGCCGCCAGTTGCAGGCGCCCGCGCTCCAGGCTCTTCAACTCATCCAGCGCGCTGGTGGCCTCGCGCCGCAGCGCCATCAGGCGCAGCGCATAATCGCGCAGCAGCACCCCTGCCGCCGTCAGCGACCCATCCCGCGCCGCGCGGTCAAACAGCGTCTCGCCCACCGACGCTTCCAGCTTGCGGATTACCTGGCTCACCGCGGGCTGCGTCCGGTGCAGCCGCACCGCCGCGCGGGAAAAGCTGCGCTCCTCCGCCACGGCCAGAAAGGTTTCGAGCTGGTTCAGTTCCATATGCAGTTGTCAGTGGTCAGTTTTCAGTTGTCAGCGAGTCGGTGGCAAACCAACCTTTATCCGCAAATCCAGGAGCCTAGCCACGAAGGTCTAGACATGCGGCCTTTAACCGACAACTGACAACTGACATCTGCATTATAAGCAATTCTAATCGACAACCCAAAAAGAATAACTTTGCCTTATGGCAGCCCCATGCGAGAAACTAGCAATGTTGGAAATCAAAGCTTCCCCTGGCAGGTACATACGATGAGCTCAAATCACCTGTACTTCTTCGACACCACCCTGCGCGACGGCGAGCAGTCGCCCGGCTGCAGCATGACCACGCAGGAAAAGCTCACCATGGCGCACGCCCTTGAGGATCTGGGCGTAGACATTATCGAGGCCGGCTTCGCCATGGCATCCGAAGGCGACTTCGCGGCCATCGCCACCATCACCCAGGCCATCCGCAAACCGCGCATCGCATCCCTGGCCCGCGCCAAAAAGGAAGACATCGAGATGGCCGCGCGCGCCATCCAGTTTGCCGACCGCGCCCGCATCCACGTCTTCCTCGCGTCAAGCGATCTGCACCTGGAGTACAAGCTCAAGATCGGCCGCCAGGAGGCGCTCGACCTCACTGCCGAATCCGTTCGCCTGGCACGCTCGCTGGTCGACGATGTGGAATTCTCGCCGGAAGATTCGACGCGCTCCGACCGCGACTTTCTGGTGGAGATGGTGCGCGTGGCCGTGGAAGCCGGCGCTACAACCATCAACATGCCCGACACCGTGGGCTACTCGACTCCCGAAGAGTACGGCCGCATGTTCGCCGAGGTGCGCGAGCGCATTCCGGCCATTGATGCGGAGGGCGTGATCCTCTCCTCGCACTGCCACGACGACCTCGGCCTGGCTGTCGCCAACTCGCTGGCCGCCATTGAGAACGGCGCGCGCCAGGTGGAGTGCACCATCAACGGCATTGGCGAGCGCGCCGGCAATGCGGCGCTGGAAGAGATTGCGGCGGCGCTCTACGTACGCGGTGACCGCTACGGCATCTCGACCAACATCAAGCTCGACCAGCTTTACCCCACCAGCCAGGTGCTGGGCCAGATCATCACCTTCAAGCCATCGCCCAACAAGGCCATCGTGGGCGATAACGCCTTTGCCCATGAGTGCGGCATTCACCAGCACGGCATGCTGGCCAATCCGCTCTGCTACGAGATCATGACGCCGCAGTTGGTGGGCGTTGCGAAGACGCATCTGGTCCTGGGCAAGCACAGTGGACGCGCCGCGCTGCGGCATCGGCTGGAGCAGCTCGGCTTTGCGCTCAACCGCGACGAGTTGCAACACGTTTACTACCGTTTTGTGGCCCTCGCCGACCGCAAGAAGAACATCTACGACCAGGATCTGATCGGGCTGTTGCCCGATCAGATTCGCGAACGGCGGCATGAAGCCGGTGGCGGAACTGGACTAACGCGGCGCCCTCCGATCGAAACTTTGAAAGGGCACGACTTGAGTCGTGCCGAAAACGAAACAAAACGAGTGGGCTTCAGCCCCTGAGGGAAATCACAGGAAATGCACCTCAAGATTTTAGTCACCGCCGGCGACGGCATCGGCCCCGAAGTCACCAACGAAGCTGTCTGCTGTGCTGAAGGAAGTGGCGCAGCTTGGCGGCCACACGCTCGAGCTTGACGCGAAGCGCATTGGCGGCGTCGCCATTGTCAACGACGGCACGCCGCTGCCCGCCGACACGCTCGCCGCCGCGCTCGACTCCGACGCGGTGCTGCTGGGCGCAGTGGGCGGCAACGAGTTCAATTCCCTTCCGCCCGATAAGCGGCCTGAGGCCGGCCTGCTGGGCCTCCGCGCCGCGCTTGGCGGCTTCGCCAATCTGCGCCCCGCCTTCGCCTTCAAGGAACTCGCGGTCAACTGCCCGCTGCGCCCGGAGATCATCGACGGCGCCGACATTCTGTTTGTGCGCGAACTGCTCGGCGGCCTCTACTTCGGCCAGCCCCGCGAGTGGAACAAGACGACGGGCGAAGCCTGGAACACCATGCGCTACACGCGCGATGAAGTTGCCCGCGTGGCGCGCATCGCATTCCAACTGGCCACGAAGCGCCGCAACAAACTCACCAGCGTGGACAAGGCCAACGTGCTTGAAGTTTCGCAACTGTGGCGCGCCACGGTGACGGAAGTTGCGCAGGAGTTTCCCGGCGTCGCCCTCGAGCATCAATACGTGGACGCCATGTCCATGCACCTGATGAACCAGCCGAAGAACTACGACGTGGTGCTTACCGAAAATCTTATTCGGCGACATTCTCTCCGACGAGTCCGCGGTCATCACCGGGTCGCTGGGCATGTTGCCCTCGGCCACCATCGGCGGCAAGGTCAATCTGTATGAGCCGGTACACGGCTCCGCGCCGGACATTGCCGGCAAGGGTCTGGCCAATCCGCTTGGAGCCATCCTGACCGGCGCATTGATTCTGCGCCACTCCGGCGGCCTTGAAGCGGAAGCCGCAGCCATTGAAGCCAGCGTCCGCAAGGTACTTGAACAAGGCTTCCGCACACCGGATCTGGCGCGCACCAATCCGCAAGGATTCACCGTTCTATCCACAACCGAGATGGGCGCGAAGGTTCGCGAAACTGTAAAGCAGCTTCTAGCTGTCAGCTGCTAAAAGCAAGGCTTTTAGCTTCTAGCCTCTAGCTTTTCCGAGTGGGAGCGAACGGCAACGACGAACACACAGAGAATTTGCAACGACGAGAATCAAAATTGTTTTTTGATCGGCAAAATCAAGCTAGAGGCTAGAAGCTAGTAGCTAGCAGCTAAAATCAGGAGCTTCATGACCACCGCACCAAAAACGCTATTCGAAAAAGTCTGGCAGCAGCATGTTGTTGTTGAGCCCGCGGGAGAACCCACGCTCGTCTATATTGATCTGCAGCTGCTCCACGAGGTCACTTCCCCGCAAGCCTTTGAAGGCCTGCGCCTGGCAGGCCGCAAAGTTCGCCGGCCGGACCGCAGCATTGCCACCGTCGATCACAACATTCCCACCACGATCGCCGGCCGGCTCAACATCCTCGATACCATCGCCGCCACGCAGATTGCCACGCTGCGCAAGAACTGCGCGGACTTCGGCGTCGAGCTTTACGATGTGGACTCGCGCGACCAGGGCATTGTGCACGTGATCGGCCCGGAGCTGGGCATCACCAAGCCGGGCATGACCATCGTCTGCGGCGACTCTCACACCTCCACGCACGGCGCATTCGGAGCGCTCGCATTTGGCATCGGCACCAGTGAAGTGGAACACGTTCTGGCCACGCAGACGCTGCCGCAATCAAAGCCCCGGACCTTCCGCATCGCGGTGGAAGGCGAGCTGCCCACCGGCGTTACGGCCAAGGACATCATTCTCGCCATCATCGGGCAGATTGGAACGGATGGCGCCACCGGCTGCGTGATTGAGTACGCCGGCTCTGCCATTCGCGCGCTCTCGATGGAAGGCCGCATGACCATTTGCAACATGAGCATCGAGGCAGGCGCGCGGGCCGGCATGATTGCTCCCGATGCAACCACATTCGCGTACCTCAAAGGCCGCCGCTTTTCGCCCAATGGAGAAGCATGGGACAAGGCCGTGGAAGAGTGGAGCAAGCTGCCCACAGATCCTGGCGCAAGCTTCGATCGCGAACTTGTGATCGACGCGGCATCGCTGGTTCCGTATGTCAGCTGGGGCACCAGTCCAGGCATGGTTGCACCCATCACTGCCACGGTGCCCAACCCCGCCGACACCACCAACGAGCAGGACCGCAAGGGCCTGGAGCGGGCGCTTGAATACATGAATCTGAAAGCCGGTACGCCGCTGGAAGAGGTCGCCATCGATCGCGTCTTCATCGGCTCCTGCACCAACTCGCGCATTGAAGATCTGCGCGCAGCGGCGCGCATCGCCGCAGGCTACAAGGTCTCCACGCATGTGAGCGCCATGGTGGTTCCCGG
Organism: uncultured Acidobacteriaceae bacterium; assembly: GCA_963776535.1. GTDB lineage: Bacteria > Acidobacteriota > Terriglobia > Terriglobales > Acidobacteriaceae > Telmatobacter. Next base: position 233,923 of record CAVZNB010000031.1, on the reverse strand, counting down.
TTCGCAAGCCGTGAAGGCACAGGCTGAAGCCGAGGGGCTGGACAAGGTCTTCATTGAGGCGGGATTCGACTGGCGCGAGCCCGGCTGCTCCATGTGCCTGGGCATGAACCCCGACATTCTTTCCCCCGGCGAACGCTGCGCCTCCACCAGCAACCGCAACTTCGAAGGCCGCCAGGGCCGCGGCGGGCGCACGCACCTGGTCTCTCCCGAGATGGCCGCGGCAGCCGCCATTGCGGGCCACTTCGTCGACATTCGCAACTGGCACGTTCATGAAGAGGTGAAAGCGTAAATGGAACCCTTCCGCACACTCACATCGATCGCCGCGCCTCTCGACCGCACCAATGTCGATACGGACCAGATCATTCCCAAGCAGTTTTTGAAGCGCATCGAGCGGACCGGCTACGGCGAGTTTCTTTTCTTTGACTGGCGGCGCAAGCCCAACGGCGACCCCAACCCGGAGTTCGAGCTGAACGATCCGCGCTACTCAGGTGCTCAGATACTCATCGCCGGCAAGAACTTTGCCTGCGGCTCAAGCCGCGAACACGCGGCATGGGCTCTTTCCGATTACGGCTTCCGCGCCGTGATTGCGCCCACCTTTGCCGACATCTTCTTCTCGAATGCAGGCAAGAACGGAATCGTCCTGGTACGCCTGAGCGAAGAGCAGGTCGCACAACTGCTGCACAACGCAAAGACGGTTCCCAACTATCAACTCACTGTCTCGCTGGAAGCGCAGACCGTTACCGACGCACACGGTTTTCACGCGACGTTTGAAGTGGATCCCTTCCGCAAGTTCTGCCTGCTTGAAGGTCTCGACGACATCGGCCTGACCCTGCGCCACGCCGCAGCGCTCGACGCATACGAAGCAAAACACGACGAAGCAACCTGGCTGAAAGCGAAATGACAGCCTTTAGCTGCTAGCTTCTAGCCGCTAGCTGTTCCTGAGCAACGATAAACGGCATGGGCGATGGACAGAGAAGAAGGCGCATACCGCAAACCATAACCATCACCGCAGCACGAACGAGCTAGAAGCTAGAGGCTAGAAGCTAACGGCTAGCAAGCGAAGCGAGCATATGACCATCGAAGGCAAGCGTCAAAGCATTCCTATGACCGAAGGGCCCAGCCGGGCAGCGGCGCGCTCGTATCTGCGCGGCGTGGGTTACAGCAAAGAAGATCTGCACAAGCCCATCATCGGCATCGCCAACACATGGACTGAGATCGGCACCTGCAACGTTCACCTGCGCGAAATTGCCGAAGCGCTGAAGGAAGGCATTCGCGAAGCCGGCGGAACGCCAATGGAGTTCAACACCATCACCATCTCCGACGGCATCACCATGGGCACGCAGGGCATGAAAGCTTCGCTGGTCAGCCGCGAGGTGATCGCCGACAGCATTGAGCTGGTCGCGCGCGGCAACCTGTTTGACGGTCTGGTCGGCATCGGCGGCTGCGACAAGAACATGCCCGGCATCATCATGGCTCTTTGCCGGCTCGACATTCCGGGCATGATGCTCTATGGTGGTTCGATCGCTCCCGGAAAACTCAATGGCCCCAACGGCGAAAAGATTGACATCACCATCCAGAATGTATTTGAAGGGATCGGCTCACACGCCGCCGGCCGCATCGACGACGCCGGCCTGGAAGCGCTGGAAGCCAACGCCTGTCCTGGCGCGGGCGCATGCGGCGGCCAATTCACAGCCAACACCATGGCCATGAGCGGGGAGATACTCGGCATCTCTCCCATTTATCTCAGCGGCGTCCCGGCCACCAGCGCAGACAAGCATGCCGCCACACGCGAGGCAGGACGCATTCTTATGGATGCGGTCCGCGCCAATCGCCGCCCCTCGCAGATCATCACCCGCAAATCGCTTGAAAACACGATCGCCAGCGTGGCCGCAAGCGGCGGTTCCACCAATGCCGTGCTGCACCTGATCGCCATCGCGCGCGAACTGAATATTCCACTCGCAGTTGATGACTTCGACGAGATCAGCAAGCGCACGCCTTTCATCTGCGACCTCACGCCCGCAGGCAAATTTGTCGCGTCAGATTATCAGGCCGCAGGCGGCTCGCGGCTGCTGGCCAAGCGGCTCATCGAGGCAGGCCACGCAGACGGATCGACGCTGATGATCAGCGGCAAGACACTCGCCGAGGAAGCAGCGCTTGCGCAGGAAACCCCTGGTCAGGTAGTCATCCACACCTTCGATAATCCAATCAAGCCCACCGGCGGCCTGGTGATTCTCAAAGGCAACCTTGCGCCCGAGGGGTGTGTCATGAAAATTGCCGCGGCGAATCGCGTGGAGCATCGCGGTCCGGCGCGCGTGTTCGAGTGCGAAGAAGATTGCTTTGCCGCGGTGCAGACCGGACAGATCAAGCCGGGCGACGTGCTGGTAATTCGCTACGAGGGCCCCAAAGGCGGCCCGGGCATGCGCGAGATGCTGCAGGTGACCGCTGCGGTCTCCTCCAACGCTGAGCTTAGCGCGCACGTTGCGCTGTTGACAGACGGCCGCTTCAGCGGTGCGACCCGCGGCTTCACCGCCGGCCACATTGCACCGGAAGCCTTTGTCGGCGGGCCCATCGCCGCCGTCCGCGAAGGCGACATCATTCACTTCGACATTCCCAATCGCACGCTCACTCTCGAAGTCAGCGACGCGGAAATTGCGGCTCGCCTCAAGGACTTTTCGCCCCCGGCACTGCGCTGGCCGAGCGGCGTGTTTCGCAAATATGTTGACCGAGTAACAAGCGCATCAGAAGGCGCAACAACGTAAGAAGCAGCTTCTAGCTGCCAGCTTCCAGCCTCTAGCTAAGAGCCATCGACTAAGTAAGAACAGAAGTGAGTTCGGATAAGAAAGATCAGAGCTAGCAGGTAGCTAGCTAGCAGCTTAAAAGGAGTTACCCATGGGAACCACCGAGAACACGCAAATCGCGAACGCCCACCTCACCACCCCCACCCGCCTCACCGGCGCTGAAATTGTGTGGGCCACGCTGGTGGGCGAGGGCGTGGAGACCGTCTTCGGCTATCCCGGCGGCGCCATTCTGCCGGTCTACGACGCGCTGCGCAAGTTTCCCATTCATCACGTGCTGGTGCGCCACGAGCAGGGCGCCTCGCACATGGCCGACGGCTACGCGCGCGCCTCGGGCAAGGTGGGCGTGGCCATCGCCACCAGCGGTCCCGGCGCCACCAACCTCATCACCGGCATTGCCACCGCCATGCTCGATTCGATTCCCATGGTCTGCATCACCGGCAATGTCTCGTCGAAGATTCTAGGCACCGATGCATTCCAGGAAGTGGACATTACCGGCATCACGCTGCCTGTAACCAAGCACAACTTCCTCGTCAACAAGACGGAAGACATTGGCGCTGCCATCCGCCACGCATTCCAGATTGCGCAATCCGGCCGGCCCGGCCCGGTGCTGGTCGACATCACCAAGGACGCGCAGCAGGGCACGGCCATCTTCGATTTCGCCGCCGCCAAGCCGCGCCCCTATCGCCCTCATCCCATGCTGCACGTTGAAGACTCCGGCCTGGCGCAGGCTGCCGAACTGATTCGCAACGCCAAGCGCCCAGTCATTCTCGCCGGCCATGGCGTGTCTGAGTCCGGCGCCATGGAACAGGTTCGCACCCTGGCTGAGCGCGCGCAGATTCCTGTCGCCCTCACCCTGCTCGGCCTGGGCAGCTTCCCTGCATCGCACCCGCTGAACATGGGCATGATGGGCATGCACGGCGAGTCGTGGGTGAACCATGCAATCCAGGATGCCGACCTGCTGATCGCCTGCGGCATGCGTTTCGACGATCGCGTCACCGGCTCCACTTCCACATACTCTCTGAAGTCGAAAAAAATTCACATCGAAGTGGACCCCGCGGAGATCAACAAAAACATCAAGGTGGATGTTGCGCTGGTCGGCGATCTGCGCGAAGTGCTTGAGAAACTGCTGCCGCGCGTCTCCGGCCGCGACGGCACCGCATGGTTGAAGGCCATTGACACCAGCAAGGGCGCGGTGGCCGTGCGCGACATCAAGAACCTGCCCGACCTGGGCCACCTTTACGCCGCACACGTGATTCACGACATCTGGCGCATCACCGGCGGCAACGCCATTGTGGTCACCGATGTAGGCCAGCACCAGATGTGGGAGGCGCAGTACTTCCACCATGAACATCCGCGCTCGCTGGTCACCTCCGGCGGACTGGGCACGATGGGGTTCGCACTGCCCGCGGCCATCGGCGCAAAGTTCGCGTGCCCGGAGAAGGAAGTGTGGGTGGTTGCCGGCGACGGCGGCTTCCAGATGACCGCTGCCGAGCTCTCCACCATCGTGCAGGAGAAGATCAAGATCAACATCGCCATCATCAACAATGGCTTTCTTGGCATGGTGCGCCAGTGGCAGCAGTTCTTCTATGACAGCAACTACGAAGCCACACCGCTGATCAGCCCGGACTTTGTGAAGCTGGCCGATGCGCACGGCATCAAAGGGCGCGCCGTGCACACGCGGCCTGAAGTTGCCGATGCAGTGGCCGAAGCCCGCTCCGCGCCCGGAACCTTCCTGCTCAACTTCATGGTCGAAAAGGAAGAGTCGGTCTATCCCATGATTCCTGCCGGCTCCGCACTGCACGAGATGATTCGCCGTCCCGGCAAGGACCCGCTGCTGGAGACGCCGGAAGACAAGTAGAAAATGCAGCTTCCAGCTGCTAGCTTCCAGCTCCTGGCTATTTCATTGGCAGCCGTGGTCTCGTGGATTGCCGATAAAACTGGGAGCACGAAAGCTGGGAGCTAGGAGCTAGAAGCTAGAGGCTATTCCATCATGCTGCACACATTCGTCGCTTACGTTGAAGACCTGCCGGGCGTGCTTACGCGCGTGGCATCGCTGTTCCGCCGCCTCAACATCAACATCAACTCGCTCACCGTGGGGCGCAGCGAGCGGCCCGGCCTGTCGCGGCTCACGCTGGTCTGCGAGGCATCGGCGGAGGCCGGCAATCGCATCCGCGCCAGCCTGTTCAAACTGGAAAATGTTGTGGATGTGGACGACATTGCCAAAGCGCCCAACGTGACCCGCGAGCTGGCGCTGATCAAGGTGGCCGCCACGCCCGCCAATCGCTCGCAGATCTTCGACCTGGTCGAGGTCTTCCGCGCCCGCATCGTCGATCTCACCTCGGAGTCGCTGATGATCGAGATGACCGGCGTCGAGAGCAAGATCGAAGGGCTCATCGAGGTGCTGCGCGAAGACGACGGCCGTATCCTTGAGATCTGCAGAAGCGGTAAAATGACCATGCGCCGCGGCTGCCACGTATCCAGCGTCCTGAAGGCCATGGGAGCCGGCACAGAAGAAGCAGCGGAGCCTGCCGCCGAGACTGCGGACGCTTTCGAAGAAATTGTGCCTACCGAACCTGAGTGACGCCGCGCGTACGCAGCTGTACCGCCCGCTTTTGAATTCACACTAACCCGCGCAAGCAAAAGGACAAACAAGAGAAAACCATGGCTAAGACTTACTACGATCACGACGCCGATCTTTCCCTCATCCAGGCCAAGAAGGTAGCCATCATCGGCTACGGCTCGCAGGGGCATGCCCATGCTCTCAGCCTCAAGGACTCTGGAGTCCATGTGAAGGTCGGCCTCGCGCCCACCTCGAAATCCCGTGCCAAGGCCAAGAAGGCCGGCCTCGAAGTGACCACGCCCGCCAAGGCCGCCAAGTGGGCTGACGTGGTGATGATCCTGACCCCCGATCAGACCCAGGCCAAGTTGTACGCCGAAGAGATTGGACCCAACCTTAAGCCCGGCGCGCTGCTGCTCTTCGCTCACGGCTTCAACATTCACTTCAAGACCATCATCCCGGCCAAGAACATTGATGTGGGCCTCGCAGCGCCGAAAGCACCCGGCCACCGCGTGCGCGAAGTGTTCACCGAGGGCGGCGGCGTTCCGGGGCTCATCGCCATTCATCAGGACGCGACCGGCAATGCCCACGCGCTCAATCTGAGCTATCTGAAGGGCATCGGCTGCACCCGCGCCGGAGTGCTGGAGACCACGTTCAAGGAAGAGACCGAGACCGATCTGTTCGGCGAGCAGGCCGTGCTCTGCGGCGGCGTGAGCGCGCTCATCAAGGCCGGTTTTGAAACCCTGGTGGAAGCCGGCTATCAGCCGGAGAGCGCGTACTTCGAAGTGCTGCACGAGCTGAAGCTGATCGTCGATCTCATCTATCGCGGCGGTCTCGCCTACATGCGCTACTCCATCTCCGACACCGCCGAGTGGGGCGACTACGTGAGCGGCCCGCGTGTCATCAACGAAGAGAGCCGCAAGGCGATGAAGCAGATCCTCACGGAGATCCAGAACGGCAAATTCGCCAAGACCTTCCTGAAGGATCAGAGCACCGGCCGCAAGAAGTTTGAAGCCTTCCGCAAGAAGGAAGCCAAGCACCCCATCGAAGTGATCGGCAAGACGCTGCGCGCGTCCATGCCCTTCCTCGATCCGGTGACCGTGGAAGAAGTGCGGAAGACGCGGTAAAGATCGCATCACAAACCAACAAGAACGCCGGATGGCATTGCAGCCATCCGGCGTTCTTGTTTTCCAACTGCCTATTTCGTTCTCAGCAAGCCGCTGAACTCATCGCCTTCAGTGCTTCTTCCCCGGCATATCGTGCCCGCCCTGGTGCAGCACAATCGACGTGAATGCGCCGCTGGCATCGGGCACGAACTCGAACTCGGCGTTGGGCTGGACCGCGAAAAACCGCGGATGCCCATCCTTCACGCCCAGGTACATCAGTGGCAACGCAGGCTGGCCAGTTCCCTGCCCGGTGAGCGCGTCGCCTGCCACCGCGAAGGTAATGGAGAAAGCCGGCGCCAGATCATACACTCCTACAAACTTCTTAAGTTCCTCCGCCGTGATGGGCACTGCCTTGTGCTCGCTGGCCAGGGTCACCGGGTTGCCCAGCACCACATCCAGCAACTGGCCGCCCATGGTGCCCGGCGCGGCTCCATTCACATTGCTCAACACCACCACCGCAATCTTCTTCTCCGGCACATACGCCAGGTGCGTATTGAATCCCTCGATACCGCCGTCGTGGTCCACTACCGTGAGATCGCCCTTTTTGGTCACGAAGACGCCCAGTCCGTAGTCGCCCTTGCCCGGCGTTGTCATCCGCTTCAGCGAATCCGCTGACAACACCTTGCCGCCGAACAGTCCGTGCTCCCACTTGAGCAGGTCGCCGGTGGTGGAATACAGCGAGCCCGCGGCCCAGGGCACGCTCATCGACTCTGACCGCGCCAGCACCAGGCCGTTCGGTCCGGGCATGTAGCCCTGCGCGCGCCTGGGCAAGATCAATTCATCGGTGTCGAGGCCTGTATCCTTCATGCCCAGCGGATCGAAGATGCGCTCGCGCAACAGGTCGCCGTACTTCTTGCCGCTCACCTTCTCAATCACCGCACCAAGCACCTCAAAGTTCGAGTTGCTGTAAACAAATTTGCTGCCCGGCTCAAAGTCCAGCGGCTTGTCGCGGAAAAAGGCCAGTTCCTCTTCCGTGGTGTGCGGGCTCATCCGCCACACGCCGAACTCTTTGAAGCCGGTGAAGCTCGGAATCCCGGATGTGTGCCCGAGCAGGTTGGCAAGAGTGATCTTGTCCCATGTCGCGGGCGCATCGGGCAGATATTTTTTCACCGGATCGTCGATGTTCAGCTTGCCGTCCTGCTGCAACAGCAGCACCAGCGTAGCGGTGAACTGCTTGGTGAGCGAGCCCAGCCGAAACTTTACATCGGGCGCATTAGCATTGCCCCACTCCAGGTCGGCCATACCGTAGCCTTTGTCCAGCAGAACGCGATCACCCTCCACCACCAGGACCGTGCCCATGAAGGCGTTTCCTGTTGTGTACGAACTCGCCACCTGGTCGAGCCGCGCTTTGATTGCTGCCTCATCCGTGCTCTGCGCCATGCCAACCGCGCACACCAGCGCACATGCGCATGCCAACGCCGCGCCAACGATCGAACGCTTCATCGAAAATCCTCCCGGCCCTTGCGGGCCCCGGGTCAACCGTGAACTCTGCACAGGACTACGCACCTCGACGGCCAGCGGTTTCATCGGTTTCGCTCCAGGCGCACAGTCCTGCTGCTACTTCTTGTCCAGCCGGAACGCCGCCGCCTGAAAGTCTCCGCGGAAATCTGGCGTCCATCTCCAGGCCGTGGTTCATCCACCACGCGCCGCTGGCCACCGCAGGAGTGCCTTCGCGCACCTTGCCCTCAATGGAACTGAGCGCGTATTCCGCCGCCGGGTCGAGTCCTCTCAGCTTGAGCATGCGGGAAGACGCGCCCCTTCTGCGTGGAGTGAATGAACGCGAAGACCACCGACTGGCTCTTGTCGTGGTTCACCGTTTGCGTGGCAGAGAACTCGCTGCCATTCGCGCGGCGAGATCAGCCGGTAAAGATCGCCCTGCACGATGGTCGGCTGCACCTGGTGGTAGGCCGCAATCAGCCGCTTGGCCGTGGCCGTCTTCTTCCGGCGTCCAGTTGGCGATGTTGGCGCCGATGCCCAGCGAGCCCTGCATCGAGCTCAGCATGCGGTAGTGCGAGCGAAGTGCTGCGATTGTTCAGCCAGTGCGGCGAGTCGGTGACCCAGGCCATCATGACCTGCGGCGTGTAGGCGTAGGTGAATCCGTCCTGCTGGCTCAGGCGGTCGAAGGGATCGGTGTTGTCCGAGGGCCAGACCTCGTCGGTGTAGCGCAGAATGCCCAGGTCCACGCGTCCGCCGCCGCCGGAGCAGATCTCGATCTCCACATTCGGGATGCCTTGCTGCGCAGCTCGGCCAGAATCGCATACAGATTGCGCGTGAACTCGACATACACGCGCTTCTGCTCCGCCGGCCGGAACTGGTCCCAGCCCGGCTCGCTCCAGTTGCGGTTGTAGTCCCACTTGAGAAAGGCGATGTCGTTCTCGGTGAGCAGCTTGTCGAGGAAGCCGAAGACATAGGCGCGCACGTCGGGCCGCGCCAGGTTCAGCACCAGTTGGTTGCGCTGCTCGGTGCGCGGACGCCCGGGGAAGTTGCAGCACCCAGTCAGGATGCTTGCGGTAGAGATCGGAGTCCGGGTTGACCATCTCCGGCTCAACCCACAGCCCGAAGTCCATGCCCAGCGCATGAACCTTGTCGATCAGCGGCTTCAGCCCGTGGGGAAACTTCTCCTGGTTCACATACCAGTCGCCCAGGCCGGCGTGGTCGTCCTTGCGCTGGCCGAACCAGCCGTCGTCCATCACAAAGCGGTCGACGCCCAGCGCCGCGGCTTTCTCAGCGAGCGCCATCTGCCCGGCCTCGCTCACGTTGAATTCGGTCGCCTCCCAGGAGTTGTAGATGACCGGCCGCAGCTTGGGCAGCGGCTGCCCGGCCGTGGCCTGCGGTGCGCGGCAGAATGTGCTCGCAGCTCGTAGCGGTGCAGCAGCCGCGATGCGCCGCCCAGGCCATCGTGCGGCATAGCCGCCATAGAAAACCGGCGTCTCCAGCTTCTCGCCCGGATTGCAACACATAGCCGAAGTCGAAGGGATTGAAGCCGCCGGTGACGCGAACTGTCGTCCAGCTGGTCCTGCTCGACGGTGATGCGCCAGGAGCCGCTCCAGCCCAGCGCGCCAAACCACACTTCGCCGTGGTTCTCGTCGGCGTCGCCGGCCTGGATGGCAAACCACGGATTCGCCTGGTGGCCGGTGATGCCGCGGCGGCTCTCCAGCACGCGCGCGCCGGGATGCACCGGTCTCCTGCGTCAGCGTCCACTCGCCGGCCCAGCGGCCGGTGAGGTAGTTGAGCGTGTAGTGGCCCGCGCGGCAGCGCCCATGCCGCCGCGGCAGCCTGCTCCACCGTCACCGGCTCCGTGCTCGCGATTCTCAATGGTCGCCGAGCGCGCCAGAATCCCGCTCTCCGGATCGATGGCGTAGTGCAGCGTAACGAAGATGGGCCGCGAGATGTCCTTGAGCACCACGTCGAATCCATGCGCCGTCTCAGTGTGGCTCTGCATAGTGCAGCACCAGGTCGCGATTGCCATCGGCAAAGGTCACCTTCAGCGCCGGCTCATCGAAAAGCCCCGCGCCCCAGCCGGCGTACTCCTGGGGCGTGTTGGTGTAGGAAGAGTCGAATGAAGCCCACTCCGGCATAGGCGTGGCCTGCGGAAAGCTGTCCGTGGCTCCCAGCCTTCCGCCCCAGTAGAGCTGTTGCAGTTCGCCGCGCGCATTGACGCCAAACACATAGGTCGTGTTCCCACCGTCCAGCCGGAAGACTTTGGTCCCCGCATCGAAATGGACAGTTGCAGTCTGGGCAAGAACCAGCAGCGGTACGGCCATCGAAAGCAGCGCAATTGAAAAGGTTTTCAGCACGGGCGATCTCCTCCATCAGTTCCTTGAACCGACCCATCATATCATTCAGATTGCGCAGCCGATCGAACCAGTGTGTTTCAATGGAAACTGGATCAGGACTGCTCCTTTGAGCCGCAATTCCGCAGTAGAGCCGTGATCGTGATCGCCGGGATTGCAACAAAGGGCACCTGGACGGCTGCGTGCAAAGACGTCTAATCCATCGCGGGGACCGGACCCCATGCACGTGCAGGCAGCAAGTCAGGAGAGCTGTTCATGATCGACGGAAAACGGATTGCGGTTGTCATGCCCGCTTACAACGCCGAAAGAACCCTGGAGCAGACGGTCCGCGGGCTGCCCGATGTGGTCGACATCCGCATCCTGGTGGACGACTCCAGCAAGGACAGCACCGCCGCTCTCTCCCGCGAACTGGGCGTGCGCACCTTTATTCACGATGCGAACTACGGCTACGGCCGCAACCAGCAGACCTGCTACCGTGAAGCCCTTGCCGCCGGCGCCGATGTCGTGGTCATGGTCCACCCCGATTACCAGTACACGCCTGCCCTGGTGGCCGCCATTGCCGGCATGGTCGCAACCGGCGTCTACGATATGGCCCTGGCCTCGCGCATCCTGGGAGCCGGTGCTCTCAAAGGCGGCATGCCGCTTTATAAATACATCTCCAACCGCCTGCTCACCGCATTCCAGAACCTGTTTCTCGGCGTCAAGCTCTCGGAGTACCACACCGGCTTCCGTGCCTTCTCTCGCAGGCTGCTGGAGACTCTGCCGCTGCTGGAAAACTCCGACGACTTTGTCTTCGACAACCAGATGATTGCGCAGGCCGTGATGTTCGGCTTCTCCATCGGCGAGATTTCCTGCCCCACCAAGTACTTCAAGGAAGCATCTTCCATCAATTTCAAACGCAGCGTGCAGTATGGCTTTGGCGTGCTGGCCACCACGGCCACCTTCACTCTTGCAAAAGATGGGCATCGTCCACTTGCCCATCTTCGAGCCGACTGGCAGAGGTTTGGCGGTGCCGCACGATAGCGAGTACTATTCCGAGAGCACTCCGCGGCGCTGACCGTTGTCCAGCCGGACCCCAGGCCCGAATGGACCCCGTCTCCAAAAGATCCCCATGAACTGGAACGCAAATACTCCGACCGGGCAGACCATGCAACCCAAGAAATCCACCTTTGTCCTTCGCCTGCCCTTCATCATTCTCGCCGCATTTGTTGTGCGCCTGGTGGTGGTCTGCTTCACTTATCGCGACCTGCCCGACGCGGACAAATTCTACGAGGCCTTCGGCTGGGAGATGGGCTGGATTGCGCGCGCCCTGGCCAGCGGCCACGGCTTCAGCTCTCCTTATTGGCCCTGGTCCGGCCCCACAGCCATGCAGCCGCCACTCTATCCCACGCTGCTCTCGCTCGTCTTCCGGCTCTTCGGCGTCTACTCGCTCACCTCGGCCTTCGTCATTCTCTCCATCAACAGCCTACTCAGTTCCCTCACCTGCATCCCTGTCTACTTCAGCGCCAGATACTCACTCGGCCAGCGCGCCGCAACCGTAGCGGCCTGCGTGTGGGCGCTCTATCCCTTCGCCATTTACTTTTCCGCCGGCCGCGTCTGGGAGTACTCGCTTACCGGCCTTCTCTTCACCACCAGCTTCTGCATCGCGCAGCGCATTCAGGTCACAGCAAAGCCGCTGGTATGGATAGGCTGGGGCGCGCTGGCCGGAGTCACCGCCCTGTCCAACCCCTCCACGCTCGGCACCCTGCCGTTTCTGGCGTTCGTGGCCGCATGGCGGCTGCGGAAAGCAAATCTCGGCAAGGCGGCGGGCCACCGCTGGTTCCTCAACTTCGTGCTCACCGGCGTCACCGCTGCCGCCGTCCTCACACCCTGGACCATCCGCAACTACCGCGCTCTCGGCATTCTCTGCCCGGTACGCGACAACTTCTGGCTCGAGCTCTACGACGACAACGGCGGCGATGCCTCGCTCGACCCGAGCTTCGCCCACCCGGCCAGCAATCCCGCGGAGATGCGGAAGTGGCTCTCCATGGGCGAACCCGCCTTCCTCAAGGAGAAGCACCAGATCGCCGTCGACTACATCAAGGCGCATCCCGGCTTCATGATTCACAAGACCATCCGCCGCACCTTCTACTACTGGACCGGATTCTGGAGCATCTCCGCGCAGGAGCTGCGCGAGCAGCCTTACGAGCCCTTCAACATCCTCCAGGTCTGCGCCATCACGTTCTTCATGCTGCGCGGCATTGGCCGCTTCTGGCAGTTCAACCGCACCGCGCTGCTGCCCTATCTTGTGCTCATCTGCGTCTTCCCCATCACCTACTACATCACGCACCCGCTCATGGATTACCGCCAGCCCATTGAGCCAGCCATCATCGTCCTCGCCATCGCCGGCGTGGTACCGTGGAAGCGATTGAAGCCGGAAGATTCCGGCCGCTGGATCGGCGCCGAACGCGCTGCCTCAGCCTGAGGTGTGCCCGATCCCCGCGAATTTGAGCCGGCGGAAATCACGCCTGCCGAATTCCTGGCGCACGCAATGGTCTATCCTGAATTTGGCTACCCCGGAGGTTCCTGGATGCTTTCCCCCGCCATCACCCCGCCTGCCTGTCCCACGCCCGTAGAGACCATTGCAGCCGCCATCGAGCGGATCAGCCAGCTGCACGGCCTGCCCCTGGAAGACCGGCTCTGGCTCGCCCGTAACAGCTGCGAGCTGATGGCTTCCGCCGGCGAAGTCCTCTTTGAGGAGGGAGCTCCGGCCGAGCAGATGATGCTCATCCTCAAAGGCGAAATTCACGTCCGCCGCCAGCGCGGCGGCCCCATGGCGCTGTTCATCGGCCGCACCGGGCAGATGACCGGCCTGTTGCCCTTCTCGCGCATGAAGAGCTACGGCGGCCAGGGCTTTGCTGTCACCGACTGCTGGGTGCTGACCGTTCACAAATCCCTGTTCGACGAGATGCTTCGCGCCATCCCTTCCATGGGCCAGCGCGTGGTCTCCACGCTGCTCGACCGCGTCCGTGAAGTCACCCGCATCGAGCAGCAGGCGGAAAAGCTCACGGCCCTGGGCAAGCTGGCCGGCAACCTGGCCCACGAGCTCAACAACCCCGCTTCCGCCGCCCAGCGCGCCGCCGCCAGCCTGGTGACCGAGCTCCGCGCCAACCGCCAGAACCGCTTCAAGCTGGTCAACCTGTGCCTCAGCCAGGCGCAGATCGAGGCCATCGAAGACTGGGAGCAGAAGATCTTCAGCCGCGGCATCGCGCCCATCGACCAGCAGGCCGCCAACCTGATCCCACGTGAAGAAGCGATACGCGCCTGGCTCGACGCGCTGCAATGCACCGAATCCTGGGAGATTGCCGCGCAACTGGCCGAGCAGGGCGTCTCCGTGGCCGATCTCGAGGAACTGCCCGCGTTTCTCGGCCCTGCCGAGACGGGCGTACTGCTCCAGTTCCTGGCCCGCTACCTGCGTTCCACGCGCTCGGTGGAGACCCTGGTCAACTCCACGGCGCGCATCTTTGACCTGATCAGCGCCATCAAGGCCTACTCGTATATGGACCGCGCGCCGATTCTCGAAGTGGATGTTGCAGCCGGCCTGGACGCCACTCTGCAAATGCTCCAGTCACGCTTAGGCGAGGTCAAGGTGGTACGCGACTACGCGCCCGGACTGCCCACCATCAGCGCCTACGGGGGCGAACTCAACCAGGTGTGGACCGCACTCATCGAAAATGCGCTCGAGGCGCTCGCCGAGACCGAAAGCGCCGACAGACCGGGTGAGCTGCGCATCTCCACGCGCACTGAAGCCGACATGCTGCTGGTGGAGATATGGGACTCTGGGCCCGGCATCCGGCCCGAGTTGCAGGATCGCATCTTCGAGCCGTTCTTCACCACAAAACCACCCGGCCAGGGGCTCGGACTTGGCCTGGACAACGCCATGCGCATCGTGCGCAAGCATCGCGGCCACATTGACGTCCGCTCCGAACCCGGCAAGACCTGCTTCCGCGTCCGCCTGCCCTTCGATCAGCTCCAGGCCTATTGAATCCCAATGTAAAAAGAGAGGGCGGCCCGCAAGCCGCCATCTCCCTCTAGCCGCTGATCTCCGATCCCTGCTTCTCAGTCTCTCTCCCACTTCACCGCCGGCCTCCGTTCCGCCTTCTTCGTCGTAATGGTCAGCTTCGCCGGAGTCAGTTCCGGTCCGTCCCAGCCTTCCTTCACGGCTTCAATGTGGATCTCGCCCGGCTCGAAGTTGGCCTGCACAATCACCTGCGCCAGCCCGTTGAAGAGCGAGCGCTTCGGCTCCTTGTCGCTCTCCTGGCAGTTGGGATCGCCATTGCCCACGCCGATCAAAGCGCCGTCGCCGGAAACCTTGAACCCGATCAGATTGCCCGCCGTCGGCACCGCGCGGCCCTCCTTGTCGAGCGCCTCCACCTTCAGGATTGCAATGTCCTCGCCATCCGCGTCAATCTCGTGCCGGTCCGCCGTGAGCCGGATGGCTACCGCCGGCCCGGTGGTCTCGCGCTTCTCGGTGAGCACCACTTTGCCGCCCTTCGATGCCGCGCGCCTCAATCGCTCCCGGCTCGTACTTCACCTTCCACTCCACGTGCCCCAGGTGCGGAACCTTCTGGCTTCCCGCGCTCTGTCCGTTGACGAACAACTCCACTTCGTCCAGGTTGGAATAGACCCAGACCGGGATGATGTCGCCTTCCCTGCCCTCGAAGTTCCAGTGCGGAAACACGTGCAGCGACGGCTCCTTGCCCCACCACGCCTTGTAGTAATAGAACGTGTCCTTGGGGAATCCGCACATGTCCACAATGCCGAACTGCGAGTTGATCGAGGGCCAGCCATACGGCGTCGGCTCGCCGCGGTAGTCGAAGCCGGTCCAGGCAAATCCGCCCGCTTCCCAATCCCGCGTGCCGTAGAACGTCCACCACTCCTCGGCCGTCTCGCCCCAGGGAACCACCCCGTTATACGAATTCACCAGGTTGCGCAGCGGGTCTGTCTCGTATGCCCCGCGCGTGCCGATGGCGCTGGAAGTCTCCGAACCGAACAGTGCCCGGGTGGGATGCTCTTTGTGATAGCCGTCCGGCATGCTCAGGTTATAGTTGAATCCGATAATGTCGAAGGCCAGCGACGGCCCCTTCAGGTTGCTGCCGTTCACCGCCGCGGAAACCACCCGCGTGGGATCCAGCTCATGGCACAGCTGCACCATGCTGCGCGCAATCTTCTCTCCCTGCTCGGCCATCGGCTCCTGCAGCGTAAACTCCTCGTTGCCCACTGACCAGATGATGATGGAAGGCGAGTTGCGGTAGCGCTTGACCATGGTCTCCAACTGCGCCATTCCCTCCGGGTTCGAGCTCATCTGCCGCGTCTCGCACATCATCATCACGCCCATGCGGTCGCAGGCTTCCACCCACTCCGGCGTGGGCATGTTGTGCGAGGTGCGTACCGCGTTGTTGCCCATCTCCTTCAGCACCGCGACGCGAAAGGCCTGCAGCCGGTCCGGCAGCGCCGCGCCCACGCCAGCGTGGTCCTGGTGGTTGCAGGTGCCTTGAATCTTCAGCGATTTCCCGTTGAGGAAGAATCCTTTTTCGGCATCAAATGCCGCTGTCCGCACGCCAAAGCTCACCCGCTCCGCATCGCGTGCCTTGCCGCCCGCCTCCACCGTCACAATGGCCGTGTAAAGGTTGGGCTCGTCCACGCTCCACAGCGCGGGATTGGCCAGCATCGCCGTGGCCGTAAAGCTTGTGGTCCCATCCACGCCGACTTGCTGAGCCGGCGCCTCGGCCGTGGCCACCGTCTTGCCCGCCGCATCCAGAATCTGCCAGCTCACCTTCGCAGTCTCTGCCTGCTTGCCCTGGTTTTGAACCAGCGTTCCCAGCGTAAGCGTTGCTGAGCTGCCGCTGACCGCCGTCCGCACCGTGCTCTCCCATTTGCCCAGGTGCAGCGCATCCGTCTTGGTCAGCCACACGTGCCGGTAGATCCCCGCGCCCTCGTAGAACCAGCCGTCGCCAAAGCTTGCATCCACGCGCGCCACAATATAGTTCTTGGCGCCGTAAGCCAGGAAGTCTGTCAGGTCGAAGCGGAACGGCGCATATCCGTTGTCGTTGCGCCCGATGAAGCATCCGTTCACAAAGATCAGCACACTGCGGAAGGCGCCATCGAACTCCACCCAGATCCGCTTGCCCAGGTCGCCCGCGGGAATCTCAAACTCGCGCCGGTACCAGCCCACGCTGGTCTCCGGATAGCGCCGCCCCAGCGGCTTGTAGCCGTGCGAACTCAGCTCCTCGTCGTCCACAAACGGCAACTCCACTGCCCAGTCATGCGGCAGATTCAGCTTGCGCCACTTGGAGTCGTCGAACTTCCCCTTGGCAAACTCGAAGTCGCCGGTCTTGGCAAAGTCCCCCTGGTTCACTCCAAAGCCCAGGTCCTTTGCCGGGTCACAGCCGTTGCCAAACTGGAACTTCCAGCCAAAATCAAACAGCAGTTGCTCCCGCGGCGCCACCGCCGCCAATGCCTCCGGGGCTGCCGAGTCCGGTGCGCCGAACAGAGCGGCCGTGCGCGCCCATGCCGAATGCGTCAATAAGGAGGATGCCGAGAGCGCCGCTCCGGAACGAAGCAGATTGCGACGAGAAATGCCGGTCATAGAAGTCCCTCTCACAGTGATTTTCCGCCGCGTAGAGCCTATTGAGAGCGGCGATCCGCAAAAGCGGTAAACGTTAACAATCCCGAACTATAAACCTTCAAGCCCGCTTCAGTAAACGATTTCATCCCGTCTCCGGCAACTGTCTCCGCCCGCTTCCCCAAAGCGGTCACGGAGCCGGCCCAAGCGGGCCCGTTGCAGCATCGGTAACACGATACCCCTGGGTTAAGATAAGGAGTTGCGCATGGAGGAAGATGGCACGCGGCATTTATCTGGTCGGATTCAGCGGGTCCGGCAAGTCGACGATCGCCAAACTGATCGGCGAGAAGCTGCAATGGCCGGCCTGCGATCTCGAC
The DNA here is from genome assembly GCA_963776535.1 of uncultured Acidobacteriaceae bacterium. Classification (GTDB taxonomy): domain Bacteria; phylum Acidobacteriota; class Terriglobia; order Terriglobales; family Acidobacteriaceae; genus Telmatobacter. Next base: position 216,627 of record CAVZNB010000031.1, on the reverse strand, counting down.
GATTTGATCGTGGAGCGCAGCGGCATGACCATCCCCGTCATCTTTCAGCAGGAGGGTGAGGCGGGTTTCCGTTTGCGGGAGGCTGAGGCCTTGCGCGCAGCATCCAGCCAGGGCCCATTTGTCATCGCTACCGGGGGTGGAACGTTTGTCCAGCAGGAGAATCGTGCCTACATGGCCGAAAATGGCTGGAGCATCTGTCTTGAAGCCCAACCTGAGACCCTGCTCGCACGGATGCAGCGCCAAAGCGACCAGGCCGACCCGAAGGCCCTCCGGCCCATGCTCGATGCCGGTGATCCGCTCGACCGGATTCTGACCCTCAAGCAGGCCCGGCAGTCCGCGTATGAACTGGCCCACTGCACCATCCACACGGATCGGTTGACCAGTGAACAGGTTGTTGAAGAAGTAATCCGGGCGGCCGAAGCCCTTGAACAATCCAACCGGTAACAGGCCTTTGAATGCGCCGGCGCGAAGCGCGGTTTCTACTATTCCCTATTGAGTCGAAATAGCTTATTCCCTATGGCGATGGAAACAGCCGTAACCAGACCCGTATTAAGCTCAAGCACAAATCTCATGCGAGCGAAGAGCGAGCGCCTGCTCCGTTATTACGAAGGGGACAGGCCGGTCTATGAGGCTTTGAGGGGGCCAGTCAGACAGAGGCCGAGTCCAGGCGGTACCGCCTGATCCTAAGCGCAAGGCACTTTCGACCCAGCTCACACAGTTCATCGCAGAGAAGGTCGAGCGAGGGTCGATGGAGTCTGCGGCGATATGTTAGCTTTGCAGGATGCCACATGGATTCGCATCCTATCGTGTCTTCATTTCAACGCCCGGCGACGTGGAGCCAGACCGTATGGCGTGTTATCAAAGCCTGGCCGAGGTCAATGAGGCATTGACCATGCCGGCAAAGGTTTTGCTGGCCGGAATCGGCCTGCGCGACAACGAACAGATCTCCGGAAGCCGCTCGATTGTTTCAGACAATGTGCGTTGGAGTTCGTTCTTCGTTCAGATATTTCAGGATGACTGGGGACCGCGCGATTTGTTTCGCAAGCTCTTGCTTTTGGCGATTGAGTGCCGCGACGATGCATCCTTGCCCATGCGCGATGTGGTCGTTTGTATCAAGGACGCACCGGGCGAGACGAATGCGGATATCCTGACTTTTCGGAAGGAGCTGGAAGAGCGCGCGGATGTGCATCTGTTTCGCTATGCGAAGCCGGAAGAGTTGGCGGCCCATCTGAGAGAGGTTTTTGCCACCTGGGGCCGCGATGTCATCGCTTCGCCGTCTCCTGAGGCTCTCTAGAAGGTTGGAATGGGCCGCCACTCAAGAAAGTAGTACATCTGGTCCTCACGAACGATGTTGAAACCGAGCCTGCGGTGAAACCGCAGCGAACCGGGATTAAAGCGCAAGACCATGCAGCGGATGGGAAGCCGAGCCTTGGTGGCTTCTTCCTGCAACCGCTTGATCAGAACCGAGCCGATGCCTTTGCTCTGCAGGCTGGGATGCAGGGCGATATCAACAAGGTGCAGTTCACCTTCAAGCGGAGCCACCCAGAGACGGCCTGCGGGCTTTCCGTCGAGCATCACCACGTGGCAGCAAGAGTTGGGGAACATTTGCGCGTAAGACGACATCTGGCCGCGAAACTGGATGCGCAGCAAGTGTTCCTTCTGCGAGGCGTTGATGGGCGCCTGATCGAATTCAGGACCGCGTACGGCTGCGTAGAGATCGTAGAGAAAGATCTCGTCCTGGGGCAGGGCAGGTCGAACGGCGAGAGTGGACATAACAGGACAGGATGCAGGCCGGCTGAAAAAGCCGGCCTGGCTGGTTAAGGTTCTATTATCCCCGACTGGGATAAATGCCGGCCGTGCAGATAATCCAGTTCAGCGCCAGGAAGGGCATCATGTTGTTGTGCGGCCCTGCGGAGCCGAACGTTGATAGAGCAGCTCCGGCCATGTTTGCTACAGGTGCCGCCGTGGAACTGTAAAGCGAACCAGCATCCTTGGCATCGGCCAGTGAATTGCCGCCGGGCTGACCCACGTTTCCTCTGGCACCTGAGGCCAACAGCGAATGAGTGTGATTCGGCGTTTCCGAGGAAAGCAGTGTCACGGCTGAGCTTCCGCCGGTTTCCCCCTGATCGTAAACCGAGCCACCGGCTAGTTGGCCAGCGCCAACGGCCACGTTGCCCTGCAGATTGGGCAGGGCGAATGTGCTTATCCCGTTGCCGCCATAAAAGGTGCCGAGCAGCGAGAACAACGCGGTGTATTGTGAAATGGACAGCAACTGCCCACTCGCGGTGAGGAAACTGATTGGCGCAAAGTTGAAGCCGACAAGAAGTAACTGACCCAGAAACGGACTAGACATAACTGTGAACCTCCTCAGGAGCGCGCTTTTTTTAGTTGCGGGAAGGAAAGATTCCTTGCAGTGCGATCAGCCAATTGAGGACCAGGTAAGGCTGCCGGTTCTCGTGGGGCTGGCTGCCGCCCTGAGAAGCAATACTTGCCGGTTTCATCGCAGTCAGCCCGCTTGCGCCGGTATAGAACGGCAGGTTTCCCGCGGTTGTTCCGAAGACGTTGCCCGCCGGGGACGGCGTGCCCGCCACCGTTGTTGTTCCCGCAAGCTGATGGGTGTGAAGGGGCACCTCACTGGAAAGCAGCGTGTGCGTTTCTTCGCCGCCAACGGTTCCCTGCGGTATCGCAGGGCTTGCACTGATGGGGGTGCGGCCCTGCAGGTTTGGAAGGGCAAAGGTCTGGATTCCATTGCCGCCGTAAAAAGTTCCCAGCAGCGAAAACAAAGCCTGGTTTTGATTGATGGCCATCAACTGCCCATTGCACTGCGCAAAGCCCTTGGCGGCAAAACCCCACGATGCCAGCAAGAGCTGTCCAAGATACGGTTCCATCTGGTCTCCCTCCTTCTCGGTTCCTGACTTAGGTACGGGGCACTCAGTTCTGGCTTGGATAGATTCCTTCCAGCGCAATGATCCACAGCAGCACCTGGAATGGCTGCCTGTTCTCGTGCGCCAGCCCGCCGCCGCCGCTAAGCCCCAGCACGCTGGGGCTCATTCCGACGGTCGGCGCATCTGCAGAATACGCATTTGCGCGGCCACCAACCACGGCGTTGCCCGGCGATGTCAAATTGCCGGCGTTGCTCGACCCGCTCAACGTATGGGAATGGGTTGGATACTGATTGAGATTGATGGCTACCGATTCCGCGCCGCCAAACTGCCCGAGCACATAAGTCGAGACTCCGTTGGACCCTTGGTGAACAGGAATGCGCCCCTGCAGGTTAGGAAGCTGGAACGTCGTCTGGCCGTTACCGCCATAGGTTGTCCCAATCAGGTTATAGAGCGTGCTGTACTCGGAGATGGCGAGCGTCGCTCCGTTGCAATTCGACCATCCTACAGGCGCAAAGTTAAAACCGACCAGGCGAACTTCGCCTATAAAGGGCGTGCTCATGGTTGGAACCTCCGGTATGTTCCTGCGCGCCGCGGCTGGAAGGGAAGCGGCGAACCATGTGTATCATTACGAGGCACCGGTTGCAAGAAGATTTTTTACTCGCTTTATGAACGAAGTGTAAATGCACCAGGGCCAAAATATGCAGCCATCCTTATCACGGTAATGAAGATCCATAAGGCGTAGTTACTAGAACGATAATAAGGCGATCAATTCAAACGAACACTCATTGGCACAAGCAAATAATTCGTTGACAAACGGGTAGACTCCGGGTTGATATGAGGTGTTGCAGCTATCGTCCCAGGGCCGTTCCCTTCCTCCCGCGCAGCTGAAAGGCCCTAATCCAACCGAACTTCATCAGGCGCCTGATTCCGGAGAGCGCCGGAAATTGAAGGCAAACTTGTCTCCCCGAGCCGGGGAGACAAATTGATTCACCGCACAGACTCGGAGGTTTCCATCATGTTCTCTGCCGCCTGTTCTTTCCCGTTGTTCCGTTCTGCCGGACGCAGACTCATCAGGGTTGTTGTCCTCCTTTTGGTTCTCCTCGTGGCGTTTGAAACCGGCGATCGTGCACTAGCGCAGTGCAGCGGAGGAAGTACGACCACCTTCAACTCGTCTGGCGGGGTGTCAGTGTCGGCCGGAACCATCAGCACATCGACCAACACAATCACCGTTGACCTTCCAGAGGGCACGATCGTTACGTGCGTTTCGGTGGTGCTCAACGGCGTGACTTCGAATGGCAGCGGGACGGCGCCGGACGGGGATGGCTATGCGAGTATGGAGAACGCATACTTCATGCTCACCGGGCCGGGTGGGCAGCAGGTCGAATTTCTGGGTGCGACGGGCGATGGAACCGACGGGAACGACAACCCAACGAGCTCCGGCGCCGGCCTGTCCGGCGTCAACATCACGGTTGCCGACAATGCCTCCGGCGTTGCACCAGAGGCCGGCGTCGCAATATGGCCACACACCGGCCCTGTGACCGTCAAGCCCAGTTCCTATTCGAATTCGCCAAATGTTACGGAAGGCAACCCGCCCCTTGGCAATTCCTCCCAGTGGGCGCAGACGGATGGAACAGCAACTTTTACCAAGCAGTTCGTCACCGCTGAAGCAGTTGCTAACGGCAACTGGAAGCTGAGCCTGACGGACAACGATCCTTTCACGGGTGGCGATCCCGTCTCGGTGACCAGTTGGACGCTGGTGTTGACCACAGAAGAAACCAGCAATGCATCCACAACAACCTCGCTCTCCTCGAGTTCCACAAACAATACTTCCTTCACCAGCGGCGCCAACAGCAGTGTGACGCTGACGGCAACAGTCACCAGCACCAGCACAGTGAGCACGGGCACGGTCCAATTCACTGACGGCGGCAACACCATCGCAGGATGCGGAGCACAACCGGTCAGCAATGGACATGCAACCTGCACTACAACGTTCACCACCGAAGGGATCCACACGATCGGCGCAGCCTACTCGGGAGCCACCGGATTCTCTGAAAGCTCATTCTCAGGGTTAGAGCAGTTTGTGAAGAATCATTCCACCCTGAGCAACGGCAACTATTGCAACCCCGGCGCAATTGCGGACAATGCAAGCAATCCCAACCCCTATCCATCGATTGTGAACGTGGGCACGGATACAGCCGCATTGACCGGCACCGTGGCTGACCTTACCGTCACGCTGAACGGGCTGGCTGCTTCCACCGGGCTCGGCCCGGACTACGGCTTCCTGCTGGTCGCTCCCGATGCATCGAAGGCCTACAACCTGGTCTTTCTTGCCGACGCCGGAGACAGCGCCAGCCAGCCGGCCACGGATGTCTCCTTCGCCGACGGCCATTCCAGCGCACCGCAGGACGGCGCGCTCACCGCTACCACCTACGAAGCAACGGCGCTCGATACCCATGCGTACACCTGGCCTGCTTCCACCTCGCCCGCGCCCTCGCTGCCCGGAGCCATCAACTACGCGCAACCCGACGTCTTCGGTACCAATCCGCTCACCCTTACCCAGGCGTTTGAGGGCGCCAACGGCAATGGCGATTGGAAGCTCTATGCCTACAATGGCACCGGCGAGCCGATGAGCGTCTCCAGCTGGTGCGTTGCCTTCACAGTGAACAACGGCGCAATCACGACCACCACGCTCGGTTCCTCATCGAACCCCGGCGTGGCTGGCAACCCCGTAACACTGACAGCGACCGTCACCAGCGGGGGAAGCCCGGTTACCTCTGGAACGGTGACGTTCACTGAAAATGGCGCAGCGCCGGCCGGCGTGAGCAATAACACGGTCACCCTTAACGGCAACGGCCTTGCGTCCATAACTACAAGTTCGCTTAGCGAGGGCGACCACAACATCACGGCCACCTACAACGGCGTTGCGGACACCTACGACCCGGGAACCACAACGCTTTGGCAGCGTATCGATCACGCTAGCACCGTCTCCGGCAGCAATCCCTACCTCATCTGCAATCCGGGCGGCATTACGTTGCCCGCCCCGTCGGAAACAGCGGCCGATTATGGTGCGGCAAGCCCCAACCCCTCCAACATCTTCGTATCCAATTTGCCGGGTACCATCAACAGTGTTTCGCTTGAATTGGAGAACTTCCAAACCAACCCGAGCTCGGATACGATCCTGTGGACATCGTCTCTGCTGGTTGGCCCGGGAGCCACGGCCGCAAACTCCCTGAATTTCTTCTCCGGAACCGGTTCCACATCGAACGACACGTTGCTTTCCAAAGGCAACTATACGTTCAGCGATAGCGCGGGTGAGTTAGTGCCGCAGGCCGACTTCGGGCCTGGCAGCTACAAGCCAACGAGTTATGGCCCGGCCAGCGGCGTGACAGAGCTGAGCAGCACCTTCACTCCCAGTCCCAGCGGTTTCTACACGCTGCCCGGCAGCTGGGATTTCGCCGGGCCAGCCGGCACATCGACATTGAGTAGCCTCTACGACGACACGAATGCGAATGGCATCTGGAGCCTGTATTTCTACCAGAACACATCCGCGAGTTCTCCCGCAACGGCACAGGCCTGGTGCCTGAGCCTGACCGAGAATCTGCCCACCGCGTCTGTCGACTTGTCCAGCGCCAGCACCTTCACGCATGGCCAGCAGGGCAGTTTCACGGTGAGCATCACCAACAACGGCCCCGGCTCCACCGGCGACCCCAGCGGGTCCCAGCCGATGACCGTGACGGATGTTCTGAATTCTGCCTTTACCTATTCGAGTTTCTCGGGCGCGGGCTGGAGCTGCTCGGCGTCCGGCCAGACGGTAACGTGCACGAATGACAGCGCGGTTACCGCGGCCAACAGCTACCCGCAACTCACCATCAACGTGAATGTCACGGGCAGCGGCAACGTCTCGAATACCGTATCGACAGCCGGTGCGGGGACCGCCCCCGTCACGTCGAATATAGACACAGTTACCATCGACATCGCCCCGGCCATCACCAGTGCCAGCAGCACTACCTTTACCGTTGGCTCGTCAGGTTTCTTCACCGTAACCACCACCGGCACTCCCACGCCCACCCTCACCATGTCTGGCGCTTTGCCCACAGGCCTCACCTTTACTGACAACGGCAATGGCACTGCAACCCTGGCAGGAACACCCGCTGCCAATATGGGCGGCGTCTATTCGCTTTCGATTACGGCTGGAAATGGAGCAACGCCGAACGCGACGCAAAGCTTCACGCTGACCGTGGACCAGCCGCCATCGATCACCAGCGCCAACAGCACGACATTCACGGTGGGTGCTGCCGGGTCATTCACGCTGAGCACCGCGGCAGGCACCTACCCCAGTGTTACATTCAGCGAAAGCGGAGCTCTGCCCAGTGGCGTTACGTTGAGTTCTTCTGGAGCCCTCTCCGGCATTCCTGCTGCGGGTACTGGCGGCACTTACCGGATCATCGTGAGCGCTGCCAACGGTGTCAGTCCCAACGCAGTCCAGGATTTCACCCTGATCGTGGACCAGGCGCCGGCTATCACCAGCGCCAACAACGCCAGCTTTACCTGGGAAGCATCGAATTTATTCACGGTGACCGCCACGGGTACACCCACCCCCAGCTTGTCGGAAAGCGGCGCGTTGCCCAACGGTGTCACCTTCACTGACAACGGCAACGGCACGGCGACGCTGGCCGGCACGCCAACCGCCTATGGCACGTACCTCATCACCATAACCGCCAACAACGGCGTCGGGTCGCCCGCCCAGCAGAGCTTCACACTTACGGTTCCTGTTCCACAGTTCGTGCTCACCACGTCGGCAAACCCGGCGGTTGGTGGCACGGTTACGCCGTCCTCGGGCGGATCGTACACCATCGGCTCCATAGTGCCGATTGCGGCCATACCCAACACTGGCTATTACTTCGTCAACTGGACGTCGAGCCCCGACGCGGTGGCCAGCCCCACATCCGCCAGCACCACCATCTCCATGAATGCGGCGGAGAGCGTTACCGCGAACTTCGGGGTCAACCTGGTCGTCACCACCGCGGCCGACGACAATCCCTCCAGCGCCTCGAATTGCACACCGCAGGCCACGCCGGGGTCAAACACGACGGACCTTTCCTGCAGCCTGCGCGATGCACTGGCCTTTGCCGGAAACACCAGTGCGGCCAACATTACCTTCGCGTCCGCGTCCGGGCAGTTGTTCTCCTCGGCGCAGACCATCGCGCTGCTCTCCGCGGCGGGCACGTTCAACATACCGGCGAACACCACCATCTCCGGACCCAGCAGCGGCTCAGGCTACACGCTGGCCAACCTGGTTACGGTCAACGGCGGCGGCGCGACCGGCATCTTCAATGTCGCAGGCGTGACTGCTGTTGCATCTATCAACAACCTGAACATCGTCAATGGAAATGCAAGCTCAGGCGGCGGCATCAACAACAACGGCACGCTGACAGTTTCCAACTGCAGCTTCTCCGGAAACATCGCGCCATACGGTGCAGCAATCGAAAGCAGCGGTAAGCTGACGGTGACCAACAGCACCTTCTCCAGCAATAGTGGTTACCCCAGCAACAGTGCGCCAAACGGCGTAGGCGGGGCGATCCAGGGTGTACTTAGCCCGCTAACCGTGTCCTACAGCACCTTCTCCGGGAACAGTGCGGCGGTCGGGGGCGCCATCGATACCAATGGCGCGCTGACCATAACCAACAGCGCCTTCTCCGGCAATGGTGCGCCGGGCGCAACTGCCGGCGCCATCTATGCCAACGGTGGGCCACTGGTGATCGGCAACAATATCTTTGCAGGCAACACGTCCACCACGGCCGCTGTCGATAACAACGGAGCCGGCCTCTCCGACATTGGGAACAACGTCTTCTATAACAACGCGGGCGGCGATACCAACTTCAGCACCGCGAGCAGCGATGTGACAGGCAGCAACCCAATGCTGGCGCCTCTGGGCAACTACGGCGGTCCCACGCCGACCATGATCCCACTGCCGGGGAGCGCGGCTATCTGCGCGGCAGCTTCGGCAAATCTGCCGGCTGGGGTAACTGTGGACCAGCGCGGCCTGCCGAACATCAACTCAACATACACCCCCAAGACACCGTGCGTGGACGCCGGCGCGGTGCAGACCAATTATGCAATGAGCTTCACCACTGAGCCGCCCGCGAGCGCTTACGTAAACCAGCCTCTGACGCCCGCGCCGGCGGTGACCCTGACCGAGAGCGGCCAGTTGGTGAACTTTGCCACCAGCACCGTGTCCATGACCGACACCGCGGGCGATCTTGCCGGCACCACCACGGGAAGCATCGTCGCCGGGGTGGCCACGTTCGGTAGCCTCGATATCACCGCAGCAACAAGCGACGCACTGATTGCCACGATGCAGCTGACCCCCGCGCCCATTGCGCTGAGCGTACAGTCCAGCGGGATCACGGTGACGCAGGAGCCGCCGATGGCGGCAAAGCTGGTCTTGCCTGTGCCGGGAAGTACGCTGACCGGGAGCAACGTGACCTTCGTTTGGACAGGCGGCTACGAGGTCAAGGAGTACCAGTTGTACGTGGGCACCATTGGCGTGGGATCCAACAACCTGTATGACTCGGGCGCGACAACGGAGACCTCGCAGACAGTAACCCTGCCAACAAATGGGGAGACACTGTTTGTGCGTCTCTATCAGCTGATCAACGACATCTGGCAGCCAAGCGACTACACCTACACCGCATATGGCACGCCGATTCCGGCAGCGATCACCAGCCCGCCCAATGGCAGCAAGCTTACCAGTTCAAGCGTGACCTTTGAATGGGCAGGCAGCAACATCGCCACAAGATACCAGCTGCTTGTCGGCACCACCGGTAAGGGATCCAGCGAACTGTATGACTCGGGCACGACGACGGTGACCTCGGCGACAGTGACCCTGCCAACGAATGGGGAGACACTCTATGTGCGTCTCTATCAACTGATCGACGACATCTGGCAGCCAAGCGACTACACCTACACCGCATATGGCATGCCGATTCCGGCAGCGATCACCAGCCCGCCCAATGGCAGCACTCTGACGGGCGCAAGCGTAACCTTTGAGTGGACGGGCAGCAACGTTACCCCGACGAACTACGAGCTCTTGGTCGGCACCACCGGCGCAGGTTCGAACAACCTGTTCAATTCGGGCGGAACGGAGGCAACTTCAGAGACCGTCGCCGTGCCCACCACCGGGGCAACGCTTTACGTGCGTCTCAGGCAACTGATCGACGGCACGTGGCAGTCCAGCGATTACACGTACAAGGAGTCTGGCGCGCCGATTCTGGCAGCGATCACCAGCCCGCCCAATGCCAGTACTCTGACGGGCTCAAGCGTAACCTTTGAGTGGGCGGGCAGCAACGTTGCCACGGAGTACGAACTCTATGTCGGCACCATCGGCACGGGTTCGGGCAATGTGTACAGTTCAGGCCAAACGCAGGTGACTTCCGCTGTCGTCACCGTGCCCGCCGGCGGGGCGATGCTCTTTGTGCAGCTTAGGCAGTTGGTGGGCGGAACCTGGCAGTCGGCCAACTACACGTACACGGAATCGGGGCCGCTGGTGAAGGCAACCATGAACCTGCCGGTTCCGGGTACAACGCTGACGGGAAACAGCGCGACCTTCGACTGGTCGGGCACAGTCAGTCCGGCGGAGTACCAGTTGTACGTGGGCACCATTGGCAAGGGATCCAACAACCTGTATGACTCGGGCGCGACAACGGAGACCATGAAGACTGTGACCCTGCCTACGAATGGGAAGACGCTCTATGTGAGTCTCTATCAGCTGATCAACGGCATGTGGCAATCCAGCGACTACGTGTACACCGAGGCCCAATAACCCGCTTCAACGTCCACTCCCCGCTCCGGGAGGACGCGCCAGGGATGTAAGCATGACGTACTGTCCGACTTGACCTGAGAGTACTTTGGGAATCGCTGTACATCCGAACCACGGGCTCAAGTGGCTTTTCCTGAAGAAATAGCCACCTTGCACTCACTTGATCAGGACCATAAAGTTTCCGAAAGTGCGCTAGTTGGGGGCCTTGCTGGATAGGACCGTCATTGGATCATTCATTCGGCTCTTCGCTCATTGGACAGCAAGGATACCGCTGACTTCGCGGCGACTGTTGGCTCTACAAATCGAACTTCACTCGGAGAGGCACTTTCCAGCCAAACTCCCATCGGGAGACCTTTACCTTCGATCTTTCGCACACCATTTGTTCCCTTGCCGCGCTTGGTTTTGCCGACTGCGGAGCCTCCTCCTTCGCTGGTGCGAAGCTGCCGTCCAGGAAATTCTCGACCCATTCGAGCAACACTCGCTCGTCAAAAGTGCCCAGCAACTTCTGCCATGCATTCAACCAGACGCTTTCCTCTTGCCACCTCTGCAATCGTCGCCGGCATATCGAGGGTGATGGAAACTCGCCGGGCAGAAGTCGCCACGCGGCGTCAGTTTGCAGACCCCACAATACGCCCTCCAGACAAGCTCGATTCGGGGCTGGCGGCTGCCCCCGCCTATCGCAACGCCACTTGAGTTCGGAAACCGATCCGAAGTGCACTTTCCTGAGCCGGGAAGTCTTCAGACCGGACTTGAAAAACTGCCGGGGCTGTTTCTGAAGAAGTCAAATGGGGGGTAAAACGCGTGTTATGGCAAATCCGATATGTCGGCATTCCAACGCGAACCCCTGATCGGGCCCGTAATTCATGGTCGCAGGTGGGAACGGCGTTTGCCCGTACACTCGACTGCGATCCCACGTTTAAGCCTGCTCGTGGACTTCATGAGCCCCTTGTTGCTCAGGAGGCGTTTGACGGTAACAACCCAAATCTTGTTTCTATCTCAGAACCGGCTCTATCTCGCGGTTCCGCGTGTGTTGCGGGCTAACGACTTCTTGTCACCCTCCGATTGATGAACAACGTTTCCGGCGGTGGAAGTCGAGAGGACCCAGTGGCCTACGCAGGACGCGCGTGCCCGACAGTTGAGAGTTTATTGTATTGACACCCATCACCGGCGGCGATAAAAGGGATGTGCCTTCTCAAAGGATCTCAAGGATATGCCAAAATCTCTTTTGTCTCGTCGTATGTTTTTGCAGACCACCGCCGCAGCGGCCGGTGCCACTCTCGCCTCCAACTCCATTGGCCTTGATGCTGAACCTTCTTACGCCGCCTGGGAACATTCATCGCCAAGCGACCGCATCCGTTTCGGGATTGTCGGTGTGGGGATGGAAGGCAGCGGTGTGCTCGCAACGGCCGTCTCGTTGCCCGGCACTGAATGCGTTGCAGCGGCCGATCTCTACGACGGCCGTCACATCCTGGCCCGCGAAATTGTCGGCAAGCCCATCAAGACCACGCGCCGGTACCAGGAACTGCTCGACGACAAGAGCATCGACGCGATCCTCATCGCGGTCCCAGACCACTGGCACAAGCAGGTCGTAGTCGATGCGCTCGCCGCAGGGAAGGACGTCTATTGCGAAAAACCCATGTCGCACAATCCGGCCGATGGTCTCGCCATGGTGGCGGCGGCCAAGAAGACCGATCGCATCGTGCAGATCGGTGCGCAGCGCACCAGTTCTGTGCTCTGCGCCAAGGCCAAGGAGTTGATTGCGAACGGCGCGATCGGCGACCTGAACCTGATCGAAGCTACCATGGGCCGCAACGATCCAACCGGGGCTTGGGAGTATCCTCCACCGCCCGATCTCTCGCCTGAAAATCTCGACTGGGATACATGGCTTGGCACGGCTCCCAAGAGACCTTTCGATCCCTACACTTTTGCGCGCTGGCGTTGCTGGAAGGAGTACGGTACCGGGGTTGCCGGAGACCTGCTGGTTCATCTCATCAGCGGCATGCAGTTCGCGCTCGGCATCAATGAAGTGCCAAAGCGTGTCTCCGCCTTCGGCGGCATTTACCGCTGGAAGGACGGCCGCAACATGCCGGACGTCCAAGCGGCACTCTTCGAATACATGGGGATTCCAGTCTACATGCGCCTAAGCCTTGGCTGCGAATCGGCAGAAGTCACTCGTTTCCAAGGCTCGAAGGGCATGATCGAGCTTCGCGAGTTCTCAGTCACCTATTTACCTCAGGCAGGCATCGATACTTCACCGAGCTATTACTCCGGCGGATTTCCCGGCGCCATGCGCGCATCCTACGTAAAGAAGTGGCACGAAGACCACGACCCGACGCCGGGCAGTGAACCGGTTACCCAGAGCATCACCATCAACGGCGACGATTACGACGATCTCCGCCCTCATCTCTGGAACTTCTTCGAAGCGGTGCGCTTGCGCAAGCCACTGGTGCAGGACGCGGTTTTTGGCCACCACGCGGCTCTCGCCTGCCATCTGGCCAACGAATCCTATTTCCGGGGTGTTCCGGTTCGCTGGGACGAAGCCTCGCAGACCATCAAGTCTCTGGCATAGAAAGGCAGAAGCCCGGCGTGAAGACCCTGAGACTCACCCTTTTCGCATTGTTCGGGATGGCTGCCGGCGCGCTCTGCGCTTCTGCGCAAGTTTCCGGGCAAGCTGATCCCCGCGCGCCGTTTATGGGACGCTGGGATCTGACCCTGAAGGCAAATGATCACGAATATCCCTCCTGGATCGAGATCGGCCGGAAGGATGGCAATATCACCGCCGTCTTCACAGGCCGATGGGGCAATGCCCGCCCACTACCGAAGATCGCGATCACCGGGACGCGGATCACTTTCGTCTCTCCGAAGGAAGAGGAAGACAGCAAGGCCGACATGATCTTCGAAGGCGCCCTCAAAGGCCAGAGCCTTTCCGGAACTGTGAACGGCCCGGACGGTACTACCTGGAGGTGGATGGGCGTGAAGGCTCCCGCGCTCGATAAGATGCTCCAGTCCCCGCAATGGGGCAAGCCTATTCAGCTCCTTAGCGGCACAGACCTGAGCGGCTGGCATCAGAGCAAGTCGGGACCTCCCGACTGGACGGTGAAGGACGGCATCCTCGTCAGTCCGGGCAACGGTCCCGAGCTCATCAGCGACCGCAAGTTCAAGGACTTCAAACTCCACGTCGAGTTCAACTGCGGCGAGAATTCGAACAGCGGAGTGTATCTCCGCGGTCGCTATGAGGTGCAGATCGAAACCGAGTCGCAGGGCGAGCCGCCCAGCCACCATACCGGCGGCGTCTACGGATTCCTGGCGCCCACGCCCGAGTTGCCGCGCAGACCTGACGTGTGGCAGACCTTCGACATCACGCTGGTCGGGCGCAACGTCAAGGTAATTCAAAACGGCCAGACCGTCATCGACAACCAGGAGATTCCAGGACTCACCGGCGGCGCACTCGATAGCCACGAGAGCGAGCCCGGCCCCATATATCTCCAGGGAAGCGAGAAGGGCCGCGTCCTCTTTCGCAACATAACCATCACGCCCGCAAAGTAGCCCAGAGATCCCGCGCGGTGAGAGGTTCCACATCTGGAGCCTCTTGCCGTGGTATCGTCCTCGCTGGCCGAATCTTCTCGCCCCGGATGATTCGTTGGCAACTCGGAGGTCACCTTCGAGTTAACAGCTGGAGGGAACTGGCAGGCATATCTCGCTTCGTGCAAAATCGTCGAGTATGAAATCGAGGACCCCGAGTTGAATATGGATCAGTGAGGCGGTCTATGGACAGGAGTCAGAATAGTTCCCCTGAAATACCGTCGCGCACGGAAGCCTCAGAGATCGTGTGCGTGACGGAGGCAGAGACACAATCTTCACTCCACTGTCCGTGCGGCCTGGCAACGCTGGACGAGGGGCTGAGTCTGCAAGTGGTATTACTCGATCTCGTTTATCTCGGAGAGCCCTTATTTCACACTGTTTCAGACTCTCCGTTAAGTGGGCATCTCAGTCTCCTAATCTGCGGTTTGATGAAGCTTAGATTTGCAACCTGAATGGCTTGTCTTCTTCGACGTCAATGCGCCTCCGCGGCGGCGGCTGTCTCTTCTGCGCTGGGGCGACGCATGAGAAAGGGCAGCGGTGTGAGCAGAAGGACCACAGCTCCCATCACCCAAAATGAATTCTTGAACGCAAGGACACTTGCCTGCAAATCAACCTGAGCGGACAGTTGTGCGAGAGCCCGGTGAGACGCCTCTGTTGCGCTCATGCCCGACGACATGAAATTGTGCATCAGGCCATTCAGTTCCCGCATGAAGAATGGGTTTCCTTTGCCGGTATGACCACTAAAATTCGTACGCTGGATTTGACGCTGCCTACTGATGAAAGTGCTTAGGAGGGAGACGCCGATTGCGCCTCCTACATTGCGAGTGAAGTTGCTAATTCCGGATACCTGGTTGAACTTCTCCCGTTTCACGCCAACATAATTCAGTGTGCTGATCGGTATGAAGATCAGAGGAATACCGATAACCTGGATGATCCGGTACGATACTAGCGTTCCGAAGTCGATGCCATAGTAAATCCCGGTGACGTGGAACAGACCCATTGCAGTTGCAACAAATCCAATGGCAATAATCAGTCGGGGATCGAACCTTTGCGCTAGGATGCCTGCGACCGGCATCATCACCGCCAGCGCGATCCCTCCCGGCGACAATGCGAGCCCGGTGAGAGCCGCCGTATATCCAAGGCTGTTTTGAAGGAGCAGTGGGAGCAAAATCGTGCTTCCATTAAGGACCATCCCCAGGACAAAGCTGAACGACACCGCAGTGGCGAAATTGCGATTTTTCAAAAGCCGAAGATCCATGATGGGGTCTTCGTGACGGAACTCGTTGATCACGAGCACAACGAGAGCTACCACGGAAATGGCAAGACAAACCGAAATCACGTTTGAAGATAGCCAGTCATTCTGCTCGCCTTTGTCGAGGACGAATTGTAGTAAACCAACGCCAACCACGATGAGTCCCATGCCGAGATAATCGACCCGTTTAGTTGAGCGCTTCAGATTCCTGAGATATACGGGATCGTGAACAACTCGCTGCGTGAGAACAAGCGAGAGAATTCCGATGGGAACATTGATGAAGAAAATCCAGTGCCAGTTGTAGTTGTCAGTGATCCATCCCCCGAGCGTCGGTCCAATCGCCGGGGCAACGACGATAGCCATCCCGTACATCGCGAAGGCCATGCCTCGTTGTTTCGCTGAAAACGTGTCTGCGAGAATCGCCTGCTCGGTAGGGCCAAGTCCGCCACCCCCAGCGCCTTGAAGGATCCGGAAGAAGATCAGCATGGGAAGGCTCGTTGCAAAACCGCACATGAGTGAACTGATTGTGAAGATTGCTACGGACGCCATGTAAAAACGCTTCCGCCCGATCACGTTCGACAGCCACCCGCTCATCGGCAACACGATCGCAGTTGCAACCAGATAGCTGGTTATCACCCAGGTGCTCTCGTCTGGACTGGCCCCCATCGATCCTGCCATGTGAGGTAGCGCAACATTGGCGATCGAGGAGTCGAGAACTTCCATGAAGGTTGCCAATGTTACCGTCATGGCAATGATCCACGGATTAATCGCAGGTCGAGTGACAGGGACCGGCATTGCAAGTGCCATTGGATCAGCCATGACTACTCCACATAGACCTTCGGTTCAACAGACATTCCTGGACGTAGCTTGTCGAGGTCCTTCTGACCCGGATTGAAGCGAATACGCACAGGCATGCGCTGGATCACCTTAACGTAGTTGCCTGTAGCATTCTCGGGGGGAAGGACACTCGTTCGCGAGCCCGTGATTGCCGGCATGCTTTCAACAGTCCCCGTAAAGTCCTGGTGCATGGCATCCACATGAATTTTGACGCGCTGGCCGGGATGCATGCGCTCAAGCTGTGTCTCCTTGAAGTTGGCGGTCACCCACAGGTCGTCCGTCTGCACAATCATGAACAGCTGTTGGCCCCTTGAAATACGCGCGCCCACCTCCGCGCTGCGCTCTGTTACCACTCCGCCAACCGGCGCCTCAATGCGGCAGTAGCCTAGGTTCAGGCGGCTTTTCTCCAATGCAGCCTGCGTGGCTTCCGCATTTGCCTGCTGGCTCTTGATGTCTGCTTCGCGAATCGCCACCTGCAACGGCGCACTGCTTTGAGTCTGCTCCAGCTTGCCGCGCTCTTCCACCAGTTGTGCCTTGCGCAGCTCCACGGTCTGTTGTGCGGAAGCCACTGCCGACTGGTTCGAAGCCACGGTCTGCACTTGCGCCTCGGCAGCGGCTTTGGTGTGCTCGAAGTCCGCACGCGCCACTTCCTGCTTGTTAAACAGAGACTGGTAGCGCGCAAAGTCCGCCTGGTCCCGCTCGTTCACGGTCTGCGACACCTTCAGCTTCGCAACCGCGCTCTCCAGGTCGTGCTCGGCCACCGATAGCGCCGCCTCCGCGCCAGATACCTCGGCCTGCCGCGTAGACAGATCACCGTGATTGCTGATCACAGCCATGGGCAGATTCGGATGCGCGGCGCTCAGCTGCGCCAGGGCTTGGTCGTGTTGTGCCTGCACCTGTTGCAGTTCGATCTGGTTGTCGCTCGGATCCAGTTCCACCAGCAGCGTTCCGGGTTTGACACCCTGGTTGTCGTCCACATGCACGGCTTTAACGGTCCCATCGATCCGCGAAGCAATTGGATTCAGATGCCCATCAACCTCCGCGTCGTCCGTGTCCTCAAACCTGCTACCGTACACGTACCAGCCGATTCCTGCAGCCAGCAGAACCACAACGACGCCACCGATCAGCAATGGATTCACGCGGCGCCGCGTGCCCGTCAGTTCCGTCTCATTTATTTCCGATTTGTCCTCTGCGATGTGCTGCGCAGTCTCATGGGGCTCTGTTGTTTCCAAGCTCATTTATTTGCTCCCTTTGAATAGGTCGGGAAGAACTTTCTCCGCTTCTCCCATTGCGTGGGCAAGCACGATTCGTGCCAGGTTCTGCGCGAACAGGCTGCTGACGTAGTCGTGATCCGCTGAGGCCAGCGCCTCCTGCGAGTTCACTACCTCCACGGAGTCCACCACGCCCACCTCAAACCGGTCCTGCGATTGTTGGAGAATCGAAAGAGCAAGCTTGCGGTTACTCTCGGCCGTCGTCACCTGGTCGTTGGCAACCGTCAGGTCGATCGATGCATTTCGGACACTCAGTTCCACCGCGCCTCGCTGGCTCGACAGTTCCGCCCGCCGTTCCGTCACAACCGCATCGGCCTGCGCCGTGTCCGCATGCGTGCGGCCACCGTTGAAGATGGGAATGCTCAGGGACGCAGTGGCCTGGAAAACCCCGTTGCCGGCGTTGGGATTCACTCCCTGCACGCCGTACGTGCCGCTGATCGTTGCCGAAGGAAGATACTCCGCTCCCGCCGCCTTGCGCGCCTCTTCCGCGGCTCGCAGTTGTGCTTCCGCCGCTCGCAAGTCAAGCCGCTGTGCCCACGCCCTGCGCACATTTTTCTCGACTTCCTGATCGTCGCCCACCTGCGCTTGCAGTTTTTCCGAGAGGGCAATCTCCTCACCTGGAGGCAGTCCGATCAACCGCGACAACGCGTTCTTCTGCTTTTGCAGATCGCCCAACTCTGACCGCAGCCGTTGCTGTTCGGTCTGCAACTCCACCAGGCTCCGGTTGGCATCAATCGGTGCCCTGCTGCCCGCCTCCGCCTGCGCCCGCGCCTGCTTGTAGCTGGCCTCGGCGTATTGCACCTCGACGCGCTGCTCTTCAATCAACGCAGCCGTCGCCATCAGTTGCAAGTACGATCCCGTAACCGCCAGCACCACTTCCTCGCGCGCCTGCCGTGCATCCAGCCCCGCCGCATCGGCCAATTGGCTCGCCGACCTGTGATTGTGAATCGCCGTAAAGTCCAGGGCGTTCTGCTCCAGCGCGCCGTGCAAGTCATAGTAGTGAAACGGCCCGGCCGTCGCCGGAAGGCTGAAACTTCCAAAGCTTCCGAACAAGCTGGAGTTGAATCCCTCCGCTGTCAAGTCCACCTTGGCCGCATTCTCTGACAGGCTGGCACTGACATTGGGCAAAAGCGCGCTTAGCGCTGCCGCGCGCTGTGCCCGCGCTAGTTGCCACGCCGTATCCGCGCCCGTCTTTCCCAGGTTGAACTCAAGTCCCCTGCGAACCGCTTCGGTCAGCGTCAGAGTAATCGCACCGCCGTTAGCGCTCGGATCCAGCGCGCTCGACGCATACGGGCCTAGCACCCGAACCTGTGTGTTGAGCGTGTTCACGCTCGAACCCATGCCGGGCGTTGACGATTGTTCCGCGGAAGCCCCGCCCGGCTGGCCGGAGGAAAGTGGAAGTTGGATGGCGCGGGTTCCCGCCTGCTGTGCTCCTGCCAGCCCGGTCGTGATCGCGAGCAGCACCAGAAGTGTCATCAAACCCCGACCACCTGTTTGGCGGGCACCCGCCAAAATGTCTACGCAGTGTCGAATTGTTTTAATCAAATACATACACGTCTGTATTTAATATGCAATCGGCGGTACAATCTGTCAAGAGGATTTCAGCATGCCCCCCTTAACACGAATGGGTAAGACGAAGCACCAGGTCCGTACCGAAGAAACGCAAGCAAAGATTCTCGACGCGGCCCAGGCGGTTTTTTCCGACCAGGGCTTTGAAAAGACGCAGCTTGAAGAAGTCGCCGCCCGTGCCGGCTACACCCGCGGCGCCATCTATGCCCACTACTCCAGCAAGGAAGATCTCTTTCTTGCGCTCATGGATCAACGGGTAATTCCGAAGTTCGCTGCCATGCGCGATGCAGTCGAGGCCGAACCGGTCCTTGCCTTGCGTCCCGCCATCTTCCGCCGCTGGCTTGCGGCCCAGGCGGGCGACCACGCGTGGGGTATTCTCATGCTGGAGTTTAAGCTCTACGCGCTCCGTCGCCGGGAGTCACGCGACAGGCTGATGCACTTGTACGACCAGATGTCCAAGTCCTCAGGCGTCGACTTCATCGAGTTACTCTTCGGCAATGGTTTGGACAGGGCCGAGCGCACCGCGGTGGAGCGCCGCCTCACCCTTCTCGGGGCCATCCTTAGCGCCGTCAATCTGGAGAGCCACTTCCGCCCCAGACTGCTGCCCAAACAACAGCTTAAAATCGTCCTTGACGAGCTATTTCAGGCCCTCATCCGCGCGTGAAGGCCACCTCTCGCATCGGCCATGTGCGCCGGTTGGGACGCCACCTGTCGATCCTTTCGCTTCTTCAGCGGGAGCGTCGTTTCCCTCCGCTTGTGAGGAGACTAAGGTTGTAAGACTGACGTTGGAGCCATGAACGAGTGTGGCATTGGTGGCGCGAAGTCATGGGCTGAATGCGAACCGGTTGCTCAAGTGGCGGCGGATTTCCCAAGCAAACCTCCCTGAACCTGGTCTTTACTTTTCAGTTCTTGGTTACTCAACATGGATTAGTCGCACTTTCAGCATTCCTATCCTAGACTTTGGAAGACCCGAATTGTATACCTCGTCTCCATTGATTCGCCGACCTGGAACCCAACTTCCGTGTTCAAAGTGGCCTTCATCCTTTGAGGAGACAATAACCTTACCTGAACCACCATCGAGAGCGAAGCCAGGATCTCCGTTTGCTCCGATGAAAAGGAACTCGTCCGGTGCGGTGTTAACCACAATGGCGAAGGGTCGTTTGTCGTTCGCAAGAGCCCGGGATCCTAGAGAAACCCCTCCTGCAATCTCTGCCGCCGAATCAGATTTAGTTTCGCTGCCCAGCCCCGTCGCGCCTGAGAGCGAGATCTTGTAACCGCCCAGGGAGATTGGCGTTGACTTCTCACCTTCCGCAACCAAAATGGCGTTCACTTTTCCTGCTGCCTGCCACTCGGCAAATTGCGGCAGGATTTCAGAAAGGAGCTTATATGCCTGGGCGACTTGGCCCTCAGGATTCAGGTCTTCGATTCCAAAAGCGGACCAACCAAGCGCTGCATGGTGACCGAGTGCCCAGAATAAGTTTCCGGCCCGATCCTGCGCTTCGGGAATGAATAACGGATTGTCCGACCGGCTATAGAGAGCGCACGTCCCTTTGAAGTCAGGTATGTAAATATCAGGCGCGAAAAAATCTAAGGAAGGCGCCGCAGCTCGATAGACATCCATTACCCCGGCGACAGGCCCACCACTCGGCCATTCACCAGGTAACTCCGCCTTCGGCTGTGGCCCGAGCCATGCATTGACATACATCGGTATGTTCAGCTCTGCCTTGCCTTCTTCGACAACTGTGTTGATGTAGCGGCCCATGTAATAGGCCATGAAGACCTCATCAGCCCACTCATCCTTGCCAAACACCTCGTCCCAAGTGCCCTTTTCTTTGAATCCATTCTTTCCCCAAAGGTCGTGAATTTCCGGCAACAAGGTAGCTTTATGCTTATTCAAATAGTTCAGCAGGTTGGCGGGAACCGGCTCTCCCCATGCACCCTCTGCAAGCGACGAACGATCGCGGCTGTCTCCGACGCTACCTACTTCATTTTCAACCTGCATCATGACGACTGTGTGTTGTGGGTCGATCTCCCTGATGTGTTTCATGAGCGCGCGAAAAGCTCTTGCATCCGCCTTAAGCGTCTCTTTCCCGAAAGGAGATAGAGGCTCGGTTCCACGCTGCTCCATGTCTTTCGCCAAAAAGGTTGCCAGCCCACCATCGGGACGAATTTTGAGAACCATAGGCGGAAAGCGCCTTCGATCTGCTTTAACCCAGCGGGGAACGTAGCTGGAGCCCGCATTCTTCCAGGTTCCAAACCAGATCAGCACCAGGCGCAGCTTTCGCTGCCGTGCCTCGCTGATCTCGCTATCGACGAGTGAAAAGTCAAATTTGCCCTCTTCGGGTTCAACCAATTCCCAACTGGCGGTGCCAATCACGGTATTCACGTGCAGCTCACTCAGTCGATCCCAAATTGGCTCCATGTACTCGACGCTGGACGCACTCGAATTATGCAGTTCTCCGGCTAGCATGATAAAAGGCTTGTCATCTACAAACAACTGCTTGACCTCGCCGTTTTGGCGGATCTGCGGTAGGGACGCCGCGTGAAGCGTTGCACATGTGAGAACGGTAAACAAGAACAAAGAAAATGCAGAGCTCAGATGTCTCATACCCTCGAATATCCTCTTTCCCTGTGCTTTCAACAAGTGGAACCACTATCCCTTAACCAGCGCTAGTCGCCATTTTTCGGCTGTCTGTACGTTTTGCCGTTGACAGTTGTTGTTAGCGTTCCTGTTGCATGGAAGATGTTGGTCAGAATGTCAATCGTCAGATTGAAACCGTCAGGGCTAGTCGTCTTAGCCGCAGAGGTAGTGCCCGACTGAATGAGGTTGGATCGCCAGACAAGAGCGACTGTCGTTGGCTTTGGGTGAGTCTGGACTACGCTTTCGGTGCCGTTGATAATGTTTCCTCGAGTGTCAGAGAAATTTGCGTAGACCACGGATACACTCAACGTCGCGCTGTGGTCGGGCACATCTTCAATGGTTACTTTGGCCGACCCAGACAGCACGCCCTTCAGGGTGTACGTCCCTTCTGGGAGTCGGGTTCGGGCTGGAGTAACACTGCCCGCCACGTAGGGGGTTCCCCACGGCACGACATCGGAGATGGGTGCAACCGGCTTGATCAAGACCGGCTTTCGATTCACGAACTGCGCCATCATTACCCGATAACGTCGACCACCAGGTTCCGTTGAGAGAGGACACGGTAGCGGATTGGAACCACCGCAGGCGGGAGTTGTGACCTCTGTCTGCCAGTACACGACCCGGGTGCCATCTGGCGACCAGCGCGGGTCAGCCATGGCGTTCCAATTGGGGTCGCTAGCGCTGCCAGGTTTGGCGTCTCCGGCGTTGAGTTGCTGCCCCTGATAGTTTCCACGATCGCCATACCAATCAAGCAGGTACGGTTGAAAGAACCTGCGCTCACCGTTGTTGCGTACTGAGGAGACTGCGCCCGAAGTAAGCAGGTCGGTGATCGGTGGCACACCGCGCATTGCGGCGAGAAACATTTGACGGCCCGAGCCGCGTGTGTCCTCGACAACTATCCACTTATTATCCGGAGACGCATCAATTGGATCGGCATACTCTGGATTGTCCGTCAGTCGCCGCACTTTGCCAGTAGACAAATCTGCGGCGAAGATGTCAATGTTCGATGATTCAAAGGGGTATCCAACATAGAAGACCTCTCGGCCATCCTTGCTGAATCCGCGAAACTCACCGACTTCGATTCCATTTCGATTGATTTTCAACTGGTCTGGATACTGAGAGTCGACACTAAGAACACGATTCTGGAGACCTTCTTGGAAAAGTCTCGTGACGTGTTTCAATTCGTAACGTGGTTCTCTCGGTTCGCCGGTTTTAGGCGAAGGATTGAACTCAAGACGGCTCAAATAACCGAACTGATCAAATTTTCCCTGGGCCACCGAAACAGCGTTGAATCCCAAATGTAGGTTGTCAGGATGCAGACGCAACTCGCGAATGCTACCACCCTTGCCACTCCCATCCGCGTGAACATTCCATCGGATCGGGTAAATATGGATTCGATCTGGAGTACATTGATCCTCTGCAAGCTTAAATGGCGAACAGTCTATGATGTTCGTTCCTGCGAGGCTTCGTTTTCCATCAAAGAAAGACTGCGGATAATCCCAGGCTGGATTCGTATCGATCGCATTCTGTGCCGGCACACCACAGGTAAGGCATTTCCAGGAATCGCCATTAGAGAACCTTCTTCCATCAGTCTTAACGAGAATCACGTTCCAGCCTTGATAGATACTCGCTGGGTTCGGAGCGAGAGGTGCTCCTGTAAAGTTCACGGCCACGAGAACATGTCTCCCGTCGGGAAGGAAACTACCCGACTGAGCGGCGCCAATGCAGCCTGTGCGACTTGGATTGATTTCCTCGGTACATGCACCTGTGCTGTCCGAAGGCGCTGCCGGTGGAAGTGGTAACTCGGTAACTTCAATCTTTTCCGGGGCGGGAGGTTTGGGTATGCGGGGCCCCTCCGCCACACTGATTTCCGCCGAAGGGTTTACAAATACCATCACCACCAGAGCGAAGAGGACCGAGGACACTTTCTTCCTAAGCTGGCATACAACCGAAGTCGTTTCAAGACCGATCATGTAACACCTCGAATGGCACGTCTCGCCGAACAAGATTTTGTAAACATAAAGGTATCCCTCTACGGTCTTTGCTCGGACCGAGAAGTTCCCGAGATTTGTGCTTCAACTTGCGCTCACGCTTTCTGCGAACTACTCGGGCCTGCCGAGAGCACCTCTACTTAGCTTGTACAGGGATTTGTTTCAACGCCTCGTCTAACGCAAAGAGATTCGTAGCGTCGTCACCGCCCCCTAGATACTGGCTGAGCTGTTCTAAAGTCAGGACACGCACGATCCCTTTACGGGGAAACTTTGGGAGATATTGATCAACAAGAACCTTGGTCCTTGGGTCGTCCAGCAATTCACCGAGAGTGTATTCTGCCGAATAATATTCCGGCTTCTTCTCGATCGGAACGGCCGCAGGAGGCTTGCTTATGCTGGGATCGCCGATCCATTTGGCAATCAACGCTTGCACGCTATCGGCCACCTGGCTCCGATCGATTCCACTCGCTTTGGTAAACCGGAATAGACACGGCGTCACCAGTGTGCGGAACGCTTGCAATCCGCCTCTGGAGTACCCAAGTTTGTACACCTTCATCAGCCAGGGATCAATGAGGTCGACCCGGTATGGCCCATCCCCCTCAAGTTCGACCTCTGTGGATCGTGTGCGTGTATACGGAGCCTTAATCCGTACGAGATAGTACTGACCTTTGAGAGCTAGTGCAGTCCCACCCTGAACAACGTCCGGCGCGGGTGACACGTCTTGAAACGGGCCATCGGTCATGATGGTCTTGAGGAATCCGAGCCGAGCCGGACTCTCTCCGACAAGGGCTCCACCGGAGGCCCACCAAAGAACCCCACTTGGATGAACGTAGGTTTCGCCGTGGGACCCATAGCCACCTGCCATCGTGATATCCCAATGTCGGCTGACTTCTTCTTTTGCCGAGAGACTTCCCCAATCTTCGCCGTTGTTCCCCTCATATCCGTATTCGTCCACTACCGTCGGCTTTTTATAACGAATCCGGGCATCAATCAAACGGCGTGCTGGGTGCCCAGTTCCATCCTGAATGATCGCGTGTGTGATCCAAGGTTTCGAATGGTCATACCAAGTATCAATGTTGTGAATGCCGCGGAGATGTGAGTATGGATCGCTCTTTTCGAGTACTTGGAACATGCGATCCCAATCCTTGATTGTTTGGCCAGGAGTCATTGTCGGATCAAAGAGATCGTACTCATTTGCCATCGTCCACCAAACATTTCGAAAGGAAGACAGGCGAGCAGCAACATACTGAATATACGCATCGTCGTGCGCGGCATCCATAGTTGCGAACCCTAGATGATCGTACGGATGGAAGAGAATTATGTCCGCCTGGATCCCTAATCTTTCTAAATCGGCCAGTCGCCGCTCAACATGCTGAAAGAACTTCGGATTGAATTTGTCGAGATCAAACTTAAGTGGAGACGTCTCCACATATGGGTACATGGCCGGCTCCACCCGGTTAAACTCGTACCATTTTGGAAACAGACCGAAGCGAACTTTAGTGAATGGATTTTTGCCTAGTGTTTCCAGAGTCTCTGTCTGCAGGGCCTCATCCCGATTCAGCCAATTATAGAGGGTTGTGCCGAGAAGGAAGTATGGTGTCCCGTCTGCATAGGAAAAGTGAAATGTCTTTGCAACATGAACGGGCCCGTGGTTCCCATGTGAGGGCTGTATCACTTGGAAAGCACCGGACTGATTATTCAATTGTGGGTCATTGGAAAGCGTCGTGAACTTCCATGAGCCTCGCTCTTGCGGCATGAAGCGAATCCGCCATGTCCGGCCGCCATCGTAAAACCCCTTGACCAGGATTGATTGGTCCTTTGAGGTGAATCGCGCCTGCACTTCGACATCGCTAAACGGATTATTGTAAGTTCGGTTTGAGTGAAGCGAAATCTCCTCAATACCCCATTGTTCGACATTCTTAGCGCGAGCTTCGGTCCCAGCTTCGGCTATTTCACTTGTGAACAAAACGCAAAATATCATCAGTGAAAGAGCAGTTTTGGTCCACCAAAGGAAATGCTTCATCTATTGAGTCTCCGTTATCGCTAAGCTCTTTTCGATTCGATCAACATTGCGGCAGGCATTCCTGACGACTCTAACTATCTGACCACCACTCGAACCCGGCCAAGGTTTTGAACTCGTGCGAACAAAGTGGAGGCATCTCCTTCCCGCTGCGATGATGCTCTCAGTGCAGGAAAATACGTGCCGGGCTTGGCGAAGCTGTGCGTCATAGTCAAAGTGACGCGCGACCCCGTCGCATTCGATTTCCCTTCTGAGATCTGCTGCACCACTGGATAGGTACCGTGTCCCTCAAAATCCCACTCTGCGCCGACAATCTTCCCAGTGTTCGGCGGTAGTTCAATGGTCGCCAAGAATTTCACAGGCTGCCCAACAGTCACATCAGCACGAACTGATCCGTTCGCCGTCAACGAGACAACCGGTTGAATGCCGCGCCTCTCGCTAGCAGTCGCGGGAACCACGATTTGACCATCAACCACTTTATAGTTAGTGCTTGGGGGCGGCGGAGCACCCTTCTCTACCCAAGCACTGAGGTCGCGAAGGGCCTGGTACAGCACGCCAAGATAACTAACGACGCGGGTGGGATCGACGGGTGGATATTCGTCTCCGTGCACCGCGTGGTCCGTGAACCAAAGGCGAAAGTTATTGTCCAGTTGCGCGCCCAGATTCTCCTTGACTTTAGTACGGTACCAATCGGCCTGCCATGGAAAGGCGTCCTGATCCATCAAACTCTCAACCACGATCATCTTCCCCTTGAATTTGCCACTCTGAAGCGATCCAGCCCCACCGTACGTGATCATCGGCCCAATGAGCTTCGGCCGTTGCGGATAGATCGGTTTCCCATCAGGACCGCGAAACTGGTCCCACACGTAATAATCCGGCGTAGGAACCTGGTAACGGTGGTAGTACTGCGCTGCCAGAGAGTCAGAGTTGTCGATCTGAACTTCATCGCCAACCCTGATTGACTTCAGGAGTTGCGAATTGTCGCCCGCGAACGGGTTCACTCCTGGGACTACCGTGTTCCCGACGATCTTGGAAATCGCCACATCTTTGCCGGCTCCCGCGCCACTCTGAATCAACAGAAAGGCATCGCTCAGGGGTTTTTCCGGAACGCTTTCCACTTCGAAGACCACCGGTGCTTCCGCTTGAAACTGATTCCAAGCCGTGTCCACGCCGCCTCGCGGTTTGGTTGCTTGATCTGGATTGGCTGTTGAGATGATCTTCGTTATCTTCGTTTTCAGTTGAACCCGCGCTTGTTCGAGGGACTTTGGTGGGTTTGCACCTTGATAGCCAGGGACCGTCCAAAAATCATGGTTGAAGTAGGTCGGATCCTGAGCGCGAACAAGATTAAATAAGATCGGGAACGCTCCCTCCCCCAGAGTCTTGTAATCGAACCATGCCGTCGGCGGGAACCCCATTCGAGTCGCTTCTTGAAGGGCCTCTTTCTGATCAGGATCGAGGCCTCGATACATATCCCCGCTTCCTCCGGGCTCGATAGCGTCGAGGATCGAGGGGAACTTATCCCACAACAAGCGCATCGCATAGTTGCGGACTGTGAAGACGCTTGGAATAGCCATTGGAGAACCTATTACGTAGGGCACAACTCCGTCCCAGACGTCAGTGTTCTCGAACCCGCTGATCGTTTTGAACGCCCCGCCGCTTCCGCCCCATGCATAGCCGTATGTGCGGTGCGGCCCGTACATTTCACCGGCAACGGTTCTGGAGTATTTCGCCGCCGCGGCATTGACTCGATACCCCGAGACTGATGGATTCATCATGGCCGAAGGGCCGCCTTCGTTGGTCTCGATGAAGTATCCGCCGCTCTCAATCGCGAAGCTGATCTGGTCCTCTATGCCGGTTGCATGCTGCTCAAGGTTTTCACCGCCTGGAGCCGGGGTAATGTGCTGAAAAAAACGGCCTTGGTATATTTCCTTCGGTGGAAAATAGAATGAGAATCGTGCGTCAGTCCCTTTGAACCCACCGTGGACATAGCGGTGACGGACAGGCTTGTCACGCCATTCATCCACGTCGACATATGGGTCCTTGAACATCTGATCGGGCGCGTCAATTGCATTTGTAGATGGCGAGGTGATCCCTTGTTGAGACCGTGCCGGACGAGAGTCCAAACCAACCATTGCACTCAGAGCAATGGCGCACGCCAAAGCAGCGCCCGGAAACACTCGGTTCTCTCTTGTCATCAAATCTCTCCCTTTGGCATTTGATTCCGTAGCGGTCGGCCTTTCATGCGCAGATGAAAGAAACGACTTTTCCTGTCTAACAGCAGTAAATTACAAATTCTACGCCCGGTTGGAATATCCCTGGATTCCGAACGCACGAGCCAGATTCATGAATCTGGCTCGTGTCTAGCTGCGACTCCACTTTTCAGAACTGGAGCTTCATCGAGAGTTGAAGAATACGAGGATCGCGGGCAGCAGTGATCAGCCCGAAGGTACTTGGAGCATTAACGTCTGCACTCGGAAGTAGTTTGTTCGGGTGGTTCAGTACATTGAACGCCTCGGCGCGGAACATCAAATTGACTCGTTCCGGTGTCAATGGAAAGTTCTTCATCACAGCGGGATCTAAATGAATCCACGGAGCTGAACGGAAGCTATTCCGTCCCGAGTCACCGTATGTGCCCGGCGCATTGGCGGTAAATGCGGCGATGTTGAGCTTTCCGTTTAGGTAGGCAGGAACACCAGGCACACGGTCCGCCAGATCGAGACCAAGGTTGGTCTGTGACTGACCAGCACCATCGGTCACACTAAAGGGTTGTCCAGCGTCAGCTACCACGAGGCCAGTCACAGTCCACGCCCCGGCGAGAGTGCGCAACATAGTGTTGGCGTCTTTAAGAGCCGGTAGATTCCACACAGCCGTAGTGCGCGACGTGAGATTCTGATCGAAGTCGCACCGACCGTACCTCGCATGCGGAAGATATGCGCCGTTGGCTACAAGATTGTTGCCCTCGCCTGTTGCGCCAAATATGCCGCTGGTGGTGGGCGGTTGCGAACCATCATCGAGGCATTTGGACCAGTTGAAGGCTGACGTCAGATCAAGGCCACCGACGCCGTGATGGCGATAAGTCACGTTGAGGCCATGGTAGTTCGAAGTCGAGTTGATGACCGGCGTAAGAATCTGAGTCAGACCTTCCGATCCGTATGGACGGGTGCTACCTGGTTTCGCAGCATTCCCGTTATAAACCGGTAGGTTGGCATCGTAACTTTGCGCGATGTGAATGCCCTGGGTGCCGACATACGCAAGTTCCATGCTGTCAGAATGAGTAAATGCATGTTGAAGCGATAATGACCACTGCTCCACGTATGCAGGTTGAAAACTCTTGTCTATAGCCGAGTCTGCGAATCCAATACTCTCTGCACTTGCGAAGCTGGCGTCAGATGGAGGTTGATAGTTGGCGTTTGTAAAGCCGCCAGCGAACGGATCCGATTGGCCAATTGAGGTCCATGGATCATCGATATTTTGAAATCCAAAAGGGATATTTTCTATTAAAAAGCTGCGAACAAACGGGGGGGCAGAGAAGCCATTGAGGCTCTCCAGTTGGAACTGAGTTGAGTACAATCCCCATCCTGCTCGAACCGCGGAGTTGCCGCTGCGGTCAAGCTGATAAGCCAAACCGATACGAGGCTGAACCAACCCGTATTTCGCGGAGGTGCCGCCACTACTGCAACCGGGATCTCCTGGATAGATCAGTCCCTTCGGGGCGTTAGTGAAAACCTGCGACTGCTGCCCCGGATTGAAGCAATCGATCTGGTTGTTCTTCGGGGTATACGGGAGGTAGGGATCCCAACGAAGTCCCGCCGTGACAGCCAGCCTATTAGTGGCCCGGTATTTGTCTTGCGCATAGAGGCCAAATAGATGTCCGGTGACCGAGGAGAAAGTGCCATCCGCCTGAAGGTCCTCAAACGGATATCCCTCATCAAGGTCCGCGAAGGCATTGTTGTCTAACGGACCAGGACCCAGGTAAAGGGAGTGCAACCCTACGAATACGTAGCTCGGGTTTTGCCCTGTATCGTTAACTTCGTTCAAGCCGACGAACCGAAAGTCTGTGCCAAACCCTAGTTCATGCTTGCCGACGTTATGAAGCGCGTCCACACTGTAGTCCCAACTGTCGGTTGTCGTGTCCGAGGTACTGCCACCGGAAACAAATAGTCCACCGAATGCATAGAAGGTTGGCAGGGTGGGATTGGCGCCAATACTCACGCCCGTCGCCCCAAGAGCTTGAATGTTCAGTTTGGACAGGCTCGGGGACGGTCCAACGATCACATGGGATTTCACATAAGAAGCCCGCCCGTCGAAGACCCAGGATTTGAGGCTCCAGGTGTCTCCGACAGCGAGAGCATCCCAGTTTGCCAGGAAACCTTGTGAAGCTGTTAGTGCGTTAAATCCGCTCGGGGTTGAACTGCTGGTCGCCATTGGGTTCGCAGCCGTATTCAGGTGGTTTGCAAAATTACGAGCAAATAGACGATGCTGGCCGAGGTCATAGTCAATCTTCGCTACCCATTGCGGGGAGTCAGTCTTATTGGGCGTGGTTGCGTTGAAGTTAGTGAGAGATCCTCCCGGAGGCGTGTAGTTCGGAGGTGGAATGTAGTCCATGAGGTTGCTTGCCACTTTACTCATGGGCACGGTAACGATATTACCCGTAACAGCGCTCTTGAATTGGCCGGCGTGCATGTTTTCAGTCGGTGTGACTATACCGACGTAAGAATTGATGAGGTTTTGTGACCGGATGAGAGTCTGTTGATAGGAACCAAAGGCAAACAACCTGTTCTTCAGGATGGGCCCGCCTGCGGCGAAGCCAAACTGATTGCGCTTCAATATGTCCGGGGTTGTAGCGAAGTAGTTCTGAGCGTTGAAATCACCATTGCGCACGAATTCGAAAGCGGATCCGTGGATCTGGTTTGTGCCTGACTTCGTGACAATATTCACTGCACCACCTGGCGCGGATACATAGCGGGCGCCGTAAGAACCGGTCACGACCGAGAACTCCTGCGTTGCGTCCGGATTGGGAAAGGGGCCGCCAACAACGCTATTTGGATCCACGTTGCCTGCCCCATCCAAGGAGAAGTAGGTTCCACCGGGTCGAACTCCATTGGCAGTTGGTGCGCTTTCACTGAGGAGAGTCGAAGCCGGCGCCACCGAACTGTTCGCATTTGTACCAATCGGATTGATCAGCGCGTCGGTCACTCCCGGAGCGGTATAGACCAGGGCCGCGGGGTTACGCCCATTCAGGGGTAGGCCTTCGACGACACTTTCCTCGACAACGGTTTGAATGGTGTTGTCTGTGCTTTCCACAGCAGGCGCTTCAGCTGTGACAACGACACTCTGGGTGGCTGCACCAACCGTCAGGGGGATCTGAAGCGTGGCGACTTGCCCGACGCTCAATACAATGCCTTCCTGCTTATAGCTTTCAAATCCATCTTTTGTGACCCGAATGACGTAGGGTCCAACGGGGATCGACGAGATTCTAAACGCGCCTGTTGGTCCAGACACTGTTTCAGCTTTGAAGTTCGTCTCTGATTGAACCGCGACAATCTTTGCACCCGGTACGAGGGCCCCCGTGTTGTCCTGCACTGTTCCATCCATCGACGCCGTCGACACCTGGGCTCGCGCTGCTCCAAGAAAGATGGTCAGCAGGCCGACCATCACGAACGCTATCAATCTGCTCGACCGAGGTTTAATAGAACCCCGAAGATCCCTCGTGTACATAATCTCCTCCCTCATCTTCTGCTCCCTTGAGACCGGCATCACCCACAACTTTTCCGAATTGGCATAACGGTCAATTAATGGCACAATGCGTCATGAGCATGGACTATATTTGGCACTCTGCGCCATTGTCAACATCTTTTTGAAGTTTTTTGTATTTTCTAGAAATCAGGCAGCCTGCGGCAGGCCCGTGTCGCCACCGCTCGTAGCCTGCGAAGTTCTTTTCCTAGCTGAAAAGGTCAGTTTTAATTGACAAATGACTCGATCGAAAAGCGGACATTAATGGATATTGGCCCATTTCGGCAAGCTGGGGCGAACAGGGAAAATGACGCGACAGGCTGGACAAGCGACATTTCTGCAATGGGCAGACAAGGAGGTTCAGTGCATCTCCCCTCCGCCTAGATGCACGCGCTCCGAGTATTCCGGCCGTCAATCACCCAGACCAGAATGCTTTGTGCATCCTCACGCAGTAACAACACTTCCGGCGCCTAGCTCCCGCCAGCGTCAACTTGCGCTTCTGATTCGCTGTAGCACGAGCGATTCGTTAGGTTCGCACAAGACGCGAGATATTTGCGCCATTACATCCTTCGATGCAGCCGACCAATCTTCAAATCCGCCTTTGAGCCAGGACATGAGCGTTAGGTCAGCGAGCATAAGCGTGAGCAGCGCCAACATCCTTGGCCTGACATCATCTTTGGTTTCATTTCTTGTTCTTGCGGCATAGGCCGTACACAGCCGGATCTCGACTTCAACCATTCTGGACCGATGTGCCTGTCTCGCCGACAGGTTCTGCGCGGTAATCTGCATAATCTGACGGGTCCGAGCATCGGAGGTTGCAAAGCGTATGCCTGCTAGGACCGCGTCTTGCACGACCTCAAAGGCGGAGGACTCTGCTGGCGACGCGGCTATTGCAGATACCAGAACGTCGCCATACTTCATGATGCTGTGTGCAAGTACGTGGTCTTTGGTCGTAAAGTAGCGGAAGAAAGATCGACGCGACACGCCAGCTGCCTGCGCTACGTCGTCGACATTCGTCTCCAGGAAGCCCTTTTTAACAAACAACTCGATTGCTGCATCGTAGATAGCATCTCGAACAAAATCCTGCTTCCGAGACGTCAGACTTCGTGCCATTACAATCCCCCTTAAAAATATTGCATTTAACTTCCGGGCAAATATAACACAATGCGACACTTTATCAAGTGACCAAATGGTTTACGTGCATATATTGTCTCATTATGTTGACAATGGCACAGTGCGTCGCTAAACTTTGCAATCAGTCGACAATATCTGGTCGATAAAGCGCAAGTTGGGGTATCCATGACTAAGAATCGCGTTCTCTTGATTTTCCTTGCTCTTGCACTTTGCACAGTCCTTGCGCTTTCCCAGGAGAAGGCGAACCAGGTATACCAGAATGCTAGCGCGCCTATTTCCGAGCGGGTCCGGAACCTTCTCAGCCAAATGACACTAGAGGAAAAGGTCGCCCAACTCGAGTCCGGAGTCCAATACCCGACTGGCCCTGAAGTTGCATCGCAATCCTTCTTTGACCACGATCGTTTGAACGAATCGCTGGTGCGAAAGTCGATGGCAAATGGGCTTGGAACGTTTGCCTTCCTCGATGAGTTCACCAATTTGACTCCACTCAATGGAAGTGCGCTGAATGCGGCCAAGCGGAGAAACCTGCTGCAATCGTGGGTACTCAAGAACACTCGGCTTGGCATTCCGATCATGTTCCACGGCGAAGCCCTCCATGGCGCGGTCATTCGCGGCGCCACCTCGTTTCCGCAAGCGGTGGCGCTGGGCAGCACATGGGACCCGGATTTGCTTCAGAAGATGTTCACGGCTGTCGCGATTGAGGCGCGAGCTCAGGGGAACACACTCATTCTAGGTCCTGTATTCGACTTGAGCCGCGATCCGAGGTACGGAAGGGTCGAAGAGATGTACTCCGAAGACCCCTACCTGGTGGGTGAGTTGGGCGTTGCCGCTGTTCACGGCCTGCAGGGAGATTCGGACAAGATCGATTCTGAGCATGTCTTTGCCACAGCCAAGCACTTCGTCCACGCCCAGCCGGAGAACGGCACGAATTCTGGGCCCGCCGACTTCTCGGAGCGGACACTACGAAGTATCTTCCTCTATCCGTTCGAGCAAGCAGTGCGAAGAGCCCATATTGAGGCGGTCATGCCCTCCTACAACGAAACGATGGGTGGAATCCCATCAAACGCCAATCCTTGGTTGCTCAAGACGGTTCTGCGAAGCGAGTGGAGATTTACGGGCCTTACGGTTTCAGACTATACCGCCGTGGAGCAGCTTTTCATGCTGCACCACGTTGCATCAGACAAATCATCGGCCGGCGTGTTGGCCTTCAGTTCTGGTGTCGATATGGAGCTACCATCGGCCTCCGGATTTCCAGGTCTCATCCCGGCGGTGCGGGCAGGGAAAATCCCGGAAGAGGATCTCAACAAAGCGGTTGGACGCGTACTCGATGCGAAATTCCGAGCCGGCCTGTTTGACCATCCCTATGTGGACGAGGAGCGGGCCGTTCGCGAAATTGGCAACCCGGTACGCTCAGCTCTCGCGCGGCATGTCGCTGACGAGGCGATCGTACTCCTGAAAAACCAGGGAAAACTCTTGCCACTCGATTCCGCCAAGATCAAGACACTTGCGGTGATTGGTCCAAATGGAAATAAGGTTCGCTTAGGCAGCTACTCCGGCATCCCAACGCACTACTCGACGATTCTCGATGGGATTCAGAAGCGAGTTGGCGCAGCGACTTCGGTTGTATTTGCGGAAGGTTGCCGGATCTCGGAGCCGGATAGTGCTCCGAATTCTAATGGATTTCTCCCGTACAAGGCACCTTTGGAAGAAGTGGATCGCAAGTTGATGGAGGAGGCGGTGCGGGCGGCGGAAAAGGCCGATGTGGTCGTCTTGGCCCTTGGCGGCAATGAGGCCGTTTCACGTGAAGCGACTGGCGATCCGGTTTTTGGGGACTCCGACACGCTTGAACTGCCAGGGCGTCAAAACGAACTGGTTGCAAAAATTGCGGCCCTCGGCAAACCGACGGTAGCGGTCCTCCTGAATGGAAAAGCCTACTCAATTGGGCAAATCACGGAGATGGTCCCGGCGATCATTGAGGGGTGGTACCTCGGCCAGGAGACCGGGAACGCTGTCGCCGACGTTCTATTCGGCGATGTAAATCCCTCGGGGCACCTTCCCGTATCCATCGCGCGTAACGTCGGGCAACTACCGGTCTACTACTACAAGACACCCGCGGCGCGGCTTCGTTATGTCTTCGATGAGAACACTCCGCTGTACCCCTTCGGCTTTGGTCTAAGCTACACAACTTTTTCATTTGGCCAGCCCAGCGTAGATCACGATAGGCTGCACCCTTCAGATACGGCGAAGGTTTCGGTCACTGTAACCAATACCGGCGACCGAGCAGGAGATGAAGTTGTTCAAATGTACATCCATCATGAAGTGAGCAGCGTTGTGCAACCGGTGATCATTTTGCGAGGTTTCAAGCGAATCCATCTGGAACCCAATCAATCAACGACTGTGACCTTCGACGTTGGTCCCGAACAACTCTCGATTCTGAACGCTGAAATGCAGCGTGTAGTCGAGCCAGGAGTAGTAGACATTCAAATTGGGCCGAGTTCTGTGGAAACCAGCAAAACGCAAGTGACAATTGCAGACTAGAACACATCCGTATGTACCTAAGGTGCGAAAAGAAGTGTCTGAGGAGATCAGTATGGGTAAAGCAACAACCACGAGGCGGCAAGTACTCCAAGCAATCCCACTGCTGGCCGCAGAGCTCGTCACGCGGCCACTTTTGGCTAAGCAAATTGTTACGCGTAGCTTTCCTACAGGTTTCTTTTGGGGTGCTGCCACAGCGGGTCACCAGATCGAAGGGAACAACATAAATTCAGATTACTGGGTCCTTGAGAATCTTAAACCGTCGATGTTCAGCCAGAGGTCCGGCGATGCATGTGACAGCTATCACCACTTCGAAGACGACATTGCGCTTCTCCAATCCACCGGGATGAACTCGTATCGCTTCTCGGTGGAATGGTCCCGCATTGAGCCAGTTCAGGGCTTCTTCTCAATCGCAGAAATCGACTATTACAAGCGCGTCATTGAAACATGTCGAAAACGCAATATTCGTCCAACCGTGACATTTCATCACAATGTCAGTCCACGATGGTTCGCAGCGATGGGTGGCTGGACGAGCACCGAAGCCCCAAAACTATTTGGCAATTATTGTGATCGCGTTGCGCGCGCACTGGCTAACGATATCGACGTTGCCTTCACGATCAACGAGCCAAATGTCAATCAAGTCGTCGACTGGATGCCAGGTGGCAACAAAATGGCATCGCGGGGAAGGATGGCGTTTGCCTCAATGAACGCTGCGGCGGCTAAGGCTGTTGGGTCCGACAGGTTTTGCCCTCTGTTGTTCTCCTCCAGCGAATCCGTCACTCCCCAGCTTGTGGAAGCTCATCATCAAGCTTTCGCCGCGATTAAAGCCGTGCGTGGCGATCTTCCTGTGGGTGCACCTCTCTCGGTGTTTGATTATGAGCCCGTGGGCCCTGATAGCAAGCTGGAAACTGCACGTAAAGAAGTGCTCGGTGCTTGGATAGAGGCCTCCAAGAAATCAGGAGACTTCGTCGGCGTACAAAACTACGGCCGCATAATGGTCGACGCTAATGGGCCGGTAGTCCCGAGCAAATCCGGACCCTATCCCTTCGAGCAATACGCCCCGTCGTTGGGTAATACCGTGCGATTCATGCATGAGGCAACCGGCAAGCCGATCATCGTGAGCGAAAACGGGATCGACACTGAGACTGATTCGATTCGAATCCAGTTCATCAACACCGCGCTCACGGGCCTTCACAACGCAATTGCCGATGGCGTGCCGGTGCTAGGTTACTTTCACTGGTCCCTTATCGACAACTTCGAATGGCTGCAGGGATTCAAGCCAAAGTTTGGTCTGGCTTCGGTAGATTTCACGACTTTCAAGCGTACCCCAAAGCCGAGCGCGTTTCATCTGGGAACCATTGCTAAGAACAATAGCTTGGTCGAATGAAGAAAGGATTCTATGAGAGACATTCATTGGCCTGTGACCGTTTTCGTTACAGCCTTCGAGTTATTGGCGGCTACCGCGCGGGTCAGCAACAGCAAATCACCGATCTTGGGAACTATCCTTTAGTGCGCGGCGAAACGATTCGACACTCCCACCTCGGATTTAGGGCACTGGGGCAATTTCAACGGACAGTGTCAAATGCAATTCTAAGGCCGATCCGGGTGGATCGAGCGAGGAAGCCATGACGTGGTTTTCTTGAATAGGCGGGATGTTGGACAAGTCCAAATACTTTCTGTCTATTTGTGGATTTGTTTGCGAACGGCGTCTTCTCTTCGCTCTCAAACAGCAGCCCGCACACGGTTATACAGGACCCGGCCCTCGGGTACACATAGCGGATTCATGCCGAGAGTGCAGTTTTTGACTCTGATCCCGGGCATGTCTTACTGGACGGTTAACCAGCGGATGCGATTGCTCCACCAATTCAGTTTCCTCGCTGATGTATCGGTATTCCACAGGTAGCAAAGTGCTGTACTGGCCTGCCCGTCTCTGTATTCAAGATCCTCAAGAGAAATGAGACTATCCGCCTTGATAATCGAATGGAGTCAAAGATGAAGGTTCAAGACAAAGTTGTGGTTGTGACTGGTGCAGGAAGCGGGATTGGGCGGGAACTGACAATTCTGCTTCTATCTAAAGGCGCAAAAGTAGCAGGAGTTGATCTGAACCCGATTACGCTGGAAGAGACCTCGTCACTTCTCGGCCCGTCGAGCAGCCGCTTTCAGCAGTTTGTGATGAACGTCGCCGACAGGTCAGCAGTTGAGGCATTGCCAGCGGAAATCATTGCCCATTTCGGAGCGGTCGATTGCATCGTCAATAATGCCGGCATAATCCAGCCATTCACGAAACTGAACGATCTAGACTATACCGTCATCGAGCGTGTCTTCAACGTGAATCTCTTCGGCACGTTGTTCATGACAAAGGCATTTCTGCCGCACCTGCTTCAACGACCCGAGGCGCACATCGTAAATCTCTCCAGCATGGGAGGTTTTCTTCCGGTGCCGGGTCAAACCATCTATTGCGCCGCTAAGGCAGCGGTGAAGTTGATGTCGGAAGGCCTTGCATCAGAACTTTTGGAAACCAGTGTTCACGTGACAGTTGTATTCCCAGGCGCTGTTGCGACCAACATTCGAGGAAACTCCGGCGTCGAGGCCGCACGCAAAAGCGAGAACAGTGGCAAAACCAAATCG
The DNA here is from genome assembly GCA_963776535.1 of uncultured Acidobacteriaceae bacterium. Lineage (GTDB taxonomy): Bacteria > Acidobacteriota > Terriglobia > Terriglobales > Acidobacteriaceae > Telmatobacter. Next base: position 178,733 of record CAVZNB010000031.1, on the reverse strand, counting down.
CTCACCCCAGCAAAAGCCGCGCAAATCATCATCCGCGGGATTGAGCGGAACGCTCCCTCCGTCTTTGCCGGGAGAGACTCAATGCTCATGGACAAGCTTTACCGTTTGTTCCCGCATTTTGCCGCGCACGCGATAGCGAAGAAGATGGCAGGTCTGCTCACCACGTAGGAATTCTCTGGGACGCCGGCGAATTGAGGCACACCACGAACAGGTGCCCCACGATCCTCAGGATTCTGACGCGCACGAGAAAGGATGATGCTTATTCGCTGCAGCCACGTTAAAAATGTTTTCGGTTGATCCCCCGAACTGGGGTGACGGAGGCGGTTCATCCTAACATTGAAGAATCTCGGGGCGTTCGGGCTAGGCTTGCATCCTCGGGATTCGGAAGAAGGTCACCGCATGGAGGGGCCAATGGAGCCCCCGAATCCCCAAACAAAGCTCCGCAGCCTTCGTTCGCCAGGCCGACGAGGGCAGATAAGCATCTAAAAATGATTGAGCGGTTGAAGCTTCTCGCGGCGGGGCCGTCGGATTGGCCGAAGAACTGAGGCTGGCCTTGCCGCATGGTTTTGTCGCCTGGGATCGATCCTGAAACCGTTTACCGAGGCCGACAGGGCTCTTTGAAACACTTAGGGATACGATCCTGTGAGACTTGAAACGGGAACTCCGTCTCTGAAGACCGCTTGGAGCGAAGGCATCCGCGTACTTCTTCCCAGGGAACCTGTGCGGCTCGAATGCCTTTGTCGTGCAGGCCCTATTTTGTCGTGCAAATCATGGGTAAAAGGAGGAATTGCGGCGAACATGGCGACTGTATGGACGGAAGTGGAGTAATGCAACTTATTTGTTTTATATTGTTTATCTTAAATTTCATTGGTTTATGCATATGTATGGCGGAGAGGGAGGGATTCGAACCCCCGATAGCCTTGCGACTATGTCTGATTTCGAGTCAGGTGCATTCAACCGGGCTCTGCCACCTCTCCGCTTTTTTCAACTACTTACAGGCTGCTTCCCTGCCCCCAAAACAACCGGTACCTGCTTTGGGTCCAGTAGCCTGTCCACAGCCGGCGCGGTGTGCGAGGGAGCAAGGTGAGCGTACCTGAGAGTCATTTGTGCTGTGCGATGTCCCAAGGGTTCCCCCGCCGTGCGTAAATCCACACCGGCCATAACCAGTTTACTTGCGAACGTATGGCGGTTGCAATGCCACGTGTAATCCGCCAGACCCGCCCGCGCCACGGCATCCTTAAACCACCCGCGTGCACCCTGTGCAGACTCCCCCCTTACGTCCAGGGAACACGGGTGCGGAGATCCTCCGGGGCTGGAGACAGGACGAAACGTACCACGCTCCAAGCGATTCAGGCGGGGGCCATGAGCCATACAGGCTGTGCCGCATCATATCCCATCGATCCGACCAGGCACCTTCCTGAATACCCGATTGAACACCTCGTGTGCTTATGTCGTGTTCAACGTAAGCACATTTATGTTGTGCCGTGAATTATGTGCGGTTGAATCGGCCGACGTTTCTTGTAGAAGGGGTTTCAAATTCATTACGCAACATAAAACGAGCTCAAGGGATGTATGCTGATCACAGCCATTCCGCGAACTCTATGGAACAGTACATTCACACCCTGATTTCAGTTGATTCCGAATTTGTCCCCGATTCGGCTCAGGTTGCAAGCTTTTTTGACGAGCTTGTATCGAAATGTAAATTCAGCCCCATCTCCGGTCAGCGCTTTCTTCCCGGGCTCGTTGTTGCAAAGCCCTCGGGAAAGCTGCGGTGGGGGACCAATCCGATGACAGGCGAGAAAGTCTCAGTCCCCGATTGGGACCGTTTGAATCTCGAGAGGTTCGAGGACATCCCAGCCTTGCTTGGCGGCTCCGAACACTACACCGTGGCGCAATCCGGTCAGTGGGTTGGAAAAGACCGACCTGTGGATCTTTTTAAGACGGACGGAGTTCCGTATGAGGAGAATTATATCTGCACCTTGCGTTGTGAGCTTCGACCGGAAGTAGTCTCGACTTCGGCGTGGGATGTGGAAGCGGGCCCCAACACGCGGAATGTTCCGACCTTCGGTTCAGTGTGCAAGAACGCAGTCAGGAATGGCATTTTCCCCAATCCATGGACCGGAAATGTAATTGAAGTTGCAGATGCCGGTTGCGCTCGGTTTTGGATCGAGTTCGAGTTTGGCAGGTTTATCTACCCTAAAATCACCGATGGTCTCGAGGTGCTGAGCCCCACGATCGTCTTAGGGGCCGAGCAATGCTTCCACACAAAGTTCGCCCAAGGCTGCCGATTCTGGTAGATCTTCACGCAGAACTCGACCAAATCACGTAGATCGCAGTAAAGATTTTTCCGCGTTGTACAGCCTCCGGAGCCGCACAACGCGGAAAATCACAGCGACCGCAGGAAACCGATTAGTGAGGGATCATCCCGCCAATGCTTCTGTCTTGAGCGTGAGGCTGGGAGCGCCGTTGAGTGCTCCAATATCTCTGCCTTTCGCTTAAGGTCTACTTCCGCGTAGATGTTGGTTGTGTCGATGGAAACATGGCCCACCGACTCCGAGATTGCCGTTTGGGTCGGAATCACTCGCACGTTAACCTGTCTCTCCCGTGCCAGCCGTAGACCGGCAATGATGCACGCTCCCAGGTACACAAGCGAACGGTTCAGACGTGGCATACCGGCATCCGGATCAAACATGTTTCAGCCTGCTTATCAGCCTGCTTTTCAGCATGTGTGACAGCTTGCCCCTGAAGACATCCGGGGGCAGATACCGTCGCTTCTCACCACACAGGGGGCACACGGCAACAAACGACGTATCTGGCACGGTTGCGACCGGGGCCGGGATGGTCTCTGCACATCCCTTGCAGCGGATGGAGAAGTCGCAGAGCTGGGTTTGGGGCAGGTTCCACATGGGACCAGTATAGGCGAAGAAGAAGCGAAGATATGCACAGGCTGGTTTGGCTGCCGAGTGGGTTTACCGAAAAGTTACTGACGGTTTGGCGACCATCCAGGAACGATCAAGAAAGAAGGCAGCGCCAGGGGTGCACACATCCAGCAATTGACTCACGGAACGGGGTTCACCGCGGGTTTCTCTGCGTCTTGCTCCGGTAATTAATCGGCCTCGGGAGCCTCTTCCGCATCAATGATCTTTCGTATAAGCAATTCTGGAAAGCCCCGAAAACCGCTTCTCGTCGCCGCTATTCTCTGCTATATTCCACCTGTCCACTTGAGCGCGTTATCCGACGCCTGACGACACTCAGTGTTCCCCGCAGAGCTGAGGAATTTGGTTTGCTGAAAAGGATGGCCCTGGAATGTACAGAGATATGTTCGCTTCCCCTGCCGCAGTGCTCCTACTTTCTTTGTCATTAGCTGGAGCGTTGGGCCAAGCCCCGCCGCAACCGCCTGGGATCATGGATGCTAATGAAATACACCGCATTCTAGTGGGCTCCCCGGGTCGCCCGGGGGGAAGCGACGGAGTCCTGCTTGACCTTAATTTAATGCGTCTGCAGCCAAGCACCCTGGACGACCCAGAGTTTCTCAAATACTTCATTGCACTGAATAACTGCGCAAATCCGCAAATTGGCGCGGAGCTCGCAAGTGAATTCGAGTTTCCCAAGCTCTCCGCGTTTTACAAAGACAAAGCCACAACGATTTTAAGTGCCGTTCCTACTACCATCCGGCTCGATCTAGGCAGCCTTGCACTTGGGCAATATGACCCAATCAGGAAGGCATTCCCCATTCTGAATGGGGGCTGGACCGCCCCCGGCGCCCCGCGTCAACTAGGTTTCTTTACTGATCATGTGGAACCCTTCCCAACACGCACAGATCTCGTGGTGTGCATACCTGCAAATCGGTTCAGTTCAAACAAACCCATTTACCAAATCAAATTCGACGCCCTCAAGTTCACTGAGGTCCCGGTGGACGAGGCTGTAGCGAAGGATTTCGTTCTGAAATCTTCGGACAGGCATCTGCAATTGATCGTGGATATTGAAATTCTGCCACAAAAACCAAATTTGATGACCGCCCCCCATAGGCCCTGGGCGGTTGGCTTAAATGGGAAGGTTACGAAGGTCGTGGCCGTTACCCGACAGGGGCAAGAGCTGAGCGTTCTGGTTCCATGACCCGGTGATTGTTCCGCTCACAGCGAAACCACCTCAGGTGAAAGACACGTGAGCAATGCCGCTTACGGGTATATCACCGCCTAACCGTCAGTAACCTCTTCTTCAACACCTCGTACACCTGCCTCGCACAGCCTGCCTTTGGTCTACAGTCCACGGTACCGGGGCTGGGGCTCGCTGTGTGAGGCCCACAGGACGAGTCCACAGGATGGTTGCCCTGCCCGTACTCAAGCCGACAGGACCAAACGCACGAAAGCCCCTCGTTTCCGAGAGGCTCCGTGTTGATCTGGGAAAGCGTAAAAGTGATGCAGTGACTAACGGAATGCCCTAATCGACCTGCCTTCAAACAAAAGGTGACCCACGTCACGCAAGGCCAGGAGGTTTTGCTGTTAAATCGATGTAGTGTGCCGAGAAGCCATTATGTGGATCGAGCTAAATGAACTGATCGAACTCGCAAAGGCGACGGGCACAACCGACGCGAGAACAGTAAATATAATCATCGACGTCCAAGATCACGTGCTCCAGAGACAAAGAGAGAAAGCCGAATATTCCCGCAGGAAAGCCGAAGGGGCCGTGGCGAGTCAAGGACTGGCCAAGACGAGCCCACCGGATGTTTTTCAGGGGATGGGGCCAGCTTCCCTACACTTGCCGCGAGCTAAGGCTAGCTGATGTAGGAGCCCAGTGTGAAGGCCGCCTCACATCAACTTTAAACTGACCAAAAGTCTGGTGCATTGACCCCAAAAAAGTGGGGCGGTTTTGGACCCGTAGCCCTGGTATTTGCTCACGATTTCTGAGGGCTGAGGATGACTCGGCTTCAACATCTTAGTGATTGAATTGATTGGCTTTATTCTCTAGGTTGCTGCGTTACCAAATAGTGAACAAAGAGGCAAAAAACGCATTTCGAGCCAGGTGCATTCAACCGGACTCTGCCACCTCTCCGTTTTGTTTAACCCTTTCCTTGTCAGGCAGATCCATCTCTCTCTACCTGCTGTTGCAAATCCGGGCTCCGTCTCGGTCTGCCATCCATGGAAGACGCCGTCGATCGCCCCACAACCTCCATATTCTGCCGTATCTTCGCTTCCGGCGCACCAGACTCGCCGGCTCCCCGGCAAAGCTCCGGGAACAGGCGGACGCCGCCATGATTCGCAACAACCCCGGCGGCAGCCACTCCTAGTCTTCGTCGCCCTCCTCAGGCATGCTCTGCGGCTTTTCCTGCAGATTCACCACCGGCAGGTGCGCGCCCTCAAGCTGGCGATTCAGCGCCGGAATCGACGTGCTCTTCGACTTCTCCCAGCGCTGCAGCGCTACGGTCAGCTCCTCGCTGGCGTGGTCCGTCGCTTTCATCTGCACGGCCGTTGGCGCGGCATCGCTCATCGCCACCTGCGCATACAGCCCGCCCGACTCCCCGGCCACATCGTCCAGTCCCGGCGCAGCCTCGCCGCCGCCCGGCGCCGCGCGTCCGCTCAGCACGCTGCCCAGTTCCTTATCCACTGTTTCAATCGCATCCTTCAATGCCGGCGGCGCGGTCTTCTCGAGGGCATCCAGCTGCTCCCGCGCCGAGTGAACCTCCAGCGACGCCGACGCACTTTTGGTCACCATTGCCGCCAGCTTCATCTGCGCGGCAAACAGGTCTTGCAGTTCAGCCGCCGTGGCGTGCACCCTGGGGTCCATCTTCAACGTCAGCGGAGCCGTCAGCACCTTGCCGCCCGCCGTCAGCCGAACCGTATAGGTCCCCGGCAGCGCCAGTGGTCCCTGCGGCGTGCGCGGCGTATCGTGCGGCACCGCGGAGATCGGATACGAGTAGTTGGTCGCCGTCGGCGTGGTGTAGTGCATATCCCACACCCAGCGATGCAGCCCCGCCGTCGCCGGAAGCGTCTTCGGCATGCGCAGCCAGTACAGTGGAATCAACTGCTTTGAAAGCTGCTCCAGCGTCGACTCCGGCGCATCGTTGCTGCCGTACTTCCGCACCACCTTGCCGCTGCCATCCAGAATCTCCAGCGTCACCGTCCCGCTGAATCCAGCAGGCAGCGAGTAATCGATCACCGCGCCATCCGGCGGATTCTCGCCCATCGGCTCATCCGGCGGCACCGGCGTATCTGGATACGTGCTGCGGCGCACGCGATACGCCCCGCCCGGCTTGAACAGCACCGGCGCCGCATCCGTCTTCGTTTCCGCAATCTGCCGCAGCGGCGAAATATCGTCCAGCACCCAGAACGACCGCCCATGCGTGGCCACAATCAGATCGTTGTCCTTGATCAGCAGGTCGCGCATCGAGGTATGCGGCAGGTTGAACTGCAGCGGCTGCCAGTGGTTGCCGTCGTCAAATGACACCCACACCGCTGTCTCCGTGCCTGCAAACAGCAATCCCTTGCGCACCGGATCTTCCCGCACCGTATCCACCGGCGAACCATCCGGCAGCCCTGCCGCTATCTGGTCCCAGGTCGCACCGCCATCGCGCGTGCGATAGATGTAGGGCTTCATGTCGTCGATGCGCATCCGGCTCACCGACACAAACGCCGTCTTGTCGTCGAAGTGCGACGCGCTGATCTGCGTCACCTTGCTCCACGGCGTCAGCGCCGGCGGAGTAATGTTCTTCCAGTTCTTGCCGTGGTCGTTGGTCACCCACACCAGCCCATCGTCGGTGCCCGCCCACAGCGTCTCAGCCGACTTGAACGACGGCGCAAACGCATAGATGGCTCCGCGCCTCCGCGCTGCGTCTTTCTCTGCCAGCGCCGGCAGCGTGGCCGGTTGCCCTGTGTGTTCCCGGCTCAGGTCCGGACTGATCGTCTCCCACGTCCTGCCGTAATCCTTCGTCTCGAACAGCACATTCGACGCGTAGTACAGGTCGTGCGGATCGATCGGCGAAAATACAATCGGCTCGGTGCGGTCAGTGCGATACGCCGGGTTGCGCACCGGAATCGGCGTCACGTTCTGCACCTGCCCGGTCACCATGTCGTACTTCGAAACCTCCGACCGACCGGCTCCAAACACAATCTCCGGATGCAGCGGATCGGGCGCCACATAGCCATACTCGATCACCGCCACCGGGTGCCATTCGCGATAGGTAATCTCTCCATCGTTGCCGCGCGTCGAAATGCAGACTGACCCGCTCTCCTGCTGGCCCGCGCACACCTGGTAGGGGAACGAGCTGGTCGCCGCCACGTGATACAGCTGCGCCGTCGGCTGGTTGTACCACGAGCTCCACGTCTCCCCGCGATTCACCGTAACCAGCGCGCCCTGGTCGCTCACCAGCAGAATAATGTCCGGATTCTCCGGGTTGATCCACAGGTTCTGGTAGTCGTCCCCGCCCGGCGCGCCGCGCCAGCTCACCCAGGTCTTGCCGCCGTCCAGCGAGCGCTCCGTCACAATGCTGGCGCTGTACACCACGTCGGGATTCTTCGGATCCACCATGGGAATCGGTAGATCGCCGCCGCCGATCTTCAGCGCCGGCCGCGGATCGTCGGTGGCCTTGTACCAGTTCTCGCCCGCATCGTCGGAGCGGTACACCGCCAAGCCCCGCGCCTGTCGCATACCCGCTTTGGCGCTTGGTCGCAATGGTCGCATACAGGCGCTTCGGATCGCTGTTCGCAATCGCCACCTGGATATGCACCACGTCTTCTGGAAGGCCTTTGGTCAGCTGCTTCCACGTCGTGCCGCCATCGGTCGACTTGAACAGCCCGCCCTTGGTCCCGTCATAGGTGTTCGCATCTTCCCACGGCCCCAGCGTCTCCTGCCACATGGTGGCGTACACCACGTCGGGATTGCCCGGATCGATCTCCACCTGCGATCCGCCCGTCTCCGCGTCCTTGTACAGCACCTTTGTCCACGTCGCGCCGCCATCCGTCGAGCGATAAATGCCGCGCTCCTCATTCGGTCCATACGGATGCCCCAGCACCGACGCAAACAGCTTGTTCGGATCGCGCGGGTCCACGGCCAATGCCGGAATCTGCTCGCCCGCACGAAGTCCCAGGTGCTCCCACGTCTTGCCCGCATCGGTCGACTTGTAAATCCCATCGCCCACCGAAAGATCGGGCCGGTGCAGTCCTTCCCCGCTGGCCACGTACACAATATTCGGATTCGACGGCGCCACGGCAATGGCGCCAATCGACTGCGTCTGCTGTCCATCGAAGATCGGGTTCCATGTGCGTCCGTAGTCGTTGCTCTTCCACACTCCGCCGTCCACCTGGCCAATGTAAAACACGTTCGGCTGGCTCGGAACGCCGGTCGCCGCGCGCGTGCGCCCGCCGCGAAACGGCCCAATCATCCGCCAATGCATATCCGGCAGCGCCAAACGCCGCGCCGTCCTGTGCAGCGGCCACAGCAGGCAAAAGAGAAAACGCGGCAAGAGCGCCGATTCCAAGCGAACGCAGCAAACTCAATCGGGAAACCAGCAAAGAAGATATCATCGGGTGTGAACTCCAGGCTGAAGCGGACGTGTTCCCCATCTTAGAGGCTCGCCGCCCATCCTCACAAATTCTTTCTAAAAAAGCGTAGTGGAAATTTGACCTGCGCCGCGCTTTCGAATATCAGTGTAGTAAGGAATCCTATGCGCTTCAGAATTCTTGTATTTCTGGGTTTCTTTCTTCTGGCAGCAGTCTCCAGCGGGCAGACTCCCAGCGGCTCCCTGCGCGGCATTGTTGCGGATGCCCAGGGCGCGCGCATCCCCGTGGCCGCCATCACAGTTCGCCTCAATGCTTCTTCCTTCCAGCGCACCATCCGTGCCGACGATCAGGGAAACTTCCGCATGGATGACCTCAAGCCCGGCATCTATCATGTCAGCGTGCGCGCTGCCGGCTTTGCCGATGCCGTCGCCGACCTCGCCATCCAGGTTAGTTCCGTGCGCGACATCGCCGTCACCATGAAGCCTCCCGCGGTCAATCAGACCGTCAGGGTGCAGGGGCAAAACTCCTCCATCACCACGCAGGCCATGGACCTCTCCACGCCAGGTGCATCAGAGCGTGGTCACCGCGCAGGATCTTGAAGGCCTTCCCCTCCCCGCGCGCAGCTTTGCCAACATTGCCTATCTCGCTCCCGGCACTGAGCCCGTTGAACCCTCTGACCCCACCAAGGCGCGCATCACCGCCGTCTCCACCGGCGGCAGCTCCGGCCTCAACAACGAGCTCTCCGTCGACGGCGGCGACAACTCCGACGACTACATCGGAGGTTTCCTGCAAAACTTCTCGCCCGACTCCATCCAGGAGTTCGCCGTGCGCACCTCGCAGGAAGACGCCGACACCGGCGGCACCACCGCCGGCTCCGTCATGCTCACCACCAAGAGCGGAACCAACGACTGGCATGGCGACGCCGCCTTCTACGATCGCCAGGCCGCGCTCAATGCGCGTTTCCCCATCGAGAATCCTGCGCCCAATCCCAAGCAGCCCTTCTCGCGGCAAAATTACGTGGCCACCACCGGCGGCCCCATCGTCAAAGACAAGCTCTGGTTCTTCACCGCATTTGAGGGCGTGCACGAAGACGCCAGCATTGCCTACAGCCCCGCCAGCCTCACGCAGTTCGATGCGCTGGCCACGCTCGCCTCTGAAGGCCTCATCCCCGGCGTCCCCTCCATCGATGTGCCCTCCAATGTGCCCATTCCCTTCCGCGATTTCTTTGCCTCCGAGCGCCTGGACTGGGCCCAGACGCAGCAAGTCGCAATGGTACCTGCGTGGCTCCGCCGACACCTACACCACCCACAACAGTCTCGTGCAGCAGGGCACGCTTCCCTCCACCGGACTGCTCACCCACAACAACTACTTCAGCCTGGTCATCGCCAATCAGTATGCTTTCACGCCCACGCTGCTGGGCCGCGCCCTCTTCAACGCCAGCGGACTTCACCTCACGCAAACGCGCAACTCCGACCTCGGCTTCGCGCTCGCCTTCCCCTTCAGCTCCACGTCGGCCACTGTCTCCGGCTTTGAGACTTACGGCGACAATCAGTTCGCGACGCCCATCACCTTCTTCCCCTCCGAGCGCAACCAGGAAAAGTACCAGTTCCGCTACGACCTGAGCCAGGAACACGGCCGCCACGCCCTCAAGGCCGGCATCAACTTCATCCACGAGCCCGTGCTCGACGGAGCCTTCCCCTCCAACACAGAAACCCTCTACCAATTCCCGCAGAATCCCACTTACTATCTCGACAATCCAGCCCAGTTCACCGCCGATCTCAACGCCGGCGCATCCACCTCCAATCTCGGTGGCGGCTTCTCGCAGAACGTGCAGCGTCTCGCCTTCTACGCGCAGGACTCCTGGCGCATCGCTCACAGCCTCACCATCAACTACGGCCTGCGCTACTCAAGCACCGATGGCCTGTTCCTCGGCTCCGGCCGCAGCCAGACTGAGAACCCCGGCTACATCACGCTCGCCGCGCTCAACATTCCTCTCGTCAAAGGCGCCCCGCAGGACGATCACAAGCAGATCGCTCCGCGCATCGGATTTGCGTATGCCCCCGGCCGCAAGGGAACAACGTTGCTGCGTGGCGGCTTCGGCCTCTACTTCAACGACCTTGCGCAGAACGGCTGGGCCACCGCCTTCCAGGCCGTCAACACGCTGCCCGGAAGCTGCGTCGATCCCGTAACCAATCCCGGCGGCAGTGAGAACGCCGGCTGCGTTTCCGGCGATGCCTCCGGTGGAACCGCCAACCTCATCGATCCCGGTTACAGAACCCCCTATGCCATTCATATCTCCGGCGGCATGCAGCATGCCTTCACGCCTGACTGGTCGCTAAGTACTGACTATGTCCACGAGCAAGGCAATCACGCCTATCGCGCCTATAGTTATACCGGCGGAACTAACTTGTTCACGCCGCTCCTGGCAGCGACAGATCCAGACCAATCAACTTATGTCCCCGACGTCAATGTCTTCCACTCCGACAACCGTTCCAGTTACAACGGCCTGCTCATCCACTTACAAGGCAATGTCAAGCGCAAGCTGAACCTCGTCGCTAACTACACCTTCTCCAAGGCACAAACCTGGGGTTGCGTCCTCGGTGAGCTTTTCGACTACGTCAACGGCGTCTGCAATCCGCTTGACGCCTTCGGCCCCGGCGACTACGGCCCCTCCGGAGAAGACGTCCGTCAGCGTTTCGTTTTCGCGGGGACCTGGCGCGCCCCGGCCGGCTTTGAAGTCAGCGGCCTCTCGCAGGCAGAGAGCGCCCGCCCCTTCACCGTCACCACCGCCGACAACAGTGCGCGCATCTCCATCAACGGCGTGCCCACGGTCCTCGATCAGTTCCGTGGCACTCCCTACATCCAAACCGACCTGCGCGTCGAGCCGCCCCTTCCACCGCGGAGAAAGGTGGACCGCCACTCCCTTCATCGAGCTCTTCAACCTCCTCAACCGCAACAACCCCGGCGCGAACTACGTAACGAATATCGCCACGCTTCCCGTCCCGGCCGCGCAGGCCGCCGCCGGCAACGTCACTGACATCTGCGAAAACGCCGCCTGCACTGCCACCGAGCCCATCACGAGTCCCAACCAGCTCCGTCTCGCCGGCGGCGCACTGGGCGACTTCTTCGGCCCCGGCACCACCGTCGGCATCCCCTTCGCCGCGCAGCTAGGTTTCCGCGTCAACTTTTAGCGCCCTGTCTCCAAAGTTCGTATCAAAACAGCGCTGTCATCCTGAGCGAGCGAAGGACCTGCGGTTGCACTTCGGCCTGACTGAACCATGCAAGTTTCGCCCTAAAAGCAACGGGGCGACCCCAAAAAGGTCGCCCCGCTCACAAGCTTCATTGCTGACTCGCCGGCTTGCCGCCCCTCTAAATCTCCCACCGCAGCAGCGCCGCGCCCACCGTGAACCCCGCGCCCACCGCGGCCAGCAGCACCAGGTCGCCCTTCTTCAGCTTGCCTTCTTCAATCGCCGTCTCCATCGCCAGCGGAATCGTCCCCGCCGACGTGTTCCCATACTTTTCAATGTTGATAATCACCCGCTCCGGGTCCATCCCCAGCCGGTCCGCCGTCGCCGTAATAATCCGCTTGTTCGCCTGGTGCGGAATAAAGCAGCCCAGGTCCGCGCCCGTCACGCCGTTGCGCTCCAGCACCTTCGCCGTCGCCTCGGCCATCTTGCGCACCGCAAACTTGTACACCGCCGGCCCGTCCTGGTAGATGTAGTGCATCTTCTTGTCCACGGTCTCGTGCGTCGATGGATTCAGGCTCCCGCCGCCCTTCAGATTCAGGCTCACGCCGCCCGACCCATCAATCTCGTGCTCAAAGTCGATGAACCCGATCTCGCCCTCTTCCGCCGGCTCAATCAACACCGCTCCGCCGCCGTCGCCAAACAGCACGCACGTCGTGCGGTCGGTGTAGTCGGTCATCCGCGTATTCGCGTCCGCGCCGCACACCAGCACCTTCTTGTGCGCCCCGCTCTCCACCAGCTTCACGCCCGCCTGCAGCGCAAACACAAATCCCGAGCAACCGGCCGACACGTCGAACCCCCACGCGCCCCTTGGCCCCAATCTTGTCCTGCACCAGGCAAGCCGTCGAGGGAAACATCATGTCCGGCGTCACCGTGCCCACAATGATGACCTCAACCTCGCTCGCCTCAATCCCCCGCGCCTTGCCAGGCACTTCTTCGCCGCCTCGGTGCAGATGTCGCTCACGCCCAGCCCCTTGGCCAGCACATGCCGCTCCCGGATACCCGTCCGCTCCATAATCCACTGGTCGTTGGTATCCACCATTTTTTCCAGGTCTTTATTGGTCAGCACATCTGGCGGGACGTAGGTGCCAAGCGCGGAAATCTTCGCGCGCCGGCCCACAATAGGGCGAACAATAAGGCTCAATGCACTTCTCCTTAGATCCGGAACAGGATATCGGGCCCCAATAGGCTTGTCATCCTGAGCGAAGCGCTTTTCAGCGGAGCCGAAGGACCTGCATTTGTTCTTCGGTCCGGTTTCAGGCGGATCGCGTCCGGCATTCAATCAACGACAAAAAAGTACCGGGTGACCTACTGCGCCCGTACTAGCCCGTTACCGTTGCTTCCTTCCGGACCTGGCGGGATTGGCGGGATTACGTCGCGTAGGACCCGGCACTGATTGATTTTAACATCATGGGGACAGTCGGGATGCAGGGAGTCAACGAGGCGATCGTTGCTGAAAACGAGACGCATTATCGCCCGGCATCGACATACAGGAGATGCGTTGCGGGCACCCGCCCTGGCAGACGGGAACCCGCAACGCTGCTTCCAGACCGCTCTTCGCAGTTCTTGAGAATGCTGCCTGCCGCGCTGCTCTACTTCGACAGGACGTCAAGCGAATAGTAGTCGGCCCGGCCACTGTTATCGGTGAAGTGGTCGAAGGTCTCCACCATCAGGGCCCCGTTCATCAGGTGCCCGACTACGGTTGTCTGTTTGAACGCAAACGTGTACAACGCAGTGAATGCAACGGCTGGCGTGGTGGCGACATTGGCCGCGTACACGATGCCGTTTACGACGCCCCAGTCACAGGGATTCGGCGAGCAGGCGCCAAAGGCATGAATCGATATTTCATTGCCCGCGGTCGAGATCATGAGCCGGACCAATCCGGGAGTTTCATGGTCGCAATTGATCCACGTGCCGAGCAGCGGCGCATTGGCAACCACGAGTGCGGCAGTCGGTTTGACAATGCCCAAACGTTCGACTTCCTTTTCCAGGATGTCGGTTGGCGCACGGAATTCGTGCTTGGTGATAGCTGACGACATAGTCAACTCCTTTCTTCACGTTAGGCAGTAGCATGAGGGAATTTGAGCGCGATATGCGCAACGGTGGGCAGGGGAGGTTAGGTGCGCAGTATCGATCGGGGGACTACTGCGCCGCAATTGAAATCCACACAGAACGGCAGGGCCGTGACGGACCTCACGCTTGTGTGTGACAACACGCGAGTTCTGGCTTGCAAAATCTTCAGATTGCGATTCCGCTACAATAGAACTGTGACCAAAATTTCCCCACCCACGGCCCCTTCCGTGGGCTTTATTTCGTTAGGCTGCCCCAAAAACCTCGTCGACTCCGAGGTCATGATGGGCCTGCTCGACCGCGCCGGCGCGCGCCTCACCGCGCACCCCGAGCAAGCCGAGATCCTCGTCGTCAACACCTGCTCCTTCATCGACACCGCCAAGCAGGAGTCCGTCGACACCATCCTCGAGATGGCCCGCCACAAAACCTCCGGCTCCGCCCGCAAGCTCATCGTCGCCGGCTGCCTCGTCGAGCGCTACCGCGACGAAATCATGAAGTCCATCCCGGAAGTCGATGCCGTCGTCGGCACCGGCGAACTCGAGTCCATCCTCGAAGCCGCAGGCATCGCCACGCCCGCCTCGCAGTCCTCGCCCTTCACCATCCTCACCACCGCCCAGGCCGCCGTCACCCATCCCGGCAAAGAATCCCAGTCCGGCACGCACAAGACCGGGCCCCCAACGACGGGTTCTGATCGTTGGGGTGGTAAACACAGCGAAGGTTTGAACGGGCGCGGCGAGGCTTTGAAAGGGCACGACTTCAGTCGTGCCGAGAGCGGCCCCAAAATCGATCGGGCTTTAGCCCCTGAGGTAAAGTTCCGCGCCGAGGGAAACGAACGCGAGCGGCAGGGCCGCTTCACCCGCGACGACTGGCAAGGCGCCGCCCACCTCCTCCCCACCTACCTCTACGACGAATCCACCCCGCGCTTCTTAACCACGCCCAAATCATCGGCCTACATCAAAATCGCTGAAGGCTGCGACCATCCCTGCACCTTCTGCGTCATCCCCAACCTGCGCGGCAAATTCCGGTCTCGAAGATTTGAATCCGTCGTCGCGGAAGCCCGCAGCCTCGTCGCCCGCGGCGTCCAGGAGATCACCCTCATCGGCCAGGACACCACCTGTTACGGCGAAGACCTCGGCCTCAAAGACGGCCTCGCCACCCTGCTCGACGAGCTCGCCCGCATTGAAGGCCTGCGCTGGCTCCGCTTCCTCTACGCCTACCCCAACCGCATCACCAACAAACTCCTGGAAACCATAGCCAAGCACGACAACATCTGCAAATACCTCGACGTCCCCCTCCAGCACGCCTCGCCCGCCGTCTTGAAAACCATGAAGCGCGGCGCCGGCGCGGACATCTTTCTCAAGACCCTGGAGAAGGTGCGCAAAGCCGTCCCCGGCATCGCCCTCCGCACCAGCTTCATCGTCGGCTTCCCCGGCGAAACCGTCCGCGACCTTGAGATTTTGGAGGAGTTCATCGCCGAGGCGAGATTCGACTGGCTCGGCGTCTTCAGCTACTCCGACGAAGAAGGCTCCGGCGCATTCTCCTTCAACGAGAAGGTGCCCAAGCGCACCATTGAAGCCCGCAAGCGCCGCCTCATGAAGCTGCAGCAATCCATCAGCAAGCAAGCCAAGCAGCAGTGGGTCGGCCGCCAGCTCGTCGTCCTCGCCGAAGGCGAAAGCGAAGAGACTCCGCTCCTCTGGGAAGGCCGCACCCAGTTCCACGCCCCCGAGATCGACGGCAAAGTCTACATCAACGACTTCGGTCCTCTCGAATCCCTCGAACCCGGCCGCTTCTACCGCGCCGAAATCACTGAAGCCCACGACTACGACGTAGTCGCCCGCATCCTCTCACCCGCACTGTAGCCCTGTGGCCCATCCATTCCGCGTATTGTGCGAAATGGGTGGGAAACTCACCCGCGCGGTCTTCGGTCTCCTACCGACCGGACACGCGGTAAAATGAACCTGTCCCATGGCCGCCAAGAAAAAATCCGCCAAACTCCTCCGCTGCCCCACCTGCGCCATGCTCGTCACCTTCGACGGCGAAGACTTCCCATTCTGCTCCGACCGCTGCCGCAAGATCGACCTCGGCAAGTGGGCCTCCGGCGTATACAAGATCAGCTCCCCATCCTCGACCCCGAAGTCCTCGAAGACCTCGGCGCCTTTGGCGGCGGCCACTCGAACAGCGACGACTCGCATGAAAACTAGGAGCAAGTTTCTCTGCTTGAGTTCGCTCGCCGTCGCCGGTTCCCTGAGCATCCTTCTAACGTTGCTTGGACTCTTCGCCTTCGCTTGGGCCGGCCTCCCAAAGAACAGCTTCGACGCTCAGGCCCTTGGGCTTTTCCTTCCACTGGTCTTCGCTTTCCCATTCTTTGCCCTCGCGGTGGCAGTTACGAGATACGCCTCGCTCGCACTGTGGATCATGGCGGCCAGTGCTTGGATTGTGATGGTCCGAGTGTCGATGAGGGGTTTTCATGGGGGTCCGATCGACCTGCTGACCGTCCTGGTTGTCAGCTCCTTCCAAGCGATTCCGCTTCTCCTCCTGCTGCTTGCCGCACTTGTCCAGCTCAGCACACATTTCTACGAATTCACACACGACGGGCGATGGGTCAGATGGAGGGAGGGGACGCATGCATAAGCAGCCTGACAGCCAAGGCAACGTTTGCCAGCCGCCGCCCTTGCCCAAGACCCTCTGGGCCTGGACCATCGCCACCTTCTTCGGAGCCGGCTTCGGCAAGCCCGGCCCCGGCACCTGGGGTTCCGTCGCCACCGTCCTGCTGTGGGCCGCCTACGCCTGGCTCGCCCACCCCAGCCCCGCCGCACTCCTAATCGCCCTCGCCGCCCTCATCGCCTTGACCCTCGCCCTCGGCATCCCCGCCGCCACCATCGTGGCCCGCGAGTCCGGCCGCAAAGACCCTCAATTCGTCGTCATCGACGAGGTCGCCGGCCAGGCCATCGCCCTGCTCTTCATGCCCGCCAACTGGCGCGGCGCCCTCATCGCCCTGGTCCTCTTTCGTCTCTTCGACATCACCAAGCCTTTTCCCGTCCGCCAGCTTGAAAACCTGCCTGAAGGCTGGGGCATTGTCTTCGATGACGTGGCCGCCGGCCTGTATGCTTTGGGTGTAGCATCTTTGCTACGGATCTACCTTCGCATCTGAATCGGAAGGCCCAAAAATGCCCCGCCCCCGCGCCCAATCCGCCCCTGAAGTCCTCCCCGATCCCCGCATCGACGACATCGTTCCCGCTGCCGCCCTGCCCCTCGGCGAAGTCGAACTCATCGGTGAGCATCTCGGCCCCCTCGCCTTCGGTCCCCCCGCCGTCCTCGTCGACGGCCACTCCGCCCAGGTCCTCATGAGCCGCCCCACCCGCCTGGCCCTCCGCGTCCCTGAAGAAGCCACCACCGGTCTCATTGAAGTCCGCAGCCCCTCCGGCGCCAGCAACGCCGCGCCCCTGCGCGTCGCCCGCCAGCTCTCTGACGGCCTGCACCCCGTCACCAGCCCCGCCGTCAGCCGCTCCGGCATGATCTACGCCACCATCTCCGGCCCCCGCGGCAAGGAGACCCCCGTCTCCATCGTCCGCATCTCCCCCGACGGCCGCGGAACCCCCTTCGTCACCGGCATCCTCAACGCCACCGGCCTGGCTTTCAACCCGGAAGGCGACCTCTTCGTCACCTCCCGCGCTGAGGGCACCGTCTACCGCATCGACCCCTCCGGCGAGTCCACCGTCTACGCGGAAGGCATGGGCGTGGCCACCGGCGCGGCCTTTGACGCCCACGGCAACCTCTTCGTCGGCGACCGCAGCGGCACCATCTTCAAAATCGATCCCGACCGCAAAATCTTCGTCTACGCCACCCTCGAACCCAGCCCCGCCGCCTATCACCTCGCGGTCAATGCCGAAGGCGTCCTCTTCGTCACCGCCCCCGCCCTCAACTCCAACGACGCCATCTGGACCATTGACACCCACGGCCAGTCCAGCGTCTGGTTCCGCGGCCTCGGCCGTCCCCAGGGCCTCGCCCTCGCCGCCAACGGAGACATCTACCTCGCCGCCTGCCTCCACGGCCGCCGCGGCCTGGTTCGCGTCACCCCCTCCGGCGAAGCCTCCCTCGCCCTCGCCGGCCCCAACCTCGTCGGCGTCGCCTTCTCCCCCCTCGGCACCACCATCCTCACCACCAACGAGGCCGTTTTCGATGTGGACCTGGGCGTCGAAGGCCTCACCCTCTTTTAGCTTTTAGCTGCTGACTTTTAGCTGTTAGCCTCTTCGATGGAGACCCGAACACCAGTGCCCAACGCCACAGCCGTCCGCCCCCGCACATCTCAAGCTATAAGCTAAAAGCCAGGAGCTAGAAGCTACCTTTCATGAAATCCGAAATCATCGCCGTCGGCTCTGAGATGCTCACCCCCTTCCGTCAGGACACCAACTCCCTTTTCCTGACGGAAAAGCTCAACGAAATCGGTGTCGCCGTCGCCTTCAAAACCATCGTCGGCGACCGCAAGCGCGACCTCGTCCACGCCATCCGCACCGCCCTCGCCCGCATTGACGTCCTCATCCTCATGGGCGGCCTCGGCCCCACCGAAGACGACCTCACGCGCGAAGCCGTTGCGGAAGCGCTTTCGCTCAAAGTTCGCCGCGATCGCCAACCTCGTCGTCGCCCTCGCCGCGCGCGCCGCTCAGTGGCGCATCCCCATGCCCACCAACAACCTCAAGCAGGCTGACGTCCTCGAAGGCGCAACCGTCCTCCCCAACCCCAACGGCTCCGCCCCCGGCCAGTGGCTCGACACCGTCTTCCAGTCCCATCGCAAACTCATCGCGCTCGTCCCCGGCCCGCCTTCGGAGTGCAAACCCCTCTTCGTCGATGCCTGCATGCCCCTGCTGCGCGCCATCGTCCCGCCCCGGCATATCGCCAAGCGCACCCTCCGCGCCGCCATGATCCCCGAGTCCCAGGCCGACAAGCTCCTCGCCCCCATCTACACCACCTATCGCGACGTCGAAACCACCATCCTCGCCCACGCCGGAGACATCCAGCTCACCCTGCTCTGCACCAAGCCAGACCCCGAAGCTGCCAAGCAGCGTGTCGACGAGCTCGCCGGAAAACTCGAAGAGGCCCTCGAAGACTGGCTCTACTCCTCCGGCCACGAGTCCGCCGACTCCCTCGCCCAGGTCGTCCTCTACTTCCTCGGCTTTCGCGACTCCACCCTGGCCATCGCTGAAAGCTGCACCGGCGGCATGATCGCCGAGCGCATCACCAGCGTCCCCGGCAGCTCGCGCTCTTTTCTCGGTGGAGCAGTGGTTTATTCAGACACACTCAAGTACGCCTTCGCCGGCGTCTCCCCGGAGATGATCGCCCAGCACGGCGCCGTGTCGGCTGAAGTAGCCAAGGCCCTCGCCAACGGCATCCGCATCCGCACCGGCGCAACCTTAGGATTAGGCGTAACCGGCATCGCCGGCCCCGCTGGCGCAACAGAAGGCAAACCCGTCGGATTAGTCCACATCGCCCTGAGCAGCGCCGAAAAGACGGAGTCAATAGAAAAAACCTTCCGCGGCGACCGCCAAAGAGTAAGAGAGTGGACCACCCAGCAAGCGCTGGATTTGCTGCGCAGAAGGCTGAGATAGAAGCCACTCCGGCCCCGAACCTCAAAAACGCCCCATAACCCGGAGCCGCCCCGCCACCAAACTCGCCTTGCGGCAGAGTTCTGTAACAGGGCATGGCTTCAGCCGTGCCGAAAAGCCTCACAGAAACACGACGGGCTTTAGCCCCAGTTAGATTGCGCTAAGGGCGCTCTCAGGCGGGTGGCCACGGTCTCGGTCACTTTTCTAAACCCAAATGAGGGTGCCACCGGTCCCTCGCATTTGGGGACCGGTGATGACAGTCGGGTGCCTTAGGTCTCGATTCTGAAAACCGGGATTCCTAAAACCCCACCATCCCCACCTCAGGCCGCGCTCAAAACTCGCCTCACGCGAATCAGCTTCTCCCGCTTCCGCGTCTGCGCAATCTCATACGCCGACTGCATCCGCATCAGCGTATCCATCTTCACCCCAAACGCCTTCTCGATGCGCAGAGCCATATCGCCTGACAGCCCCGCCTTGCCGTTCAGCAAGCTCGACAGCGTAGGCCGGGAAACCCCCAGCGCCGCCGCCGCCGTCACACTCAGCCCGTGCGCTTCAACAATCTCCGTCTTGATGAAACCCCAGGATGGACAGGATTCTTAACGGGCATGTTGCCTTACCTCAACCACATGGACATGGTAACCCTCAAACCAAGAGGCGCGCCAAAGAGCACTGTGCCCTATCCATTCGCGTTTTTCCAGCGAATGGGTGGGATCCCACAAACCTCCTGCGAGCGAACAGCGAGCGTCCGCCGCACCGCAGGTGCCCCGCAGGCGGCCTCCCGTAGGGAGCGCAGGAGAATACCCCCGGATGAAATCCGGGGAACGAGCCGCAAAGAGACCCGCGCCGTCCCGTAGGGACGGCATGAAACCCGCCCGCCAGCTCCCACCCCGCCCAATCCCACACTCCGGCTCCATCCCGCTTTTCTGAAATCCCATTGACAACCAAAAACGCCGCAATCTACGCTGAATCACCGCAATTCCCCTTGCGCCCAATGCCCAACCAACGCAGCATCGCCTCCAATCTCGGCCTCTACGTCTACGCCGGAGGCGCCATCTTTCTCGGCGTCCTCGGCCTGGTCTCCGCCGACTTCGCCACCACCTGGCAGAACGTCGGCCCCGCCGTCCCTCTGCGCGTACCCCTCGCCTACCTCACGGCGGTCCTTGAGCTCGCCGCGGGAATCGCGCTCCTCTTGCCCCGCACCGCGCGCATCGGCGCTCTCACCCTGACGGTCATCTACTCGGTTTTCACCCTCATCTGGCTGCCCAAAGCCTTTGTCAATCTCGGCAACTTCGACCCCATCGGCAATGTCTTTGAGGAGTTCTCGCTGGTCGCCGCCGGCCTGGTTCTCTGCGCAACCTTCTCGCCTGCCGGTTCAGCCCTTGCCCGCCGCCGGGCCTTCTTCGTGCTCCTCTTCGGCGTTTGCCCCATCTCCTTCGGCATCGTCCACATCGTTGACATGCCCGGCCTGCTGGGCCCCATCCCGGGCTGGCTGCCGCCGGGCAAGATGTTCTGGGCCTACGCCACCACCATCGGCTTTTTCGCGGCCGCCGTCTCCATCCTCACCGGCATCCATGGCGAGGCTTGCCGCCCGTCTCCTCACCGCGGAGATCGTGATCTTCGAGTTGCTTTTCTGGATTCCGCGTGTCCACGCCGCAGCCCGGCAATCACTTCATTGGGGCGGCAACGCCATCAGTATCGCCATCGCCGGCGCTGCCTGGGTCGTCGCCGACTCCCTCAGCGCAGCCGCAAAAACCAAGCCAATCCCATAAGAATCCCCTGCGGAAGATTGGCCCGGTTCCCCATTCTCCATGCACCCTCACCGCATCAAGGGCGGGAGCCCACCAACCTCCCGCGAGGGAACAGCGAGCGTCCGCCCCACCGAAGACACGGGAACCCAAGCCCTGTTCCCTGTTCCCTGTTCCCTGATCCCTGTTTTTGTTGCATATAATTACGCGTCAAGCGAGCACAATACTCATAAAGGAGATCGCCCATGGTTTTGTGCAGCGTCAGGCATGTCCCCGGTTCAATCTGTCAGCCATGTCCCCGGTCCGTACCCCCCAGCCACCCCCACCCCCCCCCTCAATCCCGTGAGACTGTGAAAATGTGAAGCAGCCTCCCATAGGGAGCGCAGGAAAATAGCCCTGGATGAAATCCGGGGAACCAGCCGCAAAAGGCTCGCGCCGTCCGGGAGGGACGGAACAAAACCCGCCCCAGACCTGGCCAACCCGCCTCCACTAAAATCACCTCATCCGGAAAGGAGCCTCGCCGATGGTCTTTGCCAAGCGCCTCCGCGAGGGAGTTATCCGCGGAGACATCACCCTCAGCATCCGCATCTGGGCCAGTCCCCACGTCATCGCCGGCAACCGCTACCGCATGGGCGAGGGCCACATTGAGATCGACTCCATCACTCCCATCGGCTTCCCCGACATCACCCCCGAACTGGCCCGCGAATCCGGCTTCCTGGGCGTCATCGACCTGTTAAAGGTGGCCAAACACGGCAAAGGCGACAAAATCTACCTGATCCGCTTCCACTACCTCCCACCAAGCCGCAAGAAGCCCAAGCTCCCAGTTCCCTGATCCCTGTTCCCTGATCCCTGTTCTACTGCTGCAGCACCACGGCGTCGCCTTCCTTCAGCCCGTTCACAATCTCCGTCACGCTGCCGTTGGAAAGCCCAACCGTCACCGGAACCTTCCGCGTCCCGTCCTTCTGTTTCTTGTCTGGAATCTCCACCGACGCATTCTTCTGGTTGTCGTAGACCACCGCGTTCTCCGGCACTGTCAGCACGCCCTTGTGCTCGTCCAGCAGGATCTCGGCATTGGCTGTCATCAGCGCCTTCAGTTCCCCGCCCGGGTTGTTGATGGAGACGCGCACTTCAAACGTAGTCACGTTGTCCTTCTCCACGCCCATGGGAGAAATCTTCGTCACCTTCCCGTTGAACGTGCGGTCGCGAAAGCTCTCCACCTTGATGCGTGCCGGCTGCCCCAGGTAGACGTGCGCAATGTCCGCCTCGTCCACCTTGCCGTCCACATACACCTCGTTCATGTCGCCCTCGGTCATCACCAGCGTGGCCGTCGACCCCAGCACCAGGATGGAGCTCACCGCGTCGCCAATCTCCACATCGCGCGACAGAATCACCCCGTCCATGGGCGCGACAATCGTGGTGTACCCCAGCTGCTCTTCCAGTTGCTTAAGGCTCGCCTGGCTCTGCATCACCTGTGCCCGGGCCTGTTTCAGCTTGGCCGTATCCACGCCAATCTGCGCCTTCGCGCTGTCGCGCCGCGTCAGTGCGGCCAGGTAATCCTTGTTGGCGTCGTCCAGCGTCTGCCGGCTCACAATGCCTTCCTTCTGCATCTCCTGGTTGCGATCGAGCGTGAGCTTGTACATGGGCAGATCCGGCGCCGCGGCGTTCACTTTGTCCTGCTCGATGTTGGCCTCGTAGGTGCCCACATTGGCCTCCGCGCTGGCCAGTTGCGCGCGCTGCGCTTCCACCTGGGCCACAATCTCCTGCTGATCCAGTTGCGCCAGCTGGTCGCCCTTCTTCACCACCTTGTTGATGTCCACATAGAGCTTCTCCACAATGCCCGAGGCCTTCGACTTCACCTCGACCTTGGTGATCGGCTGAATCTTGCCCGTGGCCACCACGCTCCGCGCCACATCGCCGCGCGTCACCTTCGACAGCCGGTTGGGATCGATGGTCGACCCCTTCGCCAGCCGCACCAGCGCCACCCCCGCCAGCAACAGAACCACCACGCCTCCGGCACCCAGCCAGATCCAGAATCGCCTGCTCTTTCGCGATGCAGCCACTCAACCCTCCCCGGTTCGCGAAGCCAGCCTCAGCTCTCCGCCCTTGTATCTATAAATGCACATGAATCGATGCGCCAGGGCACGGTTCTTTCGACGGCCCCCGCGTGTCGCTGTCACCTTCTACGCAACCCGCCACCGCTTGGTTCCTGCAGCTCCGTAAATCACCCCCTGTGGAACCATAACCCACCCCGGCGCGTATTACTTCCCAGCCGCCTCCCCGGGGCGTCTAATCGTTCAATGCAGAACTTCTCAGACACTCTCGGCCAGGTCTTTCGCGCCATCCTTGCCAACAAGATGCGCAGCTTCCTCACCATGTTCGGCATCGCCTGGGGTGTGGGCTCGCTGCTGGTGCTGGTCGGCCTGGGCGAGGGCTTTCGCTCCGGCCAGCATCGCCAACTGGCCAAGCTCGGCAACGACGTGGTCATGATGTGGAACAGCACCATCCCTGCCCTGCCCAATCAGCACACCGGCATGCGGCCCTACCAGTTCACGCTCGGTGACGAAGCCGCTCTGCGCGCCTTGCCGGAGCTACGTTCCGTCACCGCCATGCTCAACCGCAACGACCTGTATGAAGTGAGCGCATGGGCCAACACCTCCGGCCAGGTGCTGGGCGTGGAACCGAATTTCTCCGCCATCCGCTTTGTTCCCATCGTCGAGGGCCGCTTCCTGGACGCGACCGACCTGGCCGAGCGTCGCCGCGTCGTCGTCCTCGGCTCCAAAAGCGCGACGCTTCTGTTCCCCGGCCGGCCCATGCTGGGCGAGACCATCACCATCAACGACATCTCATTCACCGTCATCGGCCGCGCCGACTCCATCAGCCGCGGCAATAACGACTCTGACAATCAGAAAGTCTACGTCCCCCTCACCACCATGCAGGAACTGTTCGCCATGAAAGGCGAAAACATTGCCCAGGACGCCGTCACTTCCCTGCAATATCAACCCGCAATCCACAACGACTCCACCGCCGCCGTGCCCGCTGTGCACCGCGTCATCGGCCAGCGCCACGGCTTCGACCCCTCGCTCAAAGACGCGTTCGATGAGTTCGACAGCATTGAGGAGGGCAAGATCGTGGGCAAGATCTTCGACGCGATGGACGTCTTTCTGGGCGGCGTGGGCATCGTCACACTGGGCCTGGGCGCTGTGGGCATCATCAACATCATGCTGGTCTCGGTGACCGAGAGGACGCGCGAAATCGGCCTGCGCAAGGCCATCGGCGCCACCAAACGCAGCATTCTCGCCCAGTTCTTCTGGGAGGGCCTGCTGCTGACCGGCGTCAGCGGCCTCATCGGAGTCGCCGCGTCGGCGCTCTTCATGGGTCTGCTGCAAAGTCTGCTCACCGGCAAGATGCCCGGCTTCGACCCTCCGCGCCTGGTCCCATGGTCCGCCGCGCTGGCGCTCATTTGCCTGGCGCTTTCGGGAATCGCCGCTGGACTTTATCCTGCCAGCAAGGCGGCAGAGATGGACCCGATTGAAGCACTGCGCCGTGAGTGAGAAGGCAGCCTCCAGTTCAAAGCTCCCAGCTGCGAGCTGGGGCATTCCGGTTCGAACCTGATTGGCATGACACAAGGATTCTTCAGATTGGAACTCTAAACAAGCGGATGTCGCCGGCCGCGGTATGACAAACGGCCTTCTAGCTAGCAGCTGGAACCCGGCAGCCAGGAGCTAGGAACATGCTCAAAGACATTCTCGGCCAGGCCTGGAACGCGATGCTGTACAACCGCCGGCGCACGGCCATCACCATGATCGGCATGGCCTGGGGCATTGCCACGGTGGTGCTGCTGCTGGCCTATGGCGCAGGCTTCAGCCGCGCCATTGAGGCCATCTTTGCGCAGTGGGGCGTCACGCTGATGGAAGTCTATCCGGGCCGCACCAGTGAACAGGCAGGCGGCGAAAAGGCCGGCGTCAAGATCCGCTTCCCGCTCGACGATGTCGACAAGGTCTGGAACGGCGTCCCCAACCTGATGCACCTTACCCCGGTCGTCTTTCTTGACACCACCGTCCAGAACGAGTTGCACACCTATACATGGACGGTGATGGGGGCGCGTCCCGCCGCTCAGGACATTCTCAGGCTCGATATTGACGAAGGGCGTTTTTACAGCGGGAAGGAGGAGCAGGAGAGGGCCCACGTCTGCGTCATTGGCTCCGAGTCAAAAACCAAGCTGTTCTCCGGCGGCTACGCCGTGGGCCAGGACATCCGCCTCAACGGCATCGACTTCACGGTCATCGGCGTCCTCAAGCCCAAGATGACGGAAGGGGAAAACGACAACAATCGCCACATCTACATTCCCTTCGCCACCATGAGCGACCTGAAAGACACCAAGTACATCGACGGCATGTGGATGAACTACCAGGGCGACAATCAGCTGGTGGAGATGAACCTGCGCGCTACACTGGCCGCGGCCCACCACTTCCGCCCCTCCGACCATAACGCCATCTTTGTCGCCAACCTGATGACGCAGCTCAGCCAGTTCCGCATTCTGTCCATTGCCCTGCAGGTACTGCTCACGCTGGTGGGTGCGCTCACCCTCGGTATTGCCGGCATAGGCCTGATGAACATCATGCTGGTTGCCGTCCAACAGCGCACCCGCGAAATCGGCATCGAGAAGGCTCTCGGCGCGCGCCGCCATCATATCCTGGTGCAGTTTCTCGCCGAAGCCATGGCCATTACCGCGGTGGGCGGCGCAGGCGGCATCGCCCTGGCTTACCTGGTTTCCGCGCTGGTGGGACGAATCACGTTTTACAGCGCCGTCGCCTCAAACGCCGAGGCCGCCGATATCTATCTCATCATCTCGCCCACATCGGTCATCGTGGCCACCGTCATCCTTATCGTCACCGGCCTCGTCAGCGGCATGATTCCCGCCATCCGCGCCGCCAACCTCGACCCCATTGAGGCTCTCCGCTACGAATAGCGGTATTCCCTCGGTTTGATGGGCGGTTTGCGAATCGAGCGGTCAACCCCACCCCCCACGATTCGCGCCTGGAGCGCACGGCATATCGAGAGTTCACGCAAGAATTCGCGGGGATGGCGATTCGGAAGCCGCTTCAGGGGAGAGTGGGAACGAAGGAACCGAATGAAATGAGTTGCTTGGAGGTGGGGAGGTTTTCCAGGGTTTCGTTGCTGCCAGCCGGTGATTTCCGTCCTGCGTGGGAAAGCAGTCATAGCGGCCTCACCCAGGTTGTTCACCTGATAGACCGCGGCAACCCGACCGGAATCATGGGGGAGCTTGCTAGCTGATGTAGCTGCCCAAGGTCGTGTTGATACCATCGAACGCGCTAGCCAGGCTGGCGGCCAAAAAGTTCGAAGCTGCGGTCACGCCGAATGAGAGCAGGCCGAGTACCAGCGCGTACTCCACCATATCCTGCCCCTCAAGGCTGAGCGCCAGATTCAGAAGCTTCCCGTGCATTTTCTCAAGTAATGTGCGCACCTTGTATTCCCTCCGCACTGCATTGTCACCGCCACCACCGGATTGGTTACCTTGATGCAATTGGCGTACCAATCGAGCAAGGGAGCTATCTGCTTTCACCTCAAGAAGATACTAAAAGGATTCTCGGAAGGGCATCCCAAATCTGTATACATGCGTATACAACTTCCGCGGCAGACAGCTGCCTGGTTTACATGATTCCAAACCAGAACCGGGCCTAACCTATCTCATCCTCATCGGTTTGGAAGCCAGCGTGCCGCTAGAAAGACTCTGCGGTCAGGAGCTGGATCACCCGTTTTCTCTCGTTTAACCCTCAACATGTGACTGACATCACAGGGGACGATCCTGCTGCAATGCAACGATATGCAAATGGCGTTCGATCCCCCATTTGTTGCACTTGTTTTCTCACCATCCCCCGTTTCCTCTCCAGGAGGCTGCCAGTGAACCTCGATCCCACAGCTTTCATAGCAGAACCGGAACTTATCCAGGGACTGGAATCGCAATCCACCCCTGTCCTCTGCACTGAAGACTACGTCCTTTTCCGTCAGGGAGATGCCCCGGCTGGTCTCTACATCCTCAAATCCGGGGAAGTCACGCTCACCATGCATTCGCCCGCCGGCAAGGAGATCGCCACTACGAAGGCAACCGCGGGATCGCTTCTCGGCCTTCCCGGCCTCATTGGGAAGCAGCCTTACACGCTTACCGCCATCGCCCACACCGGCGCGAAGGTCAGCTTTATCAACCAGGAGAGTTTCGCGGGTCTCATGCGCACTGATCCGCTGCTGGCTTTGAAGATTTTGCAGGTGCTGGCCGCTGAAGTCCGCTCCGCCCGCAGCGCCATTCTGGAGCAGGGCGGTCTGAAGCCCCGCCGCCCGCGATTGACGCCCGCCCGCCAACCCTGAGAAACTCAGGCCAATGCAATATCGCGGAAAAGTGGAGTTTGCCCAGGAGCGGAAGATCCGCGACCGGAACACCCGAATCTATCGCCTTTGCCACTGGCCCATCTGGATCTGGGTCTTCTTTCTTGCTCCGGGCCCCCTGACATTTTCCCTCTTCGCCCACGGATTCAGCCTGGCCAATGGACTCTGGCTGGCCGCCGTACTCGTCTGCACAGGCATTGCAGGGCTGCGCGGCAGGCTTCCCGGCGCAGAGCCCCGCCCCTATATCCTTCGCTTCGACGAGGACCGGCCCAACCCGCTCTACCGCCGCGTCTGCTATACCTTCGCCTGGAGCGCCGCCATCACCTTCGCCAGCCTCAACCTCGCCGGCCTTGTCGGCTCTGCCGTTACCGGCGTCTGGTACATGAAGCAGCTCTACACCTGGGCCTACTTCCCCTTGAGCGGCCTCATCCTGCTGCTCGGCCTGCTCGGCAAACTGCCCCGCGTCGGCCCCTCCACCAAAGCGGAAGGCATGGAACGCCGCTACTTCTACGGCACCGTCTGGGCCGTCACCGCCGCGCAAACCCTGCTCCTGGTCCTGTGGAAGACACTGCCCCGCACCCACACCGCCGACCTCATCAAGCTGGCCGCCTATGTGGCTGCCCTGTGGTTCATGGGCTACCTTTCCGCGCAGGGCAAGCTCTACCGCACCCGGCCCATCCTCCCCGGCGAGATCATGGTCGAGTAAGCACAGCTACGAGCCAACCCGGTCGCGCTGGCCATCGCTGCAAACGCTTTGCACAGCCTCCGCCTCCGCCGCGATCCGGCGCCTGAACTCATCCGGCCCCACCACCCGCACACGCGTCCCCAGGCCCAGCACAAGGAACTGCGCCTCGCCTTCGCTGTCGAAGCTCGCCGTCAGCGTAACCCAGCCCTCAGGCGCTTGATTCGATTGAAAGACTTTCGTTTCTTCGCCTGCGCCTGCACCATCATCGTTCGCCCCCTCCACTGGCCGGACCGCACCCCACTCCGTGAGCCTCCGTGCCGCTCCCCGAGTCGCGAGCAAACTGACTTCAAAACCACCCCGCTGCTGTTCCAGCTTCGCCGTCGATTCCTTCCAATAAGCCGCCAGATCGAATTGCGCCGGCCGCTCAAACTTGCCGGCCAGCACCGTCACCCCCTCCATCCGGGAAACCCGGTAGGTCCGCATTCCATTCGCACTCCGAGCCACCAGGTACCAGGTCAGCCCCTTGGCCACCATACCCAGAGGCTCCACGGTCCGCGCTCCCTTCTGCCCATCGGCCCGCGTGTAGTCAAAGGCCAGCTTGCGGTCTCCCGCCACGGCCTCCTGGACAACGGCCAGCATCGACAGGTCTTCACCCGTCCCGCGCCAGCCCGTTGGGTCCACATGCAGCCGCTCCCGCATCGCCGCCGCCTGCGCCTGCATGGGCACCGGCAAAGCCGCCATCAGCTTGTTCAGCGCGCTCTCCGCCGCTGCCGCCAGGCGCGAGTGGCCCAGAGCCCGCGGCTGCGCCATCAGCAGCGCCCGCAGTTCGCCCTCATTCAGGCCCGGAACCTGGGTCCGCCATCCCTTTTCCAGCTCCCAGCCCCCTTGCGCCCCGCGCACAGCCGACAAGGGAACCCGCGCCGCACTGAGCGCCTCCATATCCCGATGAACCGTCCGCTGCGAGACCTCCAGCCTCTCCGCCAGCTCGCGCTCCGTCACGCGGCCCCTGGCCTGAAGCAGGAGCAACACCGAAAGCAGCCGATCCGACTTCATTTCCTTTCCTCAACCTTCCCGGCAAATCTTTTTTTACGATCTCAAAGAAATTATGACACTCTTTGTCATATATGCCTGCTTATCTTGAGAAAGCCGGGACAACGCACCCGAGTATCAAGGAGGTTTATCCCATGTCTCTCGCCACCGCAACCGTCGAAGCTCTCCCCGTTGAGACGATCGGTCTCAGGCAGTTTTTCCTCGACAAGCTCGACCGCGAAGCCGTTCTCATCCGCAAGACTCTCGAGCGCGTCCCCGAAGGTCACAACAACTTCAAGCCGCACCAGCGTTCCATGGCTCTCGGCTATCTTGCCTCTATCGTCGCCGGCATCCTCGGCTGGATTCCTGTGATAATCGAGCGCGACGAACTCAACCTCGACGACCCTTCCAACGAATCCTTGCGTACCAGGGAGCTGTCCACCCGCGCCGAATTGTTGCATGCCCTTGATACAGGTCTGGCCGCAGCCCGCAACTGTCTCACAGCAACCACCGACCAGCACCTGCTCACCCCCTGGGCCTTCAAGATGGGCGGCCGCCCTGTTCAGCAGCAGCCGCGCACCATCATGATTGCCGACAGCGTCTTCAGCCACCTCGCCCACCACCGCGGCCAGTTAACCGTTTACCTGCGCCTTGTCGAATCCACCGTCCCCGCTCTCTACGGCCCCTCAGCCGACGAGGTCAACTAATCTCACGGCCCACTCTCGCACGGCATGAGACACCCATCCTTGCGACTCGCTCTTGGTCGCAAGGGTGGGAAAGCAAAAGTCTCCTGCGGGCGAACAGTGGGCGTCCGCCTCATCGCAGGTGGCAGGTGGTAAACTCGCAGTCGTCATGCTCCTTGTAAGCCTGCTCGTGATTGCCGTTGCCTATCTGCTCGGTTCCATCCCCGTCGGGTATCTGCTGGTTCGCCTCTTCCTCAAGCAGGACGTACGCTCCGTCGGGAGCGGCAACATTGGCGCAACCAACGTCCTCCGCTCCGGAGGCACCGGCCTGGGCGCAGCCACCTTTCTCGGCGACATGCTCAAGGGCTGCGCCGCAGTCTATCTTGGCGCGCTGATCGGCGTACTGCTCGCGCCCAACGCCATGGTGCGCAACATGCAGGCCCTGGCCGCCTTCTCCGCCGTGCTCGGACACGTCTTCCCGGTCTGGTTGCGCTTCAAGGGCGGCAAGGGCGTAGCCACAGGCTTCGGCGTCTTTCTGGTGGCCGCACCCACATCGGCCCTGGCAGCCATCGCGGTCTTCGCCCTGGTGCTGCTGCTCACCCGCTACGTTTCACTGGCTTCCATCCTCGGCGCTGCCAGCTTCCCGTTCTTTGCCTGGGTCCTGGTTCGCGGAGAACGCCCGCCCTTCTTCATCGCCGTTCAGATCGCGGTCGCCCTGCTCATCATCGCCAAACACCACCAGAACATTCGCCGCCTGCTCACAGGCACGGAATCCCGCTTCGGAGCTAAGAAAAAAGCATGAGCCGCATCGTAGTCCTTGGTTCCGGAGCCTGGGGAACCGCCATCGCACTCGCCCTCCACCGCCGCGGCGGACACAACATCACCCTGTGGTCTCACTCGGCTGAAGAGGCCGGCCACATCGCCGCTGCCGGCGAGAATACCCTCTTCCTGCCTGGATTTCCGCTTCCCAGAGCCATCGCCGTCACCGCCGACCCCGCTCCCCTGGGCGAAGCCGAGATCGTCGTCTCCGTCATCCCTTCGGAGTTTCTCCGTTCCACGCTCGACCGGCTCCGTCCCTGGTTTCATCCCGGGCAGGTCGTGGTCTCCGCCACCAAAGGCGTCGAGAACAACACCTGCCTGCGCATGACCCAGGTCATCGCCTCCAGCCTGGGCGTCGTCGCCCCGCTGCCGGCTGCCGCCTACGCTCAAGACCTGGTGACGGAGCTTCCCGTCGCCAACCCCGATACGCGGCTTGAAGTCTTTGCCGAGTCCACTGCCCCCGAGGTCAGTTCCTCCGGCATCGAGCCTGCCCCGCGCTACCTGGACGAACTCGTTCTCCCCATCGGCGCCTTCAGCGGACCCAGCTTCGCCCTCGAAGTGGCGCAGGGCCAGCCCACCGCCGTCACCGTCGCCTTCGACGACCCGGCCGTAGCCGCCCGCGTGCAGCACGAGTTCTCCTCTGAAACCCTGCGCCTCTACACCTCCACCGATGTCATCGGCGTCGAGCTCGGCGGAGCCCTCAAGAACGTCATCGCCATCGCCGCCGGAGTCGCCGCCGGCGTGGGCCTCGGCCACAACTCCGCCGCCGCGCTCATGACCCGCGGCATCGCCGAGATCACCCGCCTCGCCGTCGCCTGCGGCGGCCGCCGCGAAACCCTCGCCGGCCTCTCCGGCGTAGGCGACCTGGTGCTCACCTGCACCGGCTCGCTCAGCCGCAACCGCACCGTAGGCCAGGCGCTGGGCCAGGGCCGCAAGCTTCCCGAGATCCTCGAGAGCCTCGGCGGAAAAGTCGCGGAAGGCGTGCTCACCACCCGCGCCGCTCTCGGCCTCGCCCGCCGCCACGGACATCGAGATGCCCATCACCGAACAGATGGAGCTCATCCTCGAACGAAGGCAAAGACCCCCGCGAAGCCATCAAGGATCTCATGCTCCGCCCCGGCAAACACGAGCAGCACTAGGGACTGGCCGTCCAGGCGCACGCGGCCTTCGGCCGCAAAAATCGCACCCATCTACTGATTTGTCCGAGCCACTTCGCTGGCGAACAACTGCGGAAGGCCCCGTCATCCCAGGCTCCCGAAGCATTCCTGCGGCCTCGGCGCCCTGCGTTTCTATCGCCCATTCGGCCCGCGGAACGCATTCATCTCCGATGCGAGCAATTGTGGGCATCTTTGCCGCCGATCGCCGGCGGATGATGGCTTTTGAACGGTCCTCCCGGACCTTGGATCACTCACCCTCAACTGTTTACCGCGCGGAAGCCCCGCATAGGAGATCTCAATGGAAGGTCAAGTGTTTGGAACTTATTACAGCTTCACTACAACTCAGATCGTCGTCGCGGCCATTGTGCTCGTGCTCGTGGTTGGCCTCGCAATCTACACGTACGTAGCCTTGCGCAGAAGGCGCACCCTGGCCTTCCGCAACCGCTTTGGAACTGAATACGACCGCGCCGTCCTCACCCATGGCTCCCCGCGCAGCGCCGAATCGAAGCTGGCCGACCGCGAGACGCGCGTGAAGGCTCTGGAGATTCGTGAACTGGGCTCCACCGAGCGCGAACGCTTTGTGGCCGAGTGGCAGGCGGTGCAGTCGCGCTTTGTCGATCATCCCAAGGCCGCGGTCACCGAGGCCGATGACCTGGTGAATGCAATCCTTACGGCCCGCGGCTATCCACAAGCGGGATTCGATCAGCGCGCCGCTGATGTGTCCGTCACCTACCCGCGCGTGATGGAAAACTACCGCGTCGCCCACGACATTGCTGTGCGTCCCGGCAGGCCGGAAGCCACCACGGAAGAACTGCGCACCGCCATGATCCAGTATCGCGCTATCTTTGATGAGCTAGTGCAGGCGCAAAAGCCGGTCGAACAGAGGTCCGCGGCCTAAACCAGGGCCGCAGATTGGAGCGATGCGGGCCGGTCCATCCCCGGACGGGCCCGCCGCTCCTGGCGGGCATCCCAGTTCACACCCCCTGTTTTACGAACTGGGATTCTCGCCCTTTGCCCAAATAAGAAATCCCCGTGTATGCGCCGCGAGGTTCAGTCAGGCCGATCAGGCGCGTTGTCGGGCGAGGGCACAAAAAGAGCGTGGCTGATGCCACGCTCTTTTTGTTTCGTTCATCGCCCAATGTGAGCCTGTAATGGCTGCACCGGGGCTCACCGCTGAACCAGTTAGTCCAACGGTTATTGACTACTTCTTTTCGCCGCCGGTATGGCCGCGGCCATCGCGGGTTTCATTGCCTTTGAACGTGGCCGGATCGCGGCGCTGCGCTGCAGGCTTGTCGCCAACTTTTGGCCTGGGGCCGTTGTAGCCGTGATTGGGATCGAACGAATTGTCCACATTGCCCTGGAAGTTATCAGGACCATGGAACCATGGACCCGCCCCGACGAAGACGCCGCCCGTGAACCATTCCGGGCCGTAGTAGCCGTCGGGAACACAGCTGTAGGGGGCGTAGTCGTAGTAGCCATACGGGCAATCCGGGGCAACACCGACTTCGACGCTGATCTGGGCTTGAGCTTTGGGAGGGGTTGCCGCAAACAGGAATCCGGCAACAGCCGCTAATGCAAGAACTTTGAATCCATTCATACCTTGTCCTCAGTTTGGCCGGGGCCGTCATGTTTACCCCACCATCCCTTACGGTACTGAGTCGAAGGATCGCCAGTCTGAGCAATAGCGAGCAGTGCAGCCGGCGCCTCGGAGAGCATGGCAACGGGCCTCACCCTCCCGCAATCGCCCCAATAATCAACAGCGGCTCGCGGCCATCGGCCACAGCCTGTGGCAACTCCGCATCCATCCCCTCGTGCGACCAATCTTCCTCGCATGCAAAGAACCGCAGAAACGCCCGCCTCTCGCCTGTTGCATACTCCCGGATCGTCCCGCGCAGCATGGGATACCGCGCCTCCAGTGCATCCAGAACGCGACGCACCGTCACCGGCCCATCCACCCGCAACCCAACCTCCGCGCCCACTCCGGCAAGGGTGCGCAGATGCTGCGGTAGCACCACTCGAATCATCGCCACACCCGGCCCCTGATCTCTGATCTCTGTCACCTGATCTCTGTCACGCCAGCGTCTGCACTTCCACGCTCAGCACCGCGGGCAAATCCCGCACAATCGGCGCCCACGTGTCTCCCGCATCGGCTGAGGCATACACCTGCCCGCCGGAAGTTCCAAAGTAAACGCCGCACTCATCCAAGGTATCCACGGCCATGGCATCGCGCAGCACATTCACATAGCAGTCTTTCTGCGGCAGTCCCGCCGTCAGCGGCTCCCACTCATCGCCGCCCGTCCTGCTGCGATAAACGCGCAGCTTCCCTTCCGGCACAAAATGCTCGGAGTCGCTCTTGATCGGCACCACGTACAGCGTCTCCGGCTCATGCGCATGCACATCGATCGCGAACCCGAAGTCTGTCGGCAAATTCCCGCTCACCTCGCGCCAGTTGTCGCCCGCATCGTCGCTGCGCATCACATCCCAGTGCTTCTGCATAAACAGCACATCGGGCCGCGCGCGGTGCATGGCCACGTGATGCACGCAGTGGCCCACCTCGGCTGTCGGGTTCGGCATGAAGTTCGATACAAGGCCTTTGTTGATCGGCTTCCAGTTGCAGCCTCCATCGTCTGTCCGGAACGCGCCAGCCGCGGAGATGGCAATGTACATCCGCCCCGCATCCTCCGGATCCTGAATGATGGTGTGCAAACACATGCCGCCCGCGCCTGGCTGCCAGTTAGGCCCGCTGCCATGTCCGCGCAAACCGGCCAGCTCGCTCCAGTTGACGCCTCCATCGGTGGACTTGAACAAAGCCGCATCCTCCACTCCGGCAAGCACTGTGTCGGCATCGGTCAGCGATGGCTCCAGATGCCACACCCGCTTGAACTCCCAGGGATGCGCCGTGCCGTCGTACCACTGGTGCGTGCCCGGAACGCCGTCGTATGCGAACTTGTTTCCGACCGGCTCCCATGTCGCGCCACCGTCATCCGACCGCTGCACAAGCTGGCCAAACCAGCCGCTGGACTGCGAAGCATAAATGCGATTGGGATCAACAGGAGATCCTTTCAGGTGGTAAATCTCCCATCCGGCAAAGAACGGCCCGCTCACCGTCCAGTCCTTGCGCTTCCCGTCCGCGCTCAAAACGAAAGCTCCCTTTTTGGTGCCCACCAACACGCGTACGCTGCTCATGGCGACCTCCCTGCCCTGGCTCAATTTTGGGGAAAACTCTGCTTTGCGATTTTTCCCTATCCAGACGAAGATGACAAGTATTTTTGCGGCCGCGGACGACCGCGGGCACTGCCGACCCCTATAATCGCCGGGCGGCATTCCCCGGTTGATCTGCGCCGCACAACAAAATCCAAGAACGAGGACGAATCCCATGAAATTCATGACAACCTGGGTCGCTCTTCCCGGAGCCACCCGTGAATGCGTTGAGAAGTTCCTTGCTGGCGAGGCTGCGCCGGAACCCGGCGTCACTCACATCGCCCGCTGGTTCAAGGTAGACGGCAGCGGCGGCGTCACCATCACGGAGACCGACGACGCCACTTTGCTTTATAAGAGCGCGACCAAGTGGGCCGACCTGATGGAACTCAGCATCTCGCCGGTCATCGAAGACGCCCAGGCCGGACCCATCCTGGCTGCCTGGTTTGCAAAGTGAACCCAAATCGCAGGCACACAGGCAGTTCCGAAACCCAGGCCTCCTGAACGAGGTCTGGGTTCGCGTGTTTCTGGGATGGCCCCAGTTGCACGCGCTCCCCTCAGCGAGTACCTGTTGCCTGTTCCGCAACGACGCTGCGCGCATGGGCAATCTCGGGCAGCGATGCATCCGCCGCGGGCCACGCCTTCAGAAAGGTTGCATAGGCTGCGCGCGCCGCGGCCTCGTCACCCTGGAGTTCCGCAACCCGCGCCAGCCCATACAATCCAAACCCGGAGTTGGGCCGCTCCGCGAGCGCGGATTCATACGCCGCCCTGGCCCCCTCGTAATCTTTCGCGCGCAGCAGCGCAGTGGCTTCGTTTTCGCCCACGGGACGGATATAGAACGGCGGCTCGTGGTAGCCGGCCTTCTTCTCCTCCCCGGCTGCCGATGCGTAGAGCTTCTTGGCCGCGTCCAGCTTTCCCTGCGCTGCCAGCACACCCGCCTGCAACTCCAGCGAAGCAATGCTCAGGCACTTCATCAGCGGACCGGCATCGGCATCCGGCATCACCACCGCCATAGCCGGTTTCTCCTGCTTTGTATCGCCCTTCTTGTCCTTCTCCTTGTCCGCATCCTTCGCTGCCTGGTCTTTTTGCGCGTGCCACAGACCGGCATCCATGTGATCGCTGGCAGCCTGCGCCGCTGCAATGTCGGTGGCCGCAACATCGGGATTCTCCAGCACCTTCATCCCCCGTGCATAGTCGCTCAGCTCCGATGCAAGAAAGCGCAGGTTGGTCGTCTTCTCGCCCTCGCCGACATTCGCCTCGCTCAGCATCGCCAGCACCGCGTCCCAGTCGCCCACGCGCAGAGCCACGGGAAGCCGCGGTCCGAGGCGCGCCATCTGGTCCCGCGCCGACCAGATGTACAGCGTGGCCGAAAGCTTGCCGCGCGCCGCGCTCAAGTGATCGCTCAGCGCATCGGCCTCCGCCAGCTTGCCCTGCTCCATCAGGTTGGCAATCGCATACATCATGTTGTGCACATAGTTCCAGTCGTCGTCGGGAGAAACATGCTGCTCCCGCAGGTAGCGTTCATCGGTCTCAGTGGACGCGGCAAACCAGTGCTCCGCCTCCGCGTAATTGCCCACACGATAAAAAATGTGCCCCGGCATGTGCACCATGTGCCCCGAGTTCGGCGCCAGGCTGGCCAGCAGCGCCGCACTCTTCAGCGCCGCTTCCGGATGATTGCCCGGCTCCATCGCGTGAATCCAGTAGTGGTGCGCGGCGGAGTCGTTGGGCGCATCGCGCATCACGCTCTCCAGAAGCGCAATCCTTTCCTTCTGTCCCGGCTTCGGCTCGCCATTGTCGTCGTAGCCGTTGCCCACCGCCTCTGCCAGAAAGATGCGCGCTTCAATGTCCTTTGGATCCTTCTTCACCAGCGTGCGCAGAATCGCAATCTCGCTGGAATGGTCGTCGCCCTTGGCTTCGGAAGCTGCCTGCGCGGCCTCGATGTACAGCTTGCCCTCCGCAGTCGCATGACCCTTCAGCTCGACGGCCTTCGCCAGCGCCTTCTTGCCGTACGCCTCCGTGTCGCCGCCGCGCATCTCCTCGGCCTTGTCCAGCCCCCACCAGCACATGGCGCAGTTTGGGTCTACGCGGATCGCCTGCTCAAACGCTTTGGCCGATTCGTAGTCCCAGAAGTCGTGCAGCAGGCTCAGCCCCTGGTCGAACCACGCCTGCACCTCGGGACTCGCCTTGATTGTGATGTGGCTGTTGCCGATGCCCGTCATCTTCACCGGCGCGGGCAGCTGCTCAGGCGGCGGAACCGGCTCCATATCGGCCATTCCCGGCATAGAGCCCATCTGCGCCGCGGCCGGCCGGCAGAAGCAAAAGGCAAGCATCAGGCAGCCAACGGTTGCCCACACAGTCAACACAGGGGACGGACATCGAAGCGAGGAGGGGAAGCAGAGAAATCGCATTGGCCCAATATACGCGAGCCCCAGGATTGCGGGCATCCGCCTTTCAGGTTGCCCCGCATCGTCGAGGCTCTATTCCCTACTCCCTCAGTCCCCTTCCAGCAGCCCCTCCACCAGCGCCCTCCACTCATCCTCCAGCCTCGCCCTGTGGAATTGCCGCCCCGCCCGCTCATACCAGTAGTCCGCATTCCACCCCTCGCCCTCTTTGCGGTGCAGATAGGCATGCACCACCATCCCCTCTTTCGTCTCTAATTCATCCACCAGCCCGTGCGCCCGCGCCCAATCTCCCTTCGCATCCCACCACAAAGCAGCCACCGGCGCCGGCAACTCGCCCGGCGGAGCCGCCCCGCTCAACGTTGCAAGAAACTCCTCGCTCTTCATACCACTCTTCTACACCCACCTTTTGGGATTCCCCAAAAATCCTTCCTAACTATGGTGATCTGGATCACTTTCCGCGCGATCATTCATTGATAAAACCAGTACATCGTTCCGATGAATCAAGTTGAGGGGTCCGCCAGGGGGTCCGAAAGGGGCTGGCGAATGTACAACAGCCTTCTCGGAGGTCAAGCGGTGAAGTGGCATGCATCAAAAGATTGTGAAATCAGTGTTTGCGAACCAGACCAAATTGGTCGTATACTGAAGTCCGACCATTCCGGTCGTAGTTTCAGTTGGGACCTCCGGAACAATGTGCTGCCCTTCCGGCGGCCCAGGGAGTTCGTCGGGTGAGCGTGTTGAGCGAATTGAACGTCGGCGAAAGCGGGGTCCTGGTGGCCCTCGACCTGCCTGAATCCGTGCAGAACCACCTCATGCACATGGGCTTTGTCCCCGATGCGCTGTCACCGCCCTGCGCCGCGCCCCGGCCGGCGATCCCACCGTCTACGGCGTCGACGGCATGGAGATTGCCCTCCGCCACGAGACCGCCGAGGCCATCCGCGTCCGCCCCGCCGAAGCCGACATCCGCAACGCGACGATCGCCGAAGACCGAGGACCGATCGCCAGAGCTGCGTCGAGGCCGCCCGATGAGCGCCTGCTGCGAGACCCCGGCCTTTGAACCGCCCCAGTCTGCGCCCCCGGCCGGAGCGCTCAAGACCGTTGTCCTCATCGGCCCGCCCAACTCCGGCAAGTCCACGCTCTTCAACCGCCTCACCGGCCTGCGCCAGAAGGTGGCCAACTTCCCCGGCGTCACCGTCGAGCAGCGCATGGGCCTGATGGCCGGCGTTGGCCGCGACGACCTCACCCTCATCGACCTGCCCGGCATCTACTCGCTCACGCCCTACTCCGAGGACGCCCGCGTCTCCATCGACGTGCTGCGCGGCAAAATGCCCGGCACGCCCAAGCCCGACGCCGTGCTGCTGGTTCTCGATTCCCTGCACCTGACCCGCCAGTTGATGCTGGCCGCGCCGGTGCTCGCGCTCGGCCTGCCCACCCTGGTGCTGCTCAACATGAGCGACCTGATGGAGTCCCGCGGCGGCCAGATCGACCCGCTCAAGCTGGCCCGCGAACTGGGCGCGCCCGTCGCCCAGATCAGCGCCGTCCACGGAACCGGCCTGGACGCCGTTCCGCTCTTCCTCAATCAGCAAACCGAGCGCGAAGCCGCCAAGCCGCTCGCCCTGCCCGTGCTCGGCAACGCCGCCAGCGCCCACACCTGGGCCGCGCAGGTCAGCCGCCGCACCGGCTACCGCGCCCCGCTCTCGGTCGAAGGCACGCGCAAGATCGACAACATCCTGCTCCACCGCATCTGGGGACCGCTGCTCTTTCTGGTCGTCGTCGTCGGCGTCTTTGAAGTCGTCTTCTCCATCGGCCAGCCGCTCTCCGACGGCTTTGGCGACATCCTCGCCCGCATGGGCGAGTTCGTTCGCCCCCTGCTCCCCGCCGGCTGGCTTCAGTCCCTGCTCCTCGACGGCGCATGGAAGGGCATCTCCTCCGTGCTCGTCTTCCTGCCGCAGATTCTGCTGCTCTTTCTCTTCATCGGAATCCTGGAAGACTCCGGCTACCTGGCCCGCGCCGCGCTCATCGCCGACCGCGTCATGCGCACCATCGGCCTCAACGGCAAAGCCTTCATCCCCCTGCTCTCGGCCTACGCCTGCGCCGTCCCGGCCATCATGGCCACGCGCACCATCGAGAACAAGCGCGACCGCCTCGCCACCATCCTGGTCACGCCCTTCATGACCTGCTCGGCGCGCCTGCCGGTCTACATGCTGCTGATCGCCGCCTTCATTCCCAACATCGCCTACCTGCACGGCTTTCTCGGCCTGCGCACCATCGTCATGCTCGGCCTCTATCTCGCCGGCTTTGTCGGCGCCATGACCACCGCCTGGCTGCTCAAGAGCTCCATCCTCAAGTCCAGCGAAACGCCCTTCATCCTCGAGCTGCCGCAGTACCGCATGCCCACTCTGCGCTCGCTCGCCCTGCGCCTGGTTGACCGCGCCAGCGTCTTCCTTCGCCAGGCCGGCACCATCATTCTCTGCGTCACGCTGGCCCTCTGGGTGCTCGCCCATCTGCCCGTGGTCCACATCGCCGGCGGCGCCTACACCGCTCCTGAACTGGCCGACAGCATCATCGGCCGCCTCGGCCACTTCATCGAGCCGGCCATCGCCCCGCTCGGCTTCAACTGGAAGATCGGCATCGGCCTGCTCTCCAGCGTCCTGGCCCGCGAAGTCATGGTCAGCACCATGGGCACCCTCTACGGCGCCGACCCCGCAACCCAGGCCATGCACCTGCAAACCGCCCTGCACCACGACATGACCCTCGGCGGCGCGCTGGCGCTGATGATCTTCTTCGCCTTCGCCATGCAGTGCACCTCCACCATGGCCGTGGTCCGCCGCGAAACCAACAGTTGGAAGTGGCCCGCCGTCCAGTTCCTCTACATGCTCGCGCTGGCCTGGGGCGCAGCCTTCGTAGTCAACCACATCGCCCTCGCCCTCATCGGCTAGTATTCAGTCTCGAACACCCTTACAAATTTGCGCCTGTTCTCTGAAGCCATTAATCTAGAGGCTGCCGTTGCTTTTGCGTCGGCTTTTGCTTTTGTTTTTGCCGTTGTTTTTGCCGTTGTTTTTCCTCTTGCTTTTGCTTTTGCTTTTGCTCTTTATAAATACTTGTCATCCTGAGCGAGCGCAGCGAGTCGAAGGACCTGCATGTGCTCTTGCTTTTGCTTTTGCTCTTGCTCTTGCTCTTGCTCTTGCTCTTGCATTTGCATTTGCATTTGCATTTGCATTTGCTCTTTATAAATATTTGTCATCCTGAGCGAGCGCAGCGAGTCGAAGGATCCGCTTCTTCTCTTGCGGGCATGCCAAAACAACTATGAAGACTCCGCGCCAGCGCGCCGCATCACTACTCGTAACGCAGTGCCACCACAGGGTCCACACCGGCCGCTCGTCTGGCTGGAATCACGCACGCCGCCAGCGCCACAACCATCAGCACCAACCCCACGCAGCAGTACGTCAGCGGATCGTACGGCGTTACTCCATACAGCTGTCCGCCCATCAGCCGCGTCAGCCCCAGAGCAAACAGCATGCCCATCCCGATCCCGGCCAGCGCCATCCCCGCCCCTTGCCGCAGCACAAGCTGTAAAACGTCGCCTCGCCCAGCTCCCAGCGCCATGCGCACGCCAATCTCGCGCGTCCGCTCCTCCACCAGGTACGAAATCACACCGTAGATCCCCACGCACGAGAGCAGCAGCGCGATCCCTGCAAATGCGCCCAGCAGAATCATTGAGAAACGCCGCTCCGCCAGCGACTTTGCAATCACCTCGCTCATCGTCTGCTCGGCATAAATCACAGCCCCGGGACTGTACTCGGCCACCGCGTTCTGCACCGGCCCCATCACCCCAACCGGATCATCGTCAGTCCGCAGAACCACCGCCACTCCATTCGCTGCCAGCCGCATCAGCTTGGGAGGCAACTGCATGAACGGATAAAAGAACTGCGCTTCAATGGCCGATTTCGGATCGTTGCCCGGACCCCATTGCCGGATGTGTCCCACGACTCCCACAATCTCGGCCTCCACGTCGAATCCGACAAGATGAATCCGTTGTCCAATAGGATTCTGGTTCGGGAAATACGTTCTCGCAAACACATCGTCCACGTCCACAACCACCGGAGAATTCTCATCGTCCTGGTCGCTTACAAACCGTCCGCGTTGCAGCCGGATCCCCATCGCCCGTTGAAACCCTGACTCCACAAGGTAGAACATCGACTGCGGCATCTCGTTATTGCTTGCCGGCTTCGGCTGTCCCTTGATCCAGAAAGGCAGTTCGGAGTCGTGAATCATCGGCCGCGATCCCAGCGTCACTGACACCGCTTCAACCCCCGGAATCGCGCGCATGCTCGCATCCAGTCGCCGTAGCCGCTCCCTGGTCTCCGCCTCGGTGGTCTTCATCGTCGAAGGCAGCGAAATCGAAAACGTAATCGCATGATCCGGTTCATAGCCCGGATTCACTCGCCACAGGGCGGCAAGCGAGCGCAGCATCAGGCCGGTGCCCGCCAGCAGCACCAGCGCCATCGCCAGCTCAAACACCACCAGGAATCCCTGCATGCGCGATCGCGCGCCACCGGCGCCGCGTGTGTTCTGGCGCAGTACCATCTGCAGGTTCACGCGCGACGATTTGAACGCGGGAACCAGTCCGAATCCGATTCCGCACACAACCGAAAGGATCAGCGTAAACACAAGTACCCGCGCATCCATTTGGATTGCACCCGTTCGCGGCAGCGCCGCAGGCAAAAGACGCAGCATCGCTCGTGTGCCCAGCATGGCCAGCACCACCCCGGCCACGCCTCCCAATCCCGAGACAATCAGGCTCTCCGTCAGCAGTTGCATCACAATCCGCCTGCGCTGCGCGCCAATCGCCAGGCGCACGGCAAACTCCCCGGAGCGCCGCATGGAACGCGCCAGCAGAAGGCTCGCCACATTGGTGCATGCAATCAGCAGAAGAAAACCCACCGCGGACAGCAGAATCAGCAGCACCGGCCGCACGTTGCCCACCAGGTCATCGCTGATCGCAACCACGCTCACACCCACGCCTTTGTCCGCCTCCGGATACTCCGCCGCAAGATGCCGCGCAATGGAATCCATCTCATCGCGTGCCTGGGCAACGGTCACCCCCGGCTTCAGCCTGCCCACCGCGTGCGAACTCACATCCACCAGCCGGTCCCGAAACGAGGGATCGTCCCACTGGCCAACCGGAATGAAAACATCGCGGTCCACTTCGTAGAAGCTGAACCCTGCCGGAAGCACACCCGCAATCGTATAAGCCGTGCCGTTCAATTCCAGCGCTTTGCCCACCACGTGCGCGTCGCCGCCAAAGCGCCGATGCCAGAACCCATCGCTCAGCAGCACCACCGGCTGCGCTCCCAGCCTGTCG
Organism: uncultured Acidobacteriaceae bacterium; assembly: GCA_963776535.1. GTDB lineage: Bacteria > Acidobacteriota > Terriglobia > Terriglobales > Acidobacteriaceae > Telmatobacter. Next base: position 135,841 of record CAVZNB010000031.1, on the reverse strand, counting down.
TCGCTCTCATTCAAGTCCCTGCCCACAGCAGGTTGCACGCCCAGCGTCGTCAGAAACCCTGCTGAAACCATCAGGCCGTTCACGCGCTCTGCGTGTCCGCTGCCGGTCAGGTTGTAGTCTTCATGCCGGTAAAGCGCCATGGAAGCAAACGTCTTGCAGTCCCGCTGCCAGTCCAGAAAGTTCAGGTAGCTGATCGGCGCCCGCGCCATTCCTGCGTTCTTCTCGTAAATCGCCACCAGCTGTGAGGGCCTCGGATACGGCAGCGGGCTCAGCAGCACACCGTTCACCACGGAGAACAGTGCCGTGTTGGCGCCAATGCCCAGCGCCAGCGTGCACACCACAATCACCGTGAATCCTGGAGACTTGGCAAGCATGCGCACGGCATACCGGACATCCTGCAAAAGTGCAGCCATTCCTTCACCTCATCCTTGAAAATCCAGGCCCGCCCAGCCGAATGCGGGTATGATTCGTTGAAGTCTCTGCGGACAGTTGGGAAGCCGCCAATCCGACTCCACCCTTACGGCGCCGTAGACATCCTCAAACGCCCAAACTCAGCGTCCCAATCGAGTTCGCCGGCAGCTCCACCGCAACCCTCCGCTCCCCTGCCTGCACCTGCACCAGTTGAGCATCCGGCAACTCGTTGCGCAGCACCACCGCCAGTCCGCCATCCGGATTCACAAACGCCAGCGCATCGTCGCACGACCCCGTCGCCTCCACCAGCTTCGCCCCCACATCCACAAAGTGCGTCAGGTGTTTCAACAGGTAGTAGTCGTGGGTGTAGCGGAATGTCTTCGCCTGCGTATCCACGCTCACCAGCGAGTTCTGCTTCCATCCCCAACCGCTGCTGGCCGTCGTATCCAGCGCAATGTTCCAGTACATATAACCGCTTGCCCCGCTGCGGAAGTAATGCTTCATCAGCTGCCAGCAATAGCTCGTATAGCTCCACGCATTCCTGCCGTCGCCGCACTCCTGCTCTGACTGGTAAATCGCCAGCTGCGGAAACTCCCTGTGAATCGCTGGCAGCGCATTCTTGCCCGCCCACTGCGTCCCCACGCCTTTGATGAAGCGTCCACTCTTCGGATCCGCCATTACCGTCTCCAGCAGCTTCGGGTTTCCGCGCTCCAGCGTTCCAAAAAAAATCTCCACGCCGCGCTTCTCCATCTCCGGCCCCAGAGAATGAAGAAATCTCGCCAACCCCTCCGCCGTCCACGTGCAGCTGGGAAAGTTCTGCGCGGAGTTGAACTCGTTCTGCGGCATCACCATCCCCACCTCGATTCCCTCCGCCCGGTAGGCGTCGATAAACCGCCCAAAATACCGCGCGTACGCATCAAAGTAACGCGGCTCCTGGATAAACATATCCTCGCCCTCATGGCCAACCTGGTCCGCGCGAATTCCGTTGTCCTTCATCCCCGGATAACCCTTCGCCTCGGCATAAAAGTGGTTCCTCTTCATCCAGCTCGGCGGTGTCCAAGGTGAGGCCCACAGCCGCAGCTTCGGCTGGTGTTTCTGCGCCGCATGAATAAAGGGAATCAGCGTCTGCCGGTCATGGGCTATGCTGAAATCCTTCAGCTCGAAGTCTCCGTCCGTCTCGTCATAGCTGTAAGCCCCCAGCGAGAAATCATTCGCGCCAATCGGCATCCTGCAATAGCTCAGCCGCGCTCCCGCTGCCGGATCGAACAGCTCGCGCAGTACGCTCTCTCGTTCCGGTTCGTTCAGCGCGCTCAGCGAAGTCCATCCCAGTTCGTTGAAGCAGGCGCCGAATCCTTCCATCGCCCTGGCGCCCGGCGTCGTGCTTGCACCATCCACGTTCAGGTTCAGCATGTTCCAGTTGAAGGTCGGCTTCAGCGCCGTGCCGCTCTGCCACGGACTGGCCTCTGTCGTCGTCACAAACCGCACCCGATCGTCGTTGAGAGGTTCGCCCTGCAGCATCTGCGCCGCCATCGTCCGGCCATGCAGAACTCCCGTAACCGCCGCGCCCGCTGCCATGCGCGCAGAACCATGCAGTACCTGCCGCCTGCTCCATTGCTTCGCTTTCATACGCCTTCCATTTCCTTTCCCATCCATCCTGACGAAGCAATTGCTGGGAAAGCCGCTGAAGATTCAACCAAAATTCAGGCCTGCCTGAATGCTAACAACCGCACACCCCTGTCGGCGTCACGCCAGCGCGCCCCTGGTTTCGCAATCTCTCACCACGAGCCTTACAATGCGAGGGGATCGCAGCCGCAAAAAACTCCGCAACACAGGCGAGGTAAAGAGTGAGTCAAAAAGTTGTCGTTCTGGGCGCCGGCCGCGTCGGCAAGGCAATCGCCGCCGATCTGTCCGATGAATTCCAAGTAACCTCCGCCGATATCAACCACGCTGCCCTCGAATCTCTCTCGTCCCGTTTTCCGGTCAACACCCGCGTCACCGATCTCGGAAATTCCGCCGAAATCGGCAATGCCATCCGCGATGCGCATCTGGTCGTCTGCGCCGTCCCCGGCCACATGGGCTTCCGCACGCTTCAAACCATCATCGAGAACGGGAAGAATGTCGTCGACATCTCCTTCTTCGCCGAGGACCCCTTCGAGCTCGACGATCTGGCCCGTAGCAAAAACGTCATCGCCGCCGTCGATTGCGGCCTCGCTCCCGGCAACCCCGACTTCCTCGCAGGCTTCTTCGCGTCCCAAATGCAAATCCTTGATTTCGAGTTCCTCGTCGGCGGCCTTCACTTCGGCCGCACCGGCCCCAACGGGTACCTGCCCACCTTCTCGCCCCCCGACGTCTGGGAGGAGTACACCCGCCCCGCGCGCTACGTCCGCGAAGGCAAGCTCATCACCATGCCCGCTTTGTCCGAGCCGGAGATCGTCGAGTTCAACATCGGAGGCCACCACCTCGTCCTCGAGGCCTTCAACACTGACGGCCTCCGCTCCCTCATCACCACCATGGACGGCCGCATCCCCAACATGAAGGAGAAAACCCTCCGCTTCCCCGGCCACATCGCATACATCCGCGAACTCCAGCAGACCGGCCAGCCCTGGATCCCCGACGCATGGACCCCCGCCGACGACCAGGCCGAGTTCACCCTCCTGCGCATCAACCTTCATGGCTTCGAGAGCGGTGTCGAGAAGCGATTCTCCTACACCCTCTTCGCCGGCTACGACCAGCAGCGCCACATGAGCTCCATGGCCACCAGCACCGGCTACACCTGTTCCGCAGTCGCCCGTTGTCTCCTCGATGGCGCTTACCGCCGCGCCGGCATCTCGCCGCCCTCCTACATCGGCGCAGAGCCCGGCTGCCTCCATCGCATCTTCGCTCACCTCAAAGCCCGCAACGTCGTCTTCGAACGCAGCGACGAAATCTAGAGCGAATAGGGCGCGCATGCGCCGTCTGCCGCACCGCAGGTGCCGCGCAAGCGCCGTCTGTCGCACCGCAGGTGCCTTGACGGCCTCTTACGCGGTCGCTATCATCGCTACCCTCTCAAAAAGTAGCTGTTTGACTCAACCGTACTGGTCCTACGCCGGTCCATTCTTTGCCTGTAGGGAGCTCAATTCATGCCCACTCCTCGCCTCGCACTCTGCCTCGCCGTGCTCTCCATCGCCCCACTCCTTCCGGCCCAGAATCCCCCCACCGCCTACACCGTCGTCGAAACCATCGCCTTCCCGCCCGCCGGCTCCACCATGACCATCCATCGCAGCGGCAACAAGGTTCTCACCGAGATATCCCGCGCTGCCGACGGCGCCACGCCCGCCAGCCGCACCCTGACCCTCTACGACCTTGCCCAGGGCAAGAACTGGGGCTGGAATCCCTCAGACCCCAGCGTCCCCTGCAGCGCCAACAACTTCTCCGGCGACTGGGGCGACCCCTTCGCCATGACCGGCGACCTCAACAAGGGCATCAAGGATGGATCCTTCAAGCCCGCCGGCGCTGAAACCCTCGACGGCATCCCCACAAAAATCTACGCCGGAGCTACCGGCGGTACCGGAATCAAAGCCTGGCTCGACGAGAAGGACGGCCTCGTCCTCCGCGCCATGATCGGCGCTCCCGGCGGTACCCTCCAGCCGCTGGTCAACATCACCAAAGTCTCCTTCGCCCCGCCGGCTGCCTCTCTCTTCGCCCTGCCATCCAATTGCGCCGGCGTCAAGCCCCCGCCCACCCCGGCCGACCTCATCGCCGCGGAAACCGGTGACAGCAGCGCCAACTGGGTCAATGCCATCTACGGTCCCGGTTCCAAAAACTCCTGCTCCATCCTCATTCACATCGTCGCCGCCAAAACCATGGCTCCCTTCACCCGCCGCTGGCAGGCCGCCATCGACACCACCTACAACCAGGACAGCCCCACCCCGCCCCACTATGAGTTCGGCGTGGGCAGAGACGGCACCGCCACCTTCGAGGGCGGCGGCCTCCACGAGATCACCAGCCAGATCCACAACAACACGCTTCGCATCGACAACCCGCCCGCCTACTTCAACATGAGCACGAACTTCATTCAGCCCGGCCGCGGCGCTGGCATCGGCCTCGTCTACCGCCAGTGCTTCGCCCCCGTCACCAACCTCTACTACGTCCTCAAAGACCCCAACGATCCCGGCGATGGCGACTGGCTCTACGCCAAATCCGGCAAATACGCCGCCCTGACCGCTCAGTAAGGGGGCTTTGAAATTGCCGCAATGTTGTGTGCTCCAGGTCTCTCAAGAATCCCGGGAAAGCACGCCTCGCACCCCGCCGAACCCCATAAACACAAATATGAGAAACTAGAAGAGCCAAAGTCCTCCGGGCCCACGGGTGCCCATCTCTCGCTTTTGAGACGTGGGAATCAAAACCCCGGCCCCCAACATCGAACCAACCCCCGCTGCCTCCGGCCGCCCGAGCCGTTACCCCGCTGCGGCCCTCATAGACGAATAGGAACCAGACCCAGAATGCTCTCAGTCAGCAACGTCTCCATGCGCTACGGCGCCAAAATCCTCTTTGAGGATGTCTCCGTCAGCTTCGTCCCCGGCCGCCGCTACGGCCTCACCGGACCCAACGGCTCCGGCAAATCCACCTTCATGAAGGTCCTCACCGGCGAGCTCGACGCCCAGAAAGGCTCCGTCGTCCGCCCCCGTAAGTTCGGCGTCCTCCGTCAAGATCAGTTCGCCTTCGACGCCTACCGCGTCATCGACACCGTCATCATGGGCAACAAGCCCCTCTGGGCCGCCCTCGAAGAGCGCGACCGCATCTACGAGAAACCCGAGATGACCGACGACGACGGCATGCGCCTCGGCGAGCTCGAAGGCGTCATCGGCGACGAAGACGGCTACACCGCCGAGGCCGACGCCGCCATCCTCCTCGACGGCCTCGACATTCCCGAATCCCTCCACGAGCGCAAAATGTCCGAGCTCCAGGGCGGCCAGAAGGTTCGCGTCCTGTTGGCCCAGGCCCTGTTCGGCAAGCCCGAGGCCCTGCTCCTCGACGAGCCCACCAACTACCTCGATCTCGACTCCATCCACTGGCTCCAGGACTTCCTCGACCACTACGACGGCACCCTCATCTGCATCTCCCACGACCGCCACTTCCTCAACTCCGTCACCACCCACACCGCCGACATCGATTACCAGACCATCATCGTCTACACCGGCGGCTACGACGACATGGTCATGGCCAAAACCCAAATCCGCTCCACCCTCGAGTCGCAGAACGCCCAGCGCGAAAAAAAGATCGCCCAGCTCAACGACTTCATCGCCCGCTTCGCCGCCGGTACCCGCTCCTCCCAGGTCACCAGCCGCCGCAAGGAAGTCGAGCGCCTTCAGACCAACGAGCTCGCCCGTTCCAACATCCAGCGCCCCTACATCCGTTTCGACATGAACCGCCCCAGCGGCAAGCACATCCTCGAGTTCAAGCACCTCACCAAGCTCTACGGCGATTTGAAAGTCCTCGACGGCTTCACCGGCAACGTCCTGCGCGGCGAAAGAATCTGCCTCATGGGCCGCAACGGCGCCGGCAAAACCACCCTCATCAAGAGCCTCCTCGCCAACTATCCCGGCCTCGCCGACAAGGACTTCGAGCTCGACTCCGGCTCCGTCTTCTGGGGCCACGAAGCCCAGATCGGTTACTTCCCCCAGGACGTCGGCGCAACCATCGAGCACGGCCTCACCGTCGCCGAGTGGCTCCATCGCTGGAAGCCGGATGCCCACTCCGAAGAAATCCGCGGCATCTTAGGCCAGATGTTATTCAGCGGCGAAGAAGGCGACAAGCAAACCAAAGCATTAAGCGGCGGCGAGCAAGCAAGGTTAGCCTTCTGCAAGTTAATCCTCACCAAGCCCAACATACTCATCTTCGACGAGCCGACTAATCACTTGGACTTGGAAGCCATCAACGCCTTAAACATAGCTTTGCAGCGCTACGAAGGCACAGTGTTATTGGTAACTCACGACCACGACTTAATCGACGAAGTAGCCACCAGGTTATGGAACTTTAAAGCAGATGGCATCGAAGACTTCCAAGGCCCCTACGCCGAATGGAAAGGCAAACACAACTAGCACCGTTTGTCTCTCAGATTTGAGAATGAGCTCCCGCGCCCGCCCCTCCCAATGAGTTGTCATCCTGAGCGACCGCAGGGAGTCGAAGGACCTGCATTTTCCTCTCGCGTCTTTGAAAGGGCCAGGTGGCCCACCCTCGACCCGGCCAAAAACCCTCGGGTGCCCCATCCATTTCACAGCCCCATCGTGAAATGGGTGGGAGACCACCAACTCCCACATCCGCCAATTCTCCCGTCAGGGAGAACGTGAAAATATCCCCGGGTGAAACCCTGGGTCAGCGCCACAAAAATTCAAAGGCAGGTGCCCACCCTCGACCCGGCCAAAAACCCTCGGGTGCCCCATCCATTTCACAGCCCCATCGTGAAATGGGTGGGAAACCACGAACCCCCATCTACCATTTCTCCCGTCAGGGAGAAAATGAAAATATCCCCGGGTGAAACCCGGGGTCAGCGCCACAAAAATCCAAAGGCAGGTGCCCACCCTCGACCCGGCCAAAAACCCTCGGGTGCCCCATCCATTTCACAGCCCCATCGTGAAATGGGTGGGAGACCACCAACCCCCCACATCCGCCAATTCTCCCGTCAGGGAGAATATGAGAATAGACCCGGGTGAAACCCGGGGCCAGCGCCACAAAAATCCAAAGGCAGGTGGCCCACCCTCGACCCGGCCAAAAACCCTCGGGTGCCCCATCCATTTCACAGCCCCATCGTGAAATGGGTGGGAGACCACCAACCCCCACATCCGCCAATTCTCCCGTCAGGGAGAATATGAGAATAGACCCGGGTGAAACCCGGGGCCAGCGAACACAAAAATCCAAAGCGTCCCGTAGGGCCGATGCGATAAGGCCTCGCCAACCGCCCCACCATATTCCTGACGCGTTATTTCAGCGAGCCCAGATACGCCGCGAAGCAGTCATTGAACAGCGCCCCCGGCCGCCGCTCTCGTATCCTTCGCACGATATCCGGCCCAGCCATTCCGAGTTTGTGGAGGATCATCCCTGCCACCAGCGCGGAGCGATTGAAACCCATGCCGCAATGAGACAGCACGCAGTGTCGCGATGCCACCAAACTCGCACCCAGGATGCCAAGCGCGTGTAACTTGTCCAGATTCGGCAAGTCCTCATCAAAAATCGGGAAATAGATATAGAGGCATTGATCGGGAAGCGTTGGCACGCCACAGTCAATATCGCCATCGACATCGATGACCGTATCGATCTTATGGCAAGTCAATGCGCCCCAATCGGTGATCGCGGGTGAGATAAAAAGCAGGCATTCATCGTCAACCTGAAACAGCTCCATGGCCCCAGCCTATCAAGATTTCGGCGCCAACTCCTGCGGACGCCGGCATGATCTTCGGGATGCCACGCCTGACTCGCCCGGTGGCCCACCCCTGCACCATCCAACAGGCTTTGCCCCAAACAGCAAGCGGGCCGCTCGAAGCGGCCCGCTCTAGCCCTATTCAGACCCAGGCTGGGGTCCTGCAGACTTTCCTCTGCCAGTTACTGCACAACAGTCTGCGCCCCTTCAATGTCAAATGCAAGAGCATATCCGAAATAAACTTTCACCCCATCCAACTTCCCCGCCAGGAATCCTCCAGCTCCCGCAAATTTCTCGCTCCCGTTTTGCATGCAATTATGCCTCTTCGGCGCACAATCAATACAAAAGGACGAGCGGAAGATCCAAACATCCCTCCGCCCGGCGGCCAAAAACCATGAAAAACATCACTGTTACCGTCGATGACGACCTCTACCGCCATGCGCGCATCTGCGCCGCCTATCACGACACCACCCTCACCGCGCTCGTCCGCGACTTCCTTATCACCATCAACACCTCTGAACTTTCGGAAACGGACATCAAGAGGCTGCTGAACAAAAACGAAGACGAACCCAGTGAATGGGACTGAACCTCAACCCCACCCCCCCTGCAATCCCGTGAGACAGTGAAAATGTGAAACTGTGAGCCGGCTTCCCCGCTCACTTGATCCGCGTCCACGTCTCCGTCCGTCCCAGCAGCGAAATCCCGATAAACCCCCGCATCCGCAGCGTGTCTTTGTTCACCGCCCAGATCTTCCCCTTGTACTCTTTCCCGTTCTCCGGATCCACCACCGTCCCGTCCACCCAGTCGTCCCCCTCCGGATGAAAGTTCCGCATATTCACCATGCCCAGAATCAGCTGGTTCTTGAACTCGCCCGAGCACTTGTCGCACACATCCTTCGGCGTGCGCCCCGGCCGCACCTCCGTCACCCGCCCAAACAGCTTCCCGTTCTCCAGGTACGTTTCCACCTTGCCGCCCGGGCTGCCATCGCTGTTCACCACCTGCCACAGCCCCACCGCGTTCTGTAGCTTCGCGGAGAGCTCCTGCGCGCCCGCCCCCACCACCGCAACCAGCGCCAGAACCACCCCCGCGCCCGCACACAACCATCGCATCCAATTCGTCTTCAAAGCCTCACCACCTCCGCCGGGATTATAGAGCGCACCAGCCGGAACTGGCCCCCTCCGTGCCCGTTATATCCTGATTGAAGGGGGAACATTGCAAAAATACCTGCTCATCGCCATCGGGGGCGCGCTCGGCTCCGTCGCCCGCTTCTGGGTCGGCTCCACCATCGCCGGCCGCGCCGGAATCAAGTTCCCCTACGGCACCCTGGTCGTCAACCTCACCGCCTGCCTCATCATCGGCTTCACCCTCACCTACATGGGCAAGCGCGCCGACCTCGACCCCGCTTGGCGCTTCCTGGTCCCCATCGGCTTCATCGGCGCCTACTCCACCTTCTCCACCTTCGAGTGGGAAACCCTCTCCACCCTGCGCTCTGGAGCCTTCATGCTGGCCGCCCTCTATGCCGGCGGAAGCCTCGTCCTCGGCCTCATCGCCGTTTGGGGCGGTTCCTGGATCGCGGAACTCCTCTAAGCGGAGCCCCACCTGTGTGCCGGCGCCGCTTGCCAATCCTCCCTCAACAGTGCTTCAATCCTTCGTTGCCCTGTGCTCGGCTCAGTGCAGCTGAGCACCGCAAGGAGAAACCCATGCTGACCAGCGGCCCGGCAGTCAAAGTCTCCATCTACCTCAGCGACGGCGCCAAGCACCACGGCATCCCCGTCTACACCAGCCTGCTGGACTTCCTCTTCAAAAACGGCGTCTATGGCGCCACCGTCCTCAAAGGCGTAGCCGGCTTCGGCTCCACCCATCGCATCCACTCCGCCCACATCCTCGAAATCTCTGACCATCTCCCCATCAAGATCGAGTTCGTCGAGACACGCGAGAAAGTCGACGCCCTCCTACCCGAGCTAGACAAGCGCACCGGCTGCGGCATCATCGAAATGCAGGAAACAACCGTCCTCATCCCCGCCAAGCACTGAAGCACGGTGAAAATCCTGGAACCCACTGGCACACAAGCGCCAACTGCCGCACCGCGGGTGCCTGGTGCTCACTCCGCAGAAGTAAACGGCGATGCCGGCAGTCCCTCTCCGTTGAACAAATTGCACTGCGGGCTGTTCGCCCATCCGTAGCGCACATACACCGGCTCAGCCACGTCCGGGCTGCCGGCCACCACCGTGTTCCCGTCAATCTTCGCCGTCGCCGGCACAAACTTCCCATCCGCGCCCGCAACTTCGAAGCCGGTCAGCTCGCCGCCCTTTGCCGCAAGACCCTTGGCGTGATGGTCAAACCACACGCGAATGGATGCTCCCTCCGGCGTCGCCTGCCGAAAGATCGGCCCGGAATAGCTGATGTCTTCGCCATAGCTCGATCGCCCGCGCCGCCAGCGCCAGCCGCTGCCCCACATCCACCTTGTCCGTCGGATGCACGTTGTCCGGGTTGCCAATATCGATCGTCACCGCCATTGCTGTGTTGCGCAGGTCCAGCGTCTTCAACTGCTGCTCGCGCAGCTCCGCCCAGTCCTCCGTCGCATTCGACTTGAAGTTCGAAATCTGCACAAACAGAAACGGAAAATCTCCCATCGCCCCACTCGTGCCGCCAATCCTCAATCATCGTGCTGAACACCCGGTGATAAAGCGGCGCACGCGCCAGCGCGCTGTTGCTCTCGCCCTGGTACCAGATCACCCCGCGAATCGGCAGCGGCGTCAGCGGCGCAATCATCCCGTTCCACAGCATCCCCGGCCCCCAGCTATCCAGTTCCGGATGCCAGGGGAACTGCGGCGCAGGCTTGCCCTGCTGCCTTGGCCTCGGCAATCTGCCGCTGCTCGTCCTTCTCCCGGGCCAGCGCATCCGTCTCCCGCTCCGTCATCTTGCCCCACGCAGCAAACACCGGCGCCAGCGCCGCGTCCGCGCCCAGCGCGGCCACGCGCGTCCACGCATCCGCCACCGTCCCACCCCAGGTCGAGTCGATCACCCCCACCGGCACATGCTCCCGCTGCTTCAATCTCCCGCGCAAAGTACCACCCCACCGCGGAAAAATCTCTTCGCCGTCTCCGGCGTCGACGCCGCCCAACCCTCGGTCTCCACATCGTCCAGCGGATAATCCACAGCCTTCTTCTTCACCATCAGCAACCGGATCTGCGCGTTGCCCGCATGCGGCAGATCCTGCTCCGCCGTCGCTGCCTGGCGCATCGCAAACTCCATGTTCGATTGCCCCGATGCCACCCACACATCGCCCACCAGCACATCGTCCAGCGTTACCGTCTGCGCCGCTCCATTGGCTGGCGTGCCCGTCACCGTCAATGCAAACGGCCCTCCCGCCGCGCCCGGTTTCAGATAAACGCTCCACCGCCCCAGCGGTCCGGTGCTGGTCGTGCGCGTCTCGCCGCGGAAACTCACGCTCACCCCTTCGCCCGGCGTCGACTTGCCCCATACATGCACCGGAAGCTCCCGCTGCACAACCATGTGGTTCGACAAAACACGCGGTAGTGTCACCTGGGCCGAAGCACCCACCGCTGAAAGCAAAGCAACCAGCAAAAACGATCGCAGATTCAACACAAACCTCCTCACAGCCAGAATTCCCTTACCCGCGCCACCCATCGTCGCCATCCAGGAAGGATAACGGTACCAGAGCCCGCCAATCCAACGCTGGAAATCTGCACCGGTCTTCCATTGACCGCACCGCAACATTTCCTTTGTCATGGTGTCAATACATTCGAAAAGGTTCTTTTGTACGCGTGCGCCAGCCCGGAGCCTTTCGATCAGTTTTGTCCCCATTTCCTCCGCCTGCTCGCGCACGCTGTCAACTAACGCAATTCTCTCGCACTCCCCGGTATCCTTAGAAGTGCCCGACCAAACCTGACTGAAAGGAAGCTCTTTCAATCATGCACAGCCGGCGAACAATGTTCTCTGTTCTCCTTGCACTGGCAGTCCTCTCCACTGCCGTTCTTCGTGCCCATGCCCAGGCTGCCCTGCTCATGGAAGAGCCCTACGGCTTCTTCGGCGCGCTCAATCCAACCGGTCATAACGCCATTTATTTTCAAAACATCTGTGCAGACACCCCTACCCACCTCCGCCGCTGCGATTCCGGCGAAATGGGCTCCGTCATCGCCCGCTACCAGGGCATCGATGGATACGACTGGGTCGCCATCCCTCTGCTGCCCTATCTTTACTCTGTCGATGATCCTTCAGCCGTCCCCGAACGTGTCGACCGCGAGACCGTCGACCGCCTCCGCAGCCTCTATCGCGAAAGGCATCTCGAGTCCCTCGGCGCCAACCTCCAGCCGGGGAACATCGTCCACGGCGGCTGGACGCAACTGGTTGGCGTTGCTTATGAGCGCCGCATTTACGCCCTCCGCTTCTCGACCACACCCGCACAGGATGACGCACTGATTGAGCGCCTCAACTCTAACCCCAACCGCACCCGCTTCAACCTGCTCTACTCCAATTGCGCCGACTTCGCCCGCGTCATTCTCAACGCTGATTTCCCCGGCGCGTTCCCCCGCAGCATCTTCCCCGACGCCGGCATGACCACCCCCAAACAGCTTGCCTGGAAGCTCGAACGCTATGCCCGCAAACATCCTGACACGCGGCTGACCATCTGTGAGATTCCCCAGATCCCCGGCTATCGCCGTCTCAGCCGCTCCAACAAAGGTGTCGCCGAATCCCTCATCACCACCGCCTACGCCGTCCCCATCGCCATCGCCAATCCATACCTGGCCGGCGGACTCTTCGTCGATTACCTCGTCCGCAGCCGCTATCACCTAGTTCCCAGGAGTGTACAGGTTCTATCACCCAGCGACCTTTCTCGATTGACAGTCCTCGCTGTCGCCCCGCAGAATGCAGCCAGTGCGGGTGTACAGGCTCCCCGTTCCGCTGTTCTTTCCGCCTCGGAAATGCCTGCGGCAGAGACAGTCAATCTTGGCCTGAAAGAAATGAAGGATTCGCATGAGTGATCCCTCCACACAGAGCTTCAAGAGCCATGCACGTTTTGACCCGCCCTATCACATCGTGCTCGTTGCTGTCCTCGCCGTCAACCTGTTCATCGTGTGTTGCTTTGCGTACAAGAATCTGAACGTGTTTACAGAGTGGCTGGTGGTCCTCTCCATCGCCGTATTCATTCCGGTCGTCAAGCTCCGCACCTATCCGCTCAAGGTGCAGGACCGCGTCATCCGCCTGGAAGAGCGACTTCGCCTGCAGGCCCTGGCGCCTGCCGAGTGGCACACGCAGATCTATCGCCTCACCGAAGACCAGTTGATCGGCCTTCGTTTCGCCTCCGATGATGAAGTTGTCGAACTGGCCAAGCAGGCGCTCGAACAGAACCTCAACCGCAAGCAAATCAAGGAGCGCATCAAGAGCTGGCGCCCCGACGACTGGCGCGTCTGAGCAGTGATTGAACGAAGGGAGACGGGAGTTTCGACTCCCGCAAATCCCGGCAGAATCGACGCCTGCCTCAGCCCCGGGTTTTGAAGGGTTCGGGACTTAGCCCCCGCGGGATGCCCTCTCCGCTTGCTTCCCGCGGAGAACAGAATCAATTTCGATTTGCCCTGGCTCGACGATCAGAATAACCTTCCCCCGCGCATGCCCCGCGCCAACATAGCGAAGTGCCTCCGCCGCTTCGCTGAGCGGGTAGCGTCTGTCGATGACCGGCACAACCTGCCCAGCTTCAATCAGGTCCTTAAGAAAAACCAAATCGCCCTGATTGATCTTCGCCAGAACGCTGCCGAATCTCCTGCTTCCCATCCTGGAGAGCAACCACCCCAGCAAAAGTGTCTGAAACATAGGTCCCATGGCCCCGCCCACCATGACAAAACTGCCCTCCCGGCTCAACACTCGCTTGTAAGCGAAGATCGAATGATGCGCGTTGGCGGCGAGAATCAAATCGTACTGCCCCCCGTTTTTTGTGAAGTCTTCGCGGCTGTAATCGATCACGTGGTCCGCGCCAATCGATCGCGCCGTCTCCATCTTCCCGGTGCTGCATACCGCAGTCACTTCCGCGCCAAACGACTTTGCAATCTGCACCGCAAACGTGCCCACGCCGCCCGACGCGCCATCGATCAAGACCCGAAGGCCTGGCCCGATCCGTCCCTTGTCGCGAAGAGCCTGCAGAGCCGTGATCGCCGCCACCGGAACGGCTGCCGTTTCGCCGAACGGAAGGCTGACCGGCTTCATCGCCAATCTCTCTTCACTGGCGCACACATACTGGGCAAAACCGCCCAGGCCTTTGGCTGCGAACAGCCCCGAGAAAAGCCCGCCGAATACCGCATCGCCTGGCTTGAATCGCGTAACCAGCCGGCCAACGCCCTCCACGTGTCCGGCAATATCGGCTCCAAGGATCTTGTGCCTGGGCGCAACTAGCCCTCCGCTCAGCAGCCGCGCAATCCACGGACCCTGCAGGATGCCAGAGTCCAGTGGATTCACGGCCGCCGCGCAAACCCTGATCAGCACCTCGTCATCGGCGGGCGCAGGCTTCGCAACGTCCATCAGTTGCAAAACACTCGGTGGCCCGTACCGCGGACAGACGATCGCCTTCATCCGGCGCTCCTCAGCGGAGTTGGCTTTACCGCGGTGGCTCGCTCACGCTCCCGGGACCCTTGTCGCCCTCGGCCTCCGCCAGCGCCTCCGCATCCAGCCCGTGTTCATGCCGGTAATGCTCCACCGGCATCTTCCCGTCCCACCACGCCCAGTTCATCGGATACACATCGGGATCGAGGAACACCTGGTAGAAGTGCCATACGACGATCGCCAGCGTAGCCAGAATCGCCTCGTAGAAGTGGATCGCCGTCGCCACATCCACCCACCAGCGCGCCAGCAGGTTGCCCACCCAAACCTTGGCCCACATCATGATGCCGGTCACGCCCATCAGAGCCGTGCCCCACACCAGTGCCCAGTACTCGGCCTTCTCCGCGTAGTTGAAGCGATTGAACTGCGGCCGCTTCTTGCTGAGTCCGAGGTAGTACAACATCGTGCCTACAGCATCCGAAAGCATCCTTCGGCCGCGGCGCAAGATCCCAGATCAACCGTCGTCCTTCCCGTGCCGCGGCTAGATAAAAGATGTGATAAATTCCCGCGGCAATCAGCACTACCCCCGCCACGCGATGGGTAATGCTGCGCAGTCTTTCGCCCATGCCCAGCACCTCGGCCAGCCACGAGTTCGGAAACTTCAAAGCGAATCCCGTAATTACCAAGATGATGAAGCTCGTCAGCAGAATCAAATGCTGCCAGCGCTGATTCGTCGTCATCCTCACCATGAATGGATTCTGCATCTTGCGTTTAGCAACGGCCTTGCTCCGCCAGATAATCGCGTTGTGCAGGAACATCGCTCCGATCACCAGCAGGATCAGAACCACATAGATCAGCCGCACCCATCGCACTACAACCGAGCCGATGTCCCGCGGATGAATGCCATCCTCAAGGTGCACGCGGGTCAGCGTAAACTTCTGCGTCACGCCCTTGTGACACTTGCCGCAGGTCGCGTCCAGATGCGCCTTGTTGATCGTCGATCGCGGATCGCTCGACGGCAGAATATCGTGCACGCCATGGCAGCTCGAGCAATTCGCAGCCACCACCGAACCGCCCTCGGAAGCCAGCCCGTGGTAGCTGTCAAAGTAGCTGTTCACTCGGTTTCCCGGCACGCCAAACTCCTGCGAAAGCCGCACGCCTTCGTGGCAGCGCGCGCAGGTATCGCGCGAAAGATTCTGCTCCGAGACTGGCGAGTTGGCATTCACTGGCGATTTGATGGAGTGAATCCCGTGGCAGTCCGTGCACACCGGAGCCAGTTGATTGCCACGCGCAATCGCCTGCCCGTGAATGCTCTGATTGAATGTGTTTTCAATCTCCGTGTGGCACTTGCCGCAGGTGGCAGGAACGCTTGCCTTGTAGATCGGCGATTTGGAATCGCTCGCGGACAGAATCTCGTGCGCCCCATGGCAATCCGTGCACACCGCGGCCTTTTGCGAGCCGTTCTCCACGGCCCGCCCATGCACGCTCTCCTGGTAGGAGAGGAACGCCTGGTCGCTCTCCCCATTCGACTCCATCAGAAACTTTTGCCCGTGGCATCGGCCGCATGTCGTTGGGATGTTGCTGTGATTCACCGGCGATTTTGGGTCATCGGCTGCCAGAATCTCGTGCGCCCCGCCGTGGCAATCCTGGCAGTTGGCCGCCTGCGTGTTCCTTGGCGTTCGCCGGCTTGGCGTGCAGGCTGTGAGAGTACGCCTCCTGCGCGTCCGCATGGCACTGAGCACAGGCCACCTTCTTCGGCGGCGTCTCGTGCACCAGGCTGTTCACATCCGTGTGGCAGTCCACGCACGCAAACATCGAGCCGTGAATGGAGTGCTTCAGCTTCGTTCCATCCACCGCGAGCTTACCGGCTTGCCGTTCACGTCCTTGGTCAGCGTACTGTCGGAGTGGCACCCCAGGCAGTCCTGATCTTTGAGCTTATGCTCGGCCCTCGCTAAACTTCCCCATACAAGAAGAACCGCAACAATAATCCCTGAAAGAGCTCTGCTGCTCCCGCTCTTCCCAAACCTGCTCAGCCCGGACATGCTCGCCTCTTCTTCTGGGGAAGCTCGCCTATCGGACCTGCCTGCTCATCAACTCCGGCGGCCCCGATCGCCGCCTGACAACACTCTTAATTCCATTACTCCCTGAAATACGCGCTCAACGTCAGCACCAGCAGAATCAACCCGATCGAAATCGCAGTGAACCCGATTACCTTGCTGAAGTTCACCTGCCACGTCGCCGGTTTCTCGCCCAGCCGCTTTTCCAGCTTTCCCTCTTTGGCCAGTCGCTCATACTCCAGCGGGCGCTTGTGCTTGAACTCTTCCTCGCTTTCAACACCCGTAAAGATCACCATGTCCATCGGAAAACTGTCCGGACGCAGATGCGTGTTCACGAAGTGAATGGAGAAGATGAACAGGATCGCCAGCAGTCCCTCTTCGCTGTGGATCACCAGCACCGCGTTCAGCGCCCATCCCGGAAGGAAATGCGCAAAGAACGGCGCGAACCACATCGCGTATCCTGAGAATCCGATCACGATCATGCCCCAGAACACCGCCCAGTAGTCGAACTTCTCCCAGTAGGCGTAGCGCCCGAACTGCGGCTTCGGCCCCAGCCCAACCATCCAGCGCAGGTGGCCGAACAGATCCTTCGCGTCCTTCCAGTTGGCAACCATCGAGGTCGATCCCCAGAAGATTCCCTTCTCCCGATTCACCAGGCCACGCTGAAAGATATCTTTCACGTGAATCAGAAACGCCAGGGTCAGAACGATGGCACACAGCTTGTGGAAGAACAGGATCGCGCCGAATCCGCCCACCCCGCTGGCGAACTTCCGCGCCCAGTAACTCTGGCTGAAGCGCAGCGGAAGCCCCGTCCCCGCCAGTCCAAGAAACGTCGAGAACAGCACCGCATGCATATAGCGTTGCGCCCGCGTAAAGCGTTGGAAAAACCGCTCCTCCGCTTGCCCACTTCCATTCACTGCTTTATCCAGATCAGGCATTCTTTCCTCCCTCTGCCGCCTTGCGCTTGACCTGGTCATATCGTGCGCGGATCAGCCAAAGTACGGTGTGAATTACAAAGAACGTAAGCACGCTGGCAAGCAGCAGGTTCATGAACAATCGAATGAAGTAAAGAGCCGGATTCAGCTTCCGGTTGCGCGCATTCGCATGCGGCTGATACTTTACAAAGCTCGCATTCGCGCCCGCGTGGCACCGCCCGCAGGTCGTCACCAGGTTCGCCTGGTTCACCGGGCTGCGTGGGTCACTCGCGGGCAGAACATCGTGCGCTCCGTGGCAGTCCCAGCACCGCGCTGTCTCCACATAGCCGCCCAGCGCACCCAGTTGCGAGTGGAACGTGTCCCGGTAAGTTGAGAACTTGTCCTTGTGGCAACTGCCGCAGATCGGCGTCGATCGCATGCGGAAAGCATCCGCCGTCGGTTGCTCGATCGCATGCGCCGTATGGCAGTCCGAGCATACCGGAGCATCCATCTTCCCCGCCGCAATCGCCTTCCCGTGAACTCCGCCCAGGTAGTTTTCCGTGATTCCTGCGTGGCACTTTCCGCAGGTTGCCGGCACGTTCGCCTTGTACGTCGGGCTCTGCGGATCCTTCTGGCTTAAAATGTGATGCGACCCATGACAGCTCTGGCAGTTCGCCGCCACCAGCAGTCCCTCTTTGCTGAGCGCAAATCCGTGAATTGAGTCGATGTACGACGGATACACACTCGCCAGCCCGTGCTTGTTCGCCATCCCGTCTGTGCTGTGGCAGGCACTGCACGTCTTCGGCACATTCAACGGATAAACAGCCGACCTGGGATCCGTCTTCGGATAAATCTGGTGCGCATCCCCGTGGCAACTCGTGCATGGATGCTCGGCGGAATCCTTGTGAACGCTTCCCGCCAGCCCCTGTGCTTCATCCGCGTGGCAGCTTTCGCACTTCACCGGCTCCACTTTATCGGGGTGCGGATACCCCTTGATGCTCGTGTGGCAATTGGCGCATTGCAGGCTCCCATGAATGCTAGAACCAAATTTGTGCTCGTCCACACTCACGCTGTGCCCCGATGCGTCCTGCATGCCTGCGTCCGCGTGGCAGGCCAGGCAATCGCTGTTTGTCTGAGCCCTGCCCGGCGTCGCGGCAGCCAGCAAAACTATGGCAACCAGCGTAAGCGGGATGGAGAAAAAGGTCTTCATCGTAACTCCAATCAATCCTGCCGCATCGATGTGCCGGGAGAGATTCGCCTCAGGCTTTCTCTCCCCGTTCACACCGCGCGGTCTGCTCCGGTCAGGAGCGCCCGCTTATTTCTGCAACGTGCGAATGTATGCAACGACATCCTTGATCTGCGCATCGGTCAGTTTGCCGGTGTAAGCCGGCATCTTGCCTTTGCCGTTTGCGGTGGAAGCGATGAACTGCGCATCCGTCGCCTTGATCATCGTCGGATCCTTGAACGAAAGAACCTTCATGCTCTTGGCCATCGGTGTCGCAGCCAAGCCATCGGCCCCGTGACACATCGCACACTTCGCCTTGTACGTATCGGCTCCCGGCCCCTGCGCAATTGCAGGCGCCGCCATCAAAGCAGCCATCACTACCAGGGCCGCCATCCTCATTCCGTGGGTCATCGAATTGCTCCTTGCGCCGGGCAGGGTCAGTGCCCAGTCTTTCCGAGTGATAGTCCTTTTTTGAAACACTCGTATGTGATGAGGACCACAGTTCCAATCCACCAATCCCGCAATGCGCGCAACACTTTGTGCCTCCATCACACCCATGCATTCCGGCCCCACCCCGCGCGCAAGTGATACAGGTCACATGCCGCTGTCCATCCGCTCAAGCACAATATTCCCGCAGCCGGAGGACCAACCTGATGGGCACCGCTACGTTGTCTGAAACCCGCACCATGCTCACTCTTCCCGGAGACGCCGTTCGACAGATCCAATGGCGCTTTGCCGATCGCTTCGACCTGCAAATGCTCGTGCAGTCCGCGCGCACAGTGGCCCGCGGCACCGTCGCCCGCCTCGTCGCCGCGGGTGAACGCAACACCCACGAGTGGACTCCTGCCAAAAATGAAATGCTCCACGCCTTCGATCGCGCCGGCGTCACCGCTGCCTTCATGGAGCCCGAGGAAGGCGGCTTCATCGCCGGCCCCAAGAACCTCGCGCTCTCGCTCTCTGCCTTCGAGCTCGCCTGGGTCGATGGCGGAGCAGCCACTGCCAGCCTCGCCAGCTTCCTCGCCCTCTCACCCATCCACGAGCGCGGCACGCAAGAGCAGGTCACGCGCTACAAAACCCTGGCAGCACCGCCACAGCCCGGCGAAGACCGCATCCCCTGGCGCGGTGCCTTCGCCCTTACTGAGCCCATTCCCTACGTCGGGGTCGACACCGGCATGCTCAGCGGCAAAATCGCTATCGCCGAATGGCGCGAAGGCGAGGAACCAACGCTGCAGATCGACAAGCGCGGCCGCTTCATCACCAACATCGCCTTCGCCAACTTCGTCACCGCCGCCGTCAACTCTTCCGATCCGCGCATCAAGGGCAGTTGCGTCGTCATCCTCGAAGAAGGCGACCAGGGCACGTTCGATCGCGGAACCCCCACCAAAAAACTCGTCCACCAGCTCTCGTCCACCGGCGATCCCATCTTTTCCATGCGCGTCCCCGCCAGCCGCATCGTCGGCGGTTACACCGTCAAGGACGGCGTTATCATCCCCAACTTCAGCCACGGCGAAGTCATTGAGGCCGTCTTCCGCCGCACCCGCGTGCCCGTCGGCCTCATGTCCGCCGCCAAGCTGCTCTCCGCCGTCGAGCCCGTCATTCGCTATCAACGCGAACGCTTCCGCGGCGCGGAGGGCTCCAGACCCGGCTCCATCCGCTATGAGCAAGGCATCCAGCAGCGCGAAGACGCCCTTCATCGCCTCGTCGATGTCTGGGCCACTGGCGAAGCCGCCGCTTCGCTTGGCTTTGCCGCCGCCCGCCTCTTCGACCACCTCGACCCCATCGAAAAGCACAAGAACGCCATCCTCAAAGAGCGCGGCGTCTCAGGCGGCCGCGCGGAGATGAAAGCCCTCAAGGAATCCGAGCAGCGCGCCATTGAGCTTCTCTCGCTCAGCGAAAGCAACCCGCGCCGCGCCGCTCTTGAAGCCGATCCCCTCGTCCACTTTGTCCTCATGGATGCCGAAGCCAATGTCATCTGTCCCGCGACCAAGCTCTGGAACACCGGACACGGAACCAACATGATGCGCGAAGCTGTCAGCCTCATGGGTGGCTACGGCATCACTGAAGACTGCCCCGGATTCCTCTGCCAGAAGTGGATGGATTCGCAGCTCGAAGCCACCTACGAAGGCCCCGAAGCCGTCCAGCGCCGCCAGCTCACCGTCACCATGACCAGCGAGGTCTTCCTCGCCCAGTTCCGCGTTTGGACCACCGAGATGCGCCGCATCGCCAACACCAATCCCGGCACCGGCGCCTGCACCCTGGCCTCCGCCATGCACCTCTGGCTCTGGACCCTCAACTACCTCCAGAAAGCCACTGACCCCAGCGGCAACAAGCTCTACCACGGCCAGCGCCAGGGCGTTACCTTCGCACTCGCCGACGCTCTCTGCTGGCTCCTCGCCTCCCGCTACCAGATCCTCGACATCCTTGAACTCCAGGCCCAGGGCCCCAACGATCCGGTCGTTGCCGAAGGCCTCGCAGGTACCCTCCAGTTCCTCTCCGACCTTTGCCATACCCAGGCCGCGCAAGCCGCCGGAGAAACCTCCCGCATCTGCGCCGAGCTTGTCTTCGGTTACATCCCCCACCCCTCCTGGGTCGATGAATCCCACCAGGGTTGTTTCCTCGCCAGCGAACTCGCCGAGTTTGAAGAAACCATGCCCGGCATCACCGCCATCGCCGTCGATGTCCTCGCCGCCGATGGGTCCCATCCCCAGAAAGCCGGGCCCTGCGCAGGCTGCTCCGGCAACAGCGAATTCCTCCGCCTCCAGAACAAGCTCACCACCTGCCTCAGCGGCGCACGGCTCGCCAAGGACCGCGCCGCCGAAACCGTCAGCAAAGTCATGATCCCCGAAGCCCTGGATTACCCCGCATGACGAGCAACTCTCCCGCTAACTCGCTAACTTGCCATCCCGGCGCAGCGGAGGCTCACTCGCCGTCTTTGTACTTGTCCTTTCCAGCGCTTTCTCATCCACGGATTTTCCGTGCCCCATCCTTTCGCCGGCTCGTTGGCGAATGGGTGGGAGACCACGAAGCCAAACCAGCCCCCTCCACCGAAGGCTGCAAATGACCGCCGAACTCCCCCCCATCGACCGTCCCAGCATGGAAGTCGACATCGCCTGCGCCGGCTTCGGCCCCGCCATGGGCGGCTTCCTCACCACCCTCACTCGCGCCTGGACGGAGAATCCCGCCGACCCCGCCTTCGAAAGCCGCGTCGCCCCCGGCATGCCCCTCCAGATCCTCTGCTACGAGCGCGCCGACGATGTCTCCTCCGGTGTCAGCGGCGTAGTCACCCGCGCCCAGGCCATCCGCGCCACCTTCCCCGCCCTCAACCCAGCCGAAATTCCTATGGCCGTCCCGGTCGCCGAGGAACGCGTTCTCTATCTCCTCGATCCCATCGGCGTCTCCCGGCGCAGTCTCGCCCTCCGAGCCGCCGATGCTATCCTCCGCGCCTCAGGCAGCCTCATCGGCCTCAAGGCCTATGCATACGAACTTCCCTGGACCCCAGCCTTCCTCCACAAACACGGCGGCCTCGTCCTCTCCATCGGCCAGTTCAACCAGTGGGTCGCATCACAGCTCATGTCCACCGGCCTCGTCCAAATCTGGCCCGGCACGCCCGTCAGTTCCCCCCTCTTCGACGAAAGCGCCTCCACCAGGAAAATCACCGGACTCCGTCTCGCCGACCAGGGCGTCGACGGGGCTGGCGCACCCACCGAAGCCTTTATGCCCGGCATGGACATCCGCGCCCTGCTCACCGTCGTCGGCGACGGCCCCGTCGGTGCAATCTCCCAGGCCATCGACCGCAAGTTCGGCCTTCCGCCCGGCAATGCTCACCGCGAGTGGGCTCTGGGCATGAAATTCGTCATCGAGCTCCCTGAAGACAGCCAACTCAAGCCCGGCGTCGTCTGGCACACCTTCGGTTACCCCGAGCCGGAGATCTTCGGCTTCCTCTACGTCCATCCCGACCGCCTCGTCTCCGTCGGCATCTTCGTCCCTTCCTGGCTCAGCGACCCCTCCCGCACCGCCTACCGCTACCTCCAGCACTACATCCAGCACCCCGCTCTCTGGCCGTACCTCAAAGACGGAACCCTGCGTTCCTGGGGCGCAAAGTCCCTCGAGGAATCCGGCCTTCACGGCGAGCCGCACCTCACCGGAGACGGCTACGCCCGCATCGGCGAGTCCTCCGGCTCCACCAACATGCTCACCGGCTCCGGCGTCGACGAGGCCTGGGCCACCGGCACGCAACTCGGCGAAGCAGTCCTCCAACTCCTCCGCGCCAACCAGCCCTTCACCCAGGAAAATCTCGCCGCCACGTACCAAACCCGCCGCCGCGCCAGTTGGGTCGAACGTGGCGCACAGCAAGCCCAAAACGCCCGCAACGGCTTTCATGGCGGAGTCGTGAAAGGCATGATCGGCATGGCCTTGTCCGGACTCACCGGCGGCCGCCTCGCCTTCAAAGGCCACATCCCCCCCGCCCACAAGCAGATTCGCTCCACGTCTTCGCGCCTCAAGTTCAAGAACGGCACAGTCCTGGCCCTCGCCAACGGCCGCCCCCTTCACGATGCCCTGCTCACCGCCTGCGGCTGGCCCGAGATCCCCTTCGACGGCCGCCTCCTCGTCACCCATCAGGACGCACTGCTGATGGGCGGCAAAGTTCAGGCAATGCCCGGATTCGCCGACCATGTCGTCTTCCGCAACCCAGACCTCTGTATCGCCTGCGACGAAAAGACCTGCATCGCCATGTGCTCCGGCCAGGCCATCACCGAAGGCCCCGCAGGCGTACCCGCCTTCGAACGCGAAAAATGCATCCACTGCGGAGCCTGTCTCTGGAACTGCGCACAGTCCCCTGACGGCCTGCACTCCAACATCGACTTCCGCGCCGGCTCCGGCGGCCTGCACTCGGCAGAAAACTGAGGCCCTGCGCCATGCTTCTCCTGCGCGTCACGATTGACCCGGTCCGTGCCGGGAGATTAGAGTAGCCGCCATGGTTTCCACAACCGGACTCGACGTAGCCAAGATCAAGAAGAACGTGATCGCCTACTGGATGCAGGATCGGCTGAACTGGCCGGTAAAGGTCATCTCCGCGGCGCGCGCCTCCAGCATGGGAGCAACGCCCGGCGCCGTCCGACCGGTGCGCGGCTGCGTCGTCTCCGCGAAGTTCGTGCTGGGCCGCCCTCTCGACCTGGCCGAGCAGATCCTCGGCCTCAAGGCTGGAGAACTCGCCAATGGCGCGGCGCTCCTGCGCCTCAATCGGTTGCCCAATGCGAACGAATTCGATCTCGCAGGCTACACCAACGCGGCCGCCTATCCTGGGTATCCACCGGGCCTCGGATCGAATCAGTGGGTCCTGACCGCCGATATTCCGGCAACCGTCGAAAAGCTCGCCGGCCCCGGCCAGACCCTCTGACTCTAGCCTAGCGAAGGGCGCACCGCCATCGCGCCAAGCCGATAAACTTCCCGCCTCGCGATTTAAACTGTGAACAGAATCCGTACAACAAGGGACTCGAAATGCCAACTACCCTCCACATCGTCGTCTGCGCAGGCATCGTTCCCGATCCATTGCAAACACTAGAACCCATCACCACACCATCCGGCCCCGGCCTCAAAAACGAAATGCTTCTCCCCGCCGTCCTCGACCCCTGGGCCGCCAGTGCCCTCTACGAAGCCGCCGCCCTCGCCGCCAAGAATCCCGGCAGCAAACTCTGGCTCGTCTCCATCGCCCCCAAAGCCAAGCTCCAGCAAGTCATGATGACCATCGCCCAGAAAGTCCCATTTGAGTTGGTCCCCATCGACGGCCCCATCGGCGGATTCCCCGACGCGCATTCGACCGCCCAGGTCATCGCCGAGACCATCGCCGCCCTTCCCGGCCTCGACCGCTCCCAGTTCCTGCTCTTCGGCGGATGGGAATCAGCTAACCGCGGCGCCGGCATCACGCTGCAGGTCGTCGGCGAAATCCTCGGCATCCCCGACCAGTTCCAGGGCGTCGATCAAATTACCCTCGGTGAAGACGGCTCATTCGAAATCCTGGAGCGCGTCGATGGCGGCAAGCATCAAGTCTCGGTCTGCCTCGGCACTCCCGCCGTCCTCGGCTGGGCCACCGGCAACCTCGCCGAGCCCCGCAACAACCCGCAGATCGGCATGGCCAACATGCGCACCCTCATGCCCGCCCTGCAAAAAGCCAAACCCGCCACGCTTGCCCCTAACGGCCTCCGTTACGTCTCCGTCGCCCTGCCCAGACAGCAGCGCACCACAAGAGTCGTCAAAGACCTTACCCCCGACGAAATTGCCGCCGAGTTAGCCACCTGGATCGGAGCCGAATAAAGACGATGGAAAGCATATTCGTACTTACCCACGCCGACGAGACCGGCTCCGCCTTAACCAAAGCCTCGCTGGAGGCAGTCACGGCGGGCAAGGAGTTGGCCGCCCGCCTGAATGCTTCTCTCACCATCGGCATCGTAGCCGTCGATGCCCTCTTCGCCGCCAGCGCACTGGCCTCTGCCGGCGCACACCTGATAGCGGTCTCCGGCCAAGCCTACGCTCAGCCGCGCTACGCAACCGACGCCGCCGCCCTTGAAGCCCTCTGCCGCGCCGCCAACCCAACCATTGTCCTGGCTCCCGGCAGTTCCCGCTTCACGCGGGTTATGGCCGGCGTGGCCCACCGCCTCAACGGCCTCATCGACACCCACATCGCAGCCATCTCCGGAACAGAAACCATCGAAGTCACCCGCTGGTTCTACCGCCAGCGCATCGAAGCCATCCTCACCCGCGATGCCCGCCCCTGGTTCCTCCTCCTCGACCCCGGCACGCATGCGCCTTACGCCGCCCAACCCGGCTCCGCGCAAGTCGAACAAATCCCCGTCACCCTCCCCGAGCCCCGCACCACAGTCACCGGCCTCCGTGCGCCTCAACAAGGAACAGAAACCATCCGCCCCGACGCCAAACTCCTCTTCGTCGCCGGCGCAGGCTGGACCAAAAAACAGCCTGACGGCCAAACCCACGTCCCCGAGGCCGCCGACCTCATCCTCGGCTTTCTCCACGCCACCAGCGCCTCTCTTGGCAGCAGCAAATCCTTAGTCGACCAGGGCGGCGAAGGGCAATCCGTTCTCCCCTTTCTCACGCACCTCAACCAGATCGGCCAGACCGGCGCAACCCCGCGTCACCCCAAAGGCCTCTCCACCTGCTGCCACGGCGAGGAGCCGCATGTCGTGGGCTGGCGATTCATCGGGGAACGCCGCGCCATCTCCCTCGACCCCAACTGCGGCTGGGCCCGCGGCAAAGCCGACGTAGTTTACGTCGCCGACGCCTTCCAGGTCCTCCCCAAACTCAACGCCTTGCTCGAAGCGCGGACGCAATAGCCCGGCTCGCAGCTCGCTCTACACGTTCCGATACCAATCCGAGTGCGGTGTCCAGGACCCGCACGACGGGCACGCCGTGAATGCCCATCGCGTCAGGCATGCCGGACACACACCGCCTGTATCGAATGTGTTCCACAAGTGCTTGCACGTGCACATCCACTTTGAGTCGCTCTCGGGCGTCCACCCGCAGATCGGGCACCGTATCCTTCCGCCCCCGCCATCGGACTCGGCTGCTTCCGTCCCGTGTCCAATCCCAGGCTCATTCAGAATGGTCGTCTCTTCGCCAGTACCCATCTGCACCTCCCTGCATCGTCTGCCCTGACGCGCCCGCAGAATTCCGTTGCACCGTAAACACATCCTAGCGGATGATTGCTTGATCCGGAGGCTCCTTTGTTCGATCGATTCAAATCAAAATCAAGCAACGGCGGCGACCCCGGCATCACCTCGCTCGACCTTCGCATCACACCCCCCTCCGCAGCTCAATCTCCACCCCGGGCTGCCACGGCGCCCACGCCCCAACCAGCCCCAAAGCCGGTGCAGCCAGTCCCGGCCTGCGCGCAGCTCACCCTCACTCTGGAAGGCGCGCACATGTACTTCGCCGGAGCATTCCTCAAAATCCAGGAGCTTCAGAAGACTGGAGCCAAACCGGAGCTTCTCCATTACCTCGTCTATCCCCAGCAAGGCCACACCTTCTCCGTCACCACTTCGGACGGGTCCCGAACCATTCTGCCGCTCTTCACCTCCAAACTCATGGCGAACGCTTATCTTGCCGCGAAGAAGATCGGCGCCGTCGCTGCTGTCTGCCGCCTGGAGAACCTGCCCACACTGGCGGAAAAATGGGCCGCCGCCGGCATGAACTTCTATGCATTCAACATCTGTTGCCGATGCGCGAGCCTTATCCTTCACCCCATCGCCGAGCTTCAGTCGGAAGAGTCAGTCGTCAACCGCTGGCGAAACGATGCCGCCCATCGACGGCAGTTTGCCGAGACCTTCGGACGCAATGCCTACAACGTCATCGGCTCCAATCCCAAAGCCGCCCGAACCTGGTTTGAGGCCATGCGCGATCACATCGACCCCGCGAATCCTTATCTCCACTGGGTCATCGCCGTGCTGGCGGGCATGGCCGGAGATATGGACGCCAACGCCGCGTCCATTAAACGCCTCGAAGAGTTCGGGCCGCCCTTCATCGGCAAGCTCCAGGGGACCTCACTCGACGCCGCGCAAGCCGGCTCGCAGATGAGCACGATGGCCGAAGCAATGGTTGGCCTTGGCGCTTCCCTGGGCATTCTTGATCTCGGAAAGGTGGAGAAAAAGATTGACACCATCTAACCGCAAGCCAACCGCGGCCCTTTACGTCCCGCAAATTCAACTGTGGTAGCTTATCTAGTGGAGTTCAATCAAATTATGTCTACCATTACTTCGTTTATCAAACACCACTACCGCCATTTCAACGCTGCCGCACTCGTCGACGCCGCTGAGGCCTACAACAAACTCCTCGCCTCAGGCGGAAAAATGTTCGTCACCATCGGCGGCGCCATGAGCACTGCCGAGCTCGGCCTGTCGCTCGCCGAAATGATCCGCCAGGACAAGATCCACGGCATCAGCTGCACCGGCGCCAATCTTGAAGAAGACGTCTTCAACCTCGTCGCCCACGACTTCTACGAGCGCGTCCCCCACTACCGCGACCTCACTCCCGCCGACGAAGCCAGGCTCCTCGCCCGGCACATGAACCGCGTCACCGACACCTGCATCCCCGAGATGGAGGCCATGCGCCGCATTGAGAACGAAGTGCTGAAGGAATGGGTCCGCGCCGACCAGGCCGGCGAGCGCTTCTTCCCCCACCAGTTCATGTACAAGATCCTGCTCTCCGGCGACCTCGAAAAGTCCTACCAGATCGATCCCAAAAACTCCTGGCTCCTCGCCGCCGCGCAAAAAAATCTCCCCATCTTCGTCCCCGGCTGGGAAGACTCCACCCTCGGCAACATGTACGCCGGCCACTGCATCTCCGGCGACGTCAAAAACGTCCACACCGTCCGTACCGGCATCGAGTACATGATGGAACTGGCCGAGTGGTACACCGACACCACCGCGGAGACGCCGTTGGGCTTCTTCCAGATTGCCGGAGGCATCGCCGGAGACTTCCCCATCTGCGTCGTCCCCATGCTCCACCAGGACTTGCAGCGCGAGCACGTCCCCCTCTGGGCCTACTTCTGCCAGATCAGCGACTCGACCACCAGCTATGGCAGTTACTCCGGCGCAGTGCCCAACGAAAAAATCACCTGGGGCAAGCTCGGCGAGTCGACGCCCAAGTTCATCATCGAGTCCGACGCATCCATCGTAGCCCCGCTAATTTTCGCCTACGTCCTCGGCTGGTAAACCAAATCGCCGGTCGTCGAACCGAAGGCAGCCCGGTCTCCAGACCGGCTGTAGTGCAGACATCCAGGCCCGCGCCTTATCCCTTCAATAAGCAATCCGAACGCAAAGAGAGGTACAAGCCACAAGCTTGCATCCCTCTTTGCGTTGAACTTGTTATCCTTCGACCTGGCGCGTGGCTCAAGTCCGACATACCGAGAATGTGGGCGCCACCGGTCCCGCGCTTGAGACCTGGGAGCTTACAAGTCCCAACCCTCCCGGAGGGAGAGGTCGAGAGTAGCCCCGTGCAAGCGAAGCGCCGCCCGGGGACAAGCCCCTCACTCTGGATTGGCACCCCGGAGGGGTGGCGCGAAGGATCAGCGCTCCGCCAAGTACCCGCGGCGCTGGGTGTCACAAAGCCTGTCCTGAGCCTGTCGAGAGGGGGAGGGCCGGATTTTCAGAATTTCGGAGAGCAACCCTGAAGCCGCGCGAAAACGCAGCCAGGGTCTTCCCGCTCACTTCTTCCCAATCACCACGAACGGCCCGCCCATCTCCCCATCGCTTCCATCAAAAACCGCCTGACCCAGCGCGGGAATTCCAATCTCCCACTCCGGCCCCGCCAGCTCCGGCATCGGCCGTGCCTGGAACAGCTTCTTGCACTGCCGCGCCGTCCACTTCGCCCACCGCTTGGACTTCTTCCGCCGTGCGCTGTCGGTTGAAATTCCCGTCCCCGCGTACATCTGCCGGTAGAGCTTCGACAGAAACATGAAAGCAACTCGCGCCCTCAACGTCGGAGTGCAAGCCGACCTCTTCCAGATCGCGCCCCACGTATAGAACCTGTCCCAGACCTTCTGTGTCCGCTCTCGTATCTCATCCGAACTCATCGTCGGATGCGGCGTAAACATCTTCGGCCGCACCTCCGTGGGAATCATCCAGTACCGCGTAATCGGCACATCGCCCACCATCGTCGGATGCGTTGACTGCTCCTTCTCCCAGCGCCCAAAGTCCACCGTCCCCGGAAACGGCGTCATCATCACAAACTGCGCAAACGTTACGCCTGCCTTCATCGCCATATCCACCGTCGCGTCAAACGTCGCCGGCCGGTCCGTCGGCAGCCCGAAGATGAACGATCCCAGCACATGCACGCCATGCTGCTTGAACGTCTGTAACTGCTTGGCCAGCGCCTCGCCGGAGTAGTTCCAATCCTTGAAAACCGCCTTCAGTCCCTCCGGAGTCACCGCCTCCACGCCCACCAGCGCGCCCTTGATGTTAGCTCGCTTCATAGCATCCAGATAACTCCCGTCCTCGCCGGCCTCCATCGTCATCTGGGTAAAGAACACCATATCCTTGGGCAGCTTGGCCAGCTCTTCCATCAGTTGCAAGCGCTCATTGCGAATCGCCGTCAGCTCTTCCACCTTGGCCGTGTTCCCCTGCTCCCGCGCCAGTCGCAGATCGGTAAAGGTCACCGGGTAGAAGTTATCGTCCGCCAGCGCAATAAACCGGAATCCCAGCCGCCGCAGCGCCACAATCTCGTCAACCACGCTCTGGAACTTCCGCTGCCGCGGCTTCTGTCCATCCGTCCGCCACACGCTGCAAAACGAGCAGTGCTTCGGGCATCCGCGAATCGTCTGCACCGATGCCCACATATACTTCTCCGGATCCATCAGGTCCCAGCGCGCCGCCAGAAACTGCGCCGCCTTCAATCCGCCCGCCTTCATAAACCCGCTCCGGCTTGCCCGCCAGGCAATCCATCACCACCTTGCCCCAGGCAATGTCGCCGTCGCCCTTCACCACCGCGTGCCCCTCGCCGCGCTCCAGCGCCTCCTCGGGAAACAGCGTGGCGTGAATCCCGCCGTACACCACCCACGCCCCGCGCGCGCGCGCCATCCTGCCCACCGCGTAGCCGCGCAGCGCATTGCCCGTGTGCACGCTGATGCCCACGATATCGCCCGGCTGAATGCTCTCCGGCACAATCTGCTCCAGCGATTCATCCACCAGAATCGGATCGCCCGCCGCGCTGCGGCGTCGCCGCCGCAAGCACAAAAAGCCATCGCGGCGTAATCACCGCGGTGCCAAAAGAATTGTCGCTGGGATTGACCAGATGAACGCTCATCGGATCCAACCTTTCCTCGTTCGAGTAAAGCGGCCTCAGAGAGCGTCATCGTAAACGTACAACTTCATGCCGGATGTTCGTTCCCGCATTAGGTTGCGATGTCGAGTTTTCCCGTTGAAGAGCCTTGTAGATCTTACAGTGTTCTGCGCAGGCAATGTGGTCAATACTGCGCACATTTACGAATCTCCGTATGATTCCTCGAATTCTTTCTCATACCTCGTGAACCTTATGCGGCCTGGCCGCTCTGGCAAAACAACACAATCGCACCATCGTCCCAGGATGGAACGTCCAATCAATAAAACTATGTGAATCGCTTGACACCAACCTATATTCAGCCCATCATCAAGTCCACAGCCTAAATTGGACCCTGCAAAAAACAGGGCCAGATCGAGCCATCGAGCTCACCCGTTCAGAGCCTCAGTCCCGTCCGAGGTTCTCTGAATCAAATTCCTCTTGGATCGTTTGCTCCAGGGGATTTCCTCACGATCTTATCAGGCTCAAACAGCAAGCGAACTTGGCATGCAGCGCTTCTCGAATCACAATCGGGCCAGGGTGCTGTCATCCAAAGTCAAGCTTCGTCAAAAACAGAAACCACGCGCAGCAAGCCACCAGCCCGTCCGCGCCATGGCAGATACCTGCATAGATAGGCCTGCCGCCTCATCAGCCCGTGCATCGCTCCAGCAGCCATGCATCCGCACCTTGCAGTTCTGACCTTCGAATGGAGTGCTCTTATGTATTGCTTCCTATGTGAAAGTCTCGAACGCGCACTCGATACCGCCCGTACTGCTTACATTGAAACCAGCTCTCTTGCCTGCAGCCACATAAGCAACAAGTTCGCAGCGTATAAGAATGTCGAAATGGAACGCGCTCGAACAGAACTGGCCGAACATCAACTGGTCTGCCTCGCCGCAGCCAACCGGCCCCAGTCCTTGCAGGCAACGCCCTTGTGGTTCGCACCTCGGAACGGGCAGCGCACCCGATCCGCCAAGACTGCGGCTTGACCGCCTGGTAGCAACTGTCTCGGCGAGCGCTCGGCATGCGCCCCAACCAATCGTGGTACGGGCATTGCACCATCCGCCCAGCCGCATAGTGCAGCACAACCCGGGAGGCAGCAACAGCCTCCTGACCGATGGAGCCGCCATGAATCATCGCTCTGTGCCTACCTCAACCCAGCCGCCGAGGTCCAAAGTTCGCTTCCAGGTCGCTTGCCGCACAACCTCTGAATCGGATCCAGGCCGCACTGCAGCGCCGCCCTTTCAGCAGGACTTCAACTTCGAGCATTCGCGCCCCGGAGTCGCCTTTACTCTTTTGACTGTCTCCCTTCAGGCCAACTCCGCTCACCTCGCTCCGGAAAGCTCCGAGGCCCCCAACCTGCCCTCACCCAGTTGCATCTACCTGGGCTGACCTGCAGCCAGGCCTACATTGCCGCGCGCCACTCCATCAGCCCACCCGGCTGCACTCCTCCACTGGAATCGCCACCTGCTCCACAATCTCCAGTCCAAACCCTTCCAGAGCCGGAATATGCATCGGCGTATTCGATAGCAGGCGTATTCGCTGAATCCCCAGGTCAGACAGAATCTGCCCACCCAGCCCGATCGCCCGCAGAATCCGCCCCGTCCGCGCCTGCGATCCCTCCCGCTCCCGCAGTTCCTGGTGCAGAATCAGCCGTCCCGTATCCGTACTCGCTCCGCTATGCAGCGCCGCCGCTCCGCCCGGCTCAAATGCCCGCGCCTCCACCGGTGTCCGGTCAATCTCAAATCCCCGCGAAGTATTGTGCAGGTAAAGCACCACCCCGCAACCCTCCTCGGCAATCATCCGCATGCTCTGGTCCAGAGTCTCCCGGCAGTGGCAGTCGGCCGCAAACACATCCCCCGCCGTGCAACGCGTATGCACCCGCACCAGCACTGCATGGGAACACGGAGCTCTCGAGGCCGCCTGAATCGCCTGCGCCGCATCGCCGTCCACTCCCACCGTCGCGCCGCCCACTGCCGGCCCGCTGTGGAACGCCGGACAATCCCCGCACAGCTCGCCCTTGCACCAGCGCAATGTGGCTCTCTCCGCCGTTCACTTCGCTCTCGTACGCAATCATCCGGAACTCGCCCCACTTCGTCTGGATCCGGCTCTCCCCCGCGCGCACAATGTACCGCTCATTCCGCAGCCGGTACCGGATCAGCTCCGCCACCGTCAGTATCATCAGCCCATGCTCCTTGCAAAACGGGATCAGGTCCGGAATCCGCGCCATCTCCCCGTCGTCGCGCATAATCTCGCAGATCACGCCTGAGGGATTCAGCCCTGCCAGCCGCGCCAGGTCCACCGAAGCTTCCGTCTGCCCCGCCCGCACCAGCACCCCGCCCTTGCGCGCCCTCAAGCGGGAACACGTGTCCCGGCCGCGCCAGGTCCGTGTAGCTTGACTTCGCGATCAATCGCCGTCCGAATCGTATGCGCCCGGTCCGCTGCCGAGATCCCCGTCGTCACGCCCTCGCGCGCCTCAATCGTCTCTGTAAACGCCGTCCCAAACCGCGACGAGTTCTGCTGCGTCATCGGGAACAGCCGCAGATGATCCGCCCGTTCCTCGGTCAGCGTCAGGCAAATCAGCCCGCGCCCATACCGCGCCATAAAGTTGATGGCTTCCGGAGTCACGTGTTCGGCGGCCAGCGTCAGATCGCCCTCGTTCTCGCGATCCTCGTCGTCCACCACCACCACCATCCGCCCAGCGCTTGATCTCGGCCAGCGCGCCCGGCACGTCGGTAAAAGGAGCCTCGAATGTGCGTAAACTATTCGGCATAGAGTCAACCCCATTCTCGCCCATCCCCACCCCAATCGGCAAAACGAACTGTCCGCCTGCCTTCAAGGACCCCAACCGCCTTCACCAAACGCTCCAGCTTTTTCCGTAAAGGAGATATCAATCCTGTCCATAAAGAAGATGATCAGGGCGTGTTCATCGGTGGGTTGATTTCTGTCGCCGGACACATTCGCCTACCGCGGGTCTATACTCGCTTCCGGGGGCAACGGAGGCGGCGCATTGCGCAGACTGATCTTGCTGGCGTTCGCAGCCGTCCTGGTTCTTCCTGCCGATGCTGCTCAACATCCAACCAGCGTTACGGCGGAAGAGTTCGAGCATGTCCTTGCAGCATCCGAGAACACCCATTTGGCGGATGCCGAGCTTGCGCAGAAACTGTTTGGAATGGAGCTGACCGAACGGCTGAGCACGGCCAGGCTGGCGCGCTTGAAGGCGGGCTTGCCGGGTGAAAAATCCCAGCAGGCGCTGCTTGCCCTGGCCGACTCATCGGCCTTCCTCGATCCCCCGGCGGAGGAGATTCCTGCAAATCCCAGGCCTGACTCCTCCGCGCTGCGACAGATGCTCGTTTCGGTCGTAAATTACGTAAATACGTCTGTTCGCCAGTTGCCCAATTTTATTGCCACGCGCGATACGACCCGCTTTGAAGATAGACCACAGGAGGATATTCAAGGGTCTGTCGGGATGACCACCTTGATCTATCTGCCTTTGCACGTCGTAGGCAGGTCCAATGTCCTGGTGACTTACCGCGACGGCCATGAGGTTGTGGAGAAGGACGCTGCCAAGGGCAGCAAAAGAGAACCGCAACAGAATGGGCTCTCCACCGAAGGAGTGTTTGGGCCGATTCTGACCACCGTGGTGGGAGATGCTCTCAAAGGCAAAATCACCTGGAGTCGCTGGGAAGATGGAGCAAATGGCACAGAGGCGGTCTTCCACTATGCGGTGCCCATTGAAAAGTCGCATTACTCGGTGGGGTTTTGCTGTGTTTCGGGCGGCGTAACCACCGAGACCCATGAGTCAGCGGACTGGCTTTCGTTCCAGACCCCTGAGTCAGGTGACTGGCATTCGTTCGCCGAGGTTACTGCTTATCATGGTGAAATTGCCTTCGACCCGACGAGCGGCGCAATTCTTCGCATCACCCTGGAAGCGGATATGCCGCCGAATGAGGTTGTCACTGAGAACGGCATGATGGTCGAATACGGCGCTGTGGAGATAGGGGGAAAGAACTATATTTGTCCTCTGCGCAGTGTCTCTGTCCTGCTGGCGCACACCACACAACCTCCGACGGGGACGCATTCGCCGGAGAGTTACAAGGGGCCGGCAAAGAAATTCCTAAATGATACTGTCTTTGAGCAGTATCGCCGCTTCGGCTCGGAGACGCGCATTTTGTCTGTGAACGGCGTTGACGCGGCCGCCAATCCGCCTGCTCCCGCCGCTGCAGGCGCGGCCTCGACGAACCCGCAACCAGCGCCGGCCGAAACCACCGGCTCGCCCAAAGCAACGGCGAACAGCGCCGCTCCTGAAACGGTGGTCAAGACGCCTTCGACGCCAGCGCCTGTTACGGTGGTTGCGCCCGCGGCTCCAGCAGAACCCGAAATTAGCGTTGAAACGGCCACCTACCAGCCGGGCAATGACCAGCCAGTTCAGCCCGCCACTGTTGCCCTCAACCCTCCGTCCGGCTATACCCTCAAGGTCACTACGCGGCTGGTGGATGTGAGCCTGGTGGCCGACGATAAGAAGGGCCACCCGGTAAACGGCCTGAAAGCGGAAGATATTGAGGTCTTCGACAACGGACGCAGGCAGGAGATTAAGTTCTTCAGTTCGGTCGATGCTGTTTGCGCCGGTCGCGGGCAATGCGCCAGCCGCCCCGCCCGAACTTACGTTTTCAAACCACACTAGTCGATGCGGCGGCAGGTTCCTCGGCAACCCCATTCACCCAGGCCGGAGCTACGATTCTGCTCATCGATGAAAGTCACATTGCCTGGAACGACCTGAATAACGCCCGCACGCAGATGCTCCAGTTCCTTGCCGCCGCGCCTCCCGACGAGCGGATTGGCCTCTACACCATGAGCAGCCTCGGCTTTCGCGTGCTGGCAGAGGTCACCACCGATCACCCCGCCGTGAGCACGCTGCTGAGAAAGTGGATGCCCACCGCGCAGTCCGTTGCCCAGGCTCAAGACGAAGAGACGCGTAACCGCCAGCAGTTCGAAGTGGTGCGCAATGTCTCCGACCTCAACTCAGTCAACGGCAATCAGGCGGATTCGCCGGATGCACTTTCCCCTGTCGATCCTCAGTTGCTCACCATGGGCAGCAATCCAGCGCGTGCGTCCCTGATTATCCTGGTCGGTGTGGCGCGCCGCCTGGCCGCGGTTCCCGGACACAAGAACCTGGTCTGGGTCTCCAGCGACAATGTTCTTCGCCGATTGGCGCGACCAGCAAGTGGGCATCGACCGGGACTCCGGCTTCCTCGACAGCTTTGCCCTGCGCGCGCAGGAAGCCATGAACGACGCGCACGTGGCCGTCTATCCCTTCGATGTTTCGCAACTGGAGACATCCGCAATCGCCGCCGACACCCAGCACCGTAACGTGGAACTGACCCCGACCAACCCCATGGCTGGGAGTATTCCCACCGACCATTCGGCAGGCCGCGACAAGGCCGAAATGCTCCAGGATATCCACCCCATTCAGCCGCCGGTCCGCCAGGTGGCAGAGGCCACCGGGGGACGCGCCTTCCGGCGATCCGGCGATCTGGCGGCAGAGCTTTCCCAGATCGTGGAAGACGGGCATGCTACCTATCTGTTGAGCTTTTCTCCGGATCAACCCGCAGATGGCCAGTACCACGCCATCACGGTCAAGCTCAGCGGCAAACAGCACGGCCTCACTTTGCACTACCGCACCGGCTACTTGTACGCAAAGGAGCCGTCCACGCCCAGGGACCGCTTCCAGCAGGCGGTCTGGCAGCCCGCCGATGCGAATGAGTTAACAGTAGCTGCCAAAGTGATTCCCATCGGCGCCGCCGCCAACCTCAATATCAACATCGCAGTTGGTGGGCTGGATGTGCAACAGCAGTCGGACCGCTGGATGGACAAATTGGAAGTCTTCTTCATCCAGCGCGACGATGCTGGCTTTCATGCGCAGGTTGAGTTGCAAACGCTGGGGCTGCGGCTCAAGTCCTCGACTTACCAGCAGTTGCTGTCCACGGGCATACCCTGCGAACACGCCGTTCAGTTGAAGCAGGGTGTGGCTTCGCTGCGCGTTCTTGTCGTGGACAGGAACTCAGGCCGCATGGGCTCGGTCACCATTCCTGCCTCGGCATTCGGCCCCGAAAACCAGTAGGACGATCACCCGATCAGACAGATTCTGTATGACCGGATTCAATATAGAGGGATGTGCCCCATCCATTTCACAGCCGTTTTGTGAAATGGGTGGGAGACCACGAACCTCATGGCGCTCAAGCGTCGTCCGCCTCACCGCAGGTGGTTTGCATATAATTACGCGCCGCCGGAGCACAATGGGATTCTTAGCAATGCTGAGACTTGCCCGTGTACACCCTCACAACTGCATCCGTAACCACGCTCAAGGCGTTGCCGCAGACGCAAGACGCGCCGTCCGGAGCTGGATGTTTCGCCTTTTCTTCTCTCTGGACCCCACCCCCTCCCCCGCCTTTTCTTCCAGCCCCATGAAAACACAAAGGTTACGCACACAAAAGCGCCAAATAGACATCCTTTTTAAGGATTTAGGCACCTCCGGGCGTCAATAGAACTGTTCCTGTTCTGGCTCCGCGCAAGAAGTAACGGCTGACGAATTCGAGTCTTTCACCCGAAAAGGCTCTGTACGGCCGCCTGGCAGCACTCAAGGCGACGGTGTCATTCTCCCCGATGCTCGCCAACAGCCAGGGAATCAATGCCTTGAAGAAGGTAGTGCTAGGGGGTCACTTTCAAATTATCGAACTGAATGTGATCCCATTCCGTGCCAAGAGCAAACATGCCGTGCGCATGGGCCAGGCTATCGACCGATGTGATCACCGTTCCATCCACGGAGGCTTTGATCTCGGCACCGTGGAATCGCAACTCCAGATGATGCCACTTGAGCCGGTCCAGTAGATCTGAACCGGACGCGAGTGTAACGACAGGTTTCTTGAACTCAGCTGAAAGCAGCTCCCAGTTTCCATCCGGTTTGACCCGCAGGATGTAGCCGCTCGGCCACCGGGCATTGCCATCCTGAAAAACATCCGCGGAGTCGATGCGTCCCATGACGACGGCTGGAGCTGAAGTGAGGAAGTGCACGTCTGTCGATACGGTATAGTCTGTCGAGCCTGCATCGCCTGCGAGGGTAAACGGATCGGGCAGAGGGCCCCAGGGAATCGGCTTCATAGAGATGACCTGCTCCAGGCACTGACCTGGTCTGCCGTCGCAGGGATGAACCTCGAAAGCTCCGTCCTGATCGGAAAGATATTTTGGAGTGTGCCCGAGCGGAGTTCCTTCAAAGTCGTCTGAATAGTTCAATGGGAATGTTTCCGTGGGAGGCGGTTCCGCAGTTCCCTTCCCTTGCCCGGTGGTTGTAGTGAGCGAATACAGAGACTCGGGCTCGAAGGTGTAGTTGAAGCGGCCGTTCTCGGGCTTTATGCCGGCAACCTGCTCGAAGATGTGGGTGCTGTTCGTCTCCCACACATGAACTTCCGTGGCAGCCAGACCACCGGAGAGCGTGAAGGAGACCGTTTGTGGTTGCCTGGCGCCGATGGTCTCAAGGATCACGCTCCAGTTTTTCCTATCGCCGGAGCGAAGAGAAACATAACTTCCCTTGCCCGGCAGGGTGCCCGACCCCGAGTCGAGATACTGCCAGCCCGGCTGCGCAAACTGCGTGGTGTGTGCCGTCACCCAGATGGTGGATTGGACGTCGTAATGGCCGGACCACGGAGTATTCGCGTACATGAGTCCGGAATTTGGAGCGGCCAGGTTGTCATAGTAGGAGGTAACCGGGCTCCATATCTCTGTAGCCGTGAGCGAGCCTTCGAGATAGTTCTGGTTGTAAAGGTGCGCAAGAATTCGACCGCCTATAGGCCAGTCGCGGCTCACAATTGGACCACCTCCGGAGTTCGGCTGATCTTCACTCGACCACAGCGGTTTACCTGTCCTGCGCGCTGCATCCGTAGTGGTGATCTTGCCATCGACCATCGGGTAATGAACTCCGATCGCTTGAATTGCTGCAGCCAACTCCGGGTCCTTCAGGATTTCGTCGGCGATGGCCCATTGCCCGGCGCCCTCGCCGGGGTACTCATCGCAGCAAATGATCCTGGTATCAAGGTGATCCGCCTCAAGGCGGCGATGCAGCTCCTTGATGTAAGGAAGGTCAAAGACCTTTTCATTCCAGACTCCGGCAAATGCGATATCCAACGAGTAGTCCTTCTTCGCGGTCCTGATAAAGTCGGCGACGTATGCCGCCATCTTTGCCGTGTACAACGTATCAGTACCAACCCACCCTGGCGCTCCCCAGGGCAGAATTTCAAGAACGATGTTCGGGTTGCGCTTGTGCGCCTCCACCATCAGCCACCACTCGTAGCCACGTTTCGAGTCGTGGTCCTGAGGGGTGCGCATGTGGCTCGGCTCAGAGCCATCGGTGGAGTTGACATCCGCGCCAATCTCCACCTTGAGATGCTGCAGCGCCGCTCCATAGCCGGGCTTGAACAGGTAATCCAGAATCTGGCTGCGCTCCGGTTCAGGGTAGTCAATCAACAGGCGCGAGGAAGCTCCCGCGCTCGCGGCCCCAATGCCGTCAAAGATTCTTCCCTTGCTGTTTCCATCAACGACCACCGCCGTCTGCTGGCTGCTCGCGGTCGTAGCGACAAGCAAGAGACCAAGCAATGAGACCATGAGAGCCAACCTGCGATGACGTGTTGCCATACCATTCAATTTCGTTTGCTGTCTTCGCATTTGGTACTCCTATGACTTGCCCAATCGCAAGTCTGTCTCAATCTGTTCGAGGCTCTTTCCCTTGGTTTCCGGAAGGCGGAAAAAGAGAAAGAGCAATCCAGCAAGGCAGATGGCTGCGTAGGTCCAGAACGTGCCCGCAGCACCCAGCCTGGCGTTCAAAAGTGGAAAAGTGTATGTAAGCAGAAAGCAGGCCGTCCACAGCGCGGTAATGGCGATGGACATGGCGCCCCCGCGAATGCGGTTGGGGAAAATCTCTGCAATGACAACCCAGGTGGCCGGGGCCAGCGACATGGCATAGCAGGCAATGGCCGCAAGAACCAGCACCAGCATGGGCTTGCCCTGCATGTGCAAATGGTAAAGTGCGCCCAGAAGGGCATAGATGACCGCCAGGCCGGAGACGCCTGTGAGCAGCAGAAAGCGCCTGCCGTAGCGATCGATGGCAGCGAGCGCGATCAGCGTGAAAACCACATTGACGGCTCCGGTGACGACAATATTGAAGAGGATGTCGGAGACCTGGTATCCGGCCGCCGCAAAGATCTCCTGTGCGTAGTTGAAGATGACATTGATACCGCACCACTGCTGAAGAACGGCGAGAACCACGCCGAGGACAAGAGCCCTGGCCATGCCCGGTACGATTAACTCAAGGAGCAGAGGAAGCTGTGGCTGGTCCGCGCTGGCCGTCTTGAAATCCTTCAGCACCCTATCCGCATAGGCCGTCCCACCCAGACGTTCAAGTACACTGAGGGCCTGCCGATCACGGCCTTTTGCTGCCAGCCAACGCGGACTTTCCGGCACCAGAAATGTTGCTGCAAGAAACAGAAGAGAAGGAATTGCGGTGACCGCGAACATCCAGCGCCATCCCCACTGGCCGTTCCACGAAACCAGAATCTCATGCGCACTGGCGCCGGGCGGCACGGGCCGCGCGATGAGCCAGTTCACGACTTGCGCCAGCAGGATTCCAAACACAATAGCCAGCTGGTTGAGGGATACAAGCCGCCCGCGCAAATGCGGCGGAGAAATCTCCGCAATGTACATCGGCGAAATTCCCGAGGCAAGGCCAATTGCGTAGCCGCCAAACATTCTCCATGCCACGAACGCGCCAAATTGGCCGGCAAGACCCGTTCCCACGGACGAAATCGCAAAGACGAGCGCGGCCAGAGTCAACAGCCGCTTCCGGCCGAATCGATTGCTCAGCCCCCCGGACGAGACAGCGCCGATCAAGCATCCAATCAGTGCACAGCTCATCGCCCAGCCCTCAAGGGAGGGCGAATCGAGATGAAAGTAGCGCTCGTAGAAGGGCTTTGCGCCACCGATCACCACCCAGTCATAACCAAACAGGAGGCCGCCCAGCGCTCCCGCCGAGGCCGTCATCCAAACATAGGCAGAACGAACTCCGCCCCCCTGCTCTGACACGCCTTCGGAGATGGAGATGGGTGTGATCACGATGCCGGAGAAACCTCAAGTCCTCTTGTCGCCAGGCTAACTTCCATCTTCAGGCCGTCAAGTGTCTCAGCGGCGAAGAGATGATTGGGGTCCAGAGCGACCACCTGCTCCAATTGCCGGATCGCACCGTTTGAGTCGCCCAGGCCATGACTGGCCAACGCGCTCAGCAGCAACGAGTCGATCATATTCCGCTTTCGCAGATCGTCATCGAATAAGAGCAGGTTGGGTAGTGAAGTGGCAAAGTAATCGATCTTTGGTTCCGTTTGCGTCTGGATCGCAGCAAACTCCGCCAGGCTTGTTAAGACCTTTCGCCCAGCTTCGCCGTTGCCCATTGCCCGCATTGACAGAGCCTGAAAGTACGAGTGAATCCCCATGCCGGGCAGTTCTGCCGCGCCTGCATTCCAATAGCGATGGGCCGCCTCTGAATCGCCGAGTTGATGGGCCGCCAGTCCTGAAAGGTAATCGAGATCGCGTTCCAGCGTGAGAAGATGCCTGCCTTCTCCCAGGTTTTCAGGATATTTGCGAGCAGCTTCAAAATGGCGCAGTGCATCAGCAGCATTTCCCGACGCCAGTGACGCCTTGCCCAACGATCTGTGCGCCTGGACATATTGTGCGGAGACGAGCCCTTCGCCGCCCTCCCAGGGGCTGAAGTGGTGCGCCCCCAGCCGCTGCAGAGCCGCTTCCCATTTACCACATTGGTTGAGGAGTGTGATGTATTCCACGCTGAGATCGTCTCTGCGCTCCACAAGCTGCGGATGCTCGTCCAGGCATCTCAGCCGTTCCTCCGGACCCACCAGCCCTGTCCTTTTCTTTAGCTGATCCCATTCGTAGAAAACACGAGCATCATCCGGATTGGCCGCAAAGGCGCGTTGATACATTCGATCAGCTTCCCGGGGATTGTGGAGCACATTGAATTCGGCAATCCCCAGGTTCCTCCAGGGGATAGAGAAGGTGCTGTCCAATTCAACCGATCGGCGCCAGCAGGCAATCGCTTCTTCATACCGTCTCTTGTCGTAGTAAAGATTGCCGAGATAGTAGTTGGCCTTGGCACTTGATGGGTTCCTCCGCAGCGCGTCCTCCAACACAACCATCTCTTCCAGGCGAGCCGGGAAACAGTACCGTGGGGAGGCCGCCTCCCCTTCTGCCAAATATTGGCTGGATGCATCTTCCTTTCCCAACGATGCCGCAAGCCACGAAAGCGTATACCACAGCGTCGGATACTGCCCCTCAAACGCGCAGCTACAAGCTTGCAACAAGGCATAAGCATCTTCGCGCAGTCCGGACCAGGCGAGGTCAAATACTACGTCGAGTAGCGTCTGAATGTCACTTTCGAGTGCTGAGATGTAGGCATGGAGGTCGCGCTGGTCGCGGCTCGTGAGAAATCGCTCAGCCATTGTGCGAAAGTCAAGCGGATCGAGATGCAGAGTCGCGCTGATCAGTGCTTGCGCATCTTCAACTCGGCCCAGTTTTCGCAGCAGCGACACTTTG
This sequence comes from uncultured Acidobacteriaceae bacterium, assembly GCA_963776535.1. Classification (GTDB taxonomy): domain Bacteria; phylum Acidobacteriota; class Terriglobia; order Terriglobales; family Acidobacteriaceae; genus Telmatobacter. The sequence goes on along the minus strand of CAVZNB010000031.1, from coordinate 93,817 downwards.
AGCGCCCGCGCCTTGAGACTGTTCACATTGGTCAGCAGAGATTGTTCCACTTGTTCAAGCGCCAGCCCGAGGTCACCCCGCCCGGTGCTGAGACACGCCAGAGAGTAATACCCAGCGCTCTCCCATGCGTAATTCCACACTGATTTGTGAAAGGCATAGTATGCGGCGGAACTCTTGCCCTGATACATGCGCGCTAGGCCGAGGTTGTAGGATGGCTCCCCGTCGTATGGGTTGGGGTTTCTCAACGTAAGGCGGCGAGCCGCACAGGCAAAATGCTCTTCCGCCTTTTCAAACTGGCCCGTCCTCAGGAAACTCAGGCCCATGGCATTGTTGAGACGGGCGTCTTCCGGATCACGATTGAGCCCTTCGCGCCAGTAGCTCTCCGGTGAGCGTGTGGCATGGCGGTATTGCTCAAGGTGAAGCCCAGTCAGATAAAGTTCTTCGATGCTCGCAATCCGGTCTGGTGGCGCTGGTTCTGTGGCTGCCTCCGGTGGTTTTTGCTCGGCGCAAATTGCGGGTTGGTAGGCAATCACTTCGTTGCCCCCGATATCGAGAACTGACAACCTGTATTCATGAGGTTCAGCGGGAGAAGCCGCGATCGATTTTGTATAGGGATGTCCGGGAGAAAGCTCATGCGCCTCGTCCATCAGCTGCCGTCCGGCACACCTGAGCACCACGCGCACGGTTTGCCGCGATGTGACGCAAACTCCCGCGTGCGCCACATCTCCTTCAAATTCCAGGTTGACCGCCATCTCTGTGTTTGCGTTCTTTGCCGGCCCGATTTTCTGTATGGGGTACCAGTATTGACTGACGGTTTTTGTTTCGTACGGCTGCAACCATGAAAAATCCGGCTGATTGTCGGTAAACGCGCCCGCCATAAGTTCAATGTACGGACCATCCTCATCGGTCAGATTCCGGTCCCATGCGTGCCCAAACTCCGCATTGCCCCACGTCCACATCTTCTTGCCCGGAGCAACATGATGGTTCGACGTATGCACCAGTCCGGCCTTGCGTCCGTGATCGTAGCCGCCGCAAAAGTCGTACTTCGACTCGGTAACCATGTAGGAAGTTGGAACGGGGATGTTCTTGTACCAGGAGATATCGGTGCCAGGGCGATAATCCACTCCGTAATAGGAGTTACGGGCAACCGGGAAAGACGAGATAGCACGCTTGGCATGATCGGCAACAAAGGTCACATCCGGAGGAAAGAATGCTTGATACTGATCGTTCACCCGCACTGCGACATTCGCCCACCAGAGGAATGTTTGCGGCAAAGGGGTACGGTTGTACAGCCTGACCTTTGCCTCGACAATTGCTTTCCCTGGCGAGAGGCAAATGCCTACCATGCCCTTCATCCGCAGCATGGGATCGTGCTCGCTCAACCATACGGTTCGGCTGCCGTCGGAATGTTCCTCAATGCTTGAATGGACAGGCATGTAAGTGCTTGGTCGGTGGTGCTGCGGCCAGTTGAACTCAACTCCGCCGGATATCCATGGTCCCAATAAACCAACCAGCGCCGGCTTGATAACACTCTGCCTATAAAAGAAGTGGTATGCATTCGTCTTGTCCAGGCCGGTATGAATGCGCCCCCCAATCTCGGGGAGAATCACCAACTGGATAAACTCATTTTCCAGCATGATCGCGCGGTAACTTTGGTCCACCTTCTGCAAAGCCACGCGATCGGTGAACGGGTTCGGATATACCTTCCCACTGCTCCCCTGGTAGACGCGCTTTTCAAGAAACATCGGGTTGGGGTCCGCTTCCTGCACCGGATAGGTCGGAATCACTACCTGCTGTTCCCTGCACCGGACTGGTTCGGATTCACGCGCTTCGTTCATCGGGGCTAGGTCCTTTTCACTGCCATAAACTGCACAAAACTGCGTCTGTCGAGTGTTGCCTGTTAACGCAAATCGAGAGGCTTTGCCCGGCAATCGTTAACGTACACGGTCGCACTTTAGAATGTCAATGACCTTCGCGACGTTTCCATGCCGCCTTGCCTGCTGGCGAAAGAACTAACTGCTAGAATGCTCTGGAGTCGCATTTTTGAAAAGTTCGACATGAAGCCTCCCAGCATTAAAGACATTGCCCAGGCTCTGGGAATCTCGATTGGCACTGTCGACCGCGCATTGCATGGGCGCTCCGACATCAGCCCACCCACACGGGCCCGCGTTCTAAAGAAGGCCGAGCAACTGGGATACCGGCCGAACCTTGCCGCACGAACCCTCAAGCTTAACCGCAGGGTGCGCATTGGCATTTACTTTCCTCACGAAATCGCATCGTTTTTTGATCCCCTGCGAGCAGGCGTTCGAGCTGCCGCTTCTGCGTCGACTGGTGTCAATGTCGAACTCATCTTCCGAACCTTTCCCCGGCTCGATGAAGGCGACTTGGAACTGCTCACCGCCGATGCGGCCGAGAAGTTCGACGGGATTCTTGTCGCGCCCGGCAATCCGGATCACATCGGCCCAGCACTCAACGCGATGGCACGCCGCGGCGTTGCGATTGTTTGCGTGGCCAGCGATGCCCCGCGAAGTGAACGCCTCGCTTCCGTTGCGGCGGATGCTCATGCCAGCGGCGCTATCGCTGCTGAACTCTTTTCTCGCACCATTCGGAAAACTGGCCACCTTGCAACTATCACAGGGGAGCTGACTACGTTGGACCATGCGGAAAAGCTGCGGGGATTTGCTGCCAACCTGGCCGTATTTGCTCCGCACCTCTCGCTGCTCCCGGCCCTCGAATCGAAAGAGCAGCCCAAGTTGGCGTACCGCCAGGCTACCGCGCTGCTTTCCCACAAGCCTTATCCCCTGGGAATCTACGTCAGTACTGCCAACAGCATTCCAGTGCTCCGCGCACTTGAAGAGAAAAACCTTCTCGGACAGGTGCAAGTAATCGCCACGGATCTTTTCCCGGAACTCGTGCCATATATTGAGTCCGGAAAGATTTTGGCAACTCTTTACCAGCGCCCCTTTGCCCAGGGGAAAACCGCGCTCGAACTTCTGCTTCGCTATCTCCTCAACGGCACAACGCCTGCCCCGGAAACCCGCCTGGCCCCTCATATCATTTTGCGTAGCAATCTTGACTTGTTTACCGGATATCTTGCCGAGACCGACGAGACAGCGAACTCCAGCGCTTAGCATAGTTCTCACTTCTTGACCTCAGCCTGCCCGGTGTCCTCTTCCCTGTCCTGGCTCTTGATGCGCTCCACGGTCGCAGACTCGACCGCAGCCCTTGCTCTATCTCCAGTCCGGCCATATAGCACCGCGAGACGGAAGTGAGCGGGCGCAAAACCTGGCTCGACCCTCACAGCCTTCTGCATTTCGCGGATAGCATCACTGCACTCTTTCTCTTCATTGAACACGAGTCAGTCGACGCGCAATGCTTGTTCTGCAGTAGGCCCAGACGCCATAGATTGCGCCTATTAGCGCCAAAATGAAGAAAGGGATGTGTATTGCTGTAGCAATTGCCGTCAGCCCAGCCAAAGGCAGCCATGGCCAACTCGATCGCCATGCTGTCGCTCTTGAAGCTGTTTCAAACAAAACCAGGAGAAACAAGATTACGACAAATGCAGAAATTCCAATCCACACTGCTCCCATATGAAGTTGCCATGTGTGGACATTTCCCGGCCATCGCGTCAACATTTCCATTAAGTCTTCGAAGAAGCTCTCGATCGTTATGAATCCACAGGCGCCCCCAAACAACGCCACAATGAGGGTTGTCGTTGGGTCATTATCTACTTGGCTGGGTTTTTTCCTCGGCTTCCCCATCTATTTCACCAGGTAAACTCAGGTTGGTCAGCTTCGGATCGTTAGAACCGGACATTCAGCATCCACGATGATGCGGAAGGCCCCGGATGTTCTCATTTCCATGCTTAGATGTGAAGACTTGTGAATCCCGAGTACCAGAAGGTCTATCGACCGTTCTCGTATGTGCTCAAGGATTCGATCATGCGCCTTGCCGACAGTCACAAATGTTCTTGGATTACAAAACTCTTTCGCTTCCTGCGGCACAATCAGTTCAAGCCTTTTGAAGAAATGAGTCTGAAGATCGGACAATCGATCTGGATGCTCTACCGCATCGTCTTGAATCACGTTCAAGACATCAATCTCCGCCCCAAATACCTCGGCGAAGGTCACTGCATAGATTGCAGCGTTTGCGCCCACCGATGAAAGATCGGTGGCAAAAAGAATGCGCGCAAAGGGGAACGTCTGTGAGGACACAGGCTTGACATTGGGGCCGACAGTAAGAGTTGGCCAACGGGAAGAGCGAAGAATCCTCTCCGCGACAGAGCCGATGATTCCTCGTTCGAGCCTCCCTCCTCCGTGTGTGCCCAAGACAATAATGGCCGGAGCATTGTTATCGGCCAGCGCCGGAATCACATTCTTGGGATCGCCCTCCAAAAGGGTGGATATCGTGTCGATCGGCCTGGCCCCTAAGAGAAGAATGCGCCGCGATAGAAGAGACTTCAGGTCCTTTCTTTGCTGGCTCACTTGGATTTGGTTGCTTTCAACTTCAAGGGCTGCCTGAGAAAGGGTGAAGGCATGAGTGACCAGTAAGGTTGCTGAGAAATAGGTTGCCAAACGGGCGGCGTAAAGCCCCGCATTTTGCGAAGACAGGGAGAAGTCTGTTGCATAGACAACCGTCTTCAGATTCAATTCGGGCCCCTCGCCAATGATCGGCATGACGTCTATCTCCTTGTACAAAACTTCAACAGCAGAATGATCAACACGGCTCTACTTACCAACGCTTAGAACCGGTCCTTCAAAATGGAACATCCAACAACGCCGAAGCTACGCGACATGCGGGCGTCGCAATCAGCAAAAGGACGCCCAATGCGATCACGCTTCCGCTGTCAAAGTGGGTGACGCCGAGCAAAATGCCGTAAACGGCTTCATATGGCGACGGGGCGCTATGAAACCATCGGTACTCCAGCTGGCGTGAGGCTCGTATCGCGGCCGATGCGATCGAAGAAAGCGATTCCAAGGCTCTCTTCGAGCGACCTGATCTGTGCCGTTACAGCTGGCTGCGTTTGATGAAGCTCGTCTGCGGCCCTCCGATAATTCAACATATCCGCGACCACGCGAAACACCTCCAACTTGAAGTTCTAAATCATGGTGTGGCTCCAATCTGGTAATTGATCGCAGCGAGGGCAAGCCGGTACTCGTATTGAGCATTCGTGTTGCCTATTGCCGCATCGGTTTGCTGGAATTGTGCTTGGCTCAGTTCCACGATCGAGCTGAGTCCGAGTTGGTAGCGTGTTTGCGCGAGTTGGAGCGCCAGATTTGCCTCTTTTAAAAGTTCAGCCGTAACAGCGACGCGCTGATAGGCTGTATTGGATGCCAGCCAGGCAGTACGAACATCGCGGACAATCCGGTCGCGCAGATCCCGCGTCTGTTCTGAAACCGCCTGAGCTCGGATGGATGCTTCCTTGGCTTGGGCCGAGTAAAGAAAGCCGTTGAAGATGGGGATATTTATGTTGACGCCAATTCCACCCCACCAATTGTCGAGGTAATATTGAGCAGGCCGTATGGGGACGCTACCGGCAGTTCCGGCGGCACTGATGCTTGGAAGCATCTGATCACGCTCTGCACGGCTGTACTTGACCGCTGCCTGCTGGCTGTAATTCAGGGACTGCAGATCCGGGCGTTGTTGGAGGGCAAGTTGCAAGAGATGGTTGGCGTCTGCCGGAGGGCCGCTCAATGGAGCGCTCTCCTCCACCAGTTCGTAAGTCACCTGCCTATCGTGACCTAACACTGCGTCCAGCGCGGCCATGGTCGAGTCGACATTGTTCCGGGCATCGAGTTGCAATAACTTGGCCTGCGATAGATTAACGTCGGCGAAACTGAGATCGAGTGTCGACTTGAGCTTGTTCTTCGTTAACTCGTTGACCTGTGTTTCCGTGGTCTGCCGGGTGTTTACGTTTTGATCTGCAACCTTGAGCAGCGCTTGAGCCTGAAGAGCATTGAAAAAGGCCTGATCCGCAACAAGAACAATATCCTCAACCGTGGCGAGCGCGTTAGCGTTCTGCGCCTTTTCCTGGAGCTTTGAAGATGCGACAAGGTTGCTGGTTTTGCCGAAGTCCGTAATCAGCTGCGTGAATCCTCCTCCCGCTCCCGCATGCTCGAAAAGACGCGAAGCGGTCAGCGAGCCTGCAGAGATGCGGCTTGCATTTTCCGCATCCTCTGCCGTAATGCTGGCCATGCCGGTCGGTAGCTCGGCGGCTCGTGTCTCACGGACAACCTGATGCTGAGCCAGCGCCAAGAGGCGGGAAACGCTCACCAGCGGATTGTTCTTGATGGCCATCTGCTCTGCATCCGCGAGGGTTAGGCGCGGAAGTGAACCAGGAGTTCCACTATCCGGTTGTACCGGCGAAGAGTGATTCAATCCCTCTTGCAACGGCCCTGCATTTTGCGGCGCAAATGCGATCAGTGAGACCTGAGGAGCATCCGGAATTTGCGACTTGATGCCTGTCGTCTGTCCATGGAGTGACCCGGAACAAGCCATCGCCAGCGAAAGAAACAACCCCGAATGTCGAAGCCTCAATCCAGTCTGTCTGGCCATTCTCTAAACCTCCCCCGCAACCGCGGAATTCTTTTCGTGTCGGCCGTGGACGATCAGGTATACCGCCGGCACCAGGAAAACGGTAACGACCACGGAAACCGCCAGTCCGCCAATCACTGCTCGCGCTAGTGGCGCATATTGTTCGCTCCCCGATTCCATTCCGAGTGCCATCGGAATCATGCCAAGCAGCGTGGCCAGCGAGGTCATCAGGATAGGGCGCAACCGGATTTTGCATGACTGAACGACGGACTCCAACAGCGACAATCCCTGCTGATGCAACGTTCCAGCAAATTCAACGATCAAAATGCTGTTCGAGACCACGATCCCGGTCATCATGATCACGCCCATCAGCGACATAATGTTCAGCGTGCTCCCGGTGGCGACAAGGATCAGCACAACCCCGACGAGCCCCGGCGGAATGGCCATGAGAATGATGAAGGGATCGATGAAGGATGTGAACTGGGTCATCAGAATCAGGTAAACCATCAGAACCGCAATGATGAGTCCGACTCCAAACTCCGCGAACGAACCATTCATGCTGACGACGGCGCCGCGCAAATTCAGAACTGTATTCCTGTCGGTCTTTGTGTTCGTGAGAAGCTTCTTGATATTACTGCCTAGACCCTGCAGTGCCTCTGTCCTGGTGGAGACATAGATGTCGATCACTCGCCGTATCTGATAGTGATCCACCTCAGTTGGTGTATTGATCAACTGAAGATCTGCAACTGAGCTAAGCGGCGTATACCCTGCGGTGTGGTCGCCCTTCCAGAGTTGACGTGACTGGTCCGTTGTTTCGTGAGCCTCCTGCATGGGGCTGAACCCTGCAGGGTGAACGCCGCGCAGAGGAATGTTCTCAAAGTCCTCCATCGACATGTGGTTGATGAAACGATTGGCGTACTGGACCGTTACCATGTAGTTATTGCCGCTCTTCGGGTCTATCCAATAACTCGGTGCGATCATGCCATCGGAGGTCAATGCTGTGATTACGTTATCCACTATGTCCTTCGCAGAAAGACCAATCAGGCTAGCCTTTTCGCGGTCGATGTTCAGCGCAATCCCCGGGTAGTCTAGATCCTGCGGAATGTAAACGCCGCTCACGTTCGGCATTGCCTTGATCTTTTGGGCAAGGGTTTTCGCCAGCGCGTAAGCTCCATCCATATCCATCGAGCTCACCTGGATATCGATTGGAGCCGGCAGACCCTGATTGACAACGCCGTCCACCAAACCTCCGGCCTGGAAGTACGTTGTGAGCTCGGGCATCTCGCGGGAGAGTTTGTCGCGCACGCGTTGCATATACTCGTAGCTGCCGATGCTGTGGTGCTCTTTCAAGCTGATCTGCACGAACGCGGTATCCATCGATGCATTGGTGGTGTAGATGGCGGAAAGATCAGGGTAGACTCCGATATTGGAGACGATCATGTCAAGATCTTTCGGACGCACCACGCTGCGGATGACGTTCTCCACCTTCTCGATATAGTCGTTGCTAACCTCCAGGCGCGTGCCACTTGGCATCCGCACATTGATGATGAATTGCCCAGGGTCAGTGCGGGGAAAGTAGGCGCGGCCCAGAAAGGGGAACGTCACAGCAAGGACGAGCACCACGCCACCGCAGATCGCTGCAGCAGTCAGGCCGGGCCGCTGCATTGCCCGCTTGGCAAGCCGTTCATACCAGTTCAGCATTGCTTCGTACTTTTCGTTGAAGCTTGCGTCGAATCTGGCGAAGAGGCCAGGCTTTGACTTCGTGTGGCCTTTGTCTTGGTGGTGCAAACGAATAAATTTGGCGCAGTAGAGCGGGACAACTGTCATGGCGAAAAAGTACGACGCGAAGATCGAGAGCACTACTCCCAGCGCCAAGGGCGTGAAGATGTACTTGCTGATGCCATTAAAGAATGTGACCGGGAAGAACACGATGGAGGTGGTGAACGTGGCAGCAAGCACGGCCATCGAGACCTCCGTTCCGCCGAGTTCCGCGGCAACGGCCGGAGATTCTCCCATTTCCATGTGGCGGAAGATGTTCTCGAGAACGATAACGCCGTTATCGATGAGCCGCGAGAAGACGAGCGCCAGTCCGCCAAGAATCATGGTGTTGATTGACCCGCCCATGAAATTGGTGACCAGCAAGCAGAACACCATTGAGAGTGGGACAGACAGCAGCACCGCAATCGTGGCCCGCGGACTGCCCAGGAAGATCAAGATCATCACCCCGGTCAGCACCAGTCCGATGGAAGCTTCTCTGGTGACATTGCTGATGGCCAGCTTGACGAATACGGATTGGTCGAAGACCACCGCCGTCTTCAGCGACTCCGGAATATCGACCAGATGCTTGATGGATGCCTTCATTCCGTCGACTATAGTGATGGTGTTGCTGTTGCCTCCCTGCTTGAAGACCGGCACATAAACAGAGCGCTGCCCGTCGATCCGCACGATGTTGTATTGAAGCGCCCCCGAATCTTCGGCGTTCCCGATGTCGGCAACTAGCACCGAGGAGTTGCCGACCGACTTGAGTGGGATAGAGTTCATCGACTTCGCGTCGGGGAACTGGCTATTGGCGTAAATGTTGAAGTCCTTCGAGCCGATCCGCACGTCGCCCGCCGGCAGAATCAGGTTCGAACTGTTTACAGCCTTCACTACGTCGTTCAGGCTGAGATTGCGCGCCTCCATCTTGAGCGGGTCTACATAGATTTGGATCTGCCGGTAGGTTCCTCCGTACGGCTGCGGGACCGAGGCACCTTGGACATTCGATATTTGGTTGCGTACCTCGAATTGCGCTATGTCCTTCAGGTTCGTTTCGTTCAACCCCTGCCCCTTCAGGGTCACAAGGCAAACTGGCTGGGTCGAAGCGTCCATGCCCAGCACTACCGGTGGCAATGTGCCAGGCGGTAATCGACGCAGATCCGCCATGGCAAGATTTGCGATGTTGCTCAGTGCTGTATTGGGATCTGTGCCCGGCTTGAAGTAGATCTTGATCAGGCTCACACCCGTTAACGATCGCGATTCGCTATGGTCGATATTTGCGCCTAACGTGAAGAAGCGCTCAAATGTATTCGTAATATCCGCTTCGATCTGCTGGGGTGGCATGCCGTTGTAGAACGTGGCCACAACAACCACAGGCATGTCAATCTTGGGAAACAGGTCGACTGGCATGCGGACAATGTTGACCACCCCTACAAGGGTTACCATCAGACACAACATGATGATGAAGAACGGATTATTGAGCGCAAACTTCGGCATTACTTCTCGCCCCCGTATTTCGTTTGCACTTCACCATTCAGCCGGAGTGGAAATGCACGTTCAACGCGATGATGATCTCTGATGTGACTCGCCATTCCCTATGCCTCCCCCTCAACCGCAGACTTCTTCTCGCTCATGCCGTGAACGATCAGGTAGACAGCCGGCACTAGAAACACAGTTACGACCACCGAAACGCCCAGGCCGCCGATTACCGCCCGGGTCAGCGGTGCATATTGTTCGCTCCCAGGCTCCATGCCGAGCGCCATCGGAATCATGCCGAGAAGGGTTGCCAGTGAGGTCATCAGGATTGGGCGCAGCCGGATCTTGCATGACTGCACGACTGCTTCCAGGAGTGGCTGTCCTTGTTTGTGAAGAGTGCCCGCGAATTCGACGATCAGAATGCTGTTCGACACTACGATGCCGGTCATCATGATTACGCCCAGCAAGGACATGATGTTGAGGGAGCTTCCAGTTACCAGAAGGATCATCACAACGCCGGCCAACCCAGGTGGAATGGCCATGAGGATAATGAATGGGTCGACGAATGACTTGAACTGGGCCATCAGGATGAGGTAGACCATCAACACTGAAATGATGAGCCCGACGCCAAATTCCTTAAACGAGAGATTCATACTGACAATGGCGCCGCGCAGGTTCAAAACTGTATTCTTGTCGGTTTTCGTATTTGTGAGGAGTTTCCTGATGTTCGCGCCTACACCTTGCAGCGCTTCCGTCCTAGTCGAAACATAGATGTCGATTACGCGTCGAATCTGATAATGATCGACCTCCGTCGGAGTGTTGATCAGTTTGATATCCGCAACTGAGCTCAACGGCGTATAGCCAGCGGTGTGATCGCCTCTCCAGTACTCGCGCGATTGGTCGCCCGCCTCATGTGCCTCTTCCATCGGGCCGTAACCTGCGGGGCGAATGCCGCGCAAGGGGATGCTCTGGAAATCCTCCATCGACATGTGATTGATCAGGCTGTTCGCATACTGAACGGTCACCATGTAGTTGTTGCCGCTATTCGGATCGATCCAATAACTCGGCGCTATCATGCCATCCGAGGTCATGGCGGTAATTACGTTCTGCACCACATCCTTGGCGGAGAGGCCGATCAGGCTGGCCTTCTCGCGATCGATGTTCAACGCAAGGCCGGGGTAGTCAATATCCTGCGGAATGTAAACGCCGCTTACATTCGGCATCGTTCTGATCTTCTGGGACAGGTCCCTGGCAAGCGCATAGGCTCCATCCATGTCCATCGAGCTGACCTGAATGTCAATCGGCGCCGGCAATCCCTGATTGACAACGCCATCCACTAGGCCGCCGGCCTGAAAATAGGTGGTTAGCTCGGGCATCTCGCGCGAGAGTGTTTCCTGCACGCGCTGCATGTATTCGTAACTGGACACACGATGGTCTTCTTTCAGGCTGACCTGCACGAAGGCTGTATTCATCGAAGCGTTGGTCGTGTAGATGGCGGAGAGGTCAGGGTAAACGCCAATGTTCGATACGACCATATCCAGATCGGTCGGTTTGACGACGCTCCGAATGAGCGTCTCAACCTTGGCGATGTCATCGTTGCTGACCTCGAGCCGCGTGCCGCTCGGCATCCGCACATCGATGACAAATTGGCCAGGATCGGTGCGCGGAAAATAGGCTCGCCCAAGGAACGGGAAAAGCACAAGCATTGTGAGCACGACGCCGCCCAAAATTGCTGCCGCCGTGAAGCCTGGGCGCTGCATTGCTCGCTTGGCAAGGCCTTCATACCAGGAAAGCAAGCGTTGAAACTTCTCGTTGAATTTGTGCTCGAACCGAACAAAGATTCCTGGTTTTTCGTTGGTCCCTTCTGTCTCCTCATCTCGCAATCGAATGAAGTTAGCGCAGTAGAGAGGCACCACGGTCATTGCGAAGAAGTACGAAGCGAAGATCGACAGCACTACACCCAGGGCCAGCGGCGTGAAAATGTACTTGCTTATGCCAGAAAGAAAGCTGACAGGGAAGAACACGATGGACGTTGTCGAAGTTGCCGCAAGAACCGCTAGCGATACCTCCATGCCTCCCTTTTCCGCCGCCTCGCGCGGTGGATATCCCATCTCCATGTAGCGGAAAATGTTCTCCAGCACCACGACGGAGTCGTCGATCAGCCGCGAGAATGCCAGCGCCAATCCGCCCAGAATCATGGTGTTGATCGAGCCGCCCATGGCGCTTGTCAGGAGCAGGCATACAAGCGCTGAAAGCGGAATCGAAAGCAGGACCGCAAACGTTGCTCGCGGGCTGCCAAGGAAGACCAGAATCATGATGCCGGTAAGAACCAGGCCGATGCTCGCTTCCTTGACGAGATTCTTGATGGCGAGTTTTACAAAGATCGACTGATCGAAGACCACTGCCGTCTTGAGGGAAGCCGGAATATCAACCAGATGCTTGATGGCGGTCTTCATGCCATCGACGATGGTGATGGTGTTGCTGTCGCCGCCCTGCTTGAAGACCGGTATATAGACAGAGCGCTGACCGTCGATGCGCACGATGTTGTACTGGAGCGCGCCCGAGTCCTCCGCCTTGCCGATGTCGGCCACCAGCACCGATGCGTTGCCCACCGATTTGAGCGGCATCTCGTTCATCGAATTCGCGTCGGGAAACTGGCTGTTCGCGTAGATGTTGAAGTCCTTTGAGCCGATGCGCACGTCGCCGGCGGGCAGGATCAAATTCGAGCTGTTGACCGACTCCACCACGTCGTTCAGGCTGAGGTTGCGCGCCTCCATCTTTATCGGGTCCACGTAGACCTGAATCTGCCGGTAGGTTCCTCCATAGGGCTGCGGAACCGAGGCGCCCTGGACATTCGAAATCTGATTGCGCACCTGGAACTGCGCCATGTCCTTCAGGTTCGTCTCGTTCAGTCCCTGCCCTTTCAATGTCACCAGGCATACTGGCTGCGTCGAGGCATCCATGCCCAGCACCACCGGAGGCAACGTACCCGGCGGCAGGCGGCGCAGGTCGGCCATGGCCAGGTTGGCAATGTTGCTCAGCGCCGCATTGGGATCGGTGCCCGGCTTGAAGTAGATCTTGATCAGGCTTACGCCGGTCAGTGAACGCGATTCGCTGTGGTCGATATTGGCGCCCAGGGTAAAGAAGCGCTCGAAGGTATTCGTAATGTCGGCTTCGATCTGCTGCGGCGGCATGCCGTTGTAGAACGTCGCCACCACCACCACAGGCATGTCGATCTTTGGAAACAGATCAACGGGCATGCGAACGGTGTTGACGACCCCTACAAGCGAGACCATCAGGCACAGCATGATGATGAAGAACGGATACTTGAGAGCAAACTTCGGCATTACTTCGCACCTCCGCTGTTCTCCTCTGCTTCCGCCTTCATGTCGATCACGCCTCCCGACTCGCGCAAAACTTCGGATGATGGCGTCTGTGTCAGAATCGGGGATACCTGTTCGCCTTCGGTGTAGTTTTCCTGGCCTCCCAGAACTACCCGGTCGCCAGGTTCAAGGCCACTCTTGATTTCCGCCAGCTTCGATCCCTGAAGGCCAACCTCCACAATCCGGATGTGAACGCGATTACTCGCATCCAGCACGTAAACCGCCTCCCGATCTCCCTTCAGCACCAGCGCCTCGACAGGAATTGTGGTTACGTTCGACGCATGCGCGAGTTGCATTTCAGTATTCGCGTACATGCCTGGCGAGATGGAAAGGTCCTGGTTCTCCACATCGATTTCGGTCTCCATCGTCCGCGTTTCAAAGTTCACGTCGCGTGTGAATCGCACAATCTTCCCGGTGAAAGAACGGCCAATGGCATCGACGCGAACCTGCATCGGGTCGCCGATATGAACAAACTGCACATCGTTTTCCGGGATCGGCATGCGCAGGCGCAACAGACCGCTTTGCGAGAGCCGCACGATCGGAATGTCCTGTTCGTTGGAATTGGTGCCGCTCTGGATCAGTGCACCGGTGTCTGCATAGCGCCAGACGATGACTCCATCCAACGGCGACACCACGTTGGTGTAGTTTTGGAGTGCCTGCACCCGGTCGTTGTCTGTGTGAGCCACCTCTGCATGCTGCTCCGCACCGGCCGCGGCGGCTTTGGCCGCATCCACCTGCGACTCCGAAGACAGATCCTTGCTCTCTGCATCGTCCAGTTCCTGTTGCGCAATCAATCCTGGTTGTGCCTTCGATGTCTCAAGCAATCTCTCATAGTCCGCGTGCAGCGCCGAATGGATGGCCTCTGCGCGCTTGATCTCATCCTGCGCGCGAAGCAGGTCGTCCTTCGCACGCTCCACCTCGAATACAGTGCCCTTCAACTGGGCATTCAGTTCCGGCACTTCCAACACCGCCAGAGTCTGGCCTTTGCGCACCCGATCTCCTATATCCACGTTGATCTTGACCATGAAGCCAGTCACCTTAGGATGAACATCCACCACTTGGTAAGGCTGGAATTGCCCAGCAAGGCTCAATGTGTGTGCAATGTTTCCGCGCATGGCCGCAGCCACTTTCGCTGATGGAATCTCTGCGCCGTTCGCGTCGGGATGGCGGCTCTTGAAATCGCAAGCAACGACCGCGGACAAGAAAGGAAATATCATTCCAGCGGCGAGGATCAGGGAGGATCGCTTTCGCATATCTCGAATGCACCTCTAAATGAATTTTGATTGTTGGGCCCAAACAGACAGGACGAATTCAAAAACAGAGAACATAGATGAGTGCATTCGAACATGAAACATGATCAAATGCTTCAGATTCAGCTGTCAGGGTATCGCTAAGCTAGAACAGGAGGGGGACGAACGAAGTATGTTCTCAGGTGATGGCGACGGAAAAGCCAGGACAGGTTTGCACACTGCTTCCAATGAGCTGACAATGGCAGGTTGAAGATGCTGGCGGTCAGCAATAGAACGAAGAGGACGAACGTAGAAAGAGTAGGTTTAGTCTCTGTCGATGTTCTAGTCCAAGCAAATCCCGGGCTTTCAATGGCACTGGATTGTTCGTTCTTGGAAAGCAATTTGGCCTTCGGAATGTGATGTGAAGGCGCCTGGGGCGGATCATAAAGGGAAAGCTTATATTGCAGGCCCCACATGAAAACACAGAAGGCCAATCCGATGATCGCGAGCGCGCCCATGCGAGTAAATGGCCGATTTTTGCTCCAAGAATGCAAGGTCACCGAACCTATATCGAAGTCTCTGCAAAAGAACGACCGCAGATCGCGGGGGATTCTGTGCCGCGGGAGACCTCACATCCTTTGATTGCACGAAAGCACAACATGGTTGCTTAAGCTTTTTTAATCAATCATAGGAAAAGCTACTAAATCAAGGATTTCCCCGCGTGGTCAGAGCCGGCCTGGGTTCAACATTCGCCAGGACGAACCCAATACCAGACAGTTGCATATTGACTGTTTGAGGGACCATAAACCGAACGTGGATGAGTTGGGGTCTTTTTGCGTCTTGCAGCCTTTCGGAATCGAAGATCCGCGCGGTCGCGGCTTTCACGAGAGGCGGTCCACCCAATCTTACGGGTCGGTGGCGCTCAGGCATTCTTCTTCAACCGCGCAAAGTTGTCAGTCTTGAGAATCTTGCCGCCCTCCTGGATCACATAGAGACGGTTGACATCCAGGTCTCTCAATGTATCCACGATGCCTGAGGGCCAGCGAATCTCCACCAGGTCTACCTTCTTAGCCTCACCCAGGCCGAAATGGATGCGCAGGTCGCTGGCGGAGAAGTAGCCGTTGCAAGAGCGCACCTCCTCGATCAGGGTCAGCGGTGTGCCGGGCTTGGCGCTCAGCACCGGAGTGCCAGTGTCAGCTACCACCTTTAGCCGCGCACCGATACCGGTGCGGTTGCTCTTGGTCCCCACTGTACGGATTTTGATCCAGCTTCGGTTCAGCGTCGAATCGCAACGGAGCAGTTGCGGAACGGCGTTAACGCAGTTGACGACCGCGTCCAAATCGCCGTCGTTGTCGAAATCGCCCACGGCAAACCCACGCGCCTTCACAGCAGTCGTAATGCCGCTGCCACCGATCATGCTTACGTCTTCAAACTGCCCGTTGCGCAAGTTTCGGTAGAGATACTTGCGCTCAGCGTATGCGGCGTCCACCTGGGTGCCATCCACTTCTGGATAGACGTGTCCGTTAGCCACCATGATGTCGAGCCAGCCGTCATTGTCAATGTCGATGAAGCTTACGCCCCAGCCCAGCAGGCGCGTGTTTATACCCAGACCAGCCTGGTAAGTGCGGTCGTCGAAGGAGCCATCGCCTAGATTCAGGAACAGCGAGTCGGTGTCTCCGGCAAAGTTGGTCTTCACGATGTCAAGGAATCCATCGCGGTTGTAGTCGCCGACGGAAACGCCCATGCCAGCCTGCGGCTTGCCATCCGGCGAATAGGCGACGCCGGCTTCAATGGCCTGGTCCTTGAAGGTGCCGTCTTTCTGGTTTACGTAGTACGTCGCAGATGTCGAGTCGTTGGCCACGTAGATGTTAGGCCAGCCAGAGCCGTCGAAGTCCGCTACACCGCAACTCAGCGCGTAGGCTCCCAGGATGCCCCACATGCCTGACTTTTCGCTCACATCGGTAAACGTGCCGTTGCCGTTGTTGTGGTAGAGCAGGTTCTTGTCGCCCTCAAGGCCGGGAGGCCCACAGGCAACCTGAATTCCCTTGTAGGTGCAGTTAGCATCTTCGGGCAGAGGCGCGGTCTTCACGTCGAAGTCGATGTAATTGCCTACATAGAGATCGAGGTTCCCATCCTTGTCGTAGTCCAGAAACGAGCAACCCGAGTTCCAGCGGAGCCTGTCCTGAAGCAGGCCCGCTTCTTTGGTCACCTCGGTAAAGGTGCCGTTGCCGTTGTTGCGGAAGAGCGCATTCTGCCCGTAATAGCTAACGAAGAGGTCATTCCAGCCATCGTTGTTGTAGTCGCCCACGCAGCAGGCCTGGCCCCAGCCTGAGCGCGCAAGACCGGATTTCAGGGTCACGTCGGTGAACGTGCCGTCGCGGTTGTTCTTAAACAGGCGGCTGACCGGCTCCTGGCCTTTCGGAAAACCCTCTAAACGCCAGCCGTTCACCAGAAAAATGTCTATCCAATCATCCTGATCGTAGTCGAAGAAGGCTGCGCCGCAGCCCGTGGTTTCGAGTAGATACTTGTTGCGGTGCTCGCCGCCAAAGATCATCTCCACATTAAGGCCGGCTTCCTTGGCCACGTCAACAAACTGGACGCCCAGAGGAGTGCCGGTCACGGGCGAAGCAGCCCCCTTGGGCGCCGGACGAGCCTGCGCCTCGTAGGCTTGGCGGGCGCTCCCCGTGGGCTTTTGCGGCGTGGCCGCCTGATGGCCAACAAGCCCCAAGGCCGGCCGAGCCAGCCTCAGCACCTCTGCCAACGGCAAAACCAATGCGGTCCTCGATAGCGACTTCAAAAATCCACGACGGGAAAAAGACAAGACTGAAAACCCCTACTGGCGCGGCGCTGTTCTGCGCGACTACACCTCAAGAATAAGTATAGCCGCCATGCAGCAATAAGATGCGGCTAACAGACGCTTGAGACGGGAATCGGAGATTGGATGGCAGAGGTGACGGCGAGCCCAGCAGGAAGAGCATTTTTGCGGCTGCTGACGCCAAAAATGCACCCCAACACTTGGAAACGACCCCGCGCTACACTAGCAATCTCGCTGGTAAAGAGGTCGGGCAGGCCACCTTTTCGGCTCTGAGTTGTTCAGCTTTCCCGACAGGATTACATAGGTTCGACGCCTTCGATGGGGAGGCCTTGGATTCAGGGATCATGGCTTGGTCAAAAAAGACACCCCAAATGGATATTCCAGATAAGATAATCGGTATGCCCCCCAGCACCACCCAGCGTGAAGCGCAGATGGAAGCCGCATTTGCTGACTTCGCTAGTCGCTATCCCTCCTACGCAGGAACCGCCGCACTGGACCGATTGCGCGCCACTGAATACCGCCGTTTGGACGAGTTTGGCCAGGTCTACCTCGATTACACTGGCGGTTCTCTTTTTGCCGAATCCCAGCTTGAAGAACATCTGAAGTTGTTGCGCTCCGGTGTCTTTGGCAATCCGCACTCCAACAACCCAACTTCCGCTGCAATGACCCTCCTCCTCGAGAGCACCCGCCGGTCGATTCTGAGTTACTTCAACGCCAGCGTAGAGGAGTACATTCTGGTCTTCACGCCCAACGCATCCGGAGCGCTCAAACTCGTCGGTGAGTCCTTTCCCTTTGCGCCGGAAAGCCGTCTTCTGCTTACCTACGACAACCATAATTCGGTAAACGGAATCCGCGAATTCGCTCGTACAAAAGGAGCGAAGATCGACTATGCGCCGCTGCTGGCACCAGCGCTGCGCCTGGATCGGGAGCGGTTGGACACGCTGCTCAGTCTGGCCAACCCGGCCAGTGAGAATCTCTTTGCCTTCCCTGCACAGTCGAATTTTTCCGGCGTGAAGCATCCGCTGGAACTGGTGGCAAGCGCACAAAGCAAAGGATGGCGCGTGCTGCTCGACGCGGCAGCATTTGTGCCCACCGACCGTCTGGACCTGAAAGCTTTGCATCCCGACTTTGTGACCGTCTCATTTTACAAAATGTTCGGTTACCCGACCGGAGTGGGGGCCCTGCTCATCCGCAGATCTGCCTTTCAGAAGCTCAAACGGCCTTGGTTCGCGGGCGGCACAGTGAACTTTGCATCCGTTCAGGCACAAGCTCATGTGCTGGCCCAAGGCGAGGCGGCCCTGGAAGACGGCACGCTCAACTACCTCTCGATTCCTGCTGTCGAAATCGGACTGCGCTACCTGATGGCGATCGGCATCGACATCATCGGAGAACGGGTGCGATGCCTGACGGGATGGATACTCGAGAAGTTGCTGGCGATGCGACATGGAAACGGTCACCCGATGGTCCGCATCTACGGACCGGTAACAACCGAAGCCCGTGGTGGAACCGTGACACTGAACCTGTACGATCCCCAGGGACACCTGCTGGATTATCGCCGATTGGAGGAGTTGGCAGGCCAGGAAGGCATTTCGCTGCGCACCGGTTGCTTCTGCAATCCGGGTGCTGGAGAGGCGGCCGAGGGATTAACCCAGGAAGACATGCTGGCCGCCCTTACGCTGGGAACCGATGTGAATCTGCTCAGCTTTCTGAGATTGATGCAAGGCCGAGGCCATAAGAGCGCCGGTGCCATTCGTGCCTCGATTGGCCTGGCAAGCAACTTTGCCGACGTGTGGCGCTTTGTGCACTTTGTCGAAGGATTTCGCGATCAGACGCAGCTCGCAATTGGAGATGTGAGCTTCGATATCGATTCGTGCCGCGTAGTCCGTGATGGAAGCTAGAGCAACGTTCCAGAGAGGGAATCAACCAATATGTGGATGATAATTGTCAATATTCCGGATGATCGACCTCCGTCGATTCCCATTGGCCGCCCGCCCCGCTTCCTGGGTTGAAAGATACAGACCGAGCTTCCCGACGGCCGATTGCTTACCTTGGTGCCCGGCATACCTGCCTTTCGGCTTTAAGACATGTAAGCCGGCAAGATGAACGGCCATGTACGCATTGCTTGAACCGAGAGCAAGCGGGAACGTTTCTCGGGACCTACAAGTGAATCCAGCCTGTACGGATCAGTGCCAGAGAGCCCACAGCAACGACAATCCAAAGCAGCACTCCTTGCAGAAGGGGCCGAACCCCTACTTCGTTTAGTGTCTTCTTCGACAACCCGGTTCCGATAAGGAAGAGCGTTACAGTCAGGCCAATGACGCCCAGGTGCTTGAGCGCCGGGTACACAGGTTGAAGGATGTGAACGTACGTGTTGGCAACCGCTGCCAGACAGAAGAAGAGGATGAACCAGGGCCAGTGAATGCGCGTTTTGCTCTTATAGAGGAATGCAGTCCCCATAGACATGGGCACGATCCATAACGCACGAGCCAATTTGACGGTGGTTCCGACGGCAAGGGCAATGACTCCAAACTTCGCTGACGCGCCGACGACAGAACTGGTGTCGTGAATCGCAAGAGCCGCCCAAAGACCAAACTGCGTTTGCGTCAGGTGCAGCGCCGTCCCGATTGCTGGAAATGCGAGCAAAGCAACTGAGTTCAGTACAAACACTGTTCCTAGAGAGACTGCAATCTCCTCTTCGCTGGCCCCTGAAATGGGCGCAACTGCGGCAATTGCGCTACCGCCACAAATCGCCGTGCCGGCAGCGATAAGAAACGAAATCCTCTTTTTCACGTTCAGGATTTTTCCAAGCCCCCAGCCAAGAAGCATAGCAAGAGTGATACTCGCGGCAGTGTAGATGAACCCGGACCGCCCTGCATGCAGAACCTGCTGCAAATCCATGCCGAATCCAAGGCCGACCACGGAGACCTGGAGCAGAAGCTTTGACAGCCGCTTGGCATCAATATGATAGGGGTGAACGAAGGTAAATCCGTAGATGAGCCCGACGGCAAGCGCGAAGGGCGGTGACAGATAGCCGCTTGCGGCGAGGATCAATCCTGCAAAAAAGATGTTCTTGGACACACATCAAGTATTTCCGAAGAATTAGACTGCGTCCAAGCAGAAGTAATCATGCCTCATTTGCGTTTCTTATCGGTCACGGCAGATTCTGATTTTCTCGACTTGCGCAGGGTTCTTTCGATTCCCGCGCGTGCAAGGAGAAATCTACCGAATTCAACGGCTAGGCCCAGCGACTCGGGACCGGATGCAAGCGCAATTAGAACCTCGCCTCTCACCCCCAAGTGGATTGCACTTTGCCATTATGCAGGTACCAATGCAAGACCTCGCTGAGTCGGTGAATAGGTGCCGCTTTTCAGATCCACCAACCCAGCTTCGACCATCTCTCGTAAACCGCCGCGAACGCGAAACAGCGGCAGTCCAGAGCGCGCTGCAACATCCTCAGCTGTCCCCGGTTCTGCCAATGCCGTCAGCATTTTGCGCGCGGATTCGGTCAGTTCTCCCTGACTACCTATGCATG
The DNA here is from genome assembly GCA_963776535.1 of uncultured Acidobacteriaceae bacterium. GTDB lineage: Bacteria > Acidobacteriota > Terriglobia > Terriglobales > Acidobacteriaceae > Telmatobacter. The sequence continues at coordinate 73,093 of CAVZNB010000031.1, read as the reverse complement.
CCACTGGGTCTCCCCCATCACACGGCTTTCTTGCAGAAGTACCAATCCGTGCACTCAAAACCAGCCTTGAGTCGCGCTTCCACTTCCTCCATTGTGCTCGGAGGCGGGACAATTACCTTATCGCCCGCCTTCCAGTTTGCGGGCGTGGCAACCCCGTGCTTGTCGGTCGTCTGAAGAGCATCGATCAGGCGAACGATCTCGTCGGTGTTCCGGCCCGTCGTGAGCGGGTAGTAAATCATGGCGCGCACCGTACCAACCGGATCGATCACGAAGACGCAGCGGCTGGTTTCCGTCTTGCTCTCTCCCGGCATGATCATCCCATACAGAGAGGCCACTTCCTTGTTGGAATCGGCAATGATGGGGAACGGAATGTCAATTCCAAACTTCTCCTTGATGTTCAGCACCCAGGCAATATGGGATGTTTGGCTGTCAATGCTCAGGCCCAGCAGTTCCACACCCCGCTCGCGCAGTTCCGGGGCAATGGCAGCAAAGCCAAGAAACTCCGTTGTGCAGACCGGCGTGAAGTCCGCCGGGTGCGAGAAGAGAACAAGCCAGTTGCCTCGAAAATCCTCAAGACGAAGCTTTCCGTGCGTTGTAACTGCTTCAAACGCCGGAGCGGCCATTCCCAGCCGGGGTAACGATGCTGCCGCCGGTGCAATTCCTGCAAGCGTCCGGGCCGGCTCCTCTGTTGCACTTTCCACATGATTCGACATACGTTCCTCTTTCCTCTTTTTCCGCCTGATTCCACCGGCCACTCGCGCGGCTTTTATCCGGCCCGCGCCAAGGTCTTCGGCGAGCGGCGCGCATCACGGCGGATCGCGACGCGCATCGTAAATCGCCAGTATTGGTGATTCCACCTATCCTCTTGAGCAACGAAATCGAGGACGGGGTTGCGGCCAACGCCCAGGAGGCGCGAGCATTGAGCAACCGGTGCTGAAGGTCATGCCCGCTGGAGCGCTGCCTCGCCCACGGCCAATTCTGATCTTGATCTCCGGCGGCGTCAGCAGAGTGTTATGTACCAGGCAGTGGTGTACGGAGCGCATGAGTCCCTCCGTCTGATCTTCGGTCAAAGAAACGGGGCACACAACTTGAATGCGGAAGTTGCCAATGCGAGCAGGCTGCTTCAGTTTGTCGGCGGTCACTGAGACCTCTACGCCGCGGTCGTCGAGGCTGCGGGTCTTGAGATATTGCACGGCATAAAAAGCCGCACAGGATCCCAAAGACGCGAGCAGAAGCTCAGGGGGAGTCATTCCACCGTCTTCACCCCCGTTCTCTACAGGTTGGTCACAAAGAATGGAATGAAACCGCGAATGAATGGCGAACTTAACCTGGTCGAGATGCGTGATCTTTACTTCCATTGTGTTTCTCCTCTTCATTAGAAGAAAGACACAAAGGAAGCCGTTCGTTACAAAATCACGGATTTTATTTTGCTGCTGGCATAACCAGCATGCGCAGGTACTCCCGTGTAAGAATGGCGCGCAAACGAGGTGCAAAAGCGGGCTCACAGGAAATCTTCAGGGAGCGGCAGCGGTCGATAGCGGCGCGCAGGTCGCGCAGAAATGCCACGCAGGAAGGACATGCCTCGATATGTCCCCTCATCTGTTCGCAGGACACAGGCTCGACTCTGCCATCCAGATACTCAGAGAGGTTGGCAAACAGATCGCGGCATTCATCCGGCCGTCGCCTGCTCCTGTTCCGCCTGCCCCTGGAGCTTTTCGACAGGATTTGTGGGTTCTCAATCCTCTGGGCTGTGCCGCTGAGCAGAAATCTCATCTCCTTGCGAACACTCAGACGTGCCCGATGCAACCGAATCCTCACAGTTCCCTGCTGCAACTCGAGAATCTGCGCGACCTGCTCGGTAGTCAACTCCTCCATGTCGTGGAGCACGAGAACGATGCGCAAGGGCGCGGGGATGCGCAGGATCGCCTGGTGCAGCAAACGATGCTGCTCAGCTTGGAGCAGGTTGCCTTCGGGACTCTTCCCCGCATCTTGAAGCAACAACCCCAACTCTTCATCGCTCGGCATCAACTCGTCGAGCGAGAGCATGTTTGCCGGGGCGTGGGCGGGCTTGCGGCGCATGCGCCAGCAGCGGTTTCTGGTCACTGTGTAAAGCCAGACAGCTAGCTCCTCCGGGTCCTGTATCTTCGCCAGATGCTCAAGGGAACGGAAGAGCACTTCCTGCATGGTGTCTTCGGCATCTTGAGGATGCCCGCAGACCTTCATGCTGAACGAATAGACCGTGTTCTGAAGCAGCCCGATCGCCTCTTCAACAGACTCAGGGGTGTTGAGGCGCAGCAAGTCTGTGGCTTGTATCAGTTCAGGTCGCATGGTATGGAGTCATCGAGGTCAATATAAGTATATGCCCCCCTGCGCGAAAGCTGATCCTCCTGAAGGTTCGCCGGCTCACTGCGCTAATCACGCTGAAATGAGTTCAGTGGACAGAGGGATGCGCAGTGCCGCCCGCTTGCAATCCCGCCTCAATCATCTCAAGGCAGATTGGAGATACCTTCTTCAGCCAGTCTCGTTGCTCATCGCTTGCAGGTTTTGAGTCAGCGGACATCCAGGCCCGCAATAATGCCAAAGCGAGCCCCATCTCGGCGCCGGGGCGGCATTCTTCCAGAAGGAACATCTGCCGATAGACTTCATCCTTGATCCGCTCGCCACGGAATTGCCGCGGATTGCCGATCCGGGAAATGCCCTTTCGCACCTTCATTGCAATCTCACTCCCTGAACCAGCCAGGAATATTCGCCGATCTTCCCGGAAGCCATAACCTTGAACCCGGAGTTCTGCATCTCCCTTAGAGCGCATCCTGGCGCAATTCGGTGCGCCAACGGAGGACCGTGGACAGGCTCGACGTCCGTGCGCCAGTCAAGAATTGCAATTCGTCCACCCTCTTTGAGAACTCGCCTGGCTTCAAGCAGCACTGCAACTCGATCCTCGATCTCGTGCCATAGATTGGCAAGAAAGAAGAGCTCGCAACTCTCTGAGGGCAGTCCGCTTTGCTCGGCTTCCGCGTGAATCAACTCGATGTTCGAGACCTCCTTCTGATTCAGCTTTGCCTTGAGCCGGACAAGCATTTCGCTTTGCCCGTCGACCGCGTACACTTTTCCCGCCTCCCCAACCGCGAACGATAGCGGTAATGCAAAGTACCCGGTTCCCGCGCCCACATCGGCGACGGTGTCGCCGGTATGCACAGCCAGAGCCGCGATGACATCCGCGGGCGGAAGCCAAACCAGACGCTCGGGATTATCGAGCCGCTCCGCCTGGGATGCTGGGAATCGCTTGTCGTGCATCATGGCCTCAGTTCTTGGAACTGCAGTTGGCGTCTTTCAATCCCATTGCGCGCAGAATACTCATAGCCGGGCACCAGTTTGTGAAGCCAGATTGCAGCAAGTTAAGTCCCACAAAGGCTGTCAGCCACAACCAATAGAGCGACACAAAATGCGCGAGCAGAAGTGATATCAATACCATTACGCCTCCCATGAGGCGCACTGCGCGTTCGACGGTCATAGGGAATCTCCTTGTTCGGATTCAGGTTGATGTCCAGGCCCAGCCTGGCGCCCGGAGTGAACCATGTAATAGAGCACTGGAATGGTCGGCCACGAAAGGAACGTCGATGCAACTGCACCCGCAATCAGCGACAATGCAAGTCCCTGAAAGATCGGGTCGGTAAGAATCACGCTTGCGCCAACCACAACCGCTGCCGCAGTTAACAGCATGGGACGGAACCGAGTTGCGCCGGCATCGATGACCGCCTCGGCCAGCGGCATTCCCTCGCGTATGCGGAGTTCGATAAAGTCAACCAGGATAATCGAGTTGCGCACAATGATGCCGGCGCCAGCGATAAACCCGATCATCGAAGTTGCCGTGAAAAAGGCGCCCATCATCGCGTGCGCCGGCATGATGCCGACCAGGGTCAGCGGAATCGGCGCCATGATGATCAACGGCACGATGAAGGAGCGGAACCAGCCGACTACGAGCACGTAGATGAGCACCAGCACCGCGGCGAACGCCAGTCCCATGTCACGAAAGACTTCAATTGTGATGTGCCACTCGCCGTCCCACTTCATTGAGTAGTGATCTGTTGACTCCGGCATCGACGCATTGTAGCGGGTAAGCGTATATCCGGCCGGAAGCGTGAGATGGTCCAGTTCCTTGTTCATCTTCAGGATGGCGTAGACCGGGCTCTCCACCGCCCCAGCCACGTCTCCCGTCACATAAACCACACGGTGCAGATTCTTGTGGTAGATGCTGGGCTGGATGGTTGTGTGTTCGACGATGACCAACTCGCGCAATGACACCATGCCACCATCCGCACCGGGCAGGCGGATATTGTCAAGCCCTTGTTCGGAAGAGCGATCCGCGCGGTCAAGTTCGACAATTGCCGTCACAGGCTCGCGTGCTGTTTGATCGTGCACCAGACCCACTTGGGTTCCCGAAATGGCGAGCGCCAAAGCATGGGCTACGTCGGAAACCGCGATGCCATGCTGTGCCGCCTTCACCTCATCGACACGGATCGCCAGCCTCGGCTGCGGGTCTTCGACATACCAGTCGGTGTCCACCACGCCTGGGGTGTTTTGGAAGATCGACTTGATCTGTTGCGCAACCTGAGTCTGGCCTGACAGATCCGGCCCGTAGACCTCTGCGACCAGTGTCTGAATTACAGGTGGCCCCGGCGGCACTTCGCTGACTTGGATGCGCGCGCCATACACGTTGCCGATCGCGTCCAGCAATGGCCTGAGTCGTTTGGCAATGGCATGGCTCTGTACATCGCGTAGCTTGGCGGGCAACAGGTTCACCTGAATATCGGCCTGGTTCGGCTGGCGGCGCATGTAGTAGTGGCGCACCAACCCATTGAAATTATAGGGGCCTGACGTTCCTGTATAAGTCTGGTAGTTCAGCACGTCCGGCTGCCGCGCAAGTTCATCCCCAAGCGCCTGGGCAACACGAGCAGTCTGTTCCAGCGGAGTGCCATCGGGCATATTGACGATCACCTGCAACTCACTCTTGTTGTCGAACGGCAACATCTTTACTTTCACCAGCCCCATTGGCACCAGCGCCACTGAGACCAGGAGCAATACTGCCACTCCAATAAAAAAAGGAATGCGATTGCGCGGAGACTGGATAAGCGGTGTCATGATGCGGCGATAGAGCTTGGTCCGCCAGTTCTCAGTCTCCGGTTCCAGTAGCTTGGCACCTTCAAGATGTTTTCCGAGCAGGCGCAGAGCGGCCCAGGGAGAGACCACGAAAGCAACCATCAGCGAGAAGAGCATGGCCGCCGAAGCCCCGACGGGTATCGGACGCATGTACGGGCCCATGAGTCCTCGGACAAAGGCCATCGGCAGCACCGCGGCAATCACCGCAAACGTGGCCAAAATAGTGGGATTTCCCACCTCGGCCACAGCTTCAACAGCGACTGTACTCATCGGCCGGCCGTGATTCTCCGGCAGCCGGAAGTGCCGCACCATGTTCTCGACCACGACTATTGCATCGTCGACAAGAATCCCGATGGAGAAGATCAAGGCGAAGAGCGTGACGCGGTTGATGGTGTAGCCCAGGAAGTAAAACACTGACATGGTGAGCGCCAGAGTGACCGGAATGGCCAGCAGTACAACCCCCGACTCGCGCCATCCCAGGAACAGCGCGACGAGTAGAGTCACAGACAACGTCGCCAGCGAAAGATGCTCAAGCAATTCGTCTGACTTGGCCTTCGCCGTCTCGCCATAATTCCGTGTCGTTGTGACGGTCACGTCGTTGGGAATGGTGACGCCCTGCATCTCATGCACGCGCTTGAGCACGGCATTGGAGATATCGGTGGCGTTGGTCCCCTTGCGCTTGGCCACGGTAATCGTCACGGCCGGGTACTGACGTGCTCCCTGTTGCGCCCCTGCACCCGCGTTCGTCGTTCCGTAGACCACATAGTTCGAAGGCTCTGCAGCGCCGTCCACGATCTTGTCAGCTACGTCGCGCAGATACACGGGATGCCCGCGAACCAGACCGACCACGACTGCTTCCAGATCCTCGCGGCGGTTGAAAAGATTGCCGGCATCGACGCGAACCTCCTGATTGTTATCGGAGAAGTTTCCCGCCTGCACGCTCGCGTTTGCGGCTTGCAGATGCCCGACGATAGCCATCGGCGAGAGCCCGTAGGCACTCAGCTTTTCCGTGCTCAGAACGACGCGCATGGTACGCGGAAGCCCGCCGATGATTGTCGTCTCCGATACATCGCCAATCTGCGTAATGTTGTGTTGCATCTCGTCCGCGATGGCGCGCAATTGATAGCCGTTGTAGTGCTCACCCCACAGCGTCATGGCCAGGATGGGAACATCGTCGATGGAGCGGGCTTTGATCAGCGGTTGCGAAACCCCGGGCGGCATGCGATCGAAGTTCGAGTAGAGTTTGCTGTAGACCTTGATCAGTGCATCTTCCTGCGGCGTGCCAACAAGAAAGCGCACGATCACCAGACTCTGCCCCGGCGCGGAGGTTGAATAGACATATTCAACGCCCGAAATCTGATGCACCAGGTTCTCGATCGGTAGCGTAACGCGCTCTTCCACCTCGGCCGGCGATGCGCCCGGCATGGCCGTGACGATGTCCAGCATCGGAACAAGAATCTGCGGCTCCTCTTCGCGGGGAATGATGGCAACCGCAAAGATTCCGATTGCCATTGACGCGGCAATGAAGAGAACCGTCAGCTTGGAGTTGATGAATGTGTGTGCCAGTCGCCCGGCGATTCCAAGGTCTTGCTTCATGGCTGGGCCTCGATGCGCTTCCCGGCTAGGTCACGGTCGGAGGGTACATCAACGAGCTTTTCGCCGGCAGAAACGCCCGACAGTACTTCGACGAGGCTGCCTTGTGCCCCGCCCAGAGTAATGGATCGAAGCTGCGCAATCCCCTGGCCGTCGAGAACATACACACAGTTGAGCGAGCCGCGCGCCACCACAGCAGAGCGTGGAATGAGAATCGCCTGTCGTGTGCCATTGGCAAACTCGGCCGTTCCATACATTCCCGCATGTGTCTGACTCGAGGGAGGCAAGTCGATCTTGACGAGAAAGCTGTGACTCGATGGATCGGCCGCAGGGAGGATCTCGGCCACAGTCCCCGCCAGATTCGTTCCAACCCCACTTGCCGATGATCCGCCACAGATTGCCACCGGCACCTTCATTCCCTTGTGGATCGCGCCAATTGCCGACTCATCCACCGTTGCTTGCAGTTGCAGTGCTGCGGCTTGATCAACCTGAAGCAAAGGCACGCCCGGTGCTGCCATAGTCCCCGGGTCAACCATCCGTGCCGTCACCACACCAGCGAATGGGGCAACCAGGTGCGTGTACCCAAGCATGGTTCGCGCGCCGTTCTCCTGCGCTCGAGCCGCGTCGGTCTGTGCACGCACGGCCTCCAGGTTCGCCGCTGCTGCTTCGGCCCTGCGCGAGACTTCATCCATCTCCTGTGGGCTTACACTTTTTTCGGACTGAAGCTGCTTGTAACGGTCCAGCGTACTCGCCGCCAGGGCGGCATTTGTTTGCGCAGCGTCTTGCGCGTTCTGAGCAGCCTTCACGCCCGCCTGCGCCTGCTCTACTTGCGAGCGTAGCGCCGCGTCGTCGAGCACCACCAGGGTCTGCCCTGCCCGCACGTTATCTCCCTCATGCACCAGCACCGCTTGTATGCGGCCCAACACCTGCGCCGAAACCACCGCGGTTTCCCGGGAGTGCACTGTCCCCGTGGATTGCAGGTTCACAGGCACTTGTTGTTGCTGGCTTTCAACAACCCGCGCCTGCGTGGTTTGTACGGCTCCCGGTGTCGCGGCGGTTTCACCGCCATGGCAGCCGGCAATCATCACCGCGGAAGCGGCAAGCACACTTGCCCATAAGACGTTCTTCATTGCAGTTCCTCCGCAGCATCGGGACTGAGTGTCCCGGTCGCGTATAAAAGTTCGCTATAGGCCATGGCATTTCCGTAGATGGCATGCCAGTAATTGGATTGGCTCTCCCGTTCGGCGTCTTCGGCCCGCAGTAGATCGGTGATGGTGGCAAGGCCGGCGTCGTAACGATTCTTCAGAATGCGCAGGCTCTCCGCAGATTGGTCCATTGCGGCCCGCGCCGTCTCCAGTTGCAGCGCCGCAGTCTGGCGGTGAATGTGCGCCTGGCTCACTTCGAGTCGCAAATGCTGTTGCGTTGCAGCTACCTGCGCATCGATCTTCTGCTTTGCCGCGGTCTCCCGCGCCAGTTGCGCACGCTTGCCAATAGGCAGAATGTCCACGCTGATCTGGACGCCGGCTACCCAGTTGTTGCCGCCCGAGCCGCCAATCGAGGACTGGTCCTCTTCCCAATTCCCATACGCACTGACGCGTGGGCCGAAGTCGGACTTTGCTGCTCCCAGCGCTGATGCCTGCGCCGATTGTGCCTGCCCAAGAGCCATTAGGTCAGGACGCGTCTTTGCGGCTTTTGCCATCTCATCCTCGAGAACGCCCTGCGGAAATGTATGGGGCTCGATCGGCTTCAGCTCTTGTGTCTTAAGGTCAGGGTTGCCCATGGCTTCGCGCAATTCCGCCCATGCCAGTTCAAGGTCCCCCTGCGCCGCAATCAGTTCCTCTTTGCGCGCGGCCACATTTACCTGGGCCGACATCCTGTCAGACTCGACAGCAAGGCCGGCCTTCACGTGGTCAGCCACTGAGCTCAGCAGCGCCGCCGCCGTCTCCTGCTCATGCTGTGCGACATCAATCTCACGTTGCGCATAGAGCACTTGCTGGTACGCCCCGACAACATGGAACACAATCTGCTGGTCCACTGCCGTGGCAGAGAAAGTGGCGCTCTTTTTGAATAGATCGGCGCGGTGGATCTCCTTTTGCGTCTTGAACGAGTCGAACGCTAACCATTGCCCGGAGAAGCGCGTTGCGAAGTTCCCAATCGGCTGCGGGAAGTTTAGAGCGTTCAGCGCAAAATCGGCCTGGGTGAACTGCCTCTGCCGTAGTCGCGTGCCAAACGCATACACCGGGTCGTTGCCGCGCGAGATGTCTTCGGTAAAGCCAAGTTGCGGCAGAAGCTGGGTACGGGCCAAGCCGGCCGCCGAATTCGCGTCCAAAGTGCCGGCGCGCGCAATCGCTGCCTCGGGGCTTTGCCCCAGGGCCTCATTGATGGCTTGCCGAAGCGTCAGAGGATCCTGCGCACCGGCGGCCAATCTCGCCATCAGGAACAGGAGAAAAAGGCCCAGAGATCGATATAGTCGTGAACTCATTGGTTCGGATGTCCTTGGGTGCTGCTTTCATAGGAATAAAGTCACGGAACGGACAATCCGTTACAAAATGCGCCAGACTATTTCTTGGAGACTGCCCCGGCTCCTGATCCGAGATGGCGTCCAGACTTGGGAATCCGAAGCGATTGCAGGAGAGACGCACTGGCCTGTCTCTCCGAGAATATGCACGACAGCATCTGATATGGAGAACCTGAAATAGAGTACGGGAGCAGGCTCGCCGCTTTTGAACGCCGTTGTTAGGCTTTCGCTGTCCCGATTCTCAGCCTTCCAAAAGTGGCGCAGACACTCTCGAGCGGCTCTCCTACAACGTAGGCATGCTTGTCGTGCTCAACTCCGTCCTCCGGCACCCCCAACTGATATGGCGGTGAAAAGCTGTTGGCTGGGGCCTGGGGTTGATTTTGGGGGATGGCGCCACTCTGGGGCTGGCGTTGGCTGGCGCTGGCATTGGCATGGGCGCCTATCTTGTTCTCATGCGCTAGTATCTAGCTGTTTAAGGTACGATTGGGAAGAATCAGGGTGTGCCCAAAGAGCGAGGAGCGCTGCATGCGCTCGTATGCAGAAGAGCCCTATGGCGCCTTCCTGGGTGAGGGCCGAAGCAATCCTAGTCCGGCACTGGAAAAACATGTCAGGATGATTCCATTCTGGCCCGCTTAGAAAGCGGGTCTGGTGCGGGCGGAGGGAATTGAACCCTCACGGCCTTGCGGCCTGCGGATTTTCTTACCACCTCGGCTTTCGCCGCCCCGCCACTGGCAGGTTCGTGGTCTGGACTATACCTTCACCGTTCCCCACTCGAGGTTTAGGTGCTGCCCGTCTAGTCTCTACACCTTCCCGGAAGTGCTTCCGGGCTTGGCTCGGGATTGCCATTTCAGGTTTCCCCGACTTTGAGCAGTTCTACGCCATCGGTTTCCCGATGGGCACTCAAGCTTGCTTAAGTCCGCTGCGTCTGCCATTTCGCCACGCCCGCTGGAAATTGGCCACAGCCCCATCATAAAGCAAGCAGCGATGCCCTACGCCTCTTCAGCTAAACGGGTAACCCTCACTCGACTGGGGTCTTTCCTTGAAGTCGTCTTTTCCCTCGGACGTGGCCTCATGATGTTGATTGCGGAGGCATTGAGCAGTGTCTTCAAATTGACTGCGTTGTATTTCTCCATCATCTCCACGCTGGTTCGACAGTTCTTGGTGGTTTGGCAGATGTCGGCACCTTCGAGGAAGCACAGGCAAATGTATGTGTGGCGCAGGCCAGAGGCCGTTCGCGGCCTACCGTCGCGGTCGGTGCGAAGCTCTTCTTCATCAAGAATTGCGTTGAATAGGTTGTGCGGCCATGTCGGAAACAGAGGATCGTTAGGGCCCGGCTCGTGCCACCCCCTTGAGCATCGATACGCTACTGCGGCCAGAGCGCGGCCAGACCTAGAAAGAATGCACGGCTTCTTACTGAAGACGGCGCGTCGAAATGGTGGCGGGGTCTTCCCGCTGTGGTCGACTTTGCGGTAACGGTGCAGGTTCCCGACTGTTCATCGCAGGGGAAATCAGCTTAGAGTGGAAGTATGAAGGTTGCAACTTCCCCAACGCACGCATCGGGCTCCGTCCGCTGGCTCTCTGCCGCGCTGGCCGTTTTGATGGCTGCGTCTCCCGTGGCGGGACAGACCGCTGGCGGCAGCGCCGCGCAGGCCGGTGACACTGCAACGGCAACGACAAAAATGAGCAAGAAGCATGCGCGCAAGAACCGGGCACATGCAGGCAAATCGGCGAGAGCAGCGCGGACGGCGCGCATCCGTAAGGCGTTTGTTGCTTCCACTGAGTTGCGCCCCATGGCTCAACAACTGGCTACGCTGCGCACTCCGGCCGCCTATGCGGGCGTAACCAAATATGCGCATGCGCACGCGGGCGAGGCGGCTGCAGCGGCGTACCTGGCGCTTGGCCACGCTTATCTGGAGGATAGGCGCTTTGCCGAAGCGAGCGAGAATCTGCGCCTGGCCCGGCAGGCAGGGCAGGAACTGGCTGACTACGTGGACTTTCTGGACGCCGAAGCAGATCACGAGGCGGGAAATGAAAGCGCAGCTGAAGCACTCTTGCACGGCTTTTCCTTCAGGTACCCGGACAGCATCTTCATCGCCCAGGTGCCAGAGCTTGAAGCAAGCGTCCAACTGACCCTTAACAATCCCGCTGAGGCACAGCGCGTGCTGGAGGCAAACACGGGCTCCGCAGGCCGTCCCGGCTATGAATTGGCGCAGGGAGAAGTGGCGGCGGCTTTGGGCCAGACGCAGCAGGCTGAGCAGTTCTTCAAGCGGCTACTGCTGGGGCACCCTTTAAGTTCCGAGGCGTTGACGGCACGTGCCAGACTGACCGCGATGGGTGCCGAGTCAACTCTGACGGTGACGGAACTGCGCAGCCTGGGCGACGCTTACTACCATGCGGGACACTACGGTGAAGCAGCGGAGCAGTACCGTACGCTGGCGCGCTTGTCGGGACTGGATACACAAGCTCGGAATGGGTTTGCCGTAGCAGAGGCGGCCTGCGACTTGAAACTCAAACGCGCAACAACGGCCCAGGTGGAAGCGCTGGTCGACAGCAACGACGAAAACGGCGCCCGGCGGCTTTATCTGCTGATGGAACTGGCTCGAGATCGCACCGATCTTGATGGGGTGCGACAGATAGTAACCGAATTGGAGTCCAGGTTTCCGCGCAGTCCATGGCTTACTGAAGCCTTGTTTTCTGCTGGCAACATGTACCTTCTGCGCCGCGAGTACCCGGCGGCAGTGGAGTACTACAGCTATCTGGCAATGCATTTCCCAGACAGCAGCGATGCCGCGACGGCGCACTGGCGAGCGGGCTGGCTCAGCTACCGGCAGGGACTCTACGCGGATGCGGCGCGTCTGTTCGACGAACAGATCAAGCTTTACCCGAACGACAAGGAGACGGTGAGCGCCATCTACTGGCGTGGCCGGCTGTATGAGACTCTGGACCACAAGCCGGCCAATGCGGTCGCCAGCTACCGCACCTTGGAGCGCGCCTATCAGCACTACTTTTATGCGCAGATGGCGCGCAAGCGCCTGGCCGCACTGGGCAGCACACAGCAGGTATCCGAACCGCAGCTGGATCGTATCCAGGCACCGCCCGTGCCGGTGCTGCAGGAGAGTTTTCCCTCCGACAGTCCGCACCTGGCCAAGGCGCGCTTACTGGCCAATGCAGGATTGAACGAATTCATTCCGCTGGAGATTGCCGCCGATCCGAACTCACCATCCTGGAGTGCGCTGGCCGAAGCACAGATCTACGCCTCCTATGGTGAGACCTATCGCGCTATGCGCGCGCTGAAGAAGGCTCTGCCCTCGACCGCATCGGCCTCCATCCGCTCCATTCCGCTGGTCTACTGGCGAATTCTGTTTCCCGAGGCGTGGTGGGACACCATCAATGCTGAGTCAGCAAAGAACAATCTCGATCCTTACCTGGTGGCTTCGCTGATAAGGCAAGAGAGCGAGTTCAATCCTTCGGTCATTTCCTATGCCAACGCATATGGGTTGATGCAACTGCTGCCTTCCACCGGCAAGGCCATGGCGCGCGAAGAAGGAATCAGGCACTTCCAGACATTCCAGCTGCTTGACCCGGAGACGAACATCCGTCTGGGATGCCGATACCTGCGCCAGATGCTGGAGCGGTTTGGCGGCGTGCAGGAGTACGCGCTGGCGGCCTACAACGCGGGCGACGAGCGTGTGGCGGACTGGGAGTCTGCCGGCCCTTACAGCGGTCTCGACGAGTTTATCGAGTCTATCCCCATCACCCAGACTCGCGAATATGTCGAGGCCATCCTGCGCAACGAGGAGACCTATCGGGCGATCGATGAAGCTGCCGGCTCCCAGGCCAGACCGGGAATGGGCGCATCGCGCTGAACCGATTGATGGCGCCATCATCGGGAATCCCTTTTGTTACCCTCTGCCTTCGATTGCAGTTGACGGAAGCGGCCTTTGCAACAGACACTAATTTGAACCGGGGGCGCTTCAGCCTCCGTCAAGCCATTCGCAGCCTGCTGTTGTTCTTCAACAGGGCCGGCCGGGACCAGTCGGACGCGGCTCGGGTTACATCAACCCACTGGAGGGGCACGATGTCAGCCGACTTGCAGTTTCTGGAAGAATGGATTCCCGAGAGAATGGACCCCGGAACGGTTTTTGTTCTGGAAAACCAGGCGAAGATGGGTCATGCAGAAAACCCGTTTGTCGCCGTCATGTCCTGCCCCCGTTGCGGCACCATGGGGCTGATCACGCGCCGCCAGCTTTGCGCCGGCGAGACCATGATCTGCGGCGGCGATTCGTGCTCAGCCGAGTACCGGCTGAACGGCGAAAGTATCTGCTTCCGCAAGGCACAATAAGCTCTACCGAACACTGGTCCCATTTTGCCGCGCGCCGCTGGGGACGTCTGTTCTGTGCTCGCCGGTTACATAACCGCGCCCACTTCATTGAACCTGCCTCAAAGAAATCCGCTAGCATGGCTATAAACCGATGTTAACCATCCGCGGAATCCGAAACCTGTCTGCTTCCATCTTCCTGCTCGTCCTCTCGCATACCGCCATGGCAACCCCACAGGAATCCGGCGTCTCGCATGCGCTTGCGGTTGACCGCGCCGCACGCATCGCAAACATTCGCTATCGCCTCTCCTTTGCACTCAAGGAACATGCGTCTGCCATACCGGGCACGGAGACCGTCACGTTTGAAAGCAAATCCTCCGGCGACTTGCCGATCGACTACCGCGATGGCGTTCTCCAATCGGCAACCCTTAACGGCTCTGTCATTTCCACCGACATTGTCAACGGCCATCTGAACCTTCCTGTCATTGCCGGCAAGAACAGGCTTGAAGTTGCCTTCACCAGCAATGCCGCTCCTGCCGGCAAAGCCATCACACGCTACGAAGACAAGGACGACGGAAGCGAATACTTCTACACGCTGTTCGTTCCCATGGACGCCAGCATGGCCTTCCCTTGCTTCGATCAGCCCGATTTGAAGGCTCGATTCACCCTCGACGTCGAACATCCTGACGGCTGGACGGTCATCGCCAATACCTCTCCCGCCAATTCCATCGCAACGCATACACAGTTCGCCGAAACCCACCCCATCAGCACTTATCTCTTCGCCTTCGCGGCAGGTCCATTCGCTGCGGTTCGCTCCGCGCATGCGGCTGAGCCGACCGTCTACGTGCGCAAGTCCCAGCTGGCGCGCGCCCGGCAGGAAGCGCCGCAGGTACAGCAGATGGCCGCCCGCGGCATTGACTATTTCTCCGCGTACTTCGCCCAGCCATTCCCGTTTCCGAAGTACGACCTGGTCCTGATTCCAGGCTTTCCTTTCGGCGGCATGGAGCATGCTGGTGAAACCTTTCTCAATGAAGACGGCGTCCTTTTCCGATCAACACCGACCGCCAGCGACTACTTCCGCCGTAACACCCTGGTGCTGCACGAGACCTGCCACCAATGGTTCGGCGACCTGGTCACCATGCGCTGGTTCGACGACCTTTGGCTGAAGGAAGGCTTCGCGCAGTACATGGCCTACCGGGCGCTGGCTCACCTCGATCCAGAATCGAACCCGTGGAAGCACTTCTACGAAGACATCAAGCCGCTCGCCTACGGCATTGACGAGACGCAAGGCACTACGCCCATCTTCCAGAACATCGCCAACCTGAAAGACGCCAAATCCGCTTACGGCGCTATCGTCTACCAGAAGGCGCCTGCAATCCTGAAGCAGCTCGAGTTCCGCATTGGGCCCGACGCCTTTCGCGAGGGCCTGCGTTCCTATCTGAAGCAGCACGCCTATGGCAACGCCGAGTGGAGCGACCTGATTAACGCCTTCAAATCGGCTGGAGGCAACCAGGCAGGTTCTTCCCTTGCCGGGGGCGGCCATCCTGCTTCCAACCTCGATGCCTGGGCCGATGCCTGGATCAGGCACCGTGGCATGCCCCAGATCAGCGCGTCCTGGGCGTGCCGCGCCGGCAAGATCGACAAGCTCGAGCTAGCCCAGCGGGACGTTCTTCCCGACGGCCTGGTCTGGCCTATCTCCAACAACATCACGCTCAGCTATTCCGGCCAGCCTGGCATCCCTGCCCGCATGTTGCGCCTCGACTGGAACACCCCTTCCGCGACCGTCTCCCAGGCGATCGGACTCCCCTGCCCCAGCTATATCTTTGCCAACACTGGCGACCAGGCTTACGGGCGCTTTCTGCTCGACCCCAGCAGTGAAGGGCCGGCGGCGCATCAGATCCTCGAGGCTCCGCTCGAAGAGCAGGACCCGCTGCTGCGCAGCATGCTGTGGGGCGCGCTGTGGGATAACGTGCATGTGGCCAGCTCCCCGCCGCGCGGCTATGTCGAGCTTGCGCTCAAAGCTATCCCCACGGAGACCGATGAGTCCCTTGCCCGCATTCAGGGTGCACGCATCGCCACTGCGCTGCACGCTTACCTGCCCGATTCCGCGCGCCGCGCGCTCGCCCCGCGCGCGGAGTCCATCATCGCCGAGCGCATGCTGAACGCGCCCACGCTGGGCCTGCGCATCGTCCACTTCCGCACCTTCACTTCCCTCTCCGAGACGCCGGCGGCTCTTGGCCAGGTGAAAGATTTGCTCTCCGGCAAGCTGACCGTGCCGGGCCTCACCTTGAAGCCGCTCGACCGGTGGAACCTGATCGGCCACCTGATCGCCATGGGCGACCCCGAGGCTCCAGCCCTGTTTGCCGCTGAAAAGGCTCACGACCAGAGCGGCGAGGGACAGAAGTACGCTTACGCTGCCGAGGCGGCCACGGCGTCGGCAGACGTCAAAGCGCGCTACTTCGACCAGTATCTGCACTCGCAGACCATCCAGGAAGACTGGATTACGCAGAGCCTGCGGCCCTTCAACGCGTGGAACCAGAGCGCCCTGACGGCGCCTTACCTGACCCAGGCCCTCAGCGAGCTGCCCGATATCAAGCTGCACAGGAAGATCTTCTTCCTGGGCGCCTGGCTGGGCGCCTTCATAGACGGACAGAACACCTTTGAGCGCAGTCCGCAGGCGCAGGCGTCGGTTGAGGCCTGGCTGGCCGGGCAAGCAATCGACCCCGACCTGCGGCTGAAGGTTCTTGAGGCTTCCGACGCGCTGGACCGTACTGTCCTCATTCGCCGGAAGTTTCCGGAATGAGCGCCGGATGTGGGGCCCTGGGAGACGGTTTGGCCCACCGCACCCCAATCCGGTAAACTTAGTTTCTAACGGCCTTCCCCAACCACCCTCTAACCGGCCTTGAGGATTTCTCGCAACCAACCGCCATGGCGACCATCCAACCAGTAGCAGGTGAACTCGAGCCGCATCCTGACGTAGCCCTGGTTGAACAGGTACGCGCCGGGGATGTCTCGGCCTACGATACGTTGGTCCGCAAGTACGAGCGTCAGGTCTTCCGCATTGCGCAGCACATTACGCAGAACCGGGAAGACGCTGAAGACGTGATGCAGGACGCGTTTTTGAAGGCGTACGAGAAGCTCGACCAGTTCCAGGGGAATTCAAAGTTCTACACATGGTTGGTCCGGATTGCAGTCAACGAAAGCCTGATGCGGCTGCGCAAGCGGCGCACCGGAAAGATGGTCTCGATCGACGAGGACGTCGAAACCGAGGAGGGCAGCGTCCCGCGCGACCTGGCAGACTGGGCGCCGGATCCGGAACAGAACTACACCCAGTCCGAGTTGAAGGGGATTCTGGAAAAGACCATCAAGGGACTGCCTCCGGGATTCAGAATCGTGTTTGTGCTGCGCGACGTGGAAGGCCTTTCCACGGAGGAGACGGCCGAGACGCTGGGCCTGAGCATTCCCGCCGTCAAGTCGCGCCTGCTGCGGGCGCGGTTGCAGTTGCGCGAGCGGCTCAGCCGTTATTTCCGCAGGAAGAAGGGAGTTGAGAAATGACCTGCACTGAATTTCTCGCTCTGCTCGACGATCTGATCGACGACGCGGTGGCCCCGGAGACACGCGCCGAACTGCAGAAGCACCTGAAGGGCTGCGAACACTGCGAGGTGACGCTGAACACCACGCGCAAGACCATCGAGATTTACCGCTCCCACGAGATATACGATCTGCCTGCCGGATTGCGCGAGCGACTCCACGCCGCCATCATGGCGCGGTGCAAAAAGGGCTGCTGAGCTCTTTCCCCTTCCCAACTCCTCTCATCCTGTTTGCGACCCCTGAGTCCTCCTTTTGGGAGGGTCTGCCGATTTGTCTGGCGTGTAAGTCTATTAGAATGGGGTCAATTTCCGCCTTTTGTGCTTGTAACCTGATTGTTTTCATGGGGCTGGAAGGAAAACCCGGGGGGGGCCACCCCCTATGTAGTAGAAGAGGTGGAGAAACCCGAGACGCCTTTGATGAGCGGCTGGTCTGCATGGCTGATCTCCTCTATGAGTATTGTGCTCGCATGGCGCGTAATTCTACGCAACGATTTTGCGGCCAATTGCGGGGCGGACGGCGTCGGCGCGCTTTGGGGTCCGTGGCTGTTTATAGCGGTGTGTCCTGTTTCTGAAGTTCGCAACATAAATAACGCTGTCATCCTGAGCGACGCTTGGCCCGATTTTGGGCCAAGTGGAGTCGAAGGACCTGCATTTCGGGGCTTCGACTTATGCTGCGAACTTCGGGGACACCACACTAGGCTGGATGCGGCGCGGGGATCGCTGGTGGGATGTCACGCTTCGACGGCAGGATTTTGATGGCTGGCCGGGTTGGTTTTGGCGGCTTCTCGGCGGGCTCCCGGTATGGTCTCAGAAGCAGCAGCTCCTCCACCACGTAGCCGGCTATGGTCCCGTCAGTGAAGGTCACGGTGACGCCGTCCGCGCCATCTTTCTCGACACGTTCGATTTGGATGTTGTCGTGCATGGGGGCAGTATAGCCGTGGGTGCATGGGCAGGCTGTTCCATATTGGTCATTTCAGGGGTCTTGCGGCTTGGGCTGGCTGCGGCGCGCGTGGAGCGCGGATTTATCCCGGCAACAGAGACTGTGCCCGGTCATCGCGGCACTATCGCGATGAGCCCCAGGTTTTTTTCAACGAGTGGTATCACGCCGGCACTACGGGACGCCGAGGGCTGGCGGGGTGCTGGTACCCCGGATTTCATCACGGGGCTATTCTCATGCGCTCCCTCCGGGAGGCGTGCTCACCCGCCTTTCGAACGGTTGGGCTGTCGAAGCATTGCGAAACCCTCACACATGCGGTGAGTCAATGGCGGGGTGCCCGGGCCTGAAGGCCGCTTGAAATTTGCCCACTTTCAGGGGGTTGAAAACCCCTTGCTCCCTCCGGATTTTCCGAGGTACAACCGTAGTGCTGAGCCGGTAAGGATCAGTCGCGCTACTTCCCTCCCGAGGCGCCTTTCTCGCTCCAGTCTTCTACAGGACCTAGCTTGAGGTCTTTTAAGCTCTGCCCGATTTTGGATTTGTCGCCTACTTCGATCACCAACAGATTCTCCGGGCGGATGTATTTGGCGGCGGCGGCCTGGGCATCGGCGGAGGTGACGGCTTCAATCTTGGCCGGCAGGGTGGCGTAGTAGTCCTGCGGCAGGTTGAAGAGCCAGAGGTTGCTGAGCTGGCCGTTCACGCCGTTTGCGCTTTCGAACTCGCCGGGAAGGCTGCGGATGATGGAGTTTTTGGACTGGCGCAGCTCGGCGTCGGTGAGCGGGCGGGTGTGAATGCCGTCGAGCTCCTTGAAGAGCTGCTCGGTGGCGGGGGCGGTAACGTCAGTGCGGACCAGGGCGTAGCTGATGAAGGGGCCGGTGCCGCGGTAGTAGCGGAAGAAGGAGGATGCGCCGTAGGTGTAGCCGTGCTCTTCCCGGAGGTTCATGTTGATGCGCGAGGAGAAAAGGCCGCCGAGCATGGTATTCATGACGGTGACTGCGGGGTAATCCGGCGAGCTGCGGGGCAGGCCGACGCCGAAGGTGAGCAGGGCGGTCTGGGGCGAGCCGGGCTTGTCGACGAGCAGGATTTTGCGGTCGGGGACGGGCGGGGCGGGCGGCGGAGTGACCGGTTCGGCGCTGGAGGTCCACTTACCGAAGGCTTCTTCGGCGAGCTTGCGGGCCTCGGCGGGGGTGACGTCGCCGGTAAGCTCAAGCAGGCTGGCGCGGGGGCCGTAGTTTTTAGCAAAGAAGCCGGCAACGTCGTCGCGGGTGATGGCATGGAGGGAGTCGGCGGTGCCCAGAGCGTCGTAGGCATAGGGATTGGCTGCGCCGAAGAGGTTGAGTTGGCCGGCGCGGAGGGCGAGCTGGACGGGGTTGTCCTGCTGCTGGAGAAGGCCGGTGAGGCGGCGGGCGCGAAGTCGCTCGAGGTCGGCTGTGGGGAAGGACGGGTGCTGTGCGGAGTCTGCCAGCAAGTCGAGGCCGCGGGTCAGGTGGCGGGAGAGCAGCGAGATGGAGAGGCTGGCGCTGTCTGCGCCGCTGCTGGAAGAGAGGTCGGTTCCGAGCAGGGAGGCTTCGTTGGCGATCTGCTCGGAGTTGCGCTTGTCGGTGCCCTCGGTAAGCAGTGCGGCGGTGATGCCGGCTAGACCGGGGCGATCGGGCGGGTTGGCTGCGCCGCCGGCCAGGGTTTGCAGCGAGACGGCGACGATGGGCAGTTCGTGGCGCTCGACCAGGTAGACTGTGAGGCCGTTGGAGAGGGTGAAGACGCTGGGCTTGGGCAGGACCAGCGGACGCTCGGGCCCGGGCGGCGGCGGAGTGGCGCGCCAGGCCTGGGCGGCTTCGAACTCGGGGGGGTGCTGGGGCTTGATGACGACGTTGGCGTCGGTGTCTTCCGGGCTGCGTGGGACGTCGTTGAGGACCTTTTTGCCGGGGATGCCGTACACGACGACGCGCTGGTCTTTGCCGAGCGTGGCCTGGGCTACCTTTTGCACGCTGGCGGGTGTGACGGCGTCGTAGCGGGACAGATCTTTGGGCAGGTAGCCGGGGTCGCCGGTGTACTGGTTGTAGTAGTTGAGCTGGTCTGCCACGCCGCCAAAGCCACCCAGGCGCTGGAGCCCGGAGATGAGGCCGGTTTCAATCTTGTTGCGCGACCACTCGACCTCTTCCGCGGTGGGTCCGGAAGCGGAGAGATCTGCGATGATTTTTTCGGCTTCGGCTTCGAGCTTTTCAGGAGTGACACCGGGCTTGGCGATCAGTTCGCACTGGAAGGTGGAGGCGAGGGACTCACTGTCGTCGTAGCAGCTGGCGGATTGCGCGATTTGCTGCTTGTAGACGAGCTCGCGATACATGCGGCTGGATTTACCGGAGCCGAGGATGTGGGCGGCAATATCGGCGTCGGCGTCTCCGGGGGAAAAAGCGGGCGGGGCGAGCCAGGCGAGGATGACTTTGGGGAGCTGCACGGTGTCAGTCACAACGGTGCGGCGCTCGGCGGTGATGGCGGGAGTCACGACCGGGGTGACGTCGACTTTGGGGCCGGTGGGGATGGGTCCGAAGTACTTCTCGATGAGGGCCTTGATGGTGGCCGGATCGTAGTCCCCGGCGATGGCCATGGTGGCGTTGTTGGGCGCGTAGTACTGGGTGAAGAACTCGCGCACATCGTTGAGGCGGGCGGCTTCGACATCGGCGTGGGAGCCGATGACGTCGGCGTAGTACGGATGGCCTTTGGGGAAGAGCTGGTGGTAGACCTCCTCATCGACGATGCCGTAGGGAGTTCCCTCGCCCTGGCGCTTCTCGTTGCGGACGACGTCGCGCTGGTTGGTGAGCTTGGCGCGGTCCAGGGTGTCGAGGAGGAAGCCCATGCGGTCGCTTTCCAGCCAGAGGGCGGTCTCGAATTGATTGGCGGGGACGGTTTCGAAGTAGTTGGTGCGGTCGAAGTTAGTGGTGCCGTTAATCTCGGTGGCGCCGGCCTGCTCGAGGTACTTGAAGTGGGCCTTCTCGCCGACGTGCTTGGAGCCCTCGAACATCATGTGCTCGAAGAGATGGGCAAAGCCGGTGCGGCCGGCACGCTCCTTCATGGGGCCGACGTGGTACCAGATGTCGACGGCGACGATGGGCAGCTTGTGGTCTTCGTGGAGCAGGATCTCGAGGCCGTTGCTCAGCTTGTAGCGCTCGTAGCGGATCTCCGGCGCGCGGTCGGCGGCCTGGGTTTTGACGGCTGACAGGGATAGGGCGAGCGCGGAAAGCAGGACGAGGCCGGAGACGGATTTCATGACGTTGAGCACTCCTTTGGATGGTCGCCGTTGGGTAACCCTGGGGCCGGTTCGGCAGGGACCGGTGGATCGGGGCGGAAGCGGGTTCGACCCAAGGATAACGCAGGAATGGCCTGTTAGCGCAATTGCGGGGCTGGGATTTTTCCGGTTAAATTTGGAGCGAATGAAGCGGCGATCGGGAGTGTTTGATACTTTGACAACAACTTCCGGGGATCTGCCGGGTTCAAGCTGGTGGGAGAAGTCTGCATCTAATCTGAGTAACGGCAGACCCGCCTTCAGGAAGCCAAGGAAAAGTTATTGAAAGGAGCCCGCCGCGATGGAGCGATGGAAAGCAGGCATGGCTACGGCGCTGTCAATTGGGCTGGCAATGCCGCCGCTGCCGGGATGGGCGCAAAGCACACCGGCCAGGAGCGCGCCGGCGGCGGGCGGACATGCGGCGACGCGGCAGCCTTACCAGAGTGGACAGTTGCACGGCGATGAGCGGATTCTGCACGCGCTGAACCGGTTCACCTTTGGGCCGCGGCCGGGCGATGTGGAAGCGGTGCGAACGATGGGGCTGGACAAGTGGTTTGCTCAGCAGCTGCATCCGGAAACGCTGGACCAGAGTGAGCTGGAGGCGCGGCTGGCCGACTTCCCCGCCATGCAGTGGAACACACAGGACTTGCTTTACCGGCTGCCCAGCGGGGCCATCATCCGGCAGACGGCGAATGGGAAGCTGCCGATGCCGGAGAACGGCGCTCTGCGCGTGATCTATACGGATGAGATTGCGCGGTACGAGTTGCGCCAACAGCAGAAGGCGGAGAAGAATCAGGAACTGGCTCAAGCGAACGATCCGAAGATGGCCGGACAGGCGATAAAGGCGGATGCGGCCGGAGATGCGCAGGTGGATGCGGGCACCATGAATATGACTGCGGATGCGCGCGGTGAGCGGGCTTCGGAGCCGCAGATTCCCGAAGGGGAGATTGCGCACCTGCTGACGCAGCTGCCGCAGCAGCGCGTGGCGCGGCTGGCGGGAATGCAGCAGCCGCAGCTGGACGCGTTTCGCAAGGCCCTGAAAGGGCCGCAACGCGCGGCACTTGTGGCGGGGATGAGCCCGGCGCAGAAGGAGTTTGTGGCGGCGCTGGAGAGTCCGAATCGCGTGGTGAATGAGGAGCTGGCGGCGCAGCGGCTGACGCGCGACATCTATTCGAACGCGCAGTTGCAGGAAGTGATGACGGACTTCTGGCTGAATCACTTCAATGTGTATTTACACAAGAATGAGGAGACGCCTTACTACCTGGTGAGCTACGAGCGGGATGTGATTCGGCCGCTGGCGCTGGGGAAGTTTGAAGACCTGCTGGAGGCAACGGCGCACTCGCCGGCGATGCTGCTGTATCTGGATAACTCAAGCAGCATCGGGCCGGACTCGGTTGCAGCTGAACGGGCGAAGATGGCCGCGGCGCGCAGGCCGGATGCGCAGAAGAAGGCGCCTGAAGGACTGAACGAGAACTATGCGCGCGAGTTGATGGAGCTGCACACGCTGGGCGTGAATGGCGGCTACACGCAGGCGGATGTGACGCAGGTGGCGCGGGTGTTTACAGGCTGGACGGTGGACAGGCCGCAGCGCGGCGGCGGATTCATGTTCGACGAGAGCCGGCATGAGCCGGGTGCGAAGAAGGTGCTGGGGCAGAAGATCAAGGAGCATGGAGAGCTGGAAGGGCGCCAGGTGCTGCATATGCTGGCCACGCGGCCGGCAACGGCGAAGTTCATCTCGCGTAAGCTGGCTATCCGGTTTGTGGGCGACGATCCGCCGCAGGCGCTGGTGGATCGCATGGCGGCGAGTTACCTGTCGAGTGGCGGAGACATCAAGGCGATGCTGCTGACGCTGTTTCACTCGCCGGAGTTCTGGTCGAATGGGACGTATCGCGCCAAGGTGAAGACGCCGATTGAGTACGTGGTGTCTGCGGCGCGCGCCAGCGAGGCCGAGGTGGACAACCTGCAGCCGCTGGCCAATGCGCTGCGCGAGATGGGCATGCCGCTGTATGGCGCGGTTCCGCCGACGGGGTACAAGTGGGATGCCTCGGACTGGGTGAGCACCGGCGCGCTGGTGAACCGGATGAACTTTGCGCTGCAACTGGCGGCGAACAGGCTGCCGGGGGTGACGGTGACCTGGGGCGCGCAGGCCGGTGGGTTGAGGAAGATTGACGACGGGACCGCGCAGAGGACTGCGGCGCATGAGGCTGCGGCGAGCGTTGCGCCGAGCGCTGCTCCCGCGCCTGAGGCCGAGGAGCAGCGGCTGGAAGCTCTGCTGGTTGCAGGCGGACTGAGTGCGGCGACGCGAACAGCTGTGCTGGAGCAGTTCCAGGCACAGAGCGCGCAGGGGCAAGGGAACGTCAGTGGAGTGAGCGATGTGGCTGCGGCGGCGAAACCGGTGAATCCGGCGAAGGCCGCGGCCGCAGCGGAAAAGCAGGATCAGTTGCTGGCCGGACTGCTGCTTGGTTCGCCGGAATTTCAGCGGCGATAGCGCGGCAGAGACCAGCCGTCAGTTGTCAGTGATCAGTTGTCAGAAGTGAGGTGCAGGGTGCAGACCAACCGGAGATTCTTTCTGCGCAACGGCGCGTTGGCTGTGGCGGGGACCGCGGCGCTTCCAAGCTTCCTGGTGCGCTCGGTGATGGCGGAGGCTACGGCCGTGCGGGGACGGCGGCTGGTGGTCATCTTCCAGCGCGGCGCGGCGGATGGGCTGAATGTTGTGGTGCCTTATCGCGAGAAGAATTACTACGCGATGCGGCCGGGGATTGCGATTCCCGCAGAAGCAGGTGCTGGACCTGGATGGCTTCTTCGGACTGCATCCCTCGTTGGCGCCGTTCAAGCCGCTGTATGAGCAGGGACATCTGGCGATTGTGCATGCGGCCGGCTCGCCGGATATGTCGCGCTCGCACTTCGATGCGCAGGACTTCATGGAGTCGGGCACGCCGGGCGTCAAAAGCACAGAGGATGGCTGGCTGAACCGCGCATTGCAGGAGGAAGACCTGCGGCGGCGGCAGCAGCACACGGCGTTTCGCGCGCTGGCGCTGGGCTCGCAGGTGCCGCGCACGCTGGCGGGCAAGGTTCCGGCAATTGCGTTGAGCAGCGTGAACAGCTTTGCTGTGGGCGGGCGCGGTCCGAATCCTTCGGCGGCGGCAAACGCGTTTGAGGCCATGTATGGACAGAGCGGCGACCACATTCTGCACGCGACCGGCGAAGAAACTTTCGAGGCGGTGAAGATGCTGCGCGATGCCAACCCGGCACAGTACAAGCCGGCGGCCGGCGTGGAGTATCCGACGACAGACTTCGGCAAGAACATGATGCAGATTGCGCAGCTGCTGAAGGCAAACCTGGGCGTTGAAGCGGCGTTCACCGACATAGGCGGGTGGGACACGCATCAGAACCAGGGCAGCGTGAATGGGCAGCTTGCCGACCGGCTGCGGGATTTCTCGGCAAGCATTGCGGCCTTCTGGCGGGACATGGGCGACGGCGCGGAGAACGTGACGCTGGTGACGATGTCAGAGTTTGGGCGCACGGCGCGCGAGAACGGCACCGGCGGCACGGACCACGGGCATGCGAACGCAATGTTTGTGCTGGGTGGACACGTGAAGGGCGGCAAGGTCTACGGACGCTGGCCCGGGCTGGCGAATGAGCAACTGAACGAGGGTCGTGACCTGGCGGTGACCACGGACTTTCGCCAAGTGCTTGGCGAGGCAGTGGCACAGACGATTGGCGCGAAGAATCTTGAAATGGTGTTCCCCGGCGCGCAGTTGCAGCCCAGCCGGTTCCTGCATTTGATCTAGGAGATTTGGGAGAGTTCTGGTTCCTGCTTACACACCCGCTCAGGGTGGGATAGCGGCAGACCTCATTCCGCTCGCAAGGCCTCAGTGGGATTGACCGACGCGGCACGGCGTGCGGGAAAGTAGCTGGCGCCGAGCGCGGAGACGGCGAGGACAAAAGCAACGGCAAGCAAGGTTGCGGCATCCCAGGCCTGCACACCGAAAAGGATTGTGGCCATCAGGCGCGCTGCGCCGATGGCTCCGGCGAGGCCGAGAATGATTCCCACTGCAATCAGGCGGCTTGCCTCACCCAGCACGAGTTGATAGACAGAACTGCGCTGCGCACCGAGAGCCATGCGAACACCGATTTCGCGCGTGCGCTGGCTGACCGAGTAGGCGATGACGCCGTAGAGGCCGACGACGCCGAGGACCAGCGCGAGGAACGCGAAGCCGCCAACGAGGACGGCCGCGGAGCGATGAATGTAGGCCGGCTGCGAGTCGTCAATCAGCTGCTGCATTGTTCTTTCCCAATCAACACTCACGCTGGGATTGACCGAATGAATCATTGGAGCGAGGGCGGGCAAAAGGGAGCCTGCATCCTGCGATGTACGAAGAGCAAGGTAAAAGTAGGAGTTTGGACTTTGATCGAAGGGCTCGTACTCGGCGGGCCATTGCTGCTGATCGAGGCCCGCATCCTTGAAGTCTTCCACCACGCCGACAATCTCGCGAATTGAGGTTGGAGTCAGGCTTGTATCGCCGAACTTCTTTCCAATGGGATCTTCCTCCGGAAAGTACCGCTGCGCGAATGCCTGGTTGACGATGACTACCTTCGGCTTTTTCGCATCGTCGGCATTGGTGAAGAACCGTCCACTTTTCAGCTTGACCTGCAGGGTTTGAAGATAGCTCGCACTCACCAGGCGCTCGTTTATCTCATTGTGGATGCCGTTGTACGGCTTTCCCACAAACCGAATCCAATCGGTATCGCAGTTGCAACTGACTGGAAGCAGATCGGTCAGAGCTGCGGACTGTACGCCGGGCAGGCTCGCGGCACGGTCAAGCACCGCATGTTCAAATGCGATTTGTTGCTCGTCCCCAGGGAAGATGTTCTCGGGTAAGCCAACATTTACGGTGGCCAAATGATCAGGTTTGAATCCAAGGTCTTCATGCAGCAGGTTGTAGAAACTCCTGGCCAGCAAGCCCGCGCCCGCGAGCATAACCACAGCGGTGGCCAACTCAATGATTACGAGATTGGCGCCGATGCGCCGCCAAAGCCTTCCTGCCGAACCGCGCGCGCCCTCGGTGAGGCCATTGCGCATGTCGGAGAGCCGGAAGTGGAGGATGGGCGTGATGGAAAACAGAATCGCAGAGAGCACAGCCAGGGAGGCCGCGAAGAGCAGTACACGCGGATTGAGGCTGAGCCCGCGCAGAAAAGGCATCCCGGCCATCCAGTCCTGAGAGATGAGGCCGCGCAGGCCCTTCATACCGAAATCAGCAAGTGCAAGAAGGAGGGCGCTGCTGGCGGCAACCAGCGCGAGCGCCTCCGTGACAAACTGACGCGAGAGCCGCACGCGCGATGCGCCCAGCGCTCCGCGCACCGCGATCTCGCGGCGCCGGCTCTCCGCGCGCACCAGCAGGAGGCTGGAAACGTTGACGCAGGCAATCAACAGCAGCAGGCCCGCGCCGCCGAGAAGCACCAACAGGATGGGCTTGATGTCTCCAACGATGGCCGCCGACAGGGGCATGACGCTGGCGCCCTGGCCACGGTTGGAGTCGGGGTACTGATTCTCAAGCTGGAGCGCAATCGCCTTCATCTGCGCCAGCGCGGCAGAGACGGTGACGCCGTCCTTGAGCCTGGCTACTCCACTGAGGTTGTGGCAACTGCGCCGCGTCTCGCACTCCGAGGTGGGGCGCAGGGGCTCAAAGAATTCGGCAATGTCACGCGGCGCAAATTCGAAATCCTGTGGCAGCACGCCAACGATGGTGTGCGCCACTCCGCTGAGATTGACCGTCTGGCCGACAATATCGCGCCTGCCGCCAAATCGTCTTTGCCAGGCTCCATAGCGAAGCAGCACAACCGGAGCTGCGCCGGGCGCATCCTCGCCGGGGCGAAAGTCGCGGCCCAGCATCGGCTGAATTCCGAGGGTTTGAAAGAAGCCAGCGCTAACAAATAGACCGTGGACCGACTCCGTTCCCGACGATGTATTGAACTCATAACGATGGGCGGTGTAGACATCCAGAGAGCGGAAGACCGAGTTCATCCGCTTCCAGTCCACGTAGTCCGGATACGACAGGTCTCCACGAGGGAACAGCGGCAGGCTTTCCGTGACATCCACCAGGCGCGTGGGGTTTGGGTAGGGGAGCGGCTTGATGAGAGCCGCATCGACAAAGGCGAAGATGGCCACGCTGGCGCCGATGCCGAGGGCAAGAATGACGATGGCGGTGGCCGCGAAGGCGGGATTGCGGCGCAGCTGGCGAAGGGCATAGCTGAGATCCTGAAAGACGGTCTCGACCGTGAATCCGACGACTTCGTGGCTGCGCTCTTTGAGACGCCTTGCATTGCCGAATTGGCGCTTGGCAGCGTAACGCGCGGCTTGAGGGGTCATGCCGGAAGCGATCAGTTCCCTTTCCGCCTGCTCACAATGGAAGGCCATCTCTTCATCCAGTTCGGCGCGGAAGCGGTTGCGCTGGAACAGAAGCGCGAGCTTGTTGGCGAAACGGACGAAAGGATTCATTTAGGCCTCCTGCACGTCGCGCAACACGCGGCCGATGGCGGCGATCATCTGATCAAATTGGGAGAGCTCAACACCGAGCTGCTTGCGGCCCGCAGCCGTGAGGGTGTAGAAGCGGGCGCGACGATTGGTCTCGGTGATGCGCCACTCGGCTTTGACCCATCCCTGCAACAGGAGGCGCTGGAGCGCGGGGTAAAGCGAGCCTTCTTCCACGGTGAGCACATCGTCTGAGAGGCGCTTGATGGAAAGCGCAATTCCGTAGCCGTGCAGCGGCGCGCGGGCGAGGGTTTTAAGAATGAGCATGTCCAGCGTGCCGGGCAAGAGGTCGGGTTTCCTGGCCATGCACGTATATATAGTTTATCTATGGGTAGAGAGTCAATTTGATTTTTTCGGGAGTGAATCAGTTGTCAGTTTTCAGTCATCAGTTGTCAGTTTTCTGCTGCAGGGCTCAGAGGGAGTGAGGGGCGAGACCTCTCGGCATGGCACAGGGCGTGATCGAGGCAACTGCCGCCGGCAGGCATGGGGTTCGTGGTTTCCCACCCATTTCACGATAAGACCGTGAAATGGATGGGGCACCCAGCGTGAAAGACAAATAGACTTCTGCGAGCGGGAAGCGAGCGTCTGCCCCACCGCAGGTGGTCAGTGCTTGGCGTACATGTCCATGACGTCTTTGCGGAGCTCGGCGCGGCTGGACTCGCGGGTGTAGAACATGTGGCCGCCGGGATATTCGCGGACGGCGACGCGGGTGGGATCGCCCATGACGGGCATCTGGTCAACGGTGAGGATGGAACCCATGAACGGGCAGGAGAGATCGTTCCAGCCGTGCACGATGAGGACGCGGAGCTTGGGATCGGCGGCGACGGCCTCGCGCAGGTCGGGCACGGCGCCACGGCGCAGATCGTTGCCGCTGCGATCCCATTGCCGGGCAACATCGTAGGAGAGCGCATTGTAGCGCGCATCGACCTTCCAGCCGACGATGCGGGTGACGAAGTCGACCATGGCGGTGGTGACGGGCGCGATGATGCTGGCCAGAATCGGATCGTTGGCGCGCTGTTCGGGGGCAAACGGGAAGGGATCAAAGGAGGTGACGTTGGAGTCGTAGACGGAACCGAGCTTGCCCTGCTCGCGCCAAACCTCGCGCAAGTAGGCCTCGGTGTCGAGGCGTCCGCCGGAGTACTTGACGAAGGAGGGATCGAGGCCGGAGAGCTCGGTGACCTTCTGGATCAACTTCTGCTGCGCGTCGGGATCGGAGCGGCCCTTGAGCAGCGAGGTGGCGTATTCGCCGCGGGTGTATGCGATCACGTCGGCCATGGCCTGCGGGGTGAGCTTGTTTTCGCGTTCGAGGTGAGCGGCGGTGATGGAGGGCAGGGTCATCATCCACGGCACGGGCGAGAGATCGGCGTTGTCGTCGATGGAGGGGTTGAGATAGGGCGAGACGAGGACCACGCCGTTCATGGCGACGCCGAGCTGCGACTGCAGATAGTGGGTGATGCGCGGGCCGCGATAGCCGCCGTAGCTCTCGCCGACGAGGTACTTCTTCGAGCCGAGACGGCCGTTCTTGACCAGCCAGTCGTAGACGATGCGAGAGAGATACTCGATGTCTGGCGTGGCGGAGAAGAAGAGCTTTTTGCCTTCCGCTTCGGGCACGCTGGAACGGCTGAAGCCGGTGCCGATGGGGTCGATGAAGACCAGGTCGGTGAAGTCGAGCCAGGTGCCGGGATTGTCGGTGAGCGTGGCGGGATCGGAGGGACTGTCGCCCTCGTTGCCGACGGCCACGTGCTTGGGACCGATGGCGCCGAAGTTGAGATAGACGCTGGACGCGCCGGGACCGCCATTAAAGGCGAAGGTGACGGGACGATTGTCGCCTTCAACGGTGTAGGCGGTGACGACGACCTGGCCGGCAGTCTTGCCGTCGGCGTCGCGCACCGGCAGGGCGCTTACGGTGGCGGTGTAATGCAGGGTTTTGCCATTCAGCTCAATCGACTGCGCCACATGAGCGTCCGCGGGAAGCGGAGGCAGGGCGTTTTTGTCGGCAGCGGCCTTGTCTGCTGCGGCTTTGTCGCCGCCGGCCTGGGCATCGCCGGCTGCGGGCCTATTGCCGGCAGCATGCTCGCCAGACGCCTGCGCCGAGAGCTGGTGAGCCGAGAGACCAAGAAAACAGATCGCGCACACGGCCAATGCCATGCGCCGGAAGACGGGTTGAATCCTGGGAAGCATCATTTCGATACGATACATCTCCCCGGCTGCCTCTGGCAGTGTCCCCGGCGGATGATTTAACCTCAACAGTGGCATGAAACTCACGCACGCGCTTCTCTTCTCCGCATTCACCATGGCTTTTGCCGGTGCCGCGGGCGCACAGCAGTCCACCCCTGTACCGGCGGATAAACCCGCCGCACAACCGGCGGAGGAACTGCCTGACGCGCCGCAGGCGACCGTCGCGGTGATGATCCATCCAAACGGCCCGACGGTGGTGATGGACACCTCGATGGGCCGCATCACCTGCCAGTTCTTCCAGCAGCAGGCGCCCAAGGCTGTGGCGAACTTCATCGGGCTGGCCGAGGGCACCATTGACTGGACTGACCCGACGACCCAGAAGAAACAGCACCACAAGCCGCTCTACGACGGCACAATCTTCCACCGCGTGATTCCGGAGTTCATGATCCAGGGCGGCGACCCGACGGGTACAGGGATGGGCGATCCGGGCTACAGCTTCGGCTACGAGTTCGATCCGAACCTGAACTTCGATGTGCCAGGCCGCCTGGCAATGGCTCACTCAGACGAACCGAATTCCAACGGCAGCCAGTTCTTCATTACCGAGCAGGCCTACGACTCGCTGAACCAGCACTACACGCTGTTTGGGCAGTGCGACGATGCCAGCGTGGAAGTGGTGAAGACGATTGCCCGCGTGCCGCGCGACGCGGACGACAAGCCGCGGACGCCGGTGATGCTGAACAAGGTGACCATTGTGCACGAGGGGCAGCCGCTGCCACCACTTCCCGCAGACGCTGCGCCGAAGGTGCCCGCGGCGCCATTGGTGCACGCGGCGCTGCCAGCCGCGCCTCAACCATAATTCAACACAGGTTTTCCGGCCGGAGATTTTGACACTGGATTACCGATCAAACTTAGGAGCATCGAATGTCATTAGCAGCAGGAACTTACGCCGTCTTCTCGACCACGGAAGGCAAGATTACCATCCGCCTTTTTGAGGCCGACGCGCCCATCACCGTCAAGAATTTCATTGATCTGGCCGAAGGCTCGAAAGAGTGGACGCACCCGACCACGCGGGCCAAGTCAACCAGCAAGCTGTTCGACGGCACCATCTTTCACCGCGTCATTCCGGACTTCATGATCCAGGGTGGCGACCCGGCGGGGACGGGCATGGGCGGCCCGGGCTATCGGTTCCAGGATGAGACCAAGGGATCGGTGCACAAGTTCGACAAGCCGGGCAAGCTGGCGATGGCGAACTCAGGGCCGAACACGAACGGCTGCCAGTTCTTCATCACGGTTGCGCCCACGCCGTGGCTGACGGGTAACCACACCATCTTCGGCGAAGTGGTGGAGGGGCAGGATATTGTTGTGAATATCTCCAAGGTGCCGCGCGGCGCGCAGGACAAGCCGCACAAGCCGGTGGTGCTGGAATCGGTGCTGATCGAGCGCGTAGCGTAAGAAGATTCAGCGCGCGGAAACAACGAACCCCCGGCCAAGGTTGGGGGTTCTGTTGTTTGCGGCCCAGGATGTATCATGCGTCAACGGATGAATGCCCGCCCGCTGGTTGTCTCTTGGGTGTGGTTACAAAACCCTCCGACCGTTCACCAACCCTGTTGCTTCGAGCAATTGAATTGGAGCCCTTGCAAATGCCTGCAATCCCTGCCGTGCGCCACTTGGTTCTAGTGTCAGCCTTCAGCTTTTTCGCCGCCCTTTCCCCTGCCCTGTTTGCAGCTGACCAGCCGGCGCTGCACCGCGGTTATTACACTTACCCCACGCTGCATGGCGACATGATCGTCTTCACCGCCGAGGGCGACCTGTGGTCGGTGGGCATTCACGGCGGGCAGGCGCACCGGCTCACCAGCGGCGCGGGCACGGAACACAAAGCGACCATCTCGCCGGACGGCAAGACCGTGGCCTTTGCCGCAGACTACGAAGGACCGTCGGAGGTGTACACGATTCCCATCGACGGCGGCCTGCCGCAGCGGCGCACATGGGACGGCAATTCGGAGCCGGAGGGCTGGGCGCCGGACGGGCGGCTGATGATCGCCAGCGAGCGCTATGCCAAGCTGCCCGGAGCGCAACTGGTGCTTGTGGACGAGCACGGCGGGCGCGAACTGGTCCCGCTTGCCGAGGCCGCGGAGGGCGTTTACTCCGACGACGGGAAGACGCTCTTCTTCACTCGGTGGTACAAGCAGTGGAGCGAGACCAAGCGCTACAAAGGCGGCTGGGCAGAGAACATCTGGAGCTTCGACGGCACGCACGAGGCCGCGCCTCTGACGGCGGACTATCAAGGCGCATCGACCAATCCGATGTTCTGGAACGGGCCGCGTCTACTTCCTTTCCGACCGCGACGGCGTGATGAACGTCTACTCGATGGACGCGCAGGGGCACGGCGCGAAGCAGGAAAGCCATCAGCGCATCTTCGACGTGCAGGGCGCATCGCTGAATGAGGGACGGATTGTTTATGCGAGCGGCTCCGACCTGTGGCTGCTCGACCTGGCGACGGGGCATGAGGAACTGATTCCCATCACGCTGGTTTCGGACTTCGACCAGATGCGGGAGCACTGGGTGAAGAAGCCGCTCGATTATTTGACGGCGGTGCATATTTCTCCGGATGGATCGAGCGCAGTGTTTACGGCGCGCGGCGAGGTGTTCACGCTGCCGGCCAAGAGCGGGCGCATTGTGAAGGTGGCCGGCGACTCGGCGGTGCGCTACAGGGAGGCGGTTTTCCTTCCCGACGGTAAGAGCGTTGTGGCCCTTTCCACGGCGAGCGGGGAGACGGAGTTCTGGAAGTTTGCCGCCAACGGCGAAGGCGCGCCCGAGCAATGGACACACGATGCGAAAGTGCAGCGCTGGGAGGGCGTTGTCTCTCCCGATGGAAACTGGCTGGCGCACTACGACAAGGATCAGCAGTTATGGATCTACGACATTAAAGCCAAGACAGAAAAGCTCATCGCAACTTCGATGAATGGCGACTTCTCCAATCTGAGTTGGTCGGGGGACAGCCGCTGGCTCGCGTATGTTGAATCGGCGGACAACCAGTTTGAACAGATCAAGATACTCAACATTGAGTCCAGCGCCTTACAGACCATCACGTCAGACCGCTATAACAGCACGAATCCGGTGTGGAGTTCCGATGGCAAGTGGCTCTATTTTCTTTCCGACCGCAATCTAAAGACGACCATTCGCAGTCCCTGGGGACCGCGCCAGCCTGCGCCGCACTTTGATCGGGCGGTCAAGATCTACGAACTGGCGTTGGTGCCCGATCTGCGCTCGCCGTTCCTGCCGGCCGATGAACTGCATCCCGAATCACAGGAGAAGAAGGATGAAGAGAAGGCTGCGGACGACAAGGCCAAGGATGCAAAATCAGTAGCCGAGGGAAAAAAGGCTGCGGACGCTGACAAGACAGTTGCGGAGAAGAAGGAAGATAAGAAGGAGGAGGGCAAAGACAAGAAGAAGCCTGCGGAGGTGAAGATCGATTTCGCAGACATGTCCGCGCGCCTGTCTGAAGTTCCCGCGCCCGCCGGCAACTACGATTCGCTGCAGGCGACGGAGAAGCGGCTGTGCTGGCTCAACGGCAGCGACGAACCGCAACGGCACCACGCCTTGCAGTGCCTGGACATTGCCAACAAGGGCGACGAAGCGGATACCGTTCTCGCCGATGTGAAGAGCTATGAGATTTCGCTCGACCGCAAGAAGGTCCTGGTCAGCAAAGGCGACGATTTTTACATTCTCGACTCCGATGTGAAAGGCGCTGCGCTATCCGACCCGAAGGCGCTTCCCAAGGCGGCCATCAATCTTTCCAACTGGAAGATCAGCACAAATCCGCGCCAGGAGTTCCGCGGCATCTTCCTGGATGCATGGCGCATGCAGCGCGACTACTTCTACGACAAGAACATGCACGGTGTGGATTGGGTGGCGATGCGCGAGCGCTATCTGCCTCTGGTGGATCGCGTGGCTGACCGGGACGAGTTGAACAATGTGATTGCGCAGATGGTGAGCGAGTTATCTGCCCTGCACACGTTTGTTTTCGGCGGGGATGAGCGCAAGCCTGCGGATGAAATCGACCTGGCCACGCTGGGCGCAGTTCTGCGCCGCGACGAGAAGGCAGGAGGCTACGTGGTGCAGCACATTTATGCTCACGATCCGGACCTGCCCGATCAGGCTCCGCCGCTGGCACGGCCCGAGTCCCTGGTCAAGGAGGGTGAAACGATTCTCAGCATCGATGGGCAGAGCCTGCTGAGCGTTGCCGATGAGCGGTCCCTGCTGCGCGGCAAAGCGGGACAGCAGGTGATGCTGCGCGTGAAGCCCGCTTCCGGGGAAGCGCGCGATGTGCTGGTGAAGCCCATCGGCAACCGGGACGATGAGCAGATGCGCTATGCGGAGTGGGAGTACACGCGGCGGACCCAGGTTGACGCGGGTTCCGGCGGCCAGATCGGCTACGTCCACTTGCAAGCGATGGGTTCCGGCGACATTGAACAATGGGCGCGCGAATATTTCCCTGTCTTCAATCGCCAGGGGCTGATCATCGATGTGCGTCACAACGATGGCGGCAACATCGACTCCTGGCTGCTGGACGATCTGCTGCGCAAGGCGTGGTTCTACTGGCAGCCGCGCGTCGGCAATCCTTCATGGAATATGCAATACGCATTTCGCGGGCACATTGTGGTGCTTTGCGACGAAGAGACGGCCTCTGACGGGGAGGCCTTCAGCGAGGGCTTCAAGCGGCTGAAGATGGGCAAGGTTCTCGGCACGCGCACCTGGGGCGGCGAAATCTGGCTCTCCTTCGACAATCGGCAGGCAGACAACGGGATTGCCACGGCGGCGGAAACCGGCGTCTACGGGCCGGAGGGCAAATGGCTGATTGAGGGGCACGGCGTGGAGCCGGACATGGTGGTGGACAACCTGCCGCACGCGACCTTTGCGGGAGCGGACGCGCAGTTGCAGGCGGCGATGGACCTGCTGAAGCAGGAGATCAAGGATGATCCGCGGCCTGTGCCACAGCATCCGCCGTATCCGGACAAGTCGTTCAAGTACCAGCAGTGAGGTGAGGCTGCAAGTTATATGCCGAAGTTAGTTCGAGTAACTCTGGAATGTAACTCAGGATCAGCAGGAAACCATATTACTTCGTCGCGCATAGGCGCAGAAGCTCCTCACCAAAGCGCTCGACTTTGGCGGGACCGATGCCGTCGATGCCCAGCAACTCTTTGGGGTTGCGGGGGCGCGCCAGCGCGAGCGCGGCAAGCGAGCGGTCGTGCAGCACCACGTAGGCGGGGACTCTGAGGCGTTTAGCTTCCGAGGCGCGCCACTCGCGGATGCGCGCAGCGAGAGCCTCGCCCTGGGGTGTGAGCTGGATCGGTTCGTTGGGCAATGGGGCTTTTGAACTGGAGGACTTCAGCGGCTCTGGCTTGCGAGCGGGCTTTGACTTCTGTGTTCGAGCCGGAGGCCCGCCGGCAAACTCTTCGACGACACCATCGCTGATGAGCATTTGCAGCACCGACCCTGGACGCGCCTCCCTGCCGGCGTTGGTAAGGCGCGCTTTGCGGAAGCGAATGAGTTCGCCGTCTTTCTCGAACTCAGCTTCTTCGATTTCGATGAGGCCCGACTGCACCATTGCGCCGAGCAGGCAGTCGTATTCGTCGCGGCTGATGCGTCCGACCAGGTCGAGATTGCGCTGCAAGGTTCCAGTGGCTTTATACTCCACACCGCGCAGTTCTTCCACGATGCGCTGGGCAATGTCCAGTTCGGCGTGCGTGGCGTGGCGGAAGAGGCGCAGCACAGCGCCGCCCGGATCGCAGACATCGCACACACCGCAGGGCTGCTTCGCGTCTTCCACATCGCCGAAATGGCGCACCAGGGCGGACATGCGGCACTCGGGAAGTTCCGTGAAGCGCAGCACCTTGGCAAACTGCTCGACGCGGTATTGAGCCTGCACGGAGTAAGTCTTCTTCCAGCCGGGACCGCCGGCGGTGACGTTGCCGCCAAAGTCGCGGCGCGCGCCGCCGTGAATCTCAAGCTTCTCGAGAGCCTTGTCAAACTCCTCTTCGCCCAGCCGCGAGGCAGCGCGCAGTTCTTCCACCGCGCGCGGCACTTCACCCAGCGCGCGGAATACCTGGGCGAGATGCTCGGCCGGGGGATAATCGCGATTCAAAAAGAAGTCGTGGGTGCGCTGATCGGCATAGCTGTGCATGAGGAAGGTGCGGCTCATGGCGCCATCGCGGCCGGCACGGCCGATCTCCTGGTAGTAGCCTTCGAGCGTGGCCGGCAGACCCGCGTGGATGACGGTGCGAATATCGGCTTTGTCGATACCCATGCCGAAGGCGATGGTGGCTACGACGACTTCAAGTTCGCCGGCTTGAAAGGCCGCCTGCACCTGCTCGCGGGTTTCGGGATCGAGTCCGGCATGATAGGCCGCGGCGGCAATCCTTGCAGCTCGGCCGGATGCTGCGCGGCCAGAGGGGCTGTGGGAGAGCTCTTCCGCGAGGCGCTCCGCCTGCTTTCTCGAGGTCGCGTAGACGATGGCCGGGCGGCGTTCGGGTGCCGCGAGCAGGCGGGCGATGACGCCGGCGCGCTCCGGCACGGGAAGCTCCACCACCTCGATGGCCAGGTTGTCGCGGCGGAAGCCGTGGATGAAGAGAGCCGGGCTGGCCATGCCGAGCTGGGCGGTGATGTCGGCCTGTACGCTGGGCGTGGCGGTGGCCGTCATAGCCAGCACAGGTACGGCATCGCCCTGACTGCGCAGGGCGGGAAGATACTGGCCGAGCATGCGGTAGTCAGGACGGAAATCGTGACCCCACTGGGAGATGCAGTGCGCCTCATCAATGGCGATGAGGGCCAGGCGGCGCTTGGCGAGCATCTCAGGAAAACCGGGCACGCGGAGCCGCTCGGGGGCGATGAAGAGAAATTGCAACGAACCGTTGAGGTAATCGATGCAGGCCTGGCGGGCGACGGAGCGCTCGAGGCCGGAGTGAATGCGGGCCACGCGCAGGCCGAGCGCGGAGAGCTTGGCTGCCTGGTCGTCCATGAGGGCGATCAACGGGCTGATGACCAGCGCTGTGCCGCCGCGGGCAAGAGCCGGCAGTTGATAGCACAGACTCTTGCCGGCGCCGGTGGGCATAACCAGCAGCAGGTCGCGGCCGGCAACCGCGGCCAGGCACACCTCCAACTGGTTTGCCCGAAAACGCGCAAAGCCGAATACGGATTGCAACAGGTCCGATAGCAGGCTCGGGTTGGAATGAGTCGTCAAAACTGAGGGGAAACGGACGCGCGGAATTGAGAACAACTCCGCAGGGTCTGTTTCAACTTTACTAGGATGCGTCGGCCCTGCGCAGGTAGGGAGCGGGAACCGGACTCAAAGGCTATACTCGCGAATCTTGGCGTAGAGAGAGCTGCGATGAATGCCCAGCCGCCGGGCCGCGCGGATAATGTTCCCACTCTCCAACTCCATGGCCTGCAACACGAAGTGCTTTTCGATCTCTTTCAGGGTGAGGTTGCCAAACTCCGGAGCGGGAGCGGCGGGCTGATGCATGGGCGCCTCAAAGTCCAGGCCATTAATGTGGATGACTCCATCGTCTGACAGCAGCACGGCCCGCTCCAGCACATTGCGCAGCTCACGGATATTTCCTGGCCAGGAGTAGTTCTGCAGTGCTGCGCGGGCGTTGTCCGAGATGCGCAGCGGGCCGCGCTTCATGTCGTAGCCAAGCTGCTCCACCAGCTTGTCAGTGATGATGGGAATGTCTTCTGCGCGCTCGCGCAGCGGGGGAATGCGCAGACGCAGAGTGTTGATGCGAAAGTACAAATCGCTGCGGAAGGTTCCCTCTTCGGCAAGCTTCTTCAGATCGCGATGCGTGGCCACGATGATCTGCACGTCAGCCTTGCGCTCCAGCACGTCTCCCAGGCGGTAGAA
The DNA here is from genome assembly GCA_963776535.1 of uncultured Acidobacteriaceae bacterium. Taxonomy (GTDB): domain Bacteria; phylum Acidobacteriota; class Terriglobia; order Terriglobales; family Acidobacteriaceae; genus Telmatobacter. Next base: position 35,096 of record CAVZNB010000031.1, on the reverse strand, counting down.
GTGCCTCTCTTCGACCACCTTCAGGATTTTGGCCTGAATCTGCAAATCCATGTCGCCAATCTCATCGAGGAAGAGCGTGCCACGATTGGCGGCTTCGAGGAAGCCTACCTTGTTGGCCACCGCGCCCGTGAAGGCTCCCTTCTGGTGGCCGAACAGCTCCGACTCGAGCAGCTCGCGGGAGAGGCCGGCGCAGTTCAAATCGACAAATGGCTCATTGGAACGCAAGCCCATGTTGTGAAGGGCGCGCGCCAGGACGCCCTTGCCGGTACCAGTCTCCCCTTGGATGAGGACCGGGCTGTTGGCTTCCGCAACTCGCATTGCGGCCTTCTTCAACGCCTGGATGGCCGGGCTGACACCGAGGAACGGGTCGCGATCGTAGCGGGCACGCTCCAGGCCGTTGCTCACGTTTTTTTGCCGATTGCGGAAGTTCTCCAGAACCCGGCGCAGCATGGTGACGAGGAGATCGATGTCCACCGGCTTGGGGATGAACTGATCGGCGCCGTTTTTGATGGCCTGCACGGCCAGATCGATGCGCACCTGCCCGGTGAGGACGATGACGGGAACGCGAATGTCGCGGAGCTTGAGCCAGGCGAGCAGATCGAAGGCGGTGCCGTCGCGCAGCTGGTAGTCGGCAAGAACGATGCCAGGCTGGGACTTCTGGATCTCAAGAATCGCCCGGGAGACTCCTTCGGCCCGGACGGCTTCGAATCCATTTATCTCGAGGCCGATGGACAGGACCTCCTGGAGCGAAGCATCGTCTTCCACCACCAGGACTTTTTCCTGCATTCCCCACCCCTTCGCCGTGCCAGCCCTGCCGATACCGCCGCCGATCTGCCGCATTCAGGGCAGGGGCCAGCTCTCGACCACCGTCCGGCACGCATGCCCCACAACTTAGGCTGCTGTCTCCAATTGACTTGTCCAGAATATAGTCCTTCGCTTTGCCGATGTCTAGATTTCCGACAAAAGTTGTCTAGAAGCTCGACATTCTGGCTTGTTACGGACATTCCAACACTTCCGTAATTTGAATCTAAAGTACTTAATTCAAATTACTTACGACGGATTTGAAAATTCTCTTTTCGATGGCAGTCCGATTGCCGATTAGGTTGCCGTGAACCCCTCTTCAACCTGGGCAATTCACTGGCAGGAATCGGAAATGTTTGCTGGATTTTCTTCCCCATGTCGCTCGCTTCAGGCTCTGGGCAGTGTCGGTCTGCTCTGTGTTTTGTTGAGCGGCTGCAGCGCAACGAACTTTACCGGGACGGCGACTGGCGCTACGACGGGCACCAAGGAACCGGAACCCACAGCTCCTGCGGTGACCTCTCAGCCCGCGAATGCGACTGTGATGCTGGGCCAGGCCGCCAACTTTTCCGTGACCGCAACAGGGTCCGGGACGCTGAGCTACCAGTGGCGGAAGGACTCCGTGAATATCTCCGGCGCCACCACTGCCAGCTACACCACGCCGGCGACAGCGGCAGGCGACAACGGATCGACGTTTGACGTGGTTGTAACGGACAGCGCCGGGAGCACAACCAGCAGTACCGCGACCCTGACTGTGAACCTGGGAGTTGCACCAATACTGACCCAGCAACCGCAAAACCAATCCGTGGCAGTGGGCCAGACAGCGACCTTCTCCGTGACAGCGGCCGGTACGGGAACGCTGAGCTACCAATGGCAGGAGAATTCCGCAAACATTACAGGCGCTACCTCGGCCAGCTACACCACGCCGGCAGCTATCGCGGCCGACAGCGGATCGACATTCGCCGTGATTGTGACCGATGGAGCGGGCAGCGTGACCAGCAACGCCGCCACCCTGAGCGTGACGGCGCCGGTAGTGTCGAGTTACTACGTGGCCAGCAACGGCAACGACAGTGCGGACGGCTCGGCGGCGAGTCCCTTTGCCACGCTGGGACGCGCCCAGCTTGCCATGCAGCAGTCTGCCGTGAAGACCACGCAGATCTATGCGGGCACTTATTACCTGAGCAGCACGCTGGTGCTGGCGGCAGCCGACCAGGGCGAAACATGGGAAGCAGGTCCGGGCGCCACGGTGGTGATCAGCGGCGGCCAGGTGTTGACCGGCTGGACGAGCGAGGGGAACGGCGTCTATTCGACAACAGCGCAAGGGCCGGTTGGGCTGGACCTGGAGATTGCGGGCGTGCGGCAGTTGCCGGCAGCGCTGGGTTACGATCCGCAGCGGCCGTTCATCACCGGTTGGAGAGTTTTGAATCCGACGCAACCGAGCAACTTCGGGTTTTCATTCACAGTGAATCCTGCTGACCTGACTCCTTCAGTAAAACCGGGAGCGGTGATGCAGGTGATGGACTATCTGCGTTACACAGACCAGTTCACGACCATTGTGAGCGTGGATGCAAACACAGACACGATCACCGTGGCCGATCAGTTCGGCATGGGCACCAGTTCTCCGGGCATCAGCGGCAGCTGGCGGGTGTTAAACGATCCCAACGATCTGGGCGCGCCGGGCGAGTTTGCCTACGATGCAGCGAGCGGCAAGGTTTATGTTGAGCCGGCAAATGCCGACAGCCTGACTTCCGGAACCGTGGTGGCTGCGCAACTGAGCACGCTGATTGCCCTCAACGGCGTCTCCGGCGTGACCATCAGCGGGCTCACGTTCTCCGACACAACTTCAGACAAGGGCATTTACTCCGGCATCTTCAACGACCAGTTGGCCACCATCGTTGCCACAGGGGTGAGCGGCAGCAACTTTGTGGGCAACAACTTTGTGAATGTGGGCAACGGGATTACGCTGAACGGGTCGTCGAAGAACACAGTCAGCGGCAACCAGTTTGCGCAGCTGGGCGGCAGCGGCATCATCGTGACCGGAAAAAGCAATGGGAACACGATTGCCACAAACACGATGACCGGACTGGGCAAGATCAATGTTGGATCGACGGGCATTCACATCCAGAACAGCGCCAACAACCTGATCGACAGCAATACCATCGACGGATCGGGCCGCTGGGGCGTGGATCTGTATCCGCTGGACGGCGTCTCCCTGGTGGGCAACACGGTTTCTAACAACGTGATTCGCAATACCAACCAGCAGACCAATGACTCGGGGGCCATCTACTCGTATGCCGGAACCAGCCCCGGCTATGTGAAGGAAAACACCACCATCACCGGCAACCGCATTGAAAACATCGGCGGACTGCTGCGGAACGCCACGGGGAACTACGTGGCGGGCGCTAAAGAGGCCATCTACATGGATGACCAGGTAAGTGCCGTGACCATCACCAACAATGTGACAGAGAGTGATGGGAGCGGCATGATTCTGTGCCATGGATGCTCCGGCAACACGGCCAGCAATAATGCGGTGATTCTGCAGCCTCCGGCGTACTTCGATCGCGGCGCCAACGGTGCAACCTACTCGAGCGGCGACATGGTGTTTGCAGGCACGACGCGTGTCGACCTGTTGCCTTCGTACTTCCCTGCCAGCCTGTCCACGACAACCATTGTGGTGCAGCTCTCCGGCACGGCATCGGGGGGAAGCAGCGCCACGTTCAATGTGCAGGCGGATGGCGTGGTGATCGGCACCGGAACAGCGACCGGAACGGTGGCCAACTACGTGTTCACCGCGCAACTGACGCCCCACCAGACTCATCGCATCGGCATCGGGCTCACCAACGGCGCCACAACGGGAAGCACCACGACCGAGCTGCACAACCTGGCCATGTTTGTGAACAATACGGCTGTGCAACTGGCAGCGCCTGAGGCGACGGGAAACTACGGCGCCTATGGGTTCGTGGTGGGCAACGACAATCTTCCGGTGACCAACTTCTCGTCCACGCATAACATCGTCTATCGCAACGGCGGCGCTTCGCTCGATCTGTTGGACTGGACGAACTGGTCCGCATACAGCAATGCCGATCCTGACCCAGGGACCATCGACTACAACGTGCTGTTTCAGAACGTGGCCAAGGCCGATGACACCGGCCTGGGAAGCCTGGGGACCGATGCGCAGTCAATTATGAGCAATCCGCAGTTCGTCAATGCGCAGCTGGGCGACTACGCATTGCAGCCCAATTCCCCGGCGCTGAGCGTGGGCTTTAACCCGGCAGGCATGCCGCTCGCGGTCCAGTGAATCCGGGACAGAGGCTTGGCTACGGGCGTGGTTCGCTGATCGGGAAATTGCCGGTGGGGCTGTCGGCAGGGTCGGCGGCGAAGGTTGGCTCAAGGCCTAGCCGGCGCCAGAAACGATCGAGGAGCTCAATGGTTTCAGGGCTGGTCTTGCTGGTGGTGCGCAGCAGCACCTGCGTGCTTTGGCCCGCGGCCAGGCTCGCGGCCTCAGCCGCAATGGCGATACAGCGATCGGGCCGGTAGGTACAGCTGGCCAGGTCGGCGATGGAGAGGCGCGTGCTGGGCGTAGCCAGCACCGTGCGCGGCGGCGCCATGCGGTCGAGCAGGCAGAAGATCTCCAGCTTCGACTCCAGCTCATCGGGAACGCAGTCAATGACCAGGTCGGCCTCGCGAACCGCTTCCTCAATGGTAGAGACGAAGGCAACTCCAGCGGCCTGCCCGCTGCCCAGGGTTTCGGGTCCGAGCTGCTGACGGAGAAACTCCTGGGCGTGGTGCAGGTTGTTCGGCATCACGTCTTCCAACAGCACGCGGAAACCGGCGCGCGCCGCCGCCTGGGCCAGCCAGCGTCCCAGCGGACCTGCTCCGATTATGGCAAGAGTCTCCTGCAAGGCGGAGTTACTTGGCGGCCAGGGCGTTGGCCACGTCCTCAGCGTTGGGCTTGGCCTGGAGCAGGTGCTCCGCCACACGCGCGCGCTCATCGGGAGTCAACGTGGGGATCGTAGCCAGCACCCGGCGCAGGGTCACGGCAACATCGTCAATGTAATTCATCAGGCGGATGGCTTCTCCAGAAAGCGGCATGGGTTTCCTCGGTGATTAAAGTTCTCTTTTCATTGTAGGGGGTGGAGGCGAGGCGAGGGAAATGCAGCGGCCCGGCCGTCGTTGCATTCGGTTTGCGCGGCTTGCGGGGGTCATGCCCGGGAACAGATGCTATGCCGCAGGCCGGTTGGGAGTATTTGCGCCTGCGCGAGGAGAGACGGCGCCGCTGAGGTCCGTTCGCTATCCGCCCCTCCAAGACTCTCCGCAAGCCAGCCGCCTGCGGCCCTCATACAGCAAAAGCGCCGCCCTGAGGCGGCGCTCTCTCAAATCCCAACTGCAGCTGAACGGTCTACAACGTCGATTCGATCTCAAATCCCCAGGCCTCGAGAAGCGCCTCGGGGATATACTTGGAATTCTTGTTCCTCCGCGCCCACTCCCGCAGCCGGGTAGACCGGATGTACTGGTCCGGGCTCAGTTTGAACTCCTTCACAATCTGTTCGAAGGATGTCACTGTGGGCACTACCGGGCCGATGGGCTCCGGCTTGCCCCAATTCGGATTTCCACGACGCTTTGCCATCGATTTGGTGTCCTTAGAGGTTTGATTTAAACGGGCTTCCTCGGCAACGGGCTTGGGGGGCTCCTGTCGAGTCTGAGGAAACTTTACCTTCTTATTTTACATATTTTTTCTTCAGAAATCAATAACAAAATGCATCCTGCCATGAGATATATGCATGACCAAAGTTTTCCTCTGTTCCCACCCTAAACGCTCTAAATAAAAGGATTACCACAGCGTCTCTTGTTCAGTTTACCTTCCCCTTATCACCTCTGTCAGTTCAAAACTGGTCACAAACGCGCCTCCAATGGCAGGATACTACTATGACAACATCGTCGCGCATTGTGGCCGTCGCCCTGATCCTTGCTGCTGCCGTCACGTCCTGCCGCGCTGTTGAACTGAAAATCAGCCGCGATGCCCTCGGCCGCACCCTGAAGCAGCAGCTCTTCAGCAGCCCCGACGGCCGCTACTACCTCAAGGGCAGCGCCAAATCCGCCTGCTACATCTACGCCGAGGACCCTCAGCTCCATTTCGCCGACGACCGCATCGTCGTCCAGGTCAAGACCCGTGCCAAACTGGGCAAAGCTGTCGGCGGCGCCTGTCTCGGCATCGCCCTCACCCTCCCCGCCGAGGTCTCCCTGGCCCCGGACGGCGAGGGCGAAACGGTCGGGTTCCGCGACGCGCGGGTCGACAAGGTCAGCGACCACCAGGAACTCAACTTCGTCCTCACTCCGTTCCTGAGCCACCAGGTTCCCTCCGGCATGAAGGTCAACGCCGCCGACCTGCTCCGCAAAGCTCTGGAAGGCTCAACCGCCTCCTCCGGCTACAAGGTCACGCTCGACCGCCTGAAGATTCACTCCGTGCAAATTCAGGGCGACTCGCTCGTCATCGACGTCGACGGCGACATCGGCATCAAGTAGCCGTCTCAGTCGCCTTCCCCGCACCAGGCGTCAAATACCCCAGCCCGCACCGCGCCGGCAATTGCATCCATGTCCGTAGCCAGAACCCGGTCCTGCTCCAGCCGCGCCACCACACTCCGCACCGCCTTATACGCCATCTCGACCTGGGTTCCGGACTTGAGCGGCCGGCGAAACTCCAGCCCCTGCGCCGCGCACATCAGCTCGATGCCCACAATCCGCTCCGCGTGCTCCACAATCTGGCGCAGCTTCAGCGCTCCCGTCATGCCCATCGAAACGTGGTCTTCCTTGCCGCCATCGGTGGGAATGCTCCCCGTTGACGAAGGATGCGACAGCACCTGGCACTCGTTGATCAGCGCCGCAGAGACGATCTGCGCAATCATGAAGCCCGACGAGAGCCCCGGATCGGGCGAGAGAAACGCCGGCAGCCCCTCGTTGATATCGGGATTCAGCAACCGGTCAATGCGCCGCTCCGTGATTCCAGCCAAATCCGTCAGCCCGATGGCCGCGTAGTCGAAGGCATACGCCAGCGGCGCTCCATGAAAGTTTCCGCCGGAGATCACCGCCCCGCCGCCAGCCTCTTCAGGAAACACCAGCGGGTTGTCCGTAGCCGATCCCGCCTCAATCTCCAGCACCCCCCGCACATGGCCCAGCACCCCACGCACCGCCCCATGCACCTGCGGCATGCAGCGCAGGCAGTACGCATCCTGCACCCGCGAGTCGTGCTCGCGGTGCGCCTCGCGAATCTCCGACCCCTCCAGAAGCCGCAGCAGGTGCTCCGCCGCGGCCAGCTGCCCGGCATGGGGCCGCGCCTGGTGAATCCGCGGGTCGAAGGCCGCGGGCGTCCCCATCAGGGCCTCCAGCGACATGGCGCCCGCCACATCCGCCAGGCGCACAGCGCGCAGCCCGCGCACTACCGCCAGTGCGCCCACAGCAGTCATGGCCTGCGTTCCGTTCAGCAGCGCCAGACCCTCCTTGGCAGCCAGCGGCAGCGGACGCATTCCGGCCCGGTGCAGCGCTTCCGCTCCTGGCATCCGCTCGCCCTTCAGGAAGGCCTCGCCCTCGCCGATCACCACCAGCGCCAGGTGCGCCAGCGGCGCCAGGTCTCCGCTCGCCCCCACCGACCCCTTTTCCGGGATCACCGGGTTCACGCCCGCGTTCAGCAGCGACACCAGCAGTTCCACCAGCTCCGTCCGGCAGCCGCTGAAGCCCTTGGCCAGCACATTGGCCCTGAGCAGAACCATGGCCCGCGACTCGCCTTCCGAAAGCGGCTGGCCCACCCCGCCAGCGTGACTGCGCACCAGGTTGGTCTGCAATTGCGCCAGGCTGCCGCTGGGAATCCGCACGTCCGAGAGCTTGCCAAAACCGGTGTTGACCCCGTAGACCGTCTCTCCCGCGGCCAAAATGTTCTCAATCAACTCGCGGCTCGCGGCCACACGGACCAGAGCAGAAGCAGCAATCGCCACCGGCCGGGCGTGCAGCGCTACGGCCTCAATCTCAGCCAGGGTAAGCGCCTGACCATCCAAAACCAGAGTTTCCATGGATCGATGGTAGGACGGAGCCAATCCACGGTACAGTCAGATTACACGCCAGAAATGGCATAAGATGGCGAATTCGTCTATGATGGTTGGCTATGGCAATGGATTCCACTGCGCTGTTAGACAACTACGGGCGAAAGCTAGCCGACGAGCTCCAGGCCAACGCACGGCTGTCTTTGGCCGAACTCAGCCGCCGCGTAGGCCTGTCCCCCACCGCAACGGCGGAGCGCCTGAAGCAGATGGAAGAGACCGGCATCCTGCGCGGGTACACGGTGGAGATCGACCGTGAAGCCCTGGGGCTGGAGGTGATGGCGTTTATCCGCATGAGTTGCCCCGGCCAGCACTACCACCGCTTCATCGAGTACGTGCAAACCCTGGAAGAGGTCCGCGAGTGCCACCACCTCACCGGCGGCGACGACTTTCTGCTCAAGGTGACCACCACCTCGATGGCCGACCTGGAAGCCCTGATCGAGGCTCTGCTGCCCTACGGCAACCCGGTGACCAGCCTGGTTCTCTCCACGCCCGTCGAGCGCCGGCGCTACGCCGTGACCGGCAAATTGACAACCATCACGCGCAAGCCTGGCCCGCGCCGGCGCGCGTAAGAAGAGTGCCTCTGCGATGAGGAAGCAAGCCTTCCTCCGCGCGAGAGCGCGTAGTTCTCTCGCTATTCCAGCCCCAGAATCTTCTTGTTCTTCTCCACATCCGGTCCGCTGCCGGCAAAGTCGTCAAAGGCCCGGTCGGTAACCCGGATGATCTTGTTCTTGATGAACTTCGCCCCCTCGGCCGCACCGGCTTCCGGATGCTTCAGGCAGCACTCCCACTCCAAAACCGCCCATCCGGGATAGTCGTACTGCGCCATTTTGGAGAAGATCGAACTGAAGTCGATTTGTCCGTCGCCAAGCGAGCGAAAGCGGCCCGGCCGGTCGATCCAATCCTGGTAGCCGCCATAGACGCCGCTGCGCGCGCTGGGCCGGTACTCGGCATCTTTCACGTGAAAAGCCCGCACCCGCTCGTGATAGATATCCAGGAATCCCAGGTAGTCCATCTGCTGCAGAATCATGTGGCTGGGATCGTAGAGAATGTTGGCCCGCTTGTGCCCGCCCACCGCTCTGAGGAAGCGCTCGAAGGTTGCCCCATCGTGGAGATCCTCACCGGGATGCAGTTCGAAGCACAGGTCCACGCCCGCCTCTTCGAAGGCATCCAGAATCGGTAGCCAGCGGCATCCCAGCTCCGCGAAAGCCTCCTGGATTAGCCCCGCCGGCCGCTGCGGCCAGGGATAGAAGAATGGCCAGGCGAGCGCACCGGAGAAGGACGCATGTGCAGCCAGACCAAGCCGTTGGCTGGCTTTGGCCGCCCACAGCAACTGCTGCACTGCCCACGCCTGCCGCCCCTTCGCGTCCTGCTTCAACGCCGCGGGTGCAAAGTCGGCAAACGCGGCGTCGTAGGCCGGGTGCGTGGCCACAAGCTGGCCCTGCAGATGCGTTGAAAGCTCCGTGATTGCGAGGCCTGCCTGGCTGGCCAGGCCCAGAACCTCTTCGCAGTAGTCCTGGCTCTCCGCAGCGCGCTCTAAATCGAACAGACGCTGGTCCCAGGTGGGAATCTGCACTCCCTTGAAGCCCAGGTTCGCCGCCCACCGTATCAGCCCATCGAGCGAATTGAAGGGCGCCTTGTCAGAAGCAAACTGCGCCAGAAAAATTCCCGGTCCCTTGATCGTCTTCATCGTCTCTCTCCTGCAAATAAGGCTAAAACTCCACCCAGCTTTCCCTGCTGTCGCTCTCGATGGTGCGCTCAATAAATCGCATGCCCCGCACGCCCGCGGCAATTCCCGGCAGCGTGGGCGGGAGCGGGTTCGCGTTGCCTGCTTTCCATGCGATCAGCGCGTCCGCAAACTCACGGTAAAGCACCGCAAAGGCCTCAATATATCCCTCCGGATGACCCCCGATCAGCCGCGTCACCGCCCGCGCATCCGCACCCAGGTAGCCGAGACCCGCGTGGCGAATCTCTTCTGGTCCGTCCAGCCACTTGACGCTGAGCGTATTCGGGTCCTCCTGGTGCCATTCCAGCGATCCGTTCTCGCCATAGACCCGGATGCGCAGCCGGTTGCGCTCCCCCGCGGCCACCTGCGAGGCCATCAGCACGCCGGTTGCGCCCCCCTCAAGCCGCAGCAGCGCATTGCAGTCGTCGTCCAGCTTGCGGCCCGGAACCACCCTGCGCAGGGTTGCATTGATGCCGGTGACCCTGAGACCGGTGATGTATTCCACCAGGTGAAAGGCATGAGTTCCAATATCGCCGATGCAGCCGCCTGGCCCGTTCAGCGCCGGGTCCGACCGCCACGCCGCCTGCTTGTGGCCGCCGGCTTCAATTGGCCGGCTCAACCAGCCCTGCAGGTATTCCACGGCAACCTTGCGAATGGGCCCCAGCTTGCCTGCTGCGCACAGCGAGCGCGCCTCCCGCACCAGCGCGTAGCCGGCGTAGGTGTGGGTAAGGCCGTAGGGCAAACCCGCCTTCTCCACCGCCGCCGCGAGTTTCAGCGCCTGGTCATAGGTGGCCGTGGCCGGCTTGTCGCTCATCACCGCGATGCCCGCGGCGAGCGCTGCCTCAGCCACTGGCAGATGCAGCGAATTGGGGGTGGCAATGACGACAAAGTCGATGCCGTCCGGACGCTTGCTCTCGACCTCCATCATCTCCGTGTAACTTCCGTAGGCACGGTCCGGATCGATGCCGAATCCGGCTCCCGCCGCACGCGAGCGCTCAGGAGACTGCGAAAATGCGCCCGCCACCAACTCGATTTTGCCGTCCAGCTCAGCGGCCATCTTATGCACCGGACCGATAAATGCACCGGGCCCGCCGCCCACCATGCCCATCCGCAACTTGCTTCCCATTCGTCCTCCTCAAAGGATGGCTCTGCGCCCAGGGAGAATCCTGCTGCATGCAATGCTAGCAGCCCGTGAGCGCGAGATTGAAGTCGCAGTTTGCTTGTCGACGGACGTGAGCGGCCGGGCACAGCAGCGCAGGTACGCGCGCGGTATACTTCCCCTTCCGGCTGAACTACGCTGGACTTGCCATGAAGACCCATCCAGTCCCGTCTGCACCTGCGTCCATCCCGAGCCAGCATCAGCCATTTCGCCTCGACAACCGGCACGCGCTGGTGACCGGCGGCGCCAGCGGCATTGGCGCAGCTACCGTCAAAGAGCTTGTGCGCGCTGGCGCGTTTGTGTGGATTGCCGACATCAACCACGCAGCCGCCGAAGCGCTGGCCGAATCGGTTGGCTCCGCTCACGCACTGGCAATGGATGTCACCAGCCCCAGTTCGATTGCTGCGGCAGCATCCCACCTGGAGCGGCTGGACATTCTGGTGAACAACGCGGGCATCGGTCATGTGGGGTCGATTGAAACCACGGAGCCGGCAGACTTCGACCGCCTGATCGAAGTTAATGTACGCGCCGTCTACCTGGTCACGCGCGCCCTGCTGCCGCTGCTGCTTGCAGACCGGCCGGAAGGTGAGCAGCGCACCGCAAGCCCAACCATCATTAACATCGCCTCGATTGCCGGCATGGTTGGCCTGAAGCAGCGGTTTGCGTACTGCACCAGCAAAGGCGCTGTGATCGCTATGACCCGCCAACTGGCCATTGAATATCCCAAGACACTGCGGGTGAATGCCATCTGCCCCGGCACTGTGGAAACGCCGTTTGTGGAAGGGTATCTGGAAAAATTTCACAAGCACAACAAGGAAGAAACCCGCGCCGAGCTTCGCGCCCGCCAGCCGATGGGCCGCCTGGGGCAGCCGGAGGAGGTCGCATCCATGGTGCGCTACCTGGCCTCGGACGAAGCAGCCTTCATTACCGGCTCGCTGATGACCATCGATGGCGGCCTGACGGCTGCGTGAAGCAGCTTGCGAAGTTGATTGAACAGATCAAAAGAACCGAACTGCACTAGGATCGGAGCTCCCATGAAACTCGTATCTTTCTCTCTTGCCGATGGCCGCATCCGGCCCGGATCCCTGCTTGAAGAAGACAACATGGTGGCCGACCTCAGCGCTGCCGGCTACGGCGACGCGCTGGCGGTGATTGCCGCCGGCATCACAGAACCCGAGGGCGGCAACACCTACACGGCCTACAAACTGAGCGAGGTGCGCTTGCACGCGCCGCTGCCCAACCCGCCGCGCGTCTTCGCCATCGGCCTCAACTATCGCGATCACGCCATTGAGTCGGGGATGGAGATCCCCACAACGCCGGTGGTCTTCTTCAAGCTGACCACGTCCATCATCGGCCCCGGCGAACCAATTGTGCTTCCCATCAACTCCACCCAGCCGGACTACGAGGCGGAGTTCGCCTTCGTCATCGGCCACGGCGGCTTTCGCCTGGCCGCCGAGGACTGGCGCAAGCACGTCTATGGCTACACCATCGTCAACGACGTAAGTGCGCGCGACGTGCAGTTCTCCTCCACGCAGTGGTCCATGTCAAAGAGCTTCCCCACGTTTTGCCCACTGGGTCCGGCGATTGTGACCGCCGACGAGATCGCCGATCCGCACAGTCTTCGCATCGGTCTATCCATCGACGGCGAGGTCTTGCAGAACTCGTCGACCCGCGAGCTGGTCTTCAAGATTCCGGAGCTGATCGAGTATCTGTCGTCCATCACGCCGCTGCTGCCCGGAGATATTATTTCCACGGGAACGCCCCCCGGCGTGGGCCTGGGCCGGACTCCCAAGCGCTGGCTGCAACCGGGCGAAACAGTTACTGTGAGCGTAGAAGGCCTTGGCGCGCTGACTAACCCGGTGGTAGCTGAATAACTTCGCTCCCTCGCACGCACCGGCCGAATGCTGCTTCACTTCGAAAGGATCTTCATCACCGCTGCTGCCGGGTTCTGCGGGTTTTCCATGCGGAGCAGCTTGTCCGTTCGCAGTTGGATCACTTCCATCCACTCGGGATGGGAGAGAATATAGAACTGCTCCTTCTCAATCGCATCGAAGACCGCATCCGCAACTTGCCGAGGTGGCGATGCTTTCTCCATGGTGGCTTTGAATGCGGCCAGCCCTGCCTCTAACTCCGGCGTCAACGGAACCGGCTCGTTGCGCAACTCCTCGGGCCTGTGGCTCTCGGCTTCGGCGATATTCGTCCGCACCAGCCCTGGGCACAGGACCGATACCTTGACCAGCGAGTTCCGTTGTTGCAGCGCCAGATACATGCTTTCCGACAGGGCTACAATCGCGTGCTTGGTCACCGCGTAAGTGGCCGACCCGCCGCCCACGATCAACCCCGCCGTCGAAGAAGTATTCACGATATGGCAGGCAGTATTCTGTGCCATCATCAGCGGCGCGAACACCTTCACCCCGTGGATGACGCCCCATAAATTCACGCCGATCACCCACTCCCAATCGTTCCAGGTCGCCTCCCAGGGCGCCCCTCCGGCCGCAACCCCAGCGTTGTTGAATAGCAAATGCACCTGGCCAAATGCATCCATCGCCTGGCGAGCCAGCAGTTCCACGTCGCCCCGTTTCGAGACGTCTGTCCTGACACCAAGCACACTTCCGCCAGCAGCTTTCAGTTCCGTCTCTGCATCGGCAAGATGAACCTCATCGATATCGGCAAGGACTATCTTCATCCCCTCACGCACGCACCGCTCGGCAATCCCGCGTCCAATGCCGCTCGCCCCACCCGTAATCACCGCGACCTTTCCTCTGAAGTCCTTCATCCTGTCCTCCTGCCAATCTTGCAATGCAAGCTGCCCATCCTCTCGCATCAAAAGCCCTTTTCAAAAAATCGCGCAACCTTGTTACCGCGTTGGATTCTCTAACTCGCTCGCCGCTTTCCAGCCACAAATATTAGCCCTACCACCCGCCAACAGAAAAGGCCCCGTGTGGGGCCTTTTCGCTAACTCGCTAACTCGCTAACTCCGCTAACTCGCCTAACCTGTCTGCCGCACCGCAGGTGCTTCCCCGCCAAACCACGCATACAGCGCCACGCAGCCGAAACACGCCACCGGAACAAGGTAGGCCGCTTGCAGGCCGCTCGAGTCAGCCAGCATGCCCATCACCTTGGTCAGGGCAGCACCGCCCAGAATGGCCATCACCAGCAGCGATCCCGCCGTCTTGGTCTTGTCGCCCATACCCTTTAACCCCAGCGCAAAAATCGTCGGGAACATGATCGACATGAACAGGCTGGTCGTCAGCAGGCATATCGAGCCCACCCAGCCCGGCTGGGCCACGGCGACCAGGCCCAGCACCACGTTCACCACCGAATAAACGCCCAGCATGGTGCGCGCATGAAAGTGCTTCATCAACCAGGCTGAGCTGAAGCGTCCGATTGCAAACGCCGCAAGGGTTCCGGTGAGCATGTAGCCGGCTGCCTTGTCTCCCACCCCGGTTGCCGACTTCACATAGAGGATGAAGTAACTCCACGTTCCCACCTGCGCACCCACATAGAGAAACTGCGCCAGCACCGCCAGCACAAAATGCCGTTGCATCAGCCGCACATGCTTTGCCGGTCCTGCATCCTCGCGCGAGACATCTTCCCGGGTCGCGTCGGGGAACTTCGTTACAAGAATCATCGCTGCCCACAAGAAGGCAAGCGACCCCAGCACAAGATAAGTGGGAACAACGCGTATGGTTTCAGAATGCAGATACGCTTGCATTGTTCCGGCCGCTCTCTTTGCCGCTGTCTCCGCGCTGGTGAACTCCACGCCGGAGAAGATAAACACCGTACCAACCAGCCCTGCCGTAATCGACCCCAGCGGATTGAATGCCTGGGAAAGGTTCAGCCGCCGCTCGCTCGACGCCGTGGGCCCCAGTTGGGCAATGAATGAATTGGCGCCGGTCTCAAGAAAGGACAGGCCGCAGCCGATGACAAACTGCGCTGCAACAAAGAAGAAGTAGAGATCGGCATGCGCCGCCGGCCAAAACAGCCAGCAGCCGCTGCCCATGAGGAGCAACCCGGTGACCAGTCCGGTCTTGTATCCGAAGTAACGCATGATCTGGCCGGCCGGGATGGCCATGAGGAAGTAGCCCACGAAGATGCCGATCTGCAGTTGCGCCGCGCCCGACCGGCTGATCTCGAACGACTTCATGAACTGCCGGATCAGAAAGTCGGTGAGGTTGTTCGGAATCGCCCACAGGAAGAAGAGCGGCGTAACAACCAGAAATGGGATCAGGCGCCCGTGCGGGATCAGGGGAGCTTCAAAATCGTCCTCATTCTCGGCCCGCTCCGCTCGAATTGGCCCGATCGAAATGCTCAAGACTCTCTCCCTCCAGACACGATCCACGCCCGGCGCCAGAGACGCTTGCACGCCCGGCGCGAACCAAATCCCCTGTAAATCGTTCCACCAGTTCTACTCAATCCGGACTGCTGCTGGCAAATTGAGAGCTTGCGCCTTAGTCCAGCGGCTGCTGCTTCGACTATCTCCGCCTTGGTCTTGCATCCGAAAACGTGATAGACTAGACCTAGTCAAGTCAAGGAGATCCACTGTGCCAACCGCAAGGACAGGATTGCAGACCGTGAATATCTACGAAGCCAAGACGCAACTGTCCAAGCTCGTCGATCTAGCCGCCTCAGGGACGGACGTGGTCATAGCACGCGCCGGCAAACCCGTCGCTCGCCTGACTACGATCAGGGAAGAGAAGCGTCCGCTCGCCTATGGCCTTCTTCAAGGAGAAGGATGGATTGCGGACGACTTCAACGACCCGTTGCCTGAGGAAATCCAGAAGTATTTTGAAGGCCGCGAATGAGGCTGCTGGCCGATACGCAAATCGTCTACTGGTTTTTCTACGAGCCGGAGAAACTGCCCCCAGCAGCCCGGAGATACCTCGACGCCGCAAGTGCGGTGTATGTGTCAGCAGCTTCGGTCTGGGAGATCGCCATCAAGGTGAGACTCGGCAAGATGAAAGCCGACCCGCAAAGGCTTGTGCAGCAGATCGAAGCGTCGAACATGCGCGATCTTCCAGTGTTTTCGCGGCACACTATGCTGGTCTCGGAGCTACCTCTGTTCCACAACGATCCGTTCGATCGGCTGTTGATTGCGCAGGCGATAAGTGAGCCGCTGAATCTGCTGACTACCGACTCGCGCATGAAGCAATACAGCGAGCTGGTCATTGAGGTGTAACCGTCACTCAGAACCACCGAGGTGGCGCAATGAGCCGCCAGCGGAATGATCTCTCACAGCACCCGTGTCAGCCACTTCCCCGTATGCGACAGCAAATTCCCCGCAATCTCTTCCGGCGTCCCCTCGGCCACAATCCTGCCGCCGCCTTCGCCGCCTTCGGGGCCGAGATCGATTACCCAGTCGGCAGACTTGATCACGTCCAGATTGTGCTCGATCACGATCAGCGAGCCGCCACCGTCGATGAGCTTGCGGAAGGCGGTAAGCAGCTTCGACACATCGTCGAAGTGCAGCCCGGTGGTCGGCTCGTCCAGAATGTAGAGTACGCGGCTGGCCTGCGATGGCTTGGCGGTTGCATTGGCGGCACGCACCTGCGCCAGGTGCGCAGCCAGCTTTACACGCTGCGCCTCTCCGCCGGAGAGCGTGGTGGCGCTTTGGCCCAGGCGCAGATAGCCGAGGCCGATCTCGTCCAGCACCGCCAGCTTTTCCAGCAGCTTGGTCTGGCCCACGAAGAAGCGCAGCGCCTCCTTCACTGTTAACTGAAGCACATCGTGGATGCTCTTGCCTTTGTACTCCACCTGCAGCACCTTGGCCTGGTAGCGCGTGCCGTTGCAGTCTTCGCAGGGCAGTTCTACGTCGGCCAGGAACTGCATCTCCACCGTCACCGTGCCGTCGCCCTCGCAGGTGTTGCAACGGCCGCCGGGCACATTGAAGGAAAAATGTCCCGGTGTAAGCGAGAGGCGCTTGGCCTCAGGCTGCGCGGCAAACAGTTCGCGCACCAGGTCGAAGCCCTTGATGTACGTGATGGGATTCGATCGCGGCGTGCGCCCAATCGGCGTCTGGTCCACCAGCACCACATCGTTGAGCCGCTCCACGCCGGTAAGGCTCTTGAACAACCCGGACGGGTCCGCGCCGTCGCTTTGGCCCAGCGCGCGGGCCACGGCGCGATACAGCACCTGGTGCACCAGCGTCGACTTACCCGAGCCGGATACGCCCGTAATCGCCACCAAAAGGCCAAGAGGAATCTCGACATTCAGTCCGTGCAGGTTGTTCGCCTCGGCACCGCGCAGCACCAGCTTTTCGCGGCCCGGTGTGCGCCGGCGCGTGGGCACCGGAATGGAGATCTGGCCGGAAAGATAGCGCCCCGTCAGCGAGTTGGGATTGGCCTCAATCTCCGCCAGCACGCCCTCTGCCAGCAGCTTGCCGCCAAACTCGCCCGCGCCCGGGCCCAGATCGAGCAGGTGGTCCGCCGCGCGCAACACATCGGCATCGTGCTCCACAACCAGGATGGTGTTGCCCAGGTCGCGCAGCTCTTCAAGGATGTGAATCAGCCGCGCCGTGTCCCGCGTGTGCAGGCCTATCGATGGCTCATCGAGCACATACAGCGCGCCCACCAGCCGCGAGCCCAGCGACGTGGCCAGTTGAATGCGCTGCGCCTCGCCGCCGGAGAGCGTGGACGCAAGCCGGTCCAGCGTCAGGTACTCGAGGCCCACCGCATCCAGAAAGTTCAGCCGCGCGCGCACCTCTTCCAGAATCGGCCCGGCAATCTCTTCCTGCATGGGCGTGAGCGTCAGCGCGCCGAAAAACTCTTTGGCATGAGCGATGGTCAACGCCGTAGCCTGGCAGATGTTTTTGCTGCCGTGTTGCTGCGTGCTTATGCGCACGCTGCGCGCTTCGGCACGCAGCCGCTGCCCGCGGCAGTCGGGACACTCCGCATAGCCGCGGTACTTGCTCAGCATCACCCGCACGTGCAGCTTGTACTTCTTGCGCTCCATCTGCGCAAAGAATCCGAAGACGCCCTCGAAGCTCCCTTTACCGCGCAGCACAATCTCGCGCACTGCTTCAGGCAGCTCGCGCCAGGGCACATCCAGCGGAATGCCCAGCGCCGGCGCCTGCCTGCGCAGCTCGGTAAACCAGGTACGATACTTGGGCCGGTTCCACGGGTCGATGGCGCCATCGGTCAGTGTGAGCCCCTTGTCCGGAATCACCAGGTTCAGGTCGAAGTCCACCGTATTTCCGAACCCTTGGCACCTGGGACACGCCCCGAAGGGATTGTTGAAGCTGAACAGGCGCGGCTCCGGCTCCTTGCCCGGCCGATGGCAGCTCTTGCACTCGTAGGCGCCGCTGAAGCGATGCCGCTTGCGCTCCCTGCTTCTCGCGCCATTCAACTCATCAGAGGCTGCTGCATGCAATGCCTCCTCGCGCGGGACTTCCTCAAAGATCACTTCCCCGCCCTCGCGATAGGCAATCTCCGCGGCGTCCACAATGCGCGCGCGGTTCTCCGTGGTCACAACAATGCGATCCAGAAGCACAAATACCGGAAGGGTGAAGTCGAGTTCGAGCAGCGACTCAGGCGTGGAGAACTCCACAATCCTGCCCTGCTGATACAGCCGATTGAAGCCGCCCGTGCGCAGCTCGGTGAGACGCGCCTTCAGGGTTTCGGTATGCGGCGAGTCGCCGCCGGTCACAACCGGCTTGCCTTTGGCGGCCTTGCTCGTCCGGCCCGCAGACTTCGCTGCCGGTTTTACCGCCGCATCGGGCGCAGGCGTCGCCGTACCCACGGGAAACAACACCTGCAGCCGTGTGCCCTCACCCAGCGCCAGCACCGCCTCAGCAATCTCGTCCATCGAGTCGCGCTTCACCAGGCCGTCGCAATAGATGCAGTGCACCGTCCCGCAGCGCGCGTAGAGCAGCCGCAGGTAGTCGTAGATCTCCGTTGCCGTGGCCACGGTGGAGCGCGGATTGCGCGTGGAATTTTTCTGCTTGATGGCGATGGCCGGAGCCAGCCCGTCGATCAGATCCACATCGGGCTTCTCGATGCGCTCCAGAAACTGCCGCGCATACGAAGACAGCGACTCCACGTAGCGCCGCTGCCCCTCCGCATAGATGGTGTCGAACGCGAGCGACGACTTACCCGACCCCGAAACCCCGCTCACCACCGTCAGCTTGCCGTGGGGAATGTCGCAGGAGATGTTCTTCAGGTTATGTGTCCGCGCCCCGCGGATGACAATCGCGTCAATGGATGAAGCCAGCTCGGATGGGTTCAAAGGGAAGACACCGGAATGAAGTTGTCCAGCGGCGCCATGGGCCCCTCAGATGGGCTCAGGGCGCAACCGGCCATTCTTCATTATAGAGCGTGCTTACCCGCATGGCTGCAACGGCCGCACCGAATCTCCACTGCGAATACAAGCCTCACTACTTTGTAAACAAGTTTCTGTTCTCTTTGTCGAACTTCTGTTCCACCTTTGCCGGCTTCGCCGCAAGCTTGTCAGCCACGCGATCGATCCGCTGCTTTGCCGTCAGATCTTTCGCCGTCTCCACTTCCAATTTGGCTTCATTTGGGTTTTCAAATTGCTCGGGCATGGTTGTTCTCCTGCCTCCACTATGACCCCGCCAGACCTCGAAGCATGGTCAGTTTTGCTCGCCGTCGCACCAGCTGGAATGGGCCAACCCTGGGCGCATTCGCGATGGCCCGTGCCATCCCCGCCAGAATTCCCTTAAAGAACGTCGTCCGCCCCTCATTCAGAACGCCAAACAGCCCCATGATCCATGGCGACCCTTCCCCTGCAAACACGAACGGCCAACCCGCAGGCCGGCCGTTCGCCTTTCAGAGCGTTCCATCCCCTCTACCGATGCTCGTGACGCCTCATTTCGCTCACGATGCGGTCCGCCTCGTTAATGTGCAGCAGGGCGCGATCGCGAAGACCGTTATTCTCGGGCCTATCGACGCCAGGTTGCACGTTAGCGCGCGCCTGGTTCAATGCTTCCTGCGCCTGGTGCAGCGGATACCAGGGATCGGTGACGCCCGAGGGCGGCGCAAACCTGGTGTTCTTCCCGTCATCCCACGCCGCGTGCTTGATCTCCGCAATTGCCTTGTTAATCTCGTCCACCGCATGGCGCCGCTGATCGCCGTATTCAGCCCTGCGGTCGAAATTGATGTAATCCCTGGCCGTGCGGAGATCCGCAAGGGCTTTCAGATAGTGCGGCTCCTGAGCCTGTGCGGGTGTTGCCGAAGCCAAAAAAATCACTGCCATCAGACCGCAAAGCGCCAACGGAAAGCTCTTCAAAATGCGCATGTTTGTCCTGCCTTTCCTGGGGGTGTCCTTGAAATGCAATTGAAACCGGGCGTTCCAACTGCCACGCCGAGAGCATACTACACGTGCATTCGCGAGCGCTATCAGAAAGGCCCCGTTCGGAACCTCCCTTCCAACCCGCTGTCGCGTCAAAACCGCAGACCTTTACACTGAGAGTTGAGGTATTTCGTGCACCGTTTGCTTCTTGCCGTTATTTTCTTGGCCGCGGTGGCCGCTCCCGCCCAGGAACCCGCGGAAAAACCGTCGGCCCTTCCCGCGGCCGAGCCCGCAGCTACCCCGCCATCCACCCCGGAACCGGCTGCCGCACCGCAGCAGGAAGCCCAGCAAGTGGCCGACGCCGAAGCGGCCATCGCCAGGGCGGACTGGAAGACGGCTGAAACGGCGCTTGACCTGTGGTTGGCGCAGCATCCGGTCGATCCGCGCGCCCTGTTCGACGCCGGCTATGTGGCCGACGCCCAGAACCGCCTGGCCGATGCCGAAGGCCTCTATCGCCGGGCCATCGCCGCCGACGAAAAATCCTTCGAGGCCCATCTTTCTCTTGGCTTGCTGCTCGCCCGCCAGGGCAAGGCAGACGATGCGCGGCCGGAGCTTTCCATGGCCACCACGCTCGATCCCGGGGATGCGGGCGCAGCCCTCAAAGCGCGCGCATGGCGCGCCCTGGCTAGAATTGACAGCGGCTCTGACCCCGCGAAGGCTTCCGACGAGCTTCTTGAAGCGCTCAAAATCTCCCCGGAAACCACAGAGGACACCTTGCTTGCCGCCGCCATTGCTGACCAGGCTGGCGAGTATCCGGCTGCTGAAACCGCTTACCGCAGGGTGCTGTCAGCCGACCCCAAGTCCGTGCCAGCCAACTCCGGCCTGGCCCATGTGCTCATCGAGCGCAAACAGTATCCCGAGGCGGAAGGCCTGCTGCGCAGTTTGCTCGGGCAGTCGCCGGACGACCCGGCGCTTACCGCCGAGCTGGCCACTGTGCTGGCCGCACAAGACAAGGCCGAAGCGCTTCCGCTGCTCCAGAAGCTCCACGACGCCCATCCCCAGGACGCAGCCATCAATCGCATGCTGGCGGCCGTGCTGGCCGACGCCGGAGACTACAGCGGCTCCGACCATCTCTACATCGCCCTGCTGGCAGCCACTCCCAACGACCCCGCCTTGCTGGTCGCGCACGGTCAGAACCTGATCCGGGAGATTCGCTACGCAGAGGCGTTCACCGCCTTCACCAAGGCTACGGAAGCAGATCCGGCCAATGCAGACGCCTGGAGCGGCCTGGCCTTTGCCGCCTCCCGCACCGGTCAGCCCTCGGTCACACTCCACGCTCTTACCATGCGATCAAAATATCTTCCGGAAGTGCCGTCTACGTACTTCCTTTGGGCCACCGCATACGATAGTCTTCATCAAAAGACGGAGGCTGCCGCCTACTACCACCATTTTTTGGACTCCTCCGCCGGAAAATTTCCCGATCAGGAATGGCAGGCTCGCGAACGTCTAAAATTGCTCGGAAAATGACAGAAAGATGCGCGATGATGCCATTCAACAGTTGAGAACTTTGGGCCGAGCCGGTTATTCGAGCCTTGAGAATGCACTTTTTCTCCTTGCACTTTCTCATCAAAGCTCCCATAATCACGGCCTGAGGTAAGGCAGCAGCTGCGGAGGTCTCTCATGCAGTCCAAGCTTAAGTTGGCCGTCGCCCTTCTTCTCACCGTGAGCGCACTCCCCGCCTGCGCCTCTGGATTTGACGACAAAACGATCGATCAGAACAGCATCAACGCGCTTCAGGCCAGGATCCTGCAGGCCGAGCCGCGCGACCAGTGCTTCCTTTACGCCGAGCTGGTTCACCAGATGACCGAGCTCAGCCTGCGCCAGTACGCCGCCGGCGACGGTGAAAAGGCCGCCGGTCTGCTGAAGCAGATTCAAGGCCTCTCGCATAAAATCCATCTCTCCATGTCCGACGACAACAGGCGCTTGAAGAACGCGCAGATTCTGCTCCGCCACACCGCCTTCCGCCTAACAGAGATGCTGCACAGCAGCAGCCTTGAAGACCAGGCCCTGGTAGCGCAAACGCTGGCCCAGGTGAATCAGGCCCAGGACGAGGCCATGATGCAGGTCTTCCGCAAGTAGCCGGCCGTCTCAGACCCTCCGCGCTCCCCATCAACTCCCGGGCCGAACTTGCCCTTTGCTCGCCATCCGCCACTGTGCTTCAATGAAAGCGCCGAGGTTTTCAATGCGCGCGCCCTGTTTCACTGCCTTCGCCCTGCTCTGCCTGTGGATGGCCGCGCCGCTGGTTGCCCAGAAAGACAAGCCCGAGCCTCTGACTGAAGCGCAAATCGAAGAGATTCGCGAGGCTGGCATCAATCCAAACCAGCGCGTCGCCCTCTACACAAAGTACGTGGGTGAGCACGCGGAGACCATCAAAGGCCTCACCAGCCGCTCCAAGTCCCTCGCCCGCGCCAAGCGGCTCGACGAGGAGCTCCAGGACCTGACCGCCCTGATGGACGAGTTCGGCTCCAACCTCGACGTCTTCTCCGACCGCCATGCTGACATTCGCAAATCGCTGAAGCCGCTGACTGAAGCCACCGAGCACTGGCTCAGTATCCTCCGCGCCCTGCCCGGCGAACCCGGCTTCGATCTCTCCCGCAAGGAGTCCATTGAGAGCTGCGAAGACCTGGTTGACCAGGCCAAGCGCCTGCTGGCCGAGCAAACCGACTACTTCAACCTGCACAAGGACGAGCAGGGCCAGGACCGCGCGGAACCTAAGTGACGCCAGATGGCAGAAGATAAGCTAAAGATGACAGTCGGCGACCGGACGCAGCTGGCGGCGGTAGATAACTTCCGGATTGCCGACCAACCGACCGGAACTCGATACTCATCAACCGAAACGCAGTTGCAGTGCGATCAGGGTTAAGGTTCTGCAATTTCAATTTCTTCCGCTGCAACTCGCGAATCCCGCTGTATTCGGCGCGCTCCCGCTACAAGCGACCCGAAGGCCCAGCTCAAGCCGAGTACGGAAAACACTGGAAAGAACCAGTCAAACCAAATGGGTCGATATTGAACATAGGACTCCATCAAGCCATAGCCGCCGAATTCATTGAAATTGGTCTCGATGCCCCGTGAAGAGGCGGCAGCCTTTAATTCGTCGAATCTCCCAAATTTTGTGACCGCTCCAGAGCGCGTGTCGAGGAGGAAAAACTCCTTGGTCGATGATGGCCAAATAAACTTGCTGCCGAGCAAATAGGGATCAGCAATCTGGAGTTCGAGTACATCAGCAACACAGTCCGGGCTGTCATGAGGAAACCCTTCCATTGTCATATGGGGACGGATAATGTATCCATTGTGGTAATCAACGCTGCCAATAATGAAGCCATCGGGGAGCGGGGTGTGCGGGTTGGTGCTCAAGCGGTTGTCGCGGTAGAACAGAAGCCCAACAGCATAGCTATAGACGACGAAAGAGAACAATACCCAGAGGAGTCCGAGAAACGGCGTCTTTCCACAACGCCAGAGAAATGACCTCCTCGCCGGGTTCGAAGCTGGAACCACACGTTGACCCCAATGGACTAACGCGATTGCCAGAGCTGCAGCCGCAACAATACCGAGAACCGCGAAGAAAGCAAACTCCATGAATATGCCAAAGCCAGCCATAGCAAGTGAGGATAGCACCATTCGTGGTGCCGAATTCGAATTCCGGGCGTATCACCGCCAATCCGGAAGTTGCCCCGCTCCGCTTCTAACTATCATCTGCAACCTGTTATCTGCAATCTGTCATCTGCAACCTGTAATCTGTAACCGTGGCCCCCGACTTCGTCCCCATCTTTCAGCAGGAATACCGGGCCCTGCGCCCCCGCGCGCCCATGCCGCCCATCGCGGTCCGGTTCCGCCGCTTCACCTCGCTCAACACCACCATCCGGCTGCGCGAGGGCCAGATCTTCGTCAGCCTCTCCGACCTGCTGGAAGGCGCACCGGAGTCCGTGGTCCGCGCCATCGCCCACATCCTGCTGGCCAAGCTCTACAAAAAGCCCATCGACGCCGCGCAAAACCTCCGCTACAAGCGCTTTGCCTCCTCGGCCGCCGTCACGCGCCAAACCGAGCTCATCCGCCACGCCCGCGGCACCAAGCGCTTCTCCGGCCCCGAAGGCCGCTTCTACAACCTCGATGAAGTCTTCGACTCGCTCAACGTGCGCTTCTTCGGCGGCCTGCTCGGCCGCCCGGAGCTCACCTGGAGCGAGCACCACGCCAAGCGCTCCCTGGGCCACTACGACGCCGCCCACAACACCATCGTCGTCTCGCGCGTCTTCGACCGGCCCTCCAGCCCCCGGTACGCCATCGAGTACCTGCTCTACCACGAGATGCTGCACCTGAAGCACCCGGTCAGGATGCGCGGCCTGCGCCGCTGCGTCCACTCCCGCGAGTTCAAAGCCGAGGAAGCTCTCTTTCCCCAGCTTCCTGAGGCTCTGGCCTTTATCAAACGGCTTTAGCTCAAAAAACGAGCCGGAGTTTCCACGAACCTGCGTCCGCGGTCTCTACCGGTTCATTTGCTGTCGTCAAATAGCTTTGGGCAACGAGCCAACGTGAATGCTGTAAGGCAATTCAGCCGCAGCAGCCCGGGTCAGGCCGCTTTCTCCATCGCAGCTGCCGCTTCATCAGGATCGATTGCCGGCTGCGTGGAAGCCCACCAGACCAGCCCAATGCCCGCCAGCACCGCTCCCGCACTGGCCAGCTGCGCATTCGATAAGCCCCAAAGAACCTTGGGGTTGCGACGCAGAAATTCAACCAGAAAACGAGCAATTCCGGTCAGCACCAGGTACTCGCCCAGAATGGCGCCTTTGCAGCGCGGCTTGCCGCCGCGAATCCACAGCCACAGCCCGATGAGCAGCCCGCCTCCCAGTTCGTAAAGAGGCGTAGGATGCACCCGCTCGAAGGTCGGCTCAATCCCCTTGGGGAAGCTCATGCCCCAGGGCAGGTTCGTGGGAATGCCATAGCAGCCGTCGCCGGAGAGGAAGCAGCCGATGCGTCCGATGCCGTAGCCGATAGCCGCCGCCGGAGCCGCCAGGTCCAGCGTTCGCAGCATCCCGATCTTCGCCCACCACCCCTGGAACATCAGTGCAGAAATGCCAAAGAGCAGGCCGCCGTACCAGGCAAACCCGGCTGAATCCCACAGCACGTGCCAGCCGTAGGCGCGAAACTCCGCCGGCGTATCCAGCACATGCCACAGCTTGCTGCCCACAATGCCCAGCAACGCTGCCACCGCCACCATGCCCACCGCATCGGCGTCAATCCCGGCCCGCTTGAAGCTGCGATCCATCACAAACGCCGCCACCACAGCTGCCAGCCACAGCATCAGCCCGAAGGTTGGTATGTTCAATTTGAAGAAGTGCAAATAAGGCAGCATGTCTCCCCGAATCCAGTCTCTCTTAGTATAGACGCGCTGGCCTGCGCATCCGTTACGCAACCAGCACCCCGCCCACCATCCACTGCTCCCTGTTCCCTGTCTCCCGTCTTCCCCCGATTTGCACAGCCGCATCGCCCCAACACCCTCCCTTTCGAGCGATACTGTCTGCATGGCTACCCTCAGCTATCAGGGCCACGAGGTTCTTTTTACCCGTCAACAGATTGCCGATCGCGTCGCAGAAATGGGCGCCCAGATCACCCACGACCTCAACGGCGAAAAGCTGGTCATGATCGGCGTGCTCAAGGGCGCGGCCCCATTCCTGGCAGACCTGGCCCGCTCCATCCAGGCGGACGCCACCTTCGACTTTGTCGCCGTCTCCAGCTACGGCAAGGGGCAGCGCTCCTCCGGCGCCGTCAAACTCATCAAGGACCTCGACGAGCCCATCGAGGGCAAGAACGTGCTGGTCGTCGAAGACATTCTCGACACCGGCCTCACCCTCGCTTACCTGCGCAAGCTCTTCCTGCAGCAACATCCCAAAACCCTGCGCATCGCCACGCTGCTCGACAAGCCCTCCCGCCGCATCGAAAAGATTGAGGCCGACTACGTTGGCTTCTCCATCCCCAACCTGTTCGTCATCGGCTACGGCATGGACTACGCCGAGCGCTACCGAAACCTGCCCGACATCTGCCTGATGGGCACCGACCACCATTAATTGCTTTAGATTAAATACTTTGCTGTTTTCTCGGTCTTCAAAAAGGTATTCTCGGCATGCCGGTCATCCACTCGAAGCAATCGTATTGCTGCGCAAGCAGGCTTGTCGGCGGCGCTTCAACCGGCTCGGCTATACAGGGTGCGGAAAAACTCAATCGGGCGGTAGGCCGGGGATTTATCCCCGGTATAAGGCCAATTGAATCAATGCTGGCTTCCGCCCCTGAGGTATGTTTTTCGTGCTTCTCACCCCAAACCGGGCCTTTTTCCGCAGCCTCTATAGCCACCAGCCTGCGCTGTGATGAACCGACCCGCGTCCTCCTTCAGCAACTGGCGAATTTGTCGGCAGCCGCGACCAGGGCACGTGTATTGGGCGGGTCGAACGCGCTATGGCCGCTGTCCGGCGTAATCACCAGGTCGGCCTCAGGCCAAGCACGATGCAGAGCCCAGGCGCTCTCCATGGGACAAACCACATCGTAGCGGCCCTGCACGATCGTGCCGGGGATGGCGCGAATCCGACCGGCATTGAGCAGCAACTGATCGTCACTTTCGAGAAAACCCCGGTGGACAAAGTAGTGGGCCTCGATGCGCGCGAAGGCCAGGGCGAACTCGTCCTCTTCATAGTGGCCGGCGAAGACTGCATCGGGCAGTAGCTTCGACGTGGCACCCTCCCATCCGCTCCATATCTTCGCGGCGGCCAGCCGCACGGCCGCGTCCTCGCTGGTTAAACGGCGGTAGTAGGCAGTGAGAAGATCGCCGCGCTCCGCCTCCGGAATGTGCGCCAGGTACGGTTCCCATGCATCCGGGTAGAGGATCGAGGCGCCGCGCTGATAGAACCATTCGATCTCCTGCCGGCGCAGAAGGAAGATGCCGCGCAGAATGAGCTCTGTGACGCGCTCCGGATGCGTTTCGGCGTAGGCCAGGGCAAGCGTGGAGCCCCACGAGCCGCCGAATACCTGCCAGCGCTCGATACCCAGGTGCGCGCGGAGTTTCTCGATGTCCCCCACCAGGTCCCAGGTGGTGTTGCCCTCCAGCGACGCGTAGGGCGTGCTCTTGCCACAGCCGCGCTGGTCGAAGCAGACAACGCGGTACTTTTCGGGGTGGAAAAAGCGCCGCTGTTTAGGATCGGAGCCGCCGCCGGGACCGCCGTGGAGAAACACCACCGGCTTGCCGGCCGGGTTGCCGCTTTCCTCAAAGTAGAGTTCGTGCACGGACGAAACCCGCAGCCGGTCCGTGTGGTAGGGCTCGATCGGAGGATAAAGCCAGGTAACGGGATCCTTCATCGTGGAAATAGACAACCGTTCACTCGACATAACAAAAACAGTGTACCGCTGAGATTCGCCCCATCATCTTATTGCGCGGCAGCGTATCGCATGCGCGCTGGCAATGGAACCCTCGTCGTACCATGGGACTCTTAAGAGCGAGTTCGATTCTGGGATGTCCGACCCCGCTCCGGGGGTGAAGGGTGTGCCTATTTCATTGTTGCCCCGAAAACACGAGAGCTCGACATTGTCTGGAAGAATGAACACGGGGTGAGTTATCCAGGTCGTATCAATGCTGAAAGCATCCCAGGTGTACGAGTGGCTGAAGACGTTGCCGTAGTAGTTCTATTTTGTCCGGCCGCAAACCCGGGCCGAAAAGCGGTTGCGTTGAAACTCGACCAGAATAGAAAACGGTAAACGCCCATGTCGCCTTAAGAGGTTTTGAGCAATTTTGCATTCCCGCAGAACACTTTTCCTTATTGCTGTTTGTCCACCTTCGCCGCCGCCTGGCAAATCGCGTCGCTCACTGAAGCTCGCAACGCGGCTTCCTGTTGCGAAGGAACATCTCCCTGGGCCAGATCCGCTGATCCTCCGCCCCGCAATCCAATTTGGCCCAGTGCCTCGCGCAGAATCTGTCCGCAATTGAAGTCAAGGTCCGAACTGCGGGCAACGAACATGCGTACCGGATCGGCGTCGCAGGCGCAGAAGATCACGGCTGTTCGCGGGGCGGCTTTTGCTGTTCGTGATGCCAGCAACTTTATAGAATCGCGGTCCCGGTCTCTCCACTCACGGACCACCAGCCGCAGACCGTTTTCAACTGGCACTTCCATCGCCAGGCGCGCCGCCTGAAACGCCGCAAGTTCCTCGCGCAACTTCTGGCGCTCCTTCGCACTGGACTTCCCTTCGGTCAGGAGTCGCTCCACGGTGGGCGCCAGTTCTGTCGCGCCGGTTGAAAGCAGCGCAGAAGTCTCGCGCAAGATGGCAAAATCTGCGCGAGCGGAGCGAACAGCCCTCAATCCGCAAACGAACTCGATGCGCACGCCCCGGCTCACTTTCTCCACCGTCCGCACCAGTAACCCGCCGATCTGTCCGGTGGAACGGACGTGGGTTCCCCCGCAGGCGTTCTTGTCGCAATCTGCAATGTCGATCAGGCGAATCGCGCCCTGCCTGTCCGGAAGCTTGCGAAGTTGGCCAGCAGCCAGCATGGCTTCGGCCTCGACGCGGGACACGTACTCAGAAGTCACCGGGCGGTCTTCCCCGATGACCTCGTTCGCAATCCGTTCCACACGTTCCAGGCTGTGGTGCGCAATCGGTCCGCCAGCCAAATCGATCGTCGAAGTGCTTTCTCCCAAATGGAAGGAGATCGTTGGCGCCTGAAGCTCCTGCCAAAAGATGGCGGAAAGCAGATGTTGTCCTGAGTGTTGCTGCATATGATCGAACCTTCGCTCCCAGTCGATCTGTCCCTCGACATGAGTCCCCGCGGCAAGCGGTTCGCGCACGAAATGCCACACCGTGCCGTCCTCGTCCTCCTCCACCTGTTCCACGGGAACCATCAGCATGGCTCCGTCCCGCGCAAGCGCGCTCAGCCGCCCCGTATCGAAAGGCTGCCCGCCGCTGGTCGGGTAGAAGGCGGTGCGGTCCAGCGCCAGCTGCCAGGCCAACTCTCCGTTGCCACTCGCGAATTTGCGGAGGCCGGTTACGGCTCCAGTGAAAGTCCTGAGAAAGGAATCTGAATGGTAGAGACGCTCAGACATATACAAGCTCGAATCTCCAACGGGGGACCGGAGACAAGCCTGGATACATCGATCGGACAGGGCCGGCCATCCCCATATAGTGTAGTGCGCACACCGCCTGTGCCGCTCCTGCCAGGAGTGGCTAACCTGCGGTGAGTGGCCTTGGGACTGAGGTTCTTCGAACCAGTCCGCGCCGGCGAAAACTCATGAGTGTCGCCTTTGCGCCGTCCCATGGGATCAGGAAACCGATGGCATGCGAACCTGCGCTTGAAACCCCGCACCGTGCGCGGCATTGAAATTACCTGTCCGCGAACTCTCCGCTCGTATGCGGCGGGCAGATGGAAGAGAGTGGAAGTCGATAGGCGGGGATACTCGACCGTGCGGATTCCACGATCAGTCAGGATAAGAGTCCATTGCAAACCCACAAGCGGGAAGTAATTCTCTGCTCTCTCAGCGCCCCTCACCCAAAGGCCGGACCTTCGATTGGAATCCTGTTTGCACATGGTCTGCCCTTGAATGACCTTGGGAACCAATTTGTTGGAATCCGGGACATTTCTCTGCCCCTCTCCAAAGCCAGCCGTGACGTGCCGGACCTTTGGTCATTAGATCAATGATTTCAACATCTTAGATGACCTGCGTAGCCGCCGGCGCAGGCCCCTTGCGCTCAAGCACAGAACTGCCTCGCCGATGGTTAGGGCAATGGCTCATCCATGGCCCGCACTGTTTCTCCATGGAGTTTGGCCTGCAATCTCAGGGGTATCTCCCATGCGGAAGTTTCTTGTATTCGCCTTCCTTCTAATTTCTTTTAATCGTGTGTCCTTCGCGGCAAACACAGTTGCTTCCAGCCGTGTGACCCTGACCGCCGCACCAGCCAGCGCTCCCTACAGCACAGTGATTACGCTCGTGGCCGCAGTGGCCGATCAGAACGGCAACCCGGTGAGCAATGGACGGGTCACGTTCTTTATCGGTAACGCAACTCTGGGAGCCGCGCATGTGGTCAGCACAGCCTCCGCGGGAAATGTCGTCGGCACCGCTGCCCTGCACGTCATCCTGGCCTCACTGGGTGCGAACGACATCACCGCAACGTATGCCGGCAGTGGACCCGGCAGCAGTTCCGCGCCGGTTCCAGTCTTCGTCACCGGGCAATATCCATCCGCCACCACCTTGACCGCTACGGGCAGCGGAGGCAATTACACCCTGACGGGCACCGTGCTTGCCACCGGCCCGGCAGCCCCAACCGGAAGCATTGCCTTCACGGATGCCACCACAGGCCTGGAGGTGGGAACGGCCACCATCAACCCCTCCACGCTGACCCAGACGTTCACTCCCGGCACGCCCGCCACAGGCTTAACAGCCCCAATTGTCGCGGCCTTCGCAGACGTCAACGAAGATGGAATCCCCGATCTGGTCACAGGCAACACCGAGGGACTCTTCGTTCAGCTCGGAAATGCGAACGGAACATTCCAGCCGCCGGTCAAAGTCTCCACCGCGGGCGTCTCCTCGCAAGCCTACTTCGGCATGCTGGCCGGCGCCAGCATCGTCTTTGGCGACTTCAACGGCGACGGCAATCTCGACATTGCCTTCCTTGCCTGCGCAAACAGCAGCAGCACCTGCTCGGTGAGCGTTCTGCTTGGCAATGGCGACGGATCATTCCAGCCGGGGCGCGACTACGACCAGAGTTCCGTGCTTTCAGGAATCGCGGTGGGCGACTTCAATGGCGATGGAATCCTCGACCTTGCCGTAGCCAACTTCAGCAGCGGGACCGTGGATCTGCTCCTCGGAAACGGCGACGGAACCTTCCAGCAACCCGCCACCACGCCCCTGCCCGGAGCCATTTCGATTGCGGCAGCGGACCTGACCGGCAACGGCAAGCTCGACCTGGTGGTTGCACAGGGGGATGCTGAAGCGGCAGACGTGCTGCCCAAAGACGGCAACGGAATCATCCTGTTGCCCATATCCATCGCCACCGGTTCCAACCTCGGCCCGCTGCCCCTTCCCAGGCCTCACAGCATTGGCAAGCTCGACGCGTTACCCCCGGAGAGCTCCATCAGCGTGCTGCTGGGCAACGGCGACGGAACCTTCCAGCCGGCGCAATCCTACGCAACCGGCTCCAACCCAGGCGCGGTGACCCTTGCCGACCTGCGCGGCGCCGGCAAGCTCGACATTGTGCACCTTGACTCCAACAACGCGGTCGGCGTTCTGCTCAGCAATGGCAACGGAACCTTTCAGGCGGCCACCGTTGTCTACACCGCGGCAGCGCCGTCAAACCTGCAAAGTATCGCCGTTGTGGATGTAAACGGCGACGGCCTGCCCGATCTTGAAATTACCGATAGCGGCAGCAACATGGTTGCCGTGTTGACGGGCAATGGGGACGGCACATTTCAGAGCCCTGTCTTTTATCCGGCAGGCGGCACGCCCACCGGCATTGCCGTTGCCGATCTCAATCACGACGGGATGCCGGAGATCGCAGCCGCCAACCGAACCGGAACATCGGTAGGCATTCTTCTCAACCAGGTCACTGAATCCGCCACGCTGAGCAATGCGCTTATCGCCGGCACATCCACACACCTGGTCACAGGCGCCTACTCCGGCGATGCAAGCTTTGCCTCGGGAACGTCGAACAGCGTGAAGCTTGCTGCGGACCTGGTGACGCCTACCATGCAACTGACGGTGCAGCCCGGCTCGCCCATCCCCTGGGGCCAGCAGCTGAGCGTCGTCATCACTCTTGGCAGCTCCGACGCCTGGCTTCCCTTGCCCACCGGCACGGTCAGTTACTCCATTGACAAAGGCGCATCCCAATCCGCTTCCCTGACCGCGGGCACACTCACCGCAGTCATCTCTCCATTGAAGACCGGCTCTCATTCCATCGCCGTGCAGTATGGCGGCGATGCCTACTACGCGGCGCTCCCCGCACAGACCCTGGCGGTCACCGTGAGCCAGGCGACGCCCACACTCAGCTGGGCCACGCCGGCTGCCATCACCTATGGCACAACGCTGAGCGCGGCCCAGCTGGACGCGACCTCCGCGATCCCGGGAACCTTCGCCTACTCCCCTGCAACCGGAATCCTGCTGACGGCAGGACCGCAGACTCTCGCGGTGACCTTCACCCCCGCCGACAAGACCGACTACACCGTCGCAACCGCGACCGTGGTTCTGACGGTGAATCCGGCGACACCCGCTCTCAGCTGGACCACGCCTGCAGCCATCACCTACGGCACAGCGCTGAGCACAGCCCAGCTGGATGCAACTTCGAAGCTCGCCGGGACCTTGGTCTATTCACCCAGTGCAGGAACCGTGCCGGGCGCTGGAGTGCAGACACTTTCCGTCGCGTTCAAGCCCACCGACACCGTCGACTACGCAGCCGCCACAGCTACGGTGCAACTGACCGTGAAACAAGCTCAACCAACGGTTGCCTGGTCCACGCTCGCAGCCATTCCCTATGGAACTCCTCTGGGTGCGGTGCAACTGGACGCTTCCGCATCCGTTCCTGGCACGTTCACCTACTCGCCCGCGGCCGGAACCGTGCTGACCGCGGGATCGCAAACGCTTTCGGTCCTCTTCACGCCCACCGACTGCGTCGACTACGCTTCGGCAACCGATCAAGTTAAACTCTCGGTCACTGCCGCCAAGCCGTCCATCAGTTGGACGACGCCCTCTCCCATCGCCTATGGGACGCCGTTGAGTACCGCGCAGCTCAACGCCGCCTCACCCGTACCCGGAAGCTTTGTCTACACACCAGCAGCAGGGACGGTTCTCAATCCCGGAGCGCACACTCTCTCTGTCACCTTTAACCCCACGGATACCGTCGATTACACCACCACAACAACCACGGCGCTGCTGCTGGTGGGTCCGGAGATTTTGAGCCAGCCTGGCAGTCAGACCGTCGTTGTGGGCCGCACGGCGACGTTCAGAGTGTCGGCAACAAGTCCCATTGCGCTCAGCTACGCCTGGCAGTATCTTTCCGGCACTAGCTGGCTGCCCTTTACGCAAGGCACAGGCTACAACACATCGGGACTCAGCTTTGTCACCACCTCAGCCAACAACAGCTTGCAACTGCGCGCCCTGGTGACGGACGCCAATAACCTTTCAGCGGCCAGCACTGTAGCCACGCTCACGCTGAGCCTGGCCATTACCACGCAGCCCTCCAATCAAACGGTTCCCTGCGGCGCCTCTGCAACCTTCACCGTGGTGGCCGCCGGTGCAGCGCCCTTCACCTATCAGTGGCAATATCTTTCCGGCTCCACGTGGCTGCCATACACCGCGGGAACGGGCGCTCAGACAGCCACGCTCACCACAGCTCCCACCACCGGGGCGTCTGACGGCATGCAGGTGAACGTCGTGGTCACCGACGCCAATGGCTTCACCGTAACCAGCACCTCGGCGAATTTGAGGGTGGCTCCTGGCATCACTCTCCAGCCCTTGAGCCAATCGGCAGCGGACGGCAGCAATGTAGTGTTCACGGTGACAGCCGCCGGCGCTACGACCCTTTACTACAACTGGCAATACCTTTCGGGTGACACGTGGACTCCCTTTACGGCAGCAGCAGGGACGGGATTCAAGACGTCCACCTTCACCACATTGCCCATCACCGCAGCCTCCAACGGGCTCCAGGTCAGAGTCGTGGTCAACGATAGCCGCGACCTCAGCATCATCAGCAATACGGCCACGCTCACGGTTCTTCCCGGTATCCTCACGCAGCCCCAACACCAGACCATTGCCGCAAATATGACCGCAACCTTCAGCGTCGTCGCCGGCGCCCCCACACAGCTCACCTATCAGTGGCAGTACCAGTCCGGCACAAGCTGGTTGCCGTTTACTGCCGGCACCGGCTACAACACGCCCACGCTCATCACCAACAACATGTCCGTCGCTTACGACAACTACCAGATCCGGGTGTTCATCACCGATGCCGACGGCAACACCGTGATCAGTAAGACCGTGGTCCTGACCGTCATTCTGTAGTTGTGCTCAAAACACGCGCGGCTTGTGGCCTAGTGTCCTGTTTCTTAAGTTCGCAACATAAATAACGCTGTCATCCTGAGCGAAGCTTGGCCCGATTTTGGGCCAAGTGGAGTCGAAGGACCTGCATTTCGGGGCTTCGACTTATGCTGCGAACTTCGGGGACACCACACTAGGGCGTATCGACATATACTGACGCGCAGCCAGTATATGTCGATACGCCCTAAGGATTTTTCTGGCCTTCCACCGTGGTGTACTCTTGCGGGCCGGCTGGCGCCGTGGGCGCAATCCGCTTGGAACGCCGATAGACGTTGGCCACCGCCATCGTCCAGAAAGGAACCAGGTCGACACCGGGTACAAGCTTGCCGAAGAACGACGGCAGAAACTCCCAGTGCCAGCCGAGAAGATAAACCAGCACGGCGCCAACGCCAAAATCGAGAGCATCATCGGCCGGAGAAGCCCGCTCGGGATCGGTCTGGGCCTGGTGGCAGTCGGCGGCCTGCTTGGTCAGGTACTTGGTCAGGTACCCGATGCACCGGGCCGTCCGGGAGCCCGACAGCACGCCCTGGGCGTCGAACCGGTCCCCGAACCGGGCCACGTGCACCGGCTCGCCCGCGTCCCCGATGGCGTCCAGGGCGTCGTCCCAGGTGGGCAGGACTTCCCCGGTGTACGGATCGACATACGTACACGTCTGCTCGTCCCACAGCGGCCGCTGGTCCCCGTCGAAGCGGACCGTGGTGGTACCGGGCCACCACACCTGGTGATAGGTGGCGGCCAGCACCCGGCGCAGGTCCGCGCGGGACACGGTGCCGCGCACGGCGATGTGGATGTGCGGGGCGAGCCGCCGCTGGGGTTCGACGGCGGCGAAGTACTGCACGTCGTAGCCGAGGAACCCGCGCAGGTTCTGGATGAACCGGTCGAACAGCGCCGCGAAGTGCAGCGCGTCCCGCGCCGCCCGGGCGTAATCGTAGGAGCCGGGGTCGGCGGGGGTGCCGTCGTCGCGGACCCGGCCG
>CAVZNB010000030.1:0-96335 GCA_963776535.1 uncultured Acidobacteriaceae bacterium | reverse complement strand
CCAAATCGTCGACGATCCAACCGCCCCCCCGCGACCCAGCCGAATCAAGGGTCAGAATGTGCTTTGCCCTGATTCGTGCCAGGTGGCGGCTATCGGAACAATCGCGAACCATCAATTGGGCTTGCCCGGAGCGTTGAACGCATGATCACATGATCGATGTTCATGGAAGGTACTCGCATGGCAAAGCTGATCTACATGATGAACACTTCCCTCGATGGCTACACGCAAGACAAGCATGGCCGCTTTGACTGGACCGCTCCCAAAGACGATGAGGTGCACACCTGGGTTTTCGCGCATGTGTCGTCATTCCGCACGTGTCTCTACGGGCGAAGAGTGTACGAGACCATGCTCTACTGGGAGACCGCGCACACGGTTCCCGGTCAACCACAGTTTGTGCTCGACTTTGCGAGGCAGTGGCAGGCAGCGGAGAAAATCGTTTATTCGAAGACCCTCGCCGAACCGCGCAGCGCGTTCACAAGAATCGAGCGCGCTTTCCATCCCGATGCCGTCCGCCGGCTGAAGGCAAATGCCGGAAGCGACATCGCTGTGGCAGGTCCTGAACTCGCAGCGCAGGCAATTCAGGCAGGGCTTGTCGACGAGTTCCAGATGCGTGTCTGCCCCGTGGTCATCGGCGGCGGAAAATCGTACTTCCCGAGTGGTGTGCGGCTCGATCTGGAGTTGGTCCAGGAGCGGCGATTCCGGAGCGGGGATATCTTTCTCCGGTATGCAGTCCGCGGCCAATCCAAGTGAAGAGGTGGAATGGCGCGCGTCAGGCGTGGCTTAGTCCAAGTCCCCGAGTCGCAGATTGAGCGCCAGGAAAGTCATCTCCCGGTTTCCGCCCCTATGACCGCCCAATCCCAATTCCGCCCCAACCTCGCCACCCCCTGCCCTCGCCCCCACAAACCCCCTCCCGCGCTATGCTCAATGCATGGTCCGCTTCACCGTGCTCGCCTCCGGCTCCAAGGGCAACTCCACCGTCGTTACCGGCGGCCGCACACGCATCCTCGTCGACGCCGGCCTCAGCTGCCGCGAGCTCTTCCGCCGCATGAAGCTGGCCGGCGAAGACCCCGAGACCCTCGACGCCGTCATCATCACCCACGAGCACACTGACCACGTCAACGGCCTCGCCGTCACCGCCCGCAAGCTCGGCATCCCCGTCTACTTCACTGAGGGAACCCACCGCGCCTGGATGCGCTGGCTCACCCCCCGCCGCCAGATGACCTACGCCCAGTGGATAGAGCAGTGCCGCCGTCAGGCCGCCGAGCGCCAGGCCGAAGCCGACGCGGCCCAGCTCGATCCCGCCTGCGAGCCCGACGAATCCGATGGCCTCGAGGAGCCCGAAGCCGTCCTAGCCCCCGATCCGCCCCCGGAAGCCGGCACGCCCCCCATCCCCTCCCGCAAAGAGGACCCCACCTGGCTCCCCTCCGTCGAGTACTTCCAGGCCGGACAGCCCTTCGAAATCGGCGACATCGCCATCAGTCCCTTCACCATCCCCCACGACGCCGCCGACCCCGTCGGCTTCGTCTTCCACACCCAGGGCGTCCGCCTCGCCTCCGCCACCGACCTCGGCTACATCCCCCCCAACGTCAAAGCCCAGCTCCAGCGCCTCGACCTTCTGCTCCTCGAGTCCAACCACGACCTGGAGATGCTCCGGGACGGCCCTTACCCCTGGTCAGTGAAACAAAGGGTACTTTCGCGCGTTGGTCACCTCTCCAACGAGGCCGCTGCCGATTTCCTTGAAAATGCCTACGACGGCCAGGCCGCTTACGTCATCCTCGCGCATCTCTCTGAAAGCAATAATCTTCCCGAGCTCGCCAGGGTCACCGCTGAACGCGCCCTCAACGGCCACGCCAGCCTCTTGGCCAACAAACTCCTCCTCGCTGACCAAAATGAACCACTTTCGCCTATTTATTTTTAAGTCAATTAGGTTACAATAGTGATACACGGGCATCACTCTGTACCAGGTAGATTGGCAAGGCGAAGAAGCTAGGCGTTTGGACCGAGCTGGCCGGAAAAAGCAGAGCAAACCTGAAACCGAAGGGTCAGGTTCAGCATCTGTAGGGTAGTAGATTTGACCTTGCCACGTGAGCCGCACAATGTAGTTGGCGGTTGAACACATCCTTTGCAAAGTGAGTCTTTTCATTTATGGCAAGAACAAAATGTACAGATAGAGTCGTGGGCGCCATCCTGGCAAGCTGGCGATATGACATCTCCGGCATATCCCCGGAGATGCGCAAGGACTATGAACAGCATTTCGCCGAGTGCCCTCATTGCAGGGCCCGGCAAAAGTTCCACCGCAGCCTCGATGTAACCTTGGCTGTCCTTACTTCGCTCGCAGCCCTTTTCTTCCTCTTCGCACTGGCCGTTCTTCACCACATCAAGCCGCTGGAGAATGTCGCCTTTAAAGTCCTCGGCCTCGACATCTTCGACATGTACCACATGCTCATGTCTGCGGCCACCGCAGGCGTCTGCTTCTCGATCGTCGCCTTCGTCCTGGTGCTCACCGCCACTCCGGTGCCAACATACCTGGGCGGCCTCGCCGCAGAGCGCAAGCGCCTCCTCGAAGAGCGCCTCCCCGACTCCATCAAGTCGCTCCTCCCGCGCTAACGCATTTTCCGAATTACTGTAGACAGAAACCACACACTCGAGTCGCTTTTTCCTTAAGAATAAGCCACCTTCGATGAGTCTTAAGAGGCCACACTTATTAGGAAAATGCCGTAACGCACTCATTCATCATCAAAAAGCAGAGCCTCCCACCACGGGAGGCTCTGCTTTTTGACTATCTCTTCTTTTGACAGCCCCTGCCTACTTTGTAATTGGTACCCGCATATCCCCGCCCGTCATCTCCTTCGGCAATCCCAGCGCCAGGATATTCAAGAGCGTCGGCGAAATATCCCGCAGCGACCCATCCGGCCGCAGCCGGTAGTGCGGCGCGTCTTCCGCCACATAAATCATCGGCACCGGGTTCGTCGTATGCGCCGTATGCGGCCCGCCCGTCACCGGATCCTTCATCAGCTCCGCATTGCCGTGGTCGGCCGTAATCAGCCACGCCCCGTTGCGCTCCCGGATCGCCTTGTAGATGCGTCCCAGCTGCGCATCCACAAACTCGCACGCCCGAATCGTTGGCTCCAGTTTTCCCGAGTGCCCCACCATGTCCGCATTCGCAAAATTCGCCACAATCAAATCGAATGCCGTGTCGTTGATGGCCTTCACAATCGTGTCGCCAATGCACTCGGCCCTCATCTCTGGTGCCAGGTCATAGGTGGCCACCTTCAGCGATGGGCATAGAATCCGTTCCTCGCCCGGGAAGGGAACTTCGATTCCGCCGTTGAAGAAGTACGTCACGTGCGCAAACTTTTCCGTCTCCGCCACGCGCAGGTTGCGCAACTGGTGCTGCCCCAGCACGTTGGCCAGAATGTTATCCATTGACTCCGGCGGAATCACCAGCGGCAGCTGGTACAGCTTGTCGTACTGCGTCATGCACAGGTAGTGCAGGTTCTTCGGAATCTCCGTCCGCGGAATCATCTCGTCCAGCGACTCCCAACCATCCAGATCCCGTCCGCCCTTGCTGTTCAGCCCGCTCTCCCGCGTCAGCACCCGCGTAATCTGCCGCGCGCGGTCGGCCCTGAAGTTGAAGTTGATGCACACATCCTCGTCGCGGATCTGTCCCACCGGCTTGCCCGCGCCGTCCACCACCACAAATGGAATCAGGAACTCGTCCGTCACCCCGTTGTTGTAGTTTTCCTTGATCCGCGCCACCGCATCGGGATACGAACCGCCCTCGGCCTTCCCGTTCACCATCGCGTCAAAGGCCTTGCGCTCCCGCTCCCAGCGCTTGTCGCGGTCCATCGCGTAGTAGCGCCCGTTCACGCTGGCCAGCTTGCCCACGCCGTACTCGCGCATCTTCTGTTCCAGCTTCGCAATAAAGCCCGCGCCCGAGTTCGGCCCCGTGTCGCGTCCGTCCATGAACGCATGCACAAACACCCGCTTCAGCCCATACTCATGCGCCGTGCGCAGCAGCGCGTACAGGTGCTCCTGGTGCGAGTGCACCCCGCCATCGGATACCAGACCGAACAGGTGCAGCTGCCGCCCGCCCTCCTGCGCCCGCGTCATCGCCTGCACAATCGTGGGCACCTTGTGGAACTCGTCTGCTGCAATCAGCGCGTCAATCCGCGTAATGTCCATCTGCACAATGCGCCCCGCGCCAATGTTCAGGTGGCCCACCTCGCTGTTGCCCATCTGCCCGTCCGGCAGCCCCACAAAGTGGTCGCTCGCCTGGATCAGCGTGTTCGGATACTCCTTGAGCAGCTTGTCGTAGGTTGGCTTTTTCGCCAGTGCAATGGCGTTGTCGGCAGTTTCAGCGCGGTAGCCCCATCCATCGAGAATGGTCAGTACAAGAGGACGCTTGGAATTCGGCACGAAGAATACACCTCGAAAGGAAACGTGATTTTCCTTTCAAGGATAAACTGCCCGGCTGCAAGTCGTGTGTGTCCCGTCTCACAGGGCCACTCTCGATGAGGATTCCATCAAGGCCGGTTCAGGCAACTGCCAGTGTGCGCTGTCCAACTGCATTCTTTGCCGGCCGCAAATTGATTTCTATGTCATAGCCAAGCCGATTCAGGCATTCCATGAGCTTGCCCTCTGAGAGATTGGAGAAATCCCCGCGCATCAATCCGGAAACCTTTGCCTGCGAGATGCCCATCCGCCGTCCAGCTTCCTGCTGCGTGAGGCCCATGCGCCGAACCGCGCGCGTAATCTCAATCGCCAACCCCGACTTGATCTTCAATTCCTCGGCGTCAGGCAGCCCAAGGTCCGCAAACACATTTCCGGAGCTGGCTTCGAATTCAATTTTGTTTCCGGCGCGCTTGCTCATCTCGTATCCCCTTTGCCACCGCCTCGGCCGCCTTCAGCCGCTTGCGAATTGTGTCGAGATCCTTCTGGGGCGTCCCAATCCCGCTCTTGCTCTTCTTCTGAAAGCAATGAAGAACAAAAACCGCCTCCCGGAACCGAACCGTGTAGACAGCGCGATAAGTTCCATCCGCATCGTCCTCAATGATCTCTAGCACACCTGCGCTTCCAAAGCCCTTCAGCACCTTGGCCGCGTCGTGGCGCTCGCCCTTCTGAGCAAAGTGCAATGCATGACCAAAGAACTTCCGCACCAGAACGGGAAGCGCCATCAGATCCTTCTTGCTGCTTCCCACCCACACGAGCTGCTTTTCAATCTCTCGTTCCACTCGATTATACCAGAAAAGGAATACGGTCAGCACCACTTGGTTTGCGGCCAAATGCAAAAGGAGGGGACGCTGCCCCTCCTTCCACGTGGCTCCATTCTGAACCGCAAGCTAGTCGTTGTAGTTCAAGCTCTCCAGCCCCAGGTAAACCGCGCCCGAGCCCAGCTCTTCTTCAATCCGCAGCAACTGGTTGTACTTGGCAATCCGGTCCGTCCGGCTCGCCGAGCCGGTCTTGATCTGCCCCACGCCCGTCGCCACCGCCAGGTCGGCGATGAACGTGTCTTCCGTCTCGCCCGAACGGTGAGAGATCACCGATGTGTAGCCATACCGGCGCCCCAGTTCAATCGCTTCCAGCGTCTCGGTGATGGTGCCGATCTGGTTGAGCTTGATCAGAATCGAGTTGGCCACGCCCTCTTCAATGCCGCGTTGCAGCAGCTTAATGTTGGTGCAGAAGATGTCGTCGCCCACCAGCTGAATCTTGCTGCCCAGCTTGTCGGTCAGAATCTTCCAGCCTTCCCAGTCGTCCTCGGCCAGGCCGTCTTCGAGCGAAACGATCGGATACTGGCGAACCCAGTTGTCGTAGAAGTGCACCATCTCTTCGCTCGTCAGCTCGCTCTTGTCGCCCTTCTTGAAAACGTACTTCTTCTTTTCCGTGTCGTAGAACTCGCTCGACGCCGGATCGAGCGCAATCGCGATCTGCTCGCCCGGCTTGTAGCCGGCCGCTTCAATCGCTTCAAGAATCAGCTCGATCGCTTCGGCGTTCGACTTCAGCGATGGCGCAAAACCGCCCTCGTCGCCCACCGCCGTGTTGTAGCCCTTCTTCTTCAGCACGCCCTTCAGCGTGTGGAAGGTCTCCGCCGCCCAGCGCAGCGCATCGCTGAAACGCTCCGCGCCCACCGGCATGATCATGAACTCCTGAAAGTCCACGTTCGAGTCCGCATGCGCTCCGCCGTTCAGCACGTTCAGCATCGGCGTCGGCAGCACGCTGGCATTCACGCCGCCCAGATACCGGTACAGCGGAATCTCCAGCGTCTGCGCCACGGCCCGCGCCGCGGCCATCGAAACAGCCAGAATCGCATTCGCGCCCAGCTTGCCCTTGTTCGGCGTGCCGTCCAGCGCAATCATCGTCTGGTCAAGCAATCGCTGATTGGCCGCATCCATGCCCTCCAGTTCGGGAGCAATCACGGTCTCCACATTCTCCACCGCCTGCAGCACGCCCTTGCCCACAAAGTGTGTCTTGTCGCCGTCGCGCAGTTCCACCGCCTCATGCTCGCCGGTGGAGGCGCCCGAAGGCACAATGGCGCGTCCCAGCGCGCCGCTTTCCAGAATCACATCTGCTTCCACGGTCGGATTGCCGCGCGAGTCAAGAACTTCGCGGGCACGAATGGCAACAATCTCGGTCATATCGCTCCTCAAAATGCGGTGCTGCAGCCGGTCGTTCAGTTTCGGACGGCGATCCACGGCCAGAGTTTGTCCGGCGGCGCTTTGAATCGTGTTCAGAAGCTCCTGCACGTGGGGAATTTCCTCTCCGTCCAACGCAAAATCGCTTAATCTACCGTATGGATTCTAGCAAACCAGGGACCCGCATCCTGTGTGGTGGCGGTCACACCGTCTCAAGTTGTTCTATTCACAAAACCTGCGCCAACCGCCATTGCCTTTGTTGATTCGTACCGCC
Source organism: uncultured Acidobacteriaceae bacterium (assembly GCA_963776535.1). Taxonomy (GTDB): domain Bacteria; phylum Acidobacteriota; class Terriglobia; order Terriglobales; family Acidobacteriaceae; genus Telmatobacter. The sequence continues at coordinate 89,429 of CAVZNB010000030.1, read as the reverse complement.
CGTGGCACCTCGCCCCATTCCACCCGCCGCCGCCCCCGCCGTCCGGCGCTAATCTTAGCTTGGGAGAGTGGGTTTTCCCCGCATTTTGCCCCGCCCTGCGAAACTCTCTGCCCCAGGCGGGGTTTCAACGTCCAGGGGATTCTTCGCCCGCAAGGGAATTCCACAACTTGGAGGGCCCCTCATGGAGCATCGGATGAAACGGTCATTTCTACTTATGGGTCTGCTCGTCGCCGCCGCTGCCGCTCTCGCGGCCCAGAATGCTACCCAGCCCGCCACTCAGTCCAACACGCAGGACAGCCCCTACGCGGGAGTCTCGCACCCTCCCTCCGATGACACCATCACCACCAGCACCATCCCTGAGCCCAAGCCATCGGCCGCCCAGCCCATGAACCCGCCGCCAGCGCCGTCCCAGGTCTACGTCGATCCGGCCGCCGCCAATGCTCCCCAGGCCTACCCGCCCGCCAATCCCCAGGACCAGCCCCGCCCCACCTCCGTCGACCCCTCCGTCAACTTCGCGTCTCCTGACCCGGCCGACGGCACCGACGGCGGCGTAGTCGGCATCGGCGGCAACGTGCAGCCTGCGCCCGTTCTCAACTCCCGCACCTACGCCTACGATCCCGACGGCGACATCGTTCACCCCCACCCCCTCCGCCCCGGCGAGTTGCAGGAGGGAACCAACATCTTCGTCCGCCTCCTCGACCGCCTCTCTACCGCCGAGACAGAAAATGGCGAGCCCTTCCGCACCCGCGTCTCGTCCGACGTCCTGCAGGGCGGCCAGGTGGTCATCCCCGCTGGCTCTGAGATCGACGGCCGCGTAGTCGAAGTCTCCACCGGCCACGCCGGTGGCCACGGCTCCATGCGCCTCCTGCCGGACGCGGTCATCCTCCCCAACGGCTCCCGCTTTCACCTCCACGCCGCGGTCACCGGAACCCCCGGCTCCCGCACCCACGTCGCCGGGGAAGATACCATCGTCCCTGACTCCCGCGCCAAGCGCGACGGCATTGAATACGGCAGCGCAGTCGGCTCCGGCGTCGTCGTCGGAGCCATCGTTGCCGGCCCCGCCGGTGCGCTCACCGGAGGACTCATCGGCGCCGGCGCAGTCACCGTCCATCTCCTCGTCAGCCATCCCCAGGCCACCCTGGAACCCGGCACCACCCTCATCTTCCAGCTCACCAACCGCCTCTACCTCGCCCCCGAATCCATGAACGGCAACTGAGGTCCATTCTCCAAGGCTTTTATCGAAAATTGATTGTCATCCTGAGCAACCAGCAATCAATTGTCATCCTGAGCAACCAGCAATTGGTTGTCATCCCGAGCGACCACCAATTGATTGTCATCCTGAGCGACCGAAGCGTAGCGTAGGGAGTCGAAGGACCTGCATTTTCGGAGTGGCCCCATCGCCTGCCAGAGTGTCCATGGGCATTCGGCCCACCCAAGGGGATCTCGCATCTGAACCCTGGGAGACCACCAAGCCCACGCAGGTCAACCCCGGCCAGCCGCACCGCAGGTCGGCGTCAACCCCCGCCCCAGCACAATTGGCGGCTAAGCGCCGTCTGTCCCGCCGCAGGTGGTGCTAAACTCCCTCTAGCATGGCACAGGAGCATTCCAAACAACCCCTGGGCGACTTCGAGGTCAGCCTCCTCGAGTCTCCGCGCGCACGCAATGCGCTGTTCTACCTCTTCCTTCTCGCGCTCGTCATGGACTTCGATCTGTTGTTCATGTCGACCCTTGCCCGGCTTGGCATCATCCACCCCTCCGAATGGGGTTTCGTGATCCACATGGCCATGGGCACCCTTGAGAGCGTCGCCATCATCGCCGCAACTGTGCTTTGGCTCGTCATGTTTTTCCTCTGCATGCGCGATCCCGAACGCACCCCGCGCTCCAAGGCATGGTGGGGTTTGGCCTTCGTTCTTGGCTTCTGGTTCGGAGCTCAGATCTACTACTTTTTCCCGTTTCGCCAATTCCTCTCACGTCACCATCAGGCCGCCTGACACCCCCAGAGCGCCGCAGTGCCCCTCAAAGATCTGGGAGTGCCGAACAAACCCAATGGCGCGCAAGCGCCGTCTGCCCCACCGCAGGTGGTGGTAAACTCCCTCTTGCATTCCAGAGGGACCCTCCATGTCCGATATCCAGACCATCGGCGTCGTTGGCGCCGGAACCATGGGCTCCGGCATCGCCCACGTCTTCGCCCGCTCCGGCTTCCGCGTCTTGCTCTGCGATGTCGAGCAGCGCCTCCTCGACCGCGCCCTCTCGCAGATCCGCGCCAACCTCGGCCGCGAAGCCGCCAAAGGCAAGCTGTCCGAGTCGGACATCGATCCCGCCCTCGCCTGCATCACCCCCATCGTCGACCGCGAAGCCCTCAGCGCCGCAGAGTTTGTCGTCGAGGCCGCCTCCGAGCGCTTCCAGACCAAGTCTGAAATCTTCCGCGCCCTCGACCGCATCCTCCCTGCAGGCCGCCGTCCTCGCCACCAACACCTCCTCCATCTCCATCACCAAACTCGCCGCCCAAACCCGCCGCCCCGCGCAAATCATCGGCATGCACTTCTTTAACCCCGTCCCGGTCATGGCGCTGGTTGAAATCGTCCGCGGCCTCGCCACCAGCGACCCGACCTTTGCCTCTGGTCCGCGATCTCGCCCTCAAGCTCGGCAAAACCCCCGTCGAGGTCAACGACGCGCCCGGCTTCGTCTCCAACCGCGTCCTTATGCCGCTCATCAACGAAGCCGCCTTTGCCGTCATGGAAGGCGTCGCCACTCCCGAGGCCGTCGACCAGGTTTTCAAGCTCGGCATGGCTCACCCCATGGGCCCGCTTACCCTCGCCGACTTCATCGGTCTCGATGTCTGTGTGGATATCCTGCGCGTCCTCCAGGAGGGCTACGGCGATCCCAAGTACCGCCCCTGCCCGCTCCTGGTCCGCATGGTCGACGCCGGCTGGCTCGGCCGCAAATCCGGGCGCGGCTTCTACAGCTACGAAAAATAACCCCTGCTGTCAGATTGCCTTTGCCGAATGAACCCGACGCTGTCATCTTGAGCGCAGCGCAGGGGGAGGGGAGTCAAGAGCTTGCCCACTCCTGATGCTGTCATCTTGAGCGAAGCGCAGCGGAGTCGAAAGATCTGTGGCGGCCTTTGGGAACTCATAGAATCGGCTGCGAGCATCACGCCCGCAGGTTCGCCCGAAATGGGGCGCTGCGTCAGGAATCAGCTACCCCAACTATTTCTCCGCGAACGTGCATAGAATTACGCCCCTTCGGCGCACAATCGAAGAATGAACGCCAATGCCATCGGCTCAATCCGGCAGAGTACACCCGCCAAACTCCTTCGTGCCTCCCCAAAACGCCCTCATCGCACCTCCCAAATCAGGCGAAAGAAGAGCGAATACACGTCAAACTACGGATTTCGTTGTAACGGAATGAAAACAATCGTGTTACAAGCAAGAAATGCCATATTCGCACAATTTCTAGTGCACTCACTCTAGACGGCCTGCCCGATCCTCAGAACAATGGGCTCTCCGAAACGAACCTTGTGAACCCCGGCAACTGAACCGAGTCCGTTCTAAACCGGCGGCGCAGCGTCCACAACCGGCACGCCGGGCGGCGCGCTGAAGCGAAATTTCTCCGGGGAGATGGCAACATTGGCCGCCTCTCCCGTGAAAGTGAACCGCGTCAGCGCCCCATCCGCCTCTTCAATCTCGATGCCTACAATCGTCCCGTCGGCCGTCACGGTCAGCGCCAGCCGGCTCACTCGGTTCTCCTGCCCCTTGGGCTGGCCGGAGAGCGTAAAGCGCCCTCCCGCCGACGCCGTTAGCGTCAGGCCGTTCATCTCTTTTTCCAGTTCCGTATGGCCCAGCAGAAACCGCAGTGGCGAGCGCAGGTCGTCCAGTTCCTTGGCCTGCATCCGTTCCACCTGCGGGTCGCCCTTGGAGTAGAACCACGCGTACTTGCCGTCCAGCAGGAACAGCTTCCCGGCCGGTGAGCTGTAGTCCCACCGCATCCGTCCCGGCTTCTCCAGCAGCAGCGCTCCGCTCTCCGTCCGCTGCATGCCCAGCCCCTCGTAGCTCTCTGTGAACCCCGCCCGCAGCGAGTGCAGCTGGTTGTAATGCCGGTCCACCCGCTGCGCCAGATCGTGCGCCCCCGGCGAAGATTGCTGGGCCCACAGGCAGGTAGAAAGCAGCGCAGCGGCCAACACGCCACCGCGCCCAGGCGATGTGCTCACCCTCATTGGCCCAGCGACTGGGTGCAGTTGGTTCCACCGGCCGGGTCGAACTTGATGGTGCCGCTCTCGTCGCTGCAGAAGGCTCGGTCGCCGGTCTTACCCACCGTCTGCGGGACGGCCGTCACCAGGTAACTGTTGTAGCGGTCCATGCTGTTCACGGTCACCTTGTCCTTGCAGGTGATGGTGAAGATGTAGCCTGACTTGAACCCGGAGGTCAGGTCGCCCTGCAGAATCTGCGCGCCGGCGGCCGAAGGCGCTCCGGAACTGGGCTCTCCGCCCAAAGCCGGCAATGTGCACGCGTAGCCATTGGAGGGGTAGGTGGACTGGTATTGAATCTCCGCCTCGTGGATCGCCCGGACCGACTGTTGCGCCGACAGGTCGTTGGCCTTCTTCTTCAGGCTGCCCACAGTCGGAATGGCAATGAGCATCAGAATGGCGATGATGGCCATCACGATCAGCAATTCCATCAGCGTGAAGCCATTGGGCCGCACCGCCCGGCCGGGCTGATCAACAAGGTTGGTCATCGTGAATCTACGCGCGCCAATGCGGGAGAGAAGGAGCGAAAACTTGCGATTCATTGATTTCATTGCCTCATGGAGCAGACCGGTCCCTCCGGCCCATTCGAGAAAATGCTACAACGTACAGACGCGGAAGGGAAATGCCACGCTCGGGAATGCAGCCTTCAGCTTCCAGCCAGTAGCTTTTAGCTCATCTTGTCAGTCCCAAGACACCAAGACTCCCAGGTAGCAATGCTCAAGCTGAGAGCTGAATGCTGGCAACTGGAAGCTGCGTTTCAACACACCAGCCGCTCCCGCTTCAGCTTCACGCCGTTCAGCCTTCCCAGCAGCGTCACGGCTATGCGGCTTGGGTCGAACAGCTTCTGCGCCATCGCCTGCACCTGCGCGCCATCCACCTCGTCGATTCGGGCAATAATCTCGTCCACGCTGACGAACTGGCGGAAGTACATCTCCTGCCTCGCCAGGTTCGCCATACGCGCATTCGAGCTCTCCAGGCCAAGCAGAATGTTCCCCTTCACCTGGTCCTTGGCGCGCGTCAGTTCCTCTGCCATCAAGGGCGTCTGTTTCAGCTTGGCAAACTCGCCCAGGATCAGGTCCACCACTTCCAGCGCCTTGCCCGCAGAGGTGCCTGCGTACACGCAGAGCGTGCCAGTATCCCGGTAGGGACTCAGGTCGGAGTAGATGGAGTAGGCCATGCCCCGTTCCTCGCGGATAGTCTGGAACAGCCGCGAACTCATGCCGCCCCCCAGCACGGTGTTGAGAATCAATGTGGCATAACGGTTCTCATCGGTAATCGGCGGTGCTGGCACGCCCAGGCAGATCTGCACCTGCTCCAGCGACCGCTTGTTACGCATCACGATGCGCGCCGTCGCCTCCGGCGCAGCCAGCTCGTGCAACGTTGCGCCGCTGGCAAGCGACGAGAACTTCGTCGCAACCGCCTCGGCAAACTGGTCATGGTCCAGGTGCCCGGCCGCGGAGAACACAATATTGCCCGCGTGGAACCGGTCGCCGTGGTAGTCGAACAGGCTCTTCTGGTCCAGTCGGCCAACCGTCTCTGTCGTCCCCAGAATTGGCCACCCCAGTGGGTGGTCCTTCCAGAAACTCTGCGTGAACAACTCGTGCACCAGCACGTCCGGGTTGTCCTCGTCGATCTTGATCTCTTCCAAAATCACGCCGCGCTCCCGCTCGATGTCCCCATCGGCGAACACCGGGTTCAGCACCAGGTCGGAGAGCACGTCGAGCGCGATTGGCACATGATCGGCAAGCGACTTCACGTTGAAGCAGATGGTCTCTTTGCCCGTGAAGGCATCCAGGTTGCCACCGATTGAGTCCATCTCCCGCGCAATGTGCTGCGCCGTCCGGGACCGTGTGCCCTTGAACAGCATGTGCTCAACAAAGTGCGAGATGCCGTTGGTCTCCGCCGGCTCACAGCGGGAACCGGACTTGATCCATACCCCCATGGCTACGGAGCGCAAATGGTCCATGCGCTCGGTCAGTACGATCAGGCCGTTCGGCAATACGGTTCTGCGAAGGTTTCTCTCGGGGTTATTCATCATGCATTCAAATTCGATTGTAGGGCAGTCGGGCTCATCTGGCGTGCTTCAGGTAATCCTGATGGGCAAAACTCCATTCCCGAAAAGCCCTGACTCTTCCTCCCAGCTAGGGTTCGGCGGAGAGGATGCTCTATCCTGAACCCAGACGTGCCCGCAGATCCCAGCCAACTCGTTCAGTTAGACGCAGCCAACCCCGCCCCGGAGAGCTCCCTTGCCTCAGGGCTGCCTCGCAAGCCTCTCTTTGGCCTGGAGACAGAGCCGTTGACGGCACTCATGATTGCGTTGGGCGAACCCGCTTGGCGCGGCCGCCAGTTGGCAGAAGCGATGTATCGCCAGCGAGTTGCGGAACTGGGCCAGATTACCACCCTGCCCAAGCCGTTGCGCCTCAAGCTGGCCGCCGACGGATGGGAAGTCGGCCGCCCGAAGATCGAGCAGGTCTTCCAGTCTGTGGACGGGACAGAGCGCTACCTGGTCCAGTGTGCAAGCCCCGGCAGAGCGCCTGCTGAAACCGTTGAAACCGTCTGGATGCCCGAAGGCGACGATGGCGAAGCCGGAGATGGAAGCGATTTCGGAGGGGCCGAGAGAGATGCCGCTGGAAAGACTTGGAACAGGGCCACGATCTGCGTCTCCAGCCAGGTGGGCTGCGCCGTAAACTGCCAGTTTTGTCTCACCGCCAAGCTCGGTCTGCAGCGCAACCTGAGCGCGGGCGAGATTGCCGGGCAGGTCGTTGCGGTGTTCGATAAGCATGGAGTCGAGGTCGGCCGCGACCGCGTGAACCTGGTGTTCATGGGCATGGGCGAGCCGTTCCTCAACTACGACAACTTCATGGGTGCGGTTAGGCTGCTGGTGCGGGAAGCAGGTCTAAGCCCCCAGCGGATGACGGTTTCGACGTCGGGGATTGTGCCCGGCATCGAGCGCTTCTCTCAGGAGCCGGCGGATCTGCGCCCCAAGCTGGCCATCAGCCTGAACGCACCCAACGATGCGGTTCGCCAGGAGATCATGCCCATCAATCGCAAGTGGAACATCGAGGCAGTGATGAATGCAGTGCGCCACGTGAAGCTCCGCCCCCGCGAGCGCGTCACCTTCGAGTACGTCTTGCTCGGCGGAGTCACCGACCAGCCCGCGCACGCCCGCGAAGTCGCGCGCCTGGTGCGGAGGACGGGGCTGCCGGTAAAGGTGAACCTCATTGCCTGGAACCCAGGGCCCGGGATCAGCTACACAATGCCGGTGACTGGAGCAGTTGAGAGCTTCCGCGCGTTGCTGGCCGGAGAAGGCATTCCAGCCTACCTTCGCCGGCCCCGCGGTCGGGATATTTACGCTGCTTGCGGGCAGTTGAAGCGGACGGTCGAGGGTGCCAAACTTCAACTCTGATGTTAGAACGCCCACCCCTGGAATTAGCCTTTCGTTACTTGCTGACCGGGATACTCAACGGCTTGACGTTGCCACAGTCAGGTCCCTTGTAAACCGACTTGGACTGCACGGAGATGTCCACGGGCCGCGTGTTCGGCCCCATCTGTATGGTCCCCGTCATATGCACCTTTGTTTGCGATGTATTGGCGTCCGACCAGGTGGACTCGACGGTCCCGATGGTATTCATCTGGCCGCTGCAGGCGATGTTCGCGGACATGCTATTGGCCTTCAGCGAGAGGTTGGTGACCTGGCAGTCTCCACGGGGCGGACTGGAGAAAGGGCCACCATACTTGTCGATCATAGCCTGGGTAACACAAACCTGCGTGGTGCGTGGTCCACCCATCCCTCCGCCCTGGGGCATTTGCGCCTGTGGCATTTGAACACCTGGAGGCAGCTGGACGCCCGGCGGCAACTGCGGCATCTGCGCGCCTTGCGGCATTTGCGGCATCGCTGGCATCGACGAGCCGTTCATGGTCATGGTGCTGGTCGTCTCCCAAAGACCGGCTTTCTGCTTCACCTGTGCAGAGGTGGAGAGGGCAATCAGACAGCATGTCAGCATGATGCAAATTCTTGTCTTCGGCATCTTTCCTCCTGATCGATGGCGCAGAACAAAGGGGCATTCTCCCGTGTCCGGCAATCCAAAACTGTTATGGCTGCGCGTCCCAACTTTACTTCAGCCCGGACCTTACGGGGAAGAGAAATCTATTCGGCGTGGAGGGCGGTGCCGGTTGTGCCAAGCGCCAACAGGGCGCCGGTGACGCGGCTCGGTGCGTGTCGCACCACATTCTCCTCGCTGGCGAAGTCGCCGGCAATACAGCGTACGCCCAGGGCCTGGATGCGCTCGATGTCGGGAACAATGGGCGACGCACCCTCGGCGGCGTAACGCGCCAGCGTCTCTGGAGAAAAGGAGCCTGTATTCACCAGCGCGCAGTCGAAGATCGGAGCGCGGGTGTGCTCGTAGATGCGTTCGATGTGCTGTGAGGCAGTCAGACCCAGACTCTCGTTTGCCTGCGTCATCAGGTTGCAGACGTAGACGCGGATGCCGCGGGCGCGCGCCAGCGCCTGGGGAATACCCTCCACGAGAAGATTGGTGATCAGGGACGTGTAAAGGGACCCCGGCCCTACCGTGATCAGGTTGGCGCGCTCAATTGCGTCTAGTGTTTCCTGGAGCGGTGCGGCGTCGGGCGGGTCCAGCATCAACTCAACAATGCGCCTGCGGCTGGCGGTGATGTTGGTTTCACCGCGTACCGCTGAACCATCGTCCATGCGCGCAACCAGCGTGGCGTTAGCCGTCGTGACAGGGTAGATGTGTCCTCTGACCGCGAGAATCTTCGACGCGAGCTGAATGGCATGCGCAAAATCGCCGGTGATTTCGGTGAGCGCGGCCACAAACAAGTTGCCAAAGTTATGCCCTTTGAGGGCTTCGCCCCCGCGAAAACGGTGAGCGAATAGCTGTGCCAGCAGGTCCTCTTCCTCGCTCAGGGCCACCATGCAGTTGCGCAGATCACCGGGGGGCAGCATGTTGAAGCCCTTGCGCAGGCGGCCGGATGACCCGCCATCGTCGGTGACTGTGACCACTGCGGCAAGGTCAGAAATGAGTCCGGGTTTTGGCGACGGGCCGCTGGGTGTTACATGCTCGCGAAGGCCGCGAAGCAATGTGGAGAGGCCAGTACCGCCGCCAATGGCTACTACTCGCATAGTCCTCCCGGACGTAGAAGCTTCGGGCGGGGAGGGTGCGTGTTGCGGCACGTCGCTGTGATCGGATTCTGACAGGTTCAAAACTAAACCTTACGGTATCTCAGGATAAAGCAACTCGGTAAAGCGTGGGTCGTCCGCCATGCTCTGGAAGTCGTTGTCTGACCGGGCCTGAAGCCTGTTTCTGGGGTTTAGCTCGATGGCCCGGGCCAGATTTCCCAGGCAATCCTGCGTTCGCCCGGTGATGGCGTCCAGCAGCGCCAGACCGTAGAAGGCATAGTCGGCATCGGGATAGCCGTTGAGAATGCCCTCAAACTGCTCTCGAGCCTCTTCGAAGTAGCCGGTGTTCAGCTGCGAAATGGCGTAGTCGTAATGTTCCTCGGGCGTGAGAAACGCCAGTTTGTGCTTCTCCAGTTGCCGCTGGCAGGTGGCGATGTACATCTTGCAGCGGTCCAAAAGTTCGATGGGGGCCGTGGGCAGGAGCTTCTCAAAGCCTGCCTGTGCCTTTTCGAACTTGCCCTGCTGAAGAAGTTGCACGGAGGCCATGTAGTGCTGAAATGCCGGGCCCGTACCCGCGGAAGCGTGCCCACCAGATTTGCCTGACGGCGAAGATTCTTTTTTTCGATCGTGCGACACAGATCGGGCCTCTTGCATCATGAGTTTGCCGCCAACGCCCATTCCTGTCCGCACACTCGAGCCGGCTGGTTGCCGGCAGAAGACCTGCGTCCGGGAATAACGCTGCTCAGGCCATCTTTATACGCATAACCCCGCGGTACGTCAATGGGCGGCCCGGTGACCTGGTGGTTAGCGACCCGGTTCCTGCACCCGTTTCCGGTAAACGGCGGGGTTGAGCGAAGGGTCGTTGTACATCTTTAACTGACGGTAGAGCTTGAATCGCCGCGTTCCTGCCAGTGTCTCGCGCCACAGACTATCGAGGCAGCATGCGAGGTCCGCGCGCTGTTCTTCCAGGATGGCCAGGCGCGCGCGGTTGCGGTCGGCGTGGCCTTCCGGCGCGCCGGCCCGCCCCGCTTCTTCGCGGGTGTGGTAGATCTTGAGCGCCAGAATCGAGAGCCGGTCAATCATCAGCCCCGGCGACTCGGAGTTGAGCGGAGCGTCGCAGTAAGGCAGCCCGCGCGGCTGGATGCTGTCGAGCAGCGCGCGATCGAGCGCCTCGGCCAGGTCGTTGCGGCGCTGATTGGTGGTATCCACGCGGCGTTTGACGGCGGCCAGTTCGGCGTCGGTGCAGCCGGGTGTGCGCGCCTCGTCCTCGATGTGCCAGAGCTCGAGGTTGGCGTTGTGCTGCGCCGCTACCAGGGTCAGCCAGCCGGTCTTCTCGGCACCGTCCGCAACGCCTGCGCTCCCGTGCCAGCTCTCGGTCAGCCGGTCGTGCAGCTCGACAATGTCGTCAGCGGAAAGCATCGCCTGGGTTCTTTCGGCACAGAGCGATCAGCTCACGGCGCAGTGTCTATGGTAGAACTATCCTCACTTGGAGTCCACGTGAGGGACAAGGGACCAAGGGACTAAGGACCAGGGATCAACTTCAGCGAGGGTTCGATGGTGGACGCGACAGAGCGGTTTCTGTGTATAGCCAGCTACGAAAAAGGGCAGGACTTCATGTGCCAGTGCGCGGAACTCGGTGTGAAGCCCACGCTGCTGACCGTTGAAAAGTTGCGCGATGCGGACTGGCCGCGGGAGGCGTTGGAGGAAATCGTCACCATGCCGGCTGGGTTGACGCCGGAGCAGATTCTCAATACCGTCTCCTACCTGGCGCGCGGAAAGCGCTTCGACCGCGTTGTGGCCCTGGATGAGTTCGATCTGGAAACGGCGGCGGAGATTCGGGAGCACATGCGCATCCGCGGCATGGGGGTGACGGCCTCGGCTTACTACCGCGACAAGCTGGCCATGCGCATCGGGGCGCAGGAGTCGGGGTTCCTGGTGCCGGAGTTCTGCCGGGTGCTGAATTATGACGAACTGCGCGCCTACATGGCGGCCGTGCCGGCGCCGTGGCTGCTGAAGCCGCGCTCGGAGGCTTCAGCGCTGGGGATCAGGAAGATCCAGGAGCCGGAGGAGCTGTGGCGGGCGCTGGACGAGCTGGGCGACCGGCAGAGCCGCTTCTTGCTGGAGCAGTTTGTGCCCGGCGATATCTTTCACGTGGACTCTATCGTGAGTGAGGGGCGGGTGGTGTTCTCCGTCGCGCACCAGTACGGGCGGCCGCCGATGCAGGTAATGCATGAGGGCGGCGTGTTTACCACCCGGACCGTGGACCGCGCCAGCAGCGACTGGACAGATCTGACGGCGCTCAATGCCCGGCTGGCGCCGGCGCTGGGCATGGCGCGGGGCGTGACCCATGGCGAGTACATCAAGGCCCATGCAGACGGTCGGTTCTACTTCCTGGAGATTGCCGCGCGGGTGGGCGGGGCATTTATTGCCGACCTGGTGGCGACCTCGACCGGCGTGAACCTGTGGCGGGAGTGGGCGCGGCTGGAGGTAGCCAACCTGCGCGGCGAGGCCTACGTGCTGCCGGAGACCTTTGAGAGCTATGCGGGCAGCGTGCTTTGCCTGGCGCAGACGGCGGAGCCGGACACCTCAGCGTTCGACGCGCCGGAGATTGTTTACCGCATGAAGAAGCACCACCACGCGGGAATGATTGTGAAGTCCGGCGATCCGGACCGGGTAAAGGAGCTTCTGGAGCAGTACAGCGAGGAGTTTGCTCGGCGTTTTCTGGCGTCGATGCCTCCGCCGGAGAAGCCGACCGCGTAAGGCTGGCCGGCCATTTTCAGGAATGCGTGGCGCGCAAGTCCTTTAGAAAGGGGTCGATTTGCGCCTTTTGTGCGTGCAACTCGATTGCTTTCATGGGGCTGGAAGGAAAGGGGGGGAGGGGTGCTATTTTTGGGTACGGACCGGGGACATGGCTGACAGATTGAACCGGGGACATACCTGACACTGCACAAGTCCATGGTCGTTTGTTTACAACGACGACGGAAGGCGAATCCGAGCTGATTCTGCGTTGGGTTGGTTGTTCGTCTCTGAGTCATTTCAGAACCATTGTGCGCCACAAGGGCGTAATTCTATGCAAAAGACAGGGATCAGGGATCAGGGGTCAGGGATCAGGCGTGGGGTTCCTGTGGCTTCGGTGTGGCGGACGGGCACCTGCGGTGGGGCAGACGGCGCGTCTGCCCGTTCTTTGGTGGATTCCCGGTAGGACGGGGTGGCCGCTGGGCGGCGGCTGGCTGTGCTAACCTCCAGACAATCCTGTGGCGACTGAGAAGAACAAGCTCTATTACGGCGACAATCTCGAGGTGCTGCGGCGCTACGTGAAGGACGAGAGCGTCGACCTGATTTACCTGGATCCGCCGTTCAACTCGCGGCAGGATTACAACGTGCTTTTTGCGGAAAAGGACGGGTCGCAATCCAGCTCCCAGATCCATGCGTTCGAGGACACCTGGGAGTGGAACATCGACGCGCAGCGCGCCTACGAGGAGATCGTGGAGCAGGGCGGACGGGTGGCCGAGACCCTCGTTGCTTTCAAGACCTTCCTCTACAACACGGACATGATGGCCTATCTCGCCATGATGGCCCCGCGACTGATCGAGCTGCGGCGGGTGTTGAAGGAGACCGGATCGATCTATCTGCACTGCGACCCGACGGCCAGCCATTACCTGAAGATATTGATGGACGCCGTGTTCGGGCCGCAGTTCTTTCGGAATGAGATCATCTGGCAGCGAACTTCAGCGCACGCAAATGTCAGCCAGAAATTTGGGGCCGTTCACGACGTGATCTTGTTCTACGGCAAAGGCGTCAAGCCCACATGGTTGCAGCAATTCATCCCCTACACCGACGAGTACAAAGACACCTTCTTCGACCAGGTTGAAAAGGACGGCCGCCGATACTTCCGAAGGGACCTCACAGCCTCCATGTCTCGGGCCTCCAGCGGGCAGCTTTACGAGTGGCACGGCATCACGCCGCCTCCTTCGAGATGCTGGGCAATGTCAAAGGAAAACATGGACGAATTGGAGGCCAAGGGCAGAATCCACTGGCCGAAGAAGCAGGGGGGAATGCCGAGGCTCAAGCTCTACCCGGAGGACCAGCCGGGTGTTACGCTGAGCGACATTTGGGCGGACGTGAAAACGATGCACAACCTCTCCACGGAGCGCCTCGGCTACCCCACCCAAAAGCCCGAAGCCCTTCTCGAACGCATCCTCAAAGCCAGTTCCAACGAGGGAGATTTGGTGCTCGATCCCTTTTGCGGCTGCGGCACCACTGTTCAGGTTGCGCAGCGGCTGAACCGGCGCTGGATCGGGATCGACATTACGCACCTGGCCATCGGGCTGATCAAGAAGCGACTGTCCGATGCGTTTGGCGCGGAGATCAGGAACACCTATGACGTGATTGGCGAACCGACGGACTATGCCGGGGCCGCGGAACTGGCTTCGGGGGACAAGTACCAGTTCCAGTGGTGGGCGCTGGGGCAGGTGGGCGCGCGGCCGGCCGACCAGAAGAAGGGGGCCGACCGGGGCATCGACGGACGGCTTTACTTCCACGACGACGATTCCGGCCAGTCGAAGCAGATTGTCTTCTCGGTAAAGGCGGGGAACGTGACGGTTTCGCAGGTTCGCGACCTGGTTGGGGTGCTGACGCGGGAGAAGGCGGAGATTGGGGTGTTTCTCTGCTTTGAGGAGCCGACCAAACCCATGTTGAAAGAGGCCGCGGAGGCTGGGTTCTACAAGTCTTCCGATGGGACGACGTATCCGCGGCTGCAAATTCTGACGATTCAGCAGATTCTGGATGGGCGGCAGCCGGAATATCCGCTGCACCGGCGGGACGCGACGTTCAAGAAGGCTCCGCGCAGCCGACCGGCCAAGGCGGAGAACCTGACGCTACCGCTGCTGCCGGGGGAGTAGGGCTGGGGCTGGATTGCCGGTGATTCACGTAAAGCCTCAAGGGCGCTGTCATCTTGAGCGCAGCGCAGCGAAGTCGAAAGATCTGCGGTTGCTTTTAGGAATCCATCCGATCCGTTGCCCGCTTCAGGTCAGCGGGTTCCACGTCGTACCAGTCTTTGCTCAGGTCTACCCATGCCGGGTTCGCTGCCTCGATCAACGCAATCTTCTTTTCGCGCCGCCATCCCTTCAGTTGCTTCTCGCGTCCAATGGCCTTTCCAACCTCCTGATAAATCTCAAACCAGACAAGCCGGTCGCAGTTGTAGCGTTCAGTAAAGCCTTCATGCTCTCTCCATTTGTGTTCGAAGACACGTTTCTGCAGGTTTCCGGTGACGCCAATGTAGAGCGTATGGCTGCGGCTCGCGACTATGTACGTGAAATAGGTCCTTTCCGACATGGCCAGGATCGTACTCGCCCGATAGCTTTCCCGCTGTGACAAGAGCAACCGCAGATCTTTCGACTCCGCTGCGCTCCGCTCAAGATGACAGCCCGGGAGGGAGGATGACAGCCCCGGGAGGGAAGATGACAGCCCCGGGAGGGAAGATGACAGCCCCGGGAGGGAGGATGACAGCCGTGGAGACCGGCGAGGAATTTATTGGTGAAAAAAATCTCTTGACAGCGTACCGACTAATCGGTATGTTACATACCAACTGGTTGGTATTGCTATGGATGCTACGGAAACACGGCACGAATCGAAGACCAAGCTGCTGGATGCTGCGCTGCGTGTGATTCGTGCGAAGGGCTACTCGGCGACGCGGGTGGAGGATGTCTGCGAGGCGGCGGGGCTGACCAAGGGCAGCTTCTTTCACCACTTTGACAGCAAGGAGGCGCTGGCGCTGGCGGCGGCGGACTACTGGATTGAGGGGACGGGCGCGTTGTTTGCGGCAGCTCCGTATCACAAGCCTGGGGACCCGGTGGAGCGGCTGCTGGCTTATGTGGATTTTCGCAAGTCGCTGCTGAAGGGCGAGCTGCCGGAGTTTACCTGCCTGGTGGGGACCATGGTGCAGGAGGTGTACGACACGCATCCGGCGCTGCGCGAGGCGTGTTACAGGAGCATCAGCGGGCACGCGGCGACGCTGGTGCCGGACATTGAAGAGGCCATGCGGCAGCGGAACATGGAACCGGCGTGGACCGCGGAGAGCCTGGCTCTGTACACGCAGGCGGCGATCCAGGGCGCGTTTATTCTGGCCAAGGCGCAGCATGGGCGCGGACGTTGCGGCGCAGTGCATCGACCATCTGCGGCGCTATCTTGAGTTGCTGTTCAACCAACCCGCATTGCACAGAATCGATTGTCCCAGTGAAGGCAAATATTCCCCAAGAAAAGAATCCGAACCCAGGAGAGAAATATGAGTGCAAAGCATTTCAAAGCAACGGTTCTTGCAGTGTCCATGCTGCTCGCCGCGCACTGTTCGCCCAACCTGCGCAATCCCAGGACAAGCAAGGCTCCATATCCGGCCATGGCCCCGCTTGACCAATACCTCATGGCCGATCGCGACGCCGAAATCGCGCTGGCAAAAAGCGCCGCTCCTCCAGCGCTTTCGAGCGACGCCAATGTCCTGGTACTCGAGAAGGACGGCTACCATACCGCAATCGAAGGCAAGAACGGGTTCACCTGCCTCGTCGAGCGGTCCTGGATGTCGCCGATCGACAGCACGGAGTTTCTGGAATCCCAAATTGCGCGGGCCCATCTGCTATAACCCGCCAGCCGTGCGCTCCATCCTGCCCTACACCATTCTCAGAACAAGGCTGATTTTAAGCGGGCTCACCAAAGCTCAGATGGTCGAGAAGATTCAGTCTGTCGGTTGCCGCAAGCCTGCTGCCGATGCCGGAAGCCGGGAGCGATGTCGTACATGATGTCGAAGAACCAATATCTCGGCGATGGCGCCGGGCACTGGCATTCGCATCTGATGTTTCATCTTCCCCGCATGGGTGCTGCGAGCTGGGGAGCGAACCTGCCTGACTCCCCGGTCGTGGTCGATACGGATCATCATGAGTGGCCGGAGCCGGAAACGATTTACATGGTGCCTGTCGACCATTGGTCTGACGGAACCCCGGCGGATGATTCCGCAGTGCATCAACACTGAGGCATTTGCGCATCCAACCGAAAGCCCTTGTATTCCTAGACCGGATCGGAGATCAACCAGACTCCCGCAATTCTGCGGAGAGGTCAAGCGGAGATTCTTGCATTTGAAAGGAGACCAGGATGAACCTTACCGAGAAGGGTGACATTGTCCATTGGCCGGAGACGCATTATGTGTTTGTAGAGAAGACCGGGCCGATTCCAAAGATTGCGCTGGAGGCGTGGGGGTTGGCGCTCAGCCTGGTTCCGCAGCTCAAGGAAGAGAACCAGATTGTCGGTCGTATGAGCTTGTACAAGACGAACCCGAATGTGTACCGCGCGGGGTTCTCGCTGGCGGCAAAGCCGGAGAAGCTTCCTGCGGGCCTGGAATACGAGCTGTTCGGGGGCGGCGAGTACAGCCGGTTTGTGCTGACAGGGCCTTATTCCGACCTGCCGGCGGCGACGGGGCGGGTGTTCGAGATGGTGGCGCAGAGGGGGATGATGCTGAGGAGCGAATTTTGCATTGAGAGCTATGTGAACGATCCGCGGACGACGCCGGAGGAGAAGCTGATCACGGAGATTCTTATTCCGACGGCGTAAGGGCGCGTGCGGAATTTTAAAAAGACTCATTTCCCCAGGGAGGTTTCATTATGTCGACAACGACCGACGGGATTCGCTCTTCAATCTTGAAGGTGCCGGGGGCGCGACTCTACTACGAGGTGCAGGGCTCGGGGCCGGTGCTGCTGATGATTCCGGGCGGACCCACAGACGCTGGCATCTTCGCTCCTGTTGCCGCGGCGCTCGCCGGCCGGTACACCGTGGTGCGCTACGATCCGCGGGGCAACTCGCGCAGCGTTCTGGATGGGCCGCCGGTGGAGCAGGACATGGATGTGCACGGCGACGACGCGGCGCGGCTGGTGGAAGAGGTGGGCAGCGAGCCGGCGTTTGTTCTGGGCAGCAGCGGGGGAGCGCAGATTGGACTGAACCTGGCAGCGCGGCATGCTCAGCGCGTAAGGACGCTGGTGGCTCACGAGCCGCCTTGCATGGGGCTACTGCCCAACGCCGAAGAGCAGCGGGCGTTCAGCGAGGATGTTTATAACACCTACATCACCGAGGGCGCCGGGGCAGCGATGAAGAGGTTCATGGCGGGCGCGGGGATTGGCGGGCCGCCGCGTGCGGAGAGGACTGAAACGCCAACTCCGGAGATGGTGGAGGCCTTTGGCCGGGTGCAGGGAAACGTGGACTACTTTCTGGCCCATGGGTTCAGGCCGATCGGCTTGTACGTTCCCGATGTCGCCGCATTGCTGGCCGGACCGGCGCGGATCGTGGTGGGCGTGGGGGAGACATCGGCTGGGAGCATGCCTTATCGCACGGCGATTGCGCTGGCCGAGCGCCTGCAAACGGAGCCCGTGACCTTCCCCGGCGGGCATGGCGGTTACAACGACAACCCCGCGGCCTTTGCGGAAAGGCTGGACCAGGTGCTTCGCGGCGCCTGACTCTTCGAGAGAAACTCAAAACCCAAGGAGGTTTCACCATGACTACTGCAACCATGCACGCACCCGTCTTGAGCTTCGCTGCATCAAGCGACGAAGCCGCTGTCCTGGCCGTTGTTGAGACCATGCGCCAGGCCAACCACGACAAAAATGCCTCCCTGTTCGCCGCGCAGTTCGCTCCCAATGCAGCTGTTTTCAATTTGGCGCCGCCGCTGATCCATCACGGAATCGATCTGGAGGAGAAGCAGGCCTGGTTCGATAGCTGGGCGACGCCGGTGGAGATTGAGTCGCGCGATCTGAAAGTGACTGTCAGCGGGGATTTCGCCTTCTGCCACGGGTACCTGCGCTTGAGCGGGACCAAGAAGGGGCAGGGCTTTGCCATTGATTTCTGGATGCGGGAGACACTATGCCTGGAGCGGAAGGGAAGCGGCTGGCGGATTGTGCACGAACATACTTCAGTGCCGTTCTACATGGACGGGAGCCTGCGGCCGGCATTCGATTTGCAGCCGTAGGCTGCGCGAGGCCAGGTGAAAGACTTTACAATCGGTGCGGGAGTGAGCATGGACACCAAGAATCAGTCTCCGCACCGGCGGTGGAATGCGCTCAGGCAGTCGTGGGTGCTGGTATCGCCGCATCGCACGCAACGGCCCTGGCAGGGCGAAGTGGGACAGAAGGCAGCGCCTTCAGGGGTCGCCTTCGATCCGCAGTGCTATCTGTGCCCCGGGAACGAGCGGGCGGGCGGGGCGGTGAATCCGAAGTATGACGGGGTGTTCTCGTTTGTAAACGATTATGCCGCGCTGCTGCCGGACTCACCGGCGCCGGAGGATGCGGGTGGCTCGCCGCTGCTGCGGGCGGAGCCGGCGCGGGGGCTGTGCAAGGTGCTTTGCTACCACCCCGACCACTCTCTGACAC
This sequence comes from uncultured Acidobacteriaceae bacterium, assembly GCA_963776535.1. GTDB lineage: Bacteria > Acidobacteriota > Terriglobia > Terriglobales > Acidobacteriaceae > Telmatobacter. The sequence goes on along the minus strand of CAVZNB010000030.1, from coordinate 70,642 downwards.
TGGCGCGGATGACGCGGGCGGAGATTCGGCCTGTGGTGGATGCGTGGGCCGGTCATACCGAGGAACTGGGCGGCCTGGACTGGATCAAGTACGTGCAGATCTTCGAAAACCGCGGGGCGATGATGGGGGCGAGCAATCCGCACCCGCACGGGCAGATCTGGTCGACGGATTTTGTGCCGGACGAGCCGGCGGCGGAGACCAAGGCGCAGCGCGAGCACCTGGCGCTGACCGGGCGCTGCCTGCTGTGCGAGTACGTGGCCGCGGAAGAGGCGGCGGGGAAGCGGGTTGTCTTCGAGAACGAGCATTTTCTGGCGTTGGTGCCGTGGTGGGCTGTGTGGCCGTTCGAGGTGCTGGTGGTGAGCAAGCGGCACCTGGGCACGATTCCGCAACTGAACGGCGCGGAGCGGGACGGGCTGGCCGACGCGCTGCACCGGCTTACGGTGCGGTTCGACAACCTGTTTGAGACCAGCTTTCCTTACACGATGGGGTTCCACCAGTCGCCGACGGACGGGAACGACCACCCGGAGTGGCACTTCCATGCGCATTTCTATCCGCCGCTGCTGCGCTCGGCGACGGTACGGAAGTTCATGGTGGGATTTGAGATGCTGGGCATGCCGCAGCGGGATATTACGCCCGAGGGCGCGGCGGAGCGGCTGCGCGCGGCCAGCGAGGTGCACTTCTGGAGCCGGGACTAGGGCAAATCCAGAATTACTGCGCGCCGCTGAGTCCGAGGCAGGTTGCCACTCCCTCCACCCCCGCGACGAAGACCTGTCGCCGGGGACCCCGGGGCCTTGTGGTCGCGTCAACTTCCGTTCGTCATGTATATCAAGGCACAAAATGGCTGATTTTGCATGTAACTTATTTAGTTTCATTGGTATAGAGCAAAACCAGGAAAATCGATATGTTCCTGGTCCGGGCTGCGAGGTTCGGGCTGGTTTTCTCCGGTTTGAGGAGGCTGGAGATTTGCATGATTCAACCCTTCAAGACCAGTGTGCGCCGGATGCGCATAATTATGTGCAAATGCGCGAGGGAAAATTTGCCGGCGCGGGATGAGAGTCCGGCTGTGCGGGACAAGTCCGCAGGTTTACAGCTTGGTGAAAAACTCCATTTGAGGGTAAAACTCGTGTGAAAGGCCTCCCGCAGGGGCCAAAGCCCTCAATTGTTTTGTTGCGGTTACGGCCCGGCTGAAGCCGTGCCCTTGTTACAAGGCGCAGTGTGGTATCCCCGAAGTTCGCAGCATAAGTCGAAGCCCCGAAATGCAGGTCCTTCGACTCCACTTGGCCCAAAATCGGGCCAAGCGTCGCTCAGGATGACAGCGTTATTTATGTTGCGAACTTCAGAAACAGGACACTAGGGGAATCCGGGTTTGGATGAGTTTTTCATCAAGCTGCTTAGTCAGGGCAAATCCAGAACTACCATGCCCCACTGAGTCCGAGGCAGGTTGCCGCTCCTTCCACCCCCGCGACGAAGACCTGTCGCCGGGGACCCCGGTTGTGGTCGCGTCGGCTTGAGCGCTTCAGCTTCGAGGTACAGCGATTATGGATTCGCTATAAGAAACAGGGAATAGGGAGTGATCAGCTGGCGGCCGGGAGGGATGTGGTGAGCTCGCTGGGGCTCGAACCCAGGACCCACGCCTTAAAAGGGCGTTGCTCTACCAACTGAGCTACGAGCTCGACTAAGGCCGCTTCACTAAAACTATCACAGGGAGAGGATTTTCGCCCCTTCTTGAGGCGAAGCGAGGGCTCAGGGCGGGGCTGCCAACGGGCTGTTGCCGCGGGCGACAAAAAGGGATTGTGAGAGGGTGCGGACGAAGGGTACCCGGATGGTTAACCCGGGAGCAAATGCGGCGAGGATTTTTCTGCACGGGTAATCATGAAGACTGGTACGATAGTAAGCACACTTTAGCGTGGCCAGTAACGGACATGAGCTAACCCACGCATGACAAAGAAAATGCAGTGGTTCGGATCTTTCCCGTGACGGGAAAGTGGTAGGAAGCTGACAGTTCAAGTGTTATTGTTCCGGAAACGGCCAGCGGCTAGGCTTCGAGATAGGAAGATCTTCCAAATTGAGCCGGCTGGGACGGGTTTTTCCCGGCGAACGGACGGCAAAAAGAGCAACAGCACGAGGGAAGTGCTTCTGGCATTGAAGCGTCGATGAGGGGCAAATGACAGATCTCAATCCGCTGAACGACCAGAATCAGACGCCGGAAGACGTTGCGACGCTGTATTCATGGGCCAATCTGCACGGAGCCAAGTATCGGGATTTCTCCGCCTCGCGTGCGCAGACCCGGGAAAAGGCACGGCTGCGGGCCGAACAGGCGCTGGATGAGCTGCAGAAACACAAGCAGGAAGGACTGGAAGCGGCACAGGCCCAGGAAGCCCAGGAGGCCGAGCAGGCCGCCGAAAAGACACGAACGGCCGAAGTATCCCGGCAGGCAGAGCTTGCGGCCGAAGAAGCGGCGCGTCATGCAGAGTGGGTCGCGCAACAGGAAGCGGAACAGGCGCGGATAGCCGCGCAGCGGGCCACCGAAGAAGCGGCACGGCAGGCGGCCAGCCAGGCCGCGGAGTACGCAGCGAGGATTGCAGCCGAAAAGGCAGCCCGTGAGGCAGCGCAGGAAGCCGCGGAACGGGCTTCGCAACTGGCGCTGCAGCGGGCGCAGGAACAGGCGGCGCAATTGGCGGCACAGCAGGCGGCACAGCGGGCAGCGCAACAGGCAGCCGATCAGGTCGCGCAGCAGCGCGCATGGCAACAGCGGGCAGATCGCTCTGCTGTCCCGCCCGCGCCGCCGGCTCCGGTTTATGCGCAGCCGCAGGGTTTCGATTACCCGAGCTATCCACGGCCCCAGGCGTACCGGCCGGCTCCAACGCAGCCGCAATATGCACCTATGCCTGAAGAAGCTCCGGTGACGCCGCGCAATCCGTGGGCTGTGCCGGAGATGCGCGATCCGGTGGGCCGGCCCGCATGGCTGACGCCGGACAGTGCGGGGACGCCGGGCGCACAGACGCCGCAGTCCCCAATGCCGAAGTCTCCTGAAGATACGCTGCAGGGATCGCGCGACCGGATGACGAACCGCTGGTTCGCCTTGCGGGGCATCTTCGACCCGACGCCCATGCAGCCTGAAGCGATTCCGGCCCCGGTGGCTGCGCGAGCGCCGGCGATGGCAGTGTTTTCCCTTGCCGGGGGCGTGGGCAAGACGAGCCTGGTGGCAACTCTGGGCCGGGCGCTCTCTGCACGCGGCGAGCGGGTGCTTCTGGTGGATACGGCCGCGTTTGGCCTGTTGCCGTTTTTCTTCGGCGCCACCGATCAGCGTCCCGGGTTGCTGCGGACATTCAGCCCTCCGGGGGTGTCGAGCGACGCACCAGTCCAGATGGTGACCATCGATCCCGAGGGACTTGCTCCGGAACAGGGCGGGCAAGAGAGTCTGAGCGGGGAGATTGCAAAGTTTGCGCGTGGCGCGAGCCGCGTGATTGTGGACCTGGCGACCGCTTCCGGTGCGACCACGCGGCGCATCATGCGCATGGCGCCGCTGGTGCTGGTGCCGGTAGTTCCGGACATGAACTCCGTGGTGAGCGTCAGCTCGATCGATGCGTTCTTCGAGCACAACAACGTCCAGACGGGGAAGCCGGCGCTGCCCTACTATGTGCTGAACCAGTTTGACGCATCGCTGCCGCTGCACCTGGATGTGCGCGAGGTGTTGCGCGAGCAATTGGGTGAGCGGCTGCTGCCGTTTGCGCTGCGGCGCACCGCCGCCATGAGCGAAGCACTGGCCGAAGGCATGACGGTGATGGACTATGCGCCCGGTTCCGCGCTGACGGAGGATTTTGCCACGCTGGCGGGCTGGGTGAAGAGTCTTTCCGCGCCCGCGACGACCAGCTATCGCGGCGTGCGCTGGAGTGAACGATGACCGTATCGGGCCTTTGGCAGGATATTGGGGCCGGGGAAAACATTGCTACCAAGTCTCTCCGGCTTTTGTTCCTGCTTGCCTCGGCAGCCATCTTCTGCTTCCTTGCCATTCTTCCTCTTACCTGGCCGCAGCAGGCAGTTCTGCGGGTTGCTGACCTGCTGATGGCGCTGGCCCTGGCGCGCAGTTCCGATTCCTACCTGATAACGCTTTCTTTGATGATGATGTCGATGTTCTGCACTTTCCGCTACGGCTATTGGCGGTTGACGCAGACGGTGAACTACTTTCAGGATCCGGCGAACCACTGGGGCGCGCTGGACGCATTTTTCATTCTCAGCCTGATTGTGGCTGAGACCTATGCCTTCTTCATTCTTTTTCTGGGATACTTCCAAACCATCTGGCCGCTGCGCCGCGCGCCGGTTCCCTTGCCGGAGTCGGAGGCGGAGTGGCCGCACGTCGACGTTCTGATTCCCACCTACAACGAGCCTCTGGACGTGGTGCGCTACACGGCGCTGGGCGCGCTGAACCTGGATTGGCCGGCCGACAAGCTGCACGTGTACATCCTGGACGACGGCCGCCGCAAGGAGTTTGAGCAGTTCGCATTCGAGGCCGGATGCGGCTACCGGACCAGGCCGGACAACTTCCATGCCAAGGCGGGCAACATCAACACCGCGCTGAAGAGCATGACGTCGCCGTATGTGGCCATCTTCGACTGCGACCACGTGCCGACGCGCAGCTTTCTGCAGATGACGATCGGGTGGATGCTGCGCGACCAGAACCTGGCGATGCTGCAGACGCCGCACCATTTTTATTCGCCCGATCCGTTCGAGCGCAACCTGGGCCAGTTCCGGATGATTCCCAACGAGGGCGAGCTGTTTTACGGAATTGTGCAGGACGGCAACGACTTCTGGAATGCGACGTTCTTCTGCGGATCGTGCGCGGTGCTGCGGCGCACGGCGCTGGACGAGATTGGCGGCATCGCGGTGGAGACGGTGACCGAAGACGCGCACACCTCGCTGCGCATGCAGATGAACGGCTGGGGCACGGCGTACATCAACATTCCGCAGGCAGCGGGACTGGCCACGGAGCGGCTTTCGGCGCACGTGGGGCAGCGCATCCGCTGGGCGCGCGGGATGATTCAGATTCTGCGCACCGACAATCCGCTGTTTGCGCCGGGGCTGAAGTTTCCGCAGCGGCTGTGCTACTTCAACGCCATGTGCCATTTTCTCTATGCGGTGCCGCGGCTGATCTTTCTTTCCGCTCCGCTGATTTATCTGCTGCTGAACCACACCAACGTGCCGGGCTACTGGGCCGCGATTCTGGCCTATGCCATGCCTCACCTTACGCTGTCGAACCTGACCAACTCGCGCATTCAGGGCGAGCACCGGCACTCGTTCTGGAACGAGATTTACGAGACGGTGCTGTCGCCGTACATTCTTGCTGCCCACGATGATGGCGCTGATCAATCCCAAGCTGGGCAAGTTCAATGTGACGGCCAAGGGCGGCGTGGTGAAGCGGACGTTCTTCGACACGCGCATTGCGCAGCCGTTCCTGATCATGCTGTGCTTCAATCTGCTGGGGCTTCTGGTGGCGATTCCGCGCTTCTTTATCTGGGACCGCGACCGGCCCGGCACGGTGATCATGAACGCGATCTGGTGCTTCTTCAATATCGTCATCCTGGGCGTGTGCACGGCGGTGGCGCGGGAGATGAAGCAATTGCGCACCACGGTGCGCATCAACATTGTGACGCCGGTGATGGTGCGCATGCCGGACGGGCGGCTGCTGGCGGGTGAGACCATCGACATGTCTTCCGGCGGCACCAGCCTGCGCTTTCAGGAGGGGGTGGACTTTACACCGCAGACGCCGGTGCGGCTGGCCTTTCCCCTGCCCTCAGTGAATACAGAGCTGCCTGCCATGGTGGTTTCCTCAGAAGGATCGGTGTTACGCGTACGTTTCCAGGAATTGACGATTTCCGAACAGGAAGTGCTGACGATGGTGCTTTACTCGCGTGCGGACTCGTGGCTGGGCTGGGGTGAGTCGCGGGAGAGCGACGACATAATGCGCAGCCTGGGCCGCATCTTCCAGATCTCGTTCCAGGGCCTGATCCAGACATTTCAGAGCCTGTTCGGCAGCGCGGAGAGGAACGCGCGGAAGAAGAAGTCCTCGGCACTTTCCGTGGCTCGATCCGCGTTGCTTTTTCTGGCGGCAGCAGTTCTTTTTGGGCTGGGGCACGACCTGAAGGCGCAGACGCCGACCGATGCGTCGCAGTTGCAGAGTGCTTCGGCCAGCGACCGCACGGCGGATTCGGACACGGGGACGGGGCCAGCGGACAAGGGCGCGCCGGTTCCTCCGGGGCAGTATCGCGACGTGTTCACGCTGAACGACGCGGGGTCGCCCCAGATTGAGATGCACGGCATCGACAGCCGGCACGAGATCTACTTCACGCTGCCGCAGACGCACGTGGTGCGGACGGCAAAGATTCACATCTACTATGCGTTTTCTCCCAGCCTGCTGCCGCAGCTGAGCCACATTAAGCTGATGATGAACGGCACGCTGTTTGCGACGGTGCAGCCGACGCCGGGGCAGCTGGGCGGGTCAGACAGCCACGATGCGGAGGCGGAGTTCACAATTCCTCCGGAGCTGCTGGTGCACAGCAACACGCTGACCATCCAGTTCATCGGCCACTACACCATGGTGTGCGAAGACCCGGCGAATACGACGCTGTGGGCGCGCGTGCATCGCAACACGTATCTCGACATCGAGGGCGATCTGCTGCCGCTGGCCGACGATCTGAAGCAGCTGCCGATGCCGTTTCTCGATCCGGCGGTGATTCAGCCGCTGAGTATTCCCATTGTGTTTGCCTCGGCGCCCAGCTTCAAGGCGATCCAGGCGGCGGGCGTGGTTTCGAGCTACTTTGGACTGATCTCAGAGAACCGGCCGGTGCGGTTTCCGGTGCACATCGGGCAGCTGCCGCAGGGCAACGCGATTGTGATTTCGGATGGGTCAGGGAATCTGCCGCCGGGATTGAATCTGACGGATGTGAGCGCGCCCACGGTGGCGATGCGCACCAATCCCAACGATCCTTTCGGCAAAGTTCTGGTGATTGCCGGGGCCAACGCGGACCAGGCGCTGACCGCGGCGCAGGCCGTGGCGCTGCACAGCGACATGCTGAACGGCGCGCAAACGGTGATTGACAATTTCAGGCTTCCCGACCGCCGCAAGGCGGACGATGCGCCGCGCTGGGCGCGCACCGACCAGAGAATTGCGCTATGGGATTATGCAACGGCGGACCAGTTGCAGGGCGATGGATCGGCGCCGCTGCCGGTCTACTTCCGCATTCCGCCGGATATCTATTACACGGGCAGGGAACAGAACGCCACGCTTCGGCTTGCTTATCGGTTTAACTCGATTCCCATTGGCCCCATCTCCAGCCTCCAGGTGCGCATCAACAACGCATTTCTGGGTTCGGTGCCGCTGGCGCCGGGGCAGCAGGCTTCGCGGCAGATGGAAGTGGATGTGCCGGTTCCGGTGGTGAACCTGCGGCCGTTCTCGAACTCGCTGTCGTTCGACTTCACCTTTCAGCTGCTGAAGAAGGGCGGCTGCCAGGATACGACGCCGATCAACATGCAGGGGGCGATCCTGCGGGACTCGTACCTGGATCTGCGCGGCTATCCGCACTACGCGCCGCTGCCCAACCTGGAGACGTTCGCGAATGCGGGCTTCCCGTTTACGCGGATGGCGGACCTGAGCGAGACCACGGTGGTGTTGCCGGCGGTGCCGACCGAAACGGAGATTGAGACCTTCGTTACGCTGATGGGGCACTTCAGCCGGCAGACGGGGTTTCCCACGCTGCGGGTGACGGTGGCGAACGCGGATGCACTGCAGCAGGGCGCGGCCACGGATTTCCTGATCATCGGGACCGGCGACGACCAGCCAGCCTTCGACAAGCTGAATAACGATCTGCCGGTGGCGCTGCACAGCGGGCAGATTCAAGTTCACGACACGCAGGGCTTTTTTGCTCCCCTGCACAAGGCGTGGTGGAAGACCGAGTCGGGCGAACACTCGGAGAGCGGCGACCTGACGGCCGGCGGCACTCCGGACACGGTAATCGAAGGCGTGAAGTCGCCGTATGGGCCGGGCGGAAACCGCAGCATTGTCGCCATCCACCTGAAGGATGCGGCCTCATTTGAGCCGTTCATGACGACGTTCATCAAGGTGCAGCAGTCAAGCGAGATTTCGGGCTCGGTATCCGTGCTGCACGGGCTGCAGTTCCAGTCGTTCCGCATCGGTGCGGATGTATACCATGTGGGTGTTTTGCCGTGGTGGACGCGACTGACCCTGTGGTTCATGGAAGTGCCGTGGCTGGTCGCGGTGGTCATGTTCGTGCTGGCGCTGCTGCTGGCAGTGTGGGTGCGGCAATGGCTGCGCAGCAAGGCGCGGGCGCGGTTGAAGATGATTGAGGACTGAGAAGACAGGGAACTGAGGCCTTGTGTGGAGTTCTCCGGGGCAATCGAGAGCGGCACTCGCCCATTTGCAGAACCCGAAATCTTGCGGGATCGCGCACGAAGGCGGAGTTTTGTCTGCGGCAGCGTTTTCAACACTGCTATAACTGCTTGTTGGAGAACTGGTGCAATGGGCCTGTGGAGATGCCGGCTGAGCAAGCATTGGCTGTTGATAGTGTTGCTGTTGGCGCTGTGCCCGGCGGGCGGCTGCAAACAGGGAACCTGGACGCTGTGGGACGCTTACCAGACTCGCTTCATCGACGGGCAGGGGCGGGTGATCGACCATACGAGCGGAGACCGGACCACGTCGGAGGGCCAGGCCTACGCGATGTTTTTCGCGCTGGTGAACAACGATCGAGCCACCTTCGACCGGCTGCTGCAGTGGACCCAGGTGAACATGGCCGGCGGCAACATGGAGAGCCACTTGCCGGGATGGCTGTGGGGCCATGCGCCGAACGGGCAGTGGAAGCAGCTTGATCCCAATCCGGCATCTGACGCGGATGTTTGGATGGCTTACACGCTGGTGGAGGCCGGACGGCTGTGGGGTGTGCCTTCGTATACCAGCATGGGCCGCGCGATGATGGGCCTGATCGCCAAGAGCGAGGTGTCCAAAATGCCCGGCTTTGGTTCCGTGCTGCTGCCGGGGCCTTACGGATTCCAGCAAAAGCAGACATGGACGCTGAATCCGAGCTACACGCCGCTGTTTATTTTTCAGAGATGGGCGAAGGTTGACCCTGCGGGACCGTGGCAGTCCATAGCTATGGGGATTCCGCGTATGCTGGCATCGAGCTCCAGGCACGGATTTGCGATGGACTGGGTGGACTACATGCCCGGCGACGGATTTTATCCGGCTCCGGCCATGCAAACGGGCAACAAGGACAGCGATGTACCGGGCGGGAGCTATGACGCGATCCGGGTTTATCTGTGGGCCGGGATGATGGATGGCAAAGGGACAATTCGCGCCCAGATGCTAAGCGCCATCCCCGGCATGAGCGTCTACCTTGCCAATCATGATGCCCCCCCGGAAAAGGTCAGCGACCAGGGCATTCCTTTGGCGCAAGATGGACCTGTGGGATTTTCAGCTGCGATTCTGCCTTATTTGAGGGCCTTCCCCGACCTCTCCAGGCTCAGCGCACAGCAAACTGTCCGCATGAGCAAGATGCGCGACGCGTCCACGGGATTGTACGGAAAGGACTTGGCATATTACGATCAGAATCTTGCCCTGTTTGCAACCGGATTTATCGACGGTAGATTCCGGTTTGGTGCGGGCGGGGAACTGAACGTAGAATGGAAGCGCTGATGAACGTGGGCTGCGGGGCGTTGCGAAAGGGTTCGATGGTTGTGGGCTGCCTGCTTTTGGCGCTCCAGCTAAGCCTTGCTCAAAATACCACGAAGAAGGCGGCGGCCAACTCGGCCGAGGCGACGCGCTTAATTCTGGTTCAAAAGGCGCATGCCCTGGAGGCCCGGGGCCGGCCGGACATGGCCATCCAGCTGTGGCACCAGATTCTGCTTTCCGACCCGAATAACACGGAATCCTTGGCTGGACTGGCTCGGGATTTGAAGCTGATCGGCTCTGACCAGGCCACTGAAGCGCTCGACCAGCTGCGCAAGGCAAACCCCAACGACCCCAACATTGCCAAGATTCAGGCGCTGGCGAGCACGCGCGCGGAGAGCGCGCAACTGCGGCAGGCCGGGGAGCTGGCGCGGCAGGGCAAGGTGGAAGACGCCATGCGCATCTACAAGCAGCTCTATGGCGACCATCCTCCGGACGGGGACATTGCGCTGGCTTACTACCAAACGCTCTATGGCACCGCGAGCGGCAAGCAGGAGGCAATTGCGGGCATGCGGGCCGCGGCCGACCGCAATCCCGGTGATCCGCGTTTTGCCGTCGAACTGGGCATCATGCTCACCTACGATGCGAAGAGCCGCGCGGAAGGGATTCGCATCCTGCGGGAGCATCCCAGGGATGCGAGTGGGCAGACGGCGCTGCGGCAGGCGCTGATCTGGGACTCGGCCAACCCGGCCTCGGCGGCGGAACTGCGCGAATACCTGAAGGAGCATCCGCAGGATACGGAGCTGGCCGGGCGGCTGAAGGAAGACGAAAGCAAGCTGGCGCAGATGAACTCCGGCATAGCGCGCACGCCGGCCGAGCGCGCGGCGTTTGCGGCGCTGAATGCGAAGCACCTGGACGAGGCGGAAAAGCGGTTCACGGCGATTCTGGACGAGGAGCCGAACAACGGGCGCGTGGCCGCGGGGATGGGTTTCCTGCGCATGCAGCAGAAGAATTTTGGCGACGCGGTCACCTACCTGGAAAAGGCGGAGGCAGACGGCTTCAAGGAGAGCACGGTGGTGGATGCGCTGGCCACTTCGCACTTCTGGTTCACCATGGGCGAGGCTTCAGAGGCCTTCGACCAGAACCGGTTTGAAGAGGCTTCCGCCAAGTACCGCGAGGCACTGGCGATGCGGCCGCGCTCGCCGGAGGCTCTGAACGGGCTGGCCGGCCTGCTGACCAAGCAACAGCAGTACGCGGGTGCGGCACTGATCTATGACCAGTTGGTGAAGGCGCAGCCCAGCTCGGCCGATGGCTGGCGGGGGCTGTTCCTGGCCTACGCACGCGACAACCAGAACCAGAAGGCGCTGGCGGTCGAGGCGCGCTTTCCGGCAGCGGTGAAGACAGCGCTGGCCAAGGATCCGGATTATCTGCGCACGCTGGCCAGCATCTACCAGGCGGAGAATCGCCCGGCGGATGCGCAGCGCGTGCTGGCCGAGGCGCTGGCGTTGCCGTTTCCCGAGAACGGGAGCACGCTGAAGCCCGACACCAAGCTGGAATATGCGGGAATCCTGACCGAGGCCAAGCGCTACGACCAGGCCGCGGCGCTGTACTCGCAACTGCTGACCGAAGATCCCGGCAACCTTTCCGCCTGGATGGGGATGGTGAGCGCGCACCACGAGATGGGCCAGGACACGGAGGCGATTGGCGACGTGCAGAAGATGCCGCCGGCAACCTACGAGGCGGCGCTTGCCGATCCCGGCTTCCTGACCATGCTGGGCGCGATTTATCAGCAGGCCAACCAGTTTGAAGTGGCACAGACCCTGCTTGAGCGGGCACAGAAGCTGCAGGTTGCGGCGGGCGGGCAGGCCAGCGTGGCGCTCCAGTTGCAGCTGGCCGGCATCTATTTGCAACGCAATGATACGGCGCACGCCTTCGCCCTCTATCAGCAGGTTCTGGTCAGCGACCCCGACCCGGGTGGATGCATGGAAGGGGCTGATTGCGGCGCTGCTGGCCACCAATCGCAATAGCGAGGCGATCCAGGAGATTGCGCTGATTCCGGCGCCGGTGCGCAAGGACCTGGACGCGGACATTGAGTTTGTGCAGACCGAGGCCAGCCTTTATGCCGCGACCGGTGACACGGCACGTGCCATCGAGTACATGAATCGCGTGCAGGCGCACTACGCCAAGCTGCACCTGACGATGCCGGCGGCCATCGAAATTCAAAACGCGTGGCTGCTGTTCAATACCAAGAACGACCGCCTGCTTTATCCGGAGTTGATGCGGCTGGGCAGCCGGGCCGACCTGACCACGACGCAGCGGGAGACGATCCAGGACATCTGGGCCAACTGGAGCGTGCGCCGGGCCGCCGCTGCCATGGATAACGGCAATTTTCAGCGCGCGGTGGACATTCTGGACGCGGCGTCACAGGCCTTTCCGGACAACCTGACGGTGCGCAAGGCCGTGGCTGGCGGATATGTGCAGGTGGGCCGGTCCAAGGAGTCGCTGGCGCTCTACAAGACGATCCCCATGCAGGACGCGACGGCGGGCGATTTTCAGGGAGCCATTGGCGCGGCGCTGGCGGCCAACGACAAGAATCAGGCGGAGCTGTGGTTGCGCCAGGCATTGGAACGCTTCCCGCGGGATGCATCGATTCTCTCGCTGGCGGCGCGCTATGAACAGGCGCGCGGGGACAATCAGCGGGCTGCGGACTACTATCGCGCTTCACTGGCGGCGATGCCCTCGACTTCTCCGCAGGAAAAGCTGGCGCATGTACTGGTGTATCCAGAACAGGACACCAAGGCGCACCGTGCCGTGACCGCGGCCGACCTGCAACAACTGCTGGATCCGAACTACGAGCCTTTCCAGAAGACCACGAAGGTTCCGCCGCTGCCGGCGTACGGACCCGATCCCTACAACGGCTCGGCGCCGGTGGTGCTGACGCCCAACCATCAGGCTGCGCAACAGACACCCCAGCAACCGGCGGCCGGCCAGACGCTGCAGCAGTCTCCGCAGGCGTATCCTCCGGGTGCGAGCCAGGGCCAGACGTCTTCGACGCCGGTGTATGTGCCCCAGTCGTGGACGCGGCTGAGCACGCGGAATGCAAGCCAGCCGGTGGATCGGGCGCAGGGCGCAACGCGCCGGCGCAGGGCTCACTCCGGCTTTGGCGTGGCGGCTGAGAACGGTCCGCGGCTGATAGCGGCGACCTTTCAGATCAATCCCCGGGCGCGGTTTGGCCTGCGGAACAATGCGGCCGGGTTCAAGTATTACCAAACTGCTTCCTTTGTGCCGCGGGCCGTGGCAGCTGCGCGCATGGGTCAAAGGGAACTGCATGCCGGGCAGGTTGCGCAGCAGTCTGACAGCCAGCAGGCGCAGCTTTCCGCCAACGCGCCGCGCTCCGAGGCTTCGGACGCGTGGAAGGGACTGATCTTCTCGCTGATGGCCAGCAACCGCAACGCAGAAGCCTTGCAGGAGTTGGCGAAGATTCCGCCGGATGTGCGCGCACAACTGGAAGCGGACTTGGAGTTTGCGCAGGGCCTGGTGAGCCTGTATGTAGCCGTGGGCGATGTTGCCAACGCCAATCGCTACTTGAGACGAGTGGAGAATTTTTACCTGACGCACCACACCGCCGAGCCGGCGGGACTGGAACTGCAACACGCGTGGCTGCTGTATAACCTGGGCAACGACCAGGTGTTCTACCCGGTTTTGCAACGGCTGGACGCGCGGACAGACCTGACAGCTGCGCAGCGGGACCAGGTGGAGACGCTTTGGGCCAACTTTGCCGTGCGCCGAGCGGAGCTGCTGCTGAACAACGGCTCGCTGCTGCGTGGGGTGCAGCTGCTTCAGGCGGCGTCAGAGAATTATCCAAACAATATGACGGTGCGCGTTGCCGTGGCCGGGGCTTACGCCAAGGTGGGCCGTCCGGAGGATGCGCTGGCGCTATTCAAGACGATTCCTCTGCAGGACGGAACCGCAGGCGATTACCAGGGAGCGATTGGCGCGGCGCTGGGAGCTAACGACATGGCGCAGGCGGAGACGTGGCTGCGGCAGGCGCTGGCGCGGTTCCCCAGCGATCCGCAGATTCTGGCTCTGGCGGCACGGTTTGAGCAGGCACGCGGCAACACGGCGCGTGCGGCTGACTTCTGGCGGGCTTCGCTGGCGGCCATGCCTCCGGGTGCAACGGCGCAAAAGCTGGACGCTGGTCTGGTTCCTGCGGGTTCCTACACCGCGCCGGCAGCGGGCGACATGAAGCGGCTGCTCGACCCGCGCAACGACCCGCAAATAAAGGCCAACCCCGCGCCGCCTTTGCCTGCTTACGGCCCGGGCAACACGGTGAGCCATACGCCTTATAGTGCGCCGGCGCCGGTAGCCGCGGTTCCGCTGCAGAGCCAGGCTCAGAGCAGCCGTTGGACGCAGGCGCCCTCGTCGAATCCGCTGCCGCTGCCGGGTGAGTTGACCCCGGCTCCCACGCCGAGCGTGCAGGGAAGCGCGCCGGTTTACGTTCCGCAGGGTGCGGCCGAGAGCAAGCCGCTGGGCTCGCCTTTGAGTCCGCCATTGGACACGGCGCAGAGCCAACCGGTTCTGGCGCCGCAGAGCGCCAAGCAGGATACGAAGACTCCGCCGGCGGACAGCAAGACGCAGGCCTCGAACCAGGTGCATACGGGCTTCAAGGCGAAGACGCCGTCGAGTTCCAGCAGCCAGTCGCCTTACATGGGCAGGATGAAGCTGCCGCCCTCGGAAGAGACGATCGCCTCCACCGATTCGGAAACGCCTGGCCCTCTGACGCAGGCTCCGGGCCAGCTTCCGGTCTCCGGTACGGGTGGAGCGACACCGACGCCGGGGTTGCGCATCAGCTCCCAGCCGATGGGGCCCGTGGCTGCGCAGGCGCAGGCTCTGTTTGCCGACCAGACCGACGGCCAATTGACGCAGGGATCGGCGGCGGCGATCCACAACCTGCCCAACAGCCCTGTGAATCCGCTGCCCAGCCTGCATGCGCCGCCTGCGGGGACGGGCCAGTACACGATTGCGCAGTACACGCCCTCGGCGCAGGAAGCGGCCACTGGGGCGTATTCCGCACCCAAGCAGCAGCAACCACAACAGACAACGCCACCTCCCGTGGCAGCGCCTGCGCAGGCGGCCCCTCCGCCGGCCAAACCATCTGCCGCGGAGCCCCCGGTAAAGAAGAAGCGGCACGCCAAGGCGGCCACGGCGCAGTCCAGCCAGCCGACGCTCGGGCAGGCTCCGGCGGCGGAGAGCGAGCAGCCGGCGCAGGCTCCGCAACAGGTGCAGGTGCCCGCGGATGTGCCGGCTCCAGCACCCACGCCCACCACCGATACCGGCCTGAGCGACGACGAGTTGCAGCAGCGCAATCTGCCGCCGCTGCGCGGGCCATGGGTGCGCATCCAGCGCCAGCCCAACCCGGTGAACCCGCGCGACGAGGCGGAGATGCAGCTGCGGTCGATCGAGTCCAGCTACAGCCCATGGATGGGCGGGTCGGGGCTACTCAACTATCGCTCCGGGAGCCTGGGTTACGACCACCTGGCGGCGCTTGAAGCTCCGTTTGAGGTCTCCATGCCGCTGGGCTACAACGCGCGGCTGACCATTGTGGCCAAGCCGGTATTTCTCGATTCCGGCCAGGCCGACGGCACCAGCGTGATTACCGTGCAGGAGTCAACCACGGCCGGGTCGTCGCTGGTGACGATTCCGCAGCCCATCGGCACCCTGACCAGCACCGCGACCACCCCGCCGGCGCAGCAGAATGCGGTGGGCATCGGCGGCGAGGTGCAACTCGCGTTCCCGCACCTGGCGCTCGCCGGGGGCTACATGCCGGAGGGTTTCCTGGTGGCTACGTTCACCGGCCGCGCGCTGTGGAAGCCGGGCAACGGGCCCATCACTTTGACCTTCAGCCGCGACCCGGTGAAGGATACGCAGCTGTCCTACTCCGGCCTGCGCGATCCAAGCGGCAACACACTGGGCACCCTGGGGCAGATCTGGGGCGGAGTGATGGCCAACCAGGGCAACGTGCAGTACGCGCACGGCGATGCGGAGTCAGGCTTCTACCTGGGCGTGGGCGGGCAGTACCTGACGGGATACACGGTGGAGACAAACAACCGCATCGATGGCTCCGGCGGCGCGTATTGGCGGTTGAAGACCATGCCGGAGTACGGCAACCTGAGCATCGGCGCCAACTTTTTCGGCATGCACTATGCGCACAACGAAGACGCCTTCACGCACGGCCTGGGCGGCTACTTCAGCCCGCAGTCGTACTTCCTGGCGAACGTGCCGTTCACCTGGGTGGGCCACTACGGGACGCGTTGGCACTACGACATTCTGGGCAGCATGGGCGTGCAGGCCTTCCAGGAAGACCTTTCGCCGCTGTGGCCGCTGGCGGTGGACAAATCGCTGGAGACGGCGCTGAACAACCCGATGCTGCCGGCCAAGACCAGCGTGGGCCCCAACTACGACCTGCGCAGCCACGTGTCGTACCAGATCGGCGCGCACTGGTTCGCGGGCGGATTCATCGGCGCGAACAATTCGCGCAACTACACGTCAATCAATGCAGGGTTCTCGATCCACTACATGTTCCGTGCTCAGCCCTCCACGGCGACCGCGCCTACAGGAATCTTCCCGACCGACGGCTTGCGTCCTTTCTCGGTGCCATAGAACGGCTGCCAGGCTTGCTTTTGAGGGAGGAGATCGGATCTCCTCCCTTTTTTTGCGGGCGGTGTTTTTCGGATGCGCCGGGCGATCAGGCGGCGGCAGCGAATCTGACCGTGTTCAGTGCCCGAGTGCCCGCGTCCGTTCGATGCGATGGCGAGTGAGTCCTCTGGAGATATGCCGATTTGCTGGTGGCTGGATGCCAGAACAGGAGCTTCACAGTTTCACATTTTCACTGTCTCACGGGATTGTAGGGGGGTGGGGTGCCTTCAAGAAGAGGAAACGGCGAAGATTGAGGTTCTTTGACGGTGTGGCCGATCTTCATGGCTGATCTCCTCTACGAGTATTGTGCTCGCCTGGGGCGTAATTCTATGCAACGATTTTGCGGGGATTTGCGGTGCGGCAAATGGCGCTCTTTCGATAACCGCCGAGAACTCCTTGGCGCGCTCGATGTCCTTCGTCAGGCTACTCTTCCGGTAGCCGGATTGCGCGCCGCAGGTACCAGGCAAGTTCGTACGTTTCATCGCGGCGAAGCATGTCTCCGATTCGGAAGTGCCTGTTTTGAGCTGTGAGCTCGATGCGGTTACTCAGGTTGTGCCATGGTGTCGCGGTCCGGATTGCCGTAATCTCTACGACGCGGAGCTCGAGTTTGCGCCTCCAGAAGAGCGCTTTTCGCGTCCATGAGAATACTCCGTTTTCGATAACGATCTGCTCGACACCGAACGCGCGCCACATTGCAACGCGAGCCCCAAGGAAGTACACAAGCGCGATAAATGCGATGACGGGAAAGAGGACGAGGTTTTGTGAGGATAACGGCTCTCGAAAAAAGGGTGCAATGAATTCGAACTCGAAAACCGAGAAAAAGGCGGTAAACCAAGCCAACCCAAAAATGGACATCAGCCAGTTCTTGTGCCGGGCGATTTCAACAACTAGCGTATCGCGGTCCCCTTGTTGCACGGAGACGCGCCTTCGTGGGTCGTTAAGTGGGAGCACTGGCGGTGAATCTCTGAGAACCTGTTGAAAAACTGCTTCAAGGTTGGCCGAAGGGCGCAGAAACCGATCCCTCAGGGGCTAAAGCCCTCTTGATTGCGCGCGCTTGCGGCACGGATAAATCCGTGCCCTTTCAAAACATAGCCGACTAAGGCAGTTTTTCAACAGACCCTGAAGAGAACTCTGGGGTCGAATCCATTTATGCAACCAGCTCTAGCACAGTGCCACCCGTCGGCTCCGCGCCGAAGCGAAAAAGTCACCGTTGCAGGCCCTCAGGCTGTTGCAGAGAGGTGCAAACGCAGATCCTTCGACTCCCTGCGCTAGGGTGGTGAGTCTGAAGTTCTAAACGGAAACCGGGGAAGGCAAGAAGCAGATTCTTCGCTCACCACCCCCAAACTGAACGACGTTTAGGGCCCCGTTCACTCAGAATGACATCGCGAATCAGGAGAAGAATTTCAGATTCAGGACACTAGTTCAAGAACATCGTGCGGTAGAGGGTGTCGCGCTGGACGGGCTTGAAGCCGGCGTCGCGGATGATTCTGCGCAGCTCTTCTTCGGTCGTGCAGTTGCTGGTGCCGGCGGCCTTGACGACGTTCTCTTCTAGCATCACCGAGCCGACATCGTTGCCGCCGAAGTGGAGGCCGACTTCTAGCACCTTCAGGCCCTGCGTTACCCAGCTTGCCTGCACGTTCTCGATGTTATCGAGATAGAGCCGGGAGATAGCCAGCACCTTTAGATATTCGACGCGAGGTGGCTTCTTCCCAGCCGCGGCCGCCGAGGGCGGTGTTTCCGGGCTGGAAGCTCCAGGGGATGAAGGCGGTGAAGCCGCCGGTCTCTTCCTGGAGGCGGCGGACGACTTCGAAGTGATTGACGCGCTGCTCGAAGGTTTCGCCGACGCCGAACATCATGGTGGCGGTGGTGCGCATGCCGAGCTGATGCGCGGTGCGATGGACGCTGACCCAATCTTCAGTGCGGCACTTGAGGCGGGCGATGCGCTTGCGCACGTCGTCGTCGAGAATCTCCGCGCCGCCGCCGGGGATGGAATCGAGGCCGGCGTCGCGCAGGCGGGCGATGGTGTCGCGCAGGCTGAGTTCGGAGTATTCGGCGATGGCCAGCACTTCAGAGGCCGAGAGGCAGTGCAGCCAGATCTGCGGGAAGCGCTGCTTGATGCCGGTGAAGAGGCGCTCGAACCAGTCGATCTTCAGGTCGGGATGGATGCCGCCCTGCATGAGCACGCCGGTGCCGCCCATCTCCAGGGTTTCGGCGATCTTCTCGTAGATCTTTTCGAAGTCGAGGATGTAGCCCTCCCTGGCCTGCGGCCCTTTGAGGGGGCGGTAGAAGGCGCAGAAGGTGCAGTACTCGGTGCAGAAGTTGGTGTAGTTGATGTTGCGATCGATGATGTAGGTGACCACGCCTTCGGGGTGCAGGCGGCGGCGGACGGCGTCGGCCTCGAAGCCCAGGCCGATGAGGTCGGGGGAGTGGAAGTGGTCGAGGGCCTGCTGGCGGGTGATGCTCATATGCCTCGATTCTAACAATTCCTGGGTTGCCGAGCGAATCAGCGGGTGCTTGCGGGGCGGCTGGCCTGGCGGTCACGCCTGGATCGAAACAGGAACAGGCCGCGGTTGCGGACGGGGCGGCCCTGGGTGCGGGAGAGATTTGAGGCCGTGGAAATGCCGCTGAAGAGAACGAAAAAGTCCCAGAAGGCGCGGAGGAAGTTTTTTTTGTTTTCAGCGGTCATGGGGAAGAACCTCGTGGCAGGCTGGAACCACTGCCCTTGCTTACTTCATTTGAGCACCCGCGGACTCTTCCGGTTGCATGATTTTCTGGCCGGGTCCCAGACCATGGGAAGAAAGGTTGGGGTTGGCGATTCGTCTTCTGGTGCTCTTGCGCCCCTTGCCAGAGTAGGACGCGCCCAGGCTTTCCAAGATTGCGCCAAGTCCATCGGGCTACGCTCCGATCAAGTCACCAAGCCCGTCCATACTGGCTTCGATCAGTTTAGTCCTGGCGCGGCTTTGGCGCGGGCTTGGGTGCGGGCTTGGCCTTTTTGGCCGGGCTGGAGATGCCGAAACTCATGAGCAGAAAGCCAAATCCCTTGCGCAGCGAGTCGAATACGCTCAACGTTTTCCTGCCTTTCAGTCCTTGCGGATCTGGTTTGATTCTACGTTGAGCGCGGGCTTGGGCGGTAGCAGGCTCGGAGGAAACAGGGTTGCGGAGCGCTGGCGATGGAGCCGTTCAACGCCCATACTTCAAGGACAAATTCAGCAAGGCGAGCGCCCGCTTCGCGGGCATAGCAAGTCAGCGAGTTAGCGGGAGCATTGGCTAGCACGGATTTCCTGCCCCGAAGGGTCAGCGAAGCTGGTGGACGACTGCTACTTTTTAGCCGCTGGAGCGGCGGGTGTGGCAGGCGGCTGGGGTGCATCGCCCTTGAGGAGTTCCAGGGCAGCCGGGGGCAATGGCTTGTCGGCATTGGCCAGAAGCAGGCTTACCTGCCACATCTGGGTGTCGGAGAGGATTTCCTTGTAAGAAGGCATGCCGGTGAGGCGGATGCCGTTGGCTACCTTCCAGTAGGTCTCTCCGGGCGGATCGTCGCTGACGCCGACCACGTCGTTATGGTGGTGCTTCTCCCACAGCGGCGGGGCATCGGGATACATGTGGGCGCCAAAAGAAGAAGGCTTGTCGTTAAATCCGTGGCAGGCGGAGCACTGGTCGTGGTAGATCTGAGCGCCGGCGACGAAGGCGGCTTCGTCGGCGGGGATGGGAGGGGTCTTAATGAGCTCGCGGTCGATACGTGCGTTCATGGGAACGTGGGTGAGCAGGCGTTCCTGGGGGAATGGCGGATCGGCGACGGCGACGGGGACTCTGCCAAAATGAAACCACGCCAGCACGGCGACCGGCACAAGAATAATCCCCAGAATGATTCCCAGCAGAATGCGACCCATATTTGTCAGAGGCTCCTTTGGTCTTCATCGTAGAGCATGGTCCCCGGTTTCCGGGCCGGAGATGCGATGAATTTTCCGTCATGGGGAGAGAAGCGGCGGAATGTTTGTGGGGATTCCGGGGCAAATCGGCTCGGCGCGCGTCCAAACCAGAGCAGGTTCAAGCACAAGGCTCCCCCAAGATGTTTTAATACCTATTGGGGGGAGCACTGCCCAGGAGCAATGGTGTGCTTCCGTAATCCCGTGGAGGAAACCCGAGACCGATGTACTTTTTTCGCCGTTTTGCACTTCTGCTGGCGCTTGCGTCTTCAGCCATCCCCGTCGTTCAGGCCCAAAGCTCAAGTTCGAGCAGCAACCCCGCGCCCGCTGACCAGCAGGCGCCCACCGCAAGCCAGTCGCAACCGCAGGTGAGCGTGCAGGCGCGCATCCGGGCCCGGCGGGAGCAGCGCCGCGCGGCTGCCATTCATGAGGCCTACGATCATCGCTACGAGGCGTACGTCGGGGCGGGTTATCTGCGTTTCCGTCCGGGCCAGATTCTGCAAAAGGTGAACGAGTACGACTGGAATGCCGGCGTGACGCGCTACTTCAGCGAGCGGCTGGGCGTGACGGTGGATGGCCGCGGCTACTACGGGACTCCATTCATCGAGCCCACGGAGGGCACTCCTCCGGCTGGCTCGGTGGGCCTGGACAAGCCCACCATAAGCCAGTACGGGGCGCTGGCTGGACCGACCTACCGGTTTTATCTGCAGCCAAAATATTCCATATCCGCCCGCGTACTGGGCGGGTATACGCACGGCAACTTCACCGGCGACACCAGCGGCTACGGCACCCTGGGTGTCCTCTATCCGAATAACAACACCTTTGCTGCCAGCGCCAGCATCTTCATCGAGTACAACCTGGCACCGAACATCGGCCTTCGGGTTGCGCCGGAGTACTACATGACCGGCTTCGGCTCGAGCGTACAGAACAACCTGGGTTACCAGATCGGGCTGGTGGTGCGGTTGGGGAAGCAGTAAAACAGGGATCAGGGGTCAGGGATCAGTAAAGGGCCGGTGCGGAGAGTGGGATCTTGCGATCTCGCTCTCCGCACCGGCCTTTCCGTTTTTAAAGTGGTGATTTACCATGGCTGTCCCCCAGGGCGTATCAAGGGACCTGCTGCGCCGGTTGCAGGGGCTGGAAGTCGGCGAAGAAGAAGCCGTCGCGGTTGACGATTTCGCCGGGTTCGAGAGAGAGCGGGGCGGTGAACATGGGGCCGGCGTAGACGCAGGTGTGGAACTCGCCGCGCTCCGCGCAGGGGTCGGTCCCCGGCGGCAGGTCGGCCAGGAAGGACGAGTCGAACTCGCGCCCGGCGAAGGATGCGGGGAGCTTGCTGGAGTCGATGCAGACAACCCGGGCGCGCAGGCCGGCGGCGAGCATGGTGCGGGCCAGCTCATCGGTCGGGATTCCCCATAGAGGGAAGAGCGGCTCGAGGCCGGTGGGCTTGAGCTGCTTTTCGCGATAGGCGCGGACGTCCGTGAGGAAGAGATCGCCGAAGGCTACGGCGTCAATGTGCTCGGCGATGGCGCGATTGCAGACCTCGGCCATGCGCTGCTCGTAAATTTCATTGGAGCAGGGCCAGGGGAGCGGGACGATCCACAAGGGCAGTTTTGCCGCGGCGGCCTGGACATTGAGGACGGAGCGTCGGGTGCCGTGCATGGCCACGCGCTGGAACTCGGCGTTGAGGGTGGTGAGCAGGCCGACGACTTCAAGGTCAGGCTGCTGGCGGAGGACGTGAAGGGCCCAGGCGCTGTCTTTGCCGCTGCTCCAGGAGAGAAGGACGCGCTTCATGTTGCGATGATAACCGCCGAAGTGGACAAACGGGGCTGTGTGGATCATAATGGTTGTACTGGTCAACATGGTTGGAGGGCTTGATGATCTCTGAAGTGAGTGCGGTGAATTTTCGGCAGAACCTGGGTGAGATGCTGAACCAGGTGCAGTACCGGAACGACAGCATCGTGATCTCGAAGGACGGCAAGCCGGTGGCGGCGCTGGTGGATGCGGAGCTGTTCGCGCGGATTCGGCGCATGCGCGAGCGGTTCGATGCCTTGAGCAGCCGGATTGCCGAGGCCTATGCCGATGTGCCGGTCGATGAGGGCATGGCAGAGATCGACGCGGCGGTAACGCGCGAACGGCGGCGGTGATGGCCCGGCTGCGCGTGGTGCTGGACACCAATGTCCTGGTGTCGGGACTGGCTTATCCGGCGAGCGTGCCGGGTCGCATCGTCGACGCGTGGAAACAGGGAGCGCTGGCCGTTGTGCTGTCGCGGTACATCCTCGACGAACTTGTGCGGGTGCTGCCGCGGCTCGCGCGCATCAAAATGAGCGAGGCGGAGATACGCGAGCTTGCCGACAGCTACCTCTTCACGGCGGAGATTTTCGAGCCCGGCGGCGAGGAGGAAGAGGAACTGCGCGATAAGACGGACCAGCCGGTTTTGGGAACACTGTGGGCAGCGCACGCCGACTACCTGATTACCGGGGATAAGGATTTGCTGGCGTTGGCGGGGAAGTACTCTATCGTGACTCCGGCAGTTTTCTGGGAGCGGCACGGGAGTTAGCGGGTCAGCAATCGCAAACGGTGTGGCCTTCATCATCGCTGCATTTTGTCGGCGATAGAGTGGACGGAACGCAGGAGTTCTTCAAGGTCTGCGGGGTTCTCCAAACTTCAGAGAGCAAGGACCGGACGTCGCCCAAGATGTTTTCGGCCATGTTTATCCTGTGACCCTGGGTCATCCTTCTGATAAAGCTTCCGAGCAATCTGTATTTTGGTTGGTAGTCAATCGGGCAGGAGTCACGGAAATACCTGAAGTCTTCTGGGTTCTCGACCAGGAGTACTTTGGCACTCCTACAGTAAGGCGGTTTGCCGAGGTCATGGGCCAGCTGCTCTGGCCCATGAAATTTGGCGCCAGAACCCTATTTGAATTCGCCATTGATGAATTTATAGTTGCAATCAGGGCGTTGCTCGGATGCCTTGGAGTAATACTCCTGCCCTTCCAGTCGGCGGCCCACTTTCGCAGCATAGAAAAGGCAGTTGGGTTTGTTCTTATATCGGGAATTACCTGCGAAGCCCAGGATGTAATTTCCCTCTCGTTCGGACTTGCGTATCGCGGGCTTACATATTGCAAGGGACAATTTTCCGTCGTAGACGCACGGCGCCCCGCCATTGTCGACGGTCAGTTTGTAGAGGTATATCTTCGAAATTTCAACCCATTCTCTTGCTCATCAATTCAACATGACGTCCGCAGTCAGCGGGGTGTTTTCGCTGGAGTCGCCGACGCGGAGGACGAACTTGCCGGGGTCGATGGTCCACTTCTTGTTGGCTTCGTCCCAGTAGCTGAAGGCGCGGGCGTCGAGGGTCAGGGTGACGTGTTTGGTTTCGCCGGGAGCGAGATGGACTTTTTCGAAGCCTTTCAATTCGCGCTCGGGGCGGGTGGCCTTGGCCGATGGGTCGGAGACGTAAAGCTGGGCGACTTCCGCGCCTGCCACGCTGCCGGTGTTGGTTACGTCGAAGCTGACGGTGACCGTCTGACCCGGCTGCGGCTGACTTGGGCGCTTCAAGCCTGGAGAAGCTGAAGGTGGTGTAGCTGAGGCCGAAGCCGAAGGGGTAGAGCGGGTGCTTGCCGGTGGTGGTCCAGTAGCGATAGCCGACCATGAGGCCGTCGTCGTACTTCACGTGGGGGATGACGTAATCGACCTTGCTTGCCGTCGGTTTCAGTGACGTGGAGCGACGTGTCCGCGCCTTTGATGGGGTAGTAGAAGTTGTAGCGAGGGGTTTTCTTCCCAACTGCGGTCGAAGCTGACGGGAAGCTTGCCTTCGGGGTTGTGCTTGCCGAAGAGCACCTCGGCGATGGCCGTGCCGCCTTCCTGGCCGGGATACCAGACGTGGAGCAGCGCGGGGACGTGGTCGAGCCAGCGGCGCGTGTCCATGCCGCCGCCGCCGGTGAGGGTGACGATGGTGTGCGGGTTGGCCTGCGGCTACGGCTTCGATCAGCGCGTCCTGGCCCCAGGGCAGCGTCAAAGGTGCGGTCGAGGCCTTCGCTCTCGGTGCTGGTATTGAAGCCGACGGCGAGCGACGACGACGTCGGCGATGGAGGCGAACTGTCTTGGCTTCTTCAGAGACCAGCTCGGGCTCGATAGGCGATGCCGAGGCCGAAGCGAACGCCGACGAAGCCGGGGAGATAGTCGGCGACTACGTTGATGGTCTGGCCGGCGGCGAGATCGATGGTCCAGAATTGCGGGGCCTGGCCTTCGACGTGAGGCGGAGCAAGGAACGGCTTGCCGTCGATGCGGAGAGTGAAGTCGTCGCTGCCGGAGTCGGCGGCGAGAACGAGGTACTTGCCGGCCTTTTCCGCCTTGTAGGAGGCGGTGTAGCGGATGCTGCGCGGGGTCTTGTCTTCGGGTCCCCACCACTCGTTCTTGTAGTCGGCAATGGTGTTGGTGGTGGCGGTTTCCGGCGTGCCGGTGAAGTCCTTGCTGGGGTAGGTGGCCACCTGTGACGGCGCCTTCCCACCGCGTTTGACCGAAGACATCGTTCATCTCCGGGCAGGCCCCGGGTGTAGAGCACGTGAACGTTGGGGCCGACGAGATTGGCGATGCCGGTGACCATGGAGACGGGCTCGAAGGCCTGCGCTTCCGACGAGCCGCCGCCGCCGGGGACCGCCGGCCAGGCGTTGGGACCGATGACGGCGATGGTCTTGATTTTTGCAGGCGTCGAGCGGGAGCAGGTGGTGCTCGTTCTTGAGCAGGGTGATGCTCTCCAGCGCGCCCTGAAGCGCTACGGCGCGATCGGCGACGGAGTAGGTGGAGTCAGAGGGGTCGAACTGGGGGCGGTCGAGGAAGCCGTAGCGCAGCTCAGTGCGGAAGAGGCGCAGCAGCTTGTCGTCGATGGTGGATTCCTTGATGGAGCCGTTGTGGACGGCGGCGAGCAGGGCCTTGGGATTCATGAAGCGCGGGCCGGGCATCTCGAGGTCGAGGCCGTTGTTGGCGGCGCCGACGCGTGTCGTAGGTCGCGTCCCAGTCGGACATGAGGATGCCCTGGAAACCCCACTCGCCCTTGAGGACCTTGAGGTTGAGGAACTCGTTCTGCGTGGCGTGGACTCCGTTGATGAGGTTGTAGGAGTTCATGACGGCGTCGACGTGGCCTTTGGTGACGGCGGCTTCAAAGGCGGGGAGGTAGATTTCGCGCATGGTGCGCTCGTCCGCGTCAGAGGAGACGTTGTGGCGGTTGTACTCCTGGCTGTTGAGGGCGTAGTGCTTGACGGTGGCGATGACGCCCTGGGACTGGACGCCCTGAATGTAGGGGACGACCATGGTCGAATTCAGGAAGGGATCTTCCGAGAGGTACTCGAAGTTGCGGCCTGCGATGGGGGAGCGGGCGATGTTGACGCCGGGGCCGAGCAGGAAGTTGACGCTGCGGGCGCGGGCATCCTTGCCGAGCGACTCGCCGAGCTTGCGGGCGAAATCGGTGTCCCAGGTGGCGGCCAGGGCGACGCCGCCGGCGTAGGCGGTGGTGGGTCCCCAGGTGCGCACGCCGACCGAGGCGTCTGACATTTTGAAGCGGGGCAGGCCGATGGCCGGGGCGGGGTGGGTATACATTTCGTCCACGCCGCCGACCAGCTCGACTTTCTGCTCGAGAGTGAGCTGATTGATCCAGGCATGCGCCCTGGCTTCAATGGCGGGCGAGTCGGGAACGGGCGCCTGGGCGAGGGCCAGCACGGACGAGGCCAGGGCGGCCACGAGAAGAACCGGAAAAAAGCGGAAGCAGGAGACGAGACCAATCGATTTTGTAGAGGAGATTTGCGTGTTTTTCATAACGCGGAAAGCCTAACGCATTTGGGCCGCCAATGTATATATCTTCCCGGGATGGAAGCGACCGTGTGGGATAGAGATATGAGGATTGAGTAGTTTAGGTGGTTCGTGTGTGACTTGGGTCACAACGCGGGGTGCAAGCTGTCACTGCCTGGACGCGGGACGGGGGCGCAGACTCGGATTCCAATGGGTATGGAGTGAGGTTGGAGCCAATCGGACACCGGGAGGCAGATGTGAGTTTTGCGAGCAATATGAAGACGATTGTGGTTGCCACGGACCTGGATGGCCAGTCAGAGGCGGCGCTGGAATATGCGCGCAAGCTGGCGGGCAGTTACGGCGCCCGCATAGTGCTCGCGCACGGGCTCGATCCGGTGGATTACGCAGTGGTGGATGCGGTGCCGGGGCGCGTGTTGCGGAGCATGAGCGAAGAGGCGCGGGTGGCTTTGGACAAGCTGACCGGGGACCTGTTGCGGGAAGGAATTCACAGCCACTCGGAGATTCGCCAGGGAGCGGTGGCGCAGATGCTGGTGGATGTAGCGCGGCAGTACCAGGCGGGGCTGATTGTGATTGGCACCGAGGGGATGCAGGGCGCAGGGCCAGTGATTGTGGGTGCGATCGCCGAGCAGCTGGTGCGCATGGCGCCATGCCCGGTGCTGGCGGTGGCGGCAGACTGGAATGCGGGCGAGTTTCGTCCCACGCCAGGCGGGCCGGTGCTGCTGGCGATGGAACGCAACGAAGCGACCGCATCCTCAGTGGCCATGGCGCACTCTTTGGCGGAGACGTTTCATCGCACGCTGATCGTGATTCACGCTCGCGGCCCGGCTGAGGCTTCAGCATTTCTGAATCCCTGCGCGACCACGCTGGAGGAGTTCGGCATTCGTCCGAGCGGACGTTTTCCGGTGCGCTGCATTGTGAAGGACGGCAATCCTGGCGATGCAGTTGTGGAAGCGATTGCGCAATACCATCCGAGCATGCTGGTGGTGGGTGTGAAGCGCACCAGTGGAACGCCGGGTCCGCATGGGACGGCCTTCGCGCTGCTGGCTCGTTCCCGCTGTCCCGTTTTGTGCGTTCCACCCGAGCCTGTGCCGGCGGCCTCCAGGACGCTTGTGGATGTACGTTAGCAGGTGTGGATGCCGGGCATTTCTGCAGGGAGGGCGAATAGAAGTGCGGTGATGTTTTTGACCGCGATCCATTTCAATGATCCATTTCCATGCCGTTGATGCGGTTCGAGGGTTTGCAGGATATGGAATCAAGCAATTGGCAGATCCGCAGTACCCGACACGCTCCCCAGGAGCTGGCCTTCAGGGGCAGTCCAGGAATAAGCAGTCCCCATACGGGATACCGGGCTCAGACAAAGGGAAAGGGGAGCATGGAACCTGATTCGAGATCCGGTCGACTGGCTTCGGTCCAGGCACATCCGTTGGCAGAGCTGCTGGCCTGCCCACCGGAGACGGGGAAGGTTCTAAATGCCGCGGCACAGTACTTCGATGTGAGTGCCGGGCAGGTGGTTTTTCGCCAGTCGAGCGCTTGCCGGGGGCTGTTTGTGGTGGTTTCGGGGCAGTTTGTGCGCCGGGCAGAGCGGCTGGACACGCGGTTGACGCTGGGCTTGTCCCGCGCGGGGGACCTGGTGGAGCTGGCGGCTGCGCTGGGAGACGGGCACCACACCTACACTTTGAGTGCGCAGACGGCCGGTTCGCTCCTGCTGCTCCCGATTGAGGCGCTGAACCAGGCATTCCAGTCGTATCCGCCGCTGCGGATGAGGCTGCTGGAGGAGCTGGCGCGCGAAGTATCGCGCGGTTACGAAGCAAGTTGCCAAAACCGTGCTCCCAAGACGCGGCGGCGCGGTCCGGAAGCGCCTGCCGCGAGCGCATAAGACTTTGTCATAGCAAATCCCACACAGTGACTGGCCGAGGAAACAGTTTAAGTTAACGGAAAATCCCTGCTTTGCGGCCCACTGAAATGCGCTATACTCCAATCTGGCTAACGGGAAATCTATGGCATCGTTCCACCCTCATCACCCCCCGGAAGATTGCGTCAACTGCGAGCACCGCCATCTGCGGATGTTCTGTAATCTCACGCCGGAAGCGCTGCGGGATTATGACGGGATCGGGATCATGATGAGCCATGCCCGGGGGGCCAAGCTGTTTTCAGAGGGCGACCAGGCGCGGAATGTATTTGTTATCTGTTATGGCCAGGTGAAGATTTCTTCTACATCGCGCGATGGCAAGACGATGATCCTGAAGATTGCGGGCCCTGGCGATGTGATGGGTTTGAGCGCGGTTCTGGCCAACGTGCCGCACGAAGTGACGGCCGAGGCCATTGAGCCCTGCCAGGTGAAAACGGTGCGCAAGCAGGAGTTTTTGGACTTCCTGGGGCGTCACGGAATCGCCAGCATGCATGCGGCGCAGTCGCTTTCGGGTGAATATCTTACGGTGTTTCATGACGCCAAGCGGCTGGCGCTTTCCGGCTCGGCGGCGGGGCGGCTGGCGCGGCTTTTGCTGGACTGGGGACGGTCGGCGGCGAATGGCAAGACGGAGATCCGCTTCACCATGGCGCTGACGCACGAGGAGATCGCCAACATGGCGGGCACTTCGCGCGAGACCGTAACGCGGCTTTTGAATCAATTTCGCCGCGACCAGTGGATTACCATCAAGGGCTCCAGCCTGACCATCACCAAGCCGGATCAGCTGGAACGGCTGACCGCGTAGGTTTCACCCTCCCGCCCACATTTCCAAATTTCAGATTAAAAGCCTGGAATGAATGCCATCCTCCCATGCGATGGGCTGTTTTCTTTTGCTCACTTTTCGAGTTTCTGCGATGGCATGCGCCGGCCGGCGGTCCCTGGTTCAGATGTAGGCGGCGAACTCCAGCACCGATGAGGCGGGTGAACCCATCTGCGACTCGAGGAGCGTGAGCACGGGGCAACGGGCGTGGGCGAGTACGCGGTAGATGGTGCGGTCGCGGGTGAGGTCCTGGAAGACAGAGCGATGACGGGCGCCCAGGATGATCAACTTTGCATGGCGTTCGGAGGCCATGGCCAGGATCTCGACAGAGGGATTGCCGTGCACGACGTTGGGCTCGACCTGTGCCGCGCAGGCGACGCCGGTCTCGGCAGCGAGGGTCTGAAGTTCTTGCAGCGCTGCCGAGTCCATACCGGCGGGCTGACCGCTGCGCAGGGCCGGCTGGGTGGGGGAGTCTCCCTCGGGAGGCAGGACGTGGAGCAGGAGCAGCCTGGCGTCCTGGCTGGCAGCGATCTGGCAGGCAAGTGCAGCGCTCGGGCGGGAGGTCTCTCGCAAAGTGGTGGCGTGGAGCACGACGCGTTCTTCGTGGCTCCCATCCACCGGGAGATGAGCCTCGGGACCCACGGTGATGACCGGGAGATTGACCGAGCGCAGCACTTGTTCTGCCACGGAGCCGAGAAGCAACTTGCCCAGCTTGCTGCGGCTTCGTGTACCGAGGAGCAGGCGGTCTGCGAGGAACTGGCGGGCCACAGCTCCAATCTGATGGGTGGGATTGCCCTCGCGGACGAGAACATCGCAAGTGACGTTCCGCTGGCGGGCGAGGGCGCACCAGGGTTCCAGGGATTTGGCGGCAAAATCGAGCGCACCGGCCGGATCGTAATAAGGCATTCCGGCGGCATCGGCGGCTATGGAGGCAGCGGTGGCGAGCACGTGCAGCAGGAGCAGGTGCGCACCCGTTTGAGCGGCCTGCTCGAGGGCAAATGGCATGAGCCGATCGAGCTCGGTCAGATCGGTGGCAGCCAGGATGACCCTGGGACGGATCCAGCGGTTCATGATCGGGTCAGCGATGGGGACAGGATGGGTAGAGGGAAGCGCATGTGCACTGGGGATTTTGCCGGCGCTGGGATCGGCGTCAGGGGCAGAGGACGGGGTAGGAGCTGAATCCTTCATGGCATTCACCTCACAAGGGAAAGGTTGTCACCGATTGGGGTGGGGGGATGTATCAGGACGCACGGGGGGAAGTGATTTGGATCACTTTAATCACGGAAATGGCAGTCCAATTGAGTTTCTCCAAAGACCAGTGACTGCGGAGGGATCGGGACAATTCTTAACGGAATCAGAGAATTGCTCGATAAGCTGAGCAGAAACCAAGAGTTGTCAGAGCTTCCTGGCGGAGAGTGGGTCATGCGGGCACAGCTGGACGAACAGAGTGTGATCAATGCCAACGCGCAGTTCTGGGAGCAGATGCTGGCCATGAAGCTGGAGACGCTGGCGTGTGCCCAGGAATTCCATGTTGGGGCGGGGCACATGCTGGGGAGCGTGGCGCTTTCGGGCGTATGGAGGGGCCGGATCGAGGTACGCATGGCGGATGGGCTGGCCTACCAGGCGACGGCGGCCATGATGATGCAGGCGGTGGATACGGTGGCCGAGGCCGACGCGCTGGATGCGACGAAAGAGATTGCCAACATGATTGCGGGGAGTATCAAGTCTTCTCTGCCGCGGCCCTGTTCGATGACGGTCCCGGAGTCGGCGGTGGTGGCAGAGGGGTTTTGCGGACCGGCGGCGAGCGACGATGCGCTGGTGGTGGCCTTTCAGCATGCGGCGGGCAAACTGATGGTACGGGTGTGGGAGCAGGAATGCGGGGAGGGTTGACGAGGTTATTCCCTGGGCGGATTCTGCGCGTATGACAAAGGGACGGCGGAGGAGGTTTGGATTTCAGGCGCAGAACTGACTGCCGCAAACGTTATTTTCAGTTTCTTTATTGATTCCTTATTTGCCTGGCCCGTATTGTTGGATATGGAAGTACAACTGCACACATTCCATCCTTCTAAACATCCCAAGAAAAAATAAACATTCGTGCGACCATGGGCGCCCGCTCATCTGTACTCAATTTCCCCATTTACTGGGCGCTTAACAGCACAACTTTACCTGCAATTCCTGGAGGAGAGGCGCGATGAAATATCGAATCACGCGAGTTGTATTTACGGCAATGCTGTTGGCATTGGCGGTGCTTTTGGCGCTGCCGGGCATGGGCCAGACATTCCGCGGCGGCATCAACGGAACGGTGACGGATCAGTCGGGCGCAGTTGTACCGGGCGCAACGGTTGAAGCGACGGACACAGCAACGAACACATCGCATAAGACCGTTAGTTCCAGCGCGGGCGAGTATACCTTTCAGGATCTGCCGCTGGGCAGCTATACGGTTTCAGTCAGTGCCACGGGCTTCAGGTCGACGGCGGTTACCAAGGTTCCGGTCACAGCGGGCGTGATCTACACGCTGCAGTTGAGGCTGGGCGTAGCGGCGGCGGGCGAAACCGTGGAAGTAAATGCCTCCGGTCTGGCCCTGGACACGACCTCGACGACGCAGACGACGGACATTCCAGAGATCACGGTGCAGGATATTCCCCTGAACGGCCGCGACTTCACACAATTGATTGGACTCGCGCCGGGATTTGCCGGCTATTCACTGGGCGGCTTCGGCTCAGTGAACGGAACGCGCGGCAACCAGGTGAACTGGCAGATTGACGGCGCCGACAACAACGACTGGTGGCACAACATTCCAGCAGTCAACCAGGGCGGTGTTGAAAACATTGCGGGCGTTACCCTTCCCATCGATTCAATCGCCGAGTTCAGTCTGCAGACGCAGTCCTCGGCTGAAGTTGGGCGCAACCCCGGGGGCAGCGTTAACCTGGTGACCAAGTCGGGAACGAATGCGCTTCATGGCTCGATCTATTACTACGAGCGCAACCAGGCCTTGGCCGCGCAAAATCCCTTCAATACGCTGGGCGCGCTGCCGCTGGAGAACGTGCAGTGGGGCGCGTCGCTGGGTGGTCCGTTCTGGAAAGATCACACTTTCTGGTTTACCAACTTTGAGAAGCAGAAGTTTAACATCGCCACGGGCGACACCGGCTACGAGCCGAACCAGTACTACCAGAATGCAGCCACCGCGTTGCTCAAGGCTGCCAACGTTCCCGTGAATTCGGCAACGTCGCAACTGTTATCTCTGCTATGGCCGGCCAGCCTGCTTACCGGCACATCTCCGGGCGGAATTCAGAACGCCGCGCCGGAGTTCGGGTACAGTTACAACGGCGTGGCCAAGGTTGACCATACGTTCAACGATAGGCAGAGTGTCTATGTACGAGCCTTCATGGGACAGGGGAACCAGACGGCTCCGGTGGTGACGACCGCCATTAACCCCTATTTCTTTGAGATCGGTCCAATTCACGTTTATAACTACTCGGCCGGCCACAACTGGTCGATCACACCGGCGATCAGCAACAGCATCACCGCAGGCGTCAACTACTTTCACCAGACCTTCTCCGACGCGAACACCAACTTCGGGGCGGTAGCGACAGATGGTTTCATCACCGGTTCTCCCTTCCAAAACGCCCCCAACATCAACATCGGCTACGACTTTGAACCAACGGGGAACACGCCGCCGGAGGGCCGCCAGGATATTACCGGAGCGCTCGATGACGCGATGAACTGGACCATTGGCAGGCATCAGCTGCGCATGGGCGGAGAATACCGGCGTGCGCAGGTGGACGAGTTCTACCATCGGCATGCGATCGGCACGTATAACTTCATGGGCGCGGCTGGACCGAATGGGGACGGCTCTGTGGCGTGGAACACGGCCGATCCCGACGTTGCGGCTCTGGCTGACTTTCTGGCAGGATACCTGACCAAGGGCTCCATTGCAGTTGGCAATCCAGAACGCCTTGTCGTCTCCCAGGGATTCGATATCTTCGCGCAGGACAGCTACCAGATCAGCACCGCCTTGAACCTGAACTTCGGATTCCGGTACGACTATGGGCAACCCATGCAGGACAGCAAGAAGGACCTTTCGGTCTTCCGGCCGGGCCTGACGCCGACGGGCATCGCATTCCAGGGGCAGGACATCAGCCAGATCTATGGAAGCGACTGGAACAGTATCAGTCCGCGCGTAGGATTCAGCTACCAGCCGAAGAACACGCCAGGCATGGTGATCCGCGGCGGAGGCGGCCTTTTCTTTGACACGCCCAACGCCAACCCATTCCTCGACAACCGCCCGGGAAACAGTGCGCCGAACGGTCTTGAGGGCAATCCCGGCGGTTCGAGCCCTGTGTATACGATTGCCACGCCGCCGAACACATACGTGACAATTGTGCCCGGAACGGAGATCATTCCGACGGCGACACTGGCTTGCCTGCAATCCAACCCCTGCGGTGTGTTCAGCGTGGCTCCGAACTTCCGCTCGCCGTACAACCTGAATTTCAATATCCAGATTGAGCAATCACTGGGCAGCAAGGCCTTCATGCAGATTGGCTACGTTGGCAGCCAGGGCCGGAAGCTTCTAAGCCTGCTGAACATCAACCAGCCTTACCTGGGCGGCGCTCCTGGACCGTACAGTGGAGACTACGGCGGCAACTACTACTCCGACATCAACCAGGTGGAGAGCATTGGAACGTCAAACTACAACTCGCTGCAGGCGATCTTCCGCACCACGAACTGGCACGGACTCACCTCGCAGGCCGCGTACACGTGGGGCCACAACCTGGATGAAGTCACAGCCTATCGCGGTGCATTGCCGCAGGACAGCTACGACTTCAAGGACAACATCACGGGCGACCGCGGCGACTACGGCAACTCCGACTTCGATACCCGCAACTCCATGGTGGGATACATCAACTACGATGTCCCCGGCTTCGGCAATTTGAAGGCGCTGACCGAGGGCTGGGCTTTGAATTCGTCATTTGCGTTCAAGGGTGGGCAGCCCATCACGATTTACAACAGCGGCGACACCAGCGGCACAAACGAATACACCCAGCGCGTGAACCAGGTTGCCAATCCATTTGCGGGAATCACGCATTCGATCCAGACCAACTCGAGCGGCGGAAAGTACGTGCAGTGGCTCAACCCCAATGCATTTGTTGCGCCGGCGGCCAACACCTGGGGCACCATCGCCCGCAACAGCGTCTACGGGCCGGGCTATGAAGACTTCGACCTTTCGGTATTCAAGAACACCAAGTTCTCGATCCACGACTTCCCGGTCAATACACAGTTTCGTGCCGAGATGTACAACCTGTTCAACCGGATAAACCTGGCCAGCCCGGCGTGCACTCAGCTTTGCAACGACTACTTCGGATCTGGTTCGGGGTTCGGCACCAGCGGATCGACGATTGGGTCCGGCAACTACTCACCGGGCATTGGTCCGGGCGAGCCGTTCAACGTGCAGCTTGCTTTGAAGGTCATCTTCTGAAGGCAGTGGTTCGTGATTAGTGGTTAGGTGACGGCCGTGGAGGAGTAACGGCCGTCCTTGCCATAAGCAACGAGAAGGGCAACATTGAGAGCAAGAAAAACCCCCGCCATGATGCGGGGGTTTTTCATTCCTGGTGCCGATTGGCTCACCAGGCCAGTGGTTAGCGAGGACGAACCGTTTGCTAACCACTCACCACGAGCCACTGACTTTCTACGACATGTGGGTGAAGGGCCGTTCGGCGAGTTTGCCGGGAAGCCTGGGCGGGACCAGGCCTGAAGTGTTGGTGGACATGACTTGCCTGAAGGCTTCGCGGAAGGCGATCATCTCGTCGTGCGTGCCGACGGTGATGCGCACCTGGGTGGGCCATGCCGGCCAGATGCGGCCAATGTAAATCTCCTTGGCTGCCATGGCGGCGAGGATCTCCTTGCCGGGACGGCCGGTCTCGAGCATGAAGCAGTTGCTGACCGACGGGGTAAAGGAGTAGCCGTTGCTCTTGAGCCACTTGAGAGTTTCGATGCGGACATCGCCGATCAACTGTTTACGCGCGGGGACCAGTTCGGGATCGAGGAGGCTGGCCTTGGCGGCGGCAAGCGCGGTGATGGGCAGGGAGTTCTCGCCGAAGGCGCGATACTTTTTGAGCAGGTCGGGGCGGGCGATGGCGAGACCCATACGGATGCCTGCCATGCCATAGAGCTTGGAGAAGGTGCGCAGGACGATGACGTCCTTGCCTTCCTTGACGAAGTCGAGGCAGCGCGGCGCATCGCAGAGGTGGATGTAGGCCTCGTCGATGAGCAGGATGGTTCCCTTGGGGGCGTTGGCTACCGCGTACTCGATATCTGCGCGGCTGGTAACGGTGCCTGTGGGGTTGTTGGGGTTGCAGATGTAGATGACGCCGGGCGTGGACGATGCCGCCAGCATTGCCTTGATGTCGTGCGAGGCTTCTCCCTTGGGATCGGCCAGCGGAACCTTGATGATGGGCGCGCCGGAGACCATGGCAGCCCACATGGGGGCTTCGTAGCCGGGGTCGGCGATCACCAGCGGCTTGTTCTTGTCGGTGAAGGCGAGCACGGTGTAGTGCAGCGGATCGCTGGAGCCGGCGAAGGGAAGAACATATTCGGGATCGAGGCCTTCAATCCTGGCGAAGGTATTGGCCAGGTCTTCCTGCATGTCGAAACGATACCGGCCGCCAATGGGGATGACGTCTGCTATGGCCTTGCGCGCAGCCTCGGAGGGGCCGAGGGGATTCTCATTGGCGTCGATATGAATGCCTTTGTTGGGATCGGCGAAGTGAGGGCGCTGCGCCAGGGCAAGGTGGGCTTCCGTAAGGATGGGCATGCTGGCCAGGGCGGAGGCGCCGGCGGCGAAGCGGAAGAAAGTG
Organism: uncultured Acidobacteriaceae bacterium; assembly: GCA_963776535.1. GTDB lineage: Bacteria > Acidobacteriota > Terriglobia > Terriglobales > Acidobacteriaceae > Telmatobacter. The sequence continues at coordinate 34,966 of CAVZNB010000030.1, read as the reverse complement.
CGGCGGGAGAAGCCGCTACAACCAATGGGGTCAACAACAGGCGATGTCATGATAGGCAAGGCTCCTTGGTTCCAGGCTAGGCTGCATAGGGGATCGCTGTGTGCGCGGGTGCGCAGCGACTTGAGGATTATTACGTGGGTTTAGGACGGGTGAACAGGGTCCCATATCTCAAGGTATCGCTGAACGGCCGGGAAGACAAGCAGGAAATGCTGGGTGAAAGACAGATCGATGGCCATTTCCGCTTGAGGCCGGCGCGGAGACCATGCATATGCAATTCAGGTTCTGCTACGATGCTTCTCAGCGAGAGGGACGCATCCGGTCCGCGGAAAGGGCTTCAAGCCCCCCTGCATTAATCCAATCCAGACGCACCTTCTTTCAGCCCGAGACGCGGACAACGGGCATTGAACCTGAAAGGAGGCTGCTATGCCAGTCCATTTCGATTCCGAGCCGCGTCCGCTTCCGGAGCGGCCCAATCTGCGCCATCTGAAAGACGAAGCAAAGCACCTGCTGAAGGCGGGGGGAGCCGCGTCTTTGGCAGAAGCGCAACTGAAAACAGCGCGTCTTTATGGATTTGCGAGCTGGCCAAAGCTCAAGGCGCATGTAGAGTCCATTGAAGCTTCCATGCGCGAGATCGCGGAACTGAAGCAGGCCATCGACACAAACGATCTGGAGAGGGTGCAGGCGCTGATGACCGGCAATCCTTTGCTGCATCGCGCGCCCCTGGGTTACGGGAAGAATGGCCCACTGACCTGGGTTGCCGAGTGCCGGGTGCCGTGGGAAGCGCCGGCGGCGACGCGGCTGGAGATGGCGCAGTGGATGATCGATCACGGATCGGACGTGCACCAGGGCGGCGATGGTCCGCTGATGCGTGCCGCGCTGGTCGATTGCCGCATTCCGATGATGGAGCTGCTGGTGAGGAACGGTGCGGATGTGAACGCGGAGTGGAATGGATACTTTCCGATTATCTTCGCGCCCTGCGAGACCGTGGAACCGGCGGCACTGAAGTGGCTCCTCGATCATGGCGCCAATCCGAATTGCGCCAAGCCGGGGCGCAAGTATCCCGATTCGGCTCTGGACTACGTGATCGGGACTTATTCGCGATCGGCGCAGCTTGGCAAGTGCATGGAACTTCTGTTGGAAGCGGGCGGCGCTTCGCGGCGGAATATTCCTGCGGTTCTCGACCTGTTGCGCGGGCGCATGGATCTGCTGGCCGAACGGCTCGATCATGATCCGTCGCTGGTGAGCCGGCGATTTGGCGAGCTCGACTTTGGGTCAACGGCCGCGCGGCGGCTCACGCTGCGGGGAGGTACTTTGCTGCACGTGGCTGCCGAGTATGGCAATCTTGCAGCGGCAGAATTGTTGGTGGAACGCGGGGCCGATGTGAATGCCAGGGCGGATGCGGACGAAGCGGGAGTTGGAGGCCAGACCCCGATCTTCCACGCGGCGACGCAGTTCTCCGACTGGGGATTGGCGGTTGCGGAGTTACTGGTGAAGGAGGGTGCGGATCTTGGTGTGCGGGCAAAGCTGCCAGGGCACTATGAGCGGGCGGACGAGGTGGTGGAGGCTACTCCGCTGGAATACGCGCGGCTGTTTCCGGGGACGGAGAATCGGACATTGGCATTTCTGCGCGCGGCAGTGGACTGACGGCAGATTCGGGTGGTACAAACGGACAGTGTTGCAGGAAGCGGGGATTGTGGTACACTTCGTCGGGTAAACGCTTTCTCAGAACTGCGCGCTCGCAAAACTACGGCTTTGCAGGCTTCGCGTTCAAGGAAAGCCAGCCGGGGCAGCTTTTTTCACCGCAACCGTTTTGATGCTTGACAGATGTTGCAGTAAAGCCATTTACTCAAGGGCGAACGTCCGCAGGTTCCAAGGACGAATTCACCCACCTTCAGGTGACGCAATGTTCGGATTGGTCCCATCTACCCTTGCCGCCGGTTCTTTCGCGCCGCACTCGGCACTCCTGGCTCTCAGCACCGGGCCACTGGCACATCTGAGTGTGCTTGACATGATCGTGATCGCGATCTACTTCGGCATGACTGTCTGGATTGGCATTTATCTCAAAGGCAAGTCCAACACCAGCGAAGAGTTCTTCATGGCCGGCCGCGAGATGACCGCATGGATCGCGGGTTTGAGCTTTGTCTCCGCCAACATGGGATCTTTGGAACTGATGGGATGGGCCGGCTCGGCTTACCAGTACGGCATCCTGGCCACCCATTGGTACTGGGTGGGCGCCATCCCCGCCATGCTCTTCCTGGGCCTGGTGATGATGCCCTTCTACTACGTCTGCAAGACGCACTCGGTCCCCGGCTACCTGGACCTGCGCTACGGTGGACACGCTCGCAGCGTGGCGGCGTTCTCCTTCGCCATCGAGATGATCCTCATGAGCGGCGTCAACATGTTCGCCATGGCCGTGGTCATGAAGGTTGTCCTTGGCTGGGATATCAGCTTCAGCATCTTCGTTTCGTCGATCGCCGTGGCCCTCTATGTGGGCCTGGGCGGTCTCCGCTCGGCCATCTTCAACGAGGTGCTTCAGTTTGTGCTCATATGGGGCGGCGCGTTGCTGGTGCCGATCCTGGGCCTCTATCAAGCGGGCGGCGTGAGCGGCCTGAAGCGCCAAATCATGGCCAATATGCAGTCCATGAGCGGTGTCAGCTCCGACAGCTACTTCCACCTCTGGCGCGATACCGGCCATTTTGCCGCCAACCCCATGGGGGTGCACTGGACGGGCATCGTATTTGGCCTGGGATTCGTGATCAGCTTCGGTTACTGGACTACGGACTTCCTGGTCGTCCAGCGTGTTCTGGCCGCGCATAACCTGCGTGCCGCCCGCATGGCTCCGATCATTGGTTCTTTCTTCAAGATGGCTGTACCCTTCATCGTGATTCTGCCCGGTTTGCTGGGCCTGGTGCTGCTGCAGAACGCCGATGGAAGCCGCCGTCAACTGGTGGGCGAGGACGTGGTTGCCGCTTGTTCGCTGAATGGTTCGGGGCAGGTTGCCGAGCAGGCTGGCTGCACGGCCGCCATGGCCAAGACCAACCTCTCCGCTGCCTCACAACAGAAAGTTCTGGCCGGTGGCGCTGACGCCGAGCTGCACAGCTACAACCAGGCTCTGCCACTGATGATGGTCCGCTATCTTGGCCCCGGCCTCCTCGGTCTGGGCATCACGGCGCTGATTGCCGGCTTCATGAGCGGCATGGCGGGCAACGTGAGCGCCTTCTCCACGGTGTGGACCTACGACATTTACAAGCCTCTGATCAACAAGAAAGGTTCCGACAGTCACTACGTGATGGTCGGTCGATTGTCGATCGTCTTCGGCGTCCTGGTTTCCATCGGCGCGGCGTACCTGGTGATGCACGCGCACGGCATCATGGACTACGTGCAGGCGCTCTTCAGCATCTTCATTGCCCCGCTATTGGCGGTGATTCTCTTCGGTATGTTCTGGAAGCGCGCCACGCGTCTGGCCGGTTTCCTGGGCCTGCTTCTGGGCATCATCTTCTCCGCAGGCCTCTTCATGTGGGTCAAGATCACGCCCTCCGCGCTGGCGACAGTGGCTCTTTCACCCGATGCCAAGCCGATGGCCGAGAATGTCTTCCGTGCGCTCTGGGCCTTCATCTTCGCATCCATCGTGGTGCTGGCGATCAGCCTGCTCACGAAGCCCCGCCCGGTCAGCGAGTTGGAGGGCCTTGTCTACGGCGCCACCAAGCTGCCCAAGGAAGAACCAGTGCCGTTCTACAAGAACGAGTACATTTGGGCGGTGCTGGTGGTGATCATCTTTGCGGCACTCAACATTCTGTTCTGGTAGCGAGAGAGGAAGGGGTAAAGACATATGCATGGTTCCGGAATTCCCATCTGGTTTTTCATCGGAGTGCTGCTGCTGATCTATGGCCTAATGATTTTCGGTTACGGCGTGTATGAGTGGGAGACCGCAAGCTATCCGCCACTGGTGCAGTTGACTAACCTGCACACGCCGGTCTGGTGGGGGGGCATTCTGGCGCTCCTTGGAGTGTTTTACGTGGTGAAGTTTCGTCCGGGCCGTGCCAAGTAGGTATTGAAGCCGGTCATGGAGTTCTGTTCAAGCGTGGGCGCGTCTTGCCGTACAGGCGCGAGGTGCAGTTGAAAATGCTCCCTGTCGCGGGTGTTCCGGAGGAATGACGGTTTGCTGGGACCTGGCGCAGGGGCGATGAAGCCGCAGACGCGGCAAGGATCAAGGGAGTTGAAGACATGGCAGCGGATCGAACAATGACGTTTGGGATTGTGGTGGGCAATCGTGGTTTCTTCCCGGACCACCTGGCCAAGACGGGCCGCGAAGAGATCATCTCAGTCCTGGAAGCAGCCGGCGCACGTGCGGTGGTGCTGGGCCCCGAGGACTCAAAATACGGCGCGGTGGAAACGTATGCAGAGTCGCAGAAGTGCGCCGAGCTTTTCAAAAAACATGCGGAAGAGATTGACGGCATCATTATTACTTTGCCCAACTTTGGTGAAGAGCGCGGCATCGTGGACGCCATCCGGCTGTCGGGACTGAAGGTTCCGGTGCTGGTGCAGGCCACGCCGGACCGCTCGGATGCGATGACCATTGCCACGCGGCGCGACAGCTTCTGCGGCAAGATGAGCGCCTGCAACAACCTGATGCAGTACGGGATTCCTTACTCGCTAACCACGCTGCACACGGAGAGCCTGAACTCGGCCGAGTTCAAGGCGGACCTGGAGTGGTTTTCGCAGGTGTGCCGCATTGTGAAGGGACTGAAGAACCTGCGCATCGGCGCCATTGGCGCGCGGCCTACGGCATTCAACACGGTGCGCTACTCGGAGCGGATCTTTGAAACCAGCGGCATCACCATCGAGACGATTGATCTGTCGGAGATCTTCGGGCGCATCAATCGCCTCAAGGACACGGACGATGCGGCGCAGGCCAAGCTGGCCGCGATCAAGAGCTACGTGACGACGGGCGGGATTCCTGAGGCGGCGCTGTTGAAGATGGCCAAGCTGGGCGCGGTGCTGGATGGGTGGATGAAGCAGACCCATGTAACCATCAGCGCGGTGCAGTGCTGGACTTCGTTTGAAGAATTTTTCGGCGTGGTGCCGTGCACCATTATGAGCATGATGAGCAACAACCTGATTCCTTCGGCCTGCGAAGTGGACGTGCCGGGCACGCTGAGCATGTACATGCTGGCGCTGGCCTCGGGTACGCCTTCCGCGCTGCTGGACTGGAATAACAACTACGGCAATCATCCTGACAAGTGCGTGTGCTTCCATTGCTCCAACCTGCCCAAGCATTTCTTTGCCCAGGCGCCGACCATGGACTACCAGGCGATTATCGCGGGCACGGTGGGCAAGGAGAACACCTTTGGCACCTGCGTGGGCCGCGTGAAGGCCGGGCACGATGAGTATGCGCGCTACTCGACCGACGACCGGCGCGGAATTGTTCGCGGCTATACGGGACCGGGCAAGTTTACCGACGATCCGCTGGAGACCTTTGGCGGCGCGGGCGTGGCGGAGATTCCGCAGCTGCAGAAACTGCTGAAGTTCATCTGCCGCGAAGGCTTCGAGCATCACGTGGCGGCGAACTTCAGCGATGTTTCGAAGGCCATTCACGAGGCGGCGCGCTACATGGGCTGGGAGAGCCATTATCATCCGGCGCTGGAAGAGTAAGACGAGGGACTAAGGGACTGGGGACTAGGGACTAGAGGACCAGGTGGCTGGCCGGAGTCGAGCGGCTTCGGCGGGGCTGATTTTGAGCCCCTTAGTCCCTAGTCCCTCAGTCCCCGTCCTCGAAGAGGACAACCATGAGCAAGAGAATCGGCAGGAGCTTGGTGGTGCAGGGAGCAACGCTGGTCACGCAGGATGCGTGGAACGCGGAGCTGGACGCGAAGCATGAGCAACTGGTGGAGTGGCTCAAGAGCCAGGGACTGGCAGGCGTTCTGATCCGGCGCAACGAGAATGTTGCCTGGGTCACGGGTGGTGCTGTTGAACTGCGCGTGCTCACTCCCGGAGAGACGGGTGTGGCTTCGCTTCTGGTGACGACGACGGGCAAGCGCTACTACTTTACAACCGAGAATGAAGCGCCGCGGTTGCATGATGAGGAGTTTGGCGCGCTGGACTTTGAGCCAGTGCTGTTCCCCTGGTGGGCAGACGATACGGCAGCGGCAGCGGCCAAGCTGGCAGGCGGGCCGCTGGGATCGGATACGCCCGGGACAGGACTGATCCTTGTAAATCTTGGACCGCTGCGCGCGGCGTTGCACCAGAGCGAGGTGGAGCGCTATCGCTGGCTGGGCGCGGAGACTGCGGCAGCCACAGTGGAGGCGCTGAACGAAGTTGAACCGGGACTGAGCGAGTTTGACCTGGAGGCGATTACCGCGGGTGGGTTGTTGCGGCGCGGGATTCTGCCTTCGGTGGCTCTGTATGCCGTGGACGAGCGGATCATGAACTACAAGCACGCGGTGCCGCGCGGCAGGCGGCTGAAGCAGTATGGGATGTTGAATCTCTGCGCAAGGAAGTGGGGACTGGCGATTTCGATTACGCGGTTCATCCACTTTGGAGCGCTGCCCGCGGAGCTTGCGGCGCGGTTTGAAGCTGCGGCGCGGGTGAATGCGGCACTGCTGAAGGCAACGCGTGTGGGTGCGACTTCTGCCGAGTTATTCAAAGTGGCGCAGGCGGCGTATGCGGCGGAGGGATTTCCCGGGCGAGGAACGTTTCCATCACCAGGGCGGAGCGGCGGGCTACGGCGAGCGGGAGTGGGTGGCGACGCCGCAGGGAACCGAGGTTGTGGTTAACAACCAGGCCTTCGCATGGAACCCAAGCATTCGCGGAGGCAAGGTGGAGGATACGGTAATTCTGCGCGATGGCGTAATCGAGAACCTTACGGCGACGCCGGAACTGCCAATGCTGACCGAGGCCATTGTGGAAGGCAGCGCGTACGCGGCGGCAGGGGTGCTGGTGCGGTAAGGCAGGGAAGAGGGAACAGGGAATAGGGAACAGGGAACAGAAAAAGGCCCCAGCCGGGGCCTTTTTTTGCTGACTTGCTGACTTGCTGACTCGCTGACTCGCTGGCTCGCTGACTCGCTGGCTCGCTAACTTGCTTCGCGTGGTTGTAGTGTGAGCCTTGCGGTGAGGACGACGAGCGAGGCCCAGAGCGTGTCGGCGGCGAGCAGGTGAGCGACTTGCAGCCAGAGCGGAGCAAGCAGCACGACGTCGAGAATTCCCAGTGTGTAGACGGCGGCGAGCAACAAGAGGACGAGCGCGGAGAGGCGGCGGTTGTCCCAGTGTGTTTTGTGCAGTGCGGCCCGGACCAGCAGCCAGATGAGAAAGATGCTGGCGAAGAATGCGACGGCGGGATGCATCCAGCGCCAGCGCACCAGCCAGCCGCTGGTGGCGGAGAAGTCCTGCGCCAGGGCCAGACCGAGTGATGAGGCGGGAAAAAGCGTGTCGCCGAGGGCAGCGAGCGAGCCGGTAATGCCAACGACCATGACGACCAGTACGGCGGCGGCTGCGCCGAAGGGCGCGACCAGGCGCACGCTGCCGCGCAGATAGCCCTTGCGGCGGCTGAGCAGGTGGGCGGTGAGGGTGAGCGCGGCCAGGAGCAGGAGCGTGTTGGCCAGGTGCAAGGCGAGGAATGCGGGGCGCAGGGGTGACTGGCTTTGCGCCGTGTAGCCGAGCTTGACGAGCAGCGCGCCCAGCACCGCTTCCAGCAGCGTGAAGACCACCGAAGCGACTGCGCCCGCACGGGCAAGGTGTCCGCGCACCGTGCCCATGCAGGTCCAGATGAGCAGGCCGACGACGGAGAGGAGCGAGATGCCGCTGGTGATGCGGTGGGTGAACTCGATCATGGTGTCGACGCGCGGCGAGTGCTGCACCACGGTGCCGTTACAGAGCGGCCAGTGGTTGCCGCAGCCTGCGCCGGAGCCGGTGGCGCGGACCAGGGTGCCCCAGAGAATGACAGCGATGAAGTAAGCCAGCACGCCCCAGGCGAAGCGGCGGAGGGCGGGTGAGGGAAGTCGCTTGGAATCGATGGAGACGGCAGTAGCGGGCATGAAGGATGACTCCGGGCGGAACCCACCAGTGTAGAACATGCGCTGGCGGATTGAGTTCCGGTCCCCACCCGGATACACTATGTCTTACCTGGAGGTAAGACATTATGGCGCAGACGGCGACAATCAGCTCGAAGGGCCAATTGGTGATTCCTGCGAAGTTGAGGGCAAAGTACAACCTGAGACCCCGGGCGAAAGTTGTCTTTGGTGAGGAAAACGGCAAATTGACCGTGGAGTCAACCGCGTTGGCAGAGATTTTGGCCCTTCGAGGGTGCTTGAGCCACGTCGAGGAGGATGTTGAAGGGTGGTTGATGGAAGAAAAGCGCAAAGAGCGGGAGCGCGAAGAGGCGAAGATAGAGGCTACGCGGTGAAGGAATACGTGCTGGACGCGAATGCACTGGTGCGATTGTTCCGCAATCAGGAGGGAGCGGCCAAGTCCAGGATTTGCTCATTCAAGCAGACAAGAAGCAGGCGTGGCTTCGCATCTCGGTCGTGAACCTTACGGAGGTGCTTTATGTCTTCGCGAGATACTCCACGGTGGAAGACGCCAGGATGGCCATTCAAAAGGTCAAGCGTTTGGTAGAGTTTGTCTCGCCCGAAACTGAGCATGCTCTGGCCGCGGGCGAGCTTCATCACTGCTACAAACTAGGTCTAGCCGACTGCTTTGCCGCGGAACTGGCGATGCGAACAAAAGGCACACTTGTTTCCGCCGACCCGGAGTTCGCCAAACTGGGTAAGCAGTTGAAGATTCTCGCGCTGCCGCGGCACGTGCAATGATCCGCATCCAGGTTGACTCGATGGGCGACTTACTCGCCAAGAGGCGCACGACGTGGTTGACGATCATCAGGTCTTCGGCCGGCGGAATGACGCGCACGGTGACCGGCGAGTTCTCGGCGGAGATGACGGCTTCGCCGCGGACGTTGTTGCGGACGGGGTCGAGGATGATGCCCAGCGCGCCCAGGCCGGCGCAGATTTCGGCGCGGCTGGCGATGTCGTTTTCGCCGATGCCGCCGGTGAAGACCAGCATGTCGAGGCCGTCCAGCTCGGCCACGTAGCTGCCGATCCACTTGGCGATGGTCCAGGTGAACTTGTCGACGGCCAGGCGCGCCTTGGCGTTGCCGGCCTTGATGGCGTCGCGCAGGTCGCGCATGTCGTTGGAGAGCTCGCTGACGCCGAGCAGGCCGGCCTTCTTGCTGGCGACGGCTTCCAGCTTGTCGGCGGCTTCGGCGGCGCTGATCGCCGGTTTCGGCAATCTTGCGCAGGATGAAGAGCAGCACGCCGGGATCGATGTCGCCGGTGCGCGTGCCGCTGATGATGCCGCCGGTGGGCGTGAGGCCCATCGAGGTGTCGAGGCACTTGCCGTTGCGGATGGCGGAGATGGAAGCGCCGTTGCCGAGATGGGCGACGATGAGCTTCTCCGGCACGTTGGGCTGCAACTGGTAGACGATCGACTCGTAGGAGATGCCGTGAGCGCCGTAGCGGCGCACGCCCATGGCGGAGTACTCCTCGGGGATGGGCATGTGCGTGACCACTTCCGGCATGGTGCGATGGAAGTAGGTGTCGAGGACAGCGAAGTTGGGCACGCCGGGAAACAGGCGCAGCGACTCGCGCATGATGTAGACGGCGATGGGCGTGTGCAGCGGCGCGAAGGCCGTGTAGCGCTCCATCTCGTCGATCAGCGCGGGCGTGATGAGCTGGTTCTCCTTGCACCGTGGGGCCGCCGCAGACCATGCGATGGCCGATGGCCGCCGGGGCGGGGAAGTCGCCGGAGTGGAGCGCGTCGGCGACCAGCTTGAAGGCCACGGCGCGGTTGGGCAGCGCGGGCGTTTGATCGACGAGCTTGTTGCCGTCGGCGTCCTTGATCCAGAACTTGCCCAGATCGGTGCCGATGCCGTCGACTGCGCCCTCGTGGAGCTTGCGGCGCTGGCCGTCGCCGGCCTCGTAGACGGAAAACTTGATGGAAGAAGAACCGCTGTTCAAAACCAGTACGGGCAAAGAAGGCATGAAGAAAAACCTCTTGGAAGTTGGGGCTGAATCAGGGAGTCAGCGGGTCAGCGAGTCAGCGAAGTTAGCCGCGCTTCGCGCGAGTTAGCGGGGTTGGCGGATTGAGGAGAAAACTACTTCTCCGGCCAGCGCCAGTTTCTGATTTCGGGCAGGTCGTCGCCGTTTTCCGCCACATAGAGCCTGTGGCGCTGGATCGCTTCGGAGTACCACTGCTCGGCCGCGTCGGCCTGCGGCTTGAGCCGCGGCACGCGCCTGATGGCGTCCAGCGTGAGCTGGAAGCGGTCGATGTTGTTGAGCACGCACATGTCGAAGGGCGTGGTCGTGGTGCCCTCTTCCTTGTAGCCGCGCACGTGGATGTTGTCGTGGTTGTGCCGCCGGTAAGTGAGCCGGTGAATGAGCCAGGGATAGCCGTGGAAGGCGAAGACCACCGGCATGCCGACGGGGAAGAGCTGGTCGTAGTCCTCGTCGGGCAGGCCGTGCGGATGCTCGGATGTGGGCTGCAGCGCCATCAGGTCCACCACGTTGACGACGCGGATGCGCAGGTCGGGAACGCGCTGGCGCAGCAGGCTGACGGCGGCCAGAGCCTCCATCGTGGGCACGTCGCCGCAGCAGGCCATCACCACATCGGGGCCGCCTTCGTCGTTCGAGGCCCACTGCCAGATGCCCAGGCCCGTGGTGCAGTGCGCCACGGCCTCGTCGATGGTGAGCCACTGCGGCGCGGGCTGCTTGCCGGCGACGATCAGGTTGATGTAGTTGCTTGCTGCGCAGGCAGTGGTCGGCGACCGAGAGCAGCGTGTTGGCGTCGGGCGGGAGATAGATGCGCACCACGTCGGCCTTCTTGTTGAGCAGGTGATCGATGAAGCCGGGGTCCTGGTGGCTGAAGCCGTTGTGGTCCTGCCGCCAGACCAGCGAACTGAGCAGGTAATTGAGCGCTGGCGATGGGCTTGCGCCAGGGAATCTGCGCGCGTGATCTTGAGCCACTTGGCGTGCTGGTTGACCATCGAGTCGATGATGTGGATGAAGGCCTCGTAGCAGGAGAAGAAGCCGTGGCGGCCGGTGAGCAGATAGCCCTCAAGCCAGCCCTGGCACATGTGCTCGCTGAGGATTTCCATCACGCGGCCGGTCTGCGAGAGGTTTTCATCGACGGGCAGCGTCTCGGCCATCCACTCCTTGCCGGTTCCGGTGATCACGTCGCCGAGGCGGTTGGAGGCGGTCTCGTCCGGGCCGAAGACGCGGAAGTTCTTCTGCGTCCTTGTTGGCCTCCATGACGGCGTGCAGCAAGTGGCCGAGGATGCGCGTGGATTCGACGTCGTTCTGGCCGCGGCCTTCGATCTTCACCGCAAAGTCGCGGAAGTTGGGCATCTTGAGCGGCTGCAGCAGCAGGCCGCCGTTGGCGTGGGCGTTCATGCCCATGCGCAGGCGGCCCTTGGGCGCAATCTCGGCCAGCTCCGCGCGGAAGTGCGCCCTTCTCGTCGAAGAGTTCCTCGGGCTTGTAGCTGCGCATCCACTCTTCCAGCAGGCGCAGGTGTTCGGGCTTCTCGAAGATCTCGCGAGAGCGGAACCTGGTGGGCGCGCCAGGTGTTTTCCACCGGCTTGCCGTCGACGAACTTCGGTCCGGTCCAGCCCTTGGGCGTGCGCATGATGAGCATCGGCCAGGCCGGACGCGTCGGTTGAGCCCTGCCTTCGCGCGCGGCCTTCTGGATGGCGGCGATGCGGTCGAGCATGGTGTCGAAGACCGCCGCGGCCTGCTGGTGCATCGTCGGCCGGGTCGTCGCCTTCGAGCGTGAAGGGCTCATAGCCGTAGCCGCGCATCAGGTTTTCCAGCTCGGCGTGGGGAATGCGCGCCAGCACGGTGGGGTTGGCGATCTTGTAGCCGTTCAGATGCAGGATGGGCAGCACCGCGCCGTCGGTGGCGGGATTGAGGAATTTGTTGGAGTGCCAGCTGGTGGCCAGCGGGCCGGTCTCGGCCTCGCCGTCGCCCACCACGCAGGCCACGATCAGGTCGGGATTGTCGAAGGCCGCGCCGTAGGCGTGCACCAGCGAGTAGCCCAGCTCGCCGCCTTCGTGGATCGAGCCGGGCGTCTCCGGCGCGACGTGGCTGGGAATGCCGTAGGGCCAGCTGAACTGGCGGAAGAGCCGCTTGATGCCGTCGCGCGTTCTGCTCGATGTGGGGATAGATCTCGGAGTAGGAGCCTTCGAGATAGGTGTTGGCCACCAGGCCCGGGTCCGCCGTGGCCGGGGCCGATGATGTAGATCATGTTCAGGTCGCGCTCGCGGATCAGGCGGTTCCAGTGCACGTAGAGAAAGTTGAGCCCGGGCGTGGTGCCCCAGTGGCCCAGCAGGCGCGGCTTCACGTCGTCCAGGGTGAGCGGGCGCTCCAGCAGCGGGATTGTCTTTCAGGTAGATCTGGCCGACGGAGAGATAGTTGGCGGCGCGCCAGTAGGCGTCCATTTTGGCCAGCATGTTCCGGGCTCAGGGGGCCTTTGTTCGCGGATTCCTTGCTCACATTGCACCTCGCATCTTCGATTCGCTTGCCGTTCCCAGCGTAGCAGCCGCAGCGAAACGGAGTGGGTGATTCGCATCACACGGAGGCGAGACGGCGGCCCATATGTTGGGATGAGAGAAACTCCACTCGAGTCTATGGGCAACTGCAGATTTCGCGAAGCACTCAACGATCTTGACAGTCAGGTCTCATCCGGGATTCAATCGGTTGCTGGTATCGATGGCCTGGCTGTCAGCAGTGAGACGCCCGGTAACTGGCAGGAAAGGCAGGCGGCGGAATGAATACTCTGCTATGGATAGCGCAAGTAATTCTGGCGGGAGTCTTTCTTTTTACAGGATTCTCAAAGATCTTTGCCTACCGGCGAGTTGTCAGAATCGTGGAGGGCCGGTCAAAGACGCGGCGGATGATAGGGATGTCACGAATCCAGGCAGGGCTTCTGGGCCTGGTTGAGATGGCGGCCGCGGTTACCGTGCTGCTGCCAACGGACACCTGGCCTCCGCATATCCTGCTGCGGCTGGCCTGTGCGGGGCTGGCGCTGCTGATGGTGGCGGCGGGAATCTATCACATTCGGCGGGAGGAGTCGGCCGCTCCCAGTGTGGTGCTGTTTTTGCTTGCGCTATTCATCATTGTGGGCCGCTGGCCGCGCTGACGGGCCGCAAATGGCGCTGGCCGGGGCTGGCGTCACGGATGGGGCAGAATTCCTGAACGGGAATCGGAGAGCCCTGCAAAATCCAAAAATGATCGTTGCGCGTAACAGCCAACGGAGTGATTCCAAAGAATCACGTCGATTGATCTTTACTTTTACATCACGCAATCTTTATATTTCGATCATTCGGGCACGATTGCCGCCCGGCATCAATCTCTTTTTCCGCAGGGAATTGATCTTGAGCGCTCTGAGTGAATGGGGCATGGGGCGGCGAGGAACGGGAAGAACGATCCAGCGAGGCAGGTGGAAAGATGAACGGACTTCATTGGACGGCGCAGATTCTGTTGGCCGCCGTGTTTCTCTTTGCAGGCTTCGGCGAGATATTTTCATTTCGACGCCGGGCGGCAGCTTTGCCTGGCGGAGTGACCCTTGGATTCGACGGTCTCCCCTATGAGTTGGCGCTGGTCATCGGAGTGGCGGAGATTGTTGGAGCCTTGGCCCTGGTGGTCCCGGTCGATCTGTGGCCGCCGGACATTCTTCCACGGCTGGCGGCGGCCACGCTGGGGCTTCTGACCGTGGCTGGCGGCATTTATCACCAGCGGCGGCGGGAGTCGGCTGCTCCCAATGTGGCTCTGTTTTTGCTGGCGTTGTTTGTGATTGTGGCGCGCTGGCCGCGGTAAACCTTGCAGTTCGTTTCCAATCTAGCTTTCCACTCAGTCTGGAGCGGCATCAAAAGTAGCGCTTGAGCTTGAGAATCTGCGACTCGAAGCCGTACCAGAGCGCGGCGGCGGCGACCGTGGAGGCGGCCAGGCGGAAGGCGACAACGGCAAGGTTGCCGGGGATGCCGTAGCGGTCCATGCGCGCATCGAACCAGCCGAAGTAAATGAAGACTGAGATGTGGCTCATGTAAAGGCCGTAGCTGATGCGGCCGTAAAAGGCCAGCGGGCCGCTGCGCAGCGCGGCGTTGACGGGCGTGCGCGCGCCGGTCGAGGCGATCAGGGCGAGGACTCCGCCGGCGAAACCGACGGCAAGCGCCGAGTCCAAAAACGCAGTGCCGCCGGCGATGGTGGCCGCGGCCCAGATGCCAACCGCCATGCTCCCGAGGCCTATCCAAAGCCACACGCGGCGGCTCAGGTTGAGGGTGTGGAGGCCGATGGCCAGCAGGCTTCCCCAGGCAATGCCGTCGAGATGAATGAGCGTGTGCGTGGGCGTGAGCCAGGCGTGATGGCCAAAGCGCAACCAGGGCGAACCCACAAGCGAACACAGCAGGACGGCGGCGAGCATCCAGGGCTTGCGCAGGTAGCGCACCACCGGCGCCCAGAAAAAGTAATACTGCTCCTCGATGGCAAGAGCCCAGGTTGGCCCGATGGCCGGGGGCAGCGTGAGGTGGAAGAGATTCTGCACCAGGAAGAGGTAAGCCAGCCAGGGCGCGGTCCTGATGGCGTCCATGACGCCGGGGCCGATGAACCAGGGCGCATTGAGGTAAACCACCACCAGCAGCAGGATGTAGACCGGCCAGATGCGCAGCGCCCGGCGGGCATGGAAGTTGTGGAAGTAGCGCGGTTTGTCGCGCGTCGTCAGCAGGATGGAGGTGATGAGGAATCCGCTGAGGATGAAGAAGAGAATCACGCCCGCCCAACCCCAGATTGCGGCGTAGTAGATCCAGGTGCCCACCAGGCGCGGATGGCAGTGATAGAGGACCACCCACAGAATCGCCAGGCCGCGCAGGCCGTCGAGTTCCGGCAGGTAAGTGGGAAGCCAGGTTGGGCGTTGGATGGGCAAGATAGCAGGTTAGCAGGTCAGTGAGTTAGCAAGTTAGCGAAGAGGCCCTGCGGGCCTCCTCCGTTAGCAGAGTTATCGGAACCAGCCAGGCAACGTGTCGATCCGGCGCGGAGCCAGCGTTATCCTGCGGCCAATTGCTTGGCGCGTTGCGTGGCGCGCATTACGGCCTTGATCAGCGTCACGCGCAGGCCGCCTTCTTCGAGCTCCAGAATGCCGTCGATGGTGCAGCCGGCGGGGGTGGTGACGGCGTCCTTGAGCAGGGCGGGATGGTAGCCGGTTTCGAGCACCATCTTGGCGGCGCCGAAGGTGGTTTGCGCGGCCAATTGCGTGGCCGTGTCGCGGGGCAGGCCGACCTTGACGCCGGCTTCGGCCAGCGCCTCGATGATGATGTAGATGTAAGCCGGGCCGGAGCCGGAGAGGCCGGTGACGGCGTCCATGTGCTTCTCGTCGACGACGACGGTGCGGCCCACGGTCTCGAAGATGCGCTCGGCCAGCTCCATCTGCGCGGCGGTGACAAAGCGGCCGCGGCACAGGCCGGCAGCGCCCGCGCCCAGCGCCGAGGGCGTGTTGGGCATGGCGCGGATGACGGCGATCTCGATGCCCGCGGCTTCTTCAATGGAGCGCGTCTTGACCGAGGCGGCAAAGGAGACGAGCGTCTTCTGCTGGCGTCAGCGCGGGGCGGATCTCGTCGATCAGGTCCGGCACCTGGAAGGGCTTGACGCCGATCAGAATCAGGTCGGCCTGGCGCGCGGCCTCAAGGTTGTTGGTGCTCACGTCCACGCCCCACTGCGTGCTCAGCGCGATGGCCCGCTCGGCGTGGCCCACGGTGGCGTGAATCTGGTCGGGAGCAAACAGGTTCTGCTTGAGGAAGGCCTGCAGCAGAATGCCGCCCATCTTTCCCGCGCCCAGAACGGCGACGCGGACGTGGGGCAATTGCGCGGGTATTTCAGTGGCCTCAACGGCGATCTCCGCCATGGTTTTTCCTTTTTTGAGATGGATGCGGGGCTTCAACACTTAAGGATACGCGCATCCGCACGAGTGTGTCGCTGCCAGGATTGCACACTGGCCCGGCGGGCTGGGATCTGGCGCGCCTGGGAGGCAGGCCCTGCCTCAGGCGGCAGGGCCTGCGATTACAGCGCAGTCTACTGCATGGTCAGGCCTTCGCCGGCTAATGCGCCTTTCAGGGCCGTGTCCAGCAACTGGGTGCGATCGGCAACCGGCCAGGCGGAGTTCCACAGCAGGATACCGCCGTAGATGGTGAGCGTCTTTTGACCCGAAGCTACGCCACTAAATGCAGTGGTTGCCCAGGCGCGGTACTCGGTTTCAAAAGGCCCGTCGTGTTCCGTCCCGGCCAGTGGGCTGCGCAACTGCGCTACCAGGCTGCCGCTGTGCACGATGGCTCTGGTCAGCGCATCGCCCTGCAGCCGGCTCAAGTTGAACGTGCAATTGTAGAGAACGCCATCCGGGGAGCTCTCAGAGCCTTTGGAGCCTTCGCCTTTGGGTACTTCGTTGGCAATGCCAAAGCCGACCACTACGCCATTCTTGTCTCCGGGCTTGCCGAACGCCGCAGCGGCTCTCTCAACCTGATCGCCGGCGGCGTTGCCCGGGCCAAAGGCCTTGGCTGCATTGTGCCCGGCGGTGATGGCATCGGCCTCACTGAGCGTTGTTTCCGATGTGGAGTCGCTCTTGGTCTGTGCAGCGGCTCGGGAGTAGTCGATCTCCTGCGCGGTGATGTCCACCACCGATTGCAAGACAAGGCGGGCGCTGTAGGCGTTCATATTGCCAAAGCCGGTCCAACTGACGATCTTGCCGGAACTGTCGCGGGCGATGGCGGCCTGGGCAACGCCGTCGAGCCGCCCTGTCAATGTGGCGGTCACCTTGACCTTGGTGCAGCCAAGGCACATGGAATTCTCTTTGAACTGTAAAGAGAGCAGGGAATCGAACTGCTTGAAGTCCTTGCCCTTGTCCAGGGTTACCGGCGTACGTTGCGTGGCGTCAATGGTTCCCGCAAAGTTCTGCGCCGGCTGCATCTCGACCAAGGCGACGGGGCCGGCCTTGCCTTTTGTCCCGTCGGGATAGGAGAGCCAGATGCCGCTTACGTGCTGGTTGCAGCCGTCGCCTTCAAGGGCGAAGCGGTCAAAGCTGGCCGCAACCGTAGCCTTGATGCGCACAATCTTTCCATTGAATGAGGCGGGGTTCTTGAGGATGTCGCACACGGTGGCATCAACCACCTGCGCGTGCAGGCAGCAGGAAAAGGCGCTCAGCAGAGCGATGGTCAAAAGGCGCTTCATATAGGTCTCTCTCATGAGTGAAGTTGCCTGTGGCGGCAAACGTTTACAGGAACGCGGCTGCGCCAGGCTGAACATGACAACTGGCAAGGTTATCACGAGTACTGCGCCTGTTGAATGTGAGAATTTACACGGTGCCGCCGTGCCAGGGAGGATGGATCGATGGGCAATCGGCCAGAATGGTCTCAGCTCCGGCCGCCGTCACAGCGCTGCGTCTGGCTTGGTGGTTTCTCAGATGCTAGAATCTGGCCACTCAGGGAAGGTGTCGATTGCTTCGATTCAGATCAGGTATCCGCTGGTTTCTTTTGCCGCTGCTGGCGGTATTGGTTGCCGTTCAGGCCGCTGCACAGACTGGCAAGTTGCCAGAAGGAGCGCGCGCCCGGATCGACGCGGCGGCGGCGCAGTTTCTGGAAAGCAGCAAAGCGCCGGGAGTGGCTGTTGCGGTGGTGGAAGAGGGGGAGTTTGCCTGGGTTAAGGGTTACGGGATGGCCGACCTGGAGAACTCCGCTCCCGTGACGCCGGAGACGCTGTTTCGCCTGGCCTCCGTCTCCAAGCCCATCAGCGCGGTGGCTGCGCTGGAGCTGTGGGAGCAGGGCAAGCTGGACCTGGATGCTCCGGTTGAGAAGTACTGCCCGGCGTTCCCGGACAAGGGTGCGCTGATTACGACGCGGGAGCTGCTCGGCCACCTGGGCGGTATTCGCCACTACAAGGAGGGGGCTGCGGGCGAGGCAGAGATCAACAATACCATCCATTTTGCGGACCCCATTGCCGGAGGGATCAGCTTTTTCAAGGACGATCCCCTGGTGGCTGCACCGGGCACGCACTATCACTACTCCACACAGGGATACACGCTGGTGGGCTGCGCGGTCGGCGGAGCATCGGGCGAGTCGTACGTTGATTTTGTGCGGCAGAATGTCTTTGCACCGGCGGGCATGACGGCAACCCAGGTGGACGACCGATTCGCCGTGATTCCGCACCGCACCCGTTTCTATTCCAAAGATGCCTCGGGCAAAGTGATGAATGCCGAGTTTCTCGATTCGAGCTACAAGATTCCCGGCGGCGGTTGGATCTCGTCGGCCAGCGACATGGCGCGATTCGAGGTGGCTTTGCTGGGCGGCAAGCTTCTGAAGCCTGCAACCTTCAAGTTGATGAGCACGCCGCAGAAGGCGTCGGACGGGTCGGAAGATACATACGGGATGGGCCTGGGTGTCGGAAAGCTGGATGGGGTGGAGACGGTGTCCCACTCCGGCGGCCAGCAGGGAACCAGCACGATGATCCTGATGGTCCCATCGCGCCAGTTGGGCGTGGTGGTGCTGGCCAACATGGATGGAGTGGGCGCAGGGAAGCTGGCCAAGGACATCGCCAGTCTGCTGCTGGCCGCGCAGTAGACGTGGATTTACTTTGATGCGCCGGCCTTCCGGCCTGCGATCCAGACGTCGATGGGATCGCTCAGCACGTCCAGCGGCAGCGCTCCGGCGTCGAGCACCTGGTCGTGGAAGGCGCGCCTGCATGGGCGTGAGGCAGCCGTTCGCTGCCGCCAGCGGGCACGCGGGGCCAGGAGGATTTTCTGCCGGTCACAGTCCTGGGAAATTTTCCCATCCACGAAAATCAACCGGCGCGACGGAGTGGCACCGGTCGAGCGCTTTTGGCTTGAGTCGCCCGTCGACGTAATTGCCAAAGGAAATCGGTAAACCGTTGCCGACCTATCTGGATTGATTCGCGATCACAGGAAACTCACCTTACGTCCGGACCCTGCGGAATCGCCTCGCCGTCCGAGCGTGGGTCTGCTCCAGCAAAGTTGACCTTTCTCCCGCTGTCTCGCTCCACGGCCTCACCCTGGCCAACGGTGAAGGAGAACGGCTCCAGCAATTGAATCTGGTGTCCCCGTTTTGTGAGTTCCGCGCGGACCGTCTCAGGGACGGTCTCTTCCATTTGGACGTCACATCCCTGGAAGGTCCCCTTGGTGAACCGCGCCTGTTCCAGAGCCGCCTGCACATTCATGCCGTAGTCGACGACGTTTGCCACAAACTGTGCGTGCGCCTGCGCCTGGTTCCAGCCTCCCATGATGCCGAACCCGATATGGATATCGCCCTTTTCCATGAAGGCGGGAATGATGGTATGGAGCGGCCGCTTGTGGCCATCCAGTGAGTTGGGAAGCCCCGGCGTCAGCTCGAAGCCTGCTCCGCGGTTATGAAAGGAGAAGCCCAGGCCGGGTGCGACCATTCCCGTGCCATAGCCTGCGAAGTTGCTCTGAATTAACGAGACGATGTTGCCGTCCTTATCAATCGTGGAAAGATAGATGGTTGAATTCCCGTGGGCGTCGAGCATCTTCTCTATGTCAGAAGGAACCACCTGGCACGCGGCCGTGTCCATCCGGATTAGCTTTGCCCGCTGCGCCGCCAGACTTTTCGAGATCAGCTCCCTGACTGGAATTGGCGTGAAGCGCGGGTCGCCCACATACTTGTGCATGTCTGCATAGGCCAGCTTCTTGGCCTCGATCATCACGTGCAACGCATCGGCGGAGTTGTGGCCGTATTGGCCCATGGGGAATTGCTCCATGATGTTCAACATGGAGAGCGCGGCGACGCCTTGGCCATTCGGCGGCAACTCGTAGATCGTCCAGCCGCGGTAGGTTGTGGAAACAGGTTCGACCCACTCCGGCTGAAAGTCCCTGAAGTCTTCCAGCGTGTGCGTCCCTCCCTGAGCATCGAGAAATTTCACCATGCTCTCGGTCATTGGGCCGTTGTAGAACGCGTCCCTTCCGTGCTCGGCGACCTCCCGCAACGAGTGCGCAAGGGCCGGATTTTTGAATTCATCTCCGACCTTTGGCGCCACGCCATCGGGCAGGTAGGTCTCACGGTATCCGGGCTGGTTGAGGAGACCTTTCGCCACCCAGTAGCGCGCATTCCGCTCGGCCAAAGGGAATCCGTTTTCGGCGTAGTAAATGGCAGGCGCCAGAGTCTTGCTGAAGGGAAGCGTACCGAAGCGGACTCTCAGCGCATCCCAGCCAGCAACGGCGCCTGGGATATCGACGGTCTCGACGCCAATCGGGTTGATCTTGTCTACGTTATGTGCCTTCAGATAGTCGATGGTGAGACCCTTTGGCGTCCATCCGCTCGCGTTCAGGCCGTAAAGCTTGCCGGTACTGGCCTCGTAGTAAATCGCAAACAGATCGCCGCCCATTCCGTTCACATACGGCTGGACCACACCCATTACGGCGTTGGCCGCGATGGCTGCATCAACGGCGTTTCCACCCTCTTCCAGAATATGCGCGCCCGCTTGCGAGGCGAGAAACTGCGGCGCAGCCACGATGCCAAACTTGGTTACGACCATCGAACGGCCCTGGCCCGGGACGGAAGAGAATTGTTGCGCCAGGATCGCCGGAGAGATGGAGAGAAGGATTGCAGCGGCAAGAGGGCGGAGTGTCATGGCATTCTCCTTTGCGCCAGGGGAAGATTGGGGAATCAGACCAGGTTGCTTCCACTTTATCCCATCCTGTTCGGGGTCTTTCCATGGTCGGCTGCGGAAGGCTTCTCTTGAATATTTAGGGCAAACGTCTCATCTCAAAGGTTTGTCCGGAGATACGCCGATCCGGCCGGGAACGAGGCACCGGTGAGGGCAGCCGGAATTTCGGGGCACTGGGCGACTTCCCGGTACAAACTCGCAGAGACACCTTATTTTGCTGCCCTCAACGAACCATTTCCGGCAGGAAGAAAGGTAGGATGAGTCTGAGGTGGCGAGATGAAGATTGCAGTGGGAGTGATGGTGCTGGCAGCGGCTTCGGCATGCGCGCTTGCGCAGGATGCATCGAACCCGGTGGTGGCGAGTGCGAAGGAAATCTTTCAGCGCCAGTCCGGTTATATGGTCGCTGCAGCCGAGCAGATGCCGGCGGACAAGTACGGGTATCATCCGACACCGGGTCAGTGGACGTACGGGAAGATCGTCTCGCATGTGATCCAGGCGAACTTTGGTGTGTGCGGAATGCTCTCGGGGGACGGCCCGGGCAAGGGACCGACAGTCACTGACACGACCCCGAAGGACCAGCTGATTCCGATTCTCAAGCAATCGTTCGAGACCTGCCAGAAGGCACTGGACGGGCTGCAGGACGCGAGCCTGGGCGGAACGATCACCTACTTCGGCGGGGCAAAGAAGCCGCGTGCGCGTGCGCTCGTCGAACTGACGGATGACCTTGAGGACCATTACTCACAGATGGCGAGCTATCTGCGAATGAACGGAATGCTTCCGCCTTCTGCCAAGAAGTAGAGGCTGCCTGGTTCCTGCACCCGTAGCCGGCGCGCAACGTGCGCGTTCGAGAACCCTATTTGCGGTTTCCAGAGCGACAGTCAAAATGCGGATTTGCGGGTAGACCTTTTGTCCGCGGATTAATGGGCCGCGGCGGGTTTCTGGCTGGCGATCCAGGCGTCGATGCGATCGCTCAGCACGTCCAGCGGCAGGGCGCCGGAGTCCAGCACCTGGTCGTGGAAGGCGCGCAGGTCGAACTTGTCGCCCAGAGCCTTCTTGGCGCGCTCGCGCAGTTCCAGAATCTTCAGCTGGCCCACCTTGTAGGCCAGCGCCTGGCTGGGCCATGCGATATAGCGGTCCACTTCGGCCTGGATGCTGGTCTCGTCGATGTTGGAGTGGTCGTGGAAGTAGTCGACCATCTGCTCGCGGGTCCAGTGCTGGGAGTGGACGCCGGTGTCGACGACGAGGCGGATGGCGCGCCAGATGTCGCCTTCGAGGCGGCCGTAGTCGGAGTAGGGATCCTGGTAGAAGCCGACGTCTTTGCCGAGGCGCTCGGAGTAGAGGCCCCAGCCTTCGATGTAGGCGGTATATGCCATCGTATTTGCGGAAGGTGGGGATGCCCTGAAGCTCCTGCGCGATGGAGATTTGCAGGTGATGGCCGGGCAGGCCTTCGTGATAAGCGATGTCTTCGACGCTGTAGAGGTTGCGGTCAGTGGCGTTGTAGGTGTTGATGAACAGGCGGCCTGGGCGGCTGCCGTCGGGCGCGCCATCTTCATAGTAGGCGGGAGGCGAGGTCTTCTCCAGGTAGTCCGGCACCGGGACCACTTCGAACTTGGCCTTGGGCAGGCGTGCCGAAGAGCTGGGGCAGGCGGGCCTGCATGGGCGTGAGATAGCCGCGATAGGCGTCCAGCAGGGCCTCGCGCGAGGCGGCCTTCAGCTTGGGATTGGCCTTGAGGCTGGCTCGGAAACTGGCCAGGTCCTTGAAGCCGAGTTTCTGGGCGATGGCCAGCATTTCGGCTTCGTCTTTCTTCACTTCGTCGAGGCCGATCTGGTGAATCTGATCGGCGGTCAGGTCGGTGGTGGTGGTGCGGCGGATGAGGAACTGGTAGTACTTTGCGCCGTCGGGCAGAGCGGATATGCCGGGCTGCTCGCGCCCGGCGGGAACGTAGCTCACCTCAAGGAAGCGCGCAAAGCGCAGGTAGGCGGGCAGCACCTCGTTGGCGATGGCGTCGAGCATCTCGGTCTTGATGCGCTCCTGCTCGGCGGGCTTGATGGCGGCGGGAAACTTCTTGAGCGGCAGCGCCAAGGGCGAGTCTTCCGGTTTTTGAGCGGCCAGACTCTTGACCTGGTCGAGCGCCTTCTCCAGCAGGTACTTGGGCGGCACGCGCTGGTCTTCGATGCCGATGGCCATGTTGGTGGTGACCTGGTCGAAGGCTTTGGGAATCGCGTGCAGGCGGGCGATCCAGTCGTCGTAGTCCTTGACGGTGGTGAAGCTGAGCTGGGCCACGAGCTGCGGATAGGTGGTGTAGATGCCGCCCATCTGGTTTACGGGCATCTCCCACTCCTTGAATTCCGCGGCCTCCTGGTCTTCGGTCAAGCTCGCGCAGCAGCAGTTCGCGGCTGATCTTTTCCTGGTCGGTGAGCCCGGCGGGATCGATGGCCGCGAGGCGCATGAGGAAGGCCTGCTCGCGGGCCAGGCTCGTCGTTGTACGCCTTCACGGAGTAGTCGCGGATCTGGTCGTTGAAGCGCTTGTCGCCCAGCATGGAAGCAAACTCAGGGTTGTGGGCAAGATTGTCTTCCCAGTAGTCCTGAAAGATCTGGTTGAGGGCCTTGCGGTTGCCTTCAACGGAGGCTGCGGGCGCTTGCGCAAAAACGGCAGCCGGAACAGCGAACAGAAGAGCAGCAGAAACGGCCAGGATGGGTCGACGCGGAATTCTCAATGGAGGCACCTCAGGATGAAGTCTTGCCTTGGTCGAGTGTAGAGCAACAGGGCCAGGGACCAGGGAACGGTTGGGGCGGAGGACGCCCGAACCGCAGCCCTCGCAATATGTGAGTTGGCTTTTATCTCCATGTGAGAATGAGTTCCGGATGGCGGGGCTACGTCCGGAACCCGAAGACCGGGTATTCCCGTTGGGGAGCGGTCGCTGGGCCCACCCTGGGTTGATGGTTATCTGACCATGATTCATCATGGAGCCAGTTTCCTTGCCGGTGAATGAGTCACGCAACCCTGCATTGGCAATGGTGAGCCCTTTGCGTCCATGGTCATTTTCACCCAATCGCGCTAGACTTAAGGACCTCGGACAATATCCGAAGACTTGGAGAGAGCTATGAAACGTGTTCCTCGGATTGCTCCGTGGGCCTTATTAGCCCTTGCGGTTGCGCTCTGCGCGGCAGTATGCCACCAGCGTCTGATTCCCACCATTCCCACCGTCAGCGCCGCCGCGCAGGACCAGGCCCCGCCGGACCAGAGTCAGGACCCCGCCGCAGTCAACCTGGCCCCCAGCGGGCCGTCTTACACCACTCAAGCTCCGCCACCGCCCGGCCAGTACGCCGCTCCGGGCCAGGCTCCTGATGGATCAACCTACGCTGAGCAGCCCACGGAAACTGCAACCGAGCCTCCGCCGCCTCTGCCCGATTACGATCAACCTCCGCCGCCTGCCGACGGCTACATCTGGACTCCCGGCTATTGGGCCTGGGGCCCGCAGGGCTATTTCTGGGTGCCCGGCGCGTGGGTCGAGCCGCCCTATATGGGTGCGCTCTGGACGCCCGGCTACTGGGGGTTCTACGGTGGCCGCTATGGCTTCTATCCCGGCCACTGGGGCTTGCACATCGGATTCTATGGCGGCATCAACTATGGGTTTGGCTACGTCGGCTTCGGCTACGAGGGCGGCTATTGGAATGGCGGCCACTTCGCCTACAACAGGGTCTACAACCACCTGAACACGCGCGTTGTACACAACGTGTACAGCTATAACGCAGGCAACCGCGGCAGCTATAACGCAGGAAACGGGGGCAGAAATGTTTCGCGCCCCAGCTTCAATGGCGGACCGCGCGGCGTTCAGGCTCAGCCTCGGCCACCGGAAGCGGCTGCGGCGCGAGAGCCAATTGCTCCGCGCATGAGCACGCAGGTGCAGCACGCGCAAAGCTACGCCGCGGCTCAGGGACAGCTCGCGTCCCAGAATCACGGAAGGCCCGCAACGCCAGCGGTCAGCCGGCCGCTTCCAGCCGACCGGAATGTGAGGCCCACGACGAATCAGGGCGGGCAACCGAGACAGAATCCCCGGTAAGGCCGTTCCGTTCGCGAATGTTCCAATCGGGTAGGGCCTGCGCGTCTCAGGAAGTCACACTCTTGAGGCGCACAGCCCGCCTGGTTCCGCGCCAGGCAATCCTAATTTGAATCTCCATTTTGCCTTCCTGACCGCGTGTCAATTTACATCGGATGCGCTGCCAGGTCTGTCTTATCGATCCGCTTCGACGCCAAATCACCGTGCGCTTATCAAGGCTGGATCACTGGATACTTCGTCCATTCGTGCTCACAAGCGCCGATGTATTCGCGAGTGATTCCGGCATGACGCTGAATTGCCTGATCGCGCATGGAAGTGGGGCGCAGCGCTCAGGATAGCGGCAATTGCCGCGCTGGGCGGAGCTTCTGAAAATCTCGTTGACGTGGGATCGCTCTCCGTGAGACTCCTGTGAAATCTGGAGGAAAGACATGAGATTGACTCTTGCCAACGTATCGACCCAAGTTGCGCAAAAGGATTTTGAAGCAGCGGTTGCAGCGATCGGGAAGCAGATTGCCGAGCATTTCGAGCCGGAATGGGAAAAAGGCGCGACTGTGAAGGCCATCGCCCTGCCTCTTAAGGGCAAGAAGGCGCCAACTCAAAAGGATGCGGACGCGGTGATCTATCTTGGCGACTCGTCGGAAGACCCCACCACGGGCGTTACGGGTGCGCTGGGCTACCACGACACGAATAACAAGAACATTCCCTACGGATTTGTCTACCTGGATATTTGCGCGCAATGCAAGGAGGCGTGGACGGTCACGCTTTCACACGAAACACTGGAACTGCTGGGCGACCCCGATGCCTCGATGACCGTGACGGGGCCGGCGCCGAAGGGCGTGACGGGGCCGGTCTACCACGACCTGGAAGTCTGCGATCCGGTGCAAGGCGATACCTACTCGATTGACAAGGTGGAGGTCTCAAACTTTGTCGGCAAGAAGTACTTCGGCTTGTCGGGCGGGAGCGGGAAGACGAACTACCTGAAGCTTCCGCTGGCGGCCTTCGGAGTAAGACCCGGGGGGTATTTCCAGTATGAAAAGAACGGCAAGGGGCACCAGGTATACGGGAGCAAGGTGACTGCCGCGCAGAAGGCGGCCAAGAAGAAGATCCAGGCGGTGCGCCGCGTGGGGCGCCGTGCGGCGCGCCTTGTTTCGAAAAAGAAGAAGGCTTGAGCACGCGAGGTGGGGGAAACCGGACTTGCATGGCAAAGGGCATCCTGAAATGGATGCCCTTTGATTTTGGATGAGGGATACGGAGAGAGAGGGTGGGATCAGTGCGCGAGGATGGTCTCGTTGCCGAGGATGCGGTAGAGGGTGGAGCGGCTGATGCCGAGCTGGCGGGCGGCGCGGAGCTTGTTGCCGCGGTTGAGGTCGAGGACGTACTGGACGTGATGCTGGATGACGGCGTCGAGATTGAGGCTGTCGGGAGTGCGTGGCGGGCTGCTGACTCGGGCTGCGAGGTTTCCAGGCCGGTGGGCAGGGCGAGGTCGTCGGGGCGGATGACGCCGTTGACGGCTTCGAGCAGCGCGGTTTCGAGGACGGCGGCCAGCTCGCGGACGTTTCCCGGCCAGTTGTGCTGCAGGAGGCGGGCGAGCGTGCCGGGGCCGAGGATGACGGGGCGCTGCTGATAGCGGGTGCAGATGCGGTCGAGCAGGGACTGGGCGAGCGGCGGCGATGTCTTCGCGGCGCTGGCGCAGCGGGGGAATGGCAAAGCGGACGGCGGTGAGGCGGAAGGCCAGGTCGGGCAGCAAGAGGCCCTGAGCGGCCATCTGGCGCAGCGAGGTCTGCGAGGAGGCGAGCAGGACGGAGCGGCCCGGCGGGCGGTCCTGGAGGGCTTTGAGAACGCCGAGCAGCAGGCCCTGGCCGGGAGGGGCGAGCAGGTCCACGCGATCGAGATAGGTGAAGCCGGCGAGGGTGGCGGGATCGGCGTCGGTGACCAGCCACTCGCGGGCGTCGCGGCGCTGAAAGCTGGCGCCGGCGAGCGGGGAGCGGCTGAAGAGATAGCGGGCCAGGGTCTGCTTGCCGGCGCCGTGTTCGCCTTCGATGGCGGCCACCTGCACATGGGGCGCGGCCATCTCCGCCTGCATGAGCAGCTTGCGCCAGGCGGCGCTGACGCCCGACGATCTGCGCTTGCGGAGGCGAGTCCACTTCTACCAGGGTCAGGCCGGAGGCGGAAGGCTGGGGCATGGGCTGGAACTGAGCGGCGCTGTGCATGGCTCTCAACGTGCCTCGCCTCCATGGCCCAAACGAGCAATGTCGAGGCCAACAGAGGTTTCATCGGCGATGGCGAGAAAAACATGAACCGGAAAGACTGAGGCGTCTTTCCGGTTCGGGCGGGGTTGCGAGGATTGCGGAGGTGCTTGGATTCGTTCGCGGATTGGCATGGACGGCATGCTTCAGCGGAAGCGCTTGGAGGGCTCGTCGGAGTAGATCTGGCCGTCGCGGATATGCACGACGCGATGGGCGTATTCGGCGATGTCCGGCTCGTGGGTGACCAGCACGATGGTGTTGCCGTTGGCGTGCAGCGTGTCGAAGAGGGCCATGATCTCGAGGCCGGTCTTGGAGTCGAGGTTGCCGGTGGGCTCGTCGGCCAGGATGATGGAGGGGCGGTTGACCAGGGCGCGGGCGATGGCGACGCGCTGGCGCTGGCCGCCGGAGAGCTCGTTGGGCTTGTGGTTCATGCGCGATCTCGAGGCCGACGTTGGCGAGCGATTCCTTGGCGCGCTCGATGCGCGCGGCCGCGGGGGTGCCGTTGTAGATCAGCGGCAGCTCGACGTTGTGCAGGGAGGTGGCGCGGGCCAGCAGGTTGAAGGTCTGGAAGACGAAGCCGATCTCCTTGTTGCGGATGCGGGCCAGCTGGTCGTCGTCCAGCTCGCTGACCAGCTGGCCGTTGAGCCAGTAGCTTGCCCTTGGAGGGCGTGTCGAGGCAGCCGATCAGGTTCATCAGCGTGGACTTGCCGGAGCCGGAGGGGCCCATGATGGCCACATACTCGTTGTGCTTGATGCGCAGGGAGACGCCGCGCAGCGCCTGCACCTGCTGCTCCGAGCCCATGTCGTAGGTGCGCCACAGGTCCTCGACGACGATCATGTCGCCTTGTTGGCCGGCCGCCGCGTGGTTGCTGGTTTCGCTGTCGATGCTTTCCAGAGCCATCCGAATCTCATCCTTTGCCCGGTCGATCGTGTGCGATTGCCGATCCGGGAGTGAACCTTGCAATGATTGACGAAGCCCGCGCAAGAAGGGTTCGTTCGATGTACAGAAGCGGAATTACGAGGAGGAGCTCGCGGCCGGCACAACCGGCTTGGCGGTGTCTCGCTTGACCAGCGCGCTGCTCTTTGAGGACGCGCAGCGTCTTGTAGGGGCCGGTGACGATCTCCTGGCCTTCGGTTGAGCCCGGAGAGCACTTCGATGTCGGTGGCCCCGGTGATGCCGGTGGTGACGGGGACGAACTTGGCGCGCAGCTTGCCGCTCTTGTCCTTGTCCACCACATAGACGCCCTGCATGGGTGTGCTCTTGGCAGGCGGATGGAGGTGGATGCGGCCTGCACGCCGCCCTTGGGCTTGTCGTCGTCCGGGTTGTGCATGGTGAGCGCCTGGATGGGCAGCGAGAGCACGTCGGACTTGTGCGCGGTGGTGATCTTGGCGGTGGTGGAGAGGCCGGGGCGCAGTTCGTTGGAGGGGTTGTCGAGCGTGACAACGACCTTGAAGTCCTTGGCCTCCTCGGTGCCGGTGGTGGACTGCGAGGTGGCCACGCCGGTGGAGCGCAGCAGGGCCTGATCGCCGACCAGGGTGACGTGGCCCTTGAAGACCTTGCCGGGCAGCGCGTCGACGGTGACGTCGGCGGGCTGGCCGATCTGGATGTTGACGATGTCGGTCTCGTCCACCTTGACCTCGGCGGTGATGACGCTCATGTCGGCCAGGGTCATGAGGTGGAGCCTTCGGTGTTCTGGATGCCTTCGACCACCGTCTCGCCCTCGCGGACGGGCTCGTTGGTCACGATGCCGTCAAAGGGCGCGATGGCGATGGTCAGGTCGAGCATGTTCTGGTTGGCGCGCAGGTTGGCGACCTGCGGTTTGCAGGTGGCCGCGCGCGGAATCGGTCTGCGCCTTGGCCTGGTTGAGCTGCGGCGACGGCCTGGGCCACGGAGGCCACGTCGAGGTCGTAGGCGGCCTTCTTGGCGTCGTAGTCCTGCTTGGCCATGATGCCGTCCTTGTAAAGAGCCTGGGCGCGATCCCAGTCCAGCTTCTTCTGCTCCAGGTCGGCCTTGGCGTGCTCGACGTTGGCCTCGGCGGTCTTTTCCGCGGCAACATAGGAGGCGATGTCGGTCTTGGCGGCGGCGATGGCGGCCTGCTGGCCGTCGACGCTGGCCTCCTGCTGCACGTTCTCGATGGTGGCCACGGTCTCGCCCTTCTTCACCGTGTCACCCTCCTTGACGTAGAGGTGGGTGATGCGGCCCATGGCGGTGGCGCCCAGGTTGACATAGGTCTTGGGCTTGATCTGGCCGGTGCCGCTGACGACCGTGGCCAGATCCTGGCGTTGACGATCTTGGCGGTCAGAACCTTGGTGTAGCCGGACTGCTGCCTGCCAGATGAAGAAGGCCACCAGTCCGGCAGCTACCACTACGGCGAGAACAATCAAAAGGATCTTTTTCATGTGCGGTTCGTGCTCCGGGTTCTCCAGTTTCAGTGTACGCAATTCCTGTCCGGCACGGTTCCCGGCGGGGCCAATTCGGCAATCAAAATTGAAACAATTCGCCTTCCGCGAGAGGCGGCCGAGCGAATCAAACGCAGCACGAAAGACTCGGTCCACATGGCCAATGCGCTTCGAAAAAGGTACGCAGCAGCACCGGAGGGCGTCTCAAAAGAATTGCGCTTGTTTTTTGGACGGCTGAACAGCCCAACAGGTCTCAAATCCTGTTTGCCAGGGCGGGTGGCTTTTCCGGCGGGTGGGCGGAATCCTGGTGACGTTCGGACCGACTGGCCGTCCAACCGGCAGACGACTCCTACGTGATTCTTGCTCAGCCCTATCGGGACCCGTAGAATAAGAGAATCGCAGGAGTTTTGAAGGCAATGATGTTCAACAGTCGTATCGTTTCTGTTTGTCGCACTGGGTTGCGGCCTGGTTTTCATCCCCGCTCTGCGGGCTTCGCGCCCAGCAGTGCGGCCACACCGGCAACTGCCGGACAGCAGGCTCAGCCAGCAGCCGCCGGCCAGGATCAGGAACCGGACCCGCTCAAGCGCGAGCGCTCCGACAAGGAGAAGTTCGCAGCTCAAAAGGCCGTCCGGCAGGAGTTGAAGGGCGCCTACAAGACCTGGCTGAATCAGGATGTGGCCTACATCATCACCGACGAAGAGCGCAAGGCCTTCAAGAACCTGAGCAACGACGAAGAGCGCGACGCCTTCATCGAGCAGTTCTGGCTGCGGCGCAATCCCAATCCCGATTCGCCGGAGAACGAGTTCCGCGAAGAGCACTACCGGCGCATCGCCTATGCCAATGAGCACTTTGCCGCCGGCAAGCCGGGCTGGAAGACCGACCGCGGCCACATCTATATCTCCTTCGGCAAGCCGGACTCGATCGATTCCCACCCCTCCGGCGGCACCTACGAGCGGCCCATGGATGAGGGCGGCGGCGAGACCTCGACCTTCCCCTTTGAAGTCTGGCACTACCGCTATCTCGAGGGCATCGGCGAGAACATCGACCTCGAGTTTGTCGATACCTGCCAGTGCGGCGACTACCACTTCACCATCGACCGCGGCGAAAAGGACGCGCTGCTGCACGTTCCCGGCGCCGGCCTGACCCAGTGGGAAGAAGATGGGCAAGGCCAAGAAGGCCGACCGCTTCAAGGGCGGCCTTGAGAACCTGGGCAACGGGCCCGATGTCTTCGACAGACAGTCCAAGGAATTCGACCGCATCGAGCTGGCAGCCAAGCTTTTTGCGCCGCCGCCGGTCAAGTTCAAGGATCTGGACGACTTCATCTCCGAGCACAAGTTGCTCACCGGGCCGGTCTTTCCCGTTCGATGTGCGCACCGACTTCGTCAAGGTGACCGACAGCACGGTTCTGGTTCCGATCACGCTGCAGATGAAGAATCGCGACATCACCTTTGTGACCAAGGATGGCGTGTCCAAGGGCGTGGTCAACATCCTGGGCAAGGTGACCACGCTCACCCACAAGACGGTGCAGACCTTCGAAGATACGGTTGAAGTGGAGCAGCCGGCCGAGTTGCTGGAAAAGAGCCTGGACCGCAAGTCGGTCTACTGGAAGGCCTGCCGCTGCTGCCCGGCCTCTACCGCCTGGATATCGCCATCAAGGATGTGAACAACCCGGATCACGTGGGCATCTACGGCCGCAGCCTTGAAGTGCCCGACCTATCACGACGAGAAGCTGGGCACTTCGTCGCTGATTCTGGCCGATGAGATGAACCCGGTCTCGTCGCACGACATCGGCAACGGCAATTTCGTCATCGGCAACACGCATATTTGTCCCGCGCGTGAGCGCCAACCCGGCCACCCCGGTCAGCTTCAAGCGCAGCCAGCAGCTGAACTTCTGGATGCAGGTCTACAACCTGGGCATCGACGAGGCGACCAAGAGCAATCAGGCCACGGTGACCTACCAGATTATCGATACTGCTACGAATGACGGTGATTCTTTGAGAAACAGCTGGAGTCAAAGGACTTGGGCGCGCACAGCGACCAGTTGACTGTGGAGAAAACGCTGCCCATGGCTGGCCTTGCAGCCGGGAAAATACAAGGTGACGATCAAAGTAAATGACGCAATTTCGAAACAAGAGATTGCGCAATCGGCACCTTTTGTCGTGGAATAGTATGTATCCCGCGCAGCAGGGTCACCGGACTCAAGATTCGGGAACCGGCGCGGGTTCAATTTGCAAGAGATTGCCAGGGACGCCGCCAGGTCACCGAATAGTGATGATGCGCAGGCTCCATCTCGCTTCTGTTGTCAGCGCTGATCGTGCTCTGGGAGCGCTCCGGTCTACGGAGCCGCCCCGGGATCGGTCTCGGGCGTGGTGCGCGACTCGGCCGGCGTGCCGCAGATTGGCGCCGAGGTTGCAGTTGCTGCGCCCCGACCTGAGCGTCATCGCCAGCGTCTACACCAACAGCAACGGCCACTTCGCGATTGCCTCCGTATTGCCCGGCCGCTATGCGGTCAAGGCCATGGGCGCCTCGTTCCTGCCCTCGCTGCGCGAAAATGTCCGCGTCCGCACCAGCACCGTCGTCAACCTCACCCTGAACACGCTCTACGAAGTGATGCAGTGGCTGCCGGCAGAACCGCGCGCCGCGGCAACGCGCCAGAAGGACGACTGGGAGTGGACGCTGCGCTCCGCCGCCAACCGGCCGCTGCTGCGCTGGCTTGAAGACGGTCCGCTGGTGGTGGTCTCCGACGGCTCCGGCAGGCGTCGCCCAAGCTGAAGGCGCGCCTGATGGCCACCGGGCAGGAGGGAACCTTTGGCGAGAGCGGCGAGCGCATCTCCGCAGCCGTGGAAGAGACGCCCTCCGACAGCCGCGAGTTGCTGGCCCGCGTGGATTTCGCCCCGGACACCGATGCCGGCATGGAATCCATGCTCGGCTTCCGCCAGGATCTGGGCTTTGCCGGCTCGGTGCAATCGGTGGCGGCCGTCGCCATTCATCCTGAGATCGATAGCTCGAGAGCGAGGGGCTGGACGAAGCCGCGGTCCGCGTCCTGGGAGACGATTCACCTGGGCGATGAATTCGAGGCCGAGGCCGGCTCCGAGCAGGTGCTGGCGCGCTTCGCCCAGAGGTCGCCAAACACGATTGCAGCGGCGCTGCCATTTGCCACCGTACCTGGCGCGACGGCGATTCCACAGTTCGCTATCGCCTGGCAACCGCTCTGCCCGCTTCACCCGATATTGACGACACCGAGGCTCAGGCCTGGCTGCCCGCAGTTTCCATGCGCAACGGACAGTTGGCGCTGGAACATGGCCTGCACCAGGAGATTGGCTGGGAGCGGCGCACCGACAATCCGGGGGCTGCTTTCGTGGTCTACGCGGACACGATCGATAACCCGGTCATGGAGGCGATGAGCCGGTCGTCCGCTGCCAATCTGATGGGAGCTCAAAGCACAGCGCAGCTGCTGATGGACCCCGAGAGCGGGCTGGTACGGGCCGCCGGACCCGGGTTCTCCACAGCCGGATTTCAGGCAACAGCAGAGCACAGGCTGCCCGGCGGGCAACCGCGTGAGGTGAGCTACGCCAATGGTGACGCACTGGTGCTGACGGCCTCTTCGGGCCAACCCGGCGGCCTGGTTCAACTGCTTGGATCAGCCCATCCCCGCCGCGCGCAGATGTACTCACTTTCGCTGTCCGGCACCATTGAAGGCAGCGGGACCCGCTGGCGGGCAAGCTACCGCTGGCAGCCGGAATCGACTGTCACTCCCGTCGCCTCATTCGCGCCGGACTGCTGCCGAGCCCTATCTCAACCTCCATCTTCGCCAGCCCATTCACCTGCGCCGGGACGGAGCAGGGGGCTTTGAGGCATTGTTCAATCTGCGCAACCTGCTGGCGCAGGGTTACCAGCCCTACATTTTGAGCGACGGCTCGGTGCTGGTATTCGCCCAGAACCAGCGCGGCTTAAGCGGTGGGTTTACCTTCAGTTTCTGAGCAGCGTCCTTTCCCCGTCTACGAGCCGGTTTTGCTCATGTTGAAATGTTCCTGGGATGGAGTTTCGGTTTTGTCCGCCGCATTGGAGTCTACCCAAGTTTGTGCTATATTCTTCAAGGGGCAGCATGCATTTTCTGCCTGCACCAGCCGTCCGCAACAGCCTGCGCGGAACGGCAACAGTGATTCTCTGGACGCGTAGCTCAACTGGCAGAGCATTCGGCTCTTAACCGACAGGTTGTAGGTTCGATTCCTACCGCGTCCACCAAATAAAATCAACAACTTAGAGCATCCGAAAGCGAGCTGGAAACGGCGCAAAAGGGTCGATTGTACCCATTTTTGTACCTACCCGACTTCAAAATGCTGCGCATTCGGTAGCAACAATTCTCAAAGTTGCGTGGTTTCCCGGGCGCAAGAATCCTCCCTCCAACCGACGGGTCTCACGGCTCGAAATTTGCGCGAGTCTCTCTCCTGCTTCATTGTTCATTTCGCGTTCGGCGCCTGGCGCGCCGGAGGCCGAAACACCGATGAGAGGAGCAGGCGATGAGTGTTTTTCAGAGAGGGAAAGTCTGGTGGTTCAAGTTCTATTTCGCGGGCCGGGAGATCAAAGAGTCGTCCAGGTCGCGATCGAAGACCGTCGCCAAGGAAGCCGAAAAACAGCGGCGGCGGGAACTGGAAGAAGGGTTTCACAACCTCAGCAATGTCCGAGAGCAGCGCATCCGGCCGCTCAAGGAGATTGTTGACGAATACCTGGTCGGCTATCGGCTGCGCAACCGTGCGCCCCGTTTTGCCAAATATGCGTTGGGGCATGTGTCCAGACTGCTCGGGAACAGACTTACCGTGGATGTCGATGCTTCGGCAGTTCTGAAATACCAGGAAGATCGCCTGCGCGAGGGCGCGGCTCGCCTTCGTGCATCAAGATCGAGTACAAACCCGCGGATGGAAAAGTTGGGTGGGCCGCCTTTGCATGGCAACGGGTCATCGACGGAAGCGACAACTGGGGCCAAAGCCCTGGCGCCGATTTCAGCGGAGGCAGTTTCCGCTCCCTGCGCGTTTACGCCAAAGGGATCCCGGATACAGCTGGGTTATTTCCCAAGGTTCAGTTTAAGTCGGGGGGCAATGTCGCTCCAAAATACTCGACAAACCGGGCATCGTATGCGGTGGCTGGACTGACGGTGCAGCTGACTGGCCAGTTTCAGGATTACTGTCTCTCGCTGAATGGCCGCGATCTTTCAAATACGGTTAGCCCATTCACCGCAGTTGTCGCCAAGGCAGGAAACGCCCAAACCGTCGTCATCATCCTGGACGATATTCGCTTCTCGACGGAATCCTGCAATTAAATGACAACGACTGCAAGGCGTACTATTTTTCTCGCGGTCCTCGCTACACAAGGGCTGTTTCTTTCTGCATCGGCGTCGCCGATCCCGCCCGCAGTTCCCGGAGGTGAACGGTGGATTCAGTTGCGGCGTCCCATGCGGTAATCGAGATAAAGGACGTGTGCCTTGATCTGGTCACCCGCGTAGTAACGGGGGAAATGCGCCCTCTTCACCATGCTTACGATGCCGC